>JAKQEE010000423.1 GCA_029558635.1 Pseudomonadota bacterium | reverse complement strand
TCATCATCGTTGTTGTCCCCATTTTGTTCCTATTTCTTTCGTAGCGGGTTTGTCGGCTTTACGATTATCGAAAACGGCTTAACGATTACTTAACGATTCCTTCCCTGGCTGGGCGCGATATCGGGTTGATCGGCCGCTGCCGATTCGTTCTACCAAGCCAAGTTCCAGCAATTTCCTGAAATCCTTGGCGATGACGGGGCGGGTCACTCCAAATTGGGCTTCACAGTCCCGGCTGGTAAGCTCCTCACCCTCTATCAACAGAGAGACCATTTTCCTCTGCCTTTCTGTAAGTTGTTTCTCGATCGACGGAGTGACCGGTCCGACCACATCTCCAGTCACCCGGATGCGGTCATAATCGCCGTTCGGTCCCGGAAGTGTGACGATAAAGTAGCCGTCGGCCCGCGAGAGATCAGGCGCGTCCAGACCATGGTCGAGCATGGCGTCGCGCATGCGGGCGAAGCCGGTGCCGCGCTGTTCCATCTGGTCCATCAATGCAAGCGTTTGGGAAATGAGGGGATTGCGGGAGCATGGGCGATAGTTTCCCTTCTCTAACTTGGCGATGGTGAGCGGTTTGAGCGGGTATCCAGGGCTGGCCACTTCAACCCGGTCACTGAAAAGACGCAGGATGATCTTGCGGGTGGCGTCCTCGTAATCGCGATGAGCCAGGGCGTTGATCAGCACTTCGCGCAACGCCTTCTGGGGATACTCGTCGAGCCGCACGTTGTTGAGACCAACTACGCGCCGGGGGTGGAAGCTGTGTTTGTCGATGAAGGCCAGCGCTTGTCGGACGGCTTCGAGCAGTGGCGCGTTGATCGTCTGCTGGCCTTTGGGACGACCTGAAATTCTCGGTTCCTCATAGGCATCGGCGAGGATCTCACATTGGGGGAACCGCGTGGCCGGATGCGGGTGAAACAGGAGACAAGCCGCACGGTTGACAATGGAAGGCTTCTCCGGGCGCCGGATGGCAAGACCCCGCATAGCAAGCGCCTGTTCTCCCGCATTATCAAGATTCCGGGACGCTGGTTCGATCACCGCTTCGATGAGATCCGATACAGCCGCTTTGTCGAGGCGATCAACGGTCAGGTCTTCAATCGCTGTGAGTTCGAAACCAGACGCTTTCTCGATTTGGTGCTCCGAGTCGCTGTCCTCGGCCTTGGTCGGGGTGATCTGGAACTGGTTCTTGAGGATTGAGAGGAGCGCCTCCCGCATCGCGGGCTTCAAGTCTTCGCGGTCATGGAAGCGCTTGTATTTATGCTCGTCGGATTTGATCTCATCAATGAAATCCTGAGTGGATTTCTCCCGTTTCCTGTCCTTCGCGCCGTCGAGACCGCGAATAAAGACGGCGGTGGGCATCTTTCGATTCTGTGCCTCCCGGTATTCCTCGTGCGTGGCGGAAAGTTTGCCGTCGGATCCGCCATATTCAACATCCACGATCAAAACATAGAGTTCGCATTCCTTCAGTGTGTCGAGATAGGGCTTTTTTTGGGGGCGGCCGGGCGTGGGCTCGTTCTCGAATAGTATGGCCTCGCAATGCTTTTCGAGAAACGGGTCAACGGCAATAACCTGGGAGACCGCCGCTCGTTCCGGCCCGAGTTCTTTCTGAACTGAGCTGACAAAGACTTTTATCTTCGACTTGAGCTTTTGATCCGTGTTCATCCGTTGTTAGACTCCGAGTTTCCTCAATATTTCGGTTAAGGCCTTGTCCGTCTCGCGCGCTTCTGCTTCGATGGCGTTCAGTTCTTCGACGATTTCGGCGATGGGCCGGTAGGTTTCGGCGTCGCTGGTGTGGATGTAGCGGCTGGGGGAGATGTTATAGTCGTTTTTCTTCAGCTCCGCATGGTCCACAATGCGGCTGAGTTTTTCCTCCTCTTTCCAGCCGGACAGCGTCCTGACAATTTTTTCGATGCCCTTTTCGGAAATGAAGTTTTTGGGATCGCCCTTTTCGAAGACCTGGCTGGCGTTGACCAGAAATATTCTGCCTTTCCGTTCCTTCGGCTTGGCTTTGTTCAGAAAGATCACCACACCCGGAGCGGTGGTGTTGTAGAAAAGGTTTTCGGGCAGATAAAGCACACTCTCAATGAGATCGTTGTCCACGAACCACTGGCGGACGGTCTTTTCCTTGTTGGTGCCTGCATTTCCCGATCCGCGCGAGGCCGCGCCGGTGTCCAGCACGACCGCCGCCCTGCCCTTCCCGTTCAGACTGGCATGCATGTGCTGCACCCAGCCCCAGTCGGCGGACGATTTGCCGGGGAATCCGGCGCCGGACGGAAAGCGGTCGAGTTCATCGCTGTCGTAGTCCGTCTCCGTAAACCAGTCCTGATTCCACATCGGATTGGCCACCACCCGGTCAAACGTGCGCAGTTTTCCGTTCTTGCGGAACTTGGGATTCTTGAAGGTGTCACCGATTTCGATTTCGCCTTCCATGTCGTGGATGATCATGTTCATGTTGGCCATGGCCCACGTTTCGGGGACGTATTCCTGCCCGTAGAGTTTGAGCGGGGCATATTTGCTCCGGCTCCGCAGGCTCATTTTCTCCTCCATGGCCAGTTCGCACTTGATCAGCAGGCCGCCGGAGCCGCAGGTGGGATCATAGATTTCCATGCCCGGCTCGGGATCAAGCACCTTCGCCATGATCATTGCGACTTC
The DNA here is from genome assembly GCA_029558635.1 of Pseudomonadota bacterium. Classification (GTDB taxonomy): domain Bacteria; phylum Pseudomonadota; class Alphaproteobacteria; order Micavibrionales; family Micavibrionaceae; genus UBA1573. The sequence continues at coordinate 4,292 of JAKQEE010000423.1, read as the reverse complement.
GCCGGGCGTATAGAACTCGCCCGCGCTCTGTCCCCCGCCCTCGGCAAACTTGCGGATCAGGTATTCATAGCTCTTTCCGATGATGTCCGCCTCGACATCCTCCAGCCCCAGCCGCTTGGTGCTGATGGCCTCAATCAGGTTGGAAAGCCGGTCGTCGTCGAGATCGCGCTGCCCGTGGGTGGTGGCGTTAAAATCCACGCGGTCAATAATACCGGAAAGGAGCGGATTCTCGCGGGCAATCGCCCGCATGTGCGTGGTGACCCCCTCGCCGATCTTGTCGGAAATCTTCCGGATGACCGACCACACCGGCTCTTCGGGATCGCCGGGCATCAGCGGCAGATAAAAGCGAACCAGCTTGTGATCGGCCTTGACCAGTTTGAAGGCTTTCTGGCGCGAACCCACCTCTTTGGCGATCCGGTTCAGCTCATCATCAAAAACATCGCAAAGCCGCTTGGCGAAGATAAGGGGGAGAATATAGTCCTTGTACTTCGGAGCGTCTTTGGCACCCCGGATTGAACAGGCCGCATCCCATATCCACGACTCCAGCGATTTTGATTCAGAAACCTTCTTTTTCATCAGTATTCAGCACCTATAAACACAACGGCCAGGGCACCACCGGCCCTTTCCAAAATCAGAACAAGCTTCCCTCCCTGCGGCGATGCAATGCATCCGCTGGAAAATGATTCTATGCTTAGGCCAAAGCAATAGCAACCGGGAAAATGCGGCCGAATTTGAAAGAGGGCCGCGCTTCCGCTATCGGCGGATGGCTCCGACCGAACACGCCGCGAGACCATCTTCTGACTCTTTGCCGAAAAAGTTCCAATGATTGGAACTTTTTGCGGCGGTTTTTCCAGTCATTGGAACTTTTCGCCGATTTTCCTCCTGCCGGCCGCGCAGGGATTAAAATAGTACTAATTTAGTACTATTTTCAGAGGACGGGAAATCGCATTCCAGCAGTCCAAACCGCTGCAGCCGCGATGTATAAAAAAAGCGTCCCCTGTTCCCGTAAAGAGAGCGCGAGGACGCGAGGGCGCTAATTAAAGCACTTTTTCCTTCCGGATCGAAATCCTTATTGTGATTAACTGGACTTCGCCGTTCAGATACATTACATTGCACACCATGATATGGAAGTCCTCTCAAGTCAAGAAGGAAATCACCCCATGAAGCAAAACAAATATACACTTGGTTTGGATCTCGGAACAAACTCCATAGGATGGGTGCTTATTGAGCCGGGGAAATCTTCGAAAAAGCACATCGTTGATCTTGGTGTCCGCTGTTTTGAAGCAGGAATGAACATCAATGAAGCCACGGGGAAACGCGATTCCCACGCTCTTGAAAGACGAATGGCGCGGGGAAGGCGCAGGAATTTGTCGCGGAGGCAGATGAGGAAGGAAACCACGAGGAAGCGGCTTGCGGAAGCAAATCTCCTGCCCTTGGGAAAGCCAAACCACAAGGATGACACCTGGCGCGGGATGCTGGATCTTGACCCGTATTCGCTGCGGGCGAAGGCTCTTGATGAGAAGCTGGAACGGTATGAGCTTGGCCGGGTTTTCTACCATCTGGCCCAGAGACGCGGATTCCTCAGCAACCGAAAGGCTGGAAAAAGCGACAAAGAAGAAGGCGTGGTCAAAGAGGGAATCAAAGCGCTTTCGGCGGAAATGGAAGAAAGTCGTGCGCGCACACTTGGTGAATATTTCAACATGCTGGACCCGCATGCACAAAGAATTCGAACGAGATATACGCATCGGCAGTGGTATCTCGATGAATTCAACGCCATTTGGCAGGCTCAAAAGATGCATTACGGCGATGTGCTGACAGACGAGCTTCACAAAAAACTGAAGAAGGCGATATTTTATCAGCGTCCACTGAAATCAGTTGAAAAATTCATTGGCCACTGTGCACTGGAGAAAGGCCGCCGGCGCGCCCCCATGGCCTGTCTTGCAGCCCAGCGGCTTCGTTACATGCAGGATTTGTGCCATCTGCGGGTTGTGAGTCCCGAATATGAAAGCCGTCCGATTACTGCGGATGAATTTGAACTGCTGCGCCGGGAACTCGAAGTCAGCAGCAGGCTGACTTTTTCACAGGCGAGGAAACGACTGGGGATCAAGAGAGGGTTCAAGTTCAATTTGGAGGGAGGCGACCGGAAAGATTTAAAGGGAAACACGACAGTGGCGAAAATCATGGAAGCCATTGGTTCGCGCTGGCTCAACTTGAACTCGGACGAACAGAACATGATGGTTGAAGATCTGATGAGTTTTACAAGCGAGGAGGCGCTGGAAAAGCGGGCGCGGAAATTCTGGAAAATGGCGCCGGAGGAGGCGGAGGCCTTCAGCTCGATAGACCTCGAGGAGGGCTATTCCAGCTTCTCCCGAAAAGCCATTTCAAAGATCCTGCCGCTTTTGAAACCGGGCTGTTCTATCGCCGAAGCCGTGAATGAGGCATATCCCGACAGGGGGAATGCGGCTGCAGTGGATATTCTGCCTCCGCTTGAGGACTTGAGAAATCCTGTGGTGCAGCGCACACTCGCGGAAACGCGCAGGCTTGTGAATGCGATAATCGCCAAGCACGGGAAACCGGCGCGCATCCATATCGAACTGGCGCGTGATTTGAAGATGCCTTCAAAAATCCGCGAGGAACAGATCAGGCGCATGCGGGCGCGGGAAAAAGAAAGAAAAGATGCCGTTGCCCGCATCATCAAAGAAATGGATATCGTGGAGCCGAAACGAAGTGCGATAGAAAAAGTTCTGCTTGCAGAGGAATGCGGATGGGAATGTCCCTATACCGGAAATCCTTTCAAAATGTCCGATCTTCTTGGCGGACAGCCGACTGTAGATATTGAGCACATCATTCCTTTCAGCCGGTCGTTCGATAACAGTTTTGCAAACAAAACTCTTTGTGATGTTCACGAAAACCGCGAAGTCAAGCGGAACCGGACTCCGTGGGAAGCTTATGGATCCACTGATAAATATGATGATATCCTTGAACGTGTACGCCGGTTCACGGGTGCGTTTGCGAAAGTGAAACTTGAAAGATTTTCACAGAAAGAGGTGGCTGCGGAAGACGCATTCATAGAGCAATATTCCAGCCGCCAGCTGAACGACACGCGGTATATTTCCAGCAAGGCTGTGGAGTATCTCGGGCAGCTTTACGGGGCGGAGTGGCGGAAATGCATTACCTGCGTGAACGGCCAGACCACGGCTTATTTTCGCAATGCATGGGAGCTTAACAAGCTTCTGAATACGGAAAATCTGAAAAACAGGGACGACCATCGGCACCATGCGATAGATGCGATGGTGGTTGCGCTGACAAATCAGCACAACATCACGGCATTGAACACGGCTTCAAAATACAGCACGGATCGGGGCGATTTCTACGAATACCAGCCTGGCCGGTTCCGCGACATGCCCGAACCGTGGCCGGGTTTCTTGAAGGAATTCAGTGACGCTCTCGGACGGGTGATTGTGTCGCACAGGGTTTCGCGCCGCACCAACGGCCAGCTGCACAAGGATACTGTCTATGGATTCATTAAAAGCAAGGAGCACAACGATGAACTGCGGCCTGTGGTGCGCACTCCTTTGGCATCGCTGACCGAGCCGGACATCAGGAAAAAGCTCATTGTTGATCCCGTCATTCGCGCAAAGGTGGAGGAAGTGCTTGCGGAAAAAGGCCAGCCTCCGGCCAAGGCCTTTGCTGATCGGGCCGACCACCCGGTGATTGTACATCCGAATGGACAGAAGCAGGTTGTACACAAGGTGAGGGTTTATCAATCCGTTACACCCGTCGAGATTTCAGACGTTCCGCCCAGGCATATGGCGCTTGGGAACAATCATCATCTGGCGATCTATGCGGGCAAAAACAGGAAAGGCGAGGAGGTGTGGAACTGCGAGGTGGTTCCCCTTCTTGAAGTCAAGCGCCGCGTGGCCTCCGGCAAAGACGCCGTGCGCAAAACCAATGAACGGAGCGATCCGCTTGTGTTCAGCCTGGCCATAGGTGATACGGTGAAAATGATGTGGCAGGGGGAAGAGGTAATTGCTGTCGTACAGAAACTGTGTCATATGCCATACCCCGATTACTATTTCAAATTGCACAACGATGCCCGTATGGCAAAAGAGCGCAAAGGTTGTGAAATCAGAGTGCAAAGCGATATGAAGTTGCGGGATGAAGCACGAATTCAGAAACTCGCAGTAACACCTTTAGGTGAAATTCATCCGGCCAATGACTAACCGGATCATAGATGTTTCAGATCACGCAGTTAAGCTTTCGCTGAAGTACGAGCAACTGGTAATTGCCCG
>JAKQEE010000421.1 GCA_029558635.1 Pseudomonadota bacterium | reverse complement strand
TGCTCCCGATGCCGACTGGCGCACCCAGCCGTATGCCATCGAGATCACCGAGCAACTGGTGGATGCAAACACCGTCCTGTCGCTTCGCCTGGCGCCCGGCGGCGGTCAGGCGATCCGCTTTCGGCCGGCAACCAAAGCGGACAGGCAAAAATTCATCACAAGCCATTCGGATTGAGTTCCTGAACAGCGTTGTCCCCTCCTGACGAATGGACAATGCTGGTTCCTTATATTTTATACTTGCTTAACTGCCTTTTCTTTCCTATTGTTTGCAAATCAGTGGTGTCCCAACAAGGGACACCACCCAACTTAATTCTTGTAATAACAAAACGGGTGTCCGGTAACCGGACACCCGAGTAATAACAATTAAAATTAATGAAATCCATTATTTAATCTGTCCAGATTTACAGCAACAATAAATTTACGACATTAAGATTTTTGTCGATGGTGTCCCGTCTGACGACGGGACACTGGTATTTGCAAATAAATTTCTATTCTGGAGATGCTGCGATGAAAATTGTGACCATACTGTTGACGATTGTACTGGCATCCAGCGCTTTGGCTGCTCCGGCTGAGACTGTGGCGATTTTTCCCATGCAAGGTGACTGGAGCGCTGCCGGCGATCTCTCCTGGCAGGCCATGGTTCTCAGCCTGCAGGGCCTCGCCAACCGCGACACCGCGCATATTTATTTGCTCTATCCCCTGGACCATGAACACCCGAACACCCAGGCAGTCTTGCGCTACTATCAGGATCGACATCATTTGCAGATCCAAACCTTTGAATCTGTGGATAAATTGGTGCGTCGCTACAAGCGGTTTCTCAAGGGCTATGTCGTCTGGGACCGAGAAGTGGTTCCTTCGCTGATGGTGGCTTTCACCGTCGCCGGGCTCGAAGATGCGTTGGTGGTCAGCGACAAGGAAATCCCTCTGGCCAAGCAACTGGGTTTGCAGCAAATCGCCGATTTTCGTCAACGGTTTCGCGGGAAAACCGATGCTGAAATCTTTGCCCATGCGATCGATGCATATTGGCAGCGATGCAGCCGTGATTTTCTCGTCTACTTGGGTGAATGGTGCAAAATCCCTTCCACCGGCCTGCCCGGCATGGTGCCCGGAATCGCCGATTTTGCCGTGCAACACCGTGCGTTTTGCACCGATCTTTCCACCAGTCCCGCCGATCCGGATGAATATGTGTTGGCCGATAAACTGCATGCCGACATGAACGATTACGCCTATCTCTTCGGCTGGCATTCCTATTGCAAGGATCAGGAAGGCGAACATCTGCCGCTGTTGTCCCGCCATACCATGGTGGTCGGCGAAGGTGTGGCCACTCTGCCAAACATGAGTTTTCACGCCCATATCCCCGTCACACCTGGCTTTGAATTTCGCCAGAAAGCACACTTCGACCCGGATCGCCAGGCCGAAAACAAGGTCTATATCGCCCTGATTCAATCCGACGGTCTCGGTCTCGGCGCCTGGCTGAGACCCGGACGCGGTTCGATTCCCTACGGCTGGGAGGCCAATATGGAATGGATCGATCTGGCGCCCGGCCTGCTGCAATTCTACTATGAAACAGCCACCGACAAAGACTGCTTTATCGGCAGTCTGTCCGGACCCGGATATATGTATCCGAAATCCTATCTGCCCGACAAATTGCCCGGCGCGCTCAAAATCGCCGATGATCTGATGAAACGCCTTGATCTGACTGTTTTCGGCATCATGGACTATACCGAG
>JAKQEE010000414.1 GCA_029558635.1 Pseudomonadota bacterium | reverse complement strand
CTTTCTCCTTCGTCTCCCGTTCCCGCGCCGCGTTTTTGTTTTTCCGGCGGCGTCTTTGTTGATCTGCTTGTGCCGAATGCTTGTAGGTGAACCGATAGCCGGTTAGCCAGCAATATCCCGGCGGACCGGGGTCGAAGTATTGTGTATCTGTGTCGTGCATTATTGATTGCCGTTAAGTTTGCGTTCGCGTTCTTGCATAATGGCGTCAAGAACCTTGTCGCTGCCCTCGCAATTCGGATTTGCCAGGCATCGCAGCACAAATTCGGCAATACCTTCTTCGCGGCTGTGGTGGAAAATAACGCACTCGCGGTCTTCCCAGACATCAAAGCCCGCAGGGCCTTTTATGATTCTTTTTACCCAGTTGTTGATGTCCATATCTTCCATCAGTTAAGTACAATTTCAAGTTGTGAAGGCATTTGATTAGCCGGCACCATCACCCATGCCATGCAGGTGACGCGCCGTTTGGATACCGTGCATTTGCGCTTTTGGCTGCACTCGACACGGTACGTTGCCCCGTCGATAATCAGCACACGGGGGATTTTCCCATAAATGGTTCGTTTGAACCGCAATTCATCAAGGCGGGCGGATACCGTGCCATTTTGCTCAAATCGGCAGCGCTTTGCCATTTCCCCAATAGTGAGGTCGCCGCCGTTATTTGTGATGTAAAGGAGCATCCTTGCCAGGCGCTCGCATTGGAATTCTTTCGCGGTTAGCGTCCTATACGCGGCCGCGCTTGTTGGTTGGACCATTTGCGTAGAATATGAGGGCCGACAAAGCGGCCAGTGAAATAATAATCATGGTTCGACCTCAACGAGGGTTTTACTGTCAATGTAGACCGACAATTCCGGCTGAAAGCGGCCGCCGTATTTCGGCACCACACTAACTACTTGGGCCAGATCGGCTGAATCAATGCCGGTGTATTGGTATTTGCCGGCCTTCTTTGCGGCGTCTGCCGTCCAGTACAGGGTAGTTGATCGATATGTTACGCCCTTGTACTTGAATACGGTTTCCGGGGACAGTTTTACAAGTTCTATTTCCATGGGTTTGCTTTTTTAAATACCCGCCCATCATTCCGACAGGCGGGGCGGTGTTCTGCGTTTAGCCTTTGCTCGTTTGCGCAGGCCGTTCCAAAATTGATCGCTAAAAACCATTGTTAATTCTGCGACCCTTGCCCCCGACCTTCCAGCGCTTTTTCGCTTTTCAGATTGGAAATGTGCTGTCGCATTTGCTCGTGCACCGCTTTCGCGGCTTCCAGGTAAAGGCGGGCCGCTTGGTATTCGGCATCCGCCTGTTGTTCTTCATTCCTTAGCGTCGACACCAGGCCGTCCGCCTCCTTCTCAGCGGCCGAAACAGACGGCTTTATGTCAGCGGCCATTAGTTCGCGGTATATTCTGGCAAACTCCGCCTTGCGCTGAAACTCAGTCCTGTTTCGCTGCTTATACATGCCGCCGACTTCGCCGGCAAACTCAAATAGTAGCGTTGACAGTTTTCGAGCGGCCGACAGCAGCGTGTCGAGGTCGTTGTAGTCGCGGGATAGGTCGGAGTACCAGCGAATTACCTTTTCGATTGCCAGTATGGTTTCCATCAGAAAGGCAGGTCGTCGTCAAAGTCGCTGCCTGTACCCGATTGGGCCGGCGGTTCTTCCAGCCCGGCAAAGGCGAAGGCATCGCCTTCAATCGGTACGGC
>JAKQEE010000412.1 GCA_029558635.1 Pseudomonadota bacterium | reverse complement strand
GCCGCACTCCATTTTAGACGCCCTGTGCGGTATATCCCCAGTCTTGCCGAATCCATGCTTATGTCCAGCAAACGGCACCCCTTTAATATGAAGGTCAAGCTTGGCGCCTCAGCAGATGGCAAGCTGACCGCTTTCGATATTGATTTCATCGTTGACAATGGAGCTTATCAAATTAATGGAATGGTTATTGTCAAACGTGCACTGTGGATGCTCTCGGGTTCCTATTATATTCCCAACATCAATGCCCTGGCGCGCCTCGTATATACAAACAACCCCGCAGGAGGAGCAGCCAGGGGAGCCGGTCCTCCTCAGGTGACCTTTGCGCTGGAGTCAGCGATAGATATGCTGGCCGAAAAGCTCGGCATCGATCCTCTGGAATTCCGGCGCCTGAATTCACTTCTGCCAGGTCAGAGTGTATCCACCGGTATGGTGTACGACCAGTGGCCCTTTCCGGAACTTTGCGACGCAATCAGGCCCGCTTACGAACGGGCAAAAAATGAAGCCGCGGCATGGAAAAATGGTTCGATCAGACGGGGAGTCGGCCTCGGCTGCCATGCCTTCGGCGTTGGAGGTCCGGCGGATGTTGGTCGGGTTGCTTTAGAGCTTGATCCTGATGACGGTATTACGATTTATGCCGCGGTTGCAGACCCAGGAGAAGGCAACGATTCCATGCTTACACAAATCGCCTCACATCTCACCGGCATACCTATGGACAAAATCCGTCTGGTTACGCGAGACACCGACCATACAACGGGAATGGGACCCGCAGCGGCCAGCAGAATGACTTATATGGCGGGCGGTTCCCTCGTTCTTGCTATTGAGCAACTGAAAAAATCCATGGAGGAGGTTTGCGCCAATACTTACGAAGCCCTTGTGAAGGCTGGCAAACCTACACGCTATGTGGGCTCCAAGGTTGCGGAGGGCAAGGAAGCGGTTCTGGATCCCGAAACCGGTCAGGGACCTTCCTTTGAATCGCGTATCCATGCGATTCAGATGGCCGAGGTGGAGGTAAATACCGATACAGGCGAAATACGTGTCATCAGAGTAACAACCGCCGTGGATCCAGGCACTGTCATTAATCCCCAGAATCTGGAAGGCCAGTTACATGGTGGTATGGATCAGGGTGTGGGATTTGCCCTCAGGGAAGAGTATGTCCACGGCCATACAAAAGACTGGTTCACATTCAAATTTCCCACTATGAAGACAGCTTTTGACATGGATGTGATTATCAATCAGACTCCCCGCCGAAAAGGACCTTTAGGGGCTACAGGTGTAGGCGAAATGACAATGGTATGCACTGCTCCTGCGGTGACGAATGCCATTTATGATGCTTGCGGCGTGCGGATCTACGATCTGCCAGCCACACCTGACAAGATTAAGGCTTCCTTGGTTTGCAAGCCTTGACGATGTCAAAACCCTTCTTCAGGCAATTAGGGAGGATAAAGCATGTGAAGGGGATATGCAACTCATTTCAATTATTGAAGAAATTGAAAGAAAGATTGTAGATTGCGGATGGCTCACTGCAAAAGATTAATCAGAACATTTATCCCACCTTTGTCATTACATCCCAATTTCTAATGGCTGCTTCTAATAGCCGCCATTAAAAAAAGCATGGAATTGGAAAAGTTTTAATGGAAAATGTGGGTATATTTTTTTATCAAAAAACCTTTGTAAATATCTTTTTTATTTACTAAGATGAGGAGAATATATGGATGACCATCAGATAAAATTTCAATCTCTCTTGCGTGAACTTTTTCAATTCGATTGTGCCGACCTGGATTTTGGCATCTACCGTATTATGAATTACAAGCGCGGCGTAATCGAACGCTTCATCCAGGAAGATTTGCCCAGGTCCATATCGGAAGAACTCGCTCAGGGTGCGCTGGCAGGACAAACGCAGGCTGCCCGGGATCTGGAAGCCGCCAAGAAGAAGATGTTGGAGATATTTGATGACGCCCTTGACGCGGCGGGCAATTTGATAAAGTACCACAACACGAAGCCCGGCAAAGAATATCTGGCCGCCCTGGAAAAAGCAAAATCCGTCAAAGGCCACGAGGCGCTTGAAGCTACTATATACAATCATCTGTACGCCTTCTTCAGCCGTTACTGGCAGGACGGAGACTTTATCTCCAAGCGTCGGTACTCCAAGCGTGAACGCTACGCCATCCCTTATAACGGAGAGGAGGTAACGCTTTACTGGGCAAACCATGACCAGTACTATATAAAGACCGGCGAGCACTTTGCCGACTACACCTGGAAAGCAACGAACGGTGTGACCGTGCATTTCAAACTGACTGCCGCAGATGTGGAGCAGAACAACGTTAAAGGCGACAAGCGCTTCTTTCTGCCGCAACCGGATGAGATTGCATGGGACGAATCCGCCATAAACCTTACCATTCCCTTTGAATTCCGCCCGCTCAACGGGCAGGAAGCGATCACTTATGGCGGAAAGAATCAGCAGGAAGCGATCATCGCCAATGCTGTGGAAAATATTTCCAAACACCGACTTGTAAAAACCACACCATTGGTTCTGGCTGCACTGGCAGCCGAAAAGCGCCGCGCCGCAAACGGCGAAAGCGTCTCTTTTCTTGCGCATCACCTGCGCCAGTACACCCGACGTAACACCAGCGACTTTTTCATCCACAAAGACCTGAAAGGATTTCTTTCGCGCGAGTTAGACTTTTACCTGAAGAACGAGGTTCTCAATTTAGATGAGATGGAAGCCGCAGGCGAGCGAGTGTCCGAGGGTTGGTTCCAGACGATGCGGCTTATCAAGAAGGTGGGCGGCCATATCATCGAATTTCTGGCGCAGATCGAAGGGTTCCAGAAGATGCTCTGGGAAAAGCGCAAATTCATCACCGAGACCTTTTACTGCATCACCGTGGGCTGCATCCCGGAGGGGTTGTACCCCGAGATTGCCGACTGTGAAGCGCAGTGGGAGGAGTGGAAAACACTGTATTCTATTGATGAAGAGAAAATCGGCAAGAGCAAGAAAGACCAACGTATAGAGTTTTTGAAAACCCACCCCACATTAGTGATAGACACGCGCCACTTTTCACCGGACCCTTCAACAGGCTCAGGGCAGGGCTTTACCGACCGCCTGCTTGCAAGTTTCGACGATCTGGACGAAGCCATCGACGGCCTGCTGGTACACAGCGAAAACTGGCAGGCGCTCAATTTGCTGACGGAGAAGTATCGGGAGGGGGTGAAGTGCATTCACATTGACCCGCCTTACAACACACAAACCAGCGGGTTTCTATACAAGAATGATTACCAGCACTCAAGTTGGCTGGCGATGATGGAAAACCGCTTTCATGCAGGAAAGAATTTGATATCAGCGAACGGCCATCTTCTCTGCCATATTGATGAAAATGAATACGAACGTCTTAAGATTCTCCTTGATGATATAGGGATTCCTGATGCGGGAACTGTTGTTTGGGATAAGCGTAATCCGATGACAGCCAGACGCGGTGTGGCAACACAACATGAATACATCGTTTGGCGCTCTGCCAGTGAAAATTCCATTTATCAAAGGAATACAAACATCGCCGAAATGTTAAGAACAGCCAGTGAAATTGTGGCAAGATATAGTGGTGCTACCGAAGATGCAAAGCGTGAATATGCAGATTGGGTAAGAAAACACCCAAATTTCTCTGGCGGTGAAAAGGCATACTGCTACCTGGATGAAAATGGACGTATTTATAGCTCAGTGAGTCTTAGGGCACCTGAGCCACGCACAGATCCTAAATTTTTTGAACCACTTATTCACCCGATTACTAAGAAGCCTTGTCCTGTTCCTCCAAACGGATTTTCCCGTACGCCTGAAACGCTCAAAATCATGATGAAGCGAGGAGAGATTCTATTCGGACACGATGAATCAACCCAACCACGACAAAAACGATTCTTAGAAGAAGAATCGAAAATGCAAGTACGTTCTGTTATCCAAGATGCGAAAAAGGGAAAAGCATATCTTGATGATCTAGGTTTGGGCTTTGATTATTGTCACCCAGCATCTCTTTATGAGGAACTTGTTGCGGCTTCGGCATATTCTCTCGACGATGTTGTTCTCGACTTCTTCGCCGGTTCCGGCACCACCGGCCATGCGGTCATCAACCTCAACCGTGAGGACGCTTCGACAAGCTCAGCACAAGCTGGGCGGCGCAAGTTCATCCTTGTGGAGATGGCGCAGTATTTTGATACCGTGCTCCTGCCGCGCATCAAGAAGGTCACCTTCTCGCCGGAGTGGAAAAACGGCAAGCCCAAGCGTATGGCTACGTCTGAGGAAGCCGAACGCAGCCCCCGCATCGTCAAAGTAATCCGCCTGGAATCCTACGAAGACGCGCTGAACAATATTGCTTTCGACGATCTGTCCGGCCAGCAAGTCATGCAGTTTGAAGACTACCTGCTCCAGTACATGCTCCAGTGGGAAACGCGCAAAAGCGAAACCCTGCTCAACGTGGAGAAGCTCGCCAAGCCATTCTCGTATCGATTACACATCCATCGCGACGGCGAAACGCGTGCGCAGGCTGTGGATTTGCCCGAATCTTTCGCGTATCTATTGGGTCTTAACGTCCGAAAGAGACAGGCCCTCAACGACAACGACCGGCGCTACCTTGTCTATCGCGGCGCTACCCGCGAGGGGCGCAAAGTGGCCGTTATCTGGCGCGAGACCGAGGGTTGGACGGCAAACGACTACAAGCGCGACAAGGAATTTGTGACCGCACAGAAACTGACTGAGGGGATGGACGATGTGTATGTAAACGGCGATTCCTACATCCCTGGTGCGCGGGTGCTGGAGAAACTGTTCAAAGAACGAATGTTCGCCCCTGTGGAGGCGTGAGTTATGAAACCGAAGATTGACATACCCCACAGAGAGATTGCCGAATTCTGCGTTAAATGGAAAATCGAGGAGCTTTCCCTCTTTGGTTCGGCGCTGCGGGAAGATTTTCGCCCAGACAGCGATGTGGATGTGCTGATCGTATTTAGCAAAGAAGCCCAATGGAGCCTGTTTGACATAATCGCCGCCGAGGATGAATTGGAACATATCATCGGCAGAAAGGTGGATCTTGTGGAAAAGAAGGCCCTTCGTAATCCTTTCCGCCGACATCATATTCTCACGCATCGCGAGGTGATCTATGCGTGCTGAGGGACGCGATCCTGCCTACCTTTGGGATATGCTTGAAGCGGCGCAGACGATCATGGGGTTCATGAAGGGCTTGGCTCTTGAACAGTTTACGGCTGAAGGCAAAGAAGCGCTTATCGTCCGACTGGCCGTGGAGCGCAAACTGGAAATCATGGGAGAGGCCGCCAGACGCATCAGCGTTTCGTTCAAACAGACGCATCCAGAAATTCCATGGTCCAGTATCATAGGACTAAGAAATGTGATAAGCCATGAATATACCAGAGTGGATTACGACCTGATCTATCGTCTTATACAACGACAACTGCCGGCACTCGTGGATATGCTGGCCCCGCTTATTCCGCCATTGCCGCTGGAGGATTCGTGATGTCGCGCAAAACAAGGTTACACACGAATTTACCCTCATCACCATCGCCGAACGGCCTCCAGCAATACGTCAAACTAGAAAATCGTCTTGTCCTGCTCGCATGGCTCAACAGCCTTCTGGGGTACAAGAAAAACAAAGACCTTCTTACTGATACTAAAAGCGCCTCCGAGGGTTCGGACGATTCAGGTAGGAGTTTTCTTTGTCACCATCTCATAGGTCGTGGCAGTCAGGTCAAAATTTCCATAGAAGACCTCGAAAGATATGATGAGAACATGAGAGCACATCTTGCGGCCATTAACCGCGGACGCACTGAGCCGATTACCCTGCGGTATTTTCAATATCTGGCTGTGCTTTACACTGAAATTGTTCTTGATCGTTATTTCAATCGTCGTTCCCAACTTCTTGCCGATTTGAATGCATTTGTGCGCGAACGCAACGCCGCCAAAGCCCCCGGCGAGCCGCCCGACGAAGTATTTGCCGAATCCGATCTTGCCAAACTGGCTTATTGGATGGCCACCGGTAGCGGCAAGACCCTGATCCTGCATCTCAACTACCACCAGTTTCTGCACTATAACACCGAATCGCTGGACAACATTTTGCTGATAACGCCCAATGAGGGCTTGAGCGAACAGCATCTCACCGAATTGGCCGCTTCCGGCATACCGGCCCGGCGCTTTGACCTGAATCACAGCGGTCTGTTTACCGGCGGAAAGAACGTAGTGCAGGTCATCGAAATCACCAAACTGGTGGAGGAAAAGCGTGGCGGCGGGGTGAGCGTTCCTGTGGAGGCCTTCGAGGGCCGCAATCTGATCTTCGTGGACGAAGGACACAAAGGCTCCGGCGGCGAGGTCTGGCGCAGCTACCGCGACGCGCTGGGCTCTACCGGTTTTACCTTTGAATACAGTGCCACCTTCGGACAGGCATTAAGCGCAGCACGCAACGACCCGCTTACCGCGGAATACGGCAAGGCTATAGTTTTCGATTACTCCTACCGCTACTTTTACGGCGACGGGTATGGTAAGGAATTTCGCATTCTCAACTTGAAAGAAGGCAATCGCGAGAAACAAACAGAAATGCTCCTTTTGGGAAATCTGCTTTCGTTCTACGAACAGCAGCGCATCTTTCAGGAACAAATCGAGCATTTGCGCCCCTATAACCTAGAAAAACCATTGTGGGTGTTCGTGGGCAGTACGGT
>JAKQEE010000376.1 GCA_029558635.1 Pseudomonadota bacterium | reverse complement strand
GTCAGAGCTCAAAGGAAAGCAATAAAAAAGTTGATTGAGTAACCTAAACAATGTATCAGGCGTTAGCTCGCATTACGGTAATACCTCTCATTTTTTATGTTTTATTCAATACTTTGAGTAACTACCCGACGACCCATACTGCTTCTCATAATACCCGAGATACTCCCCTGAAATGATCTTTTCCAGCCAGTCACGGTTACCCAGGTACCAATCGATCGTTCTTTCCATGCCTTCTTCAAAAGAAACCGTAGGCGCCCAACCAAGTTCCCGCGTTATCTTTTCCGGGTCGATGGCGTACCGCCGGTCATGCCCGAGTCTGTCGGTGATGTGCTGGATTAAACGGTCATTGATGTTTGGATCGCCTGTTTTCTTACGAAGAATCGACAGGACGGTCTTCACGATCTCGATATTTTCCCTTTCGTTATGACCGCCGATGTTATAGACCGTTCCGTTTTGCGCCGTTTCCAGCGCCAGATCAAGAGCGGCGCAATGGTCGGTGACGTATAACCAGTCCCGTACCTGTTTCCCGTCGCCATAAACCGGAAGCAGCTGATGGTTTAATGCGTTCCGTATCATCAAAGGAATCAGCTTTTCCGGGAATTGGTAGGGACCGTAGTTGTTGGAACAGCGAGTGATCGTCACCGGCAAGCCGTAGGTGTCGAAATACGCCTTCACGATCATATCCGCCGATGCTTTCGAGGCGGCATACGGACTGTGCGGATCGAGCGGCGTTTGCTCGGTGAAACATCCGGTCGGACCCAAAGCGCCATAGACTTCGTCGGTGGAAACTTGTAGAAATTTGCATCCCGGCACCCATCCGTTTCCTGTTTGCCAATGCCGCTTCGCGCAATCCAAAAGGGTTTGCGTTCCCAGAATATTCGTTTTCAGGAAGACTTGCGGATCGTGAATCGACCGGTCCACGTGCGACTCTGCGGCAAAGTGGACCACTCTTTCGATGTGGTATTGCTCGAACAGCTTTTTTACCGTATCCGCATCGCAAATATCTCCTTTTACGAAGGCAAAAGCAGGATG
>JAKQEE010000366.1 GCA_029558635.1 Pseudomonadota bacterium | reverse complement strand
AACTTCACATCGCCGTAATCGATCAGTTGCTGATCCACCGCAATGGATGGCGTCCCTCCTCCATTGCCACCGCCTTGGTTGGCAAAGAAAAACGCCGCCGCTGCCAGAAGAATCCCACCGAGTGCGACAAACAACCAGGGGAAATTCTTCTTTCTCTGCTTTTGATACTTCTTATTTTTTTTGCTCATTGAGCCTCCTTACTTTTGATATTCAAACTGGAACGAATAGATGTACGCAATCAGGTCCCAGATTTGTTCTTCAGTAAAAATTACGCCCCACATGGGCATGCCTGTTCCCATGCCACCGCGCAAGATTTTCCCTTGCAATAATGCTGGGCTCGCGCCAAGTATTCGACTTGGATCGGTGAAATCAACAGGGGTTTGCATGACCATATCCGTTGCGCCTTCCATTGTTTGCATGGAGGCTTCGCCCGCTTCGGCAAGGTCGTCGGCAAAGACGCCGTCGCCCGCGCCGTTTTCGCCGTGACACGCCGCACAGTTTTGGGCGTAGAGTTCTTTTCCGTTGGCAAGCGATTCAGGTGTGGTATTGGATTGCCAAAGATAGGCAACTGCATCCCACTTTTGGGATTCGGTTAAGGATGTGTCCGATAAGTCGGTGAAGACCTGGTAGGGGGAGTGAGAAAGATAGTAATCGAGTGATTGGTCGATTGGTAAATTAGCTCCAAGTAATTGACCATTCATTGCTGATGGCTTTTCATTTGGAATAACAGGCGAGTCGTGCGGAGCGTCAATGTCCAGGTCGAGAGAAACGTAGAGGGGAACAGAAGCAGGCTCGGATGAGCCCCCTGCGGTGATGATATCCGAACCGCCTGTTACTTCTATCGTGCCGCGCATACGCCAGTGATTGAGTCCACACCAACGGGTGCAGAAGAAGGTATAGATCCCAGGCTTATCGAAGGTCAACGTGATCTCGGTGACTTTGCCGGGGAGGATGTCCACACTTTGCATGTCCATCTGACCGACTGCAAAGCCATGCACAACATCATCGGAGGTGAGTTTCAAATGAAGGGGCTTGCCCGTTTCTGCTTGAATCACATCGGGGTTCCAGCCGCCATCCTCCGCCATGCGGGCGTGGATCAAAGGCGTGCGCGCCCAAAGAAACAATGGAGCACCAACGGCAAGGAGTATCCCTGTGATAATCAGGATGCGTGAGATGAGTTCGGGACGTTTCATAGCAATAACCATAGCATGATGGATGTGGCGACGAAGCAGTAGACGATGACAGGGATTGTGGACGTCCCCGCTTCATTCACCTTTTGGGCTGTTCGCGCCGACCAGACCAATCCTACGACCAGAGCGAGTGTCTGCGCGGGCGCAAGGATCGTGGTGAGCATGGGCTGCCATGCGGCATTTGCGGTGCCAAACAAATTCCAGCCAAGCGCCAGCGGATCGGACAATGCGGCGAGAATGTAAGAAGCATTTGTTAGAACGAAGGATAGACTGAAAGCAACCCAGAACATGAGTCCCAGTGGGATGAGAGCAGTGGAAAGAGACATGAAGCGTTGTTTGAGAGATTGCCTGCCTTTGGTTGTCATAATCCCCAAAGTGAAAAGCCCAGGCAGGACGATAAAGATGATCGCAAGAAAAATTACTGCATACATGAACCATGCGCCTGTACCGACGTTGTATGCCGCGTCTTTGAGTGTGCCCCACGGACCAAGCAACACGCCCGCGTAGATCATGGCGGCGCCAAACATAATGAAGGCTTTGAAGGCTTCGTCGAGTCGCGCTGTCGGTTTGGCAAGGTCAGCAGAGAAAGGGCGTAGGTTGACCGCGATATTGTCGTGCGGGCAGGTGCGGATACATTCCATACAAAGTCCGCAATAGGTGTTCTTGGTCATGCCGCCGGGGAAGACATCCCACGGACAGCCGTAGCCCGCGTCCGAGCCGTTGTAGCAGGGCTTGCCCACACACTTCACGCAAACTTGTTTATCTTTGATGCGTAGTTCGATGGGCGCGGTTTGTGAATACAAGCCGATGAATCCACCCACGGGACAGAGATAACGGCAGAAGGCGCGGCGCTCGAAGATGGCGCTCAGTCCGATTGCGACAAAGAGCATGGCAGCCAGGACAATGCCAGTGATGTTTGGGGTAGTGAGCAGGGCACTGCTAAAGAGAGCCAGAAGGAGAAACGAAATGTTCTGCATCCAGATATTGCGGAACATTTTTGGCACACGGAGATTCAACCATTTCGGTCGTTTATCTGGCGGGGCAAGGATCGCGCCGCGTTGCAGCCATTCCCCTGGAAGCGGGATCGGACAGACCGCGCACCAGCCGCGTCCGAAGAAGGGGACCGCGACGAGAATGAGGATCGCCCACCACGCGATCCAAACAAAGACAATGCTGAAGTTGTGACTGCCGACAGGCGTTCCGATGAGTCCCGCAAGGATGGCAAAGATGTAACCGACCAGCATGACGATAAAGACTGCCAATTGCGGGTAACGGCTTTTGAGAGTGTTCTTTATAAAAGGGATACGGGTAAGTTCGATGCGGTTCATGTTAGGAAGCAATATTTCTTTCATCTTTCTTCTTACTTTGATTCAGGAAAGACGAAAGAGGAAAGAAGCCAATGAC
>JAKQEE010000364.1 GCA_029558635.1 Pseudomonadota bacterium | reverse complement strand
CTTTTCAAAAACCTGAAAACCCAGTGCGCTTACCACTTCGCGCAGCGGGTCAACACCTGGCAAACTTTCCTCAGTGTGGACGATGACATGGTACAGGAGCGCATCATCGAAGAGTTTGACAAGCACCGAAAAACCGGCTTCGATGCCTCCAACCGCTTCACGATGACAGACAAAGACGAAGTGAAATCGCAGTTGGGATATTCGCCCGACTACTTTGACGCGCTCACCATGCGCTCAATATTCAACCTGAGAAAGAAGCGGCGCCGGAGAAGTTCAAAATAAAAAAAATAGGGACTTCTATTTTTTATTTGAAAACCTCACCTATATTTGTGCCGTTGTTGACATAAAAGCGGGTGGCCGCTGACGATACCGTTATCGTGCTGCGCCCGGCCTCTTTGCTGACCCAAGTGAGGTCGGGCCGTGGTGCATCAAACGAAAGATTGTTTTCATTTGGTTTTTTGGGGTTTATTAGCGTCGAATGCGCAAGCACTCGGCGCTTTTTTTCTTTGTCTAAATTAACCCCTGCTTTAAATCCATCTCCCTACCTTTCGGCCACACACAATCTTTTCACCAAACTGCATATCGAAATGACTTTAGAAAATGTCTATGATTCAATCGCCGAACAGATTGATTTTGAAAACGACCCCCTTGAGGCCGTCGTTAAAAAAGCCTTCATGCTCGGCGGCAAGTCTCAAGCCGCACTGCTGAAACTCCAACAGAAAGACCCAGAAAGTACGCTCGGAGACTACACGGACGGTATTGTTAAGGTCGTCAAGCCTATCGGCCAATTTGTTGACGACCTCGACGAAGACCAGTTGGCCTCCTATAAGGCCGGCCTCAAAGCGATTATCACACACCCGGACGCGGAAGTAGAAGCCGTTCTGGAAGAGTTCGGCGATTATTACCTTGATACGGTTGTAGCCGTTGACGACATGAAAGAAGAAATCAACAGCCTTACCGGAGGCGGATAAGGTTCAAGAAGTTTTAGGCGATTACCTTTTTCTTAACACGGCAGCGCCGCGCCTTCACAGGTCGTGGCGCTTTTTTTTGTTGAAAATGTTACATTTGCCCCAAACTACTGCAACATGAGTAACAACGGTCAACACGGAATCCCCAAACCCAAATTCTCGATGACGGATGATATCGCTGAGCAGTTGAAGGCGATGGCAAAGAAACTGCCGCCCTGCTGCGAGGAGTTCAACATCATCAACCTGACCAGCGGGGCCGACCTGATTAACCAGGGTGTGCTCGAAGTCAAGAAGGGCGGGCTTGTCCTGCCAGTGCAAATCGGGCAGATGTACGAAGTGCCGTCCATCGCGCTGCGCGACCTCAATCACAACCTGAAACTGCGCA
>JAKQEE010000350.1 GCA_029558635.1 Pseudomonadota bacterium | reverse complement strand
GCGGATCTCAATCATGATTTCGTCCAGGGATGCGAATTTTCTGTCTTTGCGTCCCGACACCGAAACCACTTCGTCGCGCTTGACGGATTTGAATTTCGAGTTGAACTCGACAAGCGCCTTGTCCAGCGCGTCGGTTTGTTGGGATTCCCAAAAATCGGGGTTGTGATAGATAAAACCGTTACTCGTGTTGTTTTCCATGTTGCAGTATGGATTTGAAATGTGTGAAAATGATTTACGGTTTGATACCGCGCTTGTCAGCCTGCCGGCGTTGGTATTCGGCATCGGACAATTCGGCTTCCTCGGCGGCTTCGCCTTGGCGCTCTTCCTGGAACATCAGTTTCGAGCGTCGCCGACGTTTGGTTTTACCGCCTTCAACCGGCGCGTGGGGCATGATGTAAGTCAATCGTTTGTGATTCATAGCATTTCTATTTTTGGTGCGACAGTAACGCCCCGGCGAAGCAAGGCGCAGATGATAGGTACAACACCCCGCAGCCGCTTTAAGCCGGCAGCCTCGCGGGTTATGTTGTACACTGCGAGGATTTCAGAGATTTTCACGTTCAACTCAACCTCGGGCAGCCATATAACATCCTGCCGGATATCCGGCACCTGGAGTTCCTCTTCCGTGAATTCGTATTGGCGACCGCCGCGCAGGTTCGATTGCGTGAACTGGTATCCAAGTTCCACCAACTGGGTGTAGATGTCCAGTTTGGGCGGCTTTTCACCTTGCCTGCGCTTGTCAAAGGGAAGTGATCCGGTCACATACGACTGGATGTCCAGCGGTATCGGCACACGCTTGGGCGTGTAGTTGCCCGATGTCTTGTAACCCTCCGGATGCTTCGTGAATTGGGACGTGTCGAGTAATTTGTTCGATGTTGCAGTGTTCATTGTACTCGTTGTTTAATTCGATGCAGTGGGCGATAAGCCATGCACCGTTGTTTTCGTGACATTGGTGACATTTGAATTTCCTGTACCAAAACCGGATGCGCGATACTGTGGCTGACCGATTTTTTTTAGGAGAAGTCCCTGCGTCGCAGCGACTGTGTTTTGGAAATGTCCCATTGGTTAAACTTGTTGCAAAGATAACTGATTTTTCAAACTTGCAAACATTTTTTTGCAGTGGCTTGCAACTGCCTCAAATAACCGGTGGTCGGCATCGAGGCGATGATTTGCCATCTCCCGTCAAGGTTGACATAAGCGAACTCGAAGGCCTCACAGATTTGCTCCAGCCGCCTTGAGTATTCCTTCGTGATGATTCGCGTCTGGCCGTCGCTGTTTACCACGGCGCTTTCATCCAGGATGCCGGTGATAATCTCGTCATCTTCGACGGCGGCGAACAGGCGGTTATAGACATTCTGCGAAAAGCGGCTCAGCGCAAGGTCTGACGCGCGGCCTTCAATGTGGTCGAAGTAGAACTTTTCGAGGTCAACCGACCGCTCGCCGTCGTGGAAGCGCGTCCAGTGGGCAACGTGGTTGCATTTGAACTGATGATAGACCTCGACCCCGACATAAGGGCCGAACAGGTGGACGCAGCATGCCAAGGCGGTTTGCGCCGGGCCTGAGCCGAGAAAGCCCCAGGATAGTTCGTTGCTGTGATCGACAACCAACTGACTGTCCTTGATGCCGATTTTGTGACCACCCACCCAGATTTCGCGGGGGTCAACCGTTGTTTTTACCGTTATGTGCATGGTGCTCTATTTGAAATCTGTGATTGAAAAGGTTTCGGTCAGGCTGGAAAGTTTGGCGGCTCCGTTGATTTGCATCGTCACGTCAATGAGCGAGGCCCCCTTGCTTGCGCACCATTCGACCTGCTGGCCGAACGGTTGGTGCCTTGGTATTCGGACGGCCAGCCACTTCCCGTCCACGTGATATTGAAGGACGTAGGCGCTCTCCACATTCTCGTGCCGGGCACGCAGAAACTCCAGTGCCTTGTCCTGTGCAGATTGGCCGCACAGTTCGATGATACGGTCAATCAGGTCGTGCGCTGGATCACATTCGGGCGTGAAGGGCAGTTTGAGTTTCAGCGACCGGGCGGCATCGTGGATTTGTTTCAGTATATCTTTCATTTCAGGCGCGGGAATTTGTCTTTGCGACGGCTCCAAGCGTCGCCGATGCGTGAATTGATAATGCCACAAACAAGGTCAAAGTCGGGCTGAATCGGCGAAAGCAGGTCGGGCTTTTCCTGTTCGCTATCCTGTATCCACCTGAGCACGTGCTTGATTCCCCACTGCGGGTCGCTGTACATCTGTGGGTACACTTTCGGCAGTTCTTCTCCGATGACCTTGACCAGCAATATGCGGGCTTTCCAGTGGTCGGTATCCGCGCCTTTCTCGACGATATTGAATTCCACTATCGGCTGCTCTGTGTTGGTAAGAGCAAAGTCGAAGTCTGTGGTTATCACCAAGTCTGGCAGTACCATGTCGGTGTAGGTGAGCGGGCCTTTGTTCTCGACGGCCTTGGAAAAAAGCCAGAGAATCATTTTCTGAGTACTGGGTTTGAGTTGTTGCATGATGTTGCAGTTTAATCGAACAGGGTAGCGGCGAAGCCCTTCTTTTCGTCCTTCGCTCTGAGCCGTTTTTGAATCTGCTCTTCGCGCTGGCGCTCTCTCTCGGCCTCAATCGCCTGCTTTTGCTGTTCGTTTGATTGTTGAAAATCTTGTTTGATTCGTTCGTTGATGGCGTCTATCCGCTCTGCGGGCCACTTGACAATGTAGGTGATCCATTTGCCGCCAAGCCGGTCGAGCACGAGCGAATAAGCGCCGTAATGTTCGAGGGAAAGGCTGTTGGCGTGGAAAACTTCGCCCGGTAT
>JAKQEE010000337.1 GCA_029558635.1 Pseudomonadota bacterium | reverse complement strand
TGGATACCCCGGTTGAGTATTTATGCGATATTGCGCATGCGCACGCTGAAAAACTCGGCCTGCTGGCAAAGGGAGAAAAAGGCTGGAAGATATCGGACTGGGATCATCGAATACAAAAGATAAGCGAAATCGATCATCCTTATCCTGAACGCTGATGGCGATTAAAAAAAATGTTGCTTTAAAAGTAGAATGGTTTTGTAAGTGAAATAGGCCGGATATCGAGTCTTCGCCAGCGGTGTGCCACTCGCGCGGACAAGGAAAGACAGGTTTCGTTATTTCATAAAAAAATTATTCCTTTATCTGAATTTAATGGAACTTGACAATATTTTTCAATTTATTTAAAAAAGTTCTTGGAAGCGCATTGATTTAATTGTATATTAAACGAAAGGGGTCCTGCAAACGTTATTGTGAGTCTTATTGTCCCTTAAATCAAAAAATATCCCAAAGTGATAGATAAGTCAGATTTTTTTCTAGCGGTTCTACCTACAACCAGGAGACAGAGATGAAAAGTCGTTGGGAAAAACCAGAATTGATCGTGCTGCTCAAAGGCCGTTCCGAGGAAGCTGTGCTCACGCATTGCAAAGCCGTCACTATAGAAGGCGATCCGACATATGGCACGGGAGGGCAACTGTGCGGAAATGATAAAGACGGCTCATGCCAGAATTGCCATGCGCGGCCGCCAAAGGTTTCTTGAAAAATTGTTACGAGTTTTTGAATAAAGGCTTGACGAATTTTGCAAACCATCTGATCGTTACGTCTCATCTGAGATGACCAAAATAGACATCAGTGACAGGATGGGATGCGTGTGGCGATTCATTTTCTGTTGGGCAAATTTTTTCTTCGCATGGGCAGTCTTTTGCGCAGTCTGCCGGTAGTGGTCATGAAACCGGATGATCTGATCCGTTTTTCGCGGGAGACCTATCTCAATCCCTCTTTCAGGAACGAGTGGACAGGAGATACGATAACCGATTCCGGGTTGCAGGCGGATGAACAGAATTTATACGAGCAATTGCCTTGTCAAACGGGACGAATGCTCGTGTTGGGAATCGGCGGAGGCCGCGAGGCAATTTTTTTCGGCCGCAGAGGCTATCAGGTCGAGGGGATTGACTTTATTCCGGAAATGGTGAACTGTGCGCCTGAAAACGCCAAAAGGCGCGGCATCGATATCAAGGCGCAGGTGCAGGAAATCAGCCAGCTCCGCTTGCCCCCAAATTGCTATGATGTCGTTTGGTTTACTCGCCCGCTCTACTCTTGCATACCTGCCCGAAAAAAAAGAATCCACATGTTGGCCGCGCTGGGGGACTCGCTAAAAACAGGGGGATGCATCGGCTGCCAGTTTCATTGGGATCCACTTGCCCGCCTTAACAAAAAAGCAATATTTATTCGCCGGCTGATCGCCATTCTGACTCTGGGCAATTTTTCCTGGCAACCCGGGGACATGCTCTGGGGTGGAGTGGAATTTTCTCATGCTTTTAGCAGCAAAAATGAAGTTTTGGAAGAATTCAACCAAGCAGGATTTTTGGTCGCCTATTCCGACTTTTACGATCATTCGCCGCGTGGCTGTGCTGTTCTGATGAAAAAAACCTGAACTCTGCCTTGCCCTGATTACCCAACCATCTCATCTTTTTCCGCCCTCTGCACACTCGATTGCTCGATCGCCGCAGCTCGCGCATGCGCCAGCTCACAAAAATAGGGTGTGGCTCCATCCAATCTTCCGGTCTCGAGATCGGCATGCGCAGGGCAATATTCGCAAAGATTGACCAACGCGCAGCGGCGACAGGTTTTCAGATAGTCGGGATCTGCCGATCGCAGATTGCGCACCCGCGGTACGAGTTCTTCCCACGCCCGACGCAACGAGCACTCACGCAAATTCACTGTGGTGCCCGGCGCAAACAAAGCTGAACACAGACGAAAAGTTCCGTCATATCCGAGGCTGAAGGTATTGCGACCAGCCCCACAGAAAAACAGGTGATCGCTGGTTGTTTGCTCGTGCGCTTTGTCGATATAGTGTTCGCAGTTCCGCAGCAACGAACCAAACCTCTCGCTATCTGCTCGTTCCAGTGCCACTATTTCCGCTGGCGTCAACCGCTCACTGCGAATCTCGCGGTTGCGCTCGGCATTGCGGTCATAGCGCAAAATCAAATGCGGATCAAAACGGTAAATTTCACGAGATTGACTCTTTGCAAAAGCTGCAATCGCTTTCATCTCGTGCAGATTGGAACGCAAGGCCATGGCCTTCAGGGAAACTGGCACTCCGGCTTCCAGAAGGCTTTCCACACCGTGCAGGAATTTTGTATAGGAACCCACACGCCTGGTTATCCGTTCATAGGTTTCGGATGTTGCGCCATAAACGGTTATTTCAATAGCCTGTGGTGGATGTTTTTTAAACAATGAAACATGGTCGGGTTGAATCAGGGTGGCGTTGGTAAAAACGGACAGCAACAAGCCCTTGCGTCTCAGCATCAGATAGATATCGCTGAACTCGGGTCGCAGCAACGGTTCGCCGCCGGTGATCAAACACCACAGCGCTCCAAGCTCGATCGCTTGGTCAGCGATATCCGAAATCTCGGCCACCGAGAGCTCCGCTGCCCGGGCGTCTTTATCGGAAACGGGCAAGTTGATGTAGCAGTGCCTGCAGTTGAGATTGCAACGCGCAGTCAGTTCGAAATCAAATGAATAGAGCTTGCGCCCGTTTGCCAGTTTCTCCCAAAGGGCGAAATCGCGCCTTGGCATAAAGGATACATGGCTCATATTTAAAACCTTTTATTTATAAAGCTGCCACAGCAGACAAGAATACCAGTAGACATCTGCTTCAGTTGTGCCTGGACACCTGGGAATAGTGGTTCACCCCGGTGCGCAAGCTACCCCTGTACCCCTCTTTGCAGGAATGAATTGGCTGCTTAAGAATGGGTGTTGCGCTTTTCTATCATTCAGCAGGTTACTTCAGTTCCTTTTTGCCCTGAATCGCGGCGGCGCGGGCATGTGCCACAGCGCAGAAATAGGGCGTGGCGCCGTCCAGGGCGCCGGTCTCCAGCCAGGCGTGCGCCGGACACCACAGGCACAGATTGACCAGGGCGCAGCGGCGGCAGGTGGTCAAAAATTCGGGGTTGTCGGAGCGCAGATCGCGCACATGGGGCACAAATTCCTCCCATGCCCGGCGCAGCGGCACCTCGCGCAGATTGACCGTCGTTTCCGGCGCCCACAGCGGCTGGCACAGGCGAAAGGTACCGTCATAGCCGAGGCTGAAACTGTGGTTGCCGGTGCCGCAGTGGAAGAGATGGTTACACCGGTAATGGGTAAACTCTTGATTGATCAATTGGTCACAGCCTTTTAACAGAGATCCAAAGCGCTCGGCATCGGCGCGTTCGAGCGCCACCACCTCTTCCGGGGTCAGGCGCTCGCTGTCGATCTCTTTGTTGCGCTGCAGGTTGCGGTCGTAGCGCAGATGCAGCTGTGGATCAAAGCGGTAAAAATCTTTGGTGCGGCGGCGGCTGAAATCGGCGATCGCCTCCATCTCGTGCAGGTTGGAGTGCAATGCCATGGCCTTAAGGCGAATCCGGATGCCGGCGTCGAGCAGCGCATCGAGGCCCTTGACAAAACGCGCGAATGCGCCGGTTTTTCGGGTAACGCGCTCATAGGTTTCGGCTGTGGCGCCGTAGACGGTCACCTCGATGTCGCGAGGTGGATATTTTGTAAACAGGGCGATATGGTCGGAATTGATCAGGGTGGCGTTGGTAAAGACGGAGAGCAACAATCCCTTGCGCTTGAGCATCAGATAGATGTCGCTGAAATCGGGCCGCAGCAACGGCTCGCCGCCGGTGAGCAGGCACCAGAGAGCGCCGAGTTCGATCGCCTGATCGGCGATATGGCCGATTTCTTGCAGCGAAAGTTCTTTTGCCCTGGCAGCCGCATCGTTTGCCGGCAGATTGATGTAGCAGTGGCGGCAGTTGAGGTTGCAGCGCGCGGTCAGATCAAAATCAAAGGAGTAGAGCGTGCGCCTGTCGGCCTGTTTTTCCCACAGAGAAAAATCCTGGATTTCGATTTGCGAAACATGGCTCATCGGCTGGATTCCCTTTTGAACGGACGTGAGATCGCCAACAACACGCTGACCAACGGCAACAGCAAGCCCAGGCGCGAGCCCAGGGCGATGATCCGGGATTCCCAACCCAGCCCCAGGCGGA
>JAKQEE010000329.1 GCA_029558635.1 Pseudomonadota bacterium | reverse complement strand
ACATCGCCCGATTCCCCCATGCGGACCATCGGCAACGGGGAGGCCGTGCTGGACCGTGAGGGACTCCGCTTTTTGGGGGATGAGGCAACCGGCCATTTCACGGTTTCCTTTCCCATACAGGATCTGGACATGCTGCCGGTTTCCATCGGAGCCTTCCGCGCTGACGCGCGAACGGCATAAATACAGTTCTTCAGGGTGGGAGAAAGATTGTTTTCTCCCACTTTCTCTATGGTGACAGCCGATTTGAGCGCGATGTACGAAGAAAAGTACAAAAACGCACCCAAGTCGAAAAAACGACAAAATAAAATGGTAAATCCAGTGCTTAATGTGGTATGAATGAGTTATCGAAAAACAATCAACACCGCATTAAGAAAGGATTTACCATGAGTATTGTAACACAGCTTTCGATGCTTTCGTGGGAAGAAGTTGAAAATCTTGGCGATCTCGAACGTTTACGCCTACTGATCGATCATCTTCCGGATGAAGGTCTGCTCACCATACTTCAAAAGAAACGGTCGAAAGGCCGGGATGACTATCCGGTTGTTGCCATGTGGCATGCGGTGCTTGCGGGTGTCGTCTTTCAACACGCCTCGGCAAGCTCATTGGTGCGCGAATTGTCTCGAAATGCACAATTACGCTTCATATGCGGATTCAAGCCATTTCGTTCACCAAGTGATGATGCCATGGGTAGGTTTCTTGAGAAACTTGTCCTTCACGAAACAGACTTGCGGGAAATGGCCAAGGAACTGATGAATGGAATCCGTAACCATCTACCGGACTTCGGGCGCTATCTGGCCATGGACAGCAAAGCCATCTCTTCGCTGAGCCCGCGTGCAAGCAAAGAGGAAAAAGCGGATGGTCGCCGAGAATTGGACGGTGAGTATGGACACAAGGAGTATCGGGGCACACATGCGGACGGAAGCGCGTGGAGCAAGGTGGTCAAATGGTTCGGCTTCAAGCTGCATCTGGTCGTTGATGCAAAATACGAATTGCCGGTTGCATGGAGTGTCACCAAAGCCAATGTGTCAGACAATACAGAAGGAAAAGATTTGGTCAGTGAGATGATGCGGGATAAAGAGTGGCTTAGTGGTACGGCTGAGTACCTGATGGCGGACAAGGGATACGATGACAGCGCATTGATCCGGGCACTCGACAAAACACACCACATCAGTCCTATCATCGACAAACGGTCATCGTGGAGGGAAAAAGGAACCAGGTTGCTGGAGAACGGCAAGAATGTGGCTTATGATGAGGACGGCAGTGTCTATTGCTATGAAGATGATGGAAAGCGGCATCTGATGGCCAATGGTGGGTATGACGCCAAACGGGATGTCCTTAAAAAGCTGTGCCCCCAGAAAGCAAAGGGGGTTCCGTGTCATTGTTCAAAAGACTGCACGGTCAAATCCGGTTTCCGAATCAAGCGTTCATTTGATGAACGGATCTTCACTCCGGTTGACAGGACCAGTCATAAATGGGAACGCCTCTACAACATGCGTTCCAGTGTGGAACGGGTCAACAGCCGATTGGACCGCGGGTACGGTTTTGAGGTTCATACCATCCGAGGCATCAAGAAGATGACGATGCGATGCAGTCTGGCGTTGTTGGTCATGCTGGGGATGGCGTATGGATATCTTGAGGAAAAGAAACCCGAGAAAATACGCAAGCTTGTAGGTTGAAAACCAAGAAACAATCCACAAGTAAGAGGCAGCGCGAAAGCGCTTATTGGCATGTGCCTCTTTACGATTGACTCTTGTCTGGTTACAGATGGGGACGTTTGACCGTGTGAAACGGCGTGCGATTCAACCAGAAAGTAAGGGGTCATTAGCGGTGTGGCATGTGTTCGGGTAACATATGTCCTGCAATTTCTGCCGCGATTGGTGAAAAAACGGCTGCAGCGCGGATGGCTCCTATGAGATAGAGCTTGCCGCGTTGCGGCATGCCAATCGTGTGGAGGTGTCGGCACCGTTCCTGGTTTGTTCGGGGTGCATCGAAGACAAATATTTGTTCCGGTACATTGTCATGGAACATATTCGTGGATGTGAGTT
>JAKQEE010000437.1 GCA_029558635.1 Pseudomonadota bacterium | reverse complement strand
TCAGCGTGATATTGTAAAATGGGCCATCCGCAAGGGGCGCGCCTGTATCTTTGCCGACTGCGGGCTCGGAAAAACGTTTATGCAAATTGAATGGGCGAGACTCGTAGTCCCGGCCGGTCGAGTTCTAATAGTCGCCCCACTGGCCGTGGCCGAGCAAACCATCCGCGAGGGTGAAAAGCTCGGCGTTTCCATCCGGCACGTTGCCCGCCCGGACGATCTGCCCGGAATCCAAATAACAAACTACGAGAAAATTCATCATTTCGTCGGCGTCAAATATGACGCCCTGGTATTAGATGAAAGCTCAATATTAAAAAGCGTGGACGGAAAAACGCGGACGATGATACTCCGCGAGTTTACGTCAATCCCGTTCCGGCTTGCATGTACGGCAACTCCAGCCCCTAACGACATGTCCGAGCTGGCAAATCACGCGGAATACGTCGGGGCCATGTCTCGCGTTGAAATGCTGGCAACGTTTTTCGTCCACGACGAAAGAATATGGCGCGTAAAGGGACACGCCAAAAAGGCTATGTTCGATTGGATGGCCCAATGGTCTGTGTACGTTAGGCGCCCATCTGACCTTGGATACCGGGACGACGGCTTTTCGCTTCCTCCCATTTCCATTAACGACGAAATTGTATCGAAGAACTGGAATGTTCCAGGAACGCTTTTCCCTTCGGTTCAAGGCGGGATAGGCGTGCGATCTGAAGTCCGCCGGGCTACAATGGAGGCCCGTATTGAAACGGCCGCTAGACTCATCGCCGAGACTGGGACTGATCAATGGATTGTATGGTGTGGGTTAAACGACGAAGGGAGAATTTTGCACCGGGTGCTGAATGGCGAATCGGCCCTTATCGAAGGCCAGGACGACGAAGATGATAAAATATCGGTTGTCAAGTCTTGGCTTTCCGGTGACGTTCGCGTGTTGATAACCAAGCCAAAGATATTCGGATTCGGCATGAATTTCCAGCATTGCCATCGCGTCCTATTCTTGGGACTCGGGGACTCCTACGAACAATATTATCAGGCAATCCGTAGATGTTGGCGGTTCGGGCAGAAGTCCCCCGTTGACGTTCGCATTGTAATATCGGACGCCGAGGGGTCTATTGCCGCAAACGTTCGCCGGAAGGAACGCGACGCGGAGTTGACGGCGGCCGCCGTTGTAGACGCTATGCGAGAGGCTGAAACGGCAGAGGTTCGCGGAATACAAAAACAATCGGAGGATTACATGACAGACGAAAAACACGGTAATGGGTGGACAATGAAACTCGGGGATTGTGTTGAAAGGATCGGGGAGATAAAAACGGACAGCGTCGGGCTTTCTGTTTTCTCCCCCCCGTTCGCCGCCCTCTATACTTACTCGGCAAGCCCGCGAGACATGGGAAACAGTAAGGACTACGATCAATTTTTCAAGCATTTCCGATTTCTTATCCCGGAATTGTTGCGCGTGACCATGCCGGGACGGAGATCGTGCGTCCATGTCCAGCAGGTAACAACCACGAAGGCTACGCATGGCGTTATCGGTTGGCGCGATTTTCGGGCAGACGTTGTCCGAAACTTTATCGAATGCGGATGGGTGTATGATGGCGAAGTCGTAATTGATAAAGACCCGCAGGCGCAAGCCATCCGAACCAAGAGCAAGGCGCTCATGTTCGTACAGAAAAACAAAGACTCGGCATGGAGTCGCCCGGCGATGGCTGATTACATTTTGTTATTCCGAAAGGACGGAGAGAACGTCGAGCCCATAAAGACGGACGTAACAAACGAGGAGTGGATACTTTGGGC
>JAKQEE010000323.1 GCA_029558635.1 Pseudomonadota bacterium | reverse complement strand
GCATCGCCGGTCAGCTCATTACTCCACGATACCGGAATAATGACGCACCCTGTTGAGCTGGACTTGCCGCCGAGCGTCAAAAATGTGCCATTATTTTCAGAAGCGGTCAGCGATGCCTTATACACTCCCGGAAGATTGGTGGAATCGACCTGTGTAATGGACGGGTCAGACGGCGTAAAGAGCGTTCCGTCGCGCACTCCGCGCAACGTGATGTTCGAGGCATCGCCGGTTTTACCTGCGTTATTGGCTGTGTCCCAACATACGAGACTTACTGTTACGGCGGTGTTAATAAATGGCATTTACCGGACTCCTTGAAAAAATAGGCTCATAGGTAGTTTATTCGCAACCGGCTCCGTGTAATCCACGATGACATACAGCCGCGAACAATACGCCGCGCCGAGCGTCGGGTTTTTGGTGTCGCCGTATATGCCGGCATTCATGTACAGCCCCACTATTAAATCGTTGATGTTCTGCCATGTCCACGCAGATTCCGTATTCGGGTTGGTGGTCCATGATCGGTTATAGCTTGCAAAGCTCACTGTCAACGCCTGCCCTGTGCCTGAATACGTTGTTCCGCCGATCCGCACCTGTGGGGTTCCGTAGGATTGAGTCACAATGTCGCCGGTGTATGTCCACCGCGCACGGAAATGCACCGTTACTTTATTGATCGTCCCGTCCTGCGAAGGATCGGGCAGCCCGTAAAGATCCAGCTGGCCGGTGGTGTTCTCGGTGGTTACGCCGTTCGTGTCATCCTGGGTCGTCTCATTGATGCGCCCGTAATTCCCCGTGCCAGAGCCGTACTGGCTCATGGTAACAGACTCATCAGCATTTGGATACAGCGTCAGCGTCGGCATTATCGCAGCGCCTCCCACCGCAGGTCGAACGGAAACAAATCGGCGTCATTGGTTTTGCGGCCGGCAACGGCATGAAAGCCATGTCCAGGCGGACATAGAGTTACTGCCTCCTCACGCACGAGCGTCGAGGCGGATAAAGCATCGCGCGTCGCGCGGTCCGGTGCGCGAAACGTAGAATAAAACGCATACCGCTTGACCCATTCCAGCGTCGGATATGCCAGGGTAACAGCGCAGGCCTTTTCGCCCCACTTCGCCTGACAGGGCGGCATCCCCTTGATCCCGGCGCAATGGTCGCACTTGCCATCTATCGGCGCATATTCAATGTATGCCGCGAGACATTGCTGATTGTCCCAATCCGCATATTCGCCGACGCCTTCGAACCCTTCTGCCTTCAGCTCCGCAAGCATCCGGCAAACATCAACAAACCGATCATGGTCCGGTATTTTCACAGCCTCCGCGATTGCCGCGATCTTCCGCTCATCGCCTTTGTCTTTGCTCTCAAGTTTTGCCGTCTCGGCCGCCACGTCGGCCTCAAGCTTGTCAAATTTTTCTCGCAGCCAGTCTCGATGGCGGTCAATGATCGCGCGGCACCGCAGCACTTTATCGATAGTTTTTTGGTCCATTACGCCAGCGCCTCCGGGAAAATAACGTCGAGCGGAAATTTATGATAGACGGAAAGTTTTTGATAGTGAGGCCAGCCTGCCAGGCGCACAGAAAGCCACATGGGATATGCAATGTCTTTGTCGTAGCCGCGCAGCAGGATCGCCTTGCAAAACAGCGCGTAGGCCCCCGCCGCCAGCCCCCCGAGCATAAACAGTATTGCCACAACCAAAGCTAAAGCTATTTTCTTCATTTTAACCCCCATTCTTTCGGCGGCTCGCCCAGCCATTCCCTTGAATTGCCGGAAAGCGATTTGACCCGCCCGTTAAAGTATTTTTGATTTGCGTTATCCCATTCCATCTTGATATTCGTTCCGGTAAATTGCTTTGTGATAGCTCCCGGCGGATCGAAAAAATGCCCGTTTCCGTCCAGTGGAATCCCGGCAACGATGATTCGCTCATATCCGAGAGCCAGCCCCACCATGCAGGCAAAAAGCCCCGACGAACCCCCACGCCCGCCTTCAATCACCCAGAGATAGTCAAGGCCATGCCGCGTTTTAAATTCCTGCGGAGGCAAATTGTCGTTGTTTTCCGGTAATCTGTGAGAATGCGTCACCACATAAGACGGTTCACATTGATTCGTCCATCTAAGTTGACGCCAAAGAGGAGGCTCTTCCGGATGCAAAGAAACGCCATGATGAACTCTTCCTTTC
>JAKQEE010000319.1 GCA_029558635.1 Pseudomonadota bacterium | reverse complement strand
AGTCGTAATTGTCGTAGTCTTCGCCCTTTCGAGCTGGAAGCTTAAATCGACCGAATTCTCGATTTTTCTGGCGGCTATCGCTGGAGCAATTGCAGGCGGTTTTGGTTTTCCCGTGCGGTTGCTCGTCGAAGGGTGGTTTACCTATTTCGATGTTGCGCTGATCTTCGTCACCGCGTCTATTTTCATCAACATGTACACGGAAACAGGGGCCATGGACGCTTTGATTCGCAAATTAGTGGAAAATTTCTTTAATCACAAATGGATTATGATGATCTTCATGGCCATTCTAATGATCATCCCCGGCGCCCTTACCGGTGCCGGAAGCGTTTCGATCTTCGTCGTCGGCGGATTGGTCACGACTGTTTTGACCTATATGGGTTTATCCAAAGGCAAGATCGTCGGTTTTATCTATGTCTTCGCGATGCTGGCCGCGGCGGCGCCTCCAATCAACCTATGGGCGATGCTGATGACCGCGCAGGCGAACATGCCTTATGTCGGGTTCGATGTCGTACTGATTGTTCCGATCGCGATCATTGCGGTTTTCTCAATACTTTGGTTCGGCCGAGGCGCGAAACCGCAAAACAAAAACGAAGTATTGGCCAAGTTGCCGAAACCGGTCGAGAAGATGAACTGGGTGAGAATCTTAACCCCGCTCCTCGTCCTGGTGGTTTTGATCCTTTTGCAGAAATATGTCGCTTTCTACATTCCGGTTATCGGATTGCCGTTAACCTTCGTTCTTTCGGCGCTTGTCGTTTTGTTGGTCAACCCCAAAAAGACGACCTTTAAACGATGGATGACGGTTATTTCGAAAACAATGGAACAGGTCTTTCCCTTGCTGGCGACGGTCATTAGCGTCGGAGCCCTCGTCAACATCCTGACCGGCACGGGAGTGCGCGGTTTGATCGCCATTACCTTCGTGACCCTTCCTCTAGGTTTGATCTATGCGCTGGCTTTGATCTTTACGCCGTTTGCGCAAGGGTCTTTAAGCTACGGAAGCGCGGTCATACTTGGCACACCGATTATCTTTCTATTCAACAATCTGGGTTTCAACGTCACCGTCGTTACAGCCGCGTTAAGTTTGATGTTCCCGTTGGGAGACTGCCTGCCGCCTTCTCGGATTGTCGGACGTTTGAGCATCGAAGCGGTGCAGTACGAGGGAAACTACATGTCTTTTTTGAAGCAGATTATGGTCCCGGCTTTCTTTATGGCAGC
>JAKQEE010000297.1 GCA_029558635.1 Pseudomonadota bacterium | reverse complement strand
GATTGATATGGTATATTCGATGATCTATTCATTTGTTATTTCTTATCATATGGGGAAATATATGTCAACTATATTCTATCAAAAAGGCCGCCTTTCATCCCCGCCTCAAAGGCGAGGCTTTCCCGCCGGGACGGATGTAATACGTGTTTTGGAGGAATCGAATGATTGGAATGGAAACGGTACGGGGCGGAAGTAATATAGGGGAAAGAATTTGTTTAGGAGGATCAGATGCCCCTGAGATTAGAACTCGTCAACTCGGTAATAGAACACGACAACAGCATTCATCTACTGCACGGAATCGTCAACGAAACAAACACCTGGTTCTATCACGCCCTATCACAGATGCACCCTGATATGGACATAGACAAAACTAAGAAGACCCTCGGCAAGGCTATGACCGAGTACCTTTCGATGATGTACAGGCTCTACCGGCAATCGGGCATGACCACGCAACCCTTCGAGAAGTTTATCCTCGGGAAAGACCCATCCCAGGCGGCGATGACATACTTACTGAAAAGCCTGCGGTTAATATGCGGCCAGCATTTATTTTTTGCCGCTATCGTCGCTCTTTGGGTTGACCTGGAACGGAAGGAAGATGATTTTATAGAATACGTCCGGAAATCCACCGGCACGGTTGATTATTGCGGAGATGTTGTCAATCCGGTTATGATGATCAACTACGTCTGCGCTTCCTTGGTCGATTCGCAAACCAAAGCCGCGATCAACAACTGATTTTTGGAGGCCGGCTACAACAGTGAAGTGGGCCAATCACCAGCTAACGACACTTGCCGGAGCCTATGCCGTTTCCGGCAACCTGCCTTTCAGCCTCGCCGTATCCGCCTTTTCGCACTTGCCCGACATGGTTGAATTCGGGCCGGGCAAGCTGATCTTCAGGAAACACCGGGGCGCCTCGCACAATGTTTTTCTTTGGATTGCCGTGATGATTCTGTCCTTGCCTTTCTCACAGCTTCAACTTATACAACAGACAGCGGCGGCTCTTGGACATTACGGGTTTCAGCCGTGGTGGGTAATCGCACCCGGCCTTGGAGCCTTGTTCCATTTGGCCGAAGATGCTATGTCGGTTGGTGGTATCACTATCTGGAGGGGGAGGAAATTTGCTGGCAAGCTATATCGAACAGGGACAGCCAGTGAGTTTGCTGTTACTCTGGGATTTGTGGCGCTAATGGCGCCCGTTGCCTATCTGCACCACATCTTCTGAATCACATGAATAATCAGGACGAGTTTGACCCACAAGCTTTGAGTCTCCGTATCCGCACCATTATTAAAACCGTTGGAAGCGCAGAAAAGTTTGCCAACGCTGCTGGTATATCTTGCGGCGTGTTGAAGAATTACACAAGCTGCCAAGCCGATCCAACCCGGAAAAAGCTGATAGCAATGGCTAATGCGGGAGGGGTTTCTGTTGGTTGGTTGGCAACGGGGAAGGCCTCGCAAGAACCGATGCCAACCAACCGCCAGCTTCTCATTCTTGATGGAGCAAAGAAAGCTCAGTTGATCAGCGATTTGTTTGTGGCAGTAGTAGAAGGCGAGAAAGACCTAAATGGCGTTATCCGAGAAATACAAACTATTGCCGAACTATTGGCGCCTTCTCCTTCCTAATCTTCTAAAGATCAAACCTCAAACAAATCACTGTTGGTTGATGGTTGTATGTTGGCTTTGGGCGCTTTCTTGAAGGTGACATTTGCTCTGGTTGGCGGATAATCGACTTGTTTCCCCGCCAAAAGATCCACGATGGTCAATATTTGCAGTCTCGGATATTTCTTCCCCCAGGGCGAATCATAAAACCCCGCGCTTGCGGCCTCAACTTTCATTGGTTTTGTCGGCTCGGCCAGGCATATCATAACGCCTATTTCCGCATGCTCTCTATCAACCACGCCTCGTAGGTCCCTTGACGTACTCCCCGCCTGAAAGGCGAGGATTCTCGGAAATGCTCAACGTGCCAGAAACTATGCGCAAACTGGTATCGGTTGAGTTAAGCCGAGCTACAGAGGGCGACGCCAGCGCCATCTACGCAAGCCGGAAATATCCG
>JAKQEE010000281.1 GCA_029558635.1 Pseudomonadota bacterium | reverse complement strand
TATAGAAGATCATCCGACGATTCAGCGTGCATGGGATCGGTATGTTGAAGAAAAGTGGCTACCCTGGACAGAGTCACATAATGCCTGGGAGAAGGTCCACAAAGTATATTCCTCACTCTTTGCCATCCATCAGGAGCAACTACGGCTTGGCGAGGAATACGAGTTGGTACTCGGCTTGGGCTTGCTTACATGGCAGACGCCCACCGGCCAAAGAGTCCGGCGTCACTTGGTTGTCGCCGACGCCATCTTGGAGTTTGAGACCCGCTTGGGGAAATTCACCGTCCGTCCCCACACGGAGGGTGCTAAGTTGCGCCCTGAACTCGACATGCTGGACATCGAGGAGCAGCCACCGCGCGCGGAGGAAACCGCGAAATCTTCACTGAGCAAAGCCGAAGATGATCCGTGGGAAAGAGACTGTATTGAAGGCGTCCTTCAGGCTCTTGTGCATTCGATCAACTCGAAAGGCGAATATGAAGACTCTCTGGATGCGAAGAGCATCCGCGCTTCGGCTAAGCCGATTGTGGAATATGCTCCCGCTTTGATCCTGCGCAAGCGTTCCGTGAAGGGTCTCACCGAAACCTTAAAACGGATCAAGGAACAGATCGAAAACGGCGGAGCCATCCCCGGTGAATTCGCAGACCTTGCAGAGATTCACCCGAAAGATAACCGTGAACCAAGCGACGAACCGGGAGAGGCTGACGCTGCATTCGATGGCGAGATTTTCTTTCCAAAACCATCGAACGATGAGCAACGCCTCATTGTAGAAAAGATTCGAGCGGCAAGCGGTGTGCTTGTGCAGGGACCGCCTGGCACCGGGAAATCCCATACAATCGCCAATTTGATTTGCCATCTGCTTGCCACAGGACAGCGAACGCTCATCACGGCGAAAACGACGCGTGCGCTTCAGGTTCTTGAGGGGCTTGTGCCTGACGAGTTGCACTCCCTCTGCATCAATCTGCTTGGTAGCGGACTTGAGGAACGTCGCTCTCTCGAATCCAGTGTGGGCGGGATTCTCCGCAAGAGTGAGGAATGGAACGAAGGTAGCGCCCAACAAAAACGCACGGAACTCGAAGATTGCCTGCGGAAGCTCCGTGAGGAGAAGGAAAAAGTCAACCGGCGGCTCCGTGACATCCGGGAATCCGAAACGCATACGCAGTCCATTGCGGAGGGAACCTATCAAGGGACGGCAGCTCGAATCGCCGAAGCCGTGAACCGGGATCGAGCCGACTATGAATGGTTCACGGATTCCGTTCCCTTTGACAAGACTTGCCAGGTCGACGTAAACGATCTACGAAACGTCCTTGTGGCTTTGCGCCAATTTACGCCAGAGAAGCGCCGAGAATTGAAACTTGCATGGCCAGAAGCGTTGCCGTCTTCTGAACGCTTTGCCGATCTCGTGAGTGATGAGGCAAGCGCGATTGAAGAAGTGGAGAGAGCGGCGCGTGAGGCCGACGACTGGTTGGCCGATTTATTGGCAAGAAACAATCCTTCGAGCATTGAGACAATTCTCAACTCTTTCTCATCTTTCCGGGACACTCGCAAAAGACTTCTCGCAGCGCCGTATTCATGGATGGATGATGCCCTGCGCGATGTTCTGGGCGGAAATTCATCCCTGTGGAATGAACTCCTTCGTGTTACTCGATATATCATTGCATCAATAGAAGAACTCGTTCCGATTGCCGATGAGACCCGTATCGAATTCCCGGATACTATTGATACCAAGTCGTTGCGTGAAGACGCCCGCACACTGAAAGAGCATATGGAGAATGGCGGAAAACTGGGTTGGGGGATATTTCGGCCCAAACCAGTAAAAGAGCGGTTACACGTTATCAAGACAGTGAAGATTGGCGGACGGCCATGCTCCACTGTCGAGGATTTCTCAAATCTTGCTGATGCGCTGCATGTTCGTATTGAATGCGAAAAGGCATGGAATTTCTGGAAAGGGCGACGTGACAAAGTTGAAGGGCCGTACGCTCTCCAGCTGACCACTCTCAAGTCGTTGTGCGATGCGCTCGACAACGTCTTGGCGCTCGAAGAACTCATTGCAAAATGTCGAGAAGCGATAAACCAATGTTCTGGTATGGGCGAGCCAATATGGGCCGACGAATCCCAAATTGAAGGAATTGCCTCCGCATGCCGTCTTGCACTAGCCCGTATCCGCAAGCGGCGTGCCAGTGGGGAGATCCAAGGCGTTGAGGCACAGATTTCTCGTGTGGCCGCCGCGGGTGGCGTACATCCGGTCACAAATGAATTAATCGGCGCTATCCGCAGTCGCGACATGGATGGATTTACTCAGTGCGCGAATAGGATTCAGGAATTGGAGAGGCAGCGCCAGCGACTTCTGGAGGTAGACGAATATCTCTCGAAACTACGTCCCTTGCTTCCGCAGTTTACCCAATCTCTGGAACAAACATGCAACGAGCCGTATTGGGAGGAACGAGTCCAGCGCATTGGTGACGCTTGGCATTGGGCGCAGGCGAGGTGCTGGATCGAGAATTACATCCGGCAGGAAGATGTTCCCGCGCTCGTCACGCGCGCCAAACAAATCGAGGATGAGATAAATAGCATCATTGCGAAGCTGGCCTCAATCCACGCCTGGTCGTTCTGTTTCTCGCGGCTCAAGGAAGACCATCGCCGCCACATGGAAGCCTGGCAGCAGTCCATGCGACGGCTTGGCAAGGGGACGGGGAAGCACGCGCCACGCCATCGTCGCGAAGCTCAAGGGCACCTCAATGCATGTCGCGAGGCGGTTCCCGCATGGGTGATGCCACTGCATCGTGTTTGGGACACGGTATATCCCGCCCCCGGCATGTTCGATGTGATTATCGTTGACGAGGCTTCGCAATGCGGCGTCGAAGCGCTTCCCTTGTTCTATCTCGGAAAGAAGATATTGATCGTTGGCGATGACAAGCAGATCAGCCCGGATGCCGTGGGTTTGCCCCGTGATTCAGTGCATCGCCTGATGGAAGAGTTTCTTTACGATTTCCAATTCAAGTCATCGTTCGATATTGAGAGCAGCCTGTTCGATCATGGGAAACTCCGGTATGGAACCCGGCGAATCACGCTACGCGAGCACTTCCGTTGCATGCCGGAGATCATTCGTTTCAGCAACGATCTCTGCTATTCGGATACACCGCTAATTCCATTGAGACAGTACGGTCCGGACCGGTTGCCGCCGCTTGAGCATGTTTTTGTACGCGGCGGGTATCGGGAAGGTTCGAACAATCGTGCAATCAACCGCCCGGAGGCCGAAGCCATCGTTGAACGAATCGTCGAAATGTGCAGCGACAGCCGTTATGATAAGAAGAAGATGGGCGTGGTGGTGCTTCAGGGCGAAGCGCAAGCGGCTTTGATCGAGAACCAATTGCTCGAACGATTAGGAGCCGAAGAAATGGAACGCCGCCGCTTGGTTTGCGGCAATCCATACAGTTTCCAGGGCGATGAGCGGGACATCATGTTTTTGTCGCTGGTCGCCGCGAGCAACGAAAGAATTGGTCCGCTCACAAAGGCGGCGGACGAGCGGCGTTTCAATGTCGCTGCCAGCCGTGCCCGTGACCAGATGATACTTTTCCACTCCGTAACGTGTGACGATCTCAGTATACATGATTTGCGGCGGAGATTGCTCGATTTCTTCGAGAATACAAAGCCCCAACAGATTGCCGGTATCAACCGGGATGAACTGGAGCGGCGGGCGGTTCAGGACAATCGAGGTGTCGTGAACCCTCCCGCGCCATTCGATAGCTGGTTCGAGGTAGATGTTGCCCTGGAACTGCTTCGCAAAAATTTTATTGTACTACCGCAATACGAAGTTGCAGGAAAACGTATCGACCTTGTGGTTGAGGGAGGGCAGGCGCGACTGGCCATTGAGTGCGATGGTGATCACTGGCACGGTGCGGATCGATATGAAGATGATATGCAGCGTCAGCGGCAATTGGAGCGTTGCGGCTGGGAGTTCTTCAGAGTCAGGGAATCGGTGTTTTACTCAAATAAGGTTGATGCCTTGAAGGGCCTTTGGGATGCGTTAAAGGAAAGAGGCATTTACCCGCAAAATATTGATATTCCCGACGAACCAAACCTATCCACATCAGCGCCGCAAGACGAACCGGTCGAGGAAGAATTCCAAAAAAGCGAACCCCCTAGGCCCGTTCATGAGCCAGAGGTCGATATCAAAGTAGAGGTTGAGGATACAGTAGTTTATGTGGATATTGAAAATCCTCAGGTCGAGAAGCAGGCATTAATAACTTGCGAAAAATCAAACCCGGAATGGGGGGCTATCAATATCAACACACCAATTGCAAGAGCACTTATAGGTGCGACTCTGGGCTCCACAGTCGAGGCAAAGTTGCCCAAGGGAACGGTCTTGCTGCTAATCAAAGACATTAAGAAGCCGAGAAGTTAAGTGCTTCTTAACTCCTCTCGTGCGAATACTGGAAGGTTGGTGCATCGGCAAAAGGGATGAGCGGGTTGTTGGGGAAATTTGTCGCTGGGAAAGACTTTTCCATCAAGCGGGCCGCAGACCGGACAAGTCCGTTCATCGCTCATTGTCATCCATTCCAACTTTTCGAC
>JAKQEE010000274.1 GCA_029558635.1 Pseudomonadota bacterium | reverse complement strand
CCGATGAAGACCTGACCTTCCGCCTGTCCGACTCTGTTCAAACAGCCTTCTTCGAAGGTCATGGCGATTGTGTGCTGTATGTGGAAGGAAACAAATATAATTTTTCAGATCGCTTCGAGCTGGATGGCATTACGTTTACCGAGCCCTCGGTAAACCTGTTTAGTTTCAACAACCCGTATGGGGCCTGCACTACGTGCGAAGGGTTTGGAAAAATTCTGGGCATTGATGAAGACCTGGTGATTCCGGACAAAAGTCTTTCTGTGTATGAAGGTGCCATTGCGCCCTGGCGGGGCGAGGTGATGAGCGAGTGGGCAAAGCCATTAATTAAGAATGGTATCAAGTTCGATTTTCCCATCCACCGGCCCTACAGCGAGCTTACACAGAAGCAACGCGAGTTGTTGTGGCATGGCAACGAACACTTCGATGGCATCAACGATTTTTTCAAATACCTCGAATCCAAAACGCATAAGATTCAATACCGCGTTATGCTTTCGCGTTACCGCGGAAGAACCACCTGCCCGGATTGCCGCGGCACGAAGCTGCGCAAAGACGCAGCCTATGTAAAGATTGCAGACACATCCATTACCGACCTGGTGCTGATGCCCATTGAAGAAACATTGCAGTTCTTCAATTCCCTGAAGTTACCGGCCTATGAACAAAAAGTCTCCGAACGCATTCTTACGGAAATCAAATCGCGGTTGGAGTACATGGACAAAGTGGGGCTTGGATACCTGACCCTTAATCGGGTAACATCCACTTTATCGGGCGGAGAGTTTCAGCGCATCAAACTGGCCACCTCGTTGGGCAGTGCGTTGGTGGGTTCTATGTACATCATGGACGAGCCGAGCATTGGCTTGCACCCGCGCGATACCGCGCGCATGGTAGAGGTACTGAAGTCGCTGCGCGATATGGGCAACACGGTGATTGTGGTGGAACACGAGGAGGAGATCATGCGGGCGGCCGATCAGATCATCGACATTGGCCCCGATGCCGGTTCGCACGGAGGCGAGTTGATCTTTCAGGGCTTGCAAAAGGAACTGAATGGAAAGATAAAGTCGCACACGGTTGATTACCTGAATGGCACTGAAAAAATTCCTGTTCCAAAAGTTCGCAGAAAGTGGAAAGATGCTGTTACGGTTTCGGGTGCACGTGAGAACAATTTGAAAAACCTGACGGTGAAATTTCCATTGGGCGTGTTAACCGTTGTAACGGGAGTAAGTGGTTCGGGCAAATCAACTTTAGTAAAGAAGATTTTATATCCGGCATTGGGTCGTGTAAGTGGTTCCGTTGCCGAAACGCCTGGTAAGTACGATCGGCTGGAAGGCGACATCAACAAGATCACGCAAGTGGAGTTTGTAGATCAGAACCCGATCGGGAAATCCTCGCGCTCCAATCCCATCAGTTATGTAAAAGCATACGATGCCATTCGAAATTTATATGCCGATCAGCCTTTGAGTAAGCAACGTGGGTATAAGCCTTCGCACTTTTCGTTTAATGTGGAAGGTGGCCGATGCGAAACCTGTGAAGGAGAAGGCGAAATAAAAATTGAAATGCAGTTTATGGCCGACATCTTTCTGAAGTGCGAAAGTTGTGGCGGCAAACGCTTTAAACAGGAAGTG
>JAKQEE010000273.1 GCA_029558635.1 Pseudomonadota bacterium | reverse complement strand
CGCACCGCCCTTGAGCGATCCACCCGCCGCAAAGCTGCCCGCCACAGGATTGGTCGTCCCCGGACCGTCGCCGAAGAAGTTCACATCCAAAGTGCCATTGACCGTCTGCGATCCCGCATTGTCGACAATCGTTTCATCAACCGTGATGCATTCATTCTGCACGCAAGGCTGCTCATCCACATCATTGACCGTGACCGTCAACGTCGCCGTTGCAGGGTCCCCGTCCTGATCCAGAATTTTATAAACAAACTGGTCGGCTCCGGTAGTAACTCCATCAGGCGTATAAGTATATGCACCGGTATGGTCGATCACCAGCACACCATGGGCACCATTGATCGTAACCGTACCACTGGTTGGAACGACAACAGCCGCACCGTTGAAAGAGACCTCGGAAACGACATAACCGGGTTTATCTTCACCGATATCATCATTGGCCGTCACATTACCGGAAACCGCGAGGTTGGCATCGGAAACCGTGATTGTATCGTTAACGGCAACAGGAGCATCATCATAAACATTGATCGAGATCGTCCCGGTTACCGAGTCACCATCATTGTCGGTGGCAACAACATCAAAACTGAGAGTGATGATATCATCCGGGTCGTTAGGATCGGCGTGATCCAGTTGGCCGTACAATTTGAACTCATAGCTATTGTCAGGATTGAGCGTCAACGTAAAGACCGTATCCCCGCCGGCTTTACCGATATATTGATTACCAACTTGCGTCACTACAATCGGAACACCATTGGACGACAAAGCACCACCAGCCACAGAGCCACTTGCCGCAAAGCCGGAAGGTCCGGCCAAAGCAACGGTTCCCGGACCATCGGCTTTAAAATCAACAACAACCGTACCATTGACCGTCTGAATGCCCGACTCGTCAACCAGAGTCTCGTCAACAGTTTCGGGAACCACATCAATGGTTGGAATCGTATCGAGATCGCGAACCGACACATTCAAGGTCGCGCTTGCCGGATCTCCATCCTGATCGAGAATGGTGTATACAAAGGAATCCGTTCCAACACCCGTATTGTGCGACGTATAAGTATAAGCTCCGGTATGGCCGATCTCCAGCACACCGTAAACGCCATTGACCGTTACCGTACCGGAAGACGGGACGGCAACAGACGTTCCATTGAACGAAACCTCGGAAACAACATAACCCGGAGCATCTTCACCCACATCGTCATTGCTGGTCACGTTGCCGGAAACCGTCAAGCTGTTATCAGGAACAATAGCCCCATCGTCAACCGCAACTGGCGCATCATCAAGCACGCTGACAGTAATAGTTGTAGAAGCAAAATCACTGTCGCTATCGAAAGCCGTCACACCGAACGTAAGCGTAATAACATCATTCGGGTTTGCTCCATCCGCGTGATCCAGCGGTTTGAATTGGGTAAAGACATAGCCCCCTGTTGCCGAATCAAGCCCCAAGGTAAAAACTGTTGCAGCGCCTGCTTTCCCAACATATTGATTTCCCAGCAGAACGACATGCACTGGCACACCATTTGAGGTCAGAGCACCATCGGCCAGAGATCCGCCCGCAACAAAGCCAGGCGTAAGAGCGTACACACCGGGACCATCAACGCCAAAATCGGCCACAATCGTGCCGGATATGCTGTTGGCAGATGACAGGTTGCTTTCATCAAGCAAAGATTGGGCAGGATTGATCGTCGGCTTGACATCAAGATCGGTTACTTCAACTGACAGAACCGCCGTATCCGTATCACTGTCACAATCAGCCAT
The DNA here is from genome assembly GCA_029558635.1 of Pseudomonadota bacterium. Taxonomy (GTDB): domain Bacteria; phylum Pseudomonadota; class Alphaproteobacteria; order Micavibrionales; family Micavibrionaceae; genus UBA1573. The sequence goes on along the minus strand of JAKQEE010000273.1, from coordinate 30,471 downwards.
TGTGTATGAGAATTGGTCGGTCCCAAGCGCGGTGTTGGACGACGTATAGGTATAGCCGCCGTCAGATCCGATCGAGAGAACGCCGTAATTGCCGGTGACACTAACCGTACCGCCCAAAGGAACGGAATAGGTCGTACCGTTGAACGTAACAGCCGTCACATGACCGTTGCCATCCGTTCCGGCATCGTCATTGGTAAGGACATTGCCTGTTACGGTCAGAGGATACGAACCGACGGAAGCGGTGTCATCAACAGCAACAGGGCCATCGTCATGAATAGCAATCGAAATCGTCGTGCTGGCTTTGTCACCGTCAGCATCCGTCGCCGTAACACCAAACGTCAAAGTCATCACATCGTCCGAATCGGAAGCATCGGCATGGGTCAAAGCCTTGTATTGGGTAAAGGTATAATCACCCGTGGTGGAATCAAGCACCAGAGTAAAGACCACATTACCACCGGCCGTACCGGTATAGGTATCTCCCGCATGGGTAACAACAACAGGAACATGACAGGATTCAAGATTGGACCCGACAGAACCGCTGAAAACAAAACCATCATTAAAGGTCAACGTGCCCGGAGCATCACGACCGTAATCGGCATAAACGCTACCGCTCACCGAACCCAAATTGGTTTCATCAATAACGGACGAAGCGTTTTCAAGAATCGGCTTGTCATCAACAACCGTCGGAGTACCCGCAACGCCGCTCACATAAGGAATGGTCGGGATTTGCGGAGCACGATAATTGAGGGCAGTCGGAGCGATTGGACCGATCGGGTTTTCACTACCGAATGTTGCACCATCAATCGAACTGTTGAACCCGTATCCGCGGCTCGACGAGGTCGGACGCGCACCGGCATCACCAGCAGCAGGCTCGATATTGGCCAGATCTTCACCGGCAGAAGGTTGAATAGCGGCAACTTTTTGTGCGGGCGCGGCAGGCGCGGCCTCTTCACCGGCAGCAGGCTCGACTTGCGGAGCGGCTTCGCGTACGGCGGCCAGCGGGGGAGCTTCGGCAACAACCGTCTCGGCGACGGAAGGAATCTCGACTAATTTGCATGAGGTCAGCAACGCGGAAGAATCGACGACAGACCCGTCAGCCAAAGTCATGACAGGGGGAAGCTCAGTTCCGGAAGCGGCAAAATAATTGTTAAGAATAAGTACGCCGCCATTCGGAAACGTCAGGATCATGTTCTGTCCGGCTTGGGCCGCACTAGCATCAGCCAGATCAAAATTGAGATGATATTCGCGACCTGCTTCAATATTGGCCTCGACCACCTGTCCGGCTTTCGGCATATCGAAAGCCATGGTGCCGATCGATTCTGTTTCGAACAGAACCGGACCTTGAGCCAATTGCCCGCGCAAATCTTCAGGATAGATAATCGTGTTGTCAGAGAGCTGGATCAGAGTATCGCGTCCACAAGACTGGGTGGAATTTGCAAGCTCCTGAAAATTTTCTATGACCAAACGGGAGCCGTCACGAAAAGAAATTTCAAGTTCCCCTTTAGGAAGAAGCTGCATCGAAGAAATGCTGTCCTGAGAGAAAGAGAGCGTATTGACCTGACCGGGATTGAGGGTCAGAGGTAAATCGAAAACTTTATTTGCTGCGGCAGATCCGACAACATTGATATCTTTGGGCATGGAAATTCCCCCTATAAGGCTTTAGTGATACTCCCCCATTTAGGAATAGAGTATGCATCTGTCTACTTAAAAAAACATGAAACGGTGAGGATTTGTAGCACTTTTCCGCAAGGGCGGTCAAGAAATTATGGTAAAATTAATCAGGGGATAATTTTAATTCTTAACGGGATGTGGTATTTATTGTCATAATATAATAAAAATCAATAGCTTAGCAAAACACCTACCAACGGTGGAAATTTTATTTGCAATCCTCCGCCCTCCTCCCTATACTCAGGCCAAGCCCCGGTACAATCCTTGTGCCACCCGGACAAGCCGCGTGGTAGGAGGGTGAAGTACCGGGGCCTTCTTCTTTATGATCGGACCAAATGATCGGACCAACCGTCAAAAACAGCATCTTCCAATAATATTATGCCCCTGAAACTCGATAAAATTAGCGTTCTGGTTGTAGAAGACATAGCCCCCATGAGAAAATTGATTGTTGGCGTTCTTGAAGCTCTGGAGATCGGGAAAATCATGACGGCTGACCACGGGGGCAGCGGCTTCAGAACCTTCAAGAACTTTAACCCGGATGTCATTATCACGGACTGGGAGATGGAGCCGATCAGCGGTTTCGAAATGATCCAGAAGATCCGTTCCGACCCGTCATCCCCCAATAAAACCGTACCGATCATTCTGATCACCGGTTACAGCTCCAAATCGAGAGTGGTTCAAGCCCGCGATATCGGTGTCACCGAATTTCTGACAAAACCCTTTACCGGTCACGATCTTACCAAAAGAATTGAACACATCATCAATAAACCACGAGACTTTGTTGAAACCTCAAGTTTCTTTGGACCGGACAGGCGCCGCCGGAAAATCGACGATTATTCGGGCCCCTCAAAACGTGAATCAGACGAAGGGCAAAAGCCAGTTTCGTCAAAGGATATACCTTGGGATATCATAATCAATTAGAAGTTTCTGAATAATAACCAGTTGCCATGAACATGACCAAAGAAAAACCTCAAGTTAAAATCCACAAAGCCTCCAAGGCTCTCCAGCTAAAGGCCGGAACCGGAAGCTTTACTCCGGACAAGGTTATAAAAGCAAACAGGGTTATCGAAGAAAACACGATAGACTTCTCGGAACTTGCCGATGATTTTCTGGTCAAGCTTCTGGACGGTATCCGCAAAGCCAAAGCCGGCGCCGGAAAACAGGAAGAGCTTCTGGCCAACCTCATCAAACCGGTCATGTCGCTCAAGGCTCACGGCAAAATGTTCAAATTCGAACTGGTCAGCTCTTTGGCCGATATTGTACTGGGTTTTCTGGAACACGTCAAAGAACTCGACGCAGATGTGATCGACATCGTCGAAGCCCACCACAAAACCCTGTCTCTGATTATCAAGAAAAATGTCACCGGAGACGGCGGTGGCAGCGGCCCTCTGCTGATCGCCGAACTGAGCGACGCCTGCCAGCGTTACTACTCAAAAAATCCGCACAATTTCATCAGCCGCTGATAAGGTCTTTAAAAACTCAATCTGCGGGCCTGCTTGATCTGCGGAATAGAATTGACCTTCTCAAACACATCGTCTGATAGAACGGAATCAATCGAAACCAAAGCCACTGCCGTTTTACCTGAAGCAACCCGCCCCAGACGGAAATCGGCAATGTTGCAATTTGCTGCAGCAAGAACCGTCCCCAGCGCCCCGATCATCCCGGGCTTGTCTTCATTGCGGATAAAAAGCATATGCTCCGACAAAGCCGCCTCGATCGGAACGGATTCGATCTGTACAATCCGCGGCTCGCGTCCTGCAAAAAGCGTCCCCATCACTTCATGAACACCATCCTCGCATGTGATTTTGACCCCGATTGCCGCAAGCCACTCGCTCGTGTCCTCGTTATAGCGGTCGGTGACAGAGATCTTCTTGCTCTTGGCAATTTCCGGCGCATTGACCAGATTCACATGTTCCGACATATCAGCCAGAACCGCCGCAAGAAGCGTCGCCGTCAAAGGCTTTGTGTTCACCTGAGTAACGCTCCCCGTATAGGAAATCTCGATAGCCTTGATTCCGCTCTCGACGATTTGTCCGGCCAGACGCCCGACCTGCGTCGAAAGCCCCATATAGGGCTTGAGCTTCGGCGCGTCTTCTGCGGAAATCGACGGCATATTGACCGCATTGACCACGGCCCCTTTCAACAGGAAATCCGACATCTGCTCGGCCACCTGAATGGCCACATTGACCTGAGCCTCGGATGTGGACGCCCCAAGGTGCGGCGTACAAATGACGTTGGGATGGCCAAACAGAATATTCTCGGTTGCGGGCTCGACCTCGAACACATCGAGTGCAGCCCCCGCCACATGACCACTGTCCAGCGCCTCTTTCAAATCTGCCTCGACAATCAATCCACCACGCGCGCAATTGATGATCCGCACGCCCTTTTTCATTTTGGCCAGCGCACCCTTGTCGATCATCTTATTGGTTTTTTCGGTCTTGGGCACATGGATCGTGATGAAATCGGCCTGCGCATAAAGCTGATCCAGATCGACTTGTTCGACCCCCAACTCCTCCGCGCGTTCTGCCGTCAGAAACGGATCGTAGGCAATCACCTTCATCCCCAGCCCCAGCGCACGATTTGCAACAATCGCACCGATATTCCCGCACCCGATCAAGCCCAACACTTTTGCATAAAGCTCGACCCCCATGAATTTGCTTTTCTCCCATTTACCCGCATGGGTTGAAACACTGGCCTGGGGAATTTGCCGTGCCAAAGACATCATCATCGCAACGGCGTGTTCTGCCGTGGTAATCGAGTTTCCGAAAGGAGTGTTCATCACCACAATCCCCGCCGCCGTCGCCGCAGGCACATCAATTGTATCAACCCCGATCCCTGCGCGACCAATCACCTTGACCTTTCCCGCCGCCTTGATGACATCCGCCGTGACTTTGGCCGAAGAGCGACAGGCAATTCCGTCATAGTCACCAACAATTCCGGCCAGCTCTTCCGGGGACAATCCGGTCTTGATATCGAATTCAACCCCGTTACGACGGAAAATCTCTTCCGCTTGCTTGTCCATCTTGTCGGCAATTAAAACCTTGACCATGAGTCCCTCCATAGCGATAAAACAGGAGAAACTCTAAACTCTTTCAAAACGAATGCAACAGAAGAAAAACTGTCATCCGCTTACATTAACTCCTCATAATTTAAAGTTTTCTGTGGGTTTTTTCCCTCACCACCTTACTCCAGAATCCAATATTCCCTAGACTCCCCAAATGCGCTCGTTCTTTCTGTGTTCTGTGTCCGCCATGATTTTGGCCATAAGTTCTCCCGCCACTGCGGGCGGCGAAGAAATGCACCTCTCAGCTGCACCAAAAACCATGGAAGAAGCCATGGCGCTAATTGCACAGCTTCAATCCGAAAACGAGGAATTGCGCTCAAAAGTCTCCCTGAAAGAACCTCAAAGAACATCTCCCGCTCAACAGCAAGAAGAGCGGGAAAAACAGGTCTCTCAAAAACAACAAGGTCAACAAAACCAAAGCCCGCCACCCGAGCCCGCATCCCCAGCTCCGGTAACATTTGATCCGTTCCATTTCAAAGTCACCCCCAAGCTGGATACATACGTCAAGCTGGGGAACGAGCGCACCATCGGCGGGGCCAAACTCTTTTACCCGCTAAGTTGGAACGGAAAGGTTCTAACCTACAGCGACACACGACTGATTGGCGACAGCCAGAACGAACTCGAAGGCAATATCGGTTTAGGAATTCGCTATGTCCCGACTGGCAAAGGCCTCATTCTTGGAACCTACGGGTTTTTTGACCACCGAAAATCCCAATACGACAACGTCTTTTCACAAGCCACCTTCGGCGCCGAACTCCTGACCGAAAATTACGATTTCAGGGCCAATTACTACCAAAGTCTCAGCTCGGCCAAAACGATGAGCGAAACAACCAACACCACGCTCCGCTTTACGGGAAGCTCTCTGGTTGCCGATCAAACTATCAACAAAACCAAGGAAATTCCCCTCTCAGGTTTTGACGTCGAAGCCGGGATAAAACTTCCCCTCCTTGATACCGCGAGCATTTACGGCGGCGCATTCCATTTCTACGGCGACGATGCAGAATCTTTGACGGGGGTCAAGGCCAGAGCACGCTGGCGCCTGACCGATTGGCTGGAACTTGGCGCCGAACACCAGAACGACAACGTTCGTGGCGCAACAAATTTTGCAGAAATCCGCCTGCGGTTCCCACTGGGTGAAACCAAACACCAACCAAAACCGGCAGGCATCTATGCCCGTCTGGATGAAGACGTTATCCGCGACATTGATATCGTCACACAAGAATCGACTGAAAGCCGGACTCCCGTCCAGAACGAGCAAGTTATCAACTCTGATACCAACTCGCCAGTGGTTGTTCATCACGTCGATAACGAAGCCGCAGGCGGTGGAGACGGCAGCGCCGAACACCCTTATAACACACTGAGTGCGGCGGCAGCGGCATCAAACGCCAACGAAATGATCTACGTCCATGCAGGTGATGGGACCAGTACCGGACAAAGCAACGGCATTACCCTCAATAAAACCGGTCAGAAACTGATTGGCTCCGGTACATCCCTGACTCTCGCCAGTCTGGGTCTAAAGCTCCTGGGCGTTTCCTCATCAACCGTTATTCTGCCTAAAACAACCGCACCGATCGTCAGCAATAGCGGCGGGAATGGCGTAACCGTCTCCGCCAACGACGTTCAAATCGGCGGCATCACGGTTGAAAGCACAACCGGACACGGCATCTACATCTCCAACGCCAATAATGTAAAAATCAACAACGTCAGCGTGAACAATATAGGAAACGGAACGACAGACTACGGCATTTACGCTCTCTATACGACCGCAGGACCGTGGACTCTAGATCTATCAAACGATGCGATTGCCAATTCCTACAACACCGGCATTTACGTCCGCACCCAGAACGCGGCGAACCTAACCGCAACGATTGAAAACAACACCGTCAGAAACGCGGGAAGTTACGGCATTTATGCCCGAAGCGAAGGAACCTCCACACTCGACGCCACCATTCGTAACAACACTTTGCAAAATAATGTCAGCCGCGGCCTGTATCTCAACAGCATTACCAACAGCAACCTGACCGCGACAATCGAAGACAATATTATCACTGACAACAATTCTCAGGGTATCTATCTGCAAAGCCAGAATTTCAGCACACTCAACGCCATGGTACAAAACAATGAACTCATGCGGAATGCCAGCTACGCGGCCTACGGTGTCAGCTCCAACGACAGCATTATGAACGCCGACTTCATTGAGAACACAATCACCGACAACAATAGTTACGGTTTATACCTTAACAGCCAAACCAATAGTATTTTTACTACCAATATTACGGACAATCTGATCGACGACAACAGCAGCTATGGCATGTACCTCTATGCCCAATCCGCCAGCCAGATGAACCCGACCATCACAGGTAACACCATCACGGATAACAGCAACATCGGCATGTATATTTATGGGGTAAACAGCAGCGTTATCACATCCGTCATTTCAGATAACACGATTGCAGACAGCAGCAGCACTGGAATCTACATATACGGTAACAATTCTGCCACGATGGACTCGACGCTCAGAAACAACCTGATCGACGACAACAGCAGTTACGGCGTATATCTCAGAGCCGCAACCGACAGCATCATGAGTGGCATGATGGAAGAGAACACCGTCACCGGAAACAGTAACTATGGTGTTTTTGTCGATGATGATTCAACCGTGGCTGCAACTGTTGATATGGGGGGCGGCGCGTTGAGCAGCACAGGTAACAACCGCATCTTCGGCAACAGCGCGCAGGAAATTCGCGTCGATCTCAATGGCAACGACCTTAAGGCCGAAAACAACTGGTGGGGGACATCAACAGGCCTCAGCGTGGGAGAAACCACACTGGATGTCGGCAGCACAATCGACACACACCCCCATCTGACCACAGACCCAGCACCATAGCCTTCACGCCCCCCCTTTTTTGGATAGGAAAATCAAATGACTGTAAACCTGACCTCCCTGCCAAACGGCCTGCGCATTGTAACCGACACAGCCCCTTCCGTAGAAACTCTGGCCATCGGCGTCTGGGTTGGTGTCGGCACACGCCACGAGGACCCTCGCGAAAACGGCATCGCCCACATGTTAGAACACATGATGTTCAAAGGCACACCAACCCTCAACGCCAAAAAAATTTCGGATTTGGTCGAAGATGCGGGCGGCCATTTCAACGCCTACACCGGCAAAGAACTCACTGCCTATTACATCACGATTTTGAACGACCATCTCGACCTGACGATTGATATCCTATCGGACATCTTGCAGAATTCGATCTTCCCCGAAGACGAGATCGACCGTGAACGCGCCGTCATCACACAGGAAATCAAGATGTATGACGATAGTCCCGATGACATGGTCTTCATGAACGCGCAAAAACACGCTTTTCCGGATCAATCGCTGGGCGCGTCCGGCCTTGGCTCCGCGCAAGTCATCGAACATATTCATAAAGAAAATCTGGACCGTTACATCCGCACCCATTACGCCCCGAACCGCATCGTGATCTCGGCGGCAGGCGACATCAACCATGACGAATTTGTGAATAAAATCGAGCATGCCTTCACCCATCTACCCGCACAAAACTCCGCAGACACCATTCCGGGACTAGTAACCGCGCAATACGCCCCGACCCCAACCATTCATGAAAAAGATACAGAGCAGGCCCACCTTATCCTTGGGTTCAAAGGCGTTTCACGCCTTGACCCGCGACATTCGACGATGCGCATTCTCTCCAGCATCCTGGGCGGCGGAACGTCCTCCCGCCTGTGGCAGGAAATTCGTGAAAAGTATGGCCTGGTCTACGACATTCACACTTTCCACGACACTTATCAGGATAGCGGTATGTTCGGGATGTACGCGGGTACCGGACCGAACGAACTGGAACAGCTTGTCCCGCTTGCCCTCGACCAGATCCGCAGTATGCGCGACTCCATTACCGGACAGGAGCTGGCCCGCGCCAAAACCCAAATCACGTCAAGTGTGCGTATGGGACGTGAGAAAATGATGACCAGAACCGACCAGCAAGGCCGCTATATTCTGGGGCATGGCGAGGCCTTCAACATCACCGAATTTGTCGAGAAGATAAATGCGGTCACGGCGCAGGACGTCACAAGCCTCACAGCTGAGATGCTGCAATCGGAATTGCTGGTTTCTGCTTACGGTCCCATCGGCAAACTGATGCCTGTAGACAAAATCAAAGAAAAACTCACGACTTAAGCCCTTCCGGCTTCGGAAGACATTTTGGTCGGATCGACTCCCAAATAGGAATAAGCCCGCTCCCACCGGTCAGCAAAAGGTGTATTGAACAAAATCTCGTAGTCAGCCTCCGCCACCAGCCACGCATTCTCTTGTAATTCCTGCTCTAACTGCCCCGCGCCCCATCCGGCATATCCAAGCATCAGCAACCCTTCCTTGGGGCATTCCCCACCCGCAAAAGCGGCCAAGGCATCAAGATTGGCGCTGACCGAAAACTGCTCGGAAACCTTGATCGTATGCTCATGCTCGAAATCGGGAGTGTGCAATAAAAACCCGTGCTGCATCTCGACCGGCCCGCCATTGAGCAGCGGTACACCGGCACGCTTCACTGTGACATCACCCAACCCTGCTTCTTTGATCAGCTCGGCAAAGGTAAGATTCTCCGTCGGGAAATTGACTATCAAACCCATGGCCCCCTGCGCATGGTGCGACACCATAAAAATGACCGCATGATAAAACCGCGGATCCCCCATCCCCGGCATGGACAACAACAACTTCCCCTCCAGATAGGGAACCATTCGCGACAATTCACCCATACACAAAGTCCTCTCTTCGCACCAATATAGCACAGCCTCCGCAAAAGAATACTTCATCCATTATAACATCCTGAAAAACCTGATCAAAATCAGCATTATTCATATAAGCCTTGAAGCTCTCTTTCCCAACTATATGTAAGTAGTGAAGGGGGCGTAATCATGTTGTCACGTAAGATTTCAAACTTTTCATTAAAAAGTCCCGGGGACGCTCTCGGTCTGGCCTTGCGAGATGGGGTGGGCGCTACTGAGGGGGCCTCTCATGCAAGTTTCGTTGTAGACTCAATCATTAAAGAAGATGGCGGATGGCATGTGATTGTGACCGTTGTTTGGGAGCCTCAAATTGGGATGGCGGGGTACGCGGATAAAAAGCTCACACCAGCCTCGAAACGGGGCGGTTATCAGCAAAAAGCCGAATCGGAAGAATTGATGAGGGAAAGCGCCAAGGACCGAAAAAAATCGAGCGAAAACATCGAAGAAGGGCAAATAGCCGCTTACAAGGAACATGAAAGAGAAAATGAGGAATCCAGAGAAAGACAGCGCGAGGAGGTGAATGACAAACTTCATGAAATTGTTGAGGAGGAAGGTATCGTTTTTATAAGCAAGCTCATAGATCTTGGCCAAAGCACAGCTCACGCACACGGACTTCATAACCTTGTGATAGAAAGTAAGCACGAAGACGCTCTTCGTGAAGCTCTCTCGTCCGATCAGAACACTTTTTCTGTTCACGTCGTCCCGGCCGACTCAATGAAAGCGGAAGCCGAAAGACATCCGATTGATATTGAACTGCATGAAGCCACAACGGCGGCAAAAACAGGAACCGAACAGAAATTGCCAAAGGAAAAACCGTCTCCGAAAGCAGGACTCGAAGAGTTGATACTAAAACAAAGCGCTTAAGAAGACTGAATTACGTTTGGAAAGGATATGGTGGACCCAATCGGGATCGAACCGACGACCTCTTGCATGCCATGCAAGCGCTCTCCCAGCTGAGCTATGGGCCCCCAAAGAAAAACCCCAAGGGGAAAAATCAGGAGCCATTCATAATCAACTCGAGGCTCCCGATCAAGCGGTATTTTCGACTTTCTTCCCTTATTTTTTGAGGGAATCGCGAATCTCGCGCAACAACACAATGTCTTCGGGCGTCGGGGCGGGTTCCGCAGGGACCGCTTCCTCTTTTTTCTTGAGTTTGTTGGTGCCTTTGACAACCCAGAACACAAACCACGATACAGCGAGGAAATTGATCACGGCATTAATCAAAACACCATAGCTGATCACGGCAACACCAGCTTCTTTAGCGGCCGCCAAAGTGGCATAGGATTGATCCCCGCCCAACTGGATAAAGTAATTCGAGAAATCGACCCCAGCCATCGCCCAACCGATCACCGGCATCAGGATGTCACCCACCGCCGAATTGACAATCGCGGTAAACGCCGCGCCCATCACAATACCAACCGCCATGTCAATCACATTGCCGCGGGCAATAAAATCCTTAAATTCTTGCAACATAATTTTCTCCTTATTCTGTGAACCCCATTGTTTTTGCACAAAAAAACCGCCGGAACAAGTCCGGCGGCCTTATTTAAACTTCCAAGCCTTATTACTCGCGGTTCCCCATAAAATGGAGGATATGCTGGAACATCGCAATAAAGCTGATATAGAGATTGAGAGCGCCCATCCATGACATCCGGCTGGCAATTTCTGAATCCATGCGGGAAGAATACATTTCCTTCATGTTCTGGGTTTCCCAAGCGGTCAGACCGGCAAAAACAATGATACCAGCGGCAGAAATCACATTACCCATCAAGCTTGATTCAACAAAGATATTGACCAGACCGAGAATAATCAGTCCCCACATTCCCATGACGGCAAAACTGCCGAGACCATCAAGGTTTTTCTTGGTCGTATAGCCGAAAATGCTGATCCCCGCGAACATACCAGCAGCAACAAAGAACGCCTTGGCAATGCTCTCGCCGGTAAACACATGGAAAATAGCAGCAAAGCTGATCCCGTAAATGACCGAAATGGCAAGAAACGACACCCGCATCGCATTGGCCGACATTTTGGCAGGGTTGAACCCGAAGAAGATAATCGCCAACGGAGCCAGCATCACGACATAAGCCTGCGGCCCGCCAAGGAAAAGCTGCATCAAAGCCGGAGAGGCCGCGACCAGATAAGACACAACAGCGGTCACCAGAACACCTAGCGTCATCCGGTTGTAAATACGCTGCATATGAGCCTTCAATCCGGCATCGACCGATACGGACCGAGAAGACGAAGACTGGGACATAAAACGATCATCAGACATCTGCGTAAACCTCCAACAGAAATATCTATATAAACTAACGAGAACTATATATAGATCATATTTCTGCCCAGTCCAAGAAAAACCGGACCAGAAAGGCGATTTTTTTATCCTGTTGAGAATCAACACGATATGGCATGATAAACCGTCATGATGAATTACTCCCTGCTCGAATGGATGGAATTTTTCAGCTACGTCGCGACAATTGTCGGGATTCCGTTGGCTATTGTCATATTTTCGCTTCAGGAAAAGAAGGAGCGCCGCATTGAGCAGCAAGAAATTTATGACAAGCTGATGGATCATTACACCGAAATTCAGGACAAACTCTTCGAATATCCCGAACTCGACATCCACGACAAGACACTGGAAAATTTCGAGGATGCCCGCCGCCAATACATCCTCTATGAAATGGTGGTCTCGCTGTTTGAACGGAGTTTCATCCTTCTGCACGGCGAAGAAGACCCCGAATATATGCGCATGTGGAACTCGTGGGTTGACTACATCAAACAATGGCTGGTCCACAAAAATTTCCGTGACGCCCTCCCCCGCCTGATGGAAGGTGAGGATAAAGACTTCGTCGCCTACATGTCGAAAATTTCGGGTCTGCCCCTAAAACCCTGAACCCTGGTCTATAAATAAAGTCTGTAAATAACAATGGAAGCCACAACCCTCCTCTGGATTATGTTGGGATTTGGAGCCTCGCTGCTCAACACCGCCATCCCTCTCACTCAGGAAAAAATCAAGGCCAACGGCCTTGCACTGGCAATATGGATCAAAATTGTCATCGTTGCACTTTCTCTTCCAGTCGTATTGCTGAGTGACCTCCCGACCAATCCTGCCTTCTATATTCTCACCGCCATATCGGGGGCCATATGGTGTGTCAACGATGTGATTTACTTCAGGACGGTTCCCGTCGTTGGCGCAGGAGTTGTTTCACGAATTCTTCCCGCTTCCGTAATCATAGCCTTTGTCGTCTGGTTCTTTTTTGATCCTGACTTACTGTTCAAATATCTCGAACAACCATGGCAAGCCGCAGGTCTAACAGCGATTGTCTTTTTGTCTGTTTTCTTTGCGATATCTATGAAATCCTGCCCCATCACTTGGCAAGGAATCCAGCTCCTGTGGTTTGTGGTTCTAGCTGCGGCCATCGGCCCGCTGATCGACAAACTCTCTTTGGGACACACGGCCTCCTCCGAAGCCCCGTTTGTATTCATGTTCTTTCAGGCGCTGGTGATGCTGGCCTTCTGGAGCATATTTATTCTGATTAAGAAACCGCTTCCCAAAACCATCTTTCTTGCTCCGTCTTCCCTGAAGGGAGGGGCGATCATCGGCGTTGTCGAAACGATGAAACTGGCCCTGAAATTTCAGGCCCTGATTTATTGCGAACACCCCGCCCTCCTCTCGGTCATTCTTTTTACCGACGCCCTCTGGATCATCCTTTACTACCGCCTGACCGGACGCGAAGATCACAGCAAGATCTGGGCAGGTTTAGGGCTGGTGGGAACTGCAGCCGCTTTGGTACTGGTCAAAAGCCTGTAACAGCGCTAAATTAACCACTGAACAATTTTTGAAGGAAAATTTGACGATGAAGAAAAAATTTGTCATATTGTTTGGGCTCACACTGATGACCCTCACCTTGTCCGGCTGCGGCAATACCTTTGAAGGAGTGGGCCAAGACTTGGAAAACTGGGGCCAGACAATACAAGAGACCTTTTAACCTTTAAGGAAGGAAACCGTATATGACCCGCATTTTGACTATGATCCTCAGTGCAGGACTCATCCTTTTCACCACACAAACCGCATCCGCTCGTGACGATGGCGGTTTCGGATCAACCAGCATGGATAGTGGTTCATACGCCGCCTTCGAAGATCCGGCTGCCACCGATCCCTCTGCCATTGAGCCTGCAGCCGGTGAGGAAGATCAAGGTCAGGATCAAAACGCTGCTGAAGCTCAAAACGAAGACGAGCAAAGCACGGAAGACCCACAGCAATAAAAGCCTAAGGTTTTAAAGCTTTAGGAATTAGCAAAAAGGCTCTTCCTTTTGACTTCATAACGCCTGCCATGGCTGCCTCACGCTCGCCATGTCCCCAGAACAAATCGCCGCGCACCGGACCTTTGATGGCCCCGCCCGTATCTTGCGCAATCACCAGCGACCGAATATTCGGCGCACCTCCCTCTGGATTTTCGGCATCGAGAAAAATCGGCGCACCATAAGGAACAAAAACCGGATCGACCGCCAGAGACCGCTCGGGAACAAGAACAACACCTTCCGCGCCGACGGGCCCGTCGGTTTCCAGCTTTCTGAAGAACACATAGGATTTATTAAGACGCATCACCTCGCGACCCTCTTCGGGATGCTCCGCCAGCCAAGCGCGGATGGTCTGCATCGAAACATTGTCCTTGGTCAACTCGCCCCGCGTCACCAATTCCTTGCCAATCGCCGTGTAGATATGCCCGTTCTGCCCGTCATACCCGACACGCATTACCTCGCCAATATCCAGCTCGATCAAACCGGAACCCTGTACCTGTAAAAAAAACGCATCAACCGCACTATCAACCCACACCAAGGGAACATCGACTTGATGCGGCAACTTCCCGTCCTCAATAGCCCCACGGTCTTCATAAGGCTTGAGATTTCCTCCAACCACCCGTCCAGCAATGCGCTGACCTTTAAGCTCATCGCGGAACTCTCCCAGATTGACCATCACCAGATCACCGGGCCGCGTGCGCAGCGGAATAGTATACTGACCACCTTTACTCAACGACCCGCGAAGACCCGGCTCGTAATATCCGGTGAACAATCCCTCCTCATTGCCATTGTTGCTCATAACATAGGGGATAAACCACTCTTCGAAATATGATCGAGCCTGCTCCGGCGTCGACAATTCCCAGTCTGGAAGGTGGGCACACGCCGCCTGCCAATCTTTGACCATACCCATGTCAGGAGAAGGGCCGAACTGATCTTCAGGGTTTCTCTTTAGAATTTTTTCGCATGACCTTGAAAAAGCAAGCAAGGCGGCATCCTGATTGTCCTCATGCCATCCGGCCAGTTCGGAAAACGAAACAGGCATCAAATTCAGCGTCTGCTCTTTGCCCATACCCACTTCCCTTTCCAGACTGCACGACACGCTCCCAGCCAGAATAATCAAAATTGCAAAAAACCGGATCAGCATCATACGCCCCATAAAACAATACAGCCGAACTTATCATCCGGCTGCATCTAATAAAATATGAAAGTGAAATAGGACCTATCAGTCACCCATTTTCTTGATACCTTCAACGCCCTTGCCAACGGCACCAACGCCTTTTTGCATACTGCCGACGAGACTTTCGGTAATTTGCGATCCACCGATAGCAGCATAGTTGGTCAGGTTTTGCGCAGGATCACCGGCCATATCGCCGAATGTATCGACCGTAGCACCCATCCAGCGCATGATCTTGTTCGGGATAAGATCAATCAGCTTGAAGGACGACAAGGCCATAATATACATGATAACCGCATACATAACCGTGTAGAAGAACTGATCGATGGGTCCGCGAACCGATTCCATCAGGTTTGCATCAACGGGACCGCCGCACACCGTCTGGGACATGTTCGTACCACCAACGTTGTAAACAGCAATATCGAAGATCGAGTTGAAAACAATGGCCATGGCCGCAAAAATACTCACTGCGGCAATCAATCCGAAGACGATCAGAATTGGCCTGAGGAAGATTTCGAAGATCAGGAAGTAGCCGTTAAGGGCAGCACTACCTGGCAATCCGTCACCGTCAATCCGGATATGAGCCAATGCCCAAAGCGGAACCCCGACCAACGCCTCGAAAATACCCTTAATCCAGTTCCCGACTGCAAAGAAAAAATACACGAACGGGAAGAACGGCAGAACATAGTTGAGAAGGAAGCCTGCCGTCAAAGTCATGGTCGCAACGGTATACAGCATCGAAGACGCACCGCCCAATGCAGGACCGAGTTCTTCACCCGCAAAGATCTGTCCGATTTGTCCACCCAGAGCCAAACCGAGATTTCGGATAGAGGCCTCGACCAATCCGGATCCAAGCCCCTTCATCAGAGCCAACGGGTGCGCCGTCTGGTTCACAGGATCCTTAAGATCGAACAGACCCTGCGTTCCGAATAACCAGTTCAAAGCGTTGAAGATAAAGTTACCCGATTTCGGTTTAAGCCCCATGGAAGCACCCATCCAGGCCATATCAATCCGGTACAATGCGCCGGCGGCGGCAACCTCCTGCGATCCTCTTTCGGTTTGGATGGCAGACTCCTTACCTTTGTTTGGCGCCGTCATATCCCCGACCGTCGAACCTTCGTTGTTCATCTTTTTCTGAATCAGGATATTGGTCTGGATCAACGGCCATCTGGAAATCTGCGGGGTCTTCCATGCCGCACCGGACAATGTGCCGTTTATGCTGGCAATATGGTTGTACCACATTCCGGCACCAGCCCACCCGCGAGCCAGCTGATCGACAGGAATCTGATATTTTGCAGCACTTGCGCCCGTCATATCATCCGCCTGAGCCTTGACCCCTTTACGAATAATATTTTCGGCAATCACATTATTAAGAATGCTCGACCCTAAAGGAGGACTAATTAAACCGGGGTATGCGGTAGTATCGCACGTATCCCCGTTCAAGTATCCAGCCGTAGTGACGTTGACCCAATCCGACGTAGGCTCCTGATTGTAAGGTGCCGTCAGGAAAGAGGGCGGAGGATAGAAAAATTCTTCAGGGCAAAGCTTCTGGACATAGAACAGAGACTTGATTTTGAAGTCCTTGTTTCCATTTGCAGAGAACATTTTTGCAATTTCGTTATCATCACAAAATCCGTTATGGGTCCACTCTTTCTGACCGGCATTCTTATACTCGCCCCACAAATGCCGAATCAGTTCGTAATAACCTTCTTGAATGGCCAATGCCCCTGCATCCTCAATGGCAACCATCGACAGGGTCAACTCTCCACACAGCGGTCTGACATTCCCTTTCTGAGTAGTGTGGTTTTCAGTACAACCACGGTCGCCGAAGCGGATCGTCATATCGGTATTACCGAACCAGTTGAAGGCTGTCGTATAATCGGTATTTTCCAGAAGAAGCGAGTTTGTCGATGCATCCCCGCTTTTGACCAGATAGCCGTGAATCATCGTATCCGTTTCATCTTTGGCCGCTGCAGCAGGCAAACAACCTGTCTTGTCGGGCTTATTCTCAAACTCGAAATACCCTTCCTCAAGCGCTTTACACGCGTGGGCCAGCATCATAAAGCGCAACAGATCATTAAGCTCGGGCTTCTGCGGCTTGGCGATCATTCCCTCGACTAAGTGTCCGGACGTCAGCTTGGAATTGAAGACAAGCCAGCCATTCGTCGCGAAATTCGACCCATACTTGGCGGCATACAAAACAATGTACTGCGCCGTATTTAATCCGTTTCCGACCGGAACCAACAGCCCGATGGCGATCACCAAACGAAGTGGCGCCCAAACAGAATTGAAACGTTTTCCGAACGGAACCCCTGTCTGTGCGGTCTCGGCCACAATAACGACAACGAAATACAAAACAATAAACAGGGCAATAACCAGCAACCCGATACTGTAAAACTCGTAAAGCACATGCAAGGCATTGTGAAACGGCCAAGGGAAGGCTGCCGGCTTATAAACGGTCTCCAACGAATTGGTCAAATCCGCAACGGATCTGTAACAGGGAGTAGCGGTCGATACACAAGAATTGAAAACTCCCGGAACCCCGAACACACGGTCCAGCAGAATAAAAGCCAGATCCTGAGACGGACCAATACCAAGCGCGGCAGAAGGACTCGATCCCGAATTCCCGAAATAATAGGTAAGAGAGACGGCAATGGCCTGTGGTGCCAGCAAACTGAAGGCCATAGTCAGGACCTGCAGTGTCATCAAAATGAGTCCCATCAGAATCACATAGAAAATAATAACCTGATCTATGTTTTCTTTCCGGTATTTAAGTCCACGGCCCGCCGCCCCGATGACATCGGGAATTGAAAAATGACCGATATTCTGGGAATTCAGGAAGGGATGCCCTTTCGGAAGCAGCCGGACACCGGCATAGACCTGTGCAATAAAATAAGCAAAGAAAGAGAAGCCGCTGAAGAAAAGCGAAACCATCCGCGGCAGAATCTGCGGCAGAAGGGCATACTTCACGACCTTCATACTATTATGACCGGAAACCACCATCTATACTCCTCAAAACTCGACACCACTTTCTATTCTAACAAACTTTTAGTTAATTTTCTTCAATAAATTACCAAAAATAGCCCAAATCGGCAGATTCCCCCTCACTAATCAGGACCGCCCATCTTATCCCCCATACCCTGTTTAAAGATTTTCCCGACAGATTGGCCCGTACCTTTGGCAAAATCGCCGAAACCTTGGCCAAGTTTCGCGGTCAGAACATGGCCACCAATGGCGACATTTCGGACCAGATTCTCGGCCGGATCACCGGCGCCATCGTGGAAGGTCGGAACAGGCTGCAAGAATCTCATCAGTTTACTCGGGATAAGATCAATCAGCTTGAAGCATGACGTGGCCATCATATACACGAGAATTGTGTAGAAGATGGTAAAGAATAGACCGTCAATCCCGCCTCTGGCATCCTTCAGAAAGTCAGTGGACGGATTTACAGCGGTCGAATCAAGGCTCGACATATCAAAACTGGCCACGTTCCAGACGACAAGATCGAAAATAGAATCCAAAACGATAACCAAGGCCGAGAAAATGGTAACAGCCGCCAACAAACCGAAAACCACTAGAATTGGACGGATAAATATTTCGAACAACAGGAAATAGCCCTTGGACGCGGCGTTCCCGACACCTTCACCGTCAAGGCGCAAATGGGCAAGCGCCCAAAGAGGCACAGCCACCATCGCTTCAAAGATGGATTTGACCCAGCGCCCTACGGAGAGGAAGAAATAGAGGAAGGGGAAGAGAGGGATCAAATAAAACAGCACAAACCCCATCACCAGACCGGTGGACGCAAAACCGAGAAGAATCCCTCCACCCTCTTCGAAAGCCGCACCAAGCTCCGAAGCACCAGCGCCGGAAATCAATCCGCCAAACCCTGAAACTAGAGTACCAACCCCCAAAGCAAATATTGTCTTGTCGATAATCGTTTTTCCGAGCATCGACAATTTAGCGATCGGATTAACCCCAGAATTATCACGGACATCCATCAGACCTGTCTGTTCATATACATATTTGAAAAGCACTTTAAGCGGATTGTTAGCTCCTGCAGATGTTTTCGGGGCCGCCGTAATGTCGTCATCGGCAACCGTCTGATAAACGTCATCGAAAAGCTTGGCAAGTTCGGCGTCCATAGCCGGATCATCAAGATCGGCACCGCTCCAGAATTTTTCTATAGACACATTGTCATCAGTAATACTAGAAGGCGAGAATCGTTCCTTGGGATTGGAACTGCTCTCGAGTTTCTTTTTGGTCGAAGCAACATGCTTCATGATCATCGGGTAATCTGTTGGCCCCGGAATCATGATAACAGCATCTGCCATTGCTCCATTATATTCAGCAATGTGATTGTACCAAATCCCGGCACCACCCCATCCGAAATCGAGAACTTGCGCGGTCATTTGCATTTTAGCAATCGCATTCGTTCTCATATTGACAATAGCGGCATCAATATCCGCATTGAATATGGACTGCCATAATACCCGCATGTCGGAATAAAACTGCGCACCCGCGACCGTAGGAACAGCCGGATTAAGGGAACCATACCAACCGACAGACGGAGACATATACACATGCCCCGCCGGAACCTCGACCATAAAGCGGTCTATATAGGCCATATTCTCTCCATAGACATCGAAATCCGGATCGGTCCACAAACTGGCAATATAGTTAAAGTAGGCATCATAGATGTCTTTGACCTTGTCGACATCCTTGGCCTGAATCGGAATAGTCAGAACACCGCAATAAGGCTTTACATTGCCCGGATATTTGCTATATTTCGCATTCTTCTCCCCGAACGTAATAACGATATCGCCACTATTAAAGAGGTTGAGCGTCGAAAGATAAGTACTGGCAGCCGTCATAATAGTTGCGGAGGATGTGGTATTTTTGGTATCGGCAGGAACAACAAAATACGGTTTGATATCGCGATCATAAGCAATTTTGTATCCGGCCTTGCAGGTATGAACCAGATAGAAAAAATTGACGAGACTGTTGATTGGCTGGGGTTTTGGTTTGGCAATCATTTCACTGGGAGTAAGTCCCATCGGGTTGTTCATGGGGGTTGCCGCCATATAGCCGTTATAAACCAGCCAGGCATTCGTCGCAAAACTCGATCCCCATCGAGCCATCAACAAAGTCAGATATTGTCCGGAATTGTACCCGTACGCCAAAGGCAAAAGCAAAAGAATGGCCAAAACCAGACGGATCGGACCATACACTGTCGGAAAACGTTTTCCGAATGGCTTGCCGGTCTTCACCGTCTCCACCGTTAGCGCAAAAATATAATAAAGAACGATAAAGAAGGCGATAATCAACATGCCGCCGCTATAAAACTTGAACAGCTCCTGCATACCGCGGGCCAGAGGCTCTATCGCGCCGGTATTGTTCGGATCGAAGCCCGTATTGAAAAACCCAGGAATCTGGAACACCTTGTCCAGCATCATAAGAGCGATGTCATCCGTAGGATCAGGCGTGATGAACATACTGGTGAAAGGCCCAGCAGCCTGTGCCGTTTGGGAAATCAAAATGATAAATAACGCCACGAACTGCAACGCCAGAAGAAGAAGACCCAGCACAAAAGACGCATAGACAATATACTGGTCCGAATGCCTCCATCCTCCCTTGAGGTTGGCCGCCGCAGCTGCCATCACCTGACTAATTCCGAAACGGCCCTCGTTCGCAGGTAGAAGGAGCTGATGCCCTTTGGGAAGCAAACCAATATTGTAAAATACCTGTGCCATCAATTGGGCAAACAAAACCGTATCGGGAATCATCTCCCAAAGGCGCGGTAGAATGCGTGGCATAAATGTATACTTCAAGGCAGATCCGAACGTGATCACAGCAACACCTCTCCCTTGACGAATATCGGTCCACGATTTCCGTTTACTTTAAATTCAAGAAGTTGCTTCACAAAACTATACATCAAACTTTTCCGTCACCTTCTATCCACGACCAATCATTATTTCTTTGTCTTAAGAAAATCATTTCCGTCTCGTTTCAAATGCCCTTCTTTGGTCAGGTATTCGAGAGCGGCATCAACATTCTCTGGATGGTCTTTACCAAATCTGGCCATAGCATCAGAACGCGAGATTTTCCCGTACTGGTCTACATACTCGGCAATATTGTGTTTAATCCCCTCATACTCTCTCTGTGCCTTGACGCCAACAGCCTGACCGGGTTTGTACAAGCCTTCTGTAATAGTCTCACCAAAGTCCTTGGCAAAATAACGGACAGCCATCGGCATCTGGTATTGCAATTGGTCAATAAGGTCGTCAGCGTTGTCACTGGCTCCCATACTGCTGACGCCGGCGCCTGACCAGCGAATAATGTTGTCGGGAATTAGGTCGATCAACTTGAAACAGGAAAGGGCAATCATGTAGGAAAGAAGAACATACATAACCGATAAAAAGAACTGGTCGGCAATGCCGCGCAAATTACCGACAATTTCGGCATTGGCCGTAGTGGTATCCGCCCCTGCAAAGTTGGAAATCAAAAGGACAAATATGGAGTTCAACCCCATAACCAGCGCGGTAAACACGGCAAAAGACCCAACCAGAGAAACAACCGTGATAACCGGTCTGACAAAAATCTCAAGCAACAGGAAGTAACCGCTGCTAGCCGCATCACCGGGCAGACCCGCTCCGCTCATCCGCAAGTGTGCCAAAGCCCAAAGCGGTACACCGACCATAGCTTCAAAGATAGTCTTGACCCAACGAGCCACCGCAAAGAAGAAGTACATAAACGGTAAAAACGGAAGCACATAATGAAGGACAACGCCGATTGTAAGCCCCAGCGTAGCAAGAGTCAGGGCGGCACTGGCCGCATCTCCAAAAGCTTCACCCATAAGATTGAGAGCAGCAATACTTTCTCCGTCTGCGCTGCCCGCCGCAATATGGAGCGCGCTGCCCGCCATAGAACTTCCGACAGCCGCCATCATGGAAAGAACGGATTTATCAATGAGCATTTTACCGACAGCGGCCAACTGGGCCATAGGCAGAACCTTGTCATTCTCTCTGATATCAAAGAGTTTCATCTGTCCGAAAATAGAAGCCATAGCGTGTTCGACAGCATTGGCGGGTTGCATATTTTGTTCGGAACCAGCCGTTCTGATCTTGATATGCTCATTCTCGAACAGGCTCTTGCACAAGTTATGTAAGATGATGGTCTCTTCGGCAATGAACTGGGCACGCTCATCGGAAATATTGGAAGATGTTGTTCCTGATTTTTCTGGGCTATATGCGTTACAAAATCCCTTGCCTATACCGGAATCGTTCTTGGCGCGTTCAGCTTTAATCTTCTCCATAACCATCGGCATCTTGCGCACGGCCGGAGCACCGCCAGCAGCCGAAACGAAGGAGCCGTTTCTTTCGGCAATACGGGTGTACCACATACCAGCCCCACCCCATCCCAACTCGGTCATACCAACCGTCATCATCATCGGATTGGGCATGCTCAAAGAAGAGTATGCGGTATCACCTATATAGCGATCCGTGTCACCGAGATAAAGAGCGAACGGGTCATCAACCAAATAGCTTCGTGCTGCGGCGATTGGCATTTCCGCAAAAACAACGTTGGCAACACTCAAATAGTCATTCCAATATTTGGAGGGAACAGGCTCGGTACACTTCCCCAAGTAATCTCCGATAAATGCCCCTTCATTAATACTCTCATATCCATCCTTGTCTATATCGTAGTAGCAATCCAAAGGTGGAGTAGAAAACATCTGCAAAAATCTTTTATATCCGGAAGATGTTCTGTGAAACTCGCGGAGGGTCGCCAAAAAAGAATCCTGCTCATATTTGTGCAAAGTGCCATTATTGCGGGCAATATCTTCGACCAGATAAATCACCGCATAGAAATACGCCTCGGCAGCAAGAAGGCCCTCCACACTCATGGAAGCAACAGGAATACTGACCTCTCCACAAACAGGCAAAACGCCGCCGGGATATTCCTTATATTTGGTCGGATCACCGGGATCGGTATATCCAAAAACGATTTGAATCCCCTGCCCCCCCGAAAAGAGAAGTATCTGGGAAAAGGGATCGGCGGCATTAAAAGTAGCAACACCGCTCGGAGTCGCTTTATATTCAGTACCCGACGGACCGAGATAATCAATTTTAAGATCCTTGTGCTGGGACCCGTTGATAATATACGGCCTGACTTCATAGGACCCGTACGTACCATCCTGAACCACAGGATATCCGCTACCCGTAAGAGCTACGGCATTAAAAATGTTGATCTGCTCGCAAGACTTGATAATCATCAAACTCTTGAGAACGCTTGTAAAATCCTGCGGCTCGATTTTCGCAATCAATTCTTCATTAGGCATCCCCATCGGGTTGGGCCCGGTCTCCATATTGAAGTAGCCCCACGCATTGGTCGCCACGCCTGAACCGAACTTCGCGACATAAAGCGTAATATACTGTGCGGAATTCAGCCCACCGTTTATAGGCACCAAAAGCCCCAGCGCCAGAATGAACCTCAAGGGAAGCCACGCAAACCCTTTCTCTCCACCGCCACTGCCATCGGAAATAGCGTCCAGAACTTTTCCTTCTTGTGTAATGTCCCAGACAATCTCGATGACAAAATAAAGAAAGATAAAGACGCCAATAATAAACAGACCCCAACTGAAAAATCCAAATAGCGCCATAAGCGCTTTCTGGAAGTCATTGGGTGAGGGACCGTAGACAGCAGGGTTGGTAATAATCTCGGAATCGTAAATTCCCGGAATCCCGAATACGCGATCCAACATCATGAAGGCGACATCATGCTTGGGCTGCGCCGTCTGGAAAATCCCCGGAAGCCACGCCGCAGCTTCCGCAGTCGAGAACACCAGATAACTCAAAACAACAGCAACAAAGGCAAACAATATGGCGCTTCCGGACAGCAACGCGCCGTAAACAATAATCTGGTCGACATTCTTCCACTTGAAATCAATATGAAGGGCAGCTTCGGCCAAAACATGGCGAATGCCGAACTTTTCACCCGAACGGAAAAAACGGTGGCCCTTGGGCAACAACCGCGCTCTGGCGCATAACAGCGCCAGAAGATAAGGAAGAACCCCGAAACCCGAGAAAAACAACACCGACAGCCGAGGAAACACCTCGGGCATCAAAACAAATCTCGCAGATCTCCCCGCTGTAATGTGCGACCTGTTCTGCACCGCCTCACCAAAACCAAACCAAGAACACCATAAACCCAAGGGCGAAGGGACTACGAAAAACCACTCCACCGCCTACCATTCTAGCCCTAAATGGATAAAATTTTATTTATTTTCGGGCCTATCTCAAGTGTAACACAAGGCTGGAATGACTTCCAGCCTTGCATAAAAATACAGAAAAAGCCTTTTGCGGCCCAAAAGATGAGATTTATTTAACGCGTGAAACGTATTCATCAGTGCGTGTATCAATCTCGATCTTCTCGCCGATTTCAACGAAAGCAGGGACCGCAATCTCGTAACCGCTCGGCAAACGGGCCGGTTTCATGACTTTGCCTGAGGTATCACCCCGCACGGCAGGCTCGGTGTAGATCACTTCACGAACGATTTTAACCGGCGGAGTCACCGAAATCGGCTTGCCGTTATAGAAGGTGACCTCACAAGGCATTTGCTCTTCCAGATATTTCAAAAGACCTTCGATATCGTCTTTCGAAAGTTCGTACTGGTTGTATTCCTCATCCATAAAGACGTACATATCGCCGGATTCATAGGAATAGGTCACTTCTTTGGTTTCAAGGATGATGTCCTCGAATTTTTCGTCCGTCTTATAAATACCCTCCGAGTTGGTTCCGGTCAGAAGGTTGCGGAATTTGAATTTCATGACAGCGGCGTTACGGCCAGATTTGTTATATTCGGCTTTTTGAATAACCATAGGGGCCTTATCAACCATCACCACGTTTCCAGTGCGAAGTTCCTGAGCGACTTTCATATTTTTTCCTTACATTTCAATAAATTAACTCTTTATTTCCCGACAGAACGCATAAAGCCGTTCCGTCAAAGAGGTCTCGGAACAAAGCCTATCGGCCCACTCCTTTGCCCCAGCATCCAATTCGGGCAGTGACTTTAAAAAATCAAGCCAAACTCCCTCCAAATCTTGGCCCCTTTGATTCCACACTTCAAAACATTTGGCAAGCCCTTCCCTGCTTTCCTGCGAAAAAGCCGCACGGTACAAAGTCAGAAAAGCATCCAGTTTTGTGAAATGCGCCTCGTCCTCCTGAACATAGATATTCCAGATCATCGGACGACCCGCATATTGCGCCCGCACAAAAGAATCCTCGCCACGGACAAAATTCGCATCACACGTCCACAGCAAATAGTCATAATCTTCCTGCTTCACAAACGGAATACGGTAAATGGTCAGGTTTCCACGTTTTTCAACCCCGAACCCGTCAGGAACCGGATAAAAGACACGGACAGGCCTTTCCAAACCGGAAATTTCCTTGAAAAACGCCTCTATGGGAGCCGTTTTGTACGAAAATAGCGATAAATCGAGACAATTTTTATCTATTTCCGGCAGTTTATGGTCCAATCTCCACTGATTTTGGACCGTAACATCACCCTGAAATACATTCCGCCGCGCAATCAGGTCATTTTCACGGATCAACCCTCCGGTTTTGACATCAAATCCCGGAAAAAACAGCGTTTTCTTCAGTCCGGTTGATGGATGCACGCTCGGAACCGCATGACACGATAAAGGCCACTCCTCCGCCGTCAGATATTCCAGGTCAACCCAGACCGGAGCTTCCGGTTGCCGCCCCATCACTTCAAGAACCTGATCCGGTAAATCACAGGCAAACGCCTCGATCACCAGATCCGCAGCCCCTCCATAAACAAGATCACGACCCCATCGGACAATCTCCACCCTCTTGTCCGGCTCCGGCACAATCCGCCTCAAAGTCTCGACATCATCTATAAACAGCCGGACCTTTTTCCCATCGTCCACCGCCATCTGCCGCGCCAGCCGCCAGCACACACCGGCATCGCCGTAATGGTCGATGACTTTGCAGAAAATATCAACGCTTGCCGGAAAATCGGACATCATTAACTCTAGCCTTTCGGGAGTGTTTTAATGTAGGTTGATCGCTTATTGAAAGAGGAAAATTGAACGTATGTCGCTCCTGCCGATTATTGTTGTCCCCGATCCCGTTTTGAAAGAAACGGCAAGACCCATCGAACATATCACGCCTGAAGTCAAACAGCAGGCTACCGACATGTTGGAAACGATGTACGATGCCCCGGGCATCGGACTGGCCGCCAATCAGGTGGGCCGCCTCAACCGTATGTTTGTGATGGACACGACATATCGCAAAGAAGCTTCTTCCCGCAATCCAATCGTGATGATTAACCCTAAAATCGTCTGGCGTTCCGAAGAGATCAGTGTCATGGAAGAAGGGTGTCTCTCGATCCCCCATCAATTCGCCGAGGTCGAACGCCCCAAAGCCGTCCGCGTACAATATATCGACCTGAAAGGACAGAAGGTCGAATATTTGGGAGAGGATCTGGAATCGCACTGCATCCAGCACGAATTGGATCATTTGAACGGCGTATTGTTTATCGATTACCTGTCGCGCCTCAAGCGCACCATGATTCTGCGTAAAGTTGAAAAACTGAAAAAAGACGGAGTCATTCTCTAACGCTATGTCTGGGGAGAAGAAAAAGACAGCTCTGATATCCGGTATTACGGGTCAGGACGGCGCGTATCTAGCCGAACTCCTTCTTTCCAAGGACTATATCGTTCACGGTATAAGACGCCGCTCGTCTTCCCTCAACACCGACCGCATCGACCATATCGAACCCCACATCACCCTCCATTACGGGGACATGACGGATGCAACCAACCTGATCCGCATCATTCAGGAAGTCCAACCGGACGAAATCTATAACCTTGCGGCACAAAGCCATGTGCAGGTGAGTTTCGAAACCCCCGAATATACCGCCAACGCCGATGCCCTTGGCACTCTGCGCCTGCTCGAAGCCATTCGCATTCTGGGGCTGGAAAAGAAAACAAAATTCTTTCAAGCCTCAACCTCGGAACTCTTCGGCGCGACCAAAATTGTTCCACAAAACGAAACAACCCCCTTTTATCCGCGAAGCCCCTATGCCGCCGCCAAACTTTACGCCTACTGGATCACGGTGAATTACCGCGAAGCCTATGGCATATTTGCTGCCAACGGCATCATGTTCAATCACGAAAGTCCGATCCGCGGAGAAAACTTTGTCACCCGTAAAATCACCCGTGCCGCCGCCCGTATTTCTCTGGGCCTTCAGGACTGCCTTTACCTTGGAAACCTTGATGCGCGGCGCGACTGGGGCCATGCCCGCGATTATGTAGACGGCATCTGGCGCATCCTGCAACAAGACACACCCGAAGATTTTGTACTGGCTACCGGCGAAACCCGTAGCGTCCGTGAACTTACTGAAAAAGCTTTTCTTGAAGCAGGCATCAAAATCAAATGGTCTGGAACGGGACTGGATGAAATCGGCCAAGACGCAAAAACCGGAAAAACAATCATCCACATCGACCCGTCCAATTTCCGACCGACCGAGGTCGATCTGTTGCAAGGCGACGCCACGAAGGCAAAAGAAAAACTCGGCTGGACCCCGACTGTAACTTTTGACGAACTGGTCAGGGAAATGGTCACAGCCGATCTTGCCCGCATACGTCACCTTTCCTCTCCCCCCTCCCCCTTGACGGGGGAGGGTCAGGGTGGGGGTGAGAGTTGTGGGGGTGAGAGTTGTGGGGGTGAGAATCGCGGAGCTGAGGGAAAAAAAACCGCATGAAAATTTTTCTGACAGGCGGAAGCGGAATGGTGGGAAGTGCGATCAAACGCCTCGCCCCGCCCGAATTTGAAATCCATGCCCCCTCCCACGCCGACCTTGACCTCACCGACCGCGCAGCACTCCGATCCTACTATAAACAACATTCATTCGATCTTGTGATCCACACCGCCGCAAAGGTCGGTGGCATCAAGGCTAATATGAATGATATGGCCGGCTTCTTGACGGAAAATATTCTTATCAGCACTCATGTGATTGATGAAGCACACCAAGCAGGAATAAAAAACCTCATCAATTTCGGGTCAAGCTGTATGTATCCGCGCGATTACAAAACACCACTCAAGGAAACCGATCTCCTGACTGCCCCGCTTGAACCCACCAACGAAGGCTACGCCATCGCCAAAATCGCCGCGGCCAAACTCTGCGCCTATCTGTCCGAGCAACACAACGTAAATTACAAAACCCTGATCCCGTGCAACCTCTATGGGCCGGATGACAATTTCGACCCCGAAACTTCACACCTTCTCCCTGCCGCCATCTTAAAGATAAAAACGGCAATGGAAACAAACGCATCAACCGTTGAAATCTGGGGCGATGGCACGCCACGCCGCGAATTTGTCTATGTCGATGATATTGCAAATTTCGTATGGCATATTGCCAGCAAGCTTGAAACCATCCCGCCCACCCTCAATATCGGCGCCGGATCGGACCTGACTGTCACCGAGTGCTACCAAACTATTGCGGACGCGTTAGGTTACACGGGAACCTTTACGTACAAACCCGATGCACCGAAGGGCATGTCGTATAAATTGATGGATACGTCTCTGGCCACACAATCCGGATGGAACCCGTCGACCGATCTCAAAACAGGCACCCGCAAAATCTATGAAAGCCTAAACTAGAAATCAATCAGAAGGGGTATTTTTAACGATTACGCATTTATGCTTATCAATTGCGACCAAAACATCTTTGTGCTTTGACAGATCGAACTGCCGCAAATATTTATCGGGTTTCTTATAGGCCAGATTAAGTTCAGAAAAATCCGAACATGATTTCGGCAACTGCGTGGAAATATAGACGGCAAACGTCTTGGCCCCTTCGTCAGCAAACAAATTGGCCAGACTCATGACATCAATCGTAAATTTTTCAGGAGCATTGTCGACAATCGACGCTTTGATCGGCTCGTGCCCGCGCGGAGAGATTTCCCCCGCCATGGAAGGAGAAAACACAGAACACGTAACAATTACCACCGGAATCAGACCGACCGGAAAAACCCTACTCATTCTAACATTTTACAACAAAAGGACGGAAACATTCACGCATAATTGATTCCGCACCGCACACTTCTTTATTGGCTGAGAATCAAGGCCCCCGTCAAAAATATGGGTGTTGCAAGGACAGACAAAACATTCATCGCCAGAAAAGGAACAGCTACATCCTCTTTGAGCTTTATAACTCCGTAAAACACAACAAAGGGGAGAACCATCGGAATTAAACCTGCATATCCTGCTTCGGGAATATATCCGCCAGAAACACCGAGGATAATAGCTCCACACGCAAAAACCACAAAAAGCCCGTACACGAACGTACTTTTCCGGACACCATACACAATCGGAAAGTGACGCCTCCCCACCGAACGATCGGCCTCGATATCCGGATACTGGTTAAGCAGAAGAAGATTATTGGCCAAAAAGAAAGGAACCATCGACACAAAGAATGCAGACCATGAATAGGAACCCGTCAGGACAAAATGCGTACCGACAACCATCAACGGCCCGAACCCCAACCCCGGCGCCACCAGACAAAGCCACGGATTGCGGTTGAGCCAAGGCGTATAGCTGAGAACAATCAAAACCCCGAGAAGACCAACGGGCAAAATCCCAACCCCGAACTTGTAAAGAAAATAAAGACCAACCCCTCCCGTAACGGCCAACGCCGAAATCGCCATCGCGAGAACATAAATAGCCGCTTGCGGGTTAGCCACCAACGCGCCGCTGCCACCACTGAAGGGAGTCCGGATGGTTTTTGCATCCAGACCGCTTTTGAAATCGGAATATTCATTGAATGCATTCACACTGACATGGGCAGCAATCGCCCCCGCCAAAACCAGACACAAATCGAAAATATTGATGTTGGAAATCGTGCCCAGAGCAACAGCCACCCCCAAGAAAACACTCACGGGCGTCAAAATCAAGAAAGGGAGACGAGCGGATTGAAGCAAGGTGTGCATATCGGGCCCAATACTAGAATCGAATAGCAGGGGCAGTAGGATTTGAGCCCTTGCGCGACGCCCTGCGTCCGCGCATTTTTATAACCCAGTGGGTCAAATCCCTTTTAACCACTGGCGCTTAGTTTGAATGGCAGGGGCAGTAGGATTTGAACCCACGACCCTCGGTTTTGGAGACCGATGCTCTACCGCTGAGCTATACCCCTGCAAGGTCGAAGTCTGTTTTCTAGCCTATTAAGTCCCGCTTTTCCAGCAAAAAATAGGGGCAATAAAAAACCCCGCCAAAGCGGGGCTTTTCGTGAAATCAATTCGGATTATTCAATAATCTTAGCCACAACGCCGGCGCCAACGGTACGACCACCTTCGCGGATCGCGAAACGAAGCCCTTCGTTCATCGCAATCGGAGCGATCAGCTTGACCGTCAGATTGATGTTGTCACCAGGCATCACCATTTC
>JAKQEE010000258.1 GCA_029558635.1 Pseudomonadota bacterium | reverse complement strand
GGACGCTTGGGCGCTATCAGCCTGTTATCCCTAGAGTACCTTTTATCCGTTGAGCGATGGCCCTTCCATGAGGAACCACCGGATCACTATGACCGCCTTTCGGCTCTGCTCGACTTGTCAGTCTCGCAGTCAGGCAAGCTTATGCCATTGCACTCTTGAAGACGATTTCCAACCGTCCTGAGCTTACCATCGCGCGCCTCCGTTACACTTTGGGAGGCGACCGCCCCAGTCAAACTACCCACCATGCAGGGTCCCAACTCCAGATAATGGAGCTTGGTTAGACATCACGAAGGTCAAGGGTGGTATTTCAACGTTGGCTCCACGAAAGCTGGCGCTCCCGCTTCAAAGCCTCCCACCTATCCTACACATGACAATCGTAATGCCACTGCAAAGCTATAGTAAAGGTTCATAGGGTCTTTCCGTCTGACCGCGGGAACCCCGTATCTTCACGGGGAATCCAATTTCACTGAGTCTATGTTGGAGACAGTGGGGAGATCGTTACGCCATTCGTGCAGGTCGGAACTTACCCGACAAGGAATTTCGCTACCTTAGGACCGTTATAGTTACGGCCGCCGTTTACCGGGACTTCGATTCAGAGCGTTAACCCCTCCTCTTAATCTTCCGGCACCGGGCAGGCGTCAGACCCTATACGTCGATTTACATCTTCGCAGAGCCCTGTGTTTTTGGTAAACAGTCGCCACCCCCTGGTTTGTGCCCCCCACCAAAAGTTGCCTTCCGATGGGGCATGCTTATCCCGAAGTTACGCATGTAATTTGCCGAGTTCCTTCAACATAGTTCTCTCAAGCGCCTGGGTATTCTCTACCAATCCACCTGTGTCGGTTTAGGGTACGGTCTATACGCTGGAGTTATTTCCTGGATGTCCCAGGCTGCCCTCCCAATCCATTAAGGGAAAACAGCTTTCGGCCACCGTCACTTCCAGCAGGCCCAGGAATATTAACCTGGTTCCCATCGACTACGCTTTTCAGCCTCGCCTTAGGGGCCGGCTCACCCTGCCCTGATTAACATTGGACAGGAAACCTTGGATTTTCGGCGACAGAGTTTCTCACTCTGTTTATCGTTACTCATGTCCGCATTCTCACTTGTGATATCTCCAGCCCACCTCACGGTGAACCTTCACAGACTTACACAACGCTCCGCTACCATGCTATAAAGCATCCTCAGCTTCGGTACGTAATTTTAGCCCCGGTACATCTTCGGCGCCGGACCTCTTATTTAGACCAGTGAGCTATTACGCTTTCTTTAAAAGATGGCTGCTTCTAAGCCAACTTCCTGGTTGTCATGGAAGTCCAACTTCCTTTCACACTTAATTACGATTTGGGGACCTTAGCTGGAGGTCTGGGTTGTTTCCCTCTTGACAATGGACGTTATCACCCACTGTCTGTCTGCCGTGATTGTACTCTTCGGTATTCGGAGTTTGGTTAGATTTGGTAAACCTTGCGGCCCCCTAGTCTATCCAGTGCTCTACCCCCGAAGGTAAGACACGACGCACTACCTAAATAGTTTTCGCGGAGAATCAGCAATTACCCGGTTTGATTGGCCTTTCACCCCTAACCACAGCTCATCCGAAGTTTTTTCAACAACTACCGGTTCGGTCCTCCAGTGCGTGTTACCGCACCTTCAACCTGGCCATGGCTAGATCACCGGGCTTCGGATCTAATCCTGCATACTCTCGCCCTATTCAGACTCGGTTTCCCTACGCCTACACCTAACGGCTTAAGCTCGCATGCAAGACTAACTCGCGGACCCATTATACAAAAGGTACGCAGTCACGGAACAAGTCCGCTCCTACTGTTTGTATGCATTCGGTTTCAGGTCTGTTTCACTCCCCGCTTGGGGTGCTTTTCACCTTTCCTTCACAGTACTTGTACACTATCGGTCGATCAGGAGTATTTAGCCTTAGAGGATGGTCCCCCTATATTCAGACAGGATTACACGTGTCCCGCCCTACTCGAGAGTCACTCTGCTTTTTACTTATACCGGGCTATCACCGTCTATGGCGTAGGTTTCCAACTACTTCTAATTATTACAGAACAACTACTGGGCTGTTCCCCGTTCGCTCGCCACTACTAAGGGAATCTCGGTTGATTTCTTTTCCTCCGGTTACTGAGATGTTTCACTTCACCGGGTTCGCTTCGCCTTACCTATGTATTCAGTAAGGGATACCGCATAAGCGGTGGGTTTCCCCATTCGGAAATCTCCGGGTCAAAGCTTGTTCACAGCTAACCGGAGCTTATCGCAGCGTACCACGTCCTTCATCGCCTCTGATCGCCAAGGCATTCACCAAATGCACTTTTACGCTTGAATTCATAATCACGCGCAGGGATAAATCCGCTGCGTATGATGTTGATTGATTCTCAGTTATTCGATCTTGACAAAAATTTCTTGTTTCTAACGGCTCGTCAGAAACAAGAACCTATATTATTATTCAATTATTCACGATGTTTAAGAAACGAAGGCTTCAGCCTTCATGCAAAGGCGGCAACCGCACTTGCAGAAAAGCTGATCTCTGGTGGACCCTAGGAGGATCGAACTCCTGACCTCCTGAATGCAAATCAGGCGCTCTCCCAGCTGAGCTAAGGGCCCTTGAGAAGGATAATGGTGGGCCAGAGTGGACTCGAACCACCGACCTCACCCTTATCAGGGGTGTGCTCTAACCAGCTGAGCTACTAGCCCATCAAACTCTTAAAACGAAGCTTTACTCAGAGAAGATACGCCGGCAGCAGTAGACAGTCAAAACCGTCAACGTCCTTAGAAAGGAGGTGATCCAGCCGCTCCTTCCGAAACGGCTACCTTGTTACGACTTAGTCCCAGTCACCAGCCCTGCCGTGGTTAGCTGCCTCCTTGCGGTTAGCGCACTACCTTCAGGCAAAACCGACTCCCATGACTTGACGGGCGGTGTGTACAAGACCCGGGAACGTATTCACCGTAGCGTGCTGATCTACGATTACTAGCGATTCCAACTTCATGCACTCGAGTTGCAGAGTACAATCCGAACTGAGATGGCTTTTGGGGATTGGCTTGGCCTCGCGACCTTGCGACCCACTGTCACCACCATTGTAACACGTCTCTAGCCCTACCCGTAAGGGCCATGATGACTTGACGTCATCCCCACCTTCCTCCGGCTTATCACCGGCAGTCTCATCTGAGTGCCCAACTGAATGATGGCAACAGACGACGAGGGTTGCGCTCGTTGCGGGACTTAACCCAACATCTCACGACACGAGCTGACGACAGCCATGCAGCACCTGTATCCAGTCCAACTAAATGAAGAAATCCATCTCTGGAAATCCCAACTGGTATGTCAAGGGTAGGTAAGGTTCTTCGCGTTGCTACGAATTAAAGGACATGTTCCACCGCTTGTGCGGGTCCCCGTCAATTCCTTTGAGTTTTAACCTTGCGGCCGTACTTCCCAGGCGGTGTGCTTAAAACGTTAGCTCCGTCACTGAACAGCTAAGCTGCCCAACAACTAGCACACATCGTTTACGGTGTGGACTACCAGGGTATCTAATCCTGTTTGCTCCCCACACTTTCATGCCTCAGCGTCAGTTCCCGTCCAGTCAATCGCCTACGCCACTGGTGTTCCTCCGAATATCTGCGAATTTCACCTCTACACTCGGAATTCCATTGACCCCTCCGGGACTCTAGCAAGACAGTTTCAAAAGCAGTTCCAGGGTTAAGCCCTGGGATTTCACTCCTGACTTGTCAAGCCGCCTACGCATTCTTTACGCCCAGTGATTCCGAACAACGCTTGCCACATTCGTATTACCGCGGCTGCTGGCACGAATTTAGCCGTGGCTTCTTCTACGGGTACGGTCATTATCATCCCCGTCGAAAGAGCTTTACAACCCTAGGGCCTTCATCACTCACGCGGCATGGCTGGATCAGGCTTTCGCCCATTGTCCAATATTCCTCACTGCTGCCTCCCGTAGGAGTCTGGGCCGTGTCTCAGTCCCAGTGTGGCTGATCATCCTCTCAGACCAGCTACTGATCGTAGCCTTGGTGAGCCATTACCTCACCAACTAGCTAATCAGACGCGGGCCGATCCTTCAGCGATAAATCTTTGATCCGGAGATATTATACGGTATTAGCACCAGTTTCCCGATGTTGTCCCGTACTGAAGGGCACGTTCCCACGCGTTACTCACCCGTGCGCCACTAACCCCGAAGGGTCCGTTCGACTTGCATGTGTTAGGCCTGCCGCCAGCGTTCGTTCTGAGCCAGGATCAAACTCTCAAGTTTGAATCCATGATTTCAAAAACATCACTATTTTTGTCTCAAGTAAATTAATTTAAGACCTGCATCTTGCGTAACAACTATTCATTAAAAATAAATAGGTCTGCGTGAGCAGATTGCGCAAAACAACAGATCATATAACAACGTGACGATAATCACGCTACTGCTGCCTGCGAATCTTCTCTATATTTGCTTCGTTTTCACGATGTTCAATAACCACGACGCACAAAAACCGTAATCGGCGAGTACGTCACCGAGAAACCAAAAGAATCTCGTTTTGTTTAGGTTTGCGGACTATAGCGAGCTGCTATTCTGCCGTCAACCCCCAAAATTAAATTTTTTACAATTTTTTTTCGGGCTTGCGCTCAACCAATGCTTTGATTTCTTTCGTCTTTTTGGAGACTTGAAAACCGTCTGCGTCAGCGAGAGCGGCTTTATATACGGACGATTCCTGATTGTCAAACATCTTTTTTAAAAAATCGTAAAAATTTTTTGAGATTTACAAAAGTACAGGATTTCAAGGTTTTAAGGCCCGATTCCATCTTTTCCTACAACTGTATGTAGTCTACTGTGCTGCTTTAGCCGAAACCAGAGACTGTAAAATTGTCCGGAATGCCTAAGATTCGCTTCGCTTTACTCGCTACCGTAAGCCTGTGCGCCCTTTTCGCGACAGGCGACCAGAGTCAAGCCGCACAGCCTGAAAAGAACGAACGGATTTCCGCATGGCTCAACCCCGAAGACATTGCCGTCGATCCGGTCTTGTTGAAAAGCGACACGCTTGATGACAGCGATATCGACACGCTTCTCTCGACCGTTCCGCAAACAAATGTCAAACCACAATTCAAAAAATCGCAAAGCACAGCATCCGCACTTGAATCCTATTATGCGGAAAGACTGGGCAACAGCATTGAACAATTCGGCTATGACACTCTCGGCCAGAAAAAAAACACGTTGAACAAATTACGCCTCTCTGGCGACGTTCAGGATGATTACATCCTCGGTCAAGGCGACGAATTGTCGGTTCTTGTTCGCGGACAACAGAACATTTCCCGCACACTAAAAATCACCAACGATGGACAACTGGTCATCGAAGATCTGGCGCCGGTCCCCGCCGCAGGCCGCACCATCAAAGAGGTGCGCAAAGAATTGCAGTCGATGTTGGGCGACTATTACAATACCGATGTTTATCTATCACTGAACAAAACGCGACAAATTTCCGTGACGGTTTCAGGCAATGTCACCAACCCCGGTGAGGTCACACTATCATCTTTCGGCACCATCATGGATGCACTGAACGGTGCGGGCGGAATCCTGAAAACAGGAACGCTGCGCCAAATCAAACTGATAAGAAAAAACGGCAGCACAATCGTCGATTTGTATGGAGTTCTGATCTACGGATCGAAAACATCAGACTTGGCTTTACGCGATGGCGACATGCTCCAGATTGGCCCCATCGGCCCCACTGTGGCCATCAGCGGCGCCGTCAAGCGCCCCGCCATTTACGAGATTCTTCCTGCCCGTCAAACTTTGTGGAACGGAGACAACGAAGCCAGAAGCCAGAAACTCTCCCTCGACGACCTGATGATTTTCTCGGGCGGAACCATCGCACCGGGAAGCCTGCGCTATATCCGCATTTCCCCCGACACGCGCGGCCACGACAACACCAGCGATATCGAACAAGCCGATCTGAAAATTTTCGGCGACGGAGACACGCTGATTGTCGGCAAGGGACAAGAGCGCCGTGCTGATTCGGTTGAACTATTAGGGCATACACGCGCCGATGGTGTTTATGCTCTGAATGATACACCGACACTCTCCCATATCCTTTCAAGCGATGCTATTCTGGGGCCGGATATATACCCCTTAATCGGCGTCATCGAACGCTGGAATTCAAAACTTCTATCGAAAGAATTGATTGCTTTCTCACCGAAACAAATTCTAAGCGGCGCAACCAATGTCGGATTGAAAGAATCGGATCGCGTCTATCTGTTTTCGAATGATGAGATCAAAGCGCTCGGCTCGCCTGTTTCCACCGACCAGATAGCCGCATTGAAACTGGCCAGCCTCAACACCACGTCCGGAAGTGATATAGACGACAGCCAGACACCAAAACGCCGGACTATCGAAACTAACATGAAAGATTTTCTATTGGAGCACGCAGTCTTCATCAGAGGGTCGATCAGAAACAGCGGCTCCTATCCCGTCACCAACGACACAACGCTCGATACGCTTCTGGCTGTCGCGGGCGGCGCTTCGCTCGAAGCCAGCCTCGACAATGTCGAAATTACCCAACCACTGGCCGATGAGAAATCGAAACGTGTCAACATCAACCTGAATTCGACCCCTGCAAACCGCATCACATTGCATCCGGGCGACACCATCCGCATCAACCAGAAATTCCGCCGCATCGAAGACAATCACGTCATGCTGGTGGGCGAAGTCAGAAACCCCGGGACCTATGACCTTCTTCCGGGTGATACGCTTGGCAAACTGATCGAACGCGCCGGTGGCATTACCGAACAAGCCTATCCCGAGGGCTCAATTTTCTCGCGCAAGTCCGAGCGCCTGCGCGAAGAACAACGCTTCAAGGCTTCGGCACAAGACCTTGAACTTAAACTCACCACTGCCCTTGCTCAAAAAGACAAGGATAAAAAACCGAGCGACGAAGAAGTATCCGTCGCCCGCGAATTGATTTCCAACCTCAAAAACTCCGAAGCTCTGGGCCGCCTGACGGTCGAGGCCGACCCCGGAATGCTCAAAGCCAATCCGGAACTCGATATTCTGCTCGAAACCGGCGACCGTGTTTTTATTCCAAAGCGTCCGCTGACGGTACGCGTAGCCGGCGAAGTCCTCTCCCCCGCTTCCCTCCAATTCAGAACCGGAAAGAATCCGCGCACCTACATCGACGAAGCAGGTGGCTTTAGCTACAATGCCGATCGAGACCGTGCCTTTGTGGTCTATCCGGATGGCAGCGCCAGCCCGTTGTCCGTTTCGGCATGGAACCAGCGCGCCACCATGATCCCGCCAGGTTCGACCATTATCGTACCCAAAGATCCGAAACCGCTCACCTTTATGGACGGCGCGAAAGACCTGAGCCAAATCCTCGCGAACCTCGCCACCACCGCGATCTTTGCGGATGACATCGCGAATGACCGTTAAATTTTCAATCATCACCATCACGCGCAACAATCGCGCAGGATTGGCCAAAACCGCAGAGAGCGTGATGGATCAAACCTGCACCGATTATGAATGGATCATCATCGACGGGGCGTCAGCCGACGGCACTGAAAACGATTTCAAAAATTACATAGACGCCCGCATCACCAGCGAGCCGGATAGCGGCATTTACGACGCCATGAACAAAGGCATCGACAAAACCACAGGTGACTATCTGGTCTTTATGAATGCCGGAGATCAATTTGCCGCCCCCGATACTCTCGAAAAAATAAAATCCGCCATATGCAACAACACCTACGATCTTTTTTACGGCGATTCATTCGAAGGCAATGAAAAAAAATTCCTGAAACGCGCCAAACCCCACACCACCATCGAGCGCGGTATGTTCACCCATCATCAGGCGATATTTTACAACCGCCAAAGCCTCGACAAACTGAGATACGACACAAACTATAAAATCGCCGCCGATTACGATTTGACCTTGAAATTTTTAAAGGAAAAGAAACGGCACTGCCTCTACCTGCCCTTTCCTGTTTGCATCTTCGAAAGCGGCGGCATTTCCCAACGCCAGATCAAGCAGGGCCGCGACGAACAATTTCTAGCCAGACAGAAGGCGAGAATCCCATTTGTGAAAAATTGGGCGATCACCACAAAACAAAAGACGGCCAGTTTCTTCCGCCGCCTTTGCCCGTTTATTTATAAATGCCTGAAATCCTGATCAACCAAGCCCATTCATCCGTCTGACAACTCTTTTGGCAGTTTCCATCACATTTTCAGGAGTGCTCATAGAATATCCGCCTTCCCACTCCATCATATCATTCAAACGCACGGAAACCGCTTCAATCACTTGGTCCCGACCGGATGCTTGAACAAAGCTCTCGAACAAATCGGGACAGGCCTCGCCAACAAGATATTCGGCATCCTGTTTATTCTCAGGTATATATTCCACATGGGGAGCAATCCTCTCGGATGCCTCTCTCCAAAAATCCTTACGCAAAGCAACAGCCAAAATCCCAACAATCATAATTCGTCCACTTTTATTTCGTAAAATATCTTATAAGCTTATAATACCTGTATTTCGATACGGCAAGTTTTTTACCCATTTTCCCATCCAGAAAGCCCATTTTTAGCACAAAGCCAAGGAAAAATATGAGTTCTGGACGGAATTTGGAGCCACGCAGCGCTTTTTTGACGGCTTCACGCCATGGCACAGGATCGGTCGGCCACGCATTTTTCAAGGTCATCCCCGCTTCCCAGCGCGCATATTTTTCATGACGGAAAGTCCAGGCCCGCTCGTCATCGAACGCATCGTGGATCAGATAAGTCTCAAGCAACCCTATTTTATCAGAAGAATTTTTGAGAACAGGCTGGTAATGCCCCTCGATCTCCCCCATCCCCGGAATATCGATATCATTGACCACCGGAAACTCCATTTTGGTTTTGTTGAGCAGTGCAATTTTACGGTTAGGCATCCCAAACCGGAGAACTCTCCCGTCAATAAGATACCTCCCCGTTACAAAATACCCGGCACACACGGGCGAACCCTTCTCAAAAAGACGATGAATTTCATCCACCAGATCGGGCGTCACGATTTCATCCGCATCGACAAAGAATACCCAGTCATGTTTCAGGGAAACATTGTCCAAAATCCATTGCCGCTTCTTGGGATATTTCCCATCCCAGACAAACGATTCAACCCTTGCGCCGCACTCACGCGCAATCTCTTGCGTAGTATCGGTACTTTGTGAATCAACCACTAGAATTTCATCAAAATCCTTTAGAGTTTCAAGACAAGCGACAATCTGCTGGGCTTCATTCTTGGTCACGACAACAACGGAGACAGGAAGAACCGCGCT
Source organism: Pseudomonadota bacterium (assembly GCA_029558635.1). Lineage (GTDB taxonomy): Bacteria > Pseudomonadota > Alphaproteobacteria > Micavibrionales > Micavibrionaceae > UBA1573. The sequence continues at coordinate 163,765 of JAKQEE010000258.1, read as the reverse complement.
CATAATTCCCGCTCGAACTGACGCCGTACATAAAAAACCAGAAACGCCACTACCATGCCGAACAACCCGAAAAACGGCAGGAACAAGGTCGACTTGGGTGATACAGGGACAGGCGAAGCCGTGGCGTCTTCGATCACACTGACCGCATAGGGCGTTTCAATGGACAACAACATCCGCCGCCGCTCTTCGGCCATCAACAACCGCGTGAGCGCCTGACGATGCTCGGGATTGAGCGTCGCTTTCAGTTCGCGTTTCAACCAGTCGATCCGTGCCTCGACGTCCTTGCGCACATCCAGACGGATCAATTGGTCGTCAATTTTAACCAGATTGCGCAATAGCTTGAGCCCAAATTCAGGATCGGGATGATGATAGACCAGACGTAAACTCTCGGTATCTGCCAACGGATCAAGGTCGATGGACCACGCCAGATGATGGGCAACTTCCCGCGCATCGGAAAGCGACCCGCTCCCGCCGCGCATCAGACTTTTGTCATTGATCCCTTTAACCATCCCGTCCAGCTTGATCAGAACCGAAGCCACCGCCGGACCACGCAGACTTTGCTTGAAGCGGATATATTCCCCGTCACGCGACGTCGCTTGTCCGGCCATCGGCGCCAGAACCTGCGGCAAATCCTCGACCAGAAAATTGACACTCTCGGCCCCCTGCCGTGGCGGTGCCACAATCATCCAGATTTCATACTGGGGTTTGAGAAGGACAAGAAACAACAACGCAACAGCGCACCCGAGCACCAACCCGCCAAGCACATAAAAACGGGCCTGATAAAAAAGGTTCAACACCTCGGACAAGGACAAGGGCGGATCATCAGTTCGGATCATAGAAACAGTTTAAGAAAAGAAATCAGGCAACGCGATAGCGAATCGTATCCCGCGCATTTTTGATCCACGACGAAATCGAACGATTCGGCGCATAATCTTCACCGGCACGATTGGCGCCAACCTGTGCGGCAAACCATTTATCACCATCCGTCCGGAACGAGAGGATTTCGGACGCCAATTGCCGCGCATGGCCTTGCGCCACCACGCGTCCCGCGCCATATTCGCGAATAACCCGCGCCGTCTCGGTATGGTCCGGACCGATCAGAATGCAAGGCCGTCCTGCCGCAAGCGCCGCATAAAGCTTGGACGGAACCAGCATTCCTGCAGCTTCGTGTTTCATACTGATTAAATGCACATCGCCGCTCTCCATCAGCTCCTTGAGACGTGACAAAGGCTGGGCCGGCAGCAAACGGATATTATCAAGACCGCGCCGCGCGCGTTCTTGGGCGATCCGTTCATACCCAACACCATCGCCGACAAAGACGAATTCGATTTCAGGATGATCCGGCATCAACAACGCCGCCGCATCAAGGATCGTGCTGATCGGATGCGCCCGACCGAGATTTCCGGCATAAAGTACGCGGAATTTCGGGCTTTCATCAACAAAGAAAGGATTCTTGGGACGAAGAGACTTGCCGTCCAGATTGGCATTGGCCGCCGCCTTGACGCGAATGGGCACACCCGATGTCATGCTTGCGCGAGCTGTCAGCTCCAGATCCGGCCAGTTCGGAATAATCGTGACCTTCGACATATCAAGACCCGTAAAGGCCAGATGTTTGGCCATACAGCGCCCGACCACCACCACGCGGTCACACGACTTCATCGCGCGCCGCGACATGCCTTTGAGGAAACTCATCACCTTCGAAGAAATCTTGAGACCCAGAACCGGCAAAATATCGGGATAAAGGTCATGACACCAATGAATATGCGACGATCCCTTGATCCGCGCCAGAATGCGCCCCGCCACCACCAGCATCGGCGGATCGGTGAGTGTCACGATCATCTTGTGTTTGGGCATGAACAAAGCCGCCACCAACAATTTGACCCACACCCAGAAATAGGCGGACAAGGCTTTTTTCCCCGAAGCCTTGACACGTTTGACCCGTACCGGCCCGTCCATCACTTCGGAAGACGATGCCCCGCTAGTCAACACCGTGACCTCCCACCCGTCTCTGGCAAACGCATGGGCCAGATCGCGTAAAACGCGACCCGTCGCCCCCCGTGACGGAGGATAAACACGGTTAACAAACAAAACGGATGGTTTTTGCATGCGCCTCAAAACTATACTGGTCGAAGTTGAAGTATGGTTTTTATGCCACAGGAGGGGCGTCCCGTTCAAGTTTTTGATGCCGATAAGCGAAAAATATTAACAGGATAAGCCCAAACCCTAGGGATTTGTAGCTTGCATAAATCCCGGCTGCGATCAAGAACGGAAAGACGAGCGCCCAAAACAACCGCCGATTTCCGAAAATATCGGGCAACGCCCGCGCCAAAGACATCCCGAGACCCGTTATAACAATCCCCGTCCCGAGCCATCCGGTCTTGAGCAAAAGGGATGAAGGAAGCGAATGGGTATAAAGAACCGAAATTCCCCCGACCGCCGGATTTTCAAACCGAGCGCCCCAGCCATAACCAAACAGGGCGTGAACCCAATCTTGTGACACAAGGTCCAAAACCTTGCCCCATTCCTGCACACGGGAATTGAATCCAACCAGATGCGTCTTCCACACCAGCGCATCAACCACCGGAAGAACCAAAGGACTGACCGCAACGACCACGCCCGCCAGACAGAGTATCGCCACCGCAAACCGTTTAGGGGAATAGACAAGCAAGCCGAATAACAAAATCAAAAGGGAAGCGGCATAAGCCCCGGCTCCGGCTCGCTGCATCATCATCACCATGGAAAGAAGCGGGATCAAAGACAAGACAACCAACACCAGCCCACGCAAAATCCTGATATCGTAAAACAGGGAAGCAAACCCCGCCCCCATCAACCACAGCGCGGCAAACAAAACTTCCGGAGAGTTGGCCAGATACAAAAGATCGGGCGGCGCCCCCCACATCCGCACATTGTCCTGAATCAATTCGCTCCACACCGGAACCAGTGCCCGTACGGAAAAGACAAACCCCATCCCCGCCACGAACCAGACAAACCTGATCCCCAGCTCTTCGATATGCGGACGGTAAACAGCCACCAGAAATAAAAACAGGAAAGGAACCATATCACGCACGATATCGGTAAACACCGCGCCGTGAACCGCACCAATCAACGCCGGAATAAAAAACCCGCCCGCTGCACAACCAAGCAAAATGCCGTCACGCTTCAGGTCGGGAAACCTCACCGCGAGCAATAACAAAAGCCCGACAACATACTCAGGCCACCCGTAATGATCGGGCGTCGGCGACCCGAACAGCGCATAAACCGCCAATCCCGTAAGAAAAAAAATGGCGCCCCAGGAATATGTCATGGCACCACGACATCAAACGCCATCTTGGTGGCAATCAGACACAACAGAATGGCAAAGACAATTTTGAGTTTGGAAACCGGAAGAGCATGGGATGCCCGAACCCCCATCGGTGCGCAAAGAACACTGAACGGAACAATCAGAACCCACGCCAGCCAATACACAAAACCGATCAACCCCACCGCCGCAGGAATGGAAATAGCAACACCCAAGACGGAAGACGTTGCAATGGCACGATGCAGCGGGACGCCCGCCCGCGCCAGATAGGGCACATTGAGACTGGCCCCGCCGATCCCGACCAGCGTCGAAAACAAACCTATCAATGAGGCAGCAGGATAGGAAACGAAAGGGCGCAACAGCACCTGATGTGTCACCCCACCTTCCTTTTTGAAAAAGATCAGCGCCGAAAGAAAATAAAGCCCGACCGCAAAAACAATCTGGAGCGCAGAACTTTTCATTTCCGATACAGCGTAAACACCAACAATCACACCAAACACCAGCGCAGGAGCCACTCGTGAAAACGCATTCCATTCCACCGCCTTGCGCTTGATCTGTGCATAAGAAGATGAAAGACCTGTCGGAATAATCACCGCCATCGACGTGGCCAACGCCGCATGCATCAATTCGTTTTGAGGAAGGGAATCGCCCAGAAGATGCACGCCGCTATAATACAGGGCCGGAACCAGTATTCCTCCGCCGCCGATCCCGAGCAGCCCCGCCAGAAACCCGACAACGCATCCCAGCACCGCAAACAGCGGCAAGACAGTCCAGAACTCGCTCGGCAAGGCATCCATAACTTATTCATATCGCAGGAAAATTTTACGTTTGCAAATTTTCTTTCTCTCTTAATATCTTATTAACCATTTAACAGCATTATAGAAAACAAGAATAAGAATTATGGACAATAAAAGGTCCAAAGGATGGTGTGAAATGCAAGTCAATATCAAGGAATTTGTCGAACAATCCGGCCTCGGAGAACCCTTCTACCCGGGCAAATGGGTTGTCAAACCTTGCCCGCAACCGGGCGAGTTCCGCAGCCACTGCGTGGTCTATGACTGGCGCGATCCATCCCGCATCCGTATCGAAATCAAAGCGGGCCTAACTGGCCGAGATCTGCCGACCAAGGATCTGCTCAAATATCCGGTGAGCTTTCAGGCACCGACCTATGTAGAAATTGACGTCCAAACCGGCGACATGCGCACCGTAACGCGTCATGTGGTTGCCAACGACGACAATGACGACGAAGATGAAAGCAAAGGCGGCAAAGGCAAATCCGGTGGCGGTGGCAAACACCCTGCCAAAAAAGCGGAACGCGATGAAACAGCGTCCCTGTCTCGCATGTCCTTCTCATCCGCCGTCGAAGGCGTGCTGCCTGAAATGGGCAAAGTCGTTGAAATGGTTGTGATGGGCAAAAAAATTGCCGAAGAAGCATATGAAAACGTGATGAGTCGTCTGACAACCCAGATTGCCCACGCCAAGATTGCAACCACCGATCTGGTCGCTGCGGCTGGTAAACTCGTGACGAAATTCATGCCTCCGTCCTTTATGAAACCGAAGGGCGATGAAACAAAAGCTTACAAATACAATCGCGAGAAAAACGAACCGATGTTCACCGGCATGTTACCGGGGTGACGTAAAACTCGAAAAATAACATGTGCTAAAATGTCCTTTGTGCTAAACAGAAAACAACAAAGGACATTTTCTTTTATGGCTTCCGAACCCGAAGACAATAGCGACAACGTGATCCGCTTTACACCGCGCACGAATAATGTGCCGTCCAACATGCCGCCGCGCAAAGCCCCTCCGATGTTTAACATCCCGCCCATCACGAAATATCTGACGGGATTCATTCTGGGTCTTCACCTTGTGATCTGGGCACTGTCTCTCGCACTCATTCCCGATATAATGCAATATGTTGCACTCTTCGGCGGCTTTATTTCGGGAAGCTGGACCGGCTCTACCCCTTTCATGCCGTGGACACCCGTCACACCGATCACCTCGATCTTCATACATGGAAGCTGGATGCATGTCGGCGTCAACGCGCTAATGCTGGTCGCCATCGGCAGCGGCGCCGAAAAATGGCTCGGCCCCAAACGCTATATGATCCTGTTCATTCTCTCCTGCTGGATCGCCCTTCTGACCCATCTGGCTTTCTCGCCTTTCTCGACCATGCCGATTGTCGGCGCCTCGGGCGGGATCAGTGGATTGTTCGGCGCCGTCTTGCTCGCCATGCGCACCGGCACATCGGGAATGAATTCCAACATGATGCCGATCATCATCGCCTGGATTGCGATTTCGGTCTTTATGGGTGTGTTGGGCGCACCCGACGGATCGAGCATCGCCTGGGTCGCGCATATCGGCGGGTTTCTGGGTGGAATCGGAATTGCCAGCGTGATGATGAAAAGGTCAGGCCGCAAGCATTAGAGCAGGATCGGACGACTGGATTTTTGCCCAGACCAGTGTATTGAACAACCCCTCAGGCTCCACAATTGCTCTCCATTCGGAGAAAACACGTCCGGTCTTGGAACACACCCATGACGACGATTTCGGAGCCGTATAGGCGCGGTCAAGCCATTGACGAATAACCTCCGCACGATTTTCCGTTTTCTCTTCGAGCAAGACCCACAAACGGTACAACTCTTCCGTGGGGCCGAGTTTTTCGGCACGCGCCAAAGCGACCCGCGCATCGCCCCATAACCCGTCCTGAATAGCAGCCTTGGCCAGCCCCAACACCACACAAGGGGAATCGGGGTGGGATTTGGCAAGGGACTCAAACCATTTATAATGCGGCGCGATTTCACCAACTCTAGGCGACGGCATAACCTCCATCCACAACGGAATAAGATCGGGATGTGCTGCCTTCTTCCATGACTTGCTGACAACCGACAAAGCCTTCTTGCGCTCGCCTGCGGACAAATACGCACGCGCCAGACGCGCAACCGCCGGAACAAATATGTTATCGACATCAACAGCCTTTTGATAAAGCGCGAGTGTCTCGCCCGCACGTCCGCCTTCCGTCGCCATATCACCCAGCACGACACAAACGGCCGCACGGTCATGAGCCGCTGTCTCTTTTGGGATCACCTTGCGCTTTACAGCCTGATCGAGGGTCAGAAGCGCATCATTCCAGAGCCTGTTGCGAACCTCGAGATCATAAACGGTTTTAAGCAACGCATAATTTTTCGGATATTTTTTGATCGCTTCACGCGCCAGAAGCAACGCCTTGGCAAAGTCCCCATCCAGAATGGCATTCTGTGTCAAGCCATGAAGCCCCAGAAGCGCCGTCTCGGCATTCTTCAATAACAGCTGATAAGGCTCGTCTTTCGTGGCCCCGTCACCCAGATCACGCATCGCCTGAGCCTGCAACAACAGCGGCAAGCCCGCTTCCGATTCAGGCAACAATTTCTGTGCCCGCACCGCCAGATACCGCGCATTTTTCTGATCGCCCGTTGCCGCAGCAGTCAAGGACCTGAGCAACGCCTGATACCCCTTGGCATGGCGACGATGCTGACGATAGCGCATAAAAGAAGATGGAAAAGAAACAATCCGGTATGCAAGTCCCGACGCAAACACCATCGCCAGAAACCCGAGGAACGCCGCTACCGCAACAAATCCCATCTGCACGGCCATGCGGTATTGACCCCATTCAAGGACAAGCTCGCCCGGCAGCGTCGCAAGGTAAGTAGCAACCCCGAGAACCAGACAGATTTTAAAAAGATACCAGATCGTATTGATCATTACTGCGCACCACCTTTCGGCAAGCTCTGGGTAGCTTCCGGAATAATGGATTTGAACGGCGCCATCATCCCGTCAAGCCCGTTGCTTTTGACGATATAGGCCCCGCCCGCACCACCGCGCGCTCCGCCCGCCATGGATTTGAGCTTCATCAGCAAATTGGTGCCGAGCATCTGTTGAACCTGACGCGCCATCATCGTGGCTTGCGCTTGGTCGATAAAAGGTTGCGTTTTCTCGGCGGCAGGACCTTCGATCTGCTGAAGAACGGCAACCGCCCCTTCGATATCGCCCTGATCGAGAAGCTTCTGCGCCTCCGCCACACGGATCTGCGTATCGGTTCCCGAAATCTGTTTTCCATCCTTCTCGACCGTCACCAGATTGCCAAACCGCGCCAAGGCTTTGTCCTGAACGGAGACGTTTTCGCCCGCCAACGACGCGGCGACCACATCCCCCGCTAGAGACCGGAACTCGTTCGACAATCCGTCAGGCGTCAAAACGCCGCTCTTGGCCTTGGGCGCAAGACGATCAATCGCCGCCGCCAATTCAGGATCATCCTTGGCCATCGTCGCTTTGAGCAATGTCAGATCCGTTTCAAACGATTGATTGTCACGCGCCAGAGATGAACGGAGTTGCGACATCCCCACCAGCATCACCGCAGCCTTCATATCTTCAGGCGCAACGTCTTTGAACGTCTCAGCTACTTTCGGGTCGCTATCCTTTAACTGTTGCAAGGCCGCAGCGAAATTTTCATCCGTCGCCCCTTCCGGCAACTGCACCACGGGCAGCAACGACCGGACAACATCGCCCAGCTGCGCCGCCCCTTCCGGAGAAGACTGCATCATCTGAACCTTGGCGATCATATCCTGCAATCCGACAGCTTTGGCTTGTGCAACCATCGTCTGGATATGCCCTTCGATTTTAGAGAGGCGTTGTTGCATGTTGCCGCTTTGCAAATCACGCTGGATATCATCGACAACGCCCTTGTAATTTTGCGCCTGCGCCGCCAGATCACTAACCCTGCTTTGCAACTGGGTCAGAGACTGCTTGTATTCCTCAGGAATCAACGGCTCGGCGGGCTTTGCCTCTTTCATCGCCTGAACCTGAGCTTCCAGCTCGCGAATGCGTTGCTCCTGCTCGGTCAAATGCTGGACCTTGGGAGCCATGGCAAACACGATACCGACCACAGCCGCCGCAATAATCAAAACGCCCGCAATCAACAACGTCGTTTTCTGGCTTTGCATTTGCAACGACGGAGAAGCAAATTCGTCGGAAGACGCAGGCGAAACAGACGGGGCCGGGCGTCCCAGCGGAATCTCTTTTTCTTTCACCGCAGAGACAGGCTCGAGAGTCTCCCCTCCCAATAAATCGTCGAGTACAACACCATGCACTTTGGCCGCCTTCAAAAGATCATCGCAACGGTTGGACGGAATAGAATTCCGTTGCTTCCACCCCTGAATAGTGGTGACCGCCACGCCCATTTTGGTGGCCATTGGCCGGATACCGCCGAACCGTTCGATGATCTCCACAGCATTGCCGATATTATCCTGATGTTCCGTCGTCATATTCGATCCAATATAGAAGTTAAATTCGCAATCATGGACCGGAGATCTTTCCGATCCGCCACGCGGGACGTTTTCCACCCCAAATCATCCACCGACTCTAACACCGCGTCCGAGAGAGACAAGAGATTTATATTCTTCACGAAAGGCCCAAGCCCGTGTTTGTCCATCAGCCCCTTGAGAATAGACCCGCTGCGCGGAGAAAACAAACAAATCGCAAAAAGTTTAGGAAACAGATCGATCACATCCTGCGGCAATGCGGAAATGACATCCGCCCCGTACATAATTTCCTCGTCAACCTGATAACCTGCCAACAACGCTGCAATGTCAGCCCGCACATCCTCCCCGCGCAGATACAAAAGCCGAGATGAAGGTTGCACCTGGTCCCGCACCAGCGCGACAAGCGCATCCACATCCCCTCCCGCTTCATAAACATCGGCAAATCCGGCGCCGCGCGCTGCCTCACCGGTCTTTTCGCCGACACAATAAACCGGAACAGAAAGCAAAGGAGAAAAATCGGCCCCCACGGAAAACACCTGCTGGCTGGTGACAATTATTGCATCGGGCACAGCATCGGGACGAGAAAAATGCGACAAATCGTAAGAAACGGGGTGAATATCAAGAAGCGGACAAAGAACAGGAACAGCCCCGAGACGTTCGATCTCTGCGGCGAATTCCTTCGCCTGTTCCTTTGGTCGTGTGACAAGGATCAGGCGCCGTTCCATGATTAAAGAATTCCTTCAGGCAAGCGGGGCTTCAACCGGTGCCCTATCACCTGCCCCATCGTCCGCGCATCCTCGGCTGTCACCACCGGACCGGAAATTTCGTCTTCGAAGAACGCTGATCCATCAGGTTCGGCCACGGCGACTTTCAGATGCATCTTGTTCCCGTCAAGTGTCGCATAAGAGCCGACCGGCGTATGGCACGACCCGTCCAGAACCTGAAGCGCCGCGCGCTCCGCAACAGAGCACAACATCGTAGCCGGACAGGAAATCTCGTCAAACAGTTGCGATGCGGCCACATCGCCCGTGCGCAGCTCGATCCCGATCACGCCCTGCCCGCAAGCCGGTAAAAACTCGACCGGAGAAAGGGTAGACGTCGCACGATCGGCAAGCCCCAAGCGGTTAAGCCCCGCCACAGCCAGAAATGTCGCATCGACCAAACCTTGTTCAAGCTTTTCAAGCCGCGTCGCCACATTCCCGCGCAACGGCACGACCTTGAGATGCGGGAATTTGGACAGAAGAAATGACTGCCTCCGCAGGCTCGACGTCCCGACCACCGCGCCTTCCGGCATTTCGGCAAGATTTTTATATTTAAGCGAAATAAACGCATCACGCGCATCTTCACGCGGCAGGAAATGTTCGATTTTTAGGCCATGAGGCAAGAAAGACGGCATATCTTTGAGCGAATGCACACCGCAATCGATCTCGCCGGTCAGAATGCGCTGCTCGATCTCGTGCGCGAACTGGCCCTTACCGCCTTGGGCTTCCATCAGGCGCGTCTCGCCATGAGACGGTTTCCAGTCCCCCGACGTCACAATCTCGACAATTTCAATCTCAAGCGACGGATGCGCCGCGCGCAAAGCGTCCGCCACTTGCTGGGTCTGGGTCAAAGCCAACTGCGACCCGCGGGTCCCGATGCGAAGAATATCAACCATATAAGCTCTGGATTTTTATTATGTTATCTCTGTTTTTAAGACCCCTATCGTTAAAGCAAACAAGGCCCTTTGGCAACTCCCCGCCACACAACATCTTGCCCTCGTCCACAGGACGGGCTAAACACTTCATTATTAAGGCCAAAAATGAAAATTCTGGGAATTGAGACAAGCTGCGATGAAACAGGCGTGGCGGTTGTGACAAGCGACCGGCAAGTTTTGTCTCATCTTGTATTAAGTCAAATAAAGACCCATCAGGCCACGGGCGGCGTCGTGCCGGAAATCGCGGCCCGCGCCCATCTTGACCACCTCGACCACTTGATCCATGAAGCTGTAAAACAAGCTGGTCTCGATTTTTCCGACCTCGACGGAGTGGCCGCCACTTGCGGACCGGGACTGATCGGCGGGGTGATGGTCGGCATGATGGCGGGCAAAGCCATTGCCTTGGCCCACAATAAACCCTTTCTGGCCGTTAACCATTTGGAGGCCCACGCCCTGACCCCGCGTTTGATCGAAGATATTCCCTTTCCTTATCTCGTTTTGCTAGTGTCGGGCGGACACACGCAAATTCTGGTGGCCGAAGATGTCGGGCAGTATCACCTGTGGGCCAGCACCCGCGATGACGCCGTGGGTGAATGCTTTGATAAATCGGCCAAGATGATGGGCCTTCCCTACCCGGGTGGCCCGCACCTCGAAAAACTCGCATCCCATTGCGCGGATTTGAAAAAAGCAAAACATCAATTCCCCTTCTCCATCCCGATGAAGGGGAGCAAGGAAATCGAGTTTTCTTTTTCAGGATTAAAAACCGCGATGCGTCAGGTCTTGGATAAAACAGACCACACGCCGGAAAATCTCGCGGCATTGGCGGCCTCCTTCCAATCGACACTGGCTGAAACCTTGTCCTACCGCGCAGCACAAGCCATGGAAAAATTCTGCAACGCCTATCCGCACAAAAAAGACCCTGCATTGATTGTCTGCGGCGGAGTTTCAGCCAACAAAGCCATTCGCACAGAACTCAACAATTGTGCCAGCAAACACGGCTTTACCCTTAAATGCCCGCCGCTAGAATACGCAACCGACAACGGCGCGATGATCGCATGGGCCGGAGTGGAATTGCTGCAACAAGGGCGCACAGCCCCCCTATCCATCAAGGCCCGCCCCCGCTGGCCACTCGAAGAATTAAAGGAGCTTGTATGACCAAAATTTCAGTGATCGGCGCAGGCGCATGGGGAACAGCATTGGCGCAATGCTACGCCACAGCAGGCCACGACGTAACCTTGTGGTCGCGTGATGCGGATTTGGCCGCGCGCATGAGTGAGACGGGCCGCAATACCGACTACCTGCCCGACATCGATCTGCACAAATCGATCGACATCACGACCGATCTGGCCAGCGTATCAAGTGCCGATGTGATTTTGAACGTCACACCCGCGCAATTTTTGCGCACGAACCTCAAACTCCTTGGCCCCCTGCTGCGCGACCATCAAAAAATGGTCATCTGCGCCAAGGGGATCGAGACCCAAACCCATAAACTCCTCTCGACCGTCGCGACCGAGGAAACCCCGAAGGCCGAGATTGCCTTTCTCACCGGCCCGAACTTTGCCAAAGAAATCAGCCGCGGCCTCCCTAGCGCCTCGACCCTCGCCGCCGCCAACAAAACCACCGGCGAACAAATTGTCAAACTTTTGACCGCAAGGAACTTGCGCCTCTACACCACAAATGACGTGATCGGAGCGCAAACCGGCGGCGCGGTGAAAAACGTCATCGCCATTGCGTGCGGCATCGTTCACGGGCTGGGGCTGGGTGAAAGCGCGCGCGCAGCCCTCGTCACGCGAGGCTTGGCCGAAATCGCACGCCTCGCCGTTTCACTGGGCGGCAAACGCGAAACTCTGATGGGGCAATGTGGCGTCGGTGACATGATGCTGACCTGTTCCAGCATGACATCCCGCAATTTTTCATTGGGCGCGGAACTGGCCTCCGGCAAACCATTGGAAGAAATCCTCGCGGGAAGAAATTCCGTCACCGAAGGCGTACAGACAGCAAAGGCCACGCACGACCTCGCCAAAGAACATAACGTCGATATGCCGATCACCAAAGCGATTTACGAGTGCCTCTACAACGCGCTGCCGATCACATCCGCCATCGACCAAATCCTCACCCGCCCGCAACGGGAGGAGGGGGAGTAAATGGCATATTGGCTGATGAAATCGGAACCGAATGTATTTTCGTGGGATGACCTGAAACAAAAAGGTGTGGCCCCGTGGGACGATGTCCGCAATTATCAGGCCCGCAACAACATGAAGGCGATGAAACGCGGTGAACAGGTTTTCTTTTACCATTCCAATATCGGAAAGGAAATCGTCGGCATCATGGAGGTGAAGCGCGAACATTACCCCGACCCACTGGATGAACGTTTTGTCTTGGTCGATGTCGCCTGCAAGAAACCGTTTAAAACACCTTTACCTCTCGCCCAGATCAAATCCGACCCCAGACTTGAAAACATTGCCCTGATCCGACAATCCCGCCTGTCGGTCATGCCGATTACAGACGAAGAATGGCAAATTCTTTGTGAACTGGGCGGCGTAAAACCTTGATTTAGCCCCCTCAATCCTCTAGGATTTCTCCCAAATTCAAGGGATTTGACACATGAGCGTTTGGGATATTCTAACCACCTATTATCCGGCATTTTTAAGCGGACTAAAGGTGACTCTCCAGCTATGTGCGATTATCTGGACCGCCGGCCTGATTTTGGGCGGCGCACTGGGTCTGGCCGGCAACAAGTTCCCGAAGGGCGTGGGCTTTCCCTCCCACGGATTTTCGTTCCTGCTGGGCGGCATTCCCCTGCTGGTCTTTCTATTCTGGCTCCATTATCCGGTTCAGGCGATGTTTGACGTGGTCATCGACCCGTTTTATACGGCGGCCTTTACCCTTTCCTTTGTCAATATTTTTGCAGTCGCCGACATCGTGCGCGGCGCGCTCCACGATTTCCCCAAACAATATCTGACCGCCGCCAGAGTAACGGGCCTCACCCGCAAACAAACAATTTTCAAAATCCAGTTACCGCTGATCCTGCGTGAAACCATTCCGCCGCTGCTGTTGCTGCAAGTCGCGATGCTCCACACCACGCTTTTCTCGTCATTGATTTCGGTCGAGGAAATTTTCCGCGTGGCCCAACGCATCAACGCCCAGATCTACCGCCCTGTCGAAATTTACACCGCCCTCGGATTTTTCTTTCTGGCCGTCTGCCTTCCGGTCAACGCCTTCGCCTTCTGGCTCAAAAAACGCTACACCCGTAACCTGTCGGAGCAATAACATGAAAAAACTTCTGATCCTGTTTGCCCTCATATCATTTGCCATCCCTGCCCTTGCCCAAGACGCAAAAGAATCGACTTACAAGCGGGTTATACGCACCAAAACCATCCGCTGCGGTTATGTTGTTCTGCCACCGCACATCATCAAGGATCAAAACACCGGCCAAATGTCCGGCATTATTTACGATGTCATGGAATCTGCAGCCAAAATACTCGATCTTAGAATCGACTGGAGCGAAGAGGTCGGTTTTGCAAACATGGATCCGGGGTTGCAGAATGGACGCTATGACGCCATCTGCTTCGGGTACTGGCAAAACCCTTATCAAGCCAAACTCGGCTATATCGGATTTTCGACCCCGCTCTACTATATGCCGGTCGGGGCATTCGTCCGCGCAGATGATACCCGTTTTGACAAGGACATCATGGCCATCAACGATCCATCCATCCGCATTTCCTCATCCGATGGAATGATTGCAGGAATGATCGCCGCCCAGGACTTTCCAAAGGCACAAGTCGTATCTTTGCCAAACCTGACAGACATTACGGACAATTTAATGAATGTCGCAACAGGCAAGGCCGACGTTACATTTTTGGCCTTTCGGGACGGGTTCAGGTTTGAGGAAATGAACCCGGGGGAAATCAAAAATGCCGCCGCCACTCAACCGGTCCGTGTTTTTGCCAGCACCATCGCCTTTCCCCAAGCCGACCACCAATTCGAAATCATGTTAAACACAGCCTTCATGCAGCTTATCAACGGCGGGATGATGGACAGGATTCTCAAAAAATACGAAGAATACCCCGGTGCGGTTCTTCCGGTCGCCAAACCCTACGAAATCCAGAAATAAGGCCCGACCATGCTCTCCGCTCGCAACATCCATAAATCCTACGACCACCGGAAAATTCTGGACGGCATTGACATGGACATCAAGGCCGGAGAGATCACCTGCGTGATCGGCCCGTCCGGTACGGGAAAGACCACGTTGCTGCGTATGCTCTGCCTTCTTGAGCACAGCGATAAAGGCGAGATCATTCTTGATGACAAACATCTCCGCTTCGGAATAAGTACCCCGTGGCCCAAAGTCACCGCGGTGTTCCAGTCGCTCTTCCTCTGGCCGCACCTCACCTTGCGTGAAAACATTATGCTGCCCGCCCGCAACCACAACCCGCAAGCGGACAAAGACATGGACGGCCTGATCCAGCTTTTCGAGATGGATCATTTCATTGATAAATTCCCGAACCAGACTTCGGTCGGCCAACGTCAACGGGTTGCCATGGCCCGCGCCCTGATCCTCAACCCGAAATATGTGCTGCTCGATGAAATCACGTCCGCGCTTGATGTCGAACAAACCGCCAAGATTCTCGAAAAACTGACCCACCTCAAGGAACGCGGCATTGGCGTTTTTCTGATTACACACTCGCTCGGCTTTGCCAAGGAAGCCGCCGATCAGGTGATCTTCATGGATAACGGCAAAATCGCGGAACAAGGCCCTGCCTCCATCCTTGAATCCCCGCAAACCGAGCGGTTGCAACAATTCCTGTCATTGGCAAAGATTGCCGCCTGACGTTCCCCCGAATATTGCGCTGCATAATGATTTTCACATTCCAACCGTGTTAGACTCGAAAGATATTCTTTAAGATTTCAATAACACTGGGGGTAATCCATGTCCGTTACGGAACATTTTGATCCACCTGCGTCACTTGTAAAAAGCGCATATATTACAGCCGAAAAATATCGGGAACTTTACACACAATCGGTGAACGACCCTGACGCATTCTGGATGGAGATGGCAAAGCGCATCACATGGGACAAATTCCCGACCATTATCAAAAACACGAGCTTCGAAGGCGATATATCCATCAAATGGTATGAAGACGGAATACTCAATGCCTGTCACAACTGCATCGACCGCCACCTCCCCGCCCGCGCCGACCAAACCGCATTAATCTTCGAAGGCGACAACCCGAATGAGAGTAAACACGTCACCTATGCAGAATTAAAAGATAATGTCTCGAAACTAGCAAACGCCATGAAACACCACGGCGTGGGAAAAGGCGACCGCGTGACCATCTATATGCCGATGGTGTTAGAGGCCACATACGCCATGCTCGCCTGCGCACGCATTGGTGCGATCCATTCCGTCGTCTTTGGCGGGTTCTCACCGGAATCCCTGCGCGACCGGATACTGGATTGTGAGTCGACCTTTATCATCACTGCCGATGAAGGATTGCGCGGCGGCAAGAAAGTCCCTCTCAAGGCCAATACCGACGCGGCGCTCGCACATTGCCCCGACGTCAAGAATGTTCTGGTCTTAAGACGCACGGGCGGCGACATCAACTGGACTGCGGGCCGTGATCTCTGGTGGCACGAAGTTGTGGATACGCAAAGCACTGACTGCCCGTGTGAACCGATGAGCGCCGAAGACCCGCTCTTCATCCTCTACACATCCGGATCGACCGGAAAACCCAAAGGCGTACTGCATACCACCGGAGGTTATCTGGTTTACGCGTCCCTCACCCATCAATGGACGTTCGATTACCATGACGGGGAAATCTATTGGTGTACCGCCGATGTGGGCTGGGTCACGGGTCATTCCTACATCGTCTATGGACCGCTAGCCAACGGCGCGACCTCGCTCATTTTCGAAGGCGTGCCGAACTATCCCGACTGGTCAAGATTTTGGCAGGTGGTGGATAAGCACAAGGTTAATATTTTCTACACCGCACCGACCGCCATCCGCTCCCTCCACAAGCAAGGGGACGAGTGGGTTCATGAGACATCGCGCGCAAGCTTACGCATTCTCGGAACCGTGGGCGAACCGATCAACCACGAAGCATGGCTGTGGTATTATCATGTCATCGGCCAGGATAAATGTCCGGTCGTTGACACGTGGTGGCAAACCGAAACCGGCGGGCATATGATCACACCTCTCCCCGGAGCCACCACCACCAAACCGGGTTCAGCCACCCTCCCCTTCTTCGGCATCAAACCTGCACTGGTCGATAATGAAGGTCACATCCTTGAAGGCGCAACCGAAGGCAATCTGGTTATTCTCGACAGCTGGCCGGGACAAATGCGCACGGTCTATAAAGATCATGCCCGCTTCAGACAAACCTATTTCACCACCTTCAAAGGTATGTACGTCACCGGCGACGGCGCACGACGAGATGAAGACGGATATTACTGGATTACCGGACGTGTCGATGACGTGATCAATGTCTCCGGCCACCGTTTGGGAACCGCAGAAATCGAAAGCGCCATCGGCGAACATCACGCCGTATCGGAATCCGCTGTCGTCGGCTTCCCGCACGACATCAAGGGACAGGGCATCTACGCCTATGTCACCTTGCATGAAGGATTCGAAATGAACGATGAAACCAAAAAGGAAATCATCAAGAAGGTGCGCACCATCATCGGCCCAATTGCCACACCCGATGTGGTTCAATGGGCACCCAACCTGCCCAAAACACGCTCGGGGAAAATTATGCGACGGATTTTGCGGAAAATTTCAGCGAATGAACTGGATAGCCTGGGGGATACATCCACTCTGGCCGATCCGGCTGTGGTCGAAGAACTGATTAAAAATCGGACAGTTTAGCAGAACTGACTCTGGCGAATCGGCTGCTGGGCAGCAGACGACGATGTTGACGACGGTTGGGGCACAGCACCAAATTGGGACGTTTGGCCCTTACCGGCATCGGACTGGGACGGCATCGGCAAAGATGCAAAAGACCACGCACCTTGCACGGTTTTAGGTTTAGCTTTTTGTCCGCCGCCCATATTATTTAACATATTCTTATCCTCTTATTACGCGCCCATAGATAGTGATTTTATGACCAGAAAGCAAGTTCTTTTTGTCATTCCGTCAAAAAGCGGCTAAAACTATGAAACATTTCTTAAAAATTACTTAATCAGGAACAAGCCTGAAAATGAAAATCCATTTCTTTGCCAACACTTCCGACGAAGCCCGAACCGCCAAAAACGAACTGGTGGCGAAGTACGGACAATGCAACCTGAATAACGCAGAAGTCGTCGTGGCTCTGGGAGGGGACGGGACACTCCTGTCCG
Organism: Pseudomonadota bacterium; assembly: GCA_029558635.1. GTDB lineage: Bacteria > Pseudomonadota > Alphaproteobacteria > Micavibrionales > Micavibrionaceae > UBA1573. The sequence continues at coordinate 146,139 of JAKQEE010000258.1, read as the reverse complement.
CCCTGCGTGCCACAGCCGACACCAACCTGCCGATTTACGGCATGAACCGCGGATCGGTTGGCTTCCTGATGAACGGCTATTCGTCTGAAAACCTGATAGAAAACATCACGAATGCGGAGCGCGTCACAATCCATCCGTTGGGCATGCTGGCCACAACACTGGACGGTAAAACCGAGAAAGCGACAGCCTTCAACGAAGTATCGCTTCTGCGTGAAGTACGTCAAGCCGCGAAAATCCGCATCACCGTCGATGACGTCATCCGTATGGAAGAGCTGATCTGCGACGGCATCATGGTGGCCACACCAGCGGGTAGCACGGCCTATAACCTTTCGGCCCACGGCCCGATCATTCCGCTCTCGACCAATATTTTGGCCCTGACCCCCATCAGTGCGTTCCGCCCCAGACGCTGGCGTGGAGCGTTGCTTCCCGCATCAGCCCGCATTCGCTTCGATATCCACGATCCCGAAGGACGCCCCGTGAGCGCCACCGCTGACGATTTCGAAGTCCGCGATATCGCGAGCGTCGAAATTTGGGAAAACCGTGACATCACACGCACCCTGATTTTCAATTCCGGCCACTCTCTCGAAGAACGCATCCTCAAGGAACAATTCTCTTGGTAGGGGGCACACGCTTTACCTTTGTCGTGCGCCTGACCCCGAAAGCATCCCGTACTGCCATCACCGGATGGGATAAAGACGGGGACGGCAGGCAGGTCCTTAAAATTTCGGTCACCGCCGTTCCCGAAAAAGGCAAAGCTAATAAAGCGATGATCGACCTGATCGCGAAAGAATGGAAAATTCCAAAAACACAAATTGTCATCGAAAAAGGCGAAACGGACAGAAACAAAGTCCTATCCGTTCCCAATAAGCCTGAATCAGAAATATAAATTATATTCCCAGTGCCTTAAGCGCCATATGCGTCAAAGCCAGAGCGTAATACCCTGCCAGCTGATACGAGGCATCAATCGCCACCGCCGCAAATGGATAACCGGTATACAGCGATCCCATCACAATCGGCGGCATGGCAAAAGCAACCCACAGCAAACACGACATCAAAAAGATTTCCGCACCGCTATCAATATTCATGTAGATCAACATGAACGTGTAAAACAAAGCTGTCAGAAACCACAACGGAAACGATAAGATAAACGGATGTGCACCACGTTTCAGATCGTCAGAAGATATTTCACGAGCTTCAAACCACTTGCCGCCCAAAACTTTGGGATGATACCAGATCAAGCCCAGAAGAAAGGCAACAACGGCACTCAAAAACGAGGGCATCAGCCACGACGTGATAAGATCCTGAAGAATTTGTGGGTCCATACTTTTTCCTCCCTAAAAGAAATAAACAAAATTAAGCACTACGTGCCACCATCAACTTTTTAATCTCGGCGATAGCCTTGGCCGGATTAAGCCCCTTGGGGCAAGTCCGCGTACAGTTCATAATGGTGTGACACCGGTACAAACGGAACGGATCTTCAAGCTGGTCAAGACGCTCGCCTGTTGCCTCGTCACGTGTATCGGCAATCCAGCGATACGCCTGAAGCAAAATCGACGGACCAAGAAAACGGTCGCCGTTCCACCAATAGCTGGGGCACGACGTCGAACAGCAGAAACATAAAATACAGGCCGCAGGCCCCTTCCCGTCCGACCCGTTGAGAAGTTCGGCATCTTCGGGGCTTTGCAACCGTTCACGCGCGGGCGCAGGAGACTCCGTTTTCATCCACGGCTCAATTGACGCATATTGCGCGGCTAGATGGGTAACATCCGGCACCAAATCTTTAATCACCGGCAAATGGGGAAGCGGTGTAATCCGCACTTCACCTTTCACCTCTTCAATCGGCTTGAGACAGGCCAGCGTATTAAGCCCGTCGATATTCATCGCACAGGACCCGCAAATCCCCTCGCGACATGAACGGCGCAAGGTCACGCTCGAATCGACGTTATTCTTGATATACAAAACCGCATCCAGAACCATCGGCCCGCACTGGTCGAGGTCGATCATATAGGTGTCGTAACGCGGATTTTCACCTAAATCAGGGTCATAACGGTACAAACGAAACGACTTGGCATTTTTGGCCCCGTTCGATACATCGACGGACTTGCCCTTTTTGACTTCGGAATTTTTGGGAAGCTTGAACTCTGCCATAAAACGCATCCGGAAAACGGGTTGAGGAAAGGAAAACCTTATCTTATCAGGATACCGCGTAGTGTCTGATTTGTGAAGCCTAACTTGAAATATTATTATTAAAATAAAAATCTTTTCTTTTTCTGGACAATATTCTGAAAACGCCTACACTGAACATGTAAGGAATAATCAAAAAATTGATGGGAGAGTAAGATGAAGTCGGTTGAGATCAAAGGCCGTCAGGTTCCGGTGTTGGGTCTTGGAACGTGGGAATTGAAAGGGTCGGTGTGTCAGGATGTGGTCGGCAAGGCCCTTGAGTTGGGGTATCGCCATATCGACACCGCCCAGATTTACGACAACGAGTCCGATGTTGGCACTGCTATCAAATCTTCGGGAATTTCCCGCACCGACATTTTCCTGACCACCAAAGTCTGGATGGATAGTGTGGCTTCGTCCGCGCTCCCAAAAAGTGTCGAGGAAAGCCTCAAGAAACTCAAAACCGATTATGTGGACTTGCTTCTGCTCCACTGGCCTGTTTCGGGCATCCCGTTGCGCGATCAGATTTCGGCGCTGGAAACGGTGCAGGATTGGGGGCTGGCCAAAATGATCGGTGTATCGAACTACCCGACCGCCCTGATGCGACGGATTATCGAAGAAACCGAAGCCGAAATCGTCACCGATCAGGTGGAATACCACCCCTACCTGTCGCAAAGTGCCGTTCTGGATTTCTGCCGCCAACACGATATGTTCCTGACCGCATATTCTCCGTTGGCGCGTGGCAAAGTGCGCACTGATATGACCCTTCTTGAAATTGCCGGAAAATACGGGAAATCAGCGGGGCAAGTCGCGCTCCGCTGGCTCGTTCAACAAGAGAGCGTCGTGGCCATTCCCAAAACAGAAAACCTGCTCCACCTCAAAACCAACCTTGAGATTTTCGACTTTGAGCTAAGCCCGGAAGAAATGGCCAAAATTTCAGCTCTGGCACAACCGAACGGCAGAATTGTCGCCCCCGACTGGTCCCCGAAATGGGATCGGGACGATCAAGAAAAAGCAGCGTAAATCAGAATCCCCCGAATGGGCGGCAACGAAACAGCCGGCCTAACCAACAGTCAGGTATAGATAAACGGCCAACATAAAAATCCCGAAAAAAGTTATTTTAACAAATGACATAAACCCAAACGCTCGATCCACTCTGGGTTTAACGGCAGATATGGCTTTGGTCATCTCGCGAAACTTGATCTTGGGATTACTGGACTTTATGCTTCTTTGAAGAGCTTTCTCCAACATGGACACCAGAACGGGCTCCGATACCTTGGAGGCGATATCCATAGACCGCAGGGTCTCGGCCAGATCATCCAAGTCAGCAGCCAAGCTCGGAAATTTCTGTTTGGACTGGGAGACAAAAGAATCAATCGTTTCCGGCACATTCATACCTTGACACGAACGAACCTAATAAACCCGTTTTTTCGGCGGAACAACCTCAACCTCATCCGTCAAAGTCTTCATAATCACCGGACGGTATCCGATTTTGGTCTTGCCCGCCTCATCGACCCAGATGGCCGTATGCTTCATCCATTGTTCATCGTCACGGTCCGCAAAATCTTCCCGTGCGTGCGCCCCACGGCTTTCCTCACGGTTGACGGCGGAATACATTGTGGCCACGGCCTGAGACAGAAGATTGTCGAGTTCCAGCGTTTCAACCAGATCGGTATTAAACACCAGCGACCGGTCAGCAACTCTCACATCCTTCTTCATATCAAAGACTTTGGAAATTTCCTTGCAACCTTCAGACAAAGATTCGCCAGTACGGAACACTGCCGCATGGTTTTGCATCGTGCGTTGCATTTTATTGCGAATATCCGACGTCGAGGTTGACCCATTGGCATTACGGTACGCATCGAAACGCGCCAAAGCCTTATCCAAACTGGCCTGCGGCGTCTTGCGGTGCTTGGCCCCTGCCACCACAGTTTCGCCCGCACGAATCGCTGCCGCCCGTCCGAACACAACCAAATCGAGAAGAGAGTTCGACCCCAAGCGGTTCGCCCCGTGAACGGACACACAAGCGGCTTCGCCAATTGCCATCAAACCCTTCACCACACAGTTCGGATCGTCAGCAGTCGGCGCGACAACCTCAGTGCGCCAGTTGGTGGGAATGCCGCCCATATTGTAGTGAACGGTCGGCAGAACCGGAATCGGTTCCTTGGTCACATCGACACCTGCAAAAATCTTGGCGGTTTCGGCAATTCCCGGCAAACGCGAATGAATGATATCGGGGTCCAGATGTTCAAGGTGAAGATGGATATGATCCTTATGCGGGCCGACACCGCGCCCTTCGCGAATTTCAATCGTCATCGATCGTGACACCACATCACGCGACGCCAGATCTTTTGCCGACGGCGCATAACGCAGCATAAACCGCTCGCCTTCGGAGTTGGTCAAATACCCGCCTTCGCCGCGCACCCCTTCGGTAATCAGACATCCGGCCCCGTAAATCCCCGTCGGGTGGAACTGGACAAATTCCATATCCTGCAAAGACAATCCGGCCCGCAGCACCATCGCATTCCCGTCCCCCGTGCAAGTATGCGCGGACGTACAAGAGAAATAGGCGCGACCATATCCACCCGTGGCGAGCACCGTCTGATGCCCGCGGAACACATGGATCGTCCCGTCATTGAGATTCCACGCCACCACCCCGACACAAGCACCTTCATCATCCATCAACAAATCCAGCGCGATAAATTCGATAAAAAACTCAGCCTTGTATTTCAAAGCCTGCGTATAAAGCGTATGCAAAATCGCATGCCCCGTCCGGTCGGCTGCCGCACAAGTACGCTGCGCCGTGCCTTGCCCGTAATGGGTCGTCATACCGCCGAACGCACGTTGATAGATTTTACCTTCGGCTGTGCGCGAGAACGGTACGCCGAAATGCTCCAGTTCGATAATCGCCGGAATGGCTTCGCGGCACATATACTCGATCGCATCCTGATCCCCGAGCCAGTCCGATCCCTTGACCGTGTCATACATGTGAAAACGCCAGTCATCTTCGCCCATATTGCCAAGCGCCGCAGAAATCCCGCCTTGCGCCGCAACCGTATGCGAGCGTGTCGGAAAAACTTTGGACAAACACGCAACCTTGAGGCCCTTTTCAGCCATCCCCATCGCGGCCCGCAATCCGGCCCCGCCGCCGCCCACCACAACAACATCATATTCATGGGTAATTACGTCATAAGTCATTTCGATTTCCTTCTTAAAAATCCTTTTTTGGAGTCTCATAACTCTCCGAATATTTCTTCGCGAGTTTTTCAAGACGCCCGTCATTTTTCATGGTGCGCAGCGCAAGGTTAATCATATCGCGCAATTGATACTCCCCCGCCCGCACCCCGTAATAGGACGCAAATGTAAAGGCATGCGGCACATTCTCGACCTTGCGGATCATGCCCGGGTTATTTTTTGTCAACTCACCCACCATGGCTTGATCCAGAAAAATCACATCCGATTTTTTGGCGAGAACCGAGAGAAACATATCCGACACAGTCCCCGTCTGGCCCAACGCATCTATGCCGGCCTTTGGAAAAGCATTCTGCATCAGACTATAAGAAATATCACCCTCAATCGCCGGAACCTTGACCAAAGGATCATTGACTTTGGATAAATCGCCATCGAAACGATGATCATCAACCCGCGCATAAGCATCAAGAAAGGAAAACACCACTGGGTTAGTCAACGACAGAAACTTCGACCGTGCAGGATCGGGCCACAGTTCGGAACAAAACGCATCATAGCGGCCCGTGCGCAGCCCTTCGATAAAATTGCCCCATCCCGCCTCTTCGGTCCACTCGATTTTGAGGCCCAATTCCTTGCCGACCTCGGTCCAAATATCGTAATCGAGGCCAGAGAGTTGTTTCGTGTTGACATCCATCACCAGCGCAGGCGGCGAAATCCCGTACCCGCACCGGATAACACCCGAAGCGACAACTTGGGTATACGCAGGCTCGCCGCTTCCTTCCGCAAACGCCGGAACAGCCAACATCAAGGCAACAAGAAAAGCAACAAAACGCATACTGAACCCACGAACCTATAACGCGATTTTTAGGACAGAGAATATCGAAGCCAAAGCCAAAGCCGTCGTTCCCAATTTCACCAACATCAACAACATCGGCTTTTTACACGAATGCACGTAATCCTCGATCACCACCTGAAGCCCCAGCGCCATGTGGTAGAACACCGAAACAATAAACAGGATCATCAGAATGGCATTCACCGGCTGATGAAAAAATCCATACACCGTTTCAATCGAAGCCCCCGTCGCAGCGAGCGTCATCGCCGACCACACGCCCCACAGTACGAGCGGAATATTGGCAACCGCCGTAAGTTTTTGAGCCTTCCAGTGATGCAGCCCGTCATGCGCCGAGCCGAGACCACGAGCCCGCGCCATCGGCCCCTTGAACGGCGTATCGTTCCATTTGTATTTCTGCTGGGTCATAAAACTCTCCTAATAAAAATATTTGAGACAGCCCCATGTCGAGAGCGTCAGTGCAATGGAAACCACAAAAATCACAAATCCGGCCTTTTGCGTGGCGGGAATGGTAATCATCGCGCCTGTATCCATAATCAGATGGCGAACACCGGAACATAAATGGTAGTAAAGAGCCGCCGTCCACCCGAACAGACAGACCTGCCCGACCCACGACGTCGCAAAATCCAGAAAACATTTATAAGACTCTTCATCAGTCGCCGCGGCCACCAGCATCCACACCAACATCAGCGTCCCAACGGAAAGCCCCACGCCGCTGACACGGTGGAAGATCGACAAGGCCATATTCATGGTCCAGCGCCAGATCTGCAAATGAGGGGACAAAGGACGGGGAGGAAGAGAAGAGGCCATATTCGGATTCCTTAGGGTAAATTTGCCAAGATCATAACCAGAAAGTAGGGCCTTGCCAATTGATTAACCCCTTGTTTTCACAGGATTTTGCATTACGGTAAATAAATATTCGCAATAACGGGGGGACTCTCTAGCAAGCTCCGTTATACTCTCGACACGGAATTCAAATAACTCGACAACACACGATAAGAGGACAAAATGACCAACAAAGAAAAATTACTGGCCTTCTCGGCTTTGGCAATCTTGCTGACCTCCGGTTTTCCGGCTATGGCCCGTGATGGTGACGACGACACACCTCCTCCAATGGGAGACGAACGCCCGATGAAATCGGACGATGACTCCCGTGGGTTTGGCGATGGCCCTCGTGGCAAAGGTGGCCCTGATGGCGACAAGCGCGGTGCGGAAATGTTTGCCAAAGCCGATAAAGACGGCGACGGCTTCCTGACCAAGGACGAAATGCTCGAAGCCCATAAAGTCCGTCTGGATGATATGTTTGCCAAAGCCGATAAAGACGGCGACAGTAAACTTTCGCGGGATGAAATGCGCGCCGCTCATCAGGAAATGCGCGCCAAATTCAAGGACCGCATGAAAAACGTGAAAGAAAGACGCGAAGAAATGCGTGAAAAATACGGTAAAAAAGACGGCAGCGGTCGGGAACGCTTTTCCGATGACTCTGCCAATGACTCCGGTCGTGACGACTAACCACAAAAGGACACAGAATGGATAACCATCTGTTGACTGAGTATCTGATGCGTAGCGCGGAGGGCGATCAAATCGCCTTCCGCAAGCTCGCCGAAGCTTTGGGCCAGAAGGTCTTTGCCCTTGCCTTCCGCTTGCTTTCGGGCGACCGCGCGGCGGCCGAAGACGTCTCGCAAGATGTTATGATTAAACTCTGGCAATTCGCCCCGAAATGGCAACCGGGAGGATCGGTTCAGGCCTGGGTCTCGCGCCTGACTTATAATGCATGCATGGATATTCACCGCGCCCGCAAAAACAGGAATGACGAGATCCCCGAGCATCTGAGCATCCCCGAAACGGCGAGTGCAACGGTACTCACAAACGAATACCGCTCCCTGCTGTTGCAGGCAGTGGAACGCTTGCCGGACCGCCAGAAGGAAGCGATCTTGCTGACGTACTTTTACGATAATAGCCGCCGTGACGTTGCCAACAGCATGAAGACAACGGAAAAGGCGGTGGAACATCTGGTCGCACGCGGCCTGAAAGCCTTGGGAAACCTGATCCCCGCCAACATAAATGGAGAGAAACATGACCTCGCAACCCAATCCAATTAACGACCCGTTTGATCTTCTGGACACGGACGCAAAAGTGGTCCCGATCCTCTCCAAAACGAGACTGGACGAGATGATAGATCAAGCCCTGACCCGTGAACAGGTCATGCACCCGCAAAGACAATCTTCATGGATGTCGGGCAAAGTCTGGTGGTCGGGAGGACTGGCAACAGCGGCTTGCCTCATTCTGTTGCTAACCCTGTTCCCGCAGAATACAGTTAAACAATTTGCAACACCCGTCTCCATACAAACAGAGCAAGCTTCAAGCTTCTCGGATGACGCCAATGATATCAGCGAGATGATGTTCTACGACTCGCTTGAAGGGTTCTAAAACGATCCGGCGATACATAACGCACAACATTTTGCGGCACAGGACTGATCTCTCCCGTCATCTGTGCCGCAATCATTTCGGCCCCAAGCAATGATGTAATCAGCCCATGCGAACCATGTGCTACGGACACATAAAGATTGCTGTCAATTTCCCCAATCACCGGTACACGGTCCTTGGACGCACAGCGGAACGCCGCGCGCGCGCCAGTAACAGTGGCTATGCCGTCAAACCCGTCCACAACATCGGAAAGTTTTTGCAAAACGTCGATGTGATCTTCGTCGCGGATCACCAGATCATCTATCCACGGCTGGAATGTCGACCCGACCACCATCTGCCCATCGAACGGTAATGACGCGTACCCACCATAACACAAATTGGTTTTAAGAGCCGAAAATGCAGCGGGTGTTTCAATGATGCTCACCTGACCGCGAACCGTGGAAACCGGCAAAAACGCAGCCTGCGGAAACTTCAATATATCCGCAGCACCCGCTAACACTACCACATCATAATCGCGCAGCTCTTCAAGCGACAAAATCTCTTTTTGGATCACATTGACATGCGCCGCCAACGCACCCACAACCTTAAAGGGAGCAACGAGTCCGGCATCGGGCAAAAACACTCCGTCATGTTTAACCGCCCCCCCCGCAATCGCCGACGCTTCCTCACGCGACACGTATCGCGCATGATCTTCATGCCATCCCCAGCTCTGCAAAAACCCTGAAAACCGTTTGTCTTTGGCCGCATCTGTCACCAGATGCACCGATCCGCATCGCGAAAACCCGATATCGGAATCGGCCTGAATTTTTTCAAACGTCCGCACAGCATTCGCAAACGCCGAAGAATAGAAATCGGATTCATTGCCCAGCTGCGCGGTAAAGCGCGGATTAAAAAGCCCGCGCACATTCCCCGACCCGCCACTGGCCAAATCCGTTTTCTCATAAAGATCAAGATCAATCCCGCGCACCATTAACGCCGCCGCCACCGACGTGCCCGCAATTCCACCACCGACAACCGCAACACGCGAAGGAACAGCACGCAAACCATCTTGTCGCCCATCACCAGCGAACACGCCGACACTCATATCCCGTTTACGTCCATACCCCTTGGCCTTGGAAATATGAAACCCCGCCGCTTCAAGTCCGCGTCTTACAAAACCCGCCGCCGTGAACGTCGCTACCCGCGCCTGCGCGCGCGACAGTCGCCCCATATTGGCAAAAAGAACATCCGTCCACATATCGGGATTTTTAGCCGGAGCATGCCCATCAAGAAACCAGCAATCCACCGGAAAATCGAGTTGCGGCAAAGCGCGGTTCACATCGTCAAATATAAGGAGAAGCGTCACACGGTCCGACACGCGGATTTTATGCCACCCGCCGACCCTGAGCGGATAAATTTCCACAAGCCGCTCCAGCCGCCCGCCGAATTCCCCAGACCAATGGCCCAGATATTTTAAAATATCGTCTCTGGACAGCGGATATTTTTCAAAGGAGATATAAGTGAGCTGTTGGGTAGAATTAGCCGTTTTTTCAAACAACGTCCACGTCAGAAGGAAATTAAGGCCCGTCCCGAATCCTGTCTCGCAAATGGTAAACCGCCCCCGCCTGTCCCAGCCCGCCGGAAGGTTATTTTGTTCCAAAAACACATATTTGCTCTCGGCGAGACCATCCTCGACCGCAAAATATATGTCATCAAACTGTTCGGACCTTGGCGTTTCCATTTTTTTAATCCATATATTGTAACTGGAATAAAAAAAAGGAATATTCGCATGTCTCAAAATCCGCTCTTGGCCCTCTCTCCTTTGCGCAACCACGCGCCGCAATTCGACCTGATTAAGGAGGAGCATTACAAGCCCGCCATCGAAGCCGCGATCAAAGAGGCCCACACCAACATTGACAAAATCATCGCCAACCCGGACACCCCGACCTTTGACAACACCATTGTGGCATTGGAAACTGCTGCCGAAACGCTGGGCGTGGCCGCAGGAATTTTCTACAACCAATTGACCGCCGCCGGAACGGATGGACTGCAAGCCCTCGCCGAAGAAATCGGCCCCATTCAAGCCAATTTCGGCAGCGACATCATTTTAAACGCCGACCTGTTTAAGCGCGTCAAAGCCGTCTACGACCAGATGGACTCTCTCAACCTCACCACCGAACAAAAAACGCTGCTTGATGATACCTATAAAAACTTCGTCCGTGGCGGCGCTTTGCTCGACGATGATAAAAAAGCGGAACTTCGTAAAATCAACGAAGCCATGTCCACCCTAAGCCCCGCCTACGCCAACAACGTCAACAAATCATCCGAAGCCTTTGAGATGTGGATCGACAATGAAGATGATCTGGCGGGACTACCCGAAACCGCGATCCACGGCGCCAAACACGAAGCCGAAGAAAAAGGGCAAGCTGACAAATGGCTGTTCACCCTTGATTACCCAAGCTTTGGCCCCTTCCTCACCTATTCCAAAAAACGCGATCTGCGCGAGAAAATCTGGAAAGCGTTCAGCACCCGCGCCTATAAAGATAAATTTGATAACACCGAAAATATTTTCAAAATCGTAAACCTCCGCAACCAGCGCGCCAAATTGCTGGGGTATGAAACACACGCCCACTACGTTCTGGAACGCCGCATGGCTGAAAAGCCGGAGACGGTGATGCACTTTTTGAATGACCTCAAAATGAAATACAAAGAGGGCGCATTGAAAGACCTCGATGCCCTCAAAAAATTTGCAAAAGACACAGACGGCATCGACGATCTGAAACCATGGGATGTGGGATATTATTCCGAAAAACTCCGCGAAAGCCTCTATCATTTTTCGGAAGAAGATCTGCGCCCTTATTTCCCTTTGGGCAATGTTCTGAAGGGCACGTTCGATCATTTTTCAAAACTCTTCGGCCTGGTTTTCACCGAGACAAAAGACCTCCCGACATGGCATAAGGACGTAACCGCCTACGACGTAACAGATAAGGAAACCGGAAGATTCATCGGAACTTTCTACGCCGATTTTTATCCGCGCACCGGCAAAAAACCGGGAGCATGGATGACCAGCTACCGCGATCAAGGTCTCTTCCACGGCAAGGTCGAATGCCCCGTCGTCGCAATTGTGTGCAACTTCACCAAACCCACAAAAGACAAACCGTCTTTGCTGACCTTTAATGAAGTTGAAACCCTCTTCCATGAAATGGGTCATGCCACCCACGGCCTTCTGGCCAAAGGCACCTATGCGTCTCAAACGGGAACGAATGTGTTATGGGATTTTGTCGAGCTACCCTCTCAATTACAGGAAAACTGGTTGTACGAACCCGAAACATTGAACAGCTTCGCCGCGCATTATGAGACGGACGAAAAAATTCCAGCCGAGCTGATCGAAAAAATGCGAGCCGCCAAAAACTTTATGAAAGGCTGGACGGGCGTAAGGCAAATGAGCTTTTCGATCCTCGATATGGAATGGCATATGCGCGACCCGCAAACCATCACCGACATCATGGCCTTCGAGGATGAAGTCCTCAAAGACTGCCAGTTTTTCCCTAGATATGGCGGAACAGCGTCCCATTCCTTCAACCATATCTTCGCCGGAGGCTATTCTGCAGGATATTATTCCTATAAATGGGCAGAAGTTCTGGAAGCCGACGCTTTCGAAGCGTTTCTGGAAAACGGCCTTTATAATCAGGACACCGCCCACCGCTACCGCACGGAAATCCTTGAAAAAGGCGGATCTGAGCACCCTGCAGTACTTTATCGCAATTTCCGCGGCCGCGATGCTGACCTGAAAGCCCTGCTCCGCCGTGAAGGTTTGGCCGCTTAAGGGCGGAATTCCTGCCCTGCGATATTTGTCATATTTTTTACTGGACAAATAAAAGCTTTCCCTCTATATAAAGTTGGGATAAACATAAGCCCGCAATCAAATAAGCAGGACAAGCATGATTACAACGGCCCAAATACGTGGAGCACGAGGAGTATTGAACTGGTCTCAAGGAGACCTGTCCGAACGCACAGGTATTTCCGCAACGTCAATCGGCAGTATCGAAAACGGTTTGACTCAACCGCGCGACTCCACCCTGCAGCTGATTCAAAAAGCATTTGAAGATTCCGGGATTGAATTCCTGCCGGATGAAGGCATTAAAAAGAAAAGCGGTGAAGTAAGAGTCTGTAAGGGACGATCGGGATTCTGGCAGTTTTATGAAGATGTATATGAAACATTAAGCAAAAACCCAGGCGAAGTGGTTGTGCACAATGTGGATGAAAGAAAATTTGAGAAATGGCTGGGAACTGAAAATCTCGAGGTCCATATTGAACGTATGAAGTCCATCAGCGGAATCAATTACAGAATTCTGCTGAAAGAAGGAGATGACTATTTTCTGGCAACGCCTGACTACAGTGAATACAGATGGATACCGTCGAGTTTCTTTTCGTCTGTTCCTTTTTACGTTTATGGACAGAAGCTAGCCATCCTGTTGTTTGACGCGGAACCGACAGTCATCATTTTGGACTATCCTTCTGTTGCAGAAGCCTACCGTGTACAATTCGAAGCTTTTTGGAAATTATCAATTCCGGCAAAAAACAAAGATAAAACTGCTTAATAAAAGAGATTACAAGGCCACTTAGAGCATGAATACCTTAGCTGTAGATGTTGATGATAATACACTTCCAGACGAAAGCCGGAGCGTAATCCGCGTTGACGCTGTGCAATCGCGTGCTGGTTTGTACGATCAGAAATTCAAAAAGGCCTTCTTGAAAACAATCAAAAATCCTGATGCTGAAGGTCTCCTGACGACTCATTTGTTTTACGACATTCCTGAAGAAACGACTGCCGCATTTAATGGATTATCCTACGACGCAAAAATCATCCTGTCTGGCGGACGCGCTTGGGAAAGACACATCGATGATGCCGTTACCTCCTCCAAAGACCCCACACAGAGTTACGGATACTGGGATAATGATCAATCAATCATAACATTCTCGATCAACAAAGGACTTATCGATCTGCTGCCAAGATCTATAAAATTTGTCAGCTATGGTTGCGGAGATATCCACGCCTTCAATGGTAAAGAATCGCAAATTCTCGCAGCAACACTCAAAGACGTGAACAGAGACATTACCGACAGCTGCATAGTAGACATTCTTGAGCGATATGCAATTTCGAATGCCGTGGCCGTAAACCGGAGATTTGGGATCAGTTCCCAAGGCGTTGTAGGAGATTTCCTTTACAACGGAAAGTTGGCCATTAATGAAACGAGAGGAACTCCTGTTGTTATGATTTTTGGCGGATCATTTGAAAACACCCCCTCTACCTCCGGCTACCCGTCACCACAAGATTCTGCTGCCATGGCGTGGGCGAAAATGAATACCCAACACGGATTGGGGAGTATTGTTATCAAAACGTTCGACTCGAATCAGGACCCTCAAGAACAGGAAAGACGATACAAACCGACAAGAAACTTCGAAGCATTCATTTTGAGCGCCTTTGCCCGTGCGGTTCAGCAAGGAATTATCCTAAACCCCCAGTATGACGTCTTAAAGAATTGGAAACTCTCTGAAAGATTTGACACTGGGATATCTGCGGTCAAACTGACTGCAGTCTGCAAAAGAGATCATGTTTTAAATTTTGCTGATGGATCTTCAGTTCAGTTGAGAGCTCAAAAAGATCAACGCGTTATCACTCTTGCCCACAAATGGGATGAAAACACTCATATCTCAATCGCTCAAAGAGCGGGGTTTGAAGTTAAAGAAACGTATTCTCAAGAGGGAAATTTCAACAAGCTTATAGTTGCTGAGGCTATCAGACGGCCTGACAAAGAATTGCTTGAACTTATCCAACAATACCCTAACGGACCTGCCTAGCAGGCACCCTTTCTAAAACATCTCCATAATCGTACAACGGGCCGCGCCGCCGCCGAATTGCTGGATAGTGGGCAGGTCGGCGTAGATAATTTCCGACACATGGCGTAAAAAAATGTCCTTCTGGTCATCGCGGTACGCCCGAAATGCTGAACCGGACATCACCAGTTTCTTGGTTCCATCACTGGAATGCAGTTCAAGAGAGTTTCCGCAAAATTCCAGAAGCTGGTCCATCTCGATCTCGACAATATCGCGCCCCGTAGCCTCTAACGACGCTCGCACCACACCGCGGTATTCAGGCAAAATGCAGTCAAAGCACACAGCCGCAAACCCCGTGCCGATAAACATCATCACATCGGTATGATAAACGGGAAGCCCTGTATGCCCGCGCGTCTCGAATGGTACAAATTTGTATCCCATCCTATCGCACCACTCCCGCCCCAGTTCAAGGTCGGAGCGCGCCGAAAGCCCCATATAGGCCACACGGTTCAAACGATCGAACCACAAGACCGATGTACTCTCCAGCGCACGGTTCTCCGCCTCTGCCGCGGAAAGGTCCAGAACATCCTGATACCCTCGCTCCAACATGGCCTTGATATGGGGCCGCCGCTCAATCCGTCGGTTGAGGGCCAGCATCGGATAATAGATCAGCTTGCGCGTGCCGTCCGGCATCACATGGCTCGACATCCAGTTGGGAAAAATATCGTCAGGCGAATCGGGAGAACCCAGAACGGTCGTCACCATCACGCCCGCTTCGACGATTCTGTCGCGCAAAGCGCGGAATTCGGCCAAGGCATGCTTTTGAATATCCTCAACCCCGCCCTGATCCTCATGCTGATAGGAATTGGTGGGCATGGTCTGGACGTTGCAATGAAACCTGACAGGCTCGACCATCAAGATATGATCGGCGGATTGACGGATTTCTGGCTTCATAAACACTCCCCTTTCCTATAACTATATCTGATTCGTCCAAATGTGACACAATTAAGGCAAGCGTCACCCAAACTTCTGCCATATTTTTCTGTCATCCTTAAATCATAGCAAGAATTTCTGACGTTTCAGCACTGAAAGAAATGACGGCCAATAAGACACCATAGCGATTGACCACCTATGACACCCGATGCTTGTTCCTCCTCGCATCGGGTTTGTCTTTTCAGTTCATTTACAAACGTGGTTAACACGCTCATATTCCTGAAGATTATCGAGAGCCTGTTGACGCTGCTTGCGTTCGGCATTCATGATGTCAGTCTGACGGTTCACAATGGTCTGCATGTTTGACTTGAGATAGGCTTCAAGCTCGGCCTGACGGGATGTGGAAATCGGCCCGAAGGTGGTTTGCCGCCGGACCTCGTTTTTAACCGCCTGACCGATCAAAGGCGCAAATTTATTGACGATCTGACGGTCGATCATCACATGCTGCTGCTCGTGTTGCATAATGGCGTTATGTTTGCAGGTCCCATGGGGAAATTCGCTGGCGATATAGATGGTGGGATTTATATGAAGTGAAATATCAATATCCGTGTACCAATAACAGACTTCATTGGTTCTGGTATTGGTCATGGTGCCGTACCGCATGGATTGGGACACAACAATCCCGCCCTTCATCAATCCGCCAACATCGGTAATGACATTGCCGCCATAGGGATTAACCGTATCAATCGAGAACCCATTGAGGGCTTTCTCTGACAAGCTGAAATTATAGGAAACGCTATCGGTCGAAGTCTTGATATGAATTTGCGGAGCTTGAACGGATTTGCACCAGTTTTCGGCAAAGGACGAAGCGGAAACGCCCCCCATAGCAAAAACTGCAGCAAACAGACCCCAAATGATTTTGACCATAAAACCCCTCCGGAAAAAGCAGTTTCTTCCAGTCCTCCACCAGTATAAAGCCATAAGATTAACGAATTGTCATCTCGGCATTTTCTGGTTAGGATATCAGCCAAAACGGACAGAAACGGAGAAACCCCATGTTTGTAGTGGCCCAGACGATATCCACGCTGATCGGATTGTATATGTTTGTCATCATCCTGCAGGTCGCCGTGAGCTGGCTGATCGTCTTCAAAGTGCTGAACACTGACAACCCTCAGGCCAAAAATCTGGTGAACCTTCTTAAAAGAGCCACCGATCCGGTTATGGTTCCCGTCCAGAAATACGTTCCCCCGATCGGTGGAATCGACATCACACCGATCATCGTGATCATCGGCCTGCAAATTCTCGATACGCTGGTTTGGAGATTACTCAGTTTTTAAATCGGGAGAGGATGGCTTCTTATCGTCCTCGTCACTGCCAAGCTCCGAAGCCTCATCATCAATATCATCGCCGCCGACGGTTTCAGCATCGACCGTCTCGGCAAGGGTTTCGGCATAAATATTGCGCGCCCGCTGCGCCCCGATTTTCTGGGCGGAATAACAAACCCACGACCACACGCCGAGACAGAACGACAACAGCAAGAGAATAACCGACCACGAATTGACCATCGACCCGATATCAAACTGCATATCCTCGATATCACTCTGGACGCAGGAAGCCAATTCCTTGCCGTTCAAATCGACATGCGCTTTGGCGGGATCAAGCTCGACCTCGACACGGTTTCCGGTCAAAGGCCCCCTGAATTCAAGCGCTTCGGTGGTCTGGAGCCACGTCCCGATCTGGTTTTGTTTGCACCCGTCCAGCAGATCGGATTCGAGGGAATGTTTCTGGGCCGCGGAAAACGAACGGGCGTAATTCTGCACGGGCTCGTCATATTTGCTCTTGAGAACATCAAGGCGTCCGATCTTGTATTGCCCCGACACCCACGTCCCGAATGACGCCACCAGCACCACCGCAGCAAAAACAGCCCACAACCGCCAGCGCCCGACGGCGCCGGTTCCAAATTCAAGCAGAATCGGAAAACGGGAAAGAAGCATACTTGAGTCCATACCACACTATCTTTCAGTTTTTAAAGGGGATTTCTGCGGAGACCTTGCCTTTTTGGGAAAATGAGGATAAAGGACAACACATGACCCAAACCGCACAAATTATAGACGGAAAAACCGTATCCGCACGTCTGCTGGAGACGATTGCAACGCAAACCGCCGCCATGTCCACCCCGCCCGGTCTGGCCGTTATTCTGGTGGGCGACGACCCTGCCAGCCATGTCTATGTGGCCAACAAAATCAAAGCCTGTGCCAAGGCTGGTATCCGCTCGATTGAGCACCGCCTGCCCACCACCGCGACCGAAGGCGAAATCGCGAACATGATAACCACTCTCAATACCGATACCAGCGTTGACGGGATTTTGCTGCAACTTCCGCTACCCAAAGGACTGGACTCTGACAAACTGGTGCAGATGATCGCCCCCGCAAAAGACGTGGACGGCCTGACCATTCCTAATATCGGCAAACTGGTTGCCGGAATTGACGGCCTTGTCCCCTGCACACCGCAAGGCTCCCTTATTCTCATCAAAGAAGTCATGCCCGACCTGACTGGCAAACACGCCGTTGTGATTGGCCGCTCTCTTTTGTTCGGAAAACCGATGGCCCAGCTTCTGCTCGCAGAAAACGCCACAGTCACCACCGCCCATTCGAAAACGTCAGACCTTGCGGGTCTATGCAAGACCGCTGATATTCTGGTGGCCGCCGTTGGCCGCCCGAAAATGGTCAAAGGCGATTGGATTAAAAAAGGCGCCATCGTGATTGATGTAGGCATCAACCGCCTTGAAGACGGCAAACTGTGCGGCGATGTCGATTTTGAAGAAGCCAAGAATATTGCCGGAGCCATCACCCCCGTCCCCGGCGGCGTCGGCCCCATGACCATCGCCTGTTTGATGGTGAATACCCTGAAGGCCAACCGCAGCAAATAAGTCTTTATCCAACTAAGGAGCCAAATGATGGAAAAACCAACCGCAAAACCAAACTGCCCCAATTTTTCATCAGGCCCCTGCGCCAAACGCCCGGGTTGGAGCTTTGAAAACCTCGCCGGCGCTTTCTTGGGCCGGTCCCACCGCGCCACAGGCGGCAAAGCCAAACTGAAAGAAGTCATCGACCTCCACCGCTCGACCTTGGGCATTCCCGACGATTATAGAATTGCAATTGTTGCGGGGTCCGATACCGGCGCGGTGGAAATGACCCTGTGGTCGGTTCTGGGCGAACGCGGTGTGGATGTGATGGCCTGGGAAGTTTTCGGGTCCGACTGGCTGACCGACGTGGTGAACCAGCTTAAGATCACAGATGTCCGCCAGTTCAAGGTCGATTTCGGCCAGATTCCCGACCTCAGCCAAATCGACACCGACCGCGACATAGTCTTCACATGGAACGGCACGACATCGGGCGTGCGCATTCCGAACCACGACTGGATAGGGGACAATAGAAAAGGCCTCACCATCTGCGACGCCACCTCTGCCGTTTTCGCATACGACGTTGATTGGAAAAAACTCGATGTCATCACATGGTCATGGCAAAAAGTTTTGGGCGGTGAAGCGGCCCATGGCATGCTGGTTCTATCTCCGCGAGCTGTCGAACGCCTCACCACATTTAAACCTGATCGCGCTCTGCCAAAAACCTACCGCATGACCTCCAAAGGAGAACTGAACGAAGGTCTGTTCAAAGGCGAAACAATCAACACCCCATCTCTTCTTGCGGTAGAAGACTGCCTTGACGCCCTGAGATGGGTAGAATCTTTGGGCGGATGGAAAGGGACGGAAAGCAGGTCCAAACAAAACTTGGCCGTCATCGAAAACTGGGTACAGAAAACCGACTGGGTCGATTTCTTGCCTGAGCGCGAAGACATCCGCTCCCGCACCTCGATCTGCCTCAAAATCACCGACCCGTGGTTTGCAGCCTTCGACGAAGACACACAACGCGCCCTTATCAAAGACTTCGTCAAAATCTTGGAAAAAGAAAACGTCGCCTTTGATATCGCGGGCCACGCCAAAGCCGCACCGGGCATTCGCGTCTGGGGTGGGGCCACGGTTGAATCCTCCGATCTCGAAGCTCTATGCCCGTGGATGGACTGGGCCTATGCGGAGCTTAAAACTTCAAAAGCCTAAGACTCAAAAGCTTGGGCCAAACGCACATACTCACAAACAGGCACATCTTCAGCCCGCAAGGTCGGGTCGATCCCGACCTGTTCAATCTCTGCCGCATAATCCGAAAGCGATCCGCGGATCATCTTGCGCCGCTGACCGAATGCCGCCGCCAGAATTTTCTCCATCGTCTCGAAGCGCGGCTGACCTGCATCCAGATTTTTTGGCACAAAGTGTAACACACTCGATTTCACTTTGGGCGGCGGGGTAAAAGCGGACGGCGGTAAATCAAAGAGCCTCTTCACATCGCAAAGCCACTGCGCCATCACGCTCAAACGCCCGTATGTTTTGCTCGACGGCTGCGCCAAAATCCGGTCGGCCACTTCCTTTTGAAACATCAAAGATAGAAACGCATAGCACGTCACATCTTCCCGAATTTGCGTGAGCCACTTCAAAAGCAACACCGTACTGATATTATAAGGCAGGTTCGATAAAATCGCCCGTGGCGCGGGAACAAGATCGCATGGATCAATTCCGAGCGCATCCCCCTGAACGATTTCAAACCGCTCGGCTCCGTACACATCGACCAACCCTTGCAACGCCGTGACTGCGCGTGGATCAAATTCCACCGCCACAAGTTGCGATGCCTTAGAAGCCAGAATTGCCCGCGTCAACCCGCCAGGCCCAGGCCCGATTTCAACCGCATTCACCCCGTCCATTTTGGGACCGGACAAACGCACGATTTTATCGGTGATATTCTGATCGAGCAGAAAATTCTGCCCCAGCGACTTTTCCGCCCGCAATCCGTATTCACGGATCACGTCACGCAGTGGGGGCAAATGGGAGGAAGACTCAGACACGCTTTTCAATAAAGGCCGATGACATCAAATCCATAAGATAACGCCGTTGAGCGCGATCTAGTCTCTGCGTCCCAATCCGTTGCAAAATTTCTTCGCGGGGCGGAAGCGTTTCCTCAGTCAATTGACGCTTATCGGCCACAAACAGAATATAATACCCCGACGCGGTTTTGATTGGCTGGGACACTTTCCCAACCGCCAAACTGGGCAAAGCCTCGTCGATTTCCTCAGGCATTTGCCCGCCGAACACCCAACCGATCATCCCGCCCTGCTCGGCCCCTGCGCTTTGTGAAAACTGACGGGCCACTTTCGGGAAAGCTTCAGGCGTTCCTTGCAACTGGTCGGATAATTTACGGGCGAGATTGGCAACATCCGAAGATTTGGCCTGCTCGGAAATCGGCAAAAAGATTTCCGCCACACGGTATTGCGTCTTGCCGATTGCAGCGCGCAAAACATCAAGTTCCGAATCGATATCCGCTTCACTCACATCGACGCGCGGACGCACACGTTTTTGAATCACCTTGTTCCATGCCAGTTGCGCACGGATCTGCTCGTTCATTGTCGCCGTGTTGATCCCACGCTGCTGCAACGCTTTGCGGAACGTATCCGCCGGAATATTATTCTGCTTGGCAATGGTCGCAAATCCTTCTTCGACTTCTTTCGGATCGACTGCAATTTTTAAACGGTCGGCTTCCTGCGTCTTGACCGTTTCCTCGATCAGCATATCAAGCACCTGAGGACGAAGTTTTGCAGTCAGCTCCTTGCTGGGAGGAAGTCCGGTGGACATAGCGATCAGATCAAGCCGCGCCTGAAGGTCGGACGATGTCACAACCCCCTGATTGACAACAGCCACAATCGATTCTTTCCCGCCGGCCTGAGCGCCCATCGGCACAGCCACAGCAAAAAGCATCATCAAAAGAAAAACGCGCATCATCATTCTATCCGTCTCCGGTTATCTTGGTTGGCTACTATTTAGGGTTTACCTTTGTGCAGGTAACGCTCCATATAGGATGGCAACACCGCATCCATGGACGTAGGGTGAATCCCCAGATCGGCAAAACCCATCGCCCCGTTTTGCACGACATTGTCAGTTTGCAGACTCGTGATCTGGTCGTTGGTCAAAAGCGGCGTCGGCAACAAGCCGGACAAACCGACGACCCGCGTCAACCACCACGGGATATTGAAGAAGAACGCCTGAATCCGCGCCATCCACCATGGAATATAAAGTTTGTGAACACGAACACCGGTCATGGTTTCAACTTTTTTATAAACCCCTTTGAGCGTCATCACATCCGGCCCGCCCAATTCATAAGTCTGTCCAACACTGGCAGGATTTTTAAGTGCGGCAAGTACAGCCGCAGCAACATCCTCGACATAAACGGGCTGGAACTTCGATTTTCCCCCGCCGAAAAGCGGCAACGCCGGAACGATCTTGGCCAATGCTGCAAATTTATTGAAAAAATTATCACTCGGCCCGAACACAATGCTGGGGCGTAAAATAGTAGCCGCTGGAAAAGCCTGCATCACACCGCGCTCGCCGGACATTTTGCTGATCGCATATTCCGATTCGGAACGGTCGGCAGCCAAAGCCGAAATATGGACGAACCGCGCCACATGATGCATCGCACAAGCTTTGGCAATCCAGTGCGCCAGATCGGTATGCACATGGGCGAAATCATTTCTTCTTTTTTCATAAAGGATGCCCATGCAATTGATAACGATATCAGACCCGATCACTGCGGCCTCGACCTCGGTCTCGGAACGGTAAAAACAGGGTACAGCCACCACCTGCCCGACATCCCCCAGAACCCGCAGAAAATAAGTGGACTGGGGATGGCGTGTAGCAACCCGCACACGGGCGCCCTCCTTCAACAGCTTGGCGACAATCCGCGCGCCGATAAAGCCCGTGCCGCCGAAAACAGTCACAACCGCACCTTTTAATTCAAGATCCGAATAAACAGCCATTTGAAAGATCAACTCCTTCGGTTATAGTACGCCACACTATACCACCCAAGAGCCAATTAAAAAGGCTCTATTTTTTCGCCCGATACACTTTTAGAGAGGTTTTTTTATGGGTAAAATTATTCGCGAACGCCAGACCAAAATCGTCGCAACTTTAGGACCGGCTTCCAACACCGAAGAAATGATCCGCAAATTGTTTGAAACAGGCGTTGATGTGTTCCGCCTGAACTTCAGTCACGGCGAACACAAAGACCATGCCGACCGTGTCAAAATGATCCGCAACGTCGAAAAAGAAACGGGCCGCCCGATTGCGATTATCGCCGATATGCAAGGCCCAAAACTTCGCGTCGGCCGATTCAAAGAAGGCAAGATCGAATTGAAAGTCGGGCAAAGAATCCGCCTCGACCTCAGCACCGAACTGGGCGACGAAACCCGTGTCAACCTCCCCCACCCCGAAGTTATCAACTCGATGACCATCGGTTCGCACATACTCTTGGATGACGGCAAGGTCCGCATGGAAATCGTCGAACGTGGCGACGGATTTCTGGTCGGTGAAATCAAGGCCGGACGCACCCTCTCCAACAACAAAGGATTCAATGTCCCTGGCGTGATCTTGCCGATTGCGGCCCTGACTCCAAAAGACCGTATTGACCTTGAAGCAGCCTTGGGCATGGGCGTGGACTGGATTGCGCAATCCTTTGTGCAAAAACCCGAAGACGTGATCGAAGCCAAAAAACTGATCGCAGGCCGCGCGGCCCTGATGATTAAACTCGAAAAACCGTCGGCCCTTCAATATCTTGATGAAATGATTGCCGAAGCCGATGGCGTGATGCTGGCCCGTGGCGATCTGGGCGTAGAAATCCCGCCCGAAGAAGTACCGATTGCGCAAAAGAAAGTCGTGCGCGCCGTCCGCTTTGCAGGAAAACCGATTGTCGTCGCAACCCAGATGCTCGAATCGATGATCGAAAACCCAGCCCCGACCCGCGCCGAAGCGGGCGACGTGGCGACCGCCGTATTCGACGGAACAGACGCTGTGATGCTCTCAGCCGAAACCGCCGCCGGACAATACCCGCTCGAAGCCGTCCAGATCATGGACCGCATCTGCAAACGCGTTGAAAAAGACGAAATGTACCGCAAACTGATCGACGCCGACCACCCGAACGCCAACACCAACGATGCGTCGGACGCCATCACGATTGCGGCAGATCAAGTGGCCAAAGATATTCACGCTTCCTGCATCGTGACCTATACGACATCAGGTGGAACAGCCCTGCGTGCTGTCCGTCAACGCCCCGCCATGCGTGTCGTGTGCATGACGCAAAATCTGGCTACCGCGCGCCGTCTGGCTGTATCTTACGGCGTTTACGGTCTTGAAATCGAAGGAGTCGACACCTTCGCCGACGCGGTTAAAGTCGCGCAGCAAAGAATCGGTCAGGAAGGCGTCGCCAAGAAAGGCGAACGCTTTGTGATGACCGCGGGCGTCCCCTTTGGCACGCCGGGCTCGACCAACATCCTCCGCGTCGCTTGGGTAGACTAACAGGTGATGTAAAATAGACCTCACAGTCTGAAACTTGACAAACTTGTCCCCGCCAAGTACTTTGTGTTATGTCTAATATATTTTACAGCAAAGACGGGGACAAGGCTCAGGCCTATTTCCTGAACAACGGCCAGCGCGGGCGGGATATTACCAGCCCGAAAACGCTTGAAGCCTTACGGACATACTTTGCCTACAGACTCGAAAACGCAGGCCTGACAGGTGTTACGCACAATACATACGGCAATTGTCCGACCAACGACCTGATTCAAGGGGCCGTCCGCGATTTGTTCAAGGATGCGGTAACTTCGATCAACAACGAACCCGTCAGAGTACAGGTCGGAATGATGCATCACCCGCGCTGCACCTCTTCCGGCGGTGTAACAGGACGGGAAGCTTTTAACGAACGATGGAGCAAAGCCCGCATGACGGGAAATTTCTCTCAAGCTCCTGACATTTAGAAATGATATCCACCCGATAAAATGAACCCCCGTCTTGCGACGGGGTTCGTTTTTTAGACAAACAGAAGAAAACCTATCTCGACGCCGAAGCAATTTGTGTTGCACTTCCCGCCGACTGATCGGTATGCACCCACCACGCGGAACGGTTGATCGAAAAGATCGGCTTGTAATGCGAAATCGCACTGGCCCGGGTCATACGCTTGATCTGGTTATCCAGAACCATCGGCCCTTGCTCGGTATAAACGATCAGGATCGCGTGCGGAATGCCCTTCTCCAGATCCTTGACAATCGCCACGCGCAGCAAGGATTCAGGAACGCCCAGCGCCCGCAACGACGCATATTTGGCAATCGCAAAATCTTCGCAATCTCCGCCACGGGTCATAAATTCGACCGGAGTTTCCCAGTAATCAGACCTACCCCAATTGCGATTGTCACCGATATAATGAACCTTATTCATCAGATCATTGACGCCATTGGCCATATCAACCAGAGACTGGCCGCGAAACTGCGCGAGACCGTTACGCCAATTCTGGATCACACCCTGATTGGAACCATTCGCAACATCGCGCTGAAAACGGTCAAACATGTCGCGCCATTTGGTAAAAGCAGAAAGATCACCCGAACGTTTTTCCCCAGTCCCGAACAAGGCAGTCTGGACAACCCCATCGGCATAATTAAGCGAGACAGATGCCAAAGTAATCGATGACGGAATATCCTTCATAGAACCGGCATGGGACGGCTTGGCCCCAAAACTGCTGAGCGACGCCATAACCGCCATGGTCGCCGCCGCCACACGCAGCGAAGACTGGACAGCCAAAGTCGTCTTGAGATCCCATCTGGAAATAAGTCCTTGGGAGACAAGAATTTCCCCGAGAGCTTTGCCGGAAGCAAGCCCGCGCTTTTGCTGCAAAAGAGCCTCTTTCAACTGCTGGGGTGTCAACAGCCCGCGGCGAACCAGAACCTCGCCAATACGGTGAGAAGAAAGAAAATGCCTAAAACCTGAAAAAACACCAAATCTCATGTACTAAGCCTTAAAATACGAGTGTTACTCTAATAATCCCACATTCAACCCGCCTGCTTTACGCCAGCTGGAGGAGCATTGCTCCACCCTCAATTAAACACGCGAAAGATTGACAAATCCTGAACGGCATGAGAAAAAAACGCAGAAAGACGCCAAAAAACACAGGTTTTTTTCCAACATGATTCCGCCAAAGTCCTTTTACCTGCTCCGCCACGGCGAAACGGTCGCCAATGCCGAAGGCTACGCCTCCGGAAGCCTGGACACACCCTTAACGGAAAAAGGGCGGGAACAAGCCGTTCTGACACAAAAAACCCTTATGGAACTAGACCGAAAACCGCAGATTATCTTCCACAGCCCGCTGTCCCGCGCAAAAGACACAGCCGATCTGGTCAACAGCACCCTAAACCTGCCAATGATCTCCCACTCGGGGTTAAAAGAGCAACATTACGGTGATTGGCAAGGTCGGAACTGGGACATCATAAAATCGGAAATGAAACATGGCGAGGACCCGCCAAACGGCGAATCGCAGAAAGACTTCTTCACCCGTGCACAAAAAGCCATCGCCGAGTGCCTCAGCCAAACGGATCAAATTCCTTTGCTGACATGCCACGGGGGAATTTTCGAAGCCTTTTTTTCCTATACTGGCCACGGAAAAGTCAGGATCGTCAATTGCGCCCTCTATGAATTTTGGCCCGATCAGAAAGGGCGTTGGCAATACAGGGACCATACAAACCTTTCCACCCTAGCAATTGCGCTTTTCGAAGGGCCAAGACCTACTAAATAGCCGCTTCCGAGAACCCGCTTATGGATACGCCAAACTGCGCCCTCTATGAATTTGTGCCATCTGCCGCAGAATTTCCGCTTCACTGGCAGTGGACACGTCACGCCCCGCAACCTTGAACGCCAGCGCCGCATCCGTGAAGAAATCCATCAAACCACCTGAGGCCTTGACCGCAAAACGACATCTCGAATCTGGTTCTTCACTCACCTGATCGTAATAAATCCCCATGACATGACATTCGACGCCTGCGACCTTTCCGGCGGCAAGAGCGGAATTGTATCCCACCAGCGAATCGTCGATAATCAGATACCGTTTACCTTTGACCCCCGCCACTGTGAACGCCAACTCAATCCCCATATCGAACGGATCGGGAAAGGGTTTCTTTTGTTTCCCTGCAGCAAAAACGTCATCTGCCGTGATGAAACCACTCACCAGACCGCTGTCCTTATACCCCGCGATCCGGCTTCCGAAATCGACAATGGCCAAAGGTGAATTGGAAACGGTAATCACCGGCTTTGCAGCATGATTGAATGCCGTCATAAACTCGACCATCCCGTCGCGACGAACCTCGGGACCAGCCTCTTCCAAAGCCGCAGCATATTTTTCCCTATGAAGGGTGACGATATCATTGCGAAGGGTGGTAATTCTGCTCCCCGGAACCGAAGACAAACGGCCTTCCATGGCAAGGCGATCTAGGATTTGATCCGGTTCCAGACCCTTAAGACGGAACATCTCGTCGTACCCGACATCGATTCCGGCATCTTTCAGAATGTTGACACGAATCTGCGCCCGCGTCTCTTCGGCTTTAACCTGCGTCCCGTCAAAATCAATCAGAACGCCGTCATAGAATGAGACAAAACGCTGGAGAAGCGCAAAAACCTCACTCTGGGAAACTTGAACTAACCCATCCATTAATTGCCGGACACCCCATCATATCTCTTTGCGGGGGAGCAAAGACCTGATAAACTCGCCATGTCTTTTCGCCCCTCTTTTAAAAACTGAGGATATATATGATTTTCCGTATTAACACAACCCTTTCTTTGACTGTATCTGTTGTGGCGCTCTCCCTCACCGCCTGCGCCCCGCAAGGCCCAAATCAATGGATGCCCAAAGGCTACACCTATCAGGACAACACCCCTTTGTCTTCTCCGGCCCCCTCTTCGCCATGGCTGAAAGAGGCTGAAATCAAAGATACGGAAAAACTGGCCGCCAGCACCGCGGCATGGCAAGGCGCGACCTTTGAATTGATCGACGGCCTGTCTGCCGTCCTCCCCTCGGACGGAAGTCCGATCAACGTTGAAACCGTAGCCCCCGTCACCAATCAGGATTTGGCCCTCGACCATTACACCCGTCAGGCCTTGATGCAAAAAAACATGACCCTGACAACCACCAAAGGGATCGGTTTGACCATGAAACTGAATGTCGAACCGCTATCCAAGCCTGAAATCATAGAACGGGCCAAGAAAATGGAAGGTTTTGAGTATATCGGAACTGCAAACATAAAAGATGCCTATATGTTGTGCGCCAGACTCATGTCCGCTGACGGTAGCGAACTGGGCAAATCGCACACAATAGGCATTTTTCCGCATGAAAAACTGGAATATTCCCGCCTCCCCGGATATACGACCCAACCGACAACCGGAATCACCAACGCCCCGGCCCCGGTTTACGAGAGCCGATAAAACCGCTTTAAGCTCATGGAAAATTGGGGTAAACAAAGCCCCATGAGCTTATTTATCCCCCTTACCAGATTTGGAAACCGTCTGGCCAGACCCGATATTCTCTTCTGGCTGCTGCCCTTTATGATGGCACTCCTGATTGTAGGCACCATCGCCCAGAAAACCATTGGCCTTTACGCCGCACAGGAAAAGTTTTTCGGATCATGGCTGGTCATGATCGGCCCCGTTCCCTTTCCGGGCGGGCTGACCCTGATGGGCATCTTCCTCATCAACCTTTTGTGCAAATTCATCTTCAAAAGCGACTGGTCGTGGGCCAAGCTGGGAACCATTCTTTCGCACTTCGGCGTGATCGTTCTGGTCTTTGGCGGTGTTATGACCGCCGTCACCTCGAAGGAAGGGTTTCTGATCATTCCCCAAGGCGAAAGCAACTCCTACGTCGAAGATTACCACGAACGCAATCTGGTCGTTCGTGAAGCCGATAAAGTTCTGGTGGCCGTCCCGCATGAACAATTAAAAGACGGCTACAAAATTGCTGCAACAAATGATCTCCCCTTTGATCTCACCGTCGATAAATATTGCTTCAACTGCGCAATTTCCCGCCGCCCTGAAAACCTGCAAGACGGATGGGAACGCCCCGGCAAATTTATGATGTTGAACAAGGCCGAAGCCGACCCGCAGGATGAGAAGAACATGACGGGTGTAGAGTTTTCGGTCTTCGAAAAAGACGGAACCAAGCTAAAACGCCTGACCTTCGACGGCTTCCCCAAACCTCCGGTCATTTCAGTAGACGGCAAAGATTACAAAATCACCATCGAGCGCGCAAAACGCCCGATTCCGTTCTCGGTCTCTCTGGAAGAATTCACTCGTACCCTCCATCCCGGAACGGAAATGGCAAGCGCCTTCTCTTCGAAAATCGTCGTCGAGGATAAAGAGAGAAACGTGAGCTTCCCCGCCACCATCGAAATGAATGAACCGTTGCGCTACCGCGGCCTGACGCTCTATCAATCCTCATTCGATCTCAGCGGTGAAAAGCCCTACACCATCCTGACCGTGGTCGAGAACAAAGGCCGCATCTTCCCTTACCTGGCGAGCATCATCATAGCGCTGGGGCTTATCATCCATCTGATTATCCGCATCCGCAACACAGCTAAACGGGAGAACGCAGCAAAATGACCATCCGCCTTTTTCTGCATTCACTTTTTCTGGTCCTTTTCTGTTTTGCAGGAACCGCCTTTGCAAAATCCGAAGACATCGACCTATCCGCCTTTGCGCAAATCCCTATTCTGCACGACGGCCGCATAAAGCCGCTCGACACCTTCGCCCGCAACGAGTTGATCCGCTTTTCGGGCAAAAGCACATTCGAAGGGCAATCCGCCGTCAACTGGCTGGCCGAAACGATCTTCGATCCGGTCGCTTCTGTCAGACAGAATATTTTCAAAATCGAAAACGGCAATGTCCGTCACCTGCTGGGATTGGAAGAGCGCAAAAAGCCTCTCTACGCTTTCACTGAACTGACGACGGGCTTGGAAAAAACCTTCCCGACCGTCGAACAGCTGATGGGCAAAGATGCCAAAACCCTCTCCGGCGAACAAAAAGCCCTCCTGACCCTTCACGAAAATGCGCTGGAATACACCCAGCTCCTGCGCAGCTTCTCTCTCCTTCTGCCCCTGAACGTCTCTATCCCCTCCGAATGGCAGGAAAAGCTGGATATGACGGCAGGTGAACCGGCAACCTACCTATCCCTCAAAAAAATCGACACCCAATTGGAACAACAAATTCTCGCTATCATCAAAAAGAAAGGCGAAAACCCGACGCGGTACACTCCCTTCGAGCAACAAACCGCTGTCCTCGGCTGGCAAATCAAAACTATCGAACAAGCCGCCCAGAACAACACGCTCTTCCGCGTGATCCCGAATGACTGGGATAAAAAATCCGGCGAATGGATCGCCCCGTGGGATATGATCTCTTCCGGCAAAGGCTCTCCCAGATCGGCGGAATATCTGAAACTCTGGCAAGACCTTGCAATGGCATGGCAATTGAACAAACCGCAGGAATGGTCATCGGCGAGCCTCGAACTCTCCTACCTTGCTCCCGGCACACTTTCGCTTGAGCTGCTCTATAACCAGATTGGGCCCTTCCAATCCGCTCTGATTTTCTTCGCCGTTTCGTTCCTTTTCACCCTGCTGGCTCTCAGTTTGGGCCGCAGTGGCTGGTTGATCAAATTCTCTGCCATCTCAATGCTGGTCGCAATCGTGCTGCAAGGCGGTGGCCTCGCCGCACGGATTATTCTGCTCGATCGCCCCCCCGTTGGAACGCTCTACGAATCGATCCTCTTTGTCGGGCTTGTCGCACCGCTCTTTGCTATCCTGTTTGAACGCAAACTCAAGAACCACATCGGTCTCCTCTGCGCGGGCTTGATGGGGACGGGCATCGGCCTTCTGGGGCTGTCAATGGCCGACGAAGGCGACACGATGAAAGTCCTGACCGCCGTTCTCAACACCAGGTTCTGGCTTACCACACACGTTTTATGCATCACTATCGGCTATGGCTGGTGCCTTGTGACTTCCGTTCTGGCCCACATGATCCTGATCGGCGAAGCCACCGGAAAAACCGATAACGAAACCCTGAAATCCATGCGCCACAGCTTGGGCACACTGGCCCTGACTGCCCTTCTCTTCACCGCCACCGGAACCATTCTGGGCGGTGTCTGGGCGGATCAATCATGGGGACGCTTCTGGGGATGGGACCCGAAAGAAAACGGCGCACTCCTGATTACACTTTGGCTTATTTGGATTATCCACGGCAAGGTCGCGGGACAAATCTCCCCGCTCGTCCAAACCGCCGGACTGGCCTTCGTCTCTGTTATTGTGGGCATTGCCTGGATCGGCGTGAATTTGCTCGGCGTCGGTCTCCACTCCTACGGCTTTATCGAAGGCCTGTTCTGGGGGCTAGGCGCTTTCGCTTTATTTGAGTTGATGTTGATCGGCGCGTTGTCGTTCCGCATTTCACAAAAAGAAGCATCACATGAAACAGCTTAATCTGATCGTTCTAGCTCTGGCGATTGTTGCGGGATTCTTGCTCACGATCTGGCTTGATGATTCCGGCCCGCCCGCACAACAGGCCGCACAACAATCCACGCAAGATAACCGTGCGCCCCTTCCGGTCTTCGATATCACTGCGCTCGATGGCAATACCTATAAAATATCCGATTTCAAGGGCAAAATCGTCCTGCTCAATTTCTGGGCTTCATGGTGCGCACCCTGCGTCGTTGAATTCCCCAAACTGGTCGAACTGGCCGCCAGTCGTGATGATCTGATTCTGATTGCACTCTCGAACGACATTGACAAAGACAAAATCGAAAACTTTCTGGCAAAGCAACCGGACGCCATCAAAGAAAAACTGAAATCATCGAACATCATCATCAGCCGCGATGAGGGCAAAAAAATCACCGAAGATTTGTTCCAGACTTACAAATTGCCGGAAACTATCCTGATCGACCGCAAAGGCCGGATGGCGGAAAAGATTGTCGGAGATACGGATTGGACAGGTGAAGAACTTAAAGCGAAGCTTTCGAAGCTTTAGAGTCCTCTTTTTTTTCCGGCTCGTCGGACAAAGGAAAATCGTCGTCGATCAGAATACGGTGCGCCGCTCCCTCAAGGTCTTCATACTGACCCGTACGGATCGTCCAGATAAAGAACGCCAACCCGCATCCGCCCAAAACCAGCGCCAACGGAATTAGAAACGCAAGCACACTCATATTTTATCCCTTCATCCGGCTGAGGCGGAAAGAATTGGCAATCACCACCAAAGACGACCCCGACATGGCAATGGCCGCAATCAAAGGCGTAACCAATCCCGCCACCGCCAGCGGCACTGCAATGATATTATAAAGAATGGCCAATGCAAAATTTTCTTTGACCAGTTTTTGCGCAAATACCGAAGTCCGGTAAACCTCGACAATTGCCCCCAGCTTATCGCCCATAAAGACGATATCGGCGGCATTCTGCGCCATATCAATCGCCGAGGACGGCGAAATCGACACATCCGCCCCCGCAATCGTCGGCGCATCGTTGAGCCCGTCCCCCACCATCAGAACCTTATGCCCTGCCGCTTTCAAAGCCTCCATGCGCTGGTACTTACCAACAGGCGACAACCCGCCCGCGACATCATCAATCCCCAGTTCCCGTGCAACAGATTCGGCAACTTCGACACGGTCGCCAGACAATAAAACAGGTTTCAAACCCAGCTCTTTCAATTTCCCAATCGTCTCCTTTGTATCAACACGCAACTGGTCACGGA
This sequence comes from Pseudomonadota bacterium, assembly GCA_029558635.1. Lineage (GTDB taxonomy): Bacteria > Pseudomonadota > Alphaproteobacteria > Micavibrionales > Micavibrionaceae > UBA1573. The sequence goes on along the minus strand of JAKQEE010000258.1, from coordinate 114,076 downwards.
ACATAAAGCACGCGAGCGCAGTATCATCCACCTGCAACCAGATTTCCTGCATATCATGATGCGATTGTGATGGATTCCCACACCACGCCGCCGATCCCAAGCGCACAATTTTACCGCTCCACGTCGCCTCAATGCCTTTGCCTGGCAGCTCCTTCACATCGAAAACAGATAAAACATCTCCCGCCCATGAAGCAGCCAAAGCCTTGGACAGCGGATGATGAGAATGCACCGCCAAAGACGCCGCCAATTGAAATTGCTGCGTAGAAATTTCATCACCATTGACCAGCGCAGGCTTGCCCAATGTCAACGTCCCCGTCTTGTCCAGAAGCACCGTATCAATGCCGGCCAAACGCTCAAACGCATCTCCTGCCTTGACCAAAATTTGCCGCTTCATGAGCCTCCCTGTCGCCAACACCTGCACCACCGGAACAGCCAACCCCAACGCACAGGGACAAGTAATAATAAGAACCGTCACAGCAATCAGAACCGCATGAGCCCCGTCAATCCCAACCCCCAGCCACCAACCAAAAAAAGTGAGCGCCGCCAGCGTATGCACAAACGGCGTATAAAGCCGTGCCGCGCGGTCGGCCAGACGAACATATTTCGCCTGCCCCTGCTCGGCCTTTTCCATCAGTCGCACAATATCAGAGAGCAAAGAATCCTTGGCCGCCGAGGTAACCATTAACGTCAACGGCGCCGACAAATTGATCGTTCCGGCAAATACCGTGTCTCCTTCTTTCACGCCGCGTGGCAAGGTTTCCCCTGTCACCAGCGACGTATCAATCTCTGACTCTCCTGACAGAACGCGTGAATCAGCCGGAATGCGCAGTCCCATCGGAACCAGAACTTTCATTCCCTCTTTGAGGTCGCGAATGGGAACAGATTTCTGCGATCCGTCTTCACTCAACACCACCGCCGTTCCCGACATCATCGCCAGCAGATCGGACGCTGCCCCGCGTGCCCTGCGCCGCGCCCGAAAATCAAGATACCTCCCGATCAGCAGGAAAAAGAGCAGCATCACAGCAGAGTCGAAATAGGCATCCTCACCACTGTGAAGCGTTTGCCAGATACTAACCAATACCGCTCCGATCACACCAATGGAAATCGGCACATCCATATTGGTCTTGCCATGTTTTAAAACCGACCACGCCGAACGAAAGAAAGGCCTCCCCGCATAGGCCACCGCCGGAATGGCAATCAACGCCGAAATCCAGTGCAATAGATCGCGCGTGCCAACCCCCATCGCCTCTATTGTGCTGGCCCACAACCCAACGGATATCATCATGATATTTCCCGCCGCAAACGCCGCCACACCCAATGACAATTGAAGGAATCGCTCCTCCTCGTCGCTTTCGGCCTGCACCGCTTTGGGATCATAAGGCTGCACTCCGTAGCCTTGAGCGCGGATCGCCCCGACAATATCATGAACGCGGTCCAGCGGACCGTCCCATTCGACACGCAATCTTTTCGTGGAAAAATTAAGCCGTGCATAACTCACAAACGGTTGAGCCTGCAAAGCGGATTCGACTTTCTGGATACACGCCGCGCAATGAACACCCTCGACCAGAAACGTCTCGGACAAATGTCCCGTCTCGGTCACTTCCGCATAAGCGGCAAAATCCGGTCCTGTTTCGGCAACGACGGACATGAACCCCAACCCTGACTAAAGAAGATCAAAACTAGTCCAGCACAACAGGAACGTTATCATAGTATACGCCCCCGTCCCATCGGACAGTGATATGAGCATCCCACGCGCCGCGCAATGGGGCCTTAAACGGAGCGTGATAACGCCCGTCAGAGGCTCCCTCAAGCTTCACCTCGAAATCATAACCGGCCTGTACCGGACGCACCATGCGCACACTGACAGACTTGCCCTCGAGGACTTTGCCGTCTGTGTCGCGGATCACATAAACCATTTCGGATTGATCTCCGGAAATCGAGAACGAAGTCGCCCACCCCAGCTTCTTCTGGAACTCGGCCTGAGCCAGAGTTTCATCATAAGCAATGCCCCGTTCGTAATTATGTTCGGTGACAACACCCGGGTGGTGTTTTAAGGCCACGAAAATCATGTAGCCGTTAACCGCCATAACAACGCCAAAAAACAGGATCATATAGAGAAGGACCCGTTTTCCGGTCAGAGGCTTGGGAAGAGCGACACTCATTATAACTACCGATCCATCTTGGTCATGAAGACCGATCCAATTTCATCAACCGTTCCATCCTCGTTATCGACAGCGCGGAAAGTGATATCTCCCGTTACGGCATGCTTGCGTGGAGCAGTGACAAAAACACGGAAATGCCCAACTGAATCCGGCTCGACTTTCAGGTTATCAATGGTCGACCCGTCCGCAGCTTGCAAAGACAATTTGGCCCCTTCGATTCCGGAAACCGACAGGGTGAAATGTCTTTCGTCATAGGTTTTGTTGAGGATCTTGATCTCATAGCCGTTACGAATGCTGCCGTCAGAAAGTTTGACAAACAGCGGGTTGCGGTCATGGATCGCATGAACATCAAGAACCGGACGCATCAGCAACGAGACAAGCATGGCCAAACAGACCACCGACAACAACACCGTGTAATAGATCGTCCGCGGACGCAGCAAATGGCGCGTCAGATTGTGATCCTCTTCCGCAGCTCCTTCCAGACCGCGTTCAATATCGTAACGGATCAGACCGCGCGGCGAACCGACCTTGTCCATCACATTATCACACGCATCAACACAAAGCCCGCAGGCTATACACTCCATCTGCAACCCGTTGCGAATATCAATCCCCATCGGACAGACCTGAACGCACAAGGAACAATCGACGCAATCACCCAAATGATCGCGGGTTGAAGCCCCCTTGCTCTTGCCACGAGGTTCGCCACGGATTTTATCATAACCTATAATCAACGTGTCCTTGTCAAACATGGCTGACTGGAAGCGGGCGTATGGACACATATAGGTACAGACCTGCTCACGCGCAAATCCGGCCATAATATAGGTGGAAAGTGTCAGGCCACCGACAAACCCAAGAACGGTCGTCGAAACATTGAAACCAAGAGCATCCTTGATCAGCGTCGGGGCATCATTGAAATAAAGAACGAACGAACCTGCCGTCACAAATCCAATAAGCAGCCAGACCAGATGGGTAAGGCTTTTTTTCCAGATTCTTTCAAACGAAAACGGGGTCTTATCAAGCTTCATCCGCGCATTACGGTCCCCCTGAATCAGACGCTCGACCTTCATAAACAAATCGGTCCATACCGTCTGGAAACAAAAATACCCGCACCACACACGCCCAAAGAGCGAGGTGACGAAGAACAACATAATGGCTGCCAAAATCAGAATGCCGGTCAGATAGTAAACTTCCTGCGGCCAGATTTCTATCATGAAGAAATAGGCACGACGCGACGGCAAATCAATCAGAATCGCCTGATCGGGCACATCACCGGAGCGCGTCCAGCGCAGAAACGGTGCCAGATAATAGATCGCGAGACACACGATCATCGCCGTCCATTTCAAAGTACGAAACCGCCCGGAAACAGCCTTGGGATAGACTTTTTCCTGAGCGGCGAAATACTGAATGGCTCCTGCTTCGGAGCCATTCTCAGATGTTTTATTATTCTGCGGCTGATCCATCACTCTCCGCCTCTGCTGGGGCTGGTTCCTCGGTAGAAGCGCCTTCACCTTCTGCAGGTTGGGCAGCTTCAGGGGTAGGAGCGCTCTCCTCCGCAGAAGCCTCGACAGCGGCGCCAACACCCTCACCACCACCTAGGCCGTGAACGTAGATTGTCAACTGACGAATTGCATTTTCATCAAGTTTGCCTTCCCAGAAAGGCATCACGCCGGCATGAGCATTGAAGACAGTATTATACACATCTTCTTTCTCGCCACCATAGAGCCAGATCTGGTCAGTCAGGTTCGGAGCGCCGAAATCGCGGCCGCCTTTACCTTGTTCGCCGTGACAGGACGCACAGTTATTGGCAAAAATTTCAGCACCCGGAGCGTCAGCTTTAGGCCCTTCTTCACTGGACATGGACAGAACATAATCGACAACCTGATCGACCTCTTCTTTTTCCAGCAATTCGTCCTTACCGAAAGAAGGCATCGCCGATTGACGGGTCTCATCATGCTCGGAACGAATACCGAAACGAACCGTCTGCTCGATAGAAGCCAAATCGCCACCCCACAACCAGTCGTCATCACTCAGGTTGGGGAAGCCTTTCGACCCTTGCGCATCCGCGCCGTGACAAACGGAGCAGTTGTTTTTGAACAAGGCGTTACCACCGGCAACCGCGAACTTGTACAGCTCGGGATCGTTGGCGATTTGCTCGTAAGAAGCGCCCTGGAATTTTTCAAGATATCCGGCCTGACGAGCAACAATCTGAGCTTGGGACTCTTCAAGTTGCTTATATTCCGTCCAGCCCGCAGACCCTTGCGTAGCACCGGTTGTCACACGGGTAACAGAACCGGTTTTTTCCGCCTCTTCACCACTGCCGAAACCAGGCCACGCAGTAGGCCATGCCGGATAAACGAACCAGTACCCAACGGCCCAGATCGTACAAACAATCCAGACGATCAACCACCAGCGCGGAGCCGGATTATTGAGTTCTTTCAGACCGTCCCATTCATGTCCAGTCGTCTCGACACCTGAAATCTGGTCAATTTCTTTTTTATGATCTTCACTCATCCCGGGCCTCCTTACGGTCCTCCTCAAAGGGGATATTTGCAAAATGTTCAAATTTCTGTTTTGCGTTAGGCCGATAGACCCAGACTGTCATCACCGCAAAAAATGCGACGAAGAACAACAGCCCGATCACCGGCGCATGGTCGTATAGCCACTCCACGCCCAACTACTCCTGCTTGTCCGAAGTCTGGTCATCTGCAGCTTCCGCAGCCGGAAACTCGACCATCGTCCCGAGAACCTGAAGGTAAGCCACCAGAGCATCCATCTCGGTGACCATTTCAGCATTACCATCGAAAACGCGGGCCACGACTTTATCACCATAACGCTCTTTGAGGCCGGCAACATTCTCGTCGAGGTCTTCGGTATGAGCCTGAGCAACACCGTCGGCATAGGCACTGGCGATCTGGTCATCCGTGTAAGGAACGCCAACCACGCGCAAAGCTTCCATATGCTTGCCAATCTCAGAGAGTTTGGCCTGATTGTTCATCAGGAACGAGTATTTAGGCATAATCGATTCAGGCACAACTGCACGAGGATTCTTCAAGTGCGCAACATGCCAGTCGTCGGAGTACTTGCCGCCAACGCGGGCCAGATCAGGACCGGTCCGTTTCGATCCCCATTGGAACGGGTGATCGTACATGCTCTCTGCAGCCAAGGAGTAGTGACCGTAACGGGCCACTTCATCGCGCAGCGGACGAATCTGCTGCGAGTGACAGTTATAGCATCCCTCGCGGATATAGATATCATAGCCGGCCAGTTCGAGCGGCGTATAGGGACGGACCCCCTTCACCGGCTCGATAACCGTTTCCATCCGGAACAGAGGAATAACCTCGACTATCCCGCCGACCAACACCACCAAGGTGATGAGAATCACAAGGAGAATCGAATTACGTTCGATTTTTGCGTGATGGTGCAACATTTAGGCTAAGGCCTCCGAACCCTTGTTTGTCATCTCGGGATATTCAGAACGTCTGACTTCTCCTTTGACGGTTTTGATGAAGTTATAAACCATGATCAGCGCACCGGTCAGGTACAGCAGACCACCCAGCGCACGAAGCGCATAGAAGATGTGCATTTCCTTCACGGTTTCCACGAATGAGTATTCAAGGAAGCCCATGGAGTCATATGATTTCCACATCAGACCTTGCATGATACCGGACACCCACATCGCGCAGATATAGAGAACGATACCGATCGTGGCGACCCACAAGTGCAGGTTGACGAGCTTGAGCGAATACAAGCGGTCGCGTCCCCACAGACGTGGCACGAGGTAGTAAAGAGCACCGAATGTGATGAACCCGACCCACCCCAAAGCACCGGAGTGAACGTGACCGACGGTCCAGTCCGTATAGTGCGACAGGGAGTTCACGGATTTGATCGACATCATCGGACCTTCAAAAGTGGACATACCATAGAAAGCCACGGCGATAATCATGAAACGCAAGACCGGATCTGTACGGAGTTTATCCCACGCACCCGACAAGGTCATCATCCCGTTGATCATACCACCCCAGGACGGCATCCACAGAATGATCGAGAAGGTCATTCCCAGAGTCTGCGCCCAGTCCGGCAGAGCCGTATAGTGCAGGTGGTGAGGACCGGCCCAGATATAGATGAAGATCAGCGACCAGAAGTGCAGGATCGACAAACGGTAGGAATAAACCGGACGGTTGGCTTGCTTCGGAACAAAATAATACATCATCCCCAGAAAGCCGGCAGTCAGGAAGAAGCCCACAGCATTGTGACCATACCACCATTGGATCATCGCGGACTGGACACCGGATGGAACCGAGTAGCTCTTGGCGTCGGTCAAGCCGACCGGCACAACAAGGTTATTCCCGATATGGAGAACGGCCACCGTGATAATAAACGCCAGATAGAACCAGTTGGCCACATAAATGTGGGGTTCTTTACGTTTGATGATCGTACCCATGTAAACCAGCAGATAAGCAACCCAAACAATAGTAAGCCACAAATCGGCATACCATTCCGGTTCGGCATATTCTTTACCTTGCGTTACCCCGAGCACATACCCGAGCGCGGCAATCACAATAAAGAAGTTGTATCCCCAGAATGTGAAAAGAGCGAGACCGTCATTCCACAAACGGGCGCGGCAGGTTCTCTGGACAACATAATAGCTGGTCGCAAACAACGCGTTCCCACCAAAGGCAAAAATAACCGCCGAGGTGTGAAGCGGACGCAACCGCCCGAAATTCAAATACGGCTCAAGATTGAGCCAGGGGAACGCGAGCTGCGAGGCAATCAAAACGCCTACGAAGAACCCGACCACTCCCCAAAAAACTGTCGCAACGGTGAACATACGAACGATATCGTCGTTGTAGCGCGGCGCAACATCTCCTGTTGTTGTTGTCATGTCCAGATTTCCTTTCAACAAACCTAAAACAAAAAGTCCAAAAGAACTGAATTATATTAAGGCCAAACTTTAGATACGCAGCCCACCAGAACGATCATCAAAGCAGAATCCTGCTCGCAATCGCAATGAGCACTATACCGTTTAGCACAATAACCCACTGTGACAAAAGAGCAAACTTGGTAGGCCATTTTGTCGCAAGGGCTTTTCCACCCACCGCAACAAGTATAAGTGAGGGAATTGTACCTGCCGCAAACGCCGCCATCCCTAGAGCTGCCTTGACCGGATCATCAAGAGTGGCGACAGCGAGCAGCGCGCCCATCACCAAACCACATGGGATAAACCCAAGTATTATGCCAACAAGATAAAGCGATACAGGGGATTTTTTTTCCAGAAGACGACTTGAGGTTTTCTGAATCGCCCCCAAAGGCATCGGCAAATGGAGTCGAAGCAGAAATGGAAAGTAATTTGCGAGAAGCGGGATAGACTGAACCAGAAAAACAAGCCCCGCCAACCCCAGCAATACAGAAGAAACAGCCTGTCGCGCAAAAGACACCGGAAACGCATAGGAAAGAAAGAGATTCGCCAACACCCCAAGTGCAACATAAGTCGTCAAGCGTCCGAAATGGTAGGGCAACAGCAGGATTGACGATAATCGCCCGATGGTTTTTTGCTGCACCATCACGACAAACGGCGCGCACATAAAGGCGCAATGCGTCGCCCCGCCGAACAACCCGCCAAGAAACAAGGCCATAAAGATTCCGTTATCAGTCAGGGTAATGGGAGAACATTCGAAAAACATTATATTTCCTAGGTTGCGCAAGCAGTCTACTCGATATTGTCAACGCCAATTTGCTGCGCGGCTTCAAATAGAATTTCAGCGCTTTTTAGGAACTGCTCGCGCTCCATACTATCAAGCGGCGGCACCAAAGTCTGCACAATGCCATTGCGGTTGATGATTCGCGGCAAAGACAAACTGACGACTCCCGTCCCCTCCAGAATATTGGCAGTCGGTGTCGAACAGGTGAACAAGGCGTTTTCATCACCGATGACAGCCTTGGCAACACGGGCAATTCCGGCCCCAATCCCGTACCACGTTGCACCTTTGCCCTTGATAATCCGGCTCGCAGCCTGCCGCACACCGTCGTCAATCTTCATCCTGATTTGCTGCGTCACCGCCGCCCCGACTTGTGCAGCAAAATCGGTAAGCGGAATAGTCCCGACCAGCGCGCCGGACCAGTGCAAAACCTCCGAATCCCCATGCTCTCCGAGAACATAGGCATGAATGGAATGCGAAGACACGCCAAGATGTTTCCCCAACAATGCACGAAACCGTGCCGTATCAAGAATCGTTCCACTACCTATAATCCGGGACGCCGGAATCGCATGGGTTTTTTGCGCAATACTGGCCACCATCTGCGTCATCACATCAACCGGATTGCTGGCAATCAGCAACACCGCATCAGGCGCAACATTGAGGATTCGGGGAATAATCTGCGAAAAAACATCCGCATTGCGCTTCAACAGGTCAAGCCGCGACTCCCCTTCTTTTTGCGCCACACCTGCCGCAATCACAACAATTCCAGCCCCTTCCAGATCATCAAACCCGCCCGCTCGCACCGGAATGGGCGCAGCAAAAGGGGTCGCATGTAAAATATCTTCGGCCTGAGCCACCGCCAAAGCCTCGTTTTTGTCCACCAGCACAATTTCGGTGCCGACCCCGCGCAAAACACAAGCATTGGCGCTGGCCGATCCCACCTGTCCGCATCCGATAACGCCGATTTTCATGCCAATTCTCCTGTCCGCCCCTTGTATAACAGGGAGGAGTCCAAAAATCCACTTGGCAGAAAGGCTCCGGCAGACTAATTTGCACCCCATGGAAACCGATGCCTCAATCTCCGTTGTCATCCCGATGCTCAACGAAGCGGAGAACGCTCCCTCCCTGATCGCCGAGATTGTGGAGGCCGCGAAATTCTGCCCGATCCGCGAAATCGTGATCGTCGACGACGGCAGCACCGATGATACGGTGGGAGTCATCAAGGCCCTGAACCAGACCGAACTAAAGGTCAGGATCGTGAGCCACACCGTCCGCTCCGGCCAAAGTGCCGGACTACGCACCGGTATTCGCGCAGCCAAAGGACCATTGGTGGTCACACTCGACGGCGATGGCCAGAACAATCCGGCAGACATTCCAAAACTCTTTGAAAAATATCAGGCATCCAACAAGCCGCCCATGCTCTTGGTCGCAGGACAACGCGCCAAACGTCAGGATTCATTGCTTAAAAAATTCACCTCCCGGACCGGAAACGGCATCCGCCGTGCTCTGCTGCGCGACGGTGTACGCGATACGGGCTGCTCGCTCAAAATGTTCCGCCGCGACGACTATCTAGCCCTGCCCTTTTTCAACCATATGCACCGCTTCCTGCCAGCCCTGTTCCTACGCGAATATGGTAAAATCGAACTGGTCGATGTCAGCCACCGCCACCGCGAGCGCGGCGTGTCCAAATATGGCTTCTGGGATCGTTTGTGGGCAGGTCTGTCCGATATTTTCGGCGTGATGTGGCTTCTCTCCCGCGCGCCCAAGAAAACCGAAATCACCGAGGTAACCGAATGACAACTGCCGAAACATGTATTGAAGCCGCGAAAGACCCGATGGTCTGGCTGGTCATCGGCTTTATGGGACAGGCGATGTTTTCGGCCCGCTTCCTGATCCAATGGCTGGCCTCTGAAAAAATCAAGAAATCCATTATCCCGAACCTGTTCTGGTGGTTTTCACTGGCGGGCGGCTCGATTTTGCTGATTTATGCCATCCACCGCGAGGATCCGGTTTTTATCGTCGGTCAGGGCATGGGCCTCTTTATTTATTTCAGAAACATCTATCTGATCTACAGCAAGAAACATAACCCGCCAAAAACCGAGCAGCCTGCTGAATAATGATCCTGATTTCAAATTCATCCCCTTATGCACGGCCTGCTCTTTTGGCCGCGGCTCTGTGTCTAGCCCTCTTTATCACGGCAAGCCTGTCGCGCCCGCTGTTTCCGGTCGATGAAACCCGCTATTTGACGGTGGCTTGGGAAATGCATGGGTCCGGCAACTGGATTCTGCCGACCCTTAACCATGAAGCCTACCACCATAAACCGCCTGTCCTCTTTTGGCTCATCAACATGGTCTGGGCCATTTTCGGCGTTTCTCAAGAAGGAGCCATGGCCGTCCCTTACCTCGCAGCCTTCGCGTTTTTGATGCTCACCGCACGTCTGGCCACTCGCTTGTTCCCACGGCAAAAAGACGCTCCTTTGCTGGCCACCGCTCTGCTGGCCGGAAGCCTGCCCTTCGTGATTTACAGCAATCTGATCATGTTCGATTTGCTGCTGGGCGTTTTTGCCCTGATCGGCATCACAGCCATCTGGGACTATATGACGACCCGCCACCCCGTCCATCTTCTGCCTCTGGCGCTGGCCGTTGGCCTCGGCACATTGACCAAGGGACCGGTTATTTTACTGCATCTGGCCCCTGCCCTTTTGTTGGTCCGTTTCTGGTTGCCTCCCCAGCAAAACCCGCCGCGCCTTCTCTCGACCATCCCCTCCATTGCGGCCACAATTGTAACTGGAGCGGTGCTGGCCCTGCTCTGGGCCATTCCCGCCGCCATTGAGGGCGGTAAAGAATTCGCCGACAAAATCTTTTGGGGCCAGACCGCAGGCCGTATGGTCAAAGCCTTCGACCATGCCCGCCCTGTTTATTGGTATCTGATGTTTGTTCCACTGTTCCTGTTGCCGTGGCTGGCCTCCCCCACGCTCTGGAGCGGTGCGAAATCCCTTCTGAAATCAAAAGACACGCCCGATAAAACGGTCAAAAGATTTCTGGCTCTGTGGGGAATTCCCGTTTTTATCGCCTTCAGCCTCATAAGCGGCAAACAAGTTCACTACCTTGCTCCCCTTCTCCCCTGTATTGCTCTTTTTCTGACCGCCGCCACCTTGAAAACCGATAACGCCTTGAAAAAGCGGGACTTTTGGCCGGTTTTGACGCTGACCATCATTCTCACACTAGTGCCGATTGTCATGCATCAAGCCGCAAGTCACATCGAAAGCTTGATGGGCAGTACATACCATCTCGAAGACCCGTTTTCCGCTACAAACCCGATCCCTTCACTGGTTATTGCCGTTATAATTGCGGCCATGGGTTTTCCGGCCCTGCGCAGCAAAACGCTCGCGATCACAACTATTGCTGTTTCTATGGTGCTGATGATGTGCGGCTTTCAACTGGCCGCCAAAACCGGATTTTTTACTGAATACGACCTGACCCCGATGGCCGCCGAACTGCAAAAATACGAAGACCGCCCCATCGCCTTCATGAACAACTACCAAGGGGAATACGGGTTTCTGGCCCACCGCAACAAACCGATCGAACAGGTCAATCAGGCAGACCTCCCCTCATGGTTCAGAAACCATCCCGACGGACTGGCAATTTTCCGCACCAAAAATGAAAAGGATTTCGCGAACTATCACGTCCTCTTTACAATGCCCTATCGCATGACCACGACCTACGCGCTGGTCGAAGCCCCCAAATAGAAACACCGCACGGAACCGCCTAATAATCCGGTTAATTCCGGCACCAAAGCTTCAACCCGCTCGGGGATTTGATAAGGCGTGTTAAAGATAAGCAACCCGCACCCGTTCAACCCTTCAGGAGTATCGCGGGGGCGCAGCAAAAATTCTGCAACCCATGTCCGGTTAAGGCCCATTTCCGCAGCAGCCGCGTAAAGATCGTCAATCGGTTGGCCTGCCTTGATCGGATACCACAGGATAAAGCATCCGGTTTCCCAGCGTTTTTTCCATTCCTTCATTTGCTTGACCAATAACTGGAACTCGTCCTTTTTCTCGAACGGCGGATCAATCAAAATGATCCCACGCCGCTCGACTGGGGGAATAGCCCCACGCACCGACTCATACGCATCGAGATGCGTCACCGCAACCTGATCGAACGACCTCAAATTTTGCTGCAAAGTTTGAACATCATCAGGGTGCAATTCATTGGCCGTCAAACGGTCCTGCGGCCGCAGCATCCGCGCGGCAATCACCGGCGATCCGGCATATTTTTGCTGCATAAAATCCGCGGCACAAAACTCACGAAACTCCTGCAAATCCTTGTTTTGAAGATCCCTTCCAAACAACCGCGCAATACCCTGCTGATACTCTCCCGTCCGCTGCGCCTGATCGCTCGCAAGATCGTATAGCCCCAAGCCCGCAAACGCATCCAGAACAAATGCCCCCTTGTCCTTTTGCTGCACATGGGCAAAGCACATCCGGAACACCAGATGTTTGAAAACGTCGGCAAAATTGCCCGCATGGAAAATATGGCGGTAATTCATGAGAATGTTGTACCCCGCTTTCCGCAAGACAAAAAGCCTCATTTTATGATACAATAAACCCCATGTTCGACTGGTTCAAATCCAAGACTCCCAAAAAGGCCGAAGGCAAGGCCGCGCACAAGCTTGACCGCGCCGAAATCATTGCCGAAGCCCAGAAAAACGCCCGTGCCGCAAGGGAAGCGATCGGCGAGGAAACGCTCGACCGTCTGGCTGACATGATCCATAAAAAGATGAACGACACCACGTCCCCCGCGGCCCAAGCGCGGAAAATCATCGAAAAGATGGACACCGACAAAATTGCAGAACATCTCCGCTACCTGCGCAACGAGCCCCCCACCAAACATTAAACCCCGTACAAATTAGGAAAGACTAATATGCCTGTTTACAAAGCCCCTCTTGAAAATATGAAATTCGTCCTCCACGACCTGCTAAACGTGGACCAACTGACGGAACTGCCGGGCTACAGTGAGGCCACCGCCGATATGACCAATTCCATATTGGAAGAAGGCGCCAAAATCTGTGAGGAAGTCCTGTTTCCCTTGAACCAATCCGGCGACGAGGAAGGCTGTACGTTTGAGAACGGAGCCGTACGCACCCCGAAGGGCTTCAAAGAAGCCTATAAGATGTTTACCGAAGGCGGCTGGACAGCTCTCTCCGCCGACCCGAATTATGGCGGAATGGGAATGCCCCACGTCATCGCGACCGCGATGTCCGAGATGATTTGCTCGGCCAATATGTCGTTTGGCATGTACCCGGGGCTTTCTGAGGGCGCGTACAGGGCGTTGCTTCTCCACGGCTCGGACGAATTGAAACAAACCTACCTCCCGAAACTCATTACAGGCGAATGGTCGGGAACCATGTGTCTGACCGAACCCCATTGCGGAACTGACCTTGGCCTTATACGTACAAAAGCCATTCCAGACACGAACGGCGCGTACAAAATCACCGGAACCAAGATTTTTATCTCGGCCGGCGAACATGATTTGACAGAAAACATAATCCACCTCGTTCTGGCCAAATTGCCCGACGCACCGGAAGGGGCCAAAGGCATCTCCCTCTTTATCGTTCCCAAATTCCTGCCCGACACGGGTGCAACCAACGCCGCTACCTGTGGCTCCATCGAACATAAAATGGGGATCAAGGCCTCCTCCACCTGCGTGATGAACTTTGAAAACTCGCTTGGTTGGCTGGTCGGCGAACCACATAAAGGCCTCAAGGCCATGTTCACCATGATGAACGCCGCCCGTCTGGGTGTGGGGATGCAAGGACTGGGCATTGCCGAGGTCGCATGGCAAAACGGCCTTGCCTATGCCAAAGACCGCCTGCAAATGCGCGCCCTCGACGGGACCAAAGCCCCCGACAAACCCGCCGACCCGATCATTGTGCACCCCGATGTACGCCGCATGCTCCTGACCTCCAAAGCGTTCTGCGAAGGCGCGCGCGCCCTGTCTTACTGGGTAGGGATGAACCTGGATATTGCCGAACACCACCCCGACCCACAAAAACGCCAGAATGCCGACGATCTCGTGGCGCTACTCACCCCGATTGTCAAAGCCTACCAGACCGATATGGGATTCGATGTCGCGAACCTCGCCGTCCAGATCCATGGCGGCCACGGCTATATTCGCGAATACGGCGTCGAACAATATGCCCGCGACGCAAGGATTGCGATGATTTACGAAGGCACAAACGGCATTCAGGCCTTGGATCTTGTGGGCCGCAAAATGGGCCAAAATTACGGAAGATTGCTGCGCAGCTTCTTCCACCCCGTACTGGAATTTATCGAAGCCCATCAGGACAATGAAAAAATGCAGGAATTCGTCTTCCCGCTCGCAAAATCATTCGCCAAACTGCAACAAGCCAGCGTCCAGATCGCGCTAAAAGGCCTCAAAGACCCCAATGAAGCGGGCGCGGCCTCGACCGATTATCTGCGCATGTTCGCATTGGTTGCCGTTGGCTTCATGTGGGCGCAAATGGCCAAGATCGCGCAGCAAAAACTCGACGACAAGGAATCAGACCGCGCACAAGAATTCTATGAGAGCAAGCTGAAAACCGCACGCTTCTATATGGAACGCATGTTACCAGAACTCGAAGGCCGCTTCCGCATGGTGACAGCTGGCGCCTCAACCCTGATGTCCCCGACCGAAGACGAGTTCGCGGCCTAGTTCAAGCCGATTGGGGCATCCCTGTCACTCTTTTTGTATTATGTGAATTTTTGTCATATAATCTCGGGTATGAGCATTCCTATGGACACAAGCTACAGATTAAGGGAGGCAGACACCAACGACAGAGAGCAACTGGCGTCCATGCTGTACACCAATTACTTTGAAACGGAGCCAGTCGTCCGGAATGACGATCTGGAGTTCAGAGAAAATCTGGTGAGGGAACGACTGGACATGATGCTCCCGAATGACCCATTACAAGGAAAGACTTTTGTCGTTGAAAAAGAAGGTGTTTTGGCGGCCTTGGCGTTCGTCACCCCCGACCTGAAAAAGGGAGGGTGGATTGTTGACGATCTGTTTACCTACGCCGCCCACCGAGGCAAAAATCTGGCGACAAAACTTCTTGCAGCGTGCGAAGACTTCGTCAAAATACAAAACGAAATCTCGATCCATTTAAGTGTCGCCGAAAATAACCCCGCACTGGTTTCATTCTACGAAAAGCGCGGATGGCTCAAGCAAAGCTTCACGATAGCCGGGCAACAGACAACCATCGACCCCGACACCCACGTTCCGACCCATCACATGGTTAAACAACTCAATCCACCTTGAAAATCGTCATCCGGCGGATTTGGGTCGATTCAAGGTCGTTTGGGCTACTGGCCGTATAATAAAACATAATCCCGTCCATATATTCGAGCCACATATCAGGATTTTGCGGCGACATGCCTGCGAGCATCTGTTGCTGCGGCCGCGGATCGTACATCCGCCCGTGTTGGTAAGATGTCATAGCCGTATCGCCCATCTTCACCCCTTTGTCGGTCTGCCCTTTGTAAAAGCCACCCTCTTTCACCGAAATGCTGCTCAACCCGATACTCTCGCAGTCGGGCGTAATCTCCATCCATTTCATAAGGTCGTGTTTTGCATGGACACGCCATGCGGCTTGCGGCATCTTCTTCCAGCACTCCCCGACAATCGGAAACAGGAAGGAAACTTCTTCGCCCGCAAAATTAAGCTCGATGGCCTCACCGTCCCCCGCCAAATATGCGACTTTTCCGGTCCCAAACTTATCGACAAACGCTTTAAGTTTCATGCCAAGTACAATATCGCCAAGCCCTTTTCCGGCCTCAAGTGTGGCAGCTTCATAGGCTTTGATCGGCCCGTCCTCACCCTTGGAGCACCCAGCAAAGCAAACCGCACAAAACAATACAAGAATCGTCAATAGTCGCATCATAAATCCCCTCGCACTTCCGCACTATTTCCGCACAGCAAAAGTTAAAAAACAACCCTTTTCGTTAAGATTTTCATGCAACAATAAAAGGGCAGGAGGAAAACCCATGAGCCTTGAAACCATTACCGAAAAACTGCGTCAGAAAATGCAATATGCCGCCGGATTTCGGCATACTGTACTGTTTGATTTAGGGGAAGACGGGTTTATCCATATAGACGGAAGCGAATCTCCGCCAGAAATGACGTTCGAAGATAAAGATGCCGAGGTCACGCTGGAGTGTTCCACCGAAACGCTGGACGCCATTCTCGATGGATCAACCGACCCGAACATGGCATTTTTGATGAGAAAGCTGAAAATCCGTGGAAGTATGGGACTGGCTATGAAGCTCGGTTCTTTGCTGGAGGGGTAACAGCCTTCGGCGCAGCAAAACATTCCCGCTCGGACGGAAAACTCCGTGCCCTGACATCCGCAGCAAATTTCTCCGCTGCAAGGCCAATCTCCGCGCCAATTTCGGCATAACGCCGCACAAATTTGGGCGTAAACCTGTCAAACAGCCCGAACAGATCGTCACTGACCAGAACCTGCCCGTCACAAGCGGGCGACGCCCCAATCCCGATGGTGGGAATATCAATTGCGCGCGTGACCGCCACAGCAACCGGCTCCAGAACCCCCTCAACAACGACCGAGAACGCTCCCGCCCTGGCCACTTCCTGCGCATCGACCATAATCCGCGCGGCGGCCTCGGCATCACGCCCTTGAGCACGAAAACTCCCCATCTGGGCGATCCGTTGCGGCATCAACCCCACATGCCCCATCACCGGAACCCCGCGCTCGGAAAGGAAAGCTATGGTTTCGGCCATTTCCACACCGCCCTCAAGCTTGACCGCATCGGCTCCACCCTCGGCCAGAACCCGTGCAGACGTTTCGAACGCTTGTTGCGATGAAACCTGATAAGACCCGAACGGCAAATCGGTAATCACCAGCGTACCCGGCGCACCGCGCCGCACAGCCCGCGTATGGGCAATCATTATGTCCAGAGTAACAGGCAATGTCGAATCCATCCCGTAAAGCACCATCCCCAGCGAATCCCCGACCAACAACGCATCGACATGCGGCGCAAGATGCGCGGCCACCGGCGCGGAATAAGCGGTCAGGACCACCAGAGGTTCTCCCCCTTTGCGGGCCCTGAATTCAGGAACGGTCAGCTTGCGGATAGTTTTGGTTTCTGTGCTCATGGCCATTCCTTTAGCATAATGGGGCAGAGGTTGCGAGTCCTTCCGGATTTGGGTAAGGTCCCCCGAAACCGGAGCAAAGTGATGACAAAAATCCTCAAGACTATCGAAGAATTGCAAGATTTCGTAAGAAACATCAAAAAATCAGGCAATTCAGTCGGCTTTGTTCCGACCATGGGTGCTTTGCATGAAGGCCACCTGACCTTGGCCCGCACAGCCCTTAAAAACTGTGACGCCTGCATCGTGAGTATCTTCGTGAACCCCAAACAATTCGCCCCGCATGAGGATTTTGATCGCTACCCGCGCATGATGGATAAAGATACCGCCCTCTTGAGAACGATAGGCGTCGATGCAGTTTTCGCCCCCGATGTTGAAACCATGTACCCGATTGGATACCAGACCACAGTAACAGTGGGCGAAGTTTCAAAACCACTGGAAGGCGAATTCCGCCCGACCCATTTCGCAGGCGTCGCGACCGTTGTTGCCCGCCTTCTCCTCTTGGTTGGAGCCGACAAAGCCTTTTTCGGTGAAAAGGATTACCAGCAATTGCAGGTCATCACGCAAATGGCCACCGACCTCGCCATCCCGACAAAAATCGTCGGCGTCCCGATTGTACGTGAAGAGAGCGGCCTCGCCCTCTCCTCCCGCAACGCCTACCTGTCAGGGCAAGAAAAGAAAATCGCGGATCAACTGAACGTGGTTCTGTTCGCCATGGCCGATGAGTTAAAGGCAGGAACGGATATAGCCCACATCGAAAAAAATGCTGCACAAAAATTATTGGACTTGGGGTTTGATAGTATTGATTACTGCACCATCCGCGACGCAAAAACTCTGATGCCACCCACTGCGGAAACTAAAGCCCGTCGCATCTTGGCCGCCGTCAAACTGGGAAAAACCAGACTAATCGACAATATCGCCGCAAACTAGGCCGCGAACGGTTTCCGTTCAAACTCAAACCGGACATTGCCGTTCTTGCGTGGTGGAGGCATGTCATTACGCACCATCTGCGCACTCACGATCCGGTCGTCAATACATGCAAGTTTCTCATCCTTGATACACTGTATCAACGATTTCAAACCGTCCGAAAAATCCGCGGCGACATTCAGGAATTCTCTTTTGGAAGAAAGCAGCAATTCGAGAATGTAATCGGGATCATAAGTGACAGGATGTGTCCCGTCACGGAAACTCGGATTGGCAAAATACGGAATAAAATCGGCGCCAATTTCCATGGCGCTCATGGTTTGGGCATAGGCAATAGCCACAGGCAACAACAAATTCGTTCCCATGGCCGAAAGCGCCACATGATTATACGCCCTCGTCAGATCACCAGCTTGTCGCGCATAAAAATCCGGAACCTCTTTCAAATCAGCGATTTCACCGGCAATAATTTCGCGGCGTTCGGGATCATCGAAACGGTCACGAAAAGCTCTGGCTTTCTTGAGCTTCTCGCACAGCCCCTCATGATCCTGATCGACATCGTGGAAAAAATCGGAAAAATGGTGCAAAAACCGCGTATAGGCTTTCGTAACCGGCCCCATATTTTGCACAAGTATGGGTTCCCACATTTCAACGAGTGAAGAACGTTTTCCCTTCTCAAACGCTTGTAGAGCCACACGCGACATATTGCGCAGCGCGGTTCCCGCATGTCTGAAATAATGAAGGACTTCGGGGTTTTTCTCAGCCAAATTCATCAGCGCAAAAACAATCACATGCTGGAAATGCGAACATTGACCAAAAAACTGGTCGTGCTTTTCCGCAGTGATAAACTGCGTTCTAACCCCAAGATCATTCCAGAAATCATACAATCTTTTCTCCGCAGCCCCTTCAGGGAGATCAAAATTTTCACCCTCTTCATGAATTAGAAACATCGGTGAATTGTGACCCAGAATATTGCCGGCACTTCCCGACAAAGGACCTGCGCCCTGAGACCCGTTTCCGTTATGCGCCGGAACATAAATGGCCGCGCACTCGCGCAAACCTGCCTTGATATTCTCGATAGCCACCTGCTTGGCGCTACCCGTGTCGGTGATGATTGAGCCTTCTTTGGCATGTCGCCCGACCTCTGTCGCCACGTCTTTAAACTTGCTGATCGGTGTCGCCAAAACGGTCAGATCGGCCTCGTCCACCGCTTCCTGAATAGAGGACAGAAAAGTGATGAAGGAAGACTCCACACCCTCTTCTACAAATTTCCGCCGCAACAAAGCTTCGGTTTCCGGATTTGTATCATAGACAGTGACAGGAACAGTTTTTCCCTGCTGGGCCATCGCCAGAAGGATAGAGGTGCCCACCTGACCGCAACCGATCAATGCAATTTGTTCAATTGTTTCAGACACTACACAAGTCCACGCATCTTTTTTATTTGAAAAGCGCGACCACCATAGAAAATATGCAAGATTATGTCAATAAATTATTCCAGCTGGAGCGAACCCTTGATCCGCTCGGCAATTTTTTCGACACTGTCACCCGTCTTAAACATCGCCACCGTCTGCCCGTCAGGGGTGAGGTAGTACATCATCGACGAATGGTCGACCGTATACTCATCAGATCCCGAACCTTCCGGAACCTTGACCGCATAGACCTTGAAATCCTTTTTAACGGCCTCGACCTGCGCAGGCGTTCCGGTCAATCCCACCAGTTGCGGCATAAACAATCCGACATAGCCTTTCATCACGGCAGGCGTATCACGGTCAGGATCGACCGAAATAAAAATCGGCTGGATATTTTGTTGTATATCGGAGGGCAAAGACAGATAAGCCTCGGCCATTTTTGAAAGCTCGGTCGGGCAGATCGCTGGGCAATAGGTAAACCCGAAATAGATCAGCTTGTACTTGCCCGCATAATCCTTTTCAGTACGGGCAACGCCGTCCTGATCGACCAGAGAGAACGTACCGCCGATTTTGGCGGAGACAATCTCGTGGCCACCGCCATCATCCTGATTCTCTGTGTTTGTGCTCTGGAGCAACGACCAACCGCCAACGGCTCCACCAATGGCAAAGCCGATGACTGCGAGTAACAAAGTCCGCTTTAATCTGTCCTGCAATTTCATGCGGGCGAGATTACAGCACCTCGAGCATCTCCGCAACCAGCGGATGACGAACAATGTCTTCGGATTTCAAACGAATGACCGAAACATTGGGAAGTTTTTCGAGACGCTTGGAGATTTCAGCCAGACCCGACATCCCGTCGAGCAAGTCCGACTGGTCGGGGTCGCCCGTGACCACCATCGTCGAATGCCAACCGAGACGCGACAACAGCATCTTCAACTGGGCGTACGTACAGTTTTGCGCCTCGTCGATCACGATAAACGCGTTGTTAAGCGTACGTCCGCGCATAAAGCCAACGGGAGCAATTTCAATCGTACCGTCATCAAGCAGCTGCCGTACGCGTTTACCCCCCAACCGGTCGCCCAAGGCATCGTACAAGGGACGGAGGAACGGAGCCATTTTTTCATGCATATCGCCCGGCAGATACCCCAGCGACTCTCCGGCTTCCATCGCGGGACGGGAGAGAATGATCCGCTCGATCCGCCCTTCTTCCAGAGCTTCGACGGCAGCAGAGATCGCAAGGTACGTTTTCCCCGTACCGGCAGGCCCCATGGCCAACGTCAAATTTTTCTCTGCAATAGCTTCCATCAGCGCGCGCTGGCCGTCGGACCGCGGTTTGATTTTGCGCATATAGGATTTGTCGCGATTGCTATCGATTTCAGTATCGAGCGGATGCCAGTCCAGATCGTCAAACACCGTATGGACAACATTCCCGTGATTATGAACTTGGGCGCGGGAAACCTGATTTTTACGGGATTTTCCGTTTTTGGAGATCGTCTTCGACATACTTCAAGTCCTTTCACTAGGGGTTAGGGGAAAAAGGGCACAAAAAACCCGTTGCGCGAGTGCGGAACGGGAAACCGGAAAACCTGAAAGTATGGTGAGACCTTCACAACCGCTGGGGACACCGCCGCGCCGTAATCTGTCTAAAAACAAGAACCTGTCCTGAACCAATAAAAACCCCGAGCGGGTAAAAGGTGGGATCAAACTTGAAAGCGAATCAGACCGAAATCCAACTCACGAGAGAATCGTAACAGAAACGGAAAAGAAATAGCAAAAAATTTATTTGGCAAGATTATCAAGTAGGCTCAAGAGCCTCTGCGATATCATTTTCCTGAATCAGAGGAAATCTCTGTGTAATGCGCTTCACCATTTCAGGATCACTCAATTTCTCTCTTGTATAATCATCGAGATTGAATTCTTTTGAAAGAAGTCTCACTGCAACAGTCAAAGCCAACGGAACTTCTATTCGAGAAACACTATCAAACATACCATATTTTCCGTACCCTTTTGCGCCAGACTCAATAGCTTTTTTCTCCTCAGGCGCTAAAGCATCCCACTCTGCCTCTACCCGTTGAGCGTAAACATCTTCTCCGAGCCATTTATTCTTTGCTCTATGTAACTTATAAAAAGCACGATTATGCATAAGAATGAACCCCTCATCAAGAGCATCATCCAATTCCCGAATAGCCATCGAAATATCGCCATTTGCAACACCAATAAAATGGTCCCGAGCACTCACGCACATCCCCAAATCCCGATCCTGTTCCAACATAAAACCTCCGCATTTGATTATAGAAAAAACCTATAGCTGGTTTTTTTATGTATAGTCAAGATTTTTAGAGTGCAGCGCCGATAGCCTAAAAAATTCGAAGAGATTTGAGTCGAAAACATATTTTTCGAGAGCCGGAGCGCAGCGTACTTCAAGGTACGTGAGCACCGGAAGCGGAGAAAAGTACGTTTTGCAGACCAAATATCAAAGAATTTAAACCGCGACCGGCGCCTTGATGGCCGGATGCGGATCATACCCCACCAGCTCGAAATCCTCATATTTGAAATCGAAGAGATTGGTGACATGCGGGTTGAGGTGCATTTCGGGCAATCTCCGCGCCTCACGCGACAACTGTAGCTCCACCTGCTCCATATGGTTGGAATAGATGTGAGCATCCCCGAACGTGTGCACAAAATCGCCCGCTTTAAGCCCGCACACCTGCGCCATCATTAACAATAAGAGGGAATAAGAGGCAATATTGAACGGCACACCGAGGAAAATATCCGCCGACCGCTGATAAAGCTGGCACGACAACCGCCCGTCAGCCACATAAAACTGGAAGAAACAATGACACGGCGGCAAGGCCATTTTGCCGATCTCGGCGGGGTTCCACGCGGACACAATCAGACGCCGCGAATCCGGATTGGTTTTGATGTCGTGGATCAGGTTGGAAATCTGGTCGATTTTCCGCCCGTCAGGCGCAGGCCACGACCTCCACTGCGACCCGTACACAGGCCCCAGATCGCCGTTTTCATCGGCCCATTCATCCCAGATAGAAACACCATTATCCTTGAGGTACTTGATGTTCGTCTCGCCTTTCAAAAACCACAGCAATTCATGAATAATGGATTTCGTATGGACCTTTTTGGTGGTGAGAAGCGGAAACCCGTTCTCAAGATTGAACCGCATCTGATAACCGAAGACAGATGTCGTCCCCGTTCCCGTGCGATCTTCCTTTTTGACCCCGTTTTCCAGCACATGGCGCAAAAAATCGTGATATTGCTTCATATCCAAAAACTCCTGATTTCCATTAATCCTAACCATGCCGGAGGCTAATCCGCTACAAAAAGAACCCGCTTGTCCACACCTGAAAATTCTTGCCTTTCGAAGCGAAACAATATATTTTCATAATCAAAATAAATTCGTGTAGAGGTGTTTAAATGCAAGCTTTTGACAAATCAGCGGGTCCTCAGCCCTCAAAACCCGGAATAACATACACAATCGTATCCGATTATGGCGGAACGATTGCACTGGGCAATGGAAGCCTCAATATGCCCCTTATCCACTTTCTATTGGACGCTGCAGAAAACGGTCACACTGTTTATATCGCAACACACGGGAGAGTGGACCCATTAGAGGATTCCTTGGAAATGGCATGCATCAAAACCAAACGTAAACTGCCGGACAACATCAAATGCGTCCATAAATTCGACATCAGCAAGCTCGATGTAGATATTGCGTTCGACAACGAAGATTTTCTCTACCTCAAAGATGGCGGAGCCTCCATCAGCAACGTCAAGGTAGATATCTGGGGCAACCCCAGCGTTCCCTACGAAAAACTTCGTCGCATGACAGGAACTCAGGACAGCCCCTACGCCGCCATTACCGGCACCGGCTTGGAGTCTCCCTCTCCCAAAAATACCTGAAATCATTGATTTTCGCATCCCAAGACCCTATACTAAAAGGGTCGGGGTAACCCGACTATGATGCTAAACGCTTTGTGGAATAGGCGTCGTGGACCCGGGGGCAGTGCCCGGCGGCTCCACCATAAGAAGAGAGAAATCATCTTCTTGTGATGGGGCCGAAACAGGATCGACACGCGTAGTAAAGATAAAGTCTGTATCCGTTTGAGGCACGGTCGTATCCGTCCAATTTTTATAGATGCAAATGATAACGCACCTATCGTAGCAGCTAACGACAACGTTTTCGTTGAAGCTGGTGAAAAAATCGCGGCTTAATTGCTCCGATCAGCTACATAATCCCCAAAGCCTAGGCTGAGGGTGGGGCGCGGGGCGGCCTAGCAACAGAACTGCCCCATTTTTTATATCCTTTTCCCCTCCGAAATCGCATCCCTGTTGCCAAAACAGCCCCAACCGTCTAAGACTATTGGGAAGTGATTCTTGAGCAACCAGTCCGAAGTGCCCCCATAAAAGACCATGAAAAACGACGATACCACACTCCGCTACGACAAAATGGTTGAATCAGCCCTGCGCGGTGTTGTGCGTCAGGCGATTTCCGAAGTTCAGGAAAAAGGTCTTCCGGGAGACCACCATTTCTACATCACCTTTATGACCGATTTCCCCGGCGTCCAGATCCCCGATTACCTGCGCGAACGCTACCCGGGCGAAATGACGATTGTCCTGCAATACCAGTTTGAAAACCTGACAGTCGACGAAACCAATATCGGCGTAACCCTGTCATTCAATAACATCCCCGAACGCCTGATTGTCCCGATTTCGGCCGTCACGATTTTTGCCGATCCGTCCGTCAACTTCGCCCTGCAATTCCAGCCTTTGGGTGAGTTTTCCGACCACGAAGAAGAAGCCTTGGCCGCTCTCGCCCTTGACGAAGACGGCGACGACGAACCCCCGAAAGGCGGCAAGAAGTCGAAAAAAACTGAGGGCTCCGGCGAGGTTATCTCCCTCGATAAATTCCGTAAGAAATAAGCCTTTATCCAAATTTTCTGGACTTCCCATGCAAAAACCGTTTTATATGCGGGCATGACGATATTAAAAAAACCCGAGCTTCTGGCCCCCGCAGGGTCGATGAAAATGATGCAATACGCGTTCGCGTATGGCGCCGATGCGGTCTATGCTGGACAGCCGAAATACAGCCTTCGGGTCCGCAACAATTCCTTTAAAAAAGACGACAACCTCGCCGAAGGGATCAACCTTGCCCACGCCCAAGGGAAAAAATTCTTCGTGGCCGCGAACCTCTTTCCCCATAACGGCAAAGTCCGCACCTTTCTAAATGAAATCGAACCCGTGATCGAGATGAAACCGGATGGCCTCATCATGGCCGATCCGGGCCTCATTTCGATGGTCCGCGACAAATGGCCGGAGATGGACATTCACCTGTCCGTCCAGATGAACACTGTGAATTACGCATCTGTGAAATTCTGGCAAAAACTGGGACTGACCCGCATCATCCTCTCGCGCGAGCTATCATTAAAAGAAATCGCCGAGATCCGTCAGGAATGCCCCGACATGGAACTCGAAGTCTTTATCCACGGCGCATTGTGCATCGCTTATTCGGGTCGCTGTTTGCTCTCGGGCTATTTCAACCACCGCGACGCCAACCAAGGGACATGCACCAACGCCTGCCGCTGGAAATACAATACTCTAGACGCCAGCGAAACCGAAGAAGGGCTGGTCCTGCCGCAAGATGCGCTGCAACGCCCCGAAGCCTTTTCCGATTGCGGCGATCAGGAACGCCACCCGCTGGCTGACAAAACCTATTTCCTCGAAGAACAACAACGCCCAGGTGAATTCATGCCCGTCTATGAAGACGAACAGGGGACCTACATAATGAATTCGAAAGACCTGCGTGCCATCGAACACGTGCACAAACTGGTCGAGATTGGCGTCGATTGCCTGAAAATCGAAGGCCGCACCAAATCGCATTACTACGCCGCGCGCACCTCGCAATGCTACCGTAAAGCCATTGACCAAGCCGTTGCCGGAGAACCACTCGACCCGAAATTGATCGGAATTCTTGAGAACCTCGCCCACCGCGGCTACACAGACGGCTTCTATCAACGCCACCACTCGCAAGATCATCAAAACTATATCAACGGCGCGTCTGTATCGCACAAACAACAATTTGTCGGCGAAATGATCGGCCGAGATTCAGATTGGCTCGAAATCGACGTGAAGAATAAATTTGCGGTCGGCGATAAAATCGAAATCATTCTGCCCGATGGAAAAAACCGCGAAACCACGGTGACCGAAATGAAAGACAAAAAAGGCAACGCGATTGAAGTGGCCCAAGGCAATGGTCACATCGTCCGCATTCCCGCCAATGATATCGACGCCGATCTGGTCCTTATCAGCCGCTTCATCACGGCATAAACATTCAAAGACTCTGTCAAAATAATTTAGGTTTATACAAGGCACGAGGAGCACCGCGTACGGATGGTACGCAAGCGACGAGTAACGCAGTAGAAAAACAAATTATGAAGACAAAAAAGAAAACAGGTCCAGAGGGTTGCTCTAGGACCTGCCTTTCTTCTGGGGGGGAGAAAGCTCGTAAAAATTCTTTTATTCAAACCGGATATTCAGACCGGCGAAAAAATTTAAAAGGTACTATGCACTCTTCGAATACACCCTGCGCGTCTAGGCTCTTCAAAGAGCACTTAAGCACCGTCGCTTGTCGTTTTGTACTGGAGTTGGAGAATTTATAGGTCAAACTTCAGGATATGTCAACTATTAATTTCGAAAAATTTAAGTTTCCAGAATCATATCATTACTTTTACACGGGAAATACACATAACTCACTGATTTATATAAATAAAATCATGGAAGACATAAAGAGCACGACATGATACAACCACCCTATGACTGACTTTCCCGCCCACCCCCCCCTTTTTACCCCTGAAATTTCCCCCGACCGTGAGCCGCTGCAGATTGCCATTGCGCGCGGGGAATGGGTTGATGACCGCCGCGCAGGGCGCAAAATCCTCTACAAAACCTATCGCCCGATGGACGAAACGCAAGGCCCCTACCCAGTTATCATCTGGTCTCACGGACTAGGAGGCAGCAGGGACGGCGCAGGATTTATATCACGCTTTATCGCAAGCCACGGCTATGTTGTTATCCACATCCAGCATCACGGCACCGACTCGACTCTGTGGGAAGGAAAGCCGGGCCACCCGTGGGACGTAATCCGCGCCACCCATATCCCGCGCCATGCGAGCCTCAACCGATTTAAAGATGTTCCTTTTGCTCTCAATCAACTGTCAAACCTTGACATCGCCCCATTCATGGATTTATCGCGCATCGGGATGTCGGGCCATTCCTTTGGCGCAATGACCACCCAAGTGATAGCCGGACAAAAACGGGGGCACGGCAAACGTCAATATTGCCTCCACGATCCGCGCATCACCGCAGGCATCGTCTATAGCCCCGTCCCTCACCGCCAGAAAAAAAATCATCCACCGGAAGATTTCTACGGCAACATTAAAATCCCGTTGATGATGATGACCGGAACCGACGACGACAACCCGACAGTCCATTACGGATATCAAGACCGTCTTGAGGTTTTCACCCATTCCGGCGGCCCCGACCAGCATCTTCTGGTTCTGGATGGGGGCGACCACATGGTCTTCAGCGGATCGCGCGGACAATTGAAAGACAATCCTAAACGAGACATTCACGAAACCATCATCAAGATTCTCTCGCTCGCCTTCTGGGATGCCTATCTCAAAAACGATACAGCCGCAAAAACTTGGCTGACGGGAGACGGCGTAACCTCTTGGCTTCATAGCGAGGGAACCTATAGTTACAAGTCATGAACGCGATTGAAATTTCGGGCCTGTCAAAAACCTATGCCGCACTGGGAAAAAGTCCTGAAAAATGTGCGCTCGACAATATTTCCCTGACCATCCCCCAAGGTTCGATCTACGGCCTTCTGGGACCGAACGGCGCAGGCAAATCGACCCTCATCAACATTCTCGCAGGTCTGGTTCTTAAAACTTCCGGCACAGTGAAAATCTGGGACGCCGACATCGACCAAAACCCGCGCCAATCACGCGCCAATATCGGCATCGTCCCGCAGGAACTCAATTTTGATCCGTTCTTCTCCCCACGCAAGCTCCTTGACCTTCAGGCAGGCATGTACGGCGTCCCGAAGCATGAGCGCCGCACCGAGGAACTCTTGAAGCTGGTGGGTCTTTTGGACAAGGCCGATGCTTACGCCCGCTCCCTGTCGGGAGGAATGCGCCGCCGTCTGATGATTGCCAAAGCCATGGTCCACACCCCACCCATTCTGGTTTTGGATGAACCGACCGCCGGAGTGGATGTGGAACTCCGCCAGCAACTCTGGGACAACGTAAGAATCCTCAACAAGCAGGGCCTGACCATTTTGCTAACCACCCATTATTTGCCGGAAGCCGAAGAGCTTTGCGATAAAATCGCTATTATCAATCATGGAAAAATTGTCGCGGACGAGGATAAGGAAACTCTCCTCTCTCGCGTTGATGCTAAAGAACTGATCCTCCGCCTTGATCGCGACCTATGGGAAATACCGGGGGCATTACAGAAATACAATCCGCGCAAAGATGGGAAGAGAACCCTGTCTTTCCGCTATTCTCCGCAAGACACCAACGCCGGAGAAATTATCAAATCTATTCAGGAAGCAGGATTTGGAATTGCCGATTTATCGACCAACGAACGCGATCTGGAAGATGTCTTCCTGCAACTGACTAGAAAATAGAGCGGACAAAGATATTATGTCTCATTATCCGAAGGCTGAATTCGCTTAACAAAAGCCAGAAAAAAAATTAGAATACTTAGAATATAGAGTGCATTCTCATCTCTCGGTCACTGCCGAGTCACGATTCTTTGTAGCTGCGTATAATCAAACAGAAATAACAGGATCATCTATGCCAGAACTCATACTACCGGGCAAAGAAGTGACCTTTTCACCTGACGAAATTATTGTCAGCAAAACGGACACCAAAGGCATCATCACCTATACCAACTCGACCTTCTGTAAGGTGGCGGGTTATACGGAGCGGGAATTGCTGGGCCAACCACACAGTATCATCCGCCACGAAGCTATGCCGCGGTGCGTCTTCAAGCTCGTGTGGGATTTCGTTCAATCTGGTCGGGAGATATTCGGCTATGTCGTCAACAAAAACAAGTTCGGTGATTATTACTGGGTCTTCGCCCATGTAACTCCGTCACTGGACAACAACGAGAAAATCATAGGCTTCCACTCGAACCGCCGTGTCCCCGACAAGAACATCATCACCAAAATCATTTCCCCGCTTTATGCCCAACTTCTCGAAATCGAGGACAGCATGCCCAACCGCAAGGATGGCATGATGAAAGCCTTCGATACATTGGTCGGAATTTTGGAATCAAAAGGAATCGAGTACGATGAATTTATCCTCACTCTCAAAGGCTAGAGTTTTTCTCTTCATCGCACTGGCCACGACGACTGCCAATATCGTCTTGCAGTTTTTTGGGCTACCAAATTTGGCGATGCTGGCAATCGGAGGCATCACAGCTGGAGCCTTGATTGCAGGACACATCCTGATCGGGATTGCCGCTTCAAACCTCAAGGTCATAAAAAATTTGTGTTCTAAATTAGCGGACGGTGAATTAGAAGAACGCATACGTATTCCCCTTGAGCCCACGGGAGAAATCGAGGACCTCCGCAAGGCCATCAACCATTTCACAGACCAAACCGACGCTTTCGTCCGCGAAGCGAAATATTCGATGGATGCCGTCTGCCGCAACCACACTTACCGCATGATCAACGAAATCGGGATGCACGGCGCCTTTTTGCAGACGGCCAAAATCATGAACAACGCCACAATCGCCGCCGATGAAAAGAATACGGCAATCATTGAACTGATCGGGGTTATCAGGGGAATTGTCGGTGAAGAACATCTGGGTGAAGAACAACACAACGCCGCCGCCGCCAGTGGGATTGAATCGATTGCCGCCGCCACCGAGGAAAGCTCGGCCTCCATCGACGAAATCAGCCGTCAGGTAACACAGACAGCCGACAGCGCGCAAAACGCGGAAAAGAAAGCCGAGTTGATGAATACCGCCGCCGAATCTCTTGTCACTTCAACCGATGAAATCGCAGAAATCGTCAGCATGATCAACGGCATTGCCGAACAAACCAACCTGCTGGCCCTGAACGCCACCATTGAAGCCGCCAGAGCGGGCGAAAGCGGACGCGGGTTTGCCGTCGTGGCCGGAGAAGTCAAGAAACTGGCCGGAGAAACATCCGAAGCAACCGCAAAGATCGAAGATCTGATGCGCACCATCAAAGGATCGGTCGATGAAACGACCGGATTTGTAAGCGATTTAAAAACGGTTATCGGCAACATCAATGATTCCGCCGCCGGTATTTCAACCGCCATTGAAGAACAGACATTTGCCAGCCGCGAAATCGCGCGTTCGGCAACAGTCGTAAGTTCAGGCTTGAAAGAAATCGGCGGCCGCGTCGATATCATTCAACAAGTCACGAAGAAAACGCCCCCGCTGCCGCTCAGTCAGGCCTGAAGAGATAAAAGAACACCCACAGATTGAACGAAAACAGATGCCCTCTCGCATCTGTTTTTTTTTCATCTTTCGGGTATAATAAGGACAAGTGGTTCAACTTCCTTCATTTGATAGATTTATTATGTATATGAAAGTCTTCCTTTCCCTCCTCTTGTGCTTCATTCCGGGACTGGCATTTGCTGCATCTGATACACTCGGCGAAGACACAATTTCGTCCCTTCTCCATCATCCAGCATCCTACGCGGCCATCGGTATTTTTGTCATTTCCTATGTCTTTGTCTTGGTGGAAGAGAAAACGTCCTTCCGCAAATCGAAACCGGTGATGATTGCCGCTGCATTGATTTGGGCCATGGTGTCTTACGCTGTTCACGATGTCGGCATGGACACCGAAGATTTGCATCACGCCGTCAGTGAAACCATCGCCGAATACGGAAGCCTGATGCTCTTCCTGTTGGTGGCCATGACCTATATCAGTGCCCTTCAGGAACGTCAGGTGTTCGATGCCCTCCGCAGCAAAATGGTTCAATCAGGCTGGAACTACAAAAAGCTTTTCTGGGCGACGGGTTGCATGGCATTCTTGTTATCGCCGATTGCGGATAACATGACAACAGCCCTGGTGATGGGCGCCATCGTGATGTCCCTGATCAAGGACGATGCCAAACTCATCACCATCTTCATGGTTAACATCGTTAATTCCGCCAACGCCGGCGGCGCATTCTCTCCGTTTGGCGACATCACCACCCTGATGGTCTGGCAAGCCGGAAAAATAGAATTCTTTGACTTTTTCGTACTGGTTGTCCCGTCAATTGTCTGTTTTGTGGTTCCCGCTGCTATTATGACGCTGGCAATTCCCTCAACTGCCCCGGAAAGACTGGTCATGGACATTCCAATCAAAGCTGGCGGAAAGAGAATCATTGCTTTGGGGATTTTAACCATCGCTGGCGCAATCACGTTCGAACAGGTTCTGGATCTTCCCTCCTTTTTAGGCATGATGCTGGGGCTGGGCCTGCTGCTCAGCTACGGCTATTTCCTGCAACGCAAAGCCATCCGCCGCGAAGATGGGTTCGACGTGTTCGGCCTGATGGACGACACGGAATGGGATACGCTGCTCTTCTTCTTCGGCGTGATATTCTGCATCAGCGGACTGGGCTATCTCGGTTATCTTGAGCTGATGTCTGATAATTTGTATGGTGCATTGGGCGTCAACACCGCCAACATCATCATCGGCGCGGCATCCGCCCTGATCGACAACATCCCGTTGATGTTTGCCGTCCTTAGCATGAATCCCGAAATGTCAGAATTTGAATGGGAACTTCTGACTCTGGCCTTGGGAACGGGCGGCAGCCTGCTCTCGATTGGCTCGGCCGCAGGCGTCGCCCTGATGGGAACGGCTAAGGGGCAATACACCTTTATGGGCCACCTGAAATGGGTTCCGGTTCTGGTTCTGGGGTATGCTGCAGCCATCGCCACCCACTACCTCGTCAACGGATAAACAACAAGCAAAACGGGAAACAAAGCAAAATGATGTGGTTTATCTGGGCGCTGGGCGCCAGTCTATGCGCCGCAGCCCTGGCCGAGAGCAATCGCATCTTCCGCCTTGACCCGCAACTGCTTAACGCCTGGCGTTCGACCTTCGGAACGGCCCTGATTGCAATTGCCATCCCCTATATGGAATGGTCAACCGACCGTGACTTTTATATTGTTGCGGTTCTAGACGGAGTTGTGACAGCCATCGGCATGATTCTGTTTTTTCATCTGGCTGCCAAACGGACGGGCCGTGTGTCGAGCATGATCCTGCCCATGGCGGCGGTGGGAGCCTATCTGACCTGGTGGATGATCTCGCCGCTTGAACGCCCCGATCTTCTCCAAAACCCCGGCAAAGTCCTGACCGCAACCATATCGGCGGTCATCGTCTTTCTGGCCTTGCAAAAAGTCCGTGACAATGACGCGAGTTGGGAAAGCTTTCTGATCGTCCTGCCCGTGGGGTTAGCCTTCGGCGTGATTGATGCGCTGACCAAATCGGTGATGGGCAACACCTATAACATCTATTCTTCCGCACTGGCTTATGCATTCATTGCCTTGGCTATCTGCGCGGTTGCCGCTTGGCTGGCGGCCATGCCCAAGCCCGCGGGCGGTCGCCCATGCTCATTCTTCGACAGGAAACTTCTTTGGGGGGCATTCTGGTGCGCGTTCTGGACAGCCGGAATGGTGCTCGCCGGAGTCTTCTCGCTGAGCCTTGCCCCACACCCAACCCTGCCCGGACTGGTGATGGCACTGACACCGATCTGGCTTTTCCTGCTCAACCTGATTCGCAAAGTGGACGACGAAGTCTCGCTACCCGCCAGCATTCTGATCGTGGTTGGAGCAATAGGCTTGTTATTATCGACTATTTAGGCTTTATGATTGAGGGCGTTGATCAGACTGTCCTGCATTTCCTTGCCAGTTCTGACCACTTGGGCATTGGCCTTGTAGGACATCTCGGCCGATTTCAAATTCACCAGTTCTTCGTCCAGATTGACATTGGGCGCATTCACCATGCCGTTTTCGTCAGCAAAGGGTGAATCTGGCGAAAAACTGGGCACAAAAGGCGGATTCCGGTTCAAAACCACCGTCTGGACCCCTGATCCGGTGCCACCAACCGTCAGGCTTTTATCGGCTGTAACCTTGGCAGAATAGGCCTGAAACGGGTTTTCAGGGTCGGTTGACCCGACCGTACTGACATTGGCAATATTGCCCGCAGCCACCTCGGCCTTTTTAGACGAGGAAACCAGACCGGTCAAAGCAATAGAAATCGGGTTTATCATTTTATTAATATATCATAGGATATGTTAAGAAAGATTTGATAGGATCTGGATCATGACAAAACTTCGTTTTCTCGGCCTGTTGGCCACATTTTTGATGACTTTTACCGCCCTTTCGTCCGACGCACTAGCCGGACCGAAATTCCTCGGCCTCTGGTGGTGGGGAAGCCACTGGCAAGATCAGGAGTTTATTCCATATTACGATAACGGCACCGAGCCGCATAACACCCAATGGGACAAGTCGGAATGGAAACCAGCCGACTGGATAGAAATGAACGGCGGAACGGGCGTTGACCTCGTCAATCGCTGGTACACCGCCAACATTATCAAGAGCCAATATTACGACGGCGATATGCCTTACCTGAATGTTGGAACCAATTTCTATCACCTGTCGGGACAAGACAAAAGCCGCGTGATGGAAACCGTGAACTATGTCTACCAGATCACGGAAAAAAGCCCGCGCATGTTCTATCTGAAAGACCCGCAGACCAACCGGATCATCGGCTACTACGGCAACGACGGCCTTATTCTTCAATAATCTTTAAATGACTTTTGACTCTGGCGTGAAAAGCTTCACGCCAGACAATCACCATGTTGCTACCCACCACCAGACATGCCCCGACAATAACGGGCAGGGTTGGCAACTGATCCCAAAACATCCAGCCGAACATCACCGACCAAATCAGGGATGTATAACCGATGGGGGACAGCACCGAGGCCTCTGCAAACTTAAAGGCATAGGTCTTCAGAAAGAGACCGGCCAGACTGGCCGCACCCGCACCCAGCAAAGGCCATACCACCTCGACATGGGGCATCGTCCCCCAGAATATCATATAAACACCGGTCGAAAGAACACCGGCCAGAACAAAATAGAAAACTGTAGTGAACGGATGCTCTGTTTTCCCCATATCACGCAAGAAAATGGCTACAAACGACGCCGCAATCATCGCCAAAACCGCCACCATCGTCCCGTAAGCATTGAATTCATCCCCTGATGGGTTCGCAGCAATCAGACATCCAATCAACCCGAGCGCCACGGCGCCCCATCGCCATGGCCCGACTTTCTCTTGCAGGATCAAGGCCGATAACAACGTCACCCCGACCCCCGATGTCAACAGAATGGTCGTGGTCGAGGCCATCGGCATCAGCGAATAAGCCCAGAACACCAGACAAACACTGACATTCCCTACGAATGATCGCCCCAGATGCACCATAGGTCTATTGGTCTTCAAAAGGTAATATCGTCCGGAATAAACAAGCCATCCCGACAACAAAACCAGACAAAACAAACCGCGGTAAAAAACAATCTCGATTGGCGTATGGTAATCGCTGGACATCTTGGCGCAGCCGTTCATGACCATCACAAAGAACACCGAGAACGCCATCATCAAACTGGCTTGGAATATAGTATTCTTCATTGCCCTACCTTCCGCCGAAAGAAAAGCCCCTAATGGGGCTTTTCGAATCTTACACTAGTTTTTGGACTTATCGACCAATTTGTTTTTGGCAATCCACGGCATCATCGCCCGCAAGCGTCCGCCGACCTCTTCCAACTGGTGTTCGGCAGAACGACGGCGCATCGCCTTGAAGCTCGGCTGTCCGGCCTGACATTCGAGCATCCAGTCTCGGGTAAAGCGGCCCGACTGGATATCGTCGAGAATACGCTTCATCTCCGTTTTGGTTTCATCTGTCACAATGCGCGGCCCGCGGGTGTAATCACCGTATTCCGCCGTATTCGAAATGGAATAGCGCATATTGGCCATCCCGCCTTCGTAAATCAGATCGACGATCAGCTTCATCTCGTGAAGGCACTCGAAATACGCCATTTCCGGCGCGTATCCGGCCTCGGTCAGTGTTTCGAAACCGGCCTTCATCAACGCGCAAACACCACCGCACAAAACAGTCTGTTCACCAAACAGATCAGTTTCGCACTCTTCGCGGAAGCTCGTCTCGATAATCCCCGAACGGCCGCCACCAACACCTGATGCATAAGCCAAAGCCAGATCACGCGCCTGACCAGACGCATCCTGATGAACGGCAAACAGGCAAGGAACCCCACCGCCCTTCTGGTATTCCCCACGCACCGTATGACCAGGACCTTTCGGCGCCACCATAAACACGTCAACGTCCTTGCGCGGCTCAATCAGGTTGAAATGGATATTAAGACCGTGCGCAAACGCAATCGCCGCCCCCGCCTTCATATTGTCATGAATCCAGGTGTAATAAATTTCACGTTGCAATTCATCGGGGCACGCCATCATCAAAACGTCGCCCCACTTCGCGGCCTCATCCGGCGTCATGGTTTCAAAGCCCGCAGCTTTGGCTTTCGCATTGGTCGCACTCTCGGCGCGAAGCGCAATCCGCACATCCTTAACGCCTGAATCCCGCAAATTCGCAGCATGGGCATGGCCTTGCGAGCCATACCCCACAATCACAACCTTCTTGTCCTTGATCACATCCAGCTTACAATCCGCATCATAATAAACTTTCATTCCTCACTCCTTTTCAGTTTTTAAAAACATTAAGGGGCCGTATTTTGAGGCGAAAATCAGAGCTTCCGAGAACCGGAGCGTAGCGTACTTAAAGGTACGTGAGCACCGGAAGCACAGGAAGAACTGATTTGCAGCCCAAAAGACAATCCCGTCATTTCATGGCCGCTTGAACGGCATCCATGAGATTCATCTGGTCATTCATATCGCCGAAAATCTCTCCGCCTTCCGAGCCGTAGACATCTTCGCCGATTTTGAGTTGGACCAATGAAGCACTCCAGACAAATCCGGCCATAGAACTGCTTTCCTCAAACTTGCAATCGAAGCTTTCATCCTGCTCATAACCGTATTCTTTGTTCTTGGTAACGGCAGCAATCGTCACCAATTTAAATCCATCGGACATGCCGAATTTCTTCGATTTGACCTGATCGATCTGACGATCGTACTTGTCTTTAGCCAGCATCACCTTGACAGCCGCTTCGCACCCGCGCGCAAGACGCTGCTCGTTTTCTTTATCTTTACCGCATGCCGAAAGCGATAACGCCAAAGCGCAAACGCACCCCACAAAAAATTTATTTGCCATCGTGAACTCCTTCTTTTCCGCGCGACATAGCGGCAACACCAGTCCGCGCAATTTCAACCAGACCCAATGGTGTCATCAGATCGACAAACGCATTAACTTTCTCCGACGATCCGGTGATCTCGAACACAAAGCTTTCAAGCGTCGAGTCCACCACTCGCGCGCGAAAAATATCGGCAACGCGCAAAGCTTCAATCCGCTTGTCATTTTTGCCGCGCACCTTAAGCAACGCCAGCTCGCGATCAATATGAGCCCCCTCGACCGTGAGGTTATAAACATCATGAACAGCCACCAAACGGCCCAACTGATGATGAATTTGCTCAATGACATGGACCGTCCCCGAGCAAACAATCGTAATGCGCGACAGCTTCTTGGAACCGTCCGTTTCGGCAACCGTCAGGCTTTCGATGTTGTATCCACGACCCGAGAACAACCCGATGACCCGCGCCAGAACCCCCGGCTCGTTATCGACAATCACCGCAAGTGTATGGGATAAAATCGGGTCCTGTTCCGGCGCTGCCCCATAAACACTTTTTTTATCCTGTTGCGATTTGCGTACCATAATAATGCGCCCCCTCTCTCTACACCAATGTCTTATCAAATTTTTTGGCATCTGCCGAGAGGATCATCTCGTTATGCGCCTTGCCAGACGGGATCATCGGAAAACAATTTTCCGTCTGGTCAACACAGACATCGACAATCGTCACACAATCCGTTTTCAGCATCTTCTGGATCACATCGTCCAGTTCCGCTGGCGTGTGCGCGCGGAAACCAACCCCGCCATAAGCTTCGGCCAGCTTCACAAAATCAGGAAGCGACTCGGTATAAGAGTTGGAATAGCGTTCCCCGTGCAGCAATTCTTGCCACTGCTTGACCATCCCCATCCACTGGTTGTTGAGGATAAAGATTTTAACCGGTAACCGATATTGAACCGCCGTGGACATTTCCTGAATATTCATGAGGATCGACGCATCCCCCGCCACATCAACCACCATCGCATTGGGGTGAGCCATCTGCACCCCGACCGCCGCCGGAAAGCCATATCCCATCGTCCCCAAACCACCCGACGTCATGAAATGATGCGGTTGGTCGAATTTCAGGAACTGTGCAGCCCACATCTGGTGCTGCCCGACCTCGGTGGTGATGAACACCTCTTTCTTTTGCTTCGACAGGAAATATTGCAACCGCTCCAAGGCATATTGCGGCTTAATCACCTTGTCGGTTTTCTGATAAGACAGACATTTAATCGCGCGCCATTTCTCGATCTGCGCCCACCATATCTTCATCACGCCCGCATCCATTTTGTATTTGCGTTTTTTCCAGACGGCAATCATCGCGCGCAACGCCTCCTCACTATCCGCAACAATCCCCAAATCAACGCGAACATTTTTGTTGATCGAACTGGCATCAATGTCGATATGGATTTTCTTGGACTCCGGCGAGAACGCATCAAGACGTCCTGTCACGCGGTCATCGAACCGCGCCCCGATATTCACCATCACATCGCAATCATGCATCGCGAGGTTCGCTTCATACGTTCCATGCATCCCGAGCATTCCAAGGAACTGTTTGTCAGACATCGGATAAGCCCCAAGCCCCATCAGGGTTGTGGTAATCGGCGCACCCGTCATGTGAACAAATTCGGTCAGAAGCTTCGAAGCTCCCGCACCCGCATTGATTACCCCGCCGCCCGTATAGAAAACAGGACGTTTGGCATTTGCAATCATCTCCACCGCGTCCTCGATCTTGGAAAGATCAGGCATGGTCCGCGGTTGATAACGGCTAAGATCCGCCTGCGCCGGGGGCGTATAAGGACCTGGTGCAAATTGAACGTCTTTTGGCAAGTCGATAATGACTGGGCCAGGGCGACCCGATTTGGCAACATGGAACGCCTCGTGAATTGTTCCGGCCAGAGCCTTCACATCGCGGACCAGATAATTTTGCTTGGTACATTGACGGGTAATCCCTGTCGTATCGGCCTCTTGGAATGCATCTGTGCCGATCAGGAAAGTCGGAACCTGCCCTGAAAAACAAACCACTGGAATGGAATCGAGCAGCGCATCGGTCAAACCCGTCACGGCATTGGTGGCACCGGGACCAGACGTTACCAACGCACACCCGACCTTACCTGTCGAGCGCGCATACCCTTCCGCCGCATGAAGAGCGGCCTGTTCGTGACGAACCAGAACGTGCTTGACCTTCTTTTGCTGGAAAATCGCATCGTAAATCGGAAGAACTGCGCCTCCCGGATACCCGAAAATCGTATCGACGCCGTTATCGACCAAGGCCTGAATGACAATCTCGGCCCCCGTTAGCGTTTTCTTCTCAAAAACAGGGGCGCTTTGCACTTTTTTCGCTGCAGAAGAGGACACCGCCTTAACCAACTGCATATTCGGCTTGGGTTTGGCTTTGGTGCTTGTCTTGGTGGCCATTTTTGCCTCTCTTGGGTAGTTTGTTGACAAAAAAGCCCCGGTCTTTTGGATCGGGGCGCTGCGGTTCAGGTCTTGTCTCTCTTCTTAAGCAACACCCCGCAACGCCATTCCCACGAGGAGGACGACGACGTTACCGAGAAGAAGAATTGTTGCCCGAAACATGTTCATGATCGAAATAGTGTTACGCCCTCTGTTACTGTCCTGCAACAATTTTATGCCCCCTGCAACAAATTTTTTGGCATTTAATTTTTTGTTTGACATATGACAAATTCCATCGTTAGATTTCCCAATAAAAATAAAAAAAAACGGGAGTACACACCAAACCATGAAATCTGACTTCGCCACCGAAGCATCCAAAAAATATGACCTTTTTAGAAGGATTGTAGTAGACCGTGATCCAAAAGCGCTGGATGTCTTTTACGCATCCCACCGCGAAAGAATGGTCCAATTCGCTTTCAAATACACCCAAGACAGACACCTTGCAAAAGAAACCGTTCAGGAAGCGTTCGTCACAATCTACGAATTGCAAAGCACAGATGCCAATGCCTTCTGCAAAGAATTTAAGTTCTTTAAAACTTGGGCTTATGATGTTGTGATATCCAAAGCTATACGAATAAGCAAAATCGAAGCCAGATATCGCCATGAGTCATACGACACAGTGAGCGATGGATCGGAAGAGAACGAAGCCGGCTTTGGACAGGATTTCTTACCTGAAATCGAAGCTCCATATTTTCCCCGGATGTCAAATTACTCCGCTGACCCGCTAGATATGTTACTTCGACGCTCCAATAACTTGACAAAAATGTTGGCAGCCAATTTTGTTCTTGCGATTGCAGGTGAAGACGACGAGAAGTATATCGCCCTGCTCTCCGCTGTCGAACATCTCGATTTTGAAGGAGAGGAAAGGGACTGGCCTAGATTGAGCTACAAAAATATTGCAGACACATTCGAACTGAACGAGGCCAAAGCCAGAAAGAAAAGCTTTTACGGCAGAAAAAAACTGGTCGAATCTCTGAAAGAAAATGGATTGGTTCCAGAGTTTATATAAACCCTACATCTGATGCCTAAACCACGTCGCTTGCCGCTTGGCATAGTGACGTGTTTCGTTTTTGGCTAAAACAATCGCCGTTTCCAGATCCATCTCGCCGCGCAAATACGCCTGTAACGGCTGGAACCCCAGCGCATGTGTCAGCGGACACTCGGGCGGAATTTTTCCCGCTTCGATCAACTCATCAAACGCTGCGACTTCATCAACAACACCCTGCGCAACCATCTGGTCGAACCGTGCATTGCATCGCTCATACAAAACATCGCGCTCGGGACTAATGATTTCAACGTTGAATTCCAGATCATCCGGCGCCCCCTCTAGCGGCAAAGATTGCCAGTAAGACATAGGTCTGCCTGTGTGCTGGATCACCTCGAACGCACGCACCAATCGTTGACGGTTCTGTGGATCGGCCTTGGCCGCGAAGTCAGGATCATGTTCACGGATAATTTCAAAAAAGTCCTCCATCCCGACCCGCTCCAACAGATCTTCGGCCAGTATGCGCACCTCGGACGGAATTTCGGGGATCGGCGAAAGACCTTCCATCAGGGCCTTCAGATAAAACCCCGTGCCCCCGACCACAACCGGAACAAGATCGCACTCAATCGCTTCGCGGATTTCTTTTAAAGCCATCGCACGCCACGATACGGCATTGGTTTGGCCATGCACACCCAGAACGCCGTAAAGGCGATGCTGCACGACCGCACAATCGTCCGTAGACGGTTGCGCCGTCAACAACGCCAACCCGTTATACAACTGCATAGAATCCGCATTGACGACAACGCCGCCCAAATCCTGTGCCAGAGTCAAAGCTCGGGCCGACTTGCCACTGGCAGTCGGCCCCGCAATGATATGGACAATTGCCTTCGTCACCTTGTTATTTCTTTTTCGCTTTTGGTTGCGAGAGTTTGAGTGGAACAAAACGCACATCCCCACGACCCTGGTGATCAACCAAAAGAAGCACGGCCGTCTTATCGTCTTTCATGAGCGCCTCAATCTGCTTTTGAGCATCAGCCGTCGAAGCCACGGGTTGCTGGTTAACCTCAAGGATGATATCTCCCGGTGTCATGCCTTTGAGCGCAGCATCCGACCCAGCTCCAACCTTGGTCACAACAACACCCTGAACATCATCAGGCACATCGAATGTTTCACGCAAAACCGACGTCAGATCGGAAAGGAACAACCCCGTTCCATCCAGCTCGGTCATTTTTGAAGGAGCCTTGCCATCCTGAGCGTCAGCCGTCTCAACCAAACCTTCATCCTCTGCTTTTTCCAATTCACCAACCGCAATGGAAAGAGAAAGGGTCTTGCCGTCGCGTAGAATCTCGACCGGAACCTTCTGCCCGATCGGGGTTTCCGCAACAATGCGTGGCAACTGGCGCATAGCGTTGAGACTCTGCCCGTTGAACGAGGTAATCACGTCACCCGACTTAATTCCTGCTTTTTCAGCAGGACCGTCCGGCGTGACACTGGCCACCAGCGCCCCTTGTGTCCCCTTAAGCCCCATGCTCTCGGCAATCTCGTCGGTAACGGTTTGGATCTTGACCCCCATCCATCCGCGACGCGTCCGCCCGAATTCAACGATCTGGTCAACGACAGGTTTGGCCAGATTGGATGGAACCGCAAACCCGATCCCGACCGACGCACCGGTTGGCGAGAAAATGGCCGTGTTGATCCCGATCACTTCACCGTTCAGGTTGAACATCGGACCACCGGAATTTCCGCGGTTGATCGATGCATCGGTTTGCAAGAAATCGTCATAAGGTCCGGCATTGATATCACGCTTGCGGGCCGAAATAATCCCCGCCGTCACCGTCCCGCCAAGACCGAACGGATTACCGATGGCAACAATCCAGTCGCCGACGCGCATCTCGTCGCTGTTACCGAAAGATACAGAAATCAGTTTGTGTTTCTTCGGATCAACCTGCAACACAGCCAAATCGGTTTTATCGTCTTTACCGACGATTTTGGCATCGAGCGTCGTATCGTCTTGCAAAATCACGCGGACTTCGTCGGCATCCTTGACCACATGGTTGTTGGTCACGACAATTCCTTTTTCTGCATCAATAACAAAACCCGATCCCAGCGATGTGGTGGGCAAGGCTTCGGTCTCGCCGCCATTTCCGCCCATTCCACCTCCCTGACGGTCCATAAAATCCTTGAAGAAGTCGTTGAACGGCGATCCTTCGGGAAATTCCGGCATTTCTGGCATTTCTGGCAAAGGCTGGGTCACTTTGCTGGTGGAGGAAATGTTGACCACCGCCGGAAGCAATTTTTCGGACAAGTCTGCAAAGCTACGCGGCGCACCCGCCGGAGGAGAAGCTGGAGCTGGAGCGGAAGGAGCCGCTTGCGGCTGGGTTTTATCCCCGTCCCCGAACAGCCCCGCCTTCGCCTGAAGAGGAGAAAGCACAAGAGAAGCAGCACAGAGAGAGAAAAGGAACGAAGAAAAACGCTTCATGGAACATACTCCTTTAAACTTTGGACCCAACACACATAGGGAGAAAGGTA
The DNA here is from genome assembly GCA_029558635.1 of Pseudomonadota bacterium. Taxonomy (GTDB): domain Bacteria; phylum Pseudomonadota; class Alphaproteobacteria; order Micavibrionales; family Micavibrionaceae; genus UBA1573. The sequence goes on along the minus strand of JAKQEE010000258.1, from coordinate 72,357 downwards.
AGAACGGTCAATCACTCTGAACAGAAAAATATTTCCGCAAAACCACTTGGTAGGTACGGGTCAACTCCTCAACATCATCCAATTTCACATATTCATCAACATGATGGATGGTTTCATTGACCCCGCCATATTCAACCACCGGACAGAAAGGCGCGATATACCGCGCATCCGACGTCCCGCCCCCCATGTTAAAGACAGGCGTCTGACCGGAAGTTTCCTGAACAGCTTCGACAACCAGATTGCGCCAAGCCTCGTCCTTCACAATAAAGCTCTCGGCATTGCACCAGCCCTTGAGGTGATAGACAACCCCGACCTCATCCAGAAGACGGCGCAAATGCGCATCCAGAGTCTTGCTGGTCCATTTGTCATTGAACCGCACATTGATCAATGCCTCAGCATGGGCCGGAATGATGTTAGGCGCAGGGTTACCGACATCGACCGAGGAAATTACCAGATGGCTGGGGGGAAAAAACTCGCTCCCGTCATCAAGCTTTTCCTGCAACAAACGGTGCAGCAAAGCAATCAGTTTGGGAACCGGATTGTCGGCCAATTCAGGATAAGCGGAGTGCCCCTGGCGTCCGTCAACAACCAAACGGGCATTCCACGACCCGCGTCGGCCGATCCGCATGACTTCCCCCATTTCTTTGGGGTTGCTGGGCTCTCCTACCAGTGCAACATCAGGCATCTGACAGTGACGCTGCATCCACTCGATGACTTTGATCGTACCATTGACCGATGGCCCTTCCTCGTCACCTGTAATCAGTAAACTGATGGAACCCTTGAAATCTTTATTTTGCTGCACAAAACGGGAGACGGCCGCGATAAAGGCCGCGACCCCCGACTTCATATCCGCCGTTCCACGTCCATACAGCTTCCCGTCCTCGATTTGCGCCGCAAAAGGCGGGTGAACCCAGTCGCCCTCAGTCCCCACCGGCACGACATCCGTATGGCCGAGAAAACACAAATGCGGCCCCTCGATCCCCAGACGCGCAAAAAGATTGTCAACGGCGTCCGACTCCTCATCGAAAAACCGCAACCGCGTCACGGTAAACCCAAGGGAATGCAGCGCGTGATCCACGACATCAAGCGCACCCGCATCCAGCGGCGTCACACTCGGACACCGCACCAGCGCTTGGGTCAACTCAATCGGATCAATCACATTAGTCTCTCAGCAACTCATTAATTCCGGTTTTGCTGCGCGTCTGCGCATCAACGCGTTTGACGATCACCGCACAAGCGAGATTGACCTTATCCCCCGGCAAGGTCCCCGGAACGACGACGGAATAAGCTGGAACGCGGCCTTTGAACACTTCGCCTGTCGCACGGTCAACGATTTTAGTTGAAGCGCCGAGGAACACGCCCATACTCAAAACAGCTCCTTCCTCGACCACCACGCCTTCGGCCACTTCCGAGCGCGCACCGATAAAGACATTGTCTTCAATAATCACAGGACCAGCCTGCAACGGTTCCAGAACGCCGCCAATCCCGACCCCGCCGGAAATGTGACAATTCTTGCCGATTTGCGCACAAGACCCGATGGTAACCCACGTATCTACCATCGTCCCCTCATCGACATAAGCGCCGATATTCACGAAAGACGGCATCAACACGACACTCGGTGCAATATACGACCCGCGTCGTGCGATTGATCCGGGAACGGCACGAAAACCAGCCGCAGCAAAATTTGCTTCGGTCCATCCGGCGGTTTTGAGCGGAACTTTGTCCCACCATTGAACATTGTCGCTACCCGCAGCAATTCGCACATTGGGATTCAGGCGAAACGACAGCAAAACCGCCTTCTTCAGCCAGTCATGAACGACCCACGACCCGCTTTCCTTGGACGCAATCCGCGCCTCCCCGCGATCCAGCTTCGAAAGGGCCGTCTCGACGGCATCCCGCAATTCACCTTTGGTTGAAACATTGACGTCCGCACGATTTTCCCACGCGGACTCGATAGTTGATTTCAAGTCGGTCATACGATTGTTTCCTCCGTAATTTTTTCGATTTCACGGACGCGCACCCGCCCACCCTCATACAATTTGGCCATAATTTCAAAAATAAACGCTGTTAACCACCCGAAGATAATCATGCCGTTGATCGCGGTCGAGCCTGACAGAATACGCCACGATTCCGGCAAAACGACATCACCATAACCAACGGTGGTAAAGGTCGATGAGGCGAAATAAAGGGCATTCTCGAAATTCCCGAGAACATCACCCTCAAGAACATAAAACAGGACCGCCCATAACCAAATATCAACCATGATCGCTGCACCGATGGTAAAAACAGCAGTAATTAATGTTGCGATTGTCCAAAACCTCCCGAAAGTCCCGGAAAATGGTCTGGAATGACGATTGATAAACTTCAGCACCCAGTCGCAAACAAAAGCGTGCAAAACAACCGTAATGCCGATCATCACCGCACCCATCAATAATTTCATCAACAAAAACATTGCGAAACCGCGAATCCCGACTAAATTGAATAGATATTTATAAGCATGATAACCGAAGGCAAGAGATTGTGAAGGGTCTTGGAATCTTTTTTTTATCGTTGAGTCTGCTGCTCTCGTTCGAGTGCAATGCGGCACAAAACGAAACCCAGATGATGACTTACGATGTTTATGCAGGAGGTATTCATGCGCTCGACGCCTCGCTGACCATCACCACCAATGCAAAGAATTATGACACGGAACTAAACTCGGCAACCCATGGCTTTTTGCACACTCTAGCCCCATGGTCGGGTATGTTCTCGGCCAAAGGCAATGTCGGAGAAAACGGCACGCCTTACCCTCTGGAACATGTTTCCAGTTCGACATGGAAGAAAGAAACGGAAGAAAAACAATACACCTATGACGGGAAAGGCCATTTCCTCTCCTACAAAGTCACAGAAACCGAGGACGGTAACGTCAAGGACAAAACCCCCGATAAAGTCGATCCGGACCTGACCAAAGATACAACCGATATCCTTTCCGCCACGCTGAATTTACTGATGATGCTGCCTGAAAAGCCGGAATGTTCGGGCGAATCTCTCATTTTTGACGGCGACCGCAACTTTAAGCTGGCTTTCAAGGAGACGACCCCCGAAACACTTAAAAAGACCAGATACAATATCTACGAAGGAGAAACGATTTCCTGTCAGGTCGAAGTGATTCCCGATAAGGGCAAATGGCGCAAAAAGCCGCGCGGCTGGCTCTCGATTCAAGAACAAGGCCGCAAAAAAGGATCTCTGCCGGTCATCTGGCTGGGAAAAATGGATGGGGCGCAAAACTATATTCCCGTCAAAGTCCGCGTCAAAACGGACTACGGCACATTGTTCCTGCACCTGACGTCCTATAAGAAAGGCTGAATATTCAAAGTCGGCCTTAGCGCCTAAATCCGCCGCACTGAGCATCATAGCGCTGCATCAACGCAACCGTTTGATCAACTCCGGTCCCCGGCACGTCTCCCATACTGCTTTTGCCAAGCATATCCGCGACGTTCTGGGCTAACTGACCGCATAGTGCTACATTGCTGTGAGGACGACTCTCTCTGCCGCCTGCCGTTGGGGAAGCTCCCGAGCCGAAAAGACTGCGCAAAACAAAATGACCAGACATACGCCCTCCTACCTGAAAATCCCCAATAAATTATTATGTATAATACTATATCATTATATATTTTGCAACTATTTGCAATATTTGGTGACTTGAGGCACAAAACCGCATAGGCAGAATGGATAAAATGACAAAGACAGCCCGACTCGAAAAAACAGACATGTCCCACTCCCCAAATTCGAAATCCGCCACCGAACTGGCCATCATCATTCTGGCCGCCGGCAAGGGCACACGGATGAAATCCGCCACCCCGAAAGTCCTGCACAAAATTGCGGGACTGCCGATGATTTCACACATCGTCAAAACCGCTGAATCTTTGAAACCTAAAAAAATCGTGACCGTCATCAGCGAAGGGATGGACGATGTCGCGGCCGCAGTTGCCCCGCATCAAACCGCCATTCAAAAACAGCAAAAAGGCACCGCCGACGCCATGAAATCCGCCCTCTCAATATTGGGTGATTTCGCAGGAGAAATCCTCATTCTCTATGGCGACGTTCCGCTGGTCAGCAAAAGCACCCTCGAAGGTCTGCTTACTCACCACCGCAAAGGAAAATTCGGTGCAACCGTTCTGGCGATGGCCGCCCCCGACCCCACCGGCTATGGCCGCATCTTTCAAAATCCCGATGGAACATTAAACCGCATTGTCGAAGAAAAAGACGCAAATGACGACGAAAAAATCGTCCGTCTGGTCAATAGCGGCCTGATGGTGATGGAAGGCGAAGACCTCGCCGAACATCTCGACAAAATCAAAAGCAAAAATTCCCAAGGTGAATTTTACCTAACGGACCTGCCGAAAATCCTCGCAGAAGAAAAAATTGTGACCGGCGTAATCCGCGGCGATTTTTATGAGCTGCGCGGCGTCAACTCCCGTTCTCAACTGGCCGAACTGGAAATGGCATGGCAACATAGAAAACGCCTAGAGTTGATGGACGAAGGCGTAACCCTCCTAGACCCCAACACTGTCTATTTCTCGCCCGACACCAAAATCGGCCGCGACAGTGTGATCGGCCCCGGCGTGATCTTCGGCCCGAATGTAAATATTGAAGACAATGTCGAGATCCGCGCTTACTGCCATATCGAAGGCGCCAAAATAAAATCCGGCGCGCAAATCGGCCCCTTCGCCCGCATCCGCCCCGACACCATCATTGATGAAAAAACACGCATCGGCAATTTCGTCGAGGTTAAAAATTCGTACATCAAAAAAGGCGCCAAAGCCAACCATCTGGGTTATATCGGCGACGCCGAACTGGGCGCACACTCGAATTTCGGCTGCGGCGCGATCACCGTGAATTATGACGGCAAAACCAAATCAAAAACAATTATTGGCGACCATGTAATGGTGGGATCGAATGCATCGCTCATCGCTCCGATCGAAATTGGTGACGGTGCCTATATCGCAGCGGGCAGTACACTCACCCAGAACGTTGACGCCGACGATCTGGTTGTCGCCCGCGGCAAACAAACGAATTTAAAAGGCAAAGCCAAAGGCAGAATGAAGAAAGAGTAAATTATGTGTGGAATCATCGGAATCGTATCGACCAAGAACATCGTCCCTAACCTTGTCGAAGGGCTGAAACGTCTTGAATATCGCGGCTATGATTCAGCCGGTGTCGCAACACTGGAAAACGGCCAGATTGTGCGCCAACGCGCCGAAGGCAAACTCGTCAATCTCGAAGAACGCCTGAAACAACATCCGCTGAGCGGCACAATTGGTATTGGCCATACGCGCTGGGCCACGCATGGCGAACCTACGGAAAACAACGCCCACCCGCACGCCACAAAACGCGTTGCAGTCGTCCATAACGGCATCATCGAAAACTATGCCGAACTCAAAGAAGAATTGATGGCTCATCAGGTCCGGTTTGAAACCGAAACCGACACCGAAGTCATCGCCCATCTGGTCGATCATTATATGGTGCAAGGTGAAACGCCCGAAAACGCCGCCCATAAAACCTTAGACCGTTTGCGCGGTGCCTACTCTGTTGTCTTGATGTTTGCAGGTGTTGAAAATACCCTGATCGGCGCACGCCAAGGCACACCATTGGCAGTAGGATACGGCGAAGGCGAAATGTTTATCGCCTCCGACTCCTACGCCCTCTCCCCCTTCACGCGCAAAATCTGCTTCCTCGAAGACGGGGACCGTCTGGTTGTGACCAACGATAATGTCCGCATCATGGACGCCAAACGCAGATCCGTTGACCGTCCCGTCCGCATCACCGCACAATCAGGCACGACAACGGGCAAGGGCGAATACCGCCATTTCATGCTGAAAGAAATCTACGAACAACCTTCTGTCATCGCAGACACCTTGAATAGCTTTGTGAATCCGGCAACAGGCCGTATCGCCATCCCGGGTGAAATTCTGGAAGCCATGCTTCGTGCCCCGCGCATCACCTTGATTGCCTGCGGCACCGCCTATTACGCCTGCATGGTTGCGAAATACTGGTTTGAAACCGTGGCCCGTACACCGTGTGAAGTGGACGTAGCATCCGAATTTCGTTACCGCGAAGCCCCTCTCCCGAATGACGGTCTTTCGATTTTCGTCTCGCAATCAGGCGAAACGCTCGACACGCTCGAAGCCCTGAGATATTGCAAACGCGAACGCCAGATGTGCCTCTCTATCGTCAACACGATTGAAAGCACCATCGAGCGCGAATCGCATTTATGCCTTCACACACTCGCAGGCCCGGAAATCGGCGTGGCATCGACCAAAGCCTTTACGACACAACTCACAACCTTGGCCTGCCTCGCTTTATCACTTGCCTCCGCCAAGGGCGTAATCACACAAGCCGAAGAAGCCGCGCACGCCTATGAACTCCGCGCCATGCCAAAACTGGCAGCCTCGATCCTCAGCCACGACAACGAAATTAAAGAAATTGCAGGATCCATCGCCTCAGCCACCGATGTTCTCTATCTCGGCCGTGGCGCGCTTTATCCGCTGGCGTTAGAAGGTGCGTTAAAGCTCAAGGAAATTTCATACATTCACGCCGAAGGCTACGCGGCTGGAGAGATGAAACACGGGCCTATTGCCCTGATTGACGACAACGTGCCCGTCGTTGTTCTGGCTCCGCATGATAGAATGTTTGAAAAAACCGCAAGCAATATTCAAGAAACCGTTGCCCGCGGCGGCAAAGTCCTTTTGATTACCGACGCAAGCGGCGCAAAGCAATTGAAAGACACTTGCGATTGGATCGTGACCATCACGGATATGCACCCATTCGTTGCGCCCATCCTCTACGCGCTTCCGGTTCAATTGCTGGCCTACCATGCAGCCGTCGCCAAAGGCACGGATGTGGACCAACCGCGCAACCTCGCCAAATCCGTAACGGTGGAATAAATCAGGCAGTCATCGATTCTTTTTGAAGAACGGTAACAACACGCTGCGGGAACGGAATCTCGATTCCATTGACATCAAACGCATGTTTCATGCGGCGGTTGAATTCGCGCCCCACCTTCCATTGCTGGATAGGCATAGTTTTGATCCGCGCCTTGATAATAACCGCACTATCGGCAAATTGATCGACCCCCATAACCTCAAGCGGCTCGAGAATGAGCGGGCCATATTCGCCATCGCCGCGCAATTCTTCATCCACGCCGCGTAAAACTTCGATGACGCGGTCCGTATCGACATTATAGGTCACGCCGATATCAAAGACATAGAAACTGTAATCCTTGGTCAGATTCTGAATCGTTGTGATTTCACTGAACGGAATTGTATAGACAATCCCCGCAACATCACGGAGTTGTACCTTACGCAAAGTAATTTTTTCAACCAACCCCGCATGGCCGCCCAAATTCACAACATCCCCGACCCGTACAATATCCTCGAGAATAATCGTAAATCCGGTCAGAAAGTCTTTGACCATTGATTGCGCACCAAAACCGATGGCCACACCGATCACACCGGCACCAGCCAAAAGCGGCGTAACATTGACTCCGACCTCGGACAACAGCACCAACCCGAACAACACCGCGAAAACGCCAAGAACGACGTTTTTGACAATCGGCAACAACGTCTTGACCCGCGTTTCGTTATGCACGTCCGCTTGTTTCAGGATATAGGACAGATAAACGCCAACCCCTTCCCAGATCACAGCCGCAAAAAACGCCACAAAGAGAACGGTAAAAGAAGTCCCCAGAAACGCCCGCATCTGGTCGCTTTCAAAAAACGCATCAATCGACGACGCTGACCAGATTTTGCCAAGTGTGTAAACGCTCAACGCCAAAATTATAACTTTCAGGATCGTTTGCAAAATAGTGGTATAGGTTCCAAAACGTGACAGGGTAATACCAAATCTTTGCGACATGCGTTCAATCACACGCAAAATCTTGCGCGATAACTTCCGCACTCCAAACCAGAAACCGGACGCAACCAGCAAAACAACAAAGGTCCCGACGCTCTGATGAACCAGAGATGATGACAATTTGTTTTTGTCGAGAAAAGCTTCATATTCGGCGACCGCCTTCTCGACGCCGGATCGCATTCCAATCGCCTCGGTCAACGGAGCCATAGGCTCCTCCTGCTTCTTTTGCTCTTCAAGCAACAATTTGAGATTATTCACGAGATCAGAGCGCGACTGGTCGTTTTCCAGCGTATCGACCAGCTTCCGGACATCTTCCTTGTTGACGGCCTCACTCCCGTTCTGCGCCATCACGGACATGGGGACAAAAACAACAAAGAACAAAAAGAGGAATAATGGAATAATACGGGTCATGGGACTACTATAAAACCTCATCCTTCAAAAACAACCCCCACCCCCCGAAAACTCTGCCAAAAACGCTAGACGGAAAGGATGCGAAAGGCTAGCTTGCTCTCATGACAGGAAAACTCTCTCTCATTGTCGCCATGGATGAAAACCGCGCCATTGGGCGCGGCAACGACCTGCCGTGGCATATCTCCGAAGATTTGAAACATTTCAAAGCGCTGACCACCGGCAAACCGGTTATTATGGGGCGGAAGACGTTTGACTCGATCCTTTCGCGCATTGGCAAACCTCTGCCGAACCGCCCGAATTATATTATAAGCCGCAATCCGCTGGACCGCGACGATATCATTCCCTGCACCTCGCTGGACGACGCCATTGAAAAAGCGCGCAGCGACAATCCCGATCAGGAGATCATGATTATTGGCGGCGCCAGCATTTACGAACAGGCCGCACCACTTGTCGAACGGATATATCTGACACAAGTCCACGCCATCATTGAAGGTGCCGATGCATGGTTCCCTGCATGGAACAAAGCGGATTGGCAGGAAATGGAAAAGACCAGCTCATCGGATGAAAACTGGTCTTACAGTTTTATAACACTGGAAAAAGAAACTTAAAGCGCCAACGCCGCACGGACGCCTTCGGAAATTTTCCGATGAACAGCCGGATCAATTTTTTTACGATCAAGTCCCAAAGAATCTTTATATTTGCCAGGCTCTGCGGATGTGGCAAAAAGCTCGATTCCGGTTTGTCCATGCTTCTGACCGATGGGACGCGCCTTGTTTTCCTCGTTGATCTCGGCGTTTCGCCGCGCGTGCTTGACGATATAATCAACCGCCGCAGGAACATCTGAGAAAACAACCGGAGACATTAACCCAAGCGAACGGGTAAACTGCGTCACAAGAATATTGGCCACTTTTCCCTCTTTCTATTTGTCATATATAGTAAACATACCTCTACAGTTTTTTCAAGTGATTTTCCAGACGATCAAGGGCTTCGGTCAAAATTTCAGGCGAAACGGCAAAGCACAGCCGCAAATGATCGCCAAATCCCTTGCCAAACGCTGCCCCGGGGCACAAGGACACGCCGGCCTCGTCGATCAGCTCGCGGGCCAATTCATAGGAATCGCACCCTTCGATCTGAAAAAAGGCATAAAAAGCCGCCGTCGGCTTGACCATTGTAACGCCCTTCATACGGGGCAAACGGTCCATAATGATGTCAAGATTTTGGACCCACAAATCCTTCTGCGAACCGAGAAAATCTTCCCCGTGACGCAAAGCTTCAATCGCCCCGTACTGGGTAAAAGTCGGCGTCCCCATCGTCTCGTAAAGAATAATGTCGCGTATTTTCTCTTCCGCATCGGCTGGTCCGACCAGCCACCCGAGCCGCCATCCGGTCATCGCCCACGTCTTCGAGAAACTGTTGACGACATAAAGCCGATCCGACTCTTCCGCATGATCCAGAAAACTCGGCGCACGATCTCCCTGATGCAGGCACCGCCCGTACACTTCATCAGCAATCACCCAGATTCCGCGCTCACGGCAAAACTCCATGACACGCCGGATATCGACCGACGACATTGTCCACCCCGTCGGATTGTTGGGTGTCACAATCAGCATAGCCTTGGTCGAAGGCGTACAAGCGGCAAACATCCGGTCCAGATCAAGCGTCCATTCCCCGTCTTGTTGTACCATTGGAAACTCGCGGATCACCCCGCCAGCCAGCTCGGTAATCCCGATCAGGTTTTTCCAGATCGGTGTCACAGCCAGAACCTCATCCCCCTCTTCCAGAATGGAAAGAAGAGCATAATGAACGGCATTGGTCCCCGAACTGGTCACGGCAATGCGGTTGGTGGGAATTGTAACGTTGTAAACACGCGAATAATAGGTTGAGATTTCCTGACGAAGCTCCGGCAACCCGTTCCCCATTCCATAGAATGTTTTCCCGTCCTCAAGAGCTTTGGTCACGGCACGGCAGATAAATTCCGGTGTGGCAATCGTGCCCTCTCCTTGGGCAAGAGAAATGCAGCCTTCTTTCGATTTACCGTGACGGAGCAAGTCAGCCGCACGGTTGACCCCCATCGTTTTGAAATGGTTGCGGTAAACTTTTTTGGCCAGCGGAAAACTGTCCATGATTTCATTGAAGAACGGAGAAGGTTCACTGGAAAACGGAGAATTCAAAATAAGGCCTGCCTGTAGGTGGGAAGGATCGGTATACATGCTCACACCCTGATTATCGGGGTTTGGGGTTGATATTTAGTGAAAAATAAGGGGGAAAGTCGAAAATTTATGCGGGCAGACCCGCCGCTGCTGCGGCAGCCGCGCATACACCCGCAGCCGCTTGGATACAAGCGGCTTTAATCGTCATAATGGGTGCAAACGTCAATACCATGCTGCAAGCAGACCACGAATAAGAAAGAATTGCAACGACTTTTATCGCAAAGTTTCAGACCCCGCGCCTTGGTGCGGCCCAAAAGATCACCAGATAGCCGACTACGGCGGACAGAAGCGACCCCGCCATAACCCCGAGCCTCACCGCGGTCTGGGTATCATGATCGGCAAAAGCCAACTCGCCGATAAACAGCGACATCGTAAACCCGACCCCGCACAAAACAGCCATCCCGTATACCTGCATCCAGTTGGTATTCTTGGGTATATGACAACATCCAATCTTAACCGCCAGCAGAAACGGCAGAAAAACACCGAGCTGCTTGCCAATAAACAACCCCGCAATAATCCCGAGCGTCACAGGCTCGAACAAACTGCCAAAACTCATCCCCTCGAAAGAAATCCCCGCATTGGCAAAAGCAAAAAGCGGCAAAATCAGGAACGCCACCCACGGGTGAAGCGCATGTTCCAGAGTTTCAATCGGAGTCAACCACGGACGTTTCGGACACGTCAGCGGAATGGCCAAAGCCGTCAGCACCCCGCCAATCGTCGGATGCAACCCCGATTTTAAAAGGGCAACCCACAATACAAACCCGATCAGGATATAAGGTGCGGTCCGCACGATTCGTTGCTGATTCAAAACGATCAACCCCAGAACCGCAAGGCCGGAAACGATCAATGGCGTTATAGCCATCTCGCCCGAATAAAAAATGGCAATAATCAACACCGCCATCAAATCATCGGCAATCGCAATGGCTGTCAGCATAATTTTAAGCGGCAATGGCGCTCGCGACCCCAGCAAAGCCAATATTCCCAGAGAAAAGGCAATGTCTGTCGCCGACGGAACAGCCCAGCCGGAGACAATTCCTCCATCTTTATTAATCATGTAATAAATAAATGCCGGAAGCGTCGCCCCCCCAATCGCCATAACAACCGGAAGCAACGCCTTATCCCGCGATGACAACTCTCCGCGCAAAGCTTCTCGCTTAATCTCAAGCCCGACCAGAAAAAAGAAAATGGCCATCAGCCCGTCATTGATCCAGTGCAAAACCGATTTATCAAGGAACGGCCCGCCATTTTCAGGCCCGACAAACCCGATGGTAAAATTCACATCGTTAAGGACAAAATCGTAAAGGGAATACAAAGGAGAATTAGCAACAATCATCGCCAGAACCGCCGCAATGACCAGCACAATCCCGCCGGATGCCTCCATCCGGAAAAACTCGCGCGTCATGCCGATCACCGGATGCGGCGCATGCCCCATATGATGAAACTCGCCAGAATCGTCAGCTTTGGCCTTAAGCCCAGCCAGATATTTGGTACCCATCTCACGCCTCCCTGACATCATGAACTCAGACACGCATGGTTTTTATATTTTTCTTTCATTCTACCATATATAAAGCCTGTTTTCTACGAAGCAAGGTTAAGTATCTCTATTCATTATATTTTGGTTGTTTAACCGGAGGTGCGGCAGGAGCAACAATTTCCTCCTTGGCTTGAAGTACAGGCGACGACAACTTCTTTTCCTCACTACGTTTGTACACATAAATCCCGAGGACCGACAAACCGACCGCCCAGATCGTGCCAAGCTTTTCCATCGCATCAATCACAAGCGCCGCCTGCGACGTTTCAAACACAATGATATAGGCTAAGGCAAACATCTGCGCACCCCACGTTGTCGCGATGATATAACCGAAGGTCGGCCGCATCCGTCGCACATAAGGGTCACTCGACGCAACTTCGGCCCTGAGACTTTCATTGATCTGCTGGATCGAATTTTGTCGCTCGGACGCTTCAATCTCCTGAACTTTTTCAAGATGGCGGTTGAGTTCGGCCATCTGTTCTGGAGACACCAGACCATTGCCAAACGCATCCCCCAACTCCGCAAGAGCAGCTGAAGCCCCTTGCGCCACGGGGGATTTAAGCTGCGCCAACCCCTCCGCCAGCCCCTTAACCAGAACCGGAATGCCGATTTGCGCCAAAACAGGCAACGCCATGTGCTATCCCTCCGCCAGATGATAGAAAATGTGACGACCAATCACCGCACACGGACGCTGCCCCTTGGTCCATGACGGCGAGGCATGACGCGCATGATAATGCGTTGCCCCGTAAGTCGAATCCTTTAGAAACCCAAGCAAGGCCCGCCGAGCCACACGCTGTGCCGTTGCAAAATAAACATCACTGTCATTCACTGAAATCAGCTTCCGGTAATTCGGATCTTCCTTGTTCCAACAGGAAAACTGATAAGGTTTTTGACAAACCTCGATTACAGAATTCCCCCACCAGTACCCGCCGCGCGCCTGCGCTACTGTCGCACGGTTGAGAATAACCATCGCCACGGCCTCCATCCCTGTCTTCCCTTCACCGCGGGCCTCGCCCCAAATGGTCCGCGCCAGAATATCAACTTCCATTTCCTTATAAAATTCACGTGCGTTCTCGTCCGCTGCCTCTTTGGGCACCGGTGTCAATTTCGGTTTATCCATGATTAATCCTTTCTATTGGGAATTTTTCTCGGCTTTAAGCGCCGTAACATCGAGCTTGGCTTCGATCCGCAGCAAATGCGACGTGATACGGTTTTCCAGCAACCGCAAATCCTGCACCTGCGCATAATTCTTTGCGACCTCCAGCCTGTGGTTGGCAAGATCGTCTCTTAAATGCTGGATCATCCAGAACAAGGCCGACAACACAGGCAATTCGATCACCGCAATCCACCACCCGAACGCATCCAAAAAATCAGTCATTTTATTGTTTCCTAAACCTCAAACTCACTTTGCGCCGTATGCGGCTGCACCCCGCGCCATGATGCAGCTCCTCTACCCGTCATCACACGTTTGATCCGCACCGGCTCTAACGAAATCGCTCCTGCCACCGCATCCAGACAATCGTCATGTCCCCGATTGCCCGTGGGCCGCCAATCCTCAAGCTCGGATAAAAACGGCGTCCTGAGAACCGATCCGTGAATATGGAGCGCCCGTGCCGCCATCACCGCATCCAGAGATTCCAGAATACGCACAGCCTTAGGCTTGTTCGACGTGATCTCACACACCGCGCAAGTCAATCTCATCGCCGCCAGCTCCCGACGCAAAATTCCTGGCAGAAACTTGCCAATCCCGTTGGTTTCAAGAGCTATAGACGGCAAATAAAACCGCGCTGCCAACTCTGCCACTTGTTTACATTGCTGCGTAGCTTCATCGTCCTTACTCTTCGCATCGGTTTTGATTTGCTCCAGATGATGAAGGAAATATTCCCCGTCCTCATCAGTATAGACAATCGCCAATATACTGCGGTCACCACCGTCTTTACCGAAAGACGGGTCCCACCACGCCGAAACAGACACCATCTTCCGCCCGCCAATTTCAAGCACAGGCCGCCCGTTCGCCTCGCGATAATCAATAATCTTTTGATAAATCCCAAGCTGGTCAGCCGAAAAATACCCGTCCGCAATATTGAAAATCTCGCACATCATCTGGCTTTTGAAATGCGCAGGACCCGTGCGTTTTTCAATCGCACGGATTTTCTCCAATGGAAACCGTTCGGGCCACACACTCTCACCCCGCGCGTTTAAAACAGGCAACACCATCCGCAAAAAACCTTCGAGAAAAATCTGGGCCTCCCCATATTCGCCCAAAGGTTTCTCCGCATAAATCGAGTGGAAACAATGCGGCGTCCCGACATATAACTGCGTTCCATCGGGTGTCAGAATATAATCCAGTTCCAACAACCTCTCGCGCAGAAATGCGCGTTTCCCGGACGTATCGCTAGTTTTAGGCACCTCGACATCATCACAGATCACCACATCAGCACGTGTCCCCGTCAGGTTGCTCATAATCCCCTTGGCCAGCATCGACGGGTCGCGAAGTTCTGTCTCGCGGTTCACCGTAAACCGGTCACTTGCCCACTGATCAAGCGCTGCAGGTTTCAAATGCCGTGTGAGTGGATGCTTTTCCAGTATCCGCTTGGCATTTCGCACCATCTTTTTGGCCAGCGGCAGATCGGCAGATAAAACCAGTATCCGAACGTCAGGTGACTTTAACAAAAGCCAAACGCAAAACAGACCAACAAGTGTCGATTTCCCGCACGCACGGAATGCCATCAGCAACAGCCGCCTGTCCCCGCGCTCCCAACTCGTCTCTAAAAACGCCGCGATCACGAAATGCACCGCCGGGGTCGACAGGCCTTGTACCCTGTTCCACAGCGCCACGAAAAGCGGAAATCCACAGTCTCTTGAAACCATTTTTATTCGTCATCACCTTCAACCCTGTGGGCGTAATAATCTTTGACATCACCTTCAGCGCGATTCATAAGATTCGAGAATTCATCCAACTCCCCTTTGCTTTCAATCGCCGCATCCGGCAGGTCAGCCCATTTCGCAAGCTTGATCAAAAGCTCGATATGCGAAATGGCGACTTTCGCCGCCTTATGCGCATCGGAAAACTCTTTAGCTTCCTCACCAAACGCGGTCCCTTCCATAAATTCGTGGTAAGACTGCAAAGCCTTGGATATAGCGCGCGGCAGGAATTCCGCCACCTGCGCCCGCGTGGTCTCTTCAATTGTAATAGATTTCAAAACATTCCCCTGTTCATCTTTTCAACGAGTTTTGAGTCGGAAAAAAACCAAAAATCTAAGAAAAGCGGCTGACAATATACCAATGCCCGCCATCGGACACGACCGTGATCGACTGAAATTGTGAGGTCAACGATTGGGTATACTGGTCCGGACCCGAACCACCCAACTCGGAAACCATGACAGGATTGGCCGATACGTCAGTTTTCTTGATTGTGACCATCCGCCCGATCGCTTCCGGTGCATTGGCTGGCGGCAACCTCGCCGTCAAAACCCCGCCATAGGAAGACAACAAATACACATCCACCGCCATGTCGATATCATATGTCCCCGACCCGTCGTAATAGCGTGTATTCCCCGCCGAACGGTTGGTTGAAATCACAAACCATTCCGCCCCGTTCGACATCATCATCACGAAATCGTTTTCTCCGCCCAGATAATAGGAACGATCATCCGGCCCTGTTCCGCCTGATTCCGTTACGGTGATAATGTTTTTTGATGTGTCGATTTTCTTGACCATCATCATCGCCGCCGCCGCATCGGCGGCATTGGGCAACTGCACCGTCAACGCGCCACCATAAGACGACACCAGATGGATAGAGTGCGATAAATCAAGTGTCACCGTCCCGCTTGCGTCGATATACTCAGTATCATAGCGCTGCAAAGTTGACGTTAGGTCGGTACAAGTCGTTTTCTGCAAACGGTTTTTATAAGGATACCCCGCATTGAACGCCGTATACTGCCCACCCGACAAATCCCAAATCGCTGCACCATCACTAGCCGACAAGAGATTGTAAATAGCCGTCTCGATTGATCCAGCATCAAGTTTTACATTTGGAACTGAATTAGATGATTCACAATACAGATTCACAAAAATCGTCTTATTTGATCCAGCACCACATCTGACACAAGCCTGCGCCGTTCCGTTCACATTGACTTCCGTATCGGTAAAGCTGTTGTTGAACGACCCTTCTTCGATGTAAATCCCGCTTCCCGAAGTCGTAGCCCCCAGAGAATAAACACGGCATTGCATAAAGCGGTTGGCATTGGGCGTATCCCCTGCTCCGCTTCGTTTCAAGTGAATGCCATTCACAAACGGTTGAGCCACCAACACCCGCACAAAATTGTTCCAGTAACAGGGCTTGCCTGTATCAGACCCGCCATCAAGCAAAATTCCCGTCTGTGCCTGCCATGTTGACACGTCCACCACCGCATTCTGAACGCACGGCCCAGACAGCCCCGAAAGCTTGATCCCGACATCCCCGCCGAACAATTTCAGAGTCGCCAAGCGCGCATAAGAACCGGTCAGGTGAACAAGTACAATCGAAGACGATGTTTTGATTTCTGACGAATCACCAGCCCCCGCCAAGGATTGCCCATCGCCGACTGCAATCGTCCCTGTAACAATGTAAACACCACTGGGTACAAAGACATGATCGTGCGCCGCCAAAGCCTGCTGAAAGGCCAAAGTATCATCGGTCAGACCGTCACCCACAGCGCCGAAATCCTTGACCGATACAAAATCGGAAAATTTGTCATGGTTAGTGCGCGTCACCGCACCATTCCCCACAGCCGTGAAATCAGGAGCAGCCATACTGCCCGCTAAAGACACCGCCACAGGGTCGCCATTGCCGTCAAACCCGAGTGCCTTCCCCGCCCGCACATCCCGCGCAGGCAAAGACGTCACCGAAGGCGCTTCCCCCTCATCGAAACGTAACATCGGAATCTGGTCACGCGAAACCTGTTGAAGACCCGCCACCAGAAAATCAAGCTCGGCATTAATGGCCGCAGCCGCAAAATTGCCACCTTCGACAAAATCGGTGAGCCGTTCAAACGCCATCCGCCGTTCCAACGTCACGACAACATCCGAAATAGGAGCAACATCGAACGTTACAGTTCCGCCGGCAGTTGCACCGGCTCCATCAATCGTAAATCCTGATATTTGTTCCGCCCCATCAAACAAAACCTTCAGATCTTCACTTGCAAAGATCGGAAACGGATATTCAAAGACGCTCTGCGTGCCATTCGCCAGATAGCGCACAAGCGGCACCACATCGGGCATTCTAATATGCTCGGTCATAAATTTATTCCTTTTAAAAGCGGATTAGCTAAGCAGGGTGTTCAAAATGGTTTTCTGGCGCAACTGCTCTTTTTGCAAAAGATTGAGTTGACGCTGCTGCGTAATCCCTTGATTGATTTTTTGGTTGGCCAGCGCCACATCACCTTCGCCTTGTTGACGTTCAATGTCCGAATCCGAAAACAGTCCTTCCAGAACAGCCTCACTTGAACCTGCGCCAGAGCGAATGCCACCGCTGCCAAACTGGGCGCGTTGTGCCGAGATCAGTTTTTTTAATTTAGTTCTCCGTTCGGTTTCGGCATTTTGCAAATCAAACAAATTCTGCTTTTTATGAAGCGCCGCATTCTGCTCATATTGCCGAAGCCTCAAATCATTCTCGCGATTGTCTTGTGACACGCGCTGCGCACCGCTTAAGGCACTGCCAATACTCAAAATCGGCGTCAAAACCGAAGTTAATGTCCCCATATTCGTCTCCTTTTGAAATTTCTAACTATTAGCCATCACACTCATTTGCACCGACAACAGTGCAAACGGTAACGGCAAACTCTGTTCAATCACCCACAGAGGCTTGCTGGTATCATAAGACCATCCATAGGCCTGAACGCGGATATCGCCCGACACAAGCGGCGCGGGCGCATCGAGAATTTCATCATCACCCAACTGACGAAGCGAAACATCTTTTAACCCGCGCCCGACATTGAGTTGTAACGCCGCCGTCTCTTTAAGACGGAACGTGGCCTCGACCAGACGGACCGCCCGCGCGGCTCCGATATCTGTCGTATTGGCAGGAGGCAAAGGCTCGATCAAATGGGTATAAGGCAACCCGATCTGGACAGTGCTATACGCACCATCAAGCGTCACCACTCCACTGCTTACGATTTCAGCGGCCTGCACACGACCATCGGCCACGACAGATACGGTTTTCCCTTCCAGATGTCCAAGCCCACTCCACTCATTGGCAGGCGTCCCGCTCTCTCCGGCTAACGCAGAATCAAGATGAAGATCGTCATCGATCTGCTCAATCAGGTAAGCCCCGTCACGGTTGATTAGAAAATAGACGACATCACCCGCAACACAGACGGAGAGCATCGAGCCCGCCGTCTCATGGAGAGTCCATGCCGCCACCTCCTCGGCTCGGAACACCGTGAGCGTTGCAAATTTCCCGTCCTCACGAACCAGAAACAACAAGCGCCGCTTTTGATCAAAATCCTGATCAGCAGGCGTGGTAATAATATGTTTCGACAAGAGTGCCAGATCGGTTGACTGATAAGCTTGCTCGACATCTGTATAAACAAACTCGCGAAGCTCCTGACCGTTACGCGCCACAAACAACGTTGCCCCGTCAACATCCAAAGGCGCAATATAGCGATCAACCCGCGACCCGACCCGCGTCTGGCGTTTAATCTGGACGGTAGACGGAGTGAGCGGATCACCCGTGACCATCCATTCCGCACCACTTGTAAATACTTGCAGATGTCTCCCCGAAAACACACCGCGAATGGCATTGACCTGATCCGAAAAAATCCCAAACTCGATCGCCTCGGCATCCAGTCCTGTCCCCAAATCGAAATTGAACAAATCGCCCGATTGAGAAAACCACAATCGGTTCGGCAAATCCTGCGAACCGCCGATCACCAAACGATCCTGATGGAACGCCACAGTCACCGGATAACCGTGCACGGGGGAAAAAGACTGCTCTTCCCAATCCACCGTCGCCGACGTAGAACCTAGAGTTTCTTTAACTGAAACCGTAACAACTGTTGGTGAATCAACCGAAGTGACCTGAACTTCCTTATTTCCAACCCGCAAGCGTGTCCCCGCATGACCGGCCTCGAATACTGAGGCAGACGCCGTCAATGTAATGGTCCCGCCGGTTCCACTCGGCGTAACGGTAATGGCGCTATCCGCAAACTTATACATTGGCTGGTGAATACGATTAGTCTCGGAATAGAACACCCAGTCGACCAACGCCCATACTCCACCACCGCTACGCGTCAGTTTCTTGGGCGGATAGTCAGGATGGACCAGAAGAAGCGTATCAGCTGATTGCGTCCAGGCAAGTTGTGCCAGATCCGCTTCTGCCCATGGCGAAACCAGCATTGTTTGCAACACTCCATTCGCATAAACCGCAATCTGGAGATCGGTTAAAACCAACAAATAAGTCTGCTCGGTATTAAACTCGAACGAAATCAGACGCCCCGCACCGGCAGCCGTATCAATATACCGCAGCCCAGAACGACGCTTTATCCCTCCTGTCGGCTGGATAAAGACGTTACGGAGTTTCAGCGCCCCGTTCTCATAAGCACGCAAATCCCCACGCCCGAGCAGATCCGAAGACACTTCACCGGCCGTAAACGTTGTTTTGATCTGAATGGTTTTCACGATTACTCCCTCGCATCAATTAAGGAAAAACTCTCGATCCGGTTTGGACTATCCTGCTGCGCGTCGATCTGGCGCGCACGGGTAAATTCCTGTTCGGCAAGTTTGGATAAAACTTCAGACCGCGATACATTTTCAGTCAATGGAATACAAAACTCAGCCGCCAGACGCGCAATCAACGCCATGTCAAAATAGGGCGGAAATGTTTCCTCAACCGGACGGTAAATATAGGTGAGCAACACCTCTTCGGCATTGATATGAAGCTGTCTTCCTTGAATACGGTAGGAAAGCCCCCTCCCGCGCGCAGGATATCCGGCGGAAATCGCACGCAGGAAATCATTGGGCAATTGATACGCATATTGATAGTCAGCCGCTGGCGCAGTTGTAAGCCGTGTCAGCGTGACCTGTCCGGTAGCAAAACTCCACCCATAGGAAGATAAAACCGCATCACGAACGGAATCATACAAAAGCCCCGCAATCTCAGAGGAGGCCGTACCGTCCGAGAAGGACGCAATCGGATGCGCACCGATTTTGACCAGCGCACGCGAACATAAACCAATATCGGACAAAGCCATGATAAAAACCTTTCAAAAAAATTGTGATTTTGAATAAGAACCTCTCTAATTCTTATTCAAAATTGCACCGAGCAAGGCGAGGCGGGCTTTGCCCGAAGCTTGTCCGGCATCTGAGGACTTCCAATTAAAAATTTCCAGTTTTTAATTGGAACAAATCTTAAAAAAGAGGTGACCCGAAAGCTTGGGCCACCTCCCATCGGTACGGACCATCAAAGCGGCCCCCCCTGACCAAAGGGCGAGGGATCAGGCGGTAAAGGCCGCTATCGTCACGGACGAGCCCGTGTTGGCAGTGACGATATAAAACACCGTAGACGGTGTGCCATCCGTATCTATATTCACGATAATCAGATCGTTAACGCGCAGCATCGACGCCGCGTTGTTGAAATAACCCGTGGTGACAACCGACGAATCGAACGTCGTGTAATGCCACAGAGTGAATTTGTTGGCATAGGCCAGCACACTGAGGTCCTTGCTTTGTAAAGACATACTTAAACTCCTATAAAATAAATTTTGAGAAAATGAGTTTCAAAGGATTTTGAGACGAAAATGGCGGCATCACCCGCCGCCATTCCCGCTATAATCCGAAGAAAATCTAGTCAGGCGTCTCGTCACAATTGACGATAACCACACCTTCCTGATCAATCAGGGAAGCGCCTTGGCTCATCATATTGTTGACGAAGTGCGCTGCACGGTCGCCATGCCAGCTGACATCAGTTTGGACATCGGAACCAGATGCATGACCGATGGCGGTACGGTGGAACCAGAAACAGGAACGAATATCACTACCGTTAATCGGCAAACCCGAATGAGGAATCCAGGTGGTGCCGAGCCATTTCTTGGCCTGCGTGTCTTTATAGGGAAGCTCGTCAGGACCAACGAATTCACTGCTAGCGAATTCAGGGATCTTGAGCATTTCACTCCATTGCTTCCAACCGATCACAGCGAAACGCCCGCCATCATCCGGCACATTGGCCGCCCCCAGCAATTCAAATGCTCCCAAAAGCTTGTCGAG
This sequence comes from Pseudomonadota bacterium, assembly GCA_029558635.1. Classification (GTDB taxonomy): domain Bacteria; phylum Pseudomonadota; class Alphaproteobacteria; order Micavibrionales; family Micavibrionaceae; genus UBA1573. The sequence goes on along the minus strand of JAKQEE010000258.1, from coordinate 51,069 downwards.
AGTCATGCCAGTATTACTATCGGCAATGCTATAGGTTGATGCAGTCGCCAAAGCTGTAATAATCAACTCGTCGGTTTTGCGGCCCAGCGCATAGGCACCAGCATTGGCAATCACCTGACGCTCATCATGGTTGATTTTCAGTTCATCGAATTTGTCGACCCAGTCACCGGCATAATAATCCTGCAACGCACATTCGACCGAGGCATAGGACAGATTCATCACCGGAACCATACCGTGGGTGGACTTGGTGGACGCAGTTCCTTTGCCGACTTTCTGGAAGACAACACTTGAACCTTTCACATTGTTAATTGTACGGACCGCACCGCGCAGTTTGGACCCCTGACGCTGATAGGCTTCATGGACTTCGCGTTCGAACTGCTTGACGAACGCCTTGTTGAGTTCGGTACTCATGGTTACTCCTTGTTAATTTGTTGGTTTAAAAGGAAAAAATCCCGTTTGGTTGTCGGAGTCCGGCCAATTCGGAACCATGTAAAGTGCAGGCGAAGATAAGGCTCTTCGTTCTCTGCGACGATCCAGACCGCCTGCCCACAAGGGTGCGACAGTCTGAACGCATCGAAAACTTGTAATTTTTTTACAATACCCCTATATTAGAGACGGTTGGTAATTACGGAAATGTGAGGAAGCGTTTCCGTAACTGTGTGTCTATAAGTAACTGAACGAATACAAATAACTTTTACTGGACGAACACAGGAGCATCTGTATGCTGCAAAACATTATGTCAGCAATTGGAATCAAAAAAACACTCTCGGACGATGGTAGCAACGGATTCACATCCCGCCGCGCACATCCGCGCCGATCCTGCGACCAATGCATCGGCTTTATTGACGGCAAAGCCCACCCGATCCTCGACTGGAGTCCGGGCGGAGTTAAAGTGTTCGGTGACCCGCGTCCTCTGGGCGTCGGACAGGAAATGGACGTCGAGATGAAATTCCACCTCCGCGACCATCTGGTCCACGTCAAACACCGCGCCAAAGTCGTCCGCAAAATGGCCGAAAGCTATTCGCTCCAATTCGAACCGCTGACCGGCGACATCCGAAAAACGTTCCAGAACGTCATCGACGATTTCAACGCCCGCGAATTCGCCGGATCGCAAGCATAATTACTTACCTCCATACAAACGCTCAAAACCCTTCGTCACCTTCTCGATAAAGGCGGAATTGCGATCACGCCAGTACCTAGGGTCCTGCATCATCTTGCGCAGGGACTTTTCATCCATCGGATCCGATGGAGAACTCTCGCCACGAATTTTCACAGAAGAACCGGACTCGCTTTGCATCATCTTGTAAAGCGCCATCACCCCGTCATAGGAACACGCCATCCCTTCGAACGCCTGCAGAGGCAAAGAGCGCACGCCATATTCTTGCAATTGTTTGGAGATGTCACGCCATTTTTCAACACCGCCGAAAGATTCGACCAAACGTTCGATCTCGCGTTCAGCCTGAAACTCTGCCGCCATTTGCAAAATCATCGGAACCAGCTTCTCGGCGGCCAGATCATAAACTTCCTGCACCTGTTCCGGTGTAAATCCTTTACCATGCAGACGGGCATTAAGATCAGGATCAACCTCAAGATAATCACAAGGCAGATTGACCTGATACCCTTCAGGAGTATCCGGAACACCTATCAATTTGAGCATCCTCCCACGATCGGTTTCAGGAACCATACCCGACAATTTCTTTTCCAGAGCAGCATAGGAGCCCAGCAGCGCATCAATGCGGATTTCTTTCTTTTCAGCATCCCAAAATTTTGCTGGAACATTTTGCGGACGATCCGCAGCACCAGCATTTTCGAGCTCGGCAGTCAGATAAGTATCAGTCATTATTTTTCTCCTTCAAATGTTGAAATTTCGGATTTTGTTGGAATTAAAAAAGATGCAGGAACACCGAGGACTCGGGCGAGATAATCAAGAACAGCCCCACGGTCGATTCTGGACACGGCATCCGCACCCAATGATCCGGCAGTATTCAGCCACCCCATCATCGTCTGGACGTGCTGCCCCGCCTGCGCCCGCGCCAACGGCGATCTATATTCGATGGCAAGCGTCCGCCCATCGAGCGGCAAATCGGGAACAACTCCGCGACGACGCAAAATCTGGTAAGCCCGCGTAATCAGCGGATGCAAGAATTCGACCTGCAATCGCCCGAACGTCGCCCCAAGAAGCAACGCCATCTCGCCAGACCGCTCGACAATCTCGGTCGCCGTCGCATTTTTTCCGCCAAGTGACGGCAAACGGTCGGCCAACAGCGCATGACGGATGCGCCCGCGCAAATCCTCCAGAACCAGTTGCGAGACATCAAACCGCGCAGGCATCTCGAGCGGTGTCAAACCCTTAGACCCGACCGCCTTCGGAATAATCGCCCCTGGAACCAATTCGATATTGGCCGGATTGACCACTCCGTCATCATCGGCCTGCCAAATGCCTGTGACCGCAATCGACGCATTTTTTAAAATCAGTTCGACCACTTTGTTGGCTGTTTTAATATCAGGTAAGGATTTCATCACCGGAGAACGACCGTAAATCTCACCGGGCGTCTTCATCCACCGGAAATTAATAAAGGGCGAATGACTAAGACGCTCGGTCACCAGAACCTCACCGCTTTCGTCCATAAAGACCACCAAACCGTAGCCGCCTTCTGTTTCCAGCGGAAACACGGCCTCGATAACCCTGAACTTCCTGTCCGGGTCATCACGGCTGCCATGCAGAACATCGGTCGGTAATTCTTCAAGCGCGTATCTTGAAAGAATTTTCGAATCACTCAGTGACAAAACGCGGTAAACAATATCAAGTCCACCCTGATTCCCTTCCTCAAAATAGACATCCTTAAGAGGCAATGCCGCAAAACGGAATGCTGATGCTTCACCCACCCCAGCCTCTTCAAACGCCAGAGATGCCGTCCCCGCAACGACCAGATCGAGAAAACACTGGTGAATCTCAACCAGAAAATTCGACTGGTCAAAATGCGCCTGCATCGTCCGCGTCGTTTTATCAAGCAGCGGAGCCAGTTTTTCCGCTTCTTCATCGGATAAATCCGTTCCAGCCTTGATCGCAAACCATGGGGTAAAAGGCGGCGTTAAATAGCCAAGCAATAGCGAAGCCAATTGATCAACAGCATCAGGCGCCGTCGCATCAAACAGGGTTTCCCCGCGCCGTGATCCACCGGAAAAATATCCGGAAAAATCGCCACGATAGGGAAGCGCATAATCGTAACAATCCTGCCACAACCCTTCCCAATTAGACCGTCGCGCCCGCGCTGCGTCAAAACGCCCGACAATAATTTCGGGAACATCCATTTTTTTACTATCCATCATCTCTTACTCTCCCAGCAAAGTCTTGCGTTGAGGCACACCGTCACCGGTCGAAAGAATGCCGCGAAACCCGGTCAACACATTCCCCCACACGCCGCGGTTACGACGCAGAACGTTTTCGGCACGCTCTCTGGCCACTTCAACCGGATCGGGCTCCGTCGTCGTAGAACTTGAACTATTTGTGGTCGTAACTGCTGGTTTGCTAACGACAACTGTGGTTGTCTTAGGCGCTTTCGGCTTTGAGACTAAAGAACCCATATGAACTCTCCTCTAATTCTTGTTTAAAAATTTATACAATTGCGCAGGCGTCAGAATGAAAGGCTGGTGAAGACCCAGAACCCGCTTGACAACCTCGACACACGATAAAAAAAACGGCGGGTACATCCGCCGTTCAGGAAACAATATCTGTGTTTCCACAACCTTCATTCCACTACCCTGGAACCACCCCGCCAGATCAAAATCCTCCGGCAAATCAGGAAGAGAAATCTCTAAAAAATGCACCATCGGATCAATCGCAATCCAGCGATCATTAATCCGGATCACCACAAAACAGTGACGAAACCCGCGCCGCAGGAATTTCAGCCACCATAAATCTGTCTGGTCGCTAAAGACGACCAACGCCACATCACCCTTTTCAGACACAGTTCGCCCGCCATGACAAACTGGAATCGACAATCCCCTTTAAAACCAGAGCATCCTCCAGACGCTTCATGGCCCCGACCCACACATGATGGGCGCGCGCTTCCTTCGGACGACGCGGATCGGGCGACATCATCCGCATACCGTAATGCCTCATGACTTTGATATGGTCGATCACCAATCGCCGTCCGCGATAGAGACGCTCGACTTCGCGGCAAATATCGACCGGTTCGCAAGGGCGCGGATACAGACCCGCACCCGCCACGATCTTGGCTCCTTCGGCACGGGCCATTTGCGATTGCACAAACCAAAACCACGCAGCCTCGGCAGAGGCAAAAGGAACCATAGTGTCGCGAGACACCTCGTGACAGGCAGACGGACAAGACATTAATCAGATAACCCCAATAGAAAGATTGTTTTCTCGGGATCAACTACGCTCAAGACACAATTGTTCCCTTTATGTTCTCGTTTATGGCAGCGTTTTCTCCCTTTGTCAAGAAGTTTTTAAGATTATTTTCCTATATCTAGGATTAAAGACTTATGAGATAATCGACCTATGTTAACCCACGAAACCATCTGGCTGGCTATTGACCGTCTCGCGCAATCTTGCGGCTACTCGACATCGGGTCTCGCGAAGAAAGCCGGATTGGACCCGACAGCCTTCAACCGCAGCAAGCGCACCGGACCCGACGGCAAACCCCGTTGGCCCTCGACAGAAAGCGTCGCCCGCATTCTCGATGCCACAGGTGCACAGATGGTTGATTTCGTGGCATTGATCAGCGATGAAAAAGGTTCCGCAGTCGCCAAACCGAAGATTCCCGTGATCGGATATGCACAGGCCGGCAAGGAAGGATATTTCGACGACGCGGGATATCCGACTGGCGAAGGCTGGGACCACATCCACTTCCCCTATCCCGAGCAGGGCAACGTAAAATACTACGCTCTCGAAGTCGCTGGCGATTCCATGATGCCATTGTTCCGATCAGGCGACCGCCTGATTGTATCGCCCGATGCGGCCATCCGCCGCGGTGACCGAGTGGTGGTCAAAACATCTGCGGGTGAAGTCATGGCTAAAGAACTGCTGCGCCAGACGGCCGGAAAAATCGAACTCAGATCTTTAAACCCCGACCATGAGAACCGCAGCTTCGAAACCAGAGAGATCAGCTGGATTGCACGGATTATCTGGGTCAGCCAATAGGGACAAAATACGAAATGGGACAAAGCGTCAAATCGGCATTGTGGGGGTGTCTTGAAATACCCCTCTTTATGAAGATCGGAACAACGCGCTTTGAAAACACCAAACAGGCAACCCTCTCGTCCTTCCTGATTCCTTTTCTGATCCTGATCCCGACGGCCGAAATCGCCCACATCAATCCCGAATTTACCGACAAATCTTATACGTGGCTGTTCGGCTCTTTCGCACTTTTGTTCCTGATCAGCGCATCGGCATTCTTCAGCGCAAGTTACGTCGCGATGTGGGCGCTGGAAAAAAGGGACGTATTCTATGCCTACATAAATGCCTTCAACTGGATGAACGTTTCGTCTTTTGCCATCAATCTTCCTTTTTATCTTCTGGTTTACGCAGGATTTTATGAATTTAAGGAAATGTTCAACCTGTTTATCTTTTTTGTTTTGCTGATCTGCGCATATCAGGCCTATTTCATTACCCACATCCTGAAAATCAACTGGATGCTGGGAACCGCCATGTCGATCATGGGAATGCTCAGCGAGGATATGGCCCACAAGATATTGTTTGGCAGCTCTTGATATTTCCATGAAAACTGCCATTTTTTACCAGAGGTGAGAAATGACGCACAAATTCCCGCTGGCTTTTTTTCTGCTGACTCTTTTGTCCTCTCCTGTGCTTTATGCACAGAATATTGACGTCATCCCTGAAACCCGTGAAACAGTCAAACTCTCCTTTGCCCCGCTTGTCAAAAAAATATCGCCCGCCGTCGTCAATATCTACACCAAGCGTGTTGTAACCCAGCGCATTTCTCCCTTCGCGAATGACCCGCTCTTTTCACAATTTTTTGGTGGCGGATTTTCCGTCCCCCAGAAACGCCTTGAACAATCTCTGGGATCGGGAGTTATCATTGAAGAAGACGGTTTGGTGATCACCAACGCCCACGTCGTCAAGGATGCAAGCGAAATCACCATTGCCCTGACCGATGGCCGCGAATTTCCAGCCAAAATTCTTTTGAAAGACGAAGCGTCAGACCTTGCCCTTCTTCACATCGACTCGAACGAAAAGCTCCCGACCGCAAAACTCCAGCCATCGGAAACCCTCGAAGTTGGCGATCTGGTTCTGGCTATCGGCAACCCATTTGGCGTCGGACAAACCGTAACCTCCGGCATTGTCTCGGCACTCGCCCGCTCTTCCCTCTCGATCAACGACTTAAATTTCTTTATCCAGACGGATGCCGCGATCAACCCCGGCAATTCCGGCGGCCCGCTGATCTCGACCGACGGCGGCGTTGTTGGCATCAACTCTGCCATCTACTCACGCGACGGTGGATCTTTGGGAATCGGATTTTCCATCCCCTCGGAAATGGTTGCCAGTATTCTCGCGGCCTACAAATCCGGACAAATTTCGGAATCGGGACAAATCAGGCGGCCATGGGTTGGCATATCTGCCCAGAACGTGACGGCGGATATCGCAACGTCTTTAGGATTATCCCACCCCTCGGGAGCTTTGATCTCCGCTCTCCACGAGGCCAGCCCTGCCAAGGACGCCGGATTGAAAGTCGGTGACGTGGTAATTTCTGTGAATGGACACAAAGTCCGTGACGCCGCCGAAATGCGCTTCCGTCTGGCTATGACCGCGTTAGGCGATACGTCTGGCATCGAAGTCTGGAACAAGGGTGAAACCAGAACACTTCACATGAAATCCATCGCCCCACCGGATGTACCTGAACGCAATACGCAAACCATCAAGGAACGTTCCCCCCTGCTTGGGGCCACCATCATGAATTTGAATCCGGCCGTGGGCATTGAGCTGGGTCTGAAAATCGCACCGGAACAAGGGGTCGTCGTAGGTGGCATCCTGCCAAATTCTCCAGCGCGGCAATTCCTGCAAAAAGGGGATATTCTCCTTGAAATTAACGGCCTGAAAGTCACCAGTGTTGAAGACGCCCTGAAAGCCATAAAGCGCAAGGCTCCCCAAGGCTGGACCTTCCGTATCCTCTCGAACGGTCAAGAACGGGATTTGGTTGTCAGATAGGCCCAAGTTCATCTGGAAATTTGGCGCGTTTCCCGCTAATCTGCGCCTATGCCGGACCTGTTCCCCATCCCCGACCTTACCGACCTGACGGACGACACAACCCGTCCGTTGGCCGATATTTTGCGTCCACAAAGCATCGAAGATGTCGTGGGGCAGGATCATCTCGTAGGCGTTGATGCTCCCTTGACACGCATTATCAAATCGGGCCGCATTCCATCCCTGATTTTCTGGGGACCTCCCGGCTGCGGAAAAACAACCTTGGCTCGCATTCTGGCCCATCACACTGATCTACATTTCGAACAGATCTCGGCTATTTTTTCAGGCGTGGCCGATCTTAAGAAAGTGTTCGAGCAAGCCAAAATCAGAAAATCCCAAGGCCGCGGCACGCTCCTTTTTGTTGATGAAATTCACCGCTTCAACAAATCGCAACAAGATGCATTCTTACCCGTTGTTGAAAACGGTATAATCACGCTGATTGGCGCCACCACCGAAAATCCATCATTTGAACTCAACGCAGCACTTTTGTCCCGCGCACAAGTGTTGGTGTTGAAGCGCCTAGACGATGCAGCACTCGAGAAACTCCTTGGACGTGCCGAAAATCATGCAGACCGCACCCTACCGCTCGACGATCAGGCCCGCACCGCGCTCAAGGCTCTGGCCGACGGCGACGGGCGCTACATCCTCACCTTGACCGACCAGATTTTTGCCCAGACACCAGAGAGCAAAACTCTTAATCAATCCAGCCTCTTTGCGCTCGTCCAGAAACGCGCCCCTCTCTACGATAAAGGCGAAGACGCACATTATAATTTGATCTCCGCACTTCACAAATCGGTGCGTGGATCGGATGTTCAGGCCGCACTCTATTGGTTTTCGAGAATGCTCGACGGCGGCGAAGACCCGCGCTATATCGCGCGGCGTATGGTAAGGATGGCCGTCGAAGATGTCGGCCTTGCCGACCCGCAAGCCATGCCCATCACCTTAGCCGCATGGGAAATCTATGAAAGGCTCGGAAGCCCCGAAGGCGAACTTGCCCTCTCCGAAGCCCTGATCTATTTGGCCACCGCCCCGAAATCGAATGCCAACTATATGGCTTATAAAGCCGCCAAGCGCTCCGCATCTGATTACGGCTCGCTGATGCCGCCCAAACATATTTTAAACGCCCCGACCAAATTGATGAAACAGCAAGGCTACGGAACCGGATACGAATACGATCACGACACCACAGAAGCCTTTTCGGGACAAAATTATTTTCCTGACGAATTGGATCGCACAGAATTCTATACACCTCCCGAACGCGGCTTCGAACGCGAAATCAATAAACGCCTCGTTTATTGGGAAAAGCTGAGACAAGAAAGGAACAACCGGTCATGATTCTCCATTTTCTGATCGTGGGTTTCGGCGGTGCGTTGGGCGCTATGGCACGACATGGCGTCAACATGGCATCACTAAAGTGGCTTGGGACCGACTTCCCCTACGGGACATTGACCGTCAACATCATCGGTTCGATCTTCATCGGGTTATTGACTGGATGCTTCGCCCATTTCGCCAGTTGGTCTCAGGAAATACGCCTCTTCCTCGTGGTTGGAATTTTGGGCGGCTTCACAACCTTTTCGTCCTTTTCTCTCGACACGGTATTGCTCTTTGAAAAAGGAGCCTATTACCACGCGCTCTTCTACGTCTTGTCTTCTTTTATTCTTTCTGTCAGCGGTACAGTGGCCGGACTCTGGATTATCAGGCAGTTTGTGGCATGAACCATGAAATCACCCACCTGAAAGTCGAAGAGGACGCGGATGGCCAACGCCTTGATCGTTGGTTGAAAAAGAAACTCCCCAAGACCCCCTACGCGCTGATCCAGAAAATGTTGCGGACCGGACAGGTCCGTGTGGACGGTAAACGCGCCAAGGCCGAAACACGCCTTGAGGTAGGGCAGGATGTCCGCCTTCCCCCTGCAGAACAAAAGACCGAAAAACTCACTTTCCGCGCACAAAAGGGGGACAGAGAGTTTCTGGACTCCATCACACTCTTCGATGACGGACAGCTTCTGATCCTCAACAAACCCTATGGCCTCGCAGTACAAGGAGGACCCAACATTACACGCCATATTGACGGTATGTTGGCTGAACTCAGAAACCTCAAAGGCGTTCAGCCGCGCCTTGTCCACCGCCTTGACCGTGACACATCCGGCATTCTGGTCTGCGGCAGATCCTTGTCAGCCACGCGCGAGATGGGCGATATTTTTGTGAACCGGGATATCAAGAAAATCTACTGGGCTGTCGTTTCCCCAGCCCCAGCAAAGGACAAGGGTGAGATTGTCGGCGCCATCGCCAAAGGGACCGGCAAACGCAAGGAAGCCATGGTCATTGATGAAAATGAAGGCAAAGCCTCGAAAACCATGTACCGCGTCATTGAACGTACAAAAGATAACCACGCCGCTTTCGTCGCCTTCTGGCCGCGCACGGGGCGCATGCACCAGATCCGCATCCACACAGCGGACGTACTGGGATGCCCCATTCTCGGAGATGAAAAATATGATTGCAAAGGTCATATCATCGAAGAATTCGATCTCGACGGCCGCCTACACCTTCACGCGGCCCGCCTGATGTTCCGTCATCCGAAAACACGGGAAATTATGGATGTCAGCGCCCCGCTGCCGTCGGAACTGGAAGTGACATGGAAAAAGCTAGGGTTCAATGCTGCCTATGACGACGACCCGTTTGCTGATATAATCCCGAAAGATTTGAAACCGGAGAAGAAAGACAAATGAAAACCTGGATCATCAGAATTCTTTTGACCCTCATTATCCTGATTGGCTTGACGATCGGCGCTTTGAATATGCTGGCCGGAACAAGCAACGCGCACAAACAGGGCTTGGAAAGCGCCTTCAGCGGAGCCTTGAAGGGCCAGACAACATTTGGCGTCCTGAACGCGTTCAATGTCTTCCCGCAATTCAGCGTCGACATCGAAGATCTCTACACAACCAATGCCATGGGACAGGGTGACATTAAAGCCAAAAACGTCAAATTTTCATTCAACTTCTTTGATCTGCTTTTGAAACGGCATCAAATCGGCGGGTTGGATATCACCGATCTGGAAATTGAAAAGGGAATCTATACCAACCAGACATTTTTCGCCTCTCTGATCAAAATATTCCCAACCAAGGATGATAACCAATCGCACATGTCCATTACCGGACATTACGGCATTCTGCCTCTTTCTATTACAATCGATATGAAACAAATCGGCACCCCCCCTGAACTCTCTTTCCGCTTTGACAAGGAAAACAAATTTTCTCTTGAGATGGGGCGCACAAAAGTTTCAGGATTCTTTACCCCGGGAACAAAAACCAACACAGCCTTGCAGAACCTTGTTATATCTCGTGACGGCACAAATTGCAAATCCCTGCCATCCACAAACCGTTTCACAATGCAAAGCTTCACCAGCCAGATTTTCTCCGAAATCGTGACGTCCGAAACCGATAAAGACAACCTTGAAACGCTTTGTGCGAACATCACCAAATATAGCCTGTAAAAGAATGAAGAAGTTCTATTCCCTTGTGACCACGTCTCCCACAGATCATGGATGGAACCTTCATCTAGATGGAAAACAAGTCAAAACGCCGGAAAAATCCGATCTGATCTTCCCAACCCAGAATCTTGCGACAATAGCCAGAAACGAATGGAAAGACCAAAAAGAAACGATCCTTCCCGACACAATGCCGGTCACACAGATGATGATGACCGTCATCGACCGCGTTACGCCAAACCGCGCCAAGTTGCAAAACGAAATTCTGGACTATATCGACACCGACCTGATTTGCTACTTCACGGACGAACCGGAGATCTACGCCACTGCTCAAATGGATGCATGGCAGCCCGTTCTCGAATGGATCAAAAGCCTCTATGGAACAAAGCCGCTGACAACATCAGGCCTTGCGGCCCTCTCCCAACCGGAAAACCTTCGAGGAGCAATTACCACCTACGTTAACAAACTGGATGATCTGGCTTTTGCCTGCCTGTACCGGATTGTATCTGCGACAGGCTCTCTATTCCTCGGCCTTGCATTCCTGGAAAAAGCATTTACCAACGATGAAATCTTTCACGCCACTTTGGTCGAGGATTTGATCAAGGATACAATTTATCTGGCAGACGCCTACGGCCTCAGCCCAGATCAGGAAAAGAAGAGAAAACAACTAAAATCGGAAATTGAAGACTGCAAAATATTTCTTAATTCTTGGAAGGGACATTCTCCTGAGATGGCCACCTGAACATTCTTGAATAAGCCATCTCAATCTTCTGCCGTTCTTCGAGTATTCCCCTTTGCAGCTTACATAACTTATAAAATGCAGGTTTCTCGGCCTTAGCCTCTCCCCTGATAAACCGTCCTACATAATGGGCATCCCACTTCGTCCCCATAATGCGATTAATCATATCCGCCAACTTTTGTAGAGTATAGATTCCATCTCTCCCTACATTCTCTTGTAGAAATTTTAAATCGTCACGAATTTGACCAAGCACATCCTCACGTGTCGGAGGAGAGACAAGCGTAAAGGTCGTAATCATCCGCATCCTCCACCGTTACCTTAACAACGTCCCCCGCCTTGACGCCCTGTGCATCACGGAGCAACACTTTCCCGTCAATCTCCGGTGCATCGCCCATCGACCGCGCATCCGCACCGCCTTCGCCATCCGTCTCGTCGATCATCACGGAAATGGTTTGACCGATTTTGGCCTGCAATTTGTCCTCGGAAATCTGGCGCTGGATCTCCATAAACCGCTCGTAACGCTCCTGTTTCACCTCTTCAGGCACATGACCGTCAAGCTCGCGCGATGGGGCCCCTTCGACATTCTCGTATTTAAATGCGCCCGCGCGATCAATCTGCGCTTCCTGCATCCATTCCAGAAGCTCTTCGAAATCTTCTTCTGTCTCACCTGGAAAACCAACGATAAAGGTCGAACGCAAAGTCAGGTCCGGGCAAATATCGCGCCACGCCTTGATCCGCTCCAAAGTTTTCTCCTGATTACCGGGCCGTCGCATGGCTTTCAGAACCTTCGGACTGGCATGCTGGAATGGGATATCGAGATAAGGAAGAATCTTGCCCTCGGCCATCAACGGGATCACTTCATCGACATGCGGATAAGGATAGACGTAATGGAGACGAACCCACACACCCAAATCCCCGAGCGCTTCACACAAATCCAGAAACTTTGTCTTGCGTCGCGCGCCTTTCCACGGATACTCGGCATATTTAGTGTCAATCCCGTATGCACTGGTATCTTGCGAGATCACCAAAAGCTCTTTGACCCCCGCATTCACGAGCTTTTCCGCCTCGAACATCACATGATGAATGGGGCGGGACACCAAGTCACCGCGCAAATGGGGAATAATACAAAACGTACAGCGGTTGTTGCACCCTTCGGAAATTTTGAGATAGGCATAATGGCGCGGCGTAAGTTTAAGACCACCCTCAGGCACCAAATCGACAAACGGATCATGTGCAGGCGGCACAGCGTCATGCACAGCCTCGACCACCTGTTCATATTGATGTGGTCCCGTGACCGCGAGAATATTCGGATATTTTGCCGTAATTTGTTCAGGCTCGGCCCCCATACACCCCGTGACAATCACACGGCCATTGTCTTTCATCGCCTGACCGATAGACGCGAGCGACTCTTCCTTAGCCGAATCCAGAAACCCGCAAGTGTTGACGATAACAACATCGGCATTCTGGTGCGTGTCGGTGAATTGATACCCCTCGCTCCGGAGTTGCGTCATGATCCGTTCGGAATCAACCAGAGCCTTGGGGCATCCCAAGGACACAACCCCGACTTTGGGGGAAGAAAGCTTTTTTGTATTTATAGACATAGCGCGGGTTTATAGAGGAAATCCGGTCATTTCGCAAAGATTTTAAAAAACATGTTGCAAAGCAGTATGATTTCATGATCTCCTGAACGCATGATAATTCTTTCGAACCACCAACCGACCGCTTGGAATCCGTCCATTAATATGGACGGCGCGCTTGCTTATCGCCTTGAAACCAAGGTATTTGGCGGCTTTGCACTAAGGTTGGGCTAGGTTCAAAAAGAACTGTCAGCCCCGAAAACCGGAAAGGCTGGCAGTTCGGAAATCTCCAAAAAAAGAAGACTCCCCCTGTCAGTCCTTTCCCCAAAGAAAGGAGACTAAAATGCTTGCCGTCAGAATACGCGCAGCAAGAAGCGGAGATTGGGCAAAACTTAAAACACTGGTCGCGGGCATCTGCCGCGCCCACGGGGACGCCCATGCCCTGACCCGCAAAGACTTCGACCGCATGGTGTGCATGGATAATGCTCCCGTGACGGTTATGGTCGCCGAAACAGCGGAAGGCGTGCTGGCAGGTTACGTCGCGGGTTTCGTCATGTACGAATTCCACATGGGCCAGACAAATTTCTACATCCAGAACTTATTCGTCGCCGAAGAATTCCGCAGACAAAGGGTTGGTGAAATCCTGATGCTCGCCATTATGAAAGAAGCACGGGAAAAATTCACCGCAAACGCCATCCGGATTGGAGCAGAGGAAGACAATGCAAACGCCCTGTCCCTCTATAGACAACTCGGGTTTCTAGAAAACGAACAAGGCAAAAAAACCGTCCGCCTGATCAGAGAAACATAAGGAGAGGCATAAAATGCGCAAACAGGAAATTGTAAAACTTCTACCGCTGAAAACGGAACGAACCATCATTCGCCAACCGACCATGGAAGACGCGGACATGATTCAAAAAGCCAAGGAAGACCGCGAAACCGATCTTCGCCGCTGGATGAGCTGGACAGACGATCACGGTATGTCGCGCGAAGGTCTGGAAGAATGGCTAAAACTTCAAAGCGAAAATAGCCCTCTTTTGGGCCTGATCGCCCTCGACAAAAAAACCGGAGACTACATCATGTCAAGCGGTCTGGATGGCGAAGACGAAAATTTCAGCACAGTCCATAGCGGTTATTGGATGACAAAATCCTACGAAGGAAAAGGCATAGCGTTCGAGGTCATGACCCGCATCATTGATTTTGCGTTTAACACAGCCGGAATCGAAAGGGTTGAAATGGCCTACTACGAAGGCAACATCCGCAGCCGCAATTTGATGGAACGGCTGGGGCTAACGCATAACAAAACCGAACCCAAAGCGCATACCAGCCACCTGACCGGTGAAAAACTGGATGTTTATTGGTACAGCATATCTAAAACAGAGAAATAAAAATGAAAAACATATATATCAGGAAACTTGAAAAAGACGATTGGAAACTCTTCCGCGCCATGCGGATTGAAATGGTCACGCACAACCCCGAATGTTTTCTGGAATCGGCAGATCAGGCCAAAAGCAGACCGGACGAAAGATGGATTTCGGAGCTGTCAAACCCGAAAAACGCTCTGTTCATGCTCTACAACAAAGAATTGCCGGTTGGCTTCGCAGGAAACTTCCATTTCGGCGAAATGAAAGATCACGAACGTGAAATTGGAATGCTGTACGTGAATCCACGCTATCGCGGGAATAACTTTGCCTTGCAATTGGTCAATTTTTGTCTTGATTATGCGCTTGCCGATAAATCCATCTCCCACATGGGGATCGGACATCGCAGAAACAACAACGCAAGCAAGTCAGTAATTCTTCGGTGCGGGTTTATTCCTATCGGTGAAATAGAATATATTTTCGGGAACGGAGAAAAAGATATTTCTCTTAAATACGAAAAAATTATACGGTAGTAAAAATGGAAAACGCGCAATGCAATCGCAATATATGGCTTTTGAACCTGTTCACGATCGGGATCAATGCTGTTTTTGCACTCCCGATCATCGTCCCCTATTACCACGATCAATTAGGGCTGACTTTCCAGGATTTTCTGATCGGGGAATCGGTTTTTGCTGCGGTGATGGTGCTCCTCGATGTTCCCACTGGCTGGATCGCCGATCAGTGGGGACGCAAAAAGACCTTGACTGCCGGAGGTTTCATGTTTGCAATCGGCTTCATTTGCCTGCTCGAAGCCACAGGGTTTTGGAGTGCTATAATTTCTCAAGGTGTAATCGGCATCGGAACATCCCTGATGAGCGGAGCCAACTCAGCCCTTTTGTATGATTCTTTGTTGGCCGCAGGACGCGAACAGGAATTCAGAAAACGCGAAGGATTCCGTTTCGCCGTAATGTTTTATTCCTGTGCTGCAGCTTGTGTAATTGGTGGTTACCTATATACAATTTCCCCCTACCTGCCCATGCAAATGGAAATTGTCGTGGTCATAGCAACAACCTTGCTCGGCTTCGCTTTCATTGAGCCGCCCCGCCATAAAAAAACAGTCGAAGGAAACCCTCTAGCCGATATGTGGCGAACATTCAAATACGTCACGCACGGGCATAAGGAAATTGCGGGCCTGATTATGTTGATGACTCTAGCCTTCGCCACGACTAAAATCTGCATGTGGGCAATCCAACCTTATACCGAAGCCATGAACCTGCCAGAATTCTATAATGGCTGGATTCTCTCGGGCGTCATGCTGCTAGGCGGCATATGCGGGCATATCGGCCATAAAATTTTTCCCTCCCTTTATGGCCGCAAAGCCCTCTACATCCTGCTGGCATCCCTTGTTCTGGCCTTAATTGGCGCGGGGGTTTCCACCACATGGTTTGGTCTTGCCTGCCTCACCTACGAAGCCTTTGTCTTCGGATTTGGGATGCCGCGTGCACAAGAAGCCGTCAACAACCTGGCCGGTTCCGCCGAACGCGCCACTATTCTTTCAACAGCCAGCGTCTCGGTCTCGTTGGGTTTTATCCCAATGAGTCAGGTCATCGGCTGGGCCACTGACGAATACGGCATTGGTAACGGTCTGCTCGCGCACGCGGCACTGATCGCCGCATTGGGCGCATGGTCATACATTCTGATTGAACGCAATCACAAACGGCAAAAAGCTCAGAATGAAATGAACTCAACCGCAACCGGCACATGATCGCTGGTTTTCTCCCAATCCCGCGCATGGGTCAAAACTTCGTGCGATTTCAGTGAAGATTGAAGCGGCTGCGTCACCCACACGTGATCGAGCCGCCGTCCACGATTGGAAACCTTCCAGTCGCGATTGCGGTACGACCACCATGTATAAAGTTTTTCGTCTTCTGGCACGAAATGCCGCCCCACATCAACCCAATTCAAACTTTTCTGAAACCGTTCCAGTTTCTCGACCTCAACCGACGTATGCGATACAACATTCAATAACTGCTTATGCGACCACACATCGTTGGGAAGCGGCGCGATATTAAAATCCCCGACCGCGATCAGTTTCGAAGTGGATTTGTAGTGTCTCGGGAACCATGCCGCCAACTCATCAACAAACCCCAGCTTATGCGCAAACTTGTCATTGAGCGTGGGGTCAGGAACATCTCCACCCGCCGGAATGTAAATATCATGCAACTCAACGCCATCCAGCTTCACCGCAATATGGCGGCAATCCTCACGTCCGACACGGTGATGAACGGCAACTTCCTGAAACGGCAATTTAGACAGGATAGCAACGCCATTATAAGATTTCATCCCGTGAATATGGCGATATTTGAACCCTGCCGCATCAAACACCTCATGCGGAAAAAATTCATCGGGGGTTTTGGTTTCCTGCAAACACACGACATCGGCGCGAGCCTCGCTCGCAGCCTTTAAAACCAATTCGGCCCGCAACCGGACCGAATTTATATTCCATGTCATCAACCGCATCAGAACGGCATCCCGCCGCCGAGAAGCCCTGGAGGAAGCCCCATATCAGCCATGGCCTTTTGCGTTTCATCGGCCAGTTTCTGATCGGCTTTATTCCGCGCATCATTGCACGCCGCCTTGATCAAATCTTCCAGAACTTCTTTTTCCGCAGGATCAATCAACGACGGATCAATGGTCAACGCCTTCATATTCCCTTTGCAAGTCATCGTAACCCTGACAAGACCCGCACCGGATTGCCCGTCGACCTCCATCTCATTCAACTCTTCCTGTAACGCCGCCATTTTCTTTTGAACGGCCTGCGCCTTTTGCATCATCTGCTGCATATTGAACATGATCTAATCCTCTTGATTGGTAATCGAAATTATCTCTGCCTTGGGAAACACACTTAAAAACCGTGCAATCACGGGGTTGGCCATAACAGCAGTGCGTTCTACCGCCAACGCCATCTCATGCTGGCGCGCCAAGGTCGGCTGGCCCTCGCGCATCGAAATGGACACCACCCAGCGCTGTCCGGTGATTTGCGTAAGCTTTTTGGACAAATCGCTCGCAAGTTTCGGATCGGCCTCTGGCGCCGGATGATACTCAATCCGCAACGGCTCGAGCTTCACCAGCTCGACCCCGTGAACCACTTGCGACGCCAGAATCATCGCCCCGTGCTGTTCCAAGAGACCCACCACATCGGCGAGAGTCTCAAGATTGCTGTTGGCCACCGCGACGGGCTGCGCCGCCACAGCAGGCTGCGCCATCATCTTGACCCCTGAACCGGACGCAATCGACGCCACCGCTCCGCCACCACCGGAACCAGACGCAGCACGCGCACCACCGCCACTCACAATCGTGCCGTCTTTCAACTGTTTCAAAACAGTGGCAGGATCGGGAAGATCAGCCGCAAACATCAAACGGATAATCACCATTTCGGCAGTGGCCTGCGGATTGGGGGAATGTTGAATTTCACCAAGACCTTTCAGCAAAATTTGCCATACGCGCGTCAAAGCCGGAATTCCTGTATTTGCAGCCATATCCGCCGCGCGGTTCCGCTCCGCCCCCGCCATATTCGGCTCCACCGTCGCAGGTGGAGATTTTATGGTCAGGAACTTGCTCATCAAATGGGTAATATCGAGAAGGTCCTGCAAGACCGTTTGAGGGTCAGCTCCGGCACGATACAAATCAGCCATAACTGTCAGGGCCTCATCGCCCTTACCACCAAGGATATGTTCCATCAGATCCAGCAAACGTGTCCGGTCGGCAAGACCGAGCATTGAACGCACACGATCCACTGTGATTGCCCCTTCACTCAGTGCCATCGCCTGATCGAGAATAGACAGCCCATCCCGGACCGACCCATCCGCTGCGCGCGCAATCATCGCAACCGCTTCGTCTTCAGCGGAAACTTTTTCAAGATCACAAACTTTTTTGTAATGAGACTGCAAAGTCTCGACATCAACACGACGCAAATCAAAACGCTGGCAACGTGAAAGCACCGTTACCGGAACCTTGCGGATTTCGGTCGTTGCAAAAATGAATTTCACATGGGGCGGCGGCTCTTCCAGAGTTTTGAGAAGCGCATTAAACGCGTTTTTGGAAAGCATATGCACTTCGTCGATGATATAGACTTTATACCGCGCCGACGTCGGCGCATACCGCACCCCATCAAGAATCTCACGAATATCATCAACGCCTGTGCGCGACGCAGCGTCCATTTCCATCACATCGGGATGACGGTCTTCACTAATCGCACGGCAAATTTCGCAATCGTCTGTCGGTCCCGTGGTCGGACCAGCCGTGCCGTCAGGTCCGGTATAATTCAATGCTTTGGCAATAATCCGCGCCGTGGTGGTTTTCCCCACCCCGCGCACACCGGTCAGCATAAACGCATGCGCCACACGCCCCGAACTGATGGCATTGGTCAACGTACGCACCAACGCATCCTGCCCGATCAATTGATCGAAATTCTGGGGACGGTATTTCCGCGCCAATACACGATAGGCGTTATTTTCTTGCTGTATAGACATAGGAAGGACTCTAGAGTGAAGAAACAGGCCCTTCAACTAAAAACGGAGAAATATCAACACTCAAGATACCGGATCATGAACCGGAGCCAACAATTCTGTAATTCCCTCGATTTTTTGCTCCAATGCCCCGATTTTCTGGCGAATTTTCTGCTCTTTCTTGAGGTTGTCGTTGGTGACCTTCTCTTTAAACAATTCGGCCAAACGCTCGTTCTGGTGCTCAAGTTTACGACGACACTCCCACATTTCTCCCATCAATTCACCGTAATCGGCTCCCGGCCACAATTTGCGGGCAAGCCCCAACTGCCGAATCGTAACACCGCGGTAGGATTCATATGGATTCTTGTCAAAAATCGAAGGAACGCGTTTCATCCCATATTGATTTCTATCACGACCCCAATCAACGATATGCCAGTTCCCATCAAAATCTTCGGCCAAGGCAGTACATCCTTCAACCCAATCCCCGCTATTCATGTACAAGATGTCTTTTTTCGGTGTAATTTCCGCATGGTGGATATGCCCGCAAATAACGCCATCGAACCTCTCTATCATCCTCTTCGAAGTTACAGCTTTTTCAAATCCATCAATAATTCCAAGAGTTTTTTTAGTCTTGCGTTTAAGAAACGCCGCAGGGGAGACATGAGCTCCCGTCATATCCTGAACTGCCTGCCGAAAAATACCATTTAAATTGACGAACCCTTCATAGGCACGATCGGCATACTGGGCGATAACTTTCTTTTTGGTCGACTTCATAAAACCATCGAATACATCTCCATGCAAAACCAGAAATTTCCGGCCCTGCACGTCCGTATGCTGGAATGATTTCTGGAACCTTATGGGACATTCATGCCGATGGTGCTTGTCACGAAACGTGATCGTTCTGTTGGAAATTTTTTTCTTGGATTTAGCCCAGTCCTCATCGTGGTTTCCACGAATATAGATAACCTCAACCCCACTCTCGGCCCTGGCATTCAGAGCATCAAGACACCTTGCATGCATTTCGGGAAATGGGGTACGCTTTTTATGCTTCATTCCCCATCCTTCAAGAATATCTCCATTCAACAACAACCGTTCGCAGGAGATATTCTGCAAAAACTCAAAAAGAAAAGCTGCCGAAGCAGCTTTTTTTCCTAAATGGGTATCGGAAATAACAACAGTTCTAAAGTGCAAACATGGCCGGAAAGATTGAACGGGGCGAAAGGACGTCACGACACTACTCTCCATTTACACAGTGAACTCAGAAGTGGAAGACCGGACACGACCCGAAAAGAATTCGTTACGGCTGCTGCCTTTCGGCCCTGACCGGGTTGGCGAGATTTTCGCCCGCGCCGATCTTCCGCGAACTTTCTAGCAAAGCGCTGTGATCTCTTCAAGTTTTTATTACGCATAAGCCCCTTGAAAATCACAAAGATCGCAGATTTCCTTGCTTTCCACAAACATTCTGACCTTACGCACCCTTGCCTTGCGACGTGCTTCAAGAGACTGAACTCTCTCCTTGGAAGGCCAGGCCCGTTCGATAATACTCAAAACACGACACGCATCCTTTCTCGACTGATCCTGATATTTTGTCGGACCAAATACCATCGACTCCTCCAACCCCAATTCCCTCCAAAAAACCGGATAGCTCGTTCCGTCTTCTTCAGTCACCAGAAACCGGTCCTTGAACATCGTGAGCAACGCCCATGTCCCATCTTCATCATGCACCAGCGCCTGAACATGCTCGGTGCAACATCCGTCATTCATGGCAATTTTGCCGCCTGCCGTTCTCTGGAATCCGCCGATATGCGAATGGCCATAGATAATGCCATCCACATGCTCGTGATCGGCATAATCACGAATTTTCTTTTTGACATCCATCAAGGTGGAAATGGCCCCCTTGAACGCCCGCTTGACGACAGCCGCTACCGAGTGTTCGCGCATCCGCGGAAAATAAGAGTGAAGAAAATGGTCGAAAGACTGCAGAGTCTCGATAAACCAATCTCCGACCTTATACCAGAATCCGACCATATCATCGAACTCGTCTCCATGCAGAACCTTGAACCGCCGTCCATTCGGGTCGGTATAAAGATCATGCTCGACAAACCGCACGCCCACCAGGCTTTTACCCGTGAGCTTCCGGTGCCAAATCCCTCGCCCGATTTCACGGCCGCGCGGCACGGCATCATGATTGCCGGGAATATAAGTTACCTCTGTTCCACAGCGCGCCTTGCGCAAAAAATGGCCTAAGACTTGTTTGTGCCAACTTCCACCAAACTGGAATTTGCGCTTGGCCTCCATCTCGGTCCCACCGACAATATCACCGACGAGATAAAGCCGGTCGGTTTCTATCAGGTCCAAAAACAAACACAGGCGCTTCGCCCGTGTCCCAAAAGTCCCCAAATGCATATCCGACATGAACACCGCCGGAAAAAAAAGGCCATACCGACCATCCGGCATGACCTTTCGTGTCATTTTAATTTTGCGCTTTTCCGCCATACTCCCCACCAAATATTCGGAAACGAATCATTCGAAGAAAGTGTAGCAAATACAAGAACAGGAGAAAACCCCGCCAACATAAAAAACGGGAATCTTCAAACTTATACTACCAACGAATTGGCGCTAATGCAGGGCTTTGAATGGAAGAGCGATGATCATTTTGACCAATTCCTTCAAACTGGTCTTCACGCCCCAAAGTCACAACTTCTCCCAAGGGTTGTGCATCCGCACATACAAGGCATACCTGCTCAGCGCCCTCTGCCGACTCTTGAAAAGCTTTGATCTGACTATTATCTGCACCTGCCATAATTTTAACCTTTTTTCATAAATGTTATGTCAATGACGGAGAAGATACACAAATTGTAAGAGACTTGCAATCTTTTTTAAAACCGATTAGGAACTTGACCCAGAAATTCTAAAAAGCCGTTGTAGCTCAGGGGTAGAGCAGGTCATTCGTAATGACAAGGTCGGGAGTTCAAATCTCTTCAGCGGCACCATTATAAAGCCCCCTTTTATGGGGGTTTTATAATGAGTAAAAGCTAGGCAATTCCACCAGAAGAGATATACAGCGCTTAAAATTTAAGCTTCGCAAAAGTCTCCGGAGCATAATCCTTAAGATTCCACGGATCATTTGATACAAACTGCTCAAGCCTTTCTTTCGATTTGGCATCCAGTTCTTTTACATTGAACAAAGCAGGGTTCGAAAGAATATATCGCTTCGCCCATTCCTCTTTGGAATCGAAATAGGCCTGAATCTCTTCATATGTACTTTGAGATATCAGATTCTTCTGCGCCAATTCCAGGAAAAATGAGACGTTAATACATTTCA
The DNA here is from genome assembly GCA_029558635.1 of Pseudomonadota bacterium. Classification (GTDB taxonomy): domain Bacteria; phylum Pseudomonadota; class Alphaproteobacteria; order Micavibrionales; family Micavibrionaceae; genus UBA1573. Next base: position 28,851 of record JAKQEE010000258.1, on the reverse strand, counting down.
AAGCGCAGCTTCTGACGCCAGCCTCACTTAAGCGGTCCATTCCAACGTTGCCACGATTGATAACGGAAATTGTACCAACAATATTCATGTTGTTTTTAGCCACGGCCGGCAGCCATTTATCAAAGTAGCTCGCCGCATTATTAATAAGGTCGGCAATATGAAGGGCATTCACACCGTCATGAGAACCGCTCCCTTCACATTTTCTACGAAAAACCGTCATGTCCTTAAAGATATACAAATGGTCCTTGCCCACCTCATGGGAAAACGGGATCGAGAAAAACCAGTCTCTTCTCTCCCCTCCGGACACGCAATCATAGGAGAAATCCTCACCTTTCTTGACCATACTTTTTACAATCCGCTGAAACTCCTCATGAGAAGAGTAAACGCCCATAACAAGATGATCTAATTCCTCTGCTTTTTCTGCGGCACTTCCCGACTTCTGGAGAATACCGTTGATATCCGATAACAATTTATCGGCGACATCCTTCCCGATCAGCTTTTCTGTGTTCACATAGAACGGCCCCGGAACCCCCGCAGCATACCAGAAAACCGGCCCTTTCTGATTATTCCATATGGACACGGCCCCCCGGGAAAAAACCAGTCGCAACAATTCGTCATCGGTATATGTTTCATTTGTCATGGTTCAAATTTCACTCCTGATTTATATGTTTACTTGCCACACACTTCTGCATGGCCCATGGGAAAATAAACTCCCATCTGATTTCTTTAAATAAATGACTTCGTATGCATCAGTTTTATCATACTGGTTGGCGAAGGGTCTACCCCCCATTTTGAACAACCCTACGCATCCCTACAAGCATTCCCAACCCTTTTCAGATCATCAGGCGTCGAGATATGGTGCCACTCCCCGTCATGGACCAAACCGTAGAGCCGCCCCGCTTGCTCAGCTGCATCCATTTGCTTGAGAAAGGAATAAATCCCCTCTTCCATTCCACTAAGAATACGTGGATGCACAATCCGGATCCCCGTAAACATATGAGTTCCGGCCTTTGCTTTGTTACGGCGAATTTGTCCATCCGGCAAAAGATCATAGTCACCGACCCCTTCGGTCAAAATCATCCGCTCGACGGGAATAAGCAGCAACAAAATATCCATCCGCTCGTCATCAAAAAAATCTTCAAGCCTCTTCAATGCGCAACCGCTTGGCCCATCCGTCCAGAACGCATCACCGTTGATCATAAAGAACGGCTCATCCCCCAGATAGGACGCAGCATTTTGAAGCCCTCCTCCAGTTTCAAGCAATACAAGCTCATGCGTTTCCATGATCTCAATTCCCTGAACACCCGCCAGATATTTCCGCAAAACGCCTGCATGATGGTGCGAATTCACCACCGCTTTGGTAACACCGGCATCTTTCAAATGATCGAACACATAATCGAGCAAAGCTCGTCCGTTTAACTTTACCAGCGGCTTGGGAACAATATCGGTGAGAGGCGCCATCCGCGTGCCCTTTCCCGCTGCCAATATAAAAGCCGTATCAATACTCATCTTATCTCGACCTCTCGCGCCCCATCCGTCTGAATGGTAATATTAACCTCCCGAGCATTTTCGGGAACATACGGACCAAGCCTCTCTGGCCATTCGACCAGAACGATCCCACCCGCCAGAGCATCTTCCCACCCCAGCTCAAAAATTTCGTCCGCATCTTTCAACCGGTATAAATCGAAATGCCAGACTTCCCCACCCGAAGTATCATAGGTCTGGACAAGGGTAAAAGTTGGGCTGGGAACCTCCAATTCAGGATTATCCGAAAGCGCCCGAATGACAGAGCGCGCAAAAACCGATTTGCCCGCCCCCAGATCGCCACGCAGCAAAACGACATCTCGGGGCTTGAGCTTTCGCGTAAAATCCGCAGCAAAGCGAATTGTTTCCTCTTCGGTCAAAAAAACCATTGGCGGGTATCCCTTCCTTCCCGTATGTATAGCCTATGGATCAAGAATTTCAAACCGATGTTGCCATTATCGGCGCAGGCCCCGCAGGCCTATTTGCGGTGTTCCAGTGCGGTATGGCAGGTCTCAAGGCCCACGTCATCGACTCACTGGACCAGATCGGTGGTCAATGCACGGCCCTTTACCCTGAAAAGCCGATCTATGACATTCCGGCCGAACCATCAATTTTGGCGGGCGAATTGATCGAGCAACTCGAAGCTCAAGCCTCCCCGTTTGGTCCGGTTTATCACCTCGGCCAACAAGTCGTTAAAATCAACGGACAAGAGGGCGCATTCACCCTTACAACATCGAAAAACACCCTAATTGCAGCAAAAGCAATTATCATCGCAGGCGGCGCCGGAGCGTTCGGCCCCAACCGCCCGCCACTGGAAAACATCGAAACCTATGAAGGCACATCAATTTTCTACGCCGTCCGCAACCGCAACGGGTTTTCAGGCAAGAAAATCATGATTGCAGGCGGCGGAGATTCAGCCGTCGACTGGGCGATCTCTCTAGCCGACATCGCGCAGCAAATTTATGTGGTTCATCGCCGCGACAAATTCCGTGCCAGCGCCGCTTCCCTCGAAAAACTCCATGAACTGGCCGCAACCGGAAAAGTTGAAATCATCACCCCTGCCCAGCTTGAAAAACTGGATGGCGAAAACGGCATACTGACCTCGATCACAATCGCCGATCTGGATGGAAACACCCAAAGCCGTGACGTTGATATTCTGCTACCCTTTTTCGGACTAGCTACCGAGTTGGGACCTATCGCCGAGTGGGGTTTGGTGCTCGACCACCACCAGATCAAAACCGATCAGGGAACAGCCCAAACATCCGTAACGGGGATTTACGCCGTGGGCGACATGGCCATCTACCCCCATAAACTGCGCCTGATTTTGACGGGATTTGCCGAAGCCGCCCAGGCCGCCCATCATATCCTGACCCGCCGCAACCCCGACAAAGCGCAGCATTTCGAATATTCCACTACCAAGGGTATTCCATCAAATTCTTAACCAATTTATGTTATAAAAGGGGAATGAAGAATTCCCCTTTTATCATTCTTGGATTTGCACTAATCCTTGGGCTGTCCCCGCTCTCCGCCTATGCTGGCGATGTTTCGCCATTTGAAGAATGTGCCACGCTCCGCAATATGTCGGACCAGAGCATTATAGGCGTGATTCGCACCGCCCCGTTCAAAACCACCACGGGAACGGTCCAGCGTCACGAGGGAACCTTCCGTCTCGAACCCGACCAGGCCGCCCAAGTCTGTTCCACCGGTCCTTTCTATGACGGCTATAAAGTCGAATTGGTCTTACGAACGATTATCCCGCTTTTCTCCTGCAAAACACGGTTAAGCGGCGACATCATGCTGCGCAAGACCACCACCAAAGAGGGGTTCACAAAACTCTATGCAGATTGCAAATAAAGAAAACTTACTGTCTTGAAGTCTGTCGGGAAACGATGGACTGAACCTCGTTCATATCCACGTCCTTGGGTTCAACAACCTGATCGGCAGAACCAGCCTCATCCATGTGAAGATTGTCCGCGGGTGGCATCTCTTCCTCACCTTGGGTCGCATAAAGATGATCGACATAAGCCTGACCGCGCGCCTCATATTCGGCGGCCCTTGCATCCATATTCACCTGATATGTTGCCCGCTGGCTAGGCCATAAATTGAGCAGCTGTCCCTCTGCAAAAGCGGGACCTCCGACCAAAATCACACCAAAAGCACCCAAAAGAACGAATAACCCGCGCATAATCAAATCTCCTCCTTGAATTATGACAGAAGCCGGAGATCAGGGAAAGCACAAAATTCTCTAAAATCAAGCCGCCGCCAGCATCCGCCTGGCCACCTCATCGGGAACGGCACGGCATTCCACCGGAGACTGGGAAATGATCTCGTAAAACCGCGCATGATCTTCGGGTTTTTCAAACTCAAACCCCATCAACGCACGCCCGATCGTTTCACCGGTATATGCATAATTGAAATAACAAACATTGGCGATGGTCGAAACCTGACGCATAAATTCGCGCAACGCGCCTTTCCGCTCGGGGAAATGAACGTGTAACAACACCGGATGACGAAACAGCGACGGATTGTAATTGATGACGCGGTACCGCACATCGGGATCTTCCGTCACATCCTGAAACTCGATCTTTTCCTTATGCAGATTTTCCTGCAACTCTTCGATCTTTTGCGGCATGGCTTCAAACGCAATAATCGGATACCCGTCCGTATCGGAAATTTTTCCGTACTGGAATTCGGTGACATTGACGTCCGTAAAAATCCGGTCGAGCAACCCGAGCAGACTGCCGCCTTTTTCGCTGAGATGGAAACGCAAATAACGGCGACGATTGGCACCGATAGCCGATTGCGCAGAAATAAGCGCAAGCTTGCCGAAATCCATATTGGCCCCGCACAGAATGCACAATAATTTTTTTCCGCGAATAGCATCTTTATTCTCGGATGCAAATTTGACCAACCCCGCAAGCCCCATGGCTCCGGCAGGTTCAGGAATAACACGCTTGGCATCCCAGAATTTCTGGATCGCCGCGCATACTTCCTCATTCGTGACTTCGACTGTACCATCGAGTGTCTTGCTGCAAATCTGGAACGTCAAAGCCCCCGGACGCTTAACGGCTGTTCCGTCGCAAAACGTATCGACTTCATGGAGCGTAACCGGCTCTCCATGCTTGAGCGACGCGCTCATACAGGCTTGCCCGATTCCTTCGACACCGATGATTTTGGTATTCGGATGATGGAGTTTCAACCAGCTTGAAACTCCGGCCGCCATTCCGCCACCGCCGATTTGCAGAAAAACATAATCAAATGGTCCTTCACCGGACAAAACCAGTTCATCCGCAATCGTCGCTTGACCAGCAATCGTATAAAGATCGTCAAATGGATGAACATAAGGAACATTGTTTTTTGCAGCATAATCCTTGGCGGCATCCGACGCCTGATCGTATGTATCTCCCACCAGAACGATCTCGACATGCTCCTGACCATGCAGCTTGACAGCGCGCTGTTTCATCATCGGCGTGGACATCGGCATAAAAATCTTAGCCTCGATCCCGAGCATCCGCGCAGCCAACGCCACACCTTGTGCATGGTTCCCGGCCGAAGCCGCAACAACGGTACCTACATCTTTCCCTTCGGTCAGAACAGCCGTACAATTGTAGGCACCGCGCCATTTGTAGGCGTTAATCGGCGAGATGTCCTCGCGTTTAACGAAAATTTCAGCTTCGATCTCGGGCAGCGCAATACGCTGCAACGGCGTCACCGACCCCGCACGATAAACACGGGTCCGCGCTTGAAGAATTTCGGTAAAAAGACGGTCAAAATTTTGAGCTTCCATAGGGAAAACACTTAACCTGTTTTCAAAACCCCGCGCAAGGGAGATTCACAACAGGAGGAAGCATCATAACCCCCCCCTAAAAGGAGTAAAAACGGACTACACGACCGAATGAGAGTTGGCGTTGACATGCTTGGTCAGATAACGGGCCATCATCGAAGACCACTCTCGACGCTCGTCTTCTCCACTTGAATCGTACTTCCGGGCAGCCCGTCGAAGAAGCCCCTCCAGCTGCTCAGCCGTTAGATCCGGATGGTTAAGCGTCTGCCGAAGCCTGTTCAAAGCCACATGGCAGCAATAACCGGCATAGTCGACATTGGGAGCGCCGCCAGTTTCGACAACCGTCGTGTAAGCGGTACTTCCTTCTTCAAGGATAGATCGGACAGATTGGTGAATAATAGAACAACTCATTGTAACCTCCATGCTTTTTTAATGTCTACATATGGCATTAACACCCGCATGAAACGCTACCGCACTCGTCCCACTGTTATTATATTTATTAAGCACTTAACACTTAAGGCACGTCTCCCTACTCAGGATCCATCCCTCCTTGCATGGTATTGCCACCTGCTGGGGGATTTTTTATTTCAAGAAATCGCAATCCTGAGTAATTTGATACTAGTTTATTTTGGGATAGTTGTAAAGGGGCAACATAAAAAACGCACCGTTTTGTATGTTGCGCAACAGTAAGTCCTTCTGGGGATTGGATTTTTTAGACCCCTTTTAAGGTTGACTAAAACCGCAAAATTCCGCCTAATCCGGCCATATTGACGAAATTTACGAGTTTGGAGCGAATCACCATGCGCGCATTTATATTTCCGGGCCAAGGGTCCCAATTCATCGGAATGGGCAAGGATCTGGCCGAAGCCTTCTTTGAAGCCCGTGAAGTGTTCGAAATGGTGGACGATGCCTTGGACCAAAACCTCTTCAAACTGATGACCGAAGGATCGGAACAGGATCTGAACCTCACCGAAAACACTCAACCCGCCCTGATGGCTGTCTCGATGGCCGTGGTCAGAACGCTGGTCGGACAGGGAAACATCAACCTCCATGAAGTATCCAACTTTGTCGCAGGCCATTCGCTGGGTGAATATTCGGCCCTGACTGCTGCCATGTCGCTGGAAATCCACACTACCGCCAAACTTTTAAAACTGCGCGGACAAAGCATGCAAAAAGCCGTCCCTGTAGGAGTTGGCGCGATGGCCGCTATTTTGGGCCTTGACCTCCCCGACGTCGAAGCCATCACCCGCGAGGCCAACACCAAAACCGAAAATGGCGAAATGGTTGCCTCCGCCAACGATAACTCGCCAGGTCAAATCGTGGTGTCGGGTCACGCTGGCGCCGTGGCCATCGCTATGGAGTTGGCTACTGCAAAAGGCGCCAAACGTGCCGTACAGCTTCCTGTGAGCGCCCCGTTCCATTGCCGCCTGATGCAACCCGCTGCCGATGCAATGGAAAAGGCATTGGCTGACACAGTCATCGCACCACCAATTGTTCCGCTGGTTGCCAACGTCACAGCCAAAGCCACAACCGACCCGAACCTCATTCGCAAATTGCTGGTTGAACAAGTGACTGGCATGGTCCGTTGGAGAGAATCTGTCACATGGATGAAAGAGCAAGGCGTCACTGAAATGATCGAACTGGGCGCAGGCAAAGTCCTCTCCGGCCTCGTCAAACGCATCGAAAAAGATGTCGCCTGCGAAAGCGTCGGTACACCGGAACAAATCGACGCCCTCATTGAAAAACTGAAATAAGAAGAAAAGGAAAACAAAATGTTCAATCTCACTGGAAAAACAGCTTTAGTCACAGGCGCAACCGGCGGCATCGGCGAAGCGATTGCCCGCGCCCTGCACGCGCAAGGCGCGACCGTTGGCATCTCTGGCCGCAACGTCGATAAACTGAATGCGCTCGCCACCGATCTGAAAGAGCGCGTCCACGTCCTCCCTGCCGATCTTTCGGACCTCGAAGCAGTTGATAAATTGGCAGCCGATGCCGAAGCCGCCATGGGCCAGATCGACATTCTGGTCAACAACGCAGGCCTGACGCGCGACAACCTCTCAATGCGCATGAAAGACGAAGAATGGAATGACGTCATCAACGTCAATTTGACAGCAACATTCAAACTCGCCAAAGCCGTCCAGCGCGGTATGATGAAACGCCGCGCGGGTCGCATCATCAATATTGCCTCGGTCGTGGGCGTGATGGGCAACCCGGGCCAGTGCAACTACGTAGCAAGCAAAGCCGGCATGATCGGATGGTCGAAAGCAATGGCACAAGAAATCGCAAGCCGCGGCATCACCGTCAATTGCGTTGCCCCGGGCTTTATCGCGACCTCAATGACCGAAGTTTTGACTGACGATCAAAAGGCAAAAATCTCGAGCACCATTCCGGCCGGAAAAATGGGAACCGCGAACGACATCGCCGCCGCGGTGACTTACCTTGCCTCCGACGAAGCCGGATACGTTACTGGTGCGACCATTCATGTGAATGGCGGCATGGCAATGATTTAATCAGCCATCCTTACTTGAAAACAAAAAGGAGCCTCTCGGCTCCTTTTCTTTATCTCTATAAAAATAAATTAAGCGGTGTGTGAACGGCGCGGACCATCTTTTTTGAATCCGCCGGATTTGGGAGAGCCTTTGGATTTAAAACCACCGGATTTAAACCCGCCTTCCTTCTTGAATCCACCTTCTTTCCTGAAACCGCCCTCACGACGTTCGCCGGATTTTGCACCATCTTTGGAGAATGGTTTGGCACCATCACGAGAGAAAGGTTTCTTAGCTGCTCCGTCTTTGTCGCCCCATTCTTTACGCGATCCCTCTTTCTTGAAGCCGCCCTCTTTCTTGAAGCCGCCTTCTTTTTTGAAGCCACCTTCCTTCTTGAATCCGCCTTCCGATCTGTCGCCGGATTTACCGCCAAAAGGTTTCTTACCAAACGGCTTTTTCTCGAAAGGTTTTTTCTCGCCCATTTTTTTCTCAAAGAATTCGGCCTTGGCTTGTGCCAGTTCTGGATCGTCATGCGATTCAAAGCGGACAGGAACGCGAGGCTTGTCAGAACCGAAAGCTTTGCGGTCATCCTTCTTTTTGAAGCTTGATTTCCAGTCGGATTTCTCACCGAACTTTTTACCGCCGAACTTCTTGTCACCGGACCCGTTGCGACCGCCTTCATGACGCTTTTTGCCCTCGCCGTTTGCAGAACGCTCGCGACGTTCTTCCTTGGGTTTCGGATTCATCAAGCGATCAATCAGCACCCATTTGGAACGATCATGGCCGGAGATCAGGCAAATTGCTTCGCCTTCTTCGCCGTTGCGCCCTGTGCGGCCGATGCGGTGAATGTAGTCTTCCGGATTTTGCGGCAAATCGTAATTGATAACCGTTTCAAGGAACGGAATATCAAGGCCACGAGCCGCCACATCGGTCGCAACCAAAATCCGCACATCGTTCTTGCGGAACGTGCGAAGGACGCGGTCACGCTGCCCCTGACGCAAATCGCCATGAATGGCATCAGCCGAATGATTGTCTTTGGCCAGCTTGCGCGCCAAACGGTCTGCTCCGTGTTTGGTTTTCACAAACACGATGATTTGCCCCGAACGCTCGTCCAGCAATTTAACCAACTGGTCATGCTTGGCATCGTCATTGACGTGAATCAGCTCTTGCTTGATCTTCGGAGCGGCCTTGTGCGCCTGATGCGTTTCCACGCGGGCAGGGTCATTGAGATATTTCGAAGCCAACTTCATGATATTGTTTGGCACCGTGGCCGAGAACATCAAGGTCTGACGTTGTTCGGGCAGATATTTGGCAATGGCCTCAAGCTGAACGCCAAATCCCATATCGAGCATGCGATCGGCCTCGTCCAGCACCAAAAAATCGGCCTTGGAAAGACGCAGCGTATCACGTTCCAGATGGTCGTTGATCCGTCCGGGTGTTCCGATAATCAAGCGCGGCTTGCCTTGAAGCTGTTTAAGCTGTTTGAACATCGCCTCGCCGCCAATCAACAAAGCAGCGTGAATCTTCGTTCCATCCGGAATAAAGGATTTGATCTGGGTCATCACCTGTACCGCCAGCTCGCGGGTTGGAGTCATCACCAGCGCACAAGAATGTGGGTTGTTCATCAAATGCTGAACCAATGGCAAGCCGAACGCTGCCGTTTTTCCGGTTCCTGTTTGCGCGGTCCCGAGAATATCCTTTCCTTCGAGTGCAAGAGGAATGGCTTGGCGTTGAATGGGGGTAGGTTCGAAAAACTCGATGGTCTCAAGTCTGTTCAAAATAGGCTCGGCTAGGCCGAAGGGGGTAAATCCGGTCATTATAAATCCTTATTATCTATGTCCGTGTTGGCAAAGCGTCACAGCGACGAAATGCCGGAGTTCATGGGTCAGCCCTTATAGTTTTGCGTTATTGAGGCTGGCTCTCGTTCAACACGGCATGACCTTTTCAAAGGATCAAATCAGGACTTATAAATTAAGATGTCCGGTGCGGAAAAAAAGCTATCGCAAACTCTTGGCGCACATATGCCCAGTTTCGCTACGATAAGTCAAGAAATTTAAGTATTACGGGGTTGGTGCAGCCTGACGGGCCGCATAGGCACTGTCATAGGCATTCATCGCCTGTTCCACTTTTTGCCCGACATGCCACTGCATCTTGTCACCAACCCAGCCGAGAACATTCTCGGAAGCAGCATTGAACCTTTTAAAGTACGGCTCTCCGTCAAGGCATACAAACTCATCCGCCTTAATAACCGGATCTATTCTGTTACAAAGAGGCGCCTCGACATCCACTCGACCCGACCAACGCGCGATATACTCGGGAACATTGGTCCTGCAGTTGAGAACCATACGGAACCCTTCTTTCAAACGGTCAATGCATTTTCCCGTAACCGGAACAATATCTTTACTGGACAAAACTGACTCGGCGGGGACTGCCTGTCTTGCCTCTTCTTCAGCCATACTTCTGGCAATCTCTTCAGCCTGAGACTCTTTCAAGACCTCCTGAACAGCCAAATCCTTTTGAAGATTCGTACTTTCCTCTTGTAAAGCTTGAGCATTCTCCATATCCATCTGATGGAATGCCTCCTGCATGGCCGAGGCTTTCTGCACCGCAACGTTCCCTGCCAACTCGGTCGCCTGTGCAGCTTTTTTGGCTGCAGCTTCAGCCATACGTTGCTCAACAACCTGAACCGGAGATACATTCATCGGGTGTTTTCCTGTCCATTGATCGACAAATTCCTGTGCAATGGCGCGGCCCTTTGCCGTTCCGGCATTCTCCGCCAAATCCTTCATTGCACGGAGAGCCACTTCGGGATCGGCCTTGAAACCACCATGCCCCCAATAATTGTGATAGACATCGTTGATTTGTTCGGTAAGGCTCACTGTACTTGGAGAAACAGTATAACCATCTGTTGTCAAAACTTTCCCATGTGAGTTATAGGCATCAACATTCGCCATAATCTTATCATTAATATCCATGGAAGCAGAACCGGATGCTGGAGCAGGAGCCGCCACAGGAGCCGCTTGTTCTACAGGCGCAGCCTGCGCTGCTGCTGCAAAATGGGAATGGAGATCAGGTTTAGGCGCTACGTTAGCCAATGCGCTTGGCGTATCAACACCAAAAGAAAACCCATGCATCAGTCCGAAGGTCGCGGAAGAAATAGCCGTGCTGGTCAGCAGCCGCCCCCAGAATTTTCCGCTCCCGAGAAACTTGACATTGTCTTTGACAACGCTCCGCAAGAAAAGTCCAGGCATGGAATGATATTGTCCGGCATAATCTCCGGCGGTGTGCTCATACGTATAGCGTGCCTGAGCGTTTTCCTTGTAATAGCGGAACATGTTGGTTGCAAAGCTGGTCGCAAGAATCCCAGCTCCGGCCACACCGATAAATCCCGACGCCATCGTACTGGCCGCAATACCGACACCGGCACTGGCAATCATCCAATATTTTTCTTTGCGGATATGTTCCTTGACCGCGGCTCCCAGAGCACGCGCCTTGGGTTTAATGGTTTCTGGATGACGAATGACTTCCGTAACTTGGCTGCGTAAGAAAGAGCTGACTTTGGCAATACGTCCTAAAAGCCCGCCACCGGACTTGCGGACAGGTTCACCACCTGACATTTCCAAATCTTGAACTAGCTGATCTCGATCTTGAACTAGCTGATCTCGGCCCAAAACAGTGGTCGCCATCTCACACCTCGGCATTCTTTTTTTGCTGATCGTAGGGAATACCATATTCCGGCAAAAAGATGCAAATAAAATATTCTGAAAAATAATCTTGACATAAACGACCAAAAAGGCGTACTTTTCCTCCCATTCCGAATTCCAACTTTTTGGTCCCTATTTTAAGGAGGACGTGTGATGTCTAATATTTTGAGAAATACCGTTGCCACAGGTGCATTGGTGATGGCTGCAAACGGCGCATTTGCCTGCAATCAATACAGCTTGACGCCTTGCACACAGCCCACACAACCATCGCAAACAATTAACTTTACCTCCGGCAACGAGAACAACCTGACCGCAGCTCCGGTTGCAAGCGCAACAGCCAACCCGACCCAGATTGCAAACCCGGTTGCAAACGCAACAGCCAGCCCAACCCTGATTGCAAATCCTGTTTCTGGATCATATTCCAATTCAGGCTCCTACTCGGAAGGTGGACAAGCCAGCCTTAACGCCGACATCACCAACACAAATAAAGCCACGTCCGACTCAAGCGCGGTCATCGAAAACGGTGCCATTCAAAACAGCACCGTTTACGCTCCGGTTACGAATTACAAAGAAGCCAAACAGGCAACCCCGCTTGGCAGCACAAATATTGTCGAAACTCAGATCATCGACCAGTGCTTGATCGCGGGTGATAGCCGTACCTACAGCTTGGGACTTTCCGCCGTAGGCGCTGGTGCTTTCCAATTCGGTATCGGAACCAAAAAACTGGACAGAAACAGCCAAGAATACAAAGAATGTGTCGCACGTAACGAAAGAAACGGACGCCGCGGCGCAATGTACAGCTCAGGTGGGCTAGAGCGTTATACCGTTCTCAAAGAATGGGAAACGGAAGATCAAGATGGTTTGGGAGTTGCAATGAATGCAGCACGCGTAGAGGTGAAAAAAGCCCCCGAAAACCAAGACCCGTTCCTCACAGGCTTGAGAACTTCTTTCACCGTTGTAAATGTCGCCGCCCCCCGTGTTGTCGATACTCCGGCTCCAGCGACCGCAACTCCGGCAGCTAGTGTTTCTTCAGAACGCGTTCCTTGTACTGGAGTTGCATACATCGAGAATGGCAAGCTGAAATGCGATAGAGACTATCTGCCCAAATAACAGACTAATATCTGCCAAATCAAAACCAGCCTTTCTCGGGCTGGTTTTTTTCATGAAATAAATTGACAATGCCGTAATATTTATGTAAATAAATGACATGAAATTGCTCCGTGCATCCATTATCGGTCTTTTCCTGTCTGCCACTTCAGCAAGCCATGCAGTTGAAAAAATACCTGTGATCGAAACAATCGAAGATCAGGCTATTTCTGCCATGGTATCCCGCAACATAAAAAACTTTCTCGTAATGAACGAAAAAACGGGAACGTTGAAATTCATTCGGGATGGGAAGGTCTATCTAACATCCCCCGCAATATCGGGAAGCGTGAAGGGCGATGACGTGACAAAGGATACTTCCGTCACTCGGTCCGGAATTTTTATTCTGCAGCACATTCCCGACAAAAATAGTTTCGAATATTTCAGACACGGATCAGACGTCTATCTCGTCCACCCCTCTGCGGGCGCGGAAAGAACAAAACTGTTCAACAGCCACAACCCTGAAAAGATGAGATCATCCGGAGGGTGTATTGCTCTCCCACCACAGACATTTGATGCCCTAACAAGACTGACTGAACAAAATACAAAAGACCCCGATTTTCTGATAATCCTCCCCGAAGAGGAAAATATTGCGTCCTTTATCCAAAGACACTTTCCTCAAACTGGCGGAATCCGGCCCACAATATATTAATTGACATAATTATTAAATAGGGGTAAACTCCCCGTCATGCTCAAACTTAGAACCCTAGCAACTCCCTTTATTCTGGCCGCAGGATTATCCGGTTGTGCCACAATAAAGTTTGACGCCGATAGCTGCACGACACAAGAACTCGTAACCCCAATCAAAATCCCGTTCTTGCTCGAATTTTCGACCAGTTCCGCCCCGAAATACGTGCTGGAATGTACCGACGGCAAAGATGCCGCCCGCACCACGCTTTTCGACCAGCCTAGAAAAGGAAGTCTGGGGCCAACAGGTTATTTGGCAGGAAAAAATTACATCAGAAACATTGAAAACTGCATCAAAAACGCTCCACACGAAGAAGTCGAAAGATGCAAGGCACGCTTCACCTATTTCGCAACCTTCCTGAAGAAAGACGGCGGAATCTCTCCCGAACAGGTCATCGATCCACGCGGAATTATTGCCAAAATAAAGGAAGAACAGGAAAAACAAGCTCCTTGCGTGGAAACGGCACGCGGTCGCGATTGTAACTGACCTCATCCTCCGCTATAAACGGAGACATGACAAAACTTGAACTCGCACAAGACTCATCCGATCTTTACACCAAATCCCTGACCGCGCGAAAATCCGGTCCGTTAAACGGTACGGCCCGCATTCCGGGGGACAAATCCATGTCGCATCGCGCCTTGATGTTTGGCGCACTGGCCGAAGGCGAGACGATGATCTCGGGCCTTCTTGAAGGCGAAGATGTGTTCAACACTGCCGGGGCGATGCGCGCTATGGGCGCAAAAATTTCCAAAGGCGATGATGGCCTGTGGCGCTGTTTCGGTCAAGGTTTGGGCAACCTCACCGAACCGGATCAAATTCTTGATATGGGCAATTCCGGAACCTCGACCCGCTTGCTGATGGGTATCGTTGCTGGGCATCCGATTTCCGCCTGCTTTACCGGCGACAAATCTTTGGTAAAACGCCCGATGGGACGCGTCATCACCCCGCTTGAACAAATGGGGGCAACCTTTCTGGGACGCGCAGGCGGAAAATTGCCGCTCACCATGCGCGGCACGAACCAAGCAAAAGCGATTACCTATAAATTACCCGTCGCCTCGGCTCAGGTCAAATCAGCCATTATGTTGGCAGGACTGAATGCAAACGGCACAACCACTGTCATCGAAGATCACCCCACCCGCGACCACTCGGAAAATATGCTACGCGCTTTCGGTGTGAATGTGACCGTAGAAAAAACCGATGACAGCTCTGACGCCATCTCAATCGCCGGAGGCCAGCGTATGATAGGCTGTGCCGTTGATGTCCCTGCTGACCCAAGCTCCGCAGCCTTCGCGGTTGTCGCCGCCCTGATCAATCAGGGATCTCAAATTACTTTACCGCGAGTGGGCATCAACCCGCGCCGTACCGGACTATACGACACACTCGTTGAAATGGGTGCAAGTATCATTTTTGAAAACCGCAAAACCGAAGCGGGCGAACCGATTGCCAACTTGATGATCATGGCCGACTCTCCGCTCAAGGGAATAGACGTACCGGAATCCCGCGTCCCCAGCATGATTGACGAATTCCCTATTTTGGCCGTCGCCGCATCCTGCGCCGAAGGCACAACGCGCATGACGGGCCTCGCAGAACTTCGCGTCAAGGAAAGCGACCGCCTGTTGATGATGGCCACCGGATTGAAAGCTTGCGGTGTTGAACTGGAAATGGGCGAAGACTGGCTGACCATTCACGGCACAGGCAAACCGCCAAAAGGTGGTGCCTTAATCGAAACCGCACTCGATCACCGCATTGCTATGAGCTTTCTGGTCTTGGGAACGGCCACACAGGAACCTGTGAGCATCGACGATGCCAGCCCGATTAAAACCAGCTTCCCGAATTTTATAGAGCTGATGACGGACTTGGGAGCAACTCTGGGCGAGTAACATCTCGATCCGAAACCGGAAGCAAAGACGCAGTAGGCTTGGTCATTTCAAGTTGCTCTTTCAGAGATTTCAAAACAGAATTCCGTCCTTCAGGAGACGCCGCACACATCACACCGGTGACTTGATCAATTTTGCCGTCCTGATTGGTGTCATAACTGGTAATATCCGAATAGCGTTTACCTCTGGACCCATTGCATTTCAAGGTACCCGTCTTGTGAACATCGCCTCCCAAACCATGTAAAACCGGATTATTCCGTCCAATCCCCAATTGCATGCCATTCACAAACGCCTCATCCCGTCCGAGTATTTCTTTGTACTCGGGAAAGTCGTTGTAAAGATGAACTTGAAGACGGCTCAACTCCTCAAGCGTTGACATGGAATCGTATCGCTTCCCGCCTTTGATAACTGGAAGTCCCGTCGCACTATAAAATTTGGTGCGATCAAGGTCGAGGGCCTGCGCTTTATTATTCATCATCTCGACAAAATTAGCTTCTGTCCCACCCACCTGTTTCGCCAGAGCATATGTAAGATAATTGTTGGACTGAAGAGTCATACCGACCAGCGCTTCTTCAACCGTCACATCTTTAGTACCCTTAGGAAGAACAGAAAAACCGCTATCCTTGAACTTGTAAACTTCTTTCGGAATAGAAATTCTCTGCTCCGGTTTCAATCTCCCGTCACGCAAAGCGTCGAACACCAGATAGGTTGTCATCATTTTGGCCAGAGATGCCGTAGGAACAGGATCGCTGATCCCCTTGACGTGACCATCCAAAGGATGGAGGGAAAAAGATCCATCGGGAGAATAGGCTACCTGTGCGGCGATCCGGCTGACATCCGCCCCGTTTTCCCTGAATCCCGACCTTCTCTTACTTCGGCTCATAAATGCCCATCCCTTTCGGCCCTTTTCATGAACACAGCCATCATACAATATATTTATGAAAATTTATATAAGAATTTAATAAAGAACCCATTGAAAAACAATAATATTTCGTAAGTATAGATTGCATTGACTATGACTATTTCCTAAAACAGGGCATGTCGCAATTTATTACCATCGCCATTGACGGTCCATCGGCCAGCGGAAAAGGAACAATCGCCCGCCGCCTCGCCCTTCAGTTCCACCTGTCCCACATGGATACGGGCGCGCTTTACCGTGCCGTGGCCAAACATATTCTCGATCAGGGGAGAAGCCCGGATGACAAGCAAGCTGCCATCGCCGCCGCGACTTTTGTCCGCGACAATCTAAGCTGGGAAATGCTGGAAGACGAGGCCTTACGCAACGACACCGTGGCCGACGCCACGTCCAGATCTTCAAAATTCCCTGAAGTTCGGGATGTTTTGCTTGATATTCAACACCTCTACGCCACAAGGCCGCCGCACAAACCCCACCTGAGACCATGGGCGGGGTCCATTTTGGATGGTCGAGATATCGGTACAATTGTCTGCCCCACCGCCGATGTAAAGTTTTTTGTGACCGCCTCGGCAGAAATCCGCGCCGACCGCCGCACCAAAGAACTCAACGCCCGCGGTATCGAAGCGGATTACGCCACAGTTTTACAGGAAATGAAGGACCGTGACGCAAGGGATTCTAACCGTAGTGCCGCCCCCCTGAAACCGGCCGATGACGCTATTATCCTCGACACGACCGAGATGGATGCGGATCAGGCCTTTGAAAAAGCCTGCCAAATCGTTCGCGAAAAACTGGTTTAACCACAAAACCCCTATTTTCTCTTGATCTTACGGCCATTTTGCCTTAAGAGTCCGCCTGCCTGTTTGGTACGAAAGCGCTGGTTTCCGGCCCTTATCCTCTACCCTGCTGGCATATTTTACTTCCGAAAAGGAAACTTAAACTATGGCAAACGTAGCCTCTAATATCCAAGACCGTGAGGAGTCGCCTGACTTCGCCGCTCTGTTGAATGAAACTCTCCAACCTCAGGCAAAATTCTCAGGACAAGTTGTAAATGGCCGGATCGTCTCGATTACGAGCGACACCGTCATCGTTGACGTTGGCCTGAAATCCGAAGGCCGGATCGCCAAACGCGAATTCGGTATGCCCGGACAAGACCCCGAAATCCGCATTGGCGACAGCGTTGAAGTCTTCGTCGAACGGATGGAAGACCGTGAAGGGTACACTGTTCTCTCGCGCGAAAAAGCTCGCCGCGAAGAAGTCTGGGTCGTCCTCGAACGCGCCTGTGAAGCAAAAGAACGCGTCACCGGTGTCATCTTCTCCCGCGTCAAAGGTGGCTTCACCGTTGATCTGGGTGGTGCTGTGGCCTTCTTGCCCGGCTCTCAAGTGGACATCCGTCCGGTCCGCGACATTTCTCCGCTGATGGGAACGCCGCAACCGTTCATGATCCTGAAAATGGACCGCGCCCGCGGCAACATCGTTGTCTCCCGTCGTGCGATCCTCGAGGAAAGCCGCGAAGAAGCCCGTTCAGAATTGATGGGTCAACTCCGCGAAGGCTCGATCGTTCAAGGTATCGTCAAGAACATCACCGATTACGGTGCGTTCATCGACTTGGGCGGTGTGGATGGCCTGTTACACGTCACCGATATTTCTTGGAAACGTGTCAACCATCCCTCCGAAGTTCTCTCGGTCGGTCAAACCATCGAAGTCCAGATCATTCGTTACAACGAAGACAACCAGCGTATTTCTCTGGGTATGAAGCAACTCGAATCCGACCCATGGGCGGAAGTCAGTGCCAAATACACCAAGGGTCTGCGCACATCTGGTAAAATCACCAACATCACCGATTACGGTGCATTTGTTGAGCTCGAACCCGGTATCGAAGGCCTCGTTCACGTATCCGAAATGTCTTGGACCAAGAAAAACGTTCATCCGAACAAGATCGTATCTGCCGATCAAATGGTCGACGTTGAAGTTCTCGACATCGACATGGACAAACGCCGCATTTCCTTGGGTATGAAACAAACCCAGGACAATCCGTGGGGTGCGTTCGCAGCCGCTCACAAAGTCGGACAAGAGATGGAAGGAGAAATCCGCAACATCACCGAATTCGGCTTGTTTGTTGGTATGCCTGGCGATATCGACGGGATGGTTCACCTCTCCGACGTATCGTGGGAAGATGCAACCGAAGATGCTCTGAAAGCCTACAAAAAAGGTGACTCTGTCAAGGTCAAGATCCTCGACATCGACGCCGACAAAGAGCGCATAGCTCTGGGCATCAAGCAACTCACCGAAGACAAGATGGCTGGTGCCATGTCCGGTCTCGCCAAAGGTCAGGTAGTTACCTGTACCGTAACCGAGGTCAACGACAAAGGCATCGAAGTCTCGATCAATGAAACGGTTAAAGGCACGATCAAACGTGCTGACCTCTCTCGCGAGCGTTCCGAACAACGTCCTGACCGCTTCGCAGTCGGCGAAAAAGTCGACGCCAAAATCACCGGCGTCGACTCCAAGAAACATCACCTCACCCTGTCGATCAAACAACGCGAGATTGATGAGGACAAAGCAGCCATGGCTGAATTCGGTTCAACCGAATCCGGTGCATCGCTCGGTGACATTTTGGGTGCCGCTCTGAAAGACAGCAAATCTGCTGCCCCTGCAGAGGAAGCTGCTCCGAAGAAAAAAACATCGAAGAAAAAATCAGACGAAGCCGAAGCTTCTGAAGAATAATCTGAAATATGATAACGAAAAACCCGCCATCAGGCGGGTTTTTTACATCCTGTATTTACTTGATCGGCGAATACTCATGCCACGGTGAGATAGGCGCATCGCTCTGCTCGGCCGCACCGCCCTTTCCGTCCTTCAAATCTACCTTCAGAACCGGAGCTTTGGCCATCTCCGCCAAATAATCAAAATAGGAAGACAGGCTGTCAAAACTCAGTGCCGTACGCTTGACCTCGACCATCTCGGTGACGGTCTCAATGGTCGCATGTTCCAGAACACCAAGATGCGCTCCGATTTCATCCGCAATTTTATAGCTCTTGTAAGGATCATCCTTGGCAGAAAAAGCTGACTCTTTGTCGAGGGAAAAATCAAGCAATTTGGCTTTCTTGCTTTCAGCCCCCTTGCCCTTCTTGGATATTTTTTCTCCGGGTTTTTTGCCTGCCACACTTGCCGCAAATCCGGCAAAAGCCGTCGCCATCACACTAGCCAGAGCAATGCTGCCACTTAAAACCAGTGACGGATGCGGCAAACCAAACAGGGTCCTGCGCTGGCGCTGGAGCGCATCGCGCTTGTCGACAAAGTTCGGATCGGCCATGTCGCTGGCCGTAGCCTCACCGTTGGCCTGACCGATATCAACCATAAAAATTTTGCGCGACAGATCGTTTTCCGACGCAAAAGACGATGCCCCGGGAACCAGAATGCTCATCGGCGCAGTCGCTAATAATCTCAGCTTACGTTCGGCATTTTCTTCAGGGGACAAAGTAGGGTCGTCAGCGAACTCCAGAAACGGCTCAACAATAACGCGGTAACGTTTGGGAGATTTTCCCCCGCCCCCTTTGCCGGAACTGCCGTCACCATCACCATCCTCATCTTCCTCGTCATAAGGAAGATCGTCAAGATCGAAAACTTCGGTAGGCTCGCTGTCCTGATGGGTTTCAATATCGCTCATAATGCCAGTTTAAGCCTCTTTTGATGAAGAAGAAAGAAATTCATAGACCAGACCGTCACGAACCCCTGCTTCAGATGTCACGAATATAGCCGGATTCAAAGTTTCAACCAAGAGCCTGAGCATTTTGGCCGCAACCGGAGCCAAACTGGCCCGATGCCCCTCCAACTGGTATTTTTCTTCAAGCGTTTCGATAGGAGATACCTCGACCACCTTGCAAAACGCCACCAATGAACTGCCGGGAATGGCGTAACCCTGCGCATCCTGTTTTAACCCGTGCCGGATCATATGTGCCTTAGCCAACGCCCGCCACGACCCTCCGATCGCATAAACCGCATTCTGGTTTCCGAATTTATCATGATAAAATGACAGAGATTTTTCGATCTGCTCTTCCGCATTCTCTCCCATTGACTTAATCCTGAAGGCCCCGAGCGGCAAGCTGACCGTCTCGATAATCCGTCCGTTACCAACCAAAGCCAGCTCCAGCGACCCACCACCGAAATCGGCCACAACGCCGTTAGCCTCGGGATCAAGAGCTAGAACACCGGCAGCGGCATAACGCGCCTCTTCCTCACCGGTTAGAACCTCGATTTTAAGACCCATTTTTTGATCGACTTTCCGGACAAAATCCGGACCATCCGTTGCATCCCGAAGCGCCGCAGTTCCCACAGCCCTCACATACTCAACCTTATGTTCCTTGGCGACTGTCAGATAGGTATGAATCGCATCATAAGACGCTTCGGCTCCATCAGGACTGAGCTTACCCGTCGTACCGAGATCGCGCCCCATGGCACAATAAACCTTTTCATTGAAAACCTGTTCTGGCGGGGACTTTGAAATATCATAGATCACCATCCGCACGGAATTCGACCCAACGTCGATCACCGCAAATCCGGAGGACCCCATATCAACAGACATGACAAACCCTATTTCTCGTTCAACGAATTCTGCACGGTTTTGAGAACCGGCTTCATCAGATATTCCATCACAGTTTTATATCCGGTCACGATATCAACCGTTGCAATCATACCGGGAATAATCGGCAGGGGCTTGCCGTCCCTGTACAGCGCATTTTTCTCGGTCCGCACCAAGATGCGGTAAAAACTCTCCCCCTTGTCGTTTTTGATGGTATCGGGAGATATATCCACCACCTTACCCTTAAGTCCGCCATAAACCGTAAAATCATAGGCGGTGATTTTGACCATGGCCTCCATATCGGGACGAAGGCGCGCAATATCCGACGGTTTGATTTTAACCTCAACCAACAAATTGTCATCGACCGGAACGATCTCGGCAATCGGGTCTCCCGGACGCACAACGCCGCCCACCGTATTGACTTTATAATCCTTGATTGTGCCATTCACCGGAGAGCGGATTTCCGTGCGATCCTTTTTATCTTCCAGAGCGCCAAGCGTCTCCTTGACCGTATTCATCTCAATTGTTTTGGCCGCAAGATCCGTTTGTGCATCCGCAATCGCACTTTTTTTCATCTCGGCGATCCTCGCCTCGGCCTCGGCCATCGCTGCCTTGGCGCGGGGAATAGCCTCCAGAACACCATTCAGTTCCGTTTGCT
The DNA here is from genome assembly GCA_029558635.1 of Pseudomonadota bacterium. Lineage (GTDB taxonomy): Bacteria > Pseudomonadota > Alphaproteobacteria > Micavibrionales > Micavibrionaceae > UBA1573. The sequence goes on along the minus strand of JAKQEE010000258.1, from coordinate 7,492 downwards.
TTTCCTTAATTCCGCGTTCCAACTGGATCAGTTCAATCTTCGGAGCCGACCCCTTGGCCACCAACGGCTCGATCATACTTTTTTCCTGCCGCGACAAAGCAATAACCGAGCTTAAATCACGGGATTTCGTCGTCAACTCGCTGATCTCCTGTCTGCGCTGCGAAAGTTGCTGATCAAGAACATCAAGCTGGCCTTGCAACTTGGCCCTATTGGCCTTGAACGCATTCAGCTCTTCCAGAACACTCTGCGGGGCGGATTTTTGAACATTCTCGGGAAACTCGACCGTATCCTTTCCATCAACTTCAGCCTGCAACCGCGTGACCGCCGCCAACAAACCCAAGTAACGCGCCTGATTTGACCCGAGATCGGACATCGCCCCGACATCCTTAAGGCGCATAATAACTTCGTCTTTCTTGACCGTCTCGCCTTCCTTGTGCAAAAATTCTTCGACAATCCCGCCCTCAAGGTTCTGGATCACCTGCACTTCACCAGCCGGAATGACCTGCCCCTCGCCGCGCGCCGTCTCGTTGACATCGGCGAAACTGGCCCACAATACAAACACGACAAAAAAGAAAAATGTCGTCACCAAAATCACATGCTTGTGAAGCGGCAACTCGTCATCCGTCATAAAATATTTGTCGGCATGGGCTGCAGCACGGTCCATCGACCCCTTCAATAATTTTTTGCGATCTTCGGGAAGCTCTTTGGACATTTCTACTCTCCACTTCTCGTCTCGGCAGGACGACCACCGCCAAATTCCCGCGCCTGCAAACGGCGGATAATTTCATCTCGTGCTCCGAAAGCTATAACTCGCCCGCGATCCAGCAACAACAATTTATCCACCAGTTCGAGCATCGCGCCCTTATGTGTAATCAGAATGGTTGTTTTGCCCTGCGACATCACCTTGAGACGCTCTTTGAGTTTATTCTCGGATGTCGGATCCATCGACGCCGTCGGTTCGTCGAGCAATAAAATTGGAGGATCATAAAGCAAGGATCGGGCAATCGCCACTGCCTGACGCTGCCCGCCGGAAAGCGCCTCGCCGCGTTCCCCAACAGGCGTATCAAGACCTTTTTCTGAATCTCGCAAAAATTCCATGACACCGGCCAGCTCCGCCGCACGCACCACTGCACGGTCCGGCGCCATTTCATGACCCATCGTGATATTCTCTCTAACCGACCCGTAAAACAGATTGGGGCTTTGCTGAACGGCCCCGATCGAACGGCGCAAATCACCAGGATCGACCTGACGCACATCCGTCCCGTCAAGAAGGACCGCCCCGTTGCTTGGCTGATACAAATTGACCAAAAGCCGCGCGAGCGTGGTTTTACCCGACCCGACAGCGCCAATAATTCCGATATGCTCTCCGGGTTCAATCGATAGATTCAACCCCTGCAAGGCCGGATAGGTCTGCCCCGGATATTTGAATTCCACATCGCGGAATTCGATTTTGCCTTCGATCCGCGGCATCGAAATAAAATGTTTTCCCGCCGGACGTTCGACCGGACGGCGCATCAAATCCTCAAGCTGATGCAACGCTTCATAGCTTTGATTGAACCGCGTCATCAAACCGGCCACTTGCGAGAGCGGCCCCAAAGCGCGCCCCACCAGAAGCACCGCACCAACCAAAGCCCCTTGAGTCAGCATCGCTTCCGAGATCATATAGACACCCGCGACCACCATCCCCACGGTTGTGAATTGCTGGATAAAGAGCGAGAAATTGAGCGCAAACGCCGCCACGCGTTTTGATTTGACCGAGGTACGCGATCCCTTGTCGCTAAGCTCCTCCCAACGACGCTGGATATGCCCTTCGGCAGCTTGCGTCTTGATGGTCTCTAACCCCGTGATCGTCTCGAATAACAAAGCATTTTTCAGCGCACTTTCATGCATCGACTGACGAATGATTTTTTGCATCGGCTTTTGCAAAATCCATCCGCACCCGATCACAATCGGAATAGCCACAAGCGGAATAATTGCAAGCGGCCCCGCAATCACCGCAATAATAAGGATAAAGAACAATGCAAACGGAAGATCAATAAGAGCGGCCATAGTCGCCGATGTAAAGAAATCGCGGATCGTCTCGAACTCGCGCATATTGGCTGCCAAAACCCCCGCGCTCGCAGGACGCGCCGTCAAAGTCATGCCGAGCAACTGTTCGAAAAGCTTTGCCGAAATTTTAACATCCGCCTTGCGTCCCGCGATATCAAGGAAATAGGAACGCATATTCTTCATGATGAAATCGAAAACATAAACGATCAGCGCACCCAATGACAAAACCCACAGCGTTTCATACGCGCTGTTTGGAATAACGCGGTCATAGACATTCATGATGTAAAGCGTACTGACCAGCGCAAAACAGTTAATCATAACCGTGCCGAGAATGACCTCGCGGTAAATCGCCCAGTTTTCCTTGAGCGATCCCCAAAACCAATCGCGTGCTGTATCAATCTCCGCCGGACCCGCACGATCATCGACCCGCGCCACAGGCCGTACAAAAAAACAATAGCCGGTATAAATTTTGGCCAGCTCGGAAACCCTTAAAACTTTACGTTCATCGGGACTTTCGGGGAACTGCAACACCAGTTGCGTTTCGGGATGGATTTCCGCAACCTGCCCTTTGTTCTTTCTCGGCGGATGTTTTTTGGGGAAACGCACCTCCCACAATACACAAGCCTGATTATGTTCCAAAACCAGAATGCACGGCAGGTTTGGTGCAATGGCCAAAGCTTCAAGCGAACGTTCCAGAATTCGCGCATTCATATCGGCACGAAGCGCCGCCCGTTCGAAAAGCGCGGGCGTAATCCCGCTCGGCGGAATGGGTAAACCGGCGGTCAAGGCATTCTCGCTGGTCCGTCGACCATAATGACCGGCCAGAATGCGCAAACATTCGATCAACGGGTAATGAATAGACATCCGATCAGCTTCAATTGGCCAGCGATCTGCAGGTTCGGGAGGCTGGATTTTTTCAGCCGGAGCAGCGGGGTCTTGCGAAAAGGGAGATGGCGTTTGCGGATCAGTCATTCTTCATACCCGGGTAAAGCCCCCTCCAGAACGGAGAGGGCAGGATCAAGAGCAAGGGACAAAAGATCCGACAACGGGTCTGTATTAGCCGCGGCGGCTCTTGTCGGATGGATTAACTTCCTTGGGATAGGCAACCCCCATAGACGGCAGCAACACCCCGCGCAGAGCCAACAAACGATAGACCGCGAACATTTCGAGATAATCGTTGTTGATCGCATTGCTGCGGGAAACAAACCATTCATTCTGGGAGTCGAGAACGTCAAGCAACGTCCGGCGATCCAGATTGAACTGATCCTTGTATGCCTGAACAACCATCGCATTGGCATCGGCCTGCCCGCGGAAAGCTTCGGCACGCTCGCGTGCAGCCAGCATGTTGGCCCAAGTCTGGCGCACATCGCGTTCGACCGTGCGGGCAGAAGCGTTGCGGTCGCTCTTCGCCTGTGCATGACGGTATACATGTTCACGGATACGGGCTTCATCGCCACCACCGCGGTAAAGATTCCAGTTGGCAATCACCAAAGCGGAGGCTTCCTGTGTACGGCCTTCAACCCCGTCGAGATTTTCACCGACAGAAGCACCGGCCTGAAAGTCAAGTTGAGGATAAAGCGTGGCTTTCGATTGTTCCATTTCGGACTCAGCCACATTCACATCGGCTTCTTTGATATCGAGCGTCGGGCTGTGTGTCAAAACCTGTTTGACTTCATCATCGACACTGGATTCAAGCAGATTATTAGGAGAAACGGGACGCTGCAGATTGGTCTGCGGCATATCCCCTACACGGCGGAGGTAAGAAGCCTCAGCATTGCGCAAGGATTGGCGAACGGCAGCTTCCTGAGCCACAGCAGCCTGAATACGGGCTTTGGTTTGCTCGACATCAGCTTGCGTCGAACGACCGGCGCCGGTGCTGTCTTCGATCTGGGACATAATGGAACGGTGCTGATTGAGGTTTTCCTGAGCAATCGCCAGCAATTCACGTTGACGCAACACATCCAGATAGGCCTCGACAATATCCAGACCGACAAATTCAGCCGTTTCACGAACGCGGTGCGACGCGGAACGAACGCGGTGACGTTGGCGCTCGTTCTCGTAATGGGTTTCAAACCCGTCGAACAACAACTGGGTCAAAGTCAGAGAAGCTTGTGAACGCCACAAATCGGAATGGCCGGAAACAGCCCCGTCAGGATCACTATAAATGCTCTGATAGCCCGTATCGGCACGCATATCGACCGACGGCAGATACAAGGCTTTGGCTTGTTCCAGCTCTTCATCGGTGGCGCGGCGGTTATTTTCAACCGTTTCTGTTTCCGGATTGGTCAAAACGCCGACAGCCACGGCATCGCGCAGCGTAACGATCCGGTCTGTACCGGTAGAGCGCGGATTATAAGACCCGATCTGGGTCGCAGCAGAAACAGCAGGAGTTTCGGGGCTGGTTGCAGCCAACACCGGAGCCGGTGCGGGAGCTGTTTCCGGAACAACGCCAGATTCATAAATTGGCGCACCGGCAGAAGAATCGTTCGGCACGGGAAGAGTGTCCGGGGACACCTTCATTTCACTTTCCATAGATTGTGCGGTATCCTGCGCATGTACGACGCCCACTGAAAACACCATCAATGCAGAAGCGCATACAGTGAGAAATTTGCTGTGTGAGATAACCATCTTTTTCTCCTCGACCTGTGGGCCATCCTAAAGGATTGAAATTCCAGAAACAGTTATGATCGTTTTTGTCTTGAAATGCAAGACTGTGAACTGCCGGGGCGAAGATTTCCGCCACGGCCATGTATTATTACGTTAATTATGCCGTCCCAAGACCGCTCTGGCTCTGATCCTGCGTGGTGATACGAACAATGTCTTCAACCTGAATACCCGTAACCCCTTGAAGGACAACAACATCCTGAACGCTGTGCGCCGATCCGGTTCCATCAGAATCCACACTGATAATGGTGTTGCCATTTTCGGTGCGGGCAAAGACAAACTCATGGATCGCGGCCGTGACGCCATCCTGGACCTCAACCAAAGAGCTAAGATCCAGAATATCGCCTTCATGAGCATTAAAGTCGTTAATCACGATCGGCTCGAAATGGCTGGTGCCGGACGAGCTGTTATCCGTCGAAGACGAATAAGTCGTGGTGCTCGACGAAGACGTAAAGCTCGACGTAACGCTGCTCTCACCGTTCACAATCACCTCGCTCGACGAACTGACCGTATTGGTGTTCGTGATCGTGACATTGATGACCGAGTTGGTAGGGCATTCGCAAGTGCACTGACCATCATAAACAGTAACCGTCAGAACATCGGCATTATAGGCGATGTTGTTACCGGTGGTGCATTCTTCACCGGAGAGATTGACTTCCTGAGAAACAGCCGTCACCAACAGATTGAACTGCCCTTCATAGTTGTCGGGAGTCATAACCTGCAGTCCGTTCAACTGAGCCTCAGTCAGAATCCAGCGACCAGCAACAGCGTCATAAACGCCGTGATTAAGCGAGAGACCGTCAGGCAACCCTTCAATACGGATTTCCTTGATGATCTCGGACCCGTCCGTATCCTTGAGCGATACACCGACATCAAGAGCGACAGTCGTTGCATCAATTGCGTAAACGTCATGAACGGTAAGGTTCGGAGCATCCGCGGCCGCATCGACAACAACTTTCATCGAAGTGGTTGCAGTAGCACTTTCACCCGAATCCGGATCGTAAACAACCGCCTTGACCGTCAGGCTCGACAGATCGGCATCGCTATTGGCCGGAGGCGCAACCGTCGGGCCACCCGTGAAGGATGAGCCGGCAGGCAATGTAATCGACCAGATGCCGGTACCTGCATTATAGGTCCCGCCGCTCGAAGCCGTATTGACCGTCCATCCCGCCGTAAAGCCGGAGATCGAGAGCGTGATAACTTCATTACCGTTTCCACCGTTAGCCGAGGTCGAAACTTGCAACGTAACGTGGCCATCTTCGACAACACAAACATTACATGCTTCAACGCACGGAGGTTCGGGCGGCAGATAGCGTGGAGCAACATCAATCACCAGATTGGCTGTTGCCGTATCTTGGTCCGTATCGCAAAGCGTATACAAGAACGTCTCCGTACCGCCAGTCGTACCCGGTTTCACCGTATAGGTATATTGACCGTTCGACCCGATAACCAGCGTACCGTAAGCCGCAGTGATCGAAACCGTACCGCCGACAGGAACCGTATAGGTCGTAGCACCGTACTTGACGAACGCAACACCGTCAGCCGTATAATCCTTGCCGATAGTATCGTTAAGATCGACATCGCCGCTCACACTGTTCTGGTTCGCAGGAACCGAAGCATGATCGTCAACAGCCTTCGGACCGTCATCGTCAATACCGATCTTGATTGTACCATCGACATAATCGCCATCCGCGTCGGTCGCCCGCACACCAAAGGTGATATAAAGCGTTTCGTCATGGTTGGTCGTGATGCTGTGGTCGAGATTGTCCAGCAACGTAAATTTATACGTGCCGTCCGCATTGACCTTGAGCGTAAAGACCGTCGTCGATCCTGCCTTACCCGTATAGGTATCACCAACAAGAGTGACCACCACTGGAACACCGCTCGAAGCCAGAACGCCACCTTTGGCATTGCCGGAAACGACAACACTGCCAGTCCCAAGCGGGGTAACAGTCCCCGGCCCATCCCCATGATAATCAGGAGAAACCGTACCGTTGACAACAATCGGACCCAGATCCGTTTCATCAATATTCTTGACAGAATTGATAACATTCGGCTGTTCGTCGATATCACTCACCGTGACCGTCAACGTCGCCGTTGCAGGGTCCCCGTCCTGATCCACGATCTTGTACGTGAACACATCATTGCCCACGCTCGCACCCGTATAGGTGTAAGCACCCGTGTGGCTGATGGTCAGATTCCCGTGCGCTCCCGCAACCGTGATCGTACCACTGGTCGGAACCGCAACCGTGTTCGCTCCGAACGTGATCTCTTTCACCACATAGCCCGGCTCGTCTTCACCCACGTCATCATTGCCGGTCACGTTGCCCGAGACCGATCCCGGTGCCTGAGACAGCGTCGCCACATCATTGACCGCCACAGGCGCATCATCATGGACCGATACAACCACCGTGCCGTTGGCGCTGTCGCCGTCCGCATCGGTCGCTACAAACCCGAAGTTAAGCAAGATCACATCATCCGGATTGGACGCATTGGCATGATCCAGCTGGCCGAACTGTTTGTACGTATAAGACCCGTTATCACCTATGGTCAGCGTAAAGATTGTCACCGTCCCCGCTTTACCTGTGTAAGTGTCGCCCGCAAGGGTAACAACAACCGGCACACCATTCGATGTCAACGCACCGCCCTTGAGCGATCCACCCGCCGCAAAGCTGCCCGCCACAGGATTGGTCGTCCCCGGACCGTCGCCGAAGAAGTTCACATCCAAAGTGCCATTGACCGTCTGCGATCCCGCATTGTCGACAATCGTTTCATCAAC
>JAKQEE010000256.1 GCA_029558635.1 Pseudomonadota bacterium | reverse complement strand
AAGCCCTAAATCTTCGCGCACGGTTGAAAACATAAACCGCATCAGCAGTTCGCTTGCTTCGTAGCACTTCGCCCGCCAGTAACGAGCTTCAAGTTCGGCGTTGCAGTCACCGATTGTTCGCGGTGCTGTCTGGCGGCCAATGACAAGGCCGGATGCGAACAGGGCGGATGCGATTAGGAAGAGGGTGGTTTTCATTAGAACGGAAGCCCCCTTAAAACCTCTTCTTCGGTTTCATACTCTGGCGTTTCATAACGCTTTGCGCACTGTCCCATTATTTCACTAAGTTTTTTTGCGGCTTCTTTCATCCATTCCGGTCGGTGAAATCCTGGGCATTGGTGAAACGCCCATGATTCTAAAATCCTGCATTCTTCTATTGTTGTGCTTCTTTCAAATCCGAATTGATCTGGAGCGCAAAGCCATTCCCACTTTTTGTCATTGTCCTTTTCCGCAAGCATTTTGGCTTTAACCCGGCTGATGAATTGCTCACTGGCTGTTTCCGCTTCACCGCCTTTGAACTTCCGGTTTGACAGAATCCATATTCTCAAATCCCGAAGCGTTGGTTTTGACTCATACTTACCACGCTCCCGGCGCATAGCCTGTTTGCGGATGGCAGTTGCCGCTTCATGGTAGCTCAAGTTTCTAATCCCCTCCGGGCCGTCTGTAAGCTCTGCCCACCAGCGGCGCACGTCCGAATCGTGCAGGTGAAGCCCGTAATAATCCGCAAGGGCGCAGGCCCATTCAGGATGGTTTTCACTGACAACATAATTTTCTTTTTTAACGGCCACGCCCTGCCCCCTTGTTTTGTTCTCTGTGCATCCAGCTTGTGAGAAAACGCTGAATACCCCTGCTTGTTTTGCACTTTAACGGATTGGCAAGGCACCACGCCCTGATCTCACGAAGCGTTTGCATAACATCTACCGCCGGGAAGCTATCTTCCCACAATGCAACATCATCCGGCGTTACCCCGTGCTGGTACTTCGTTCCCGTTTCCTTGTTCACTTCCGAAAGCGGAATAAATATAACTGAATTTTCAGACGCCGGCGGCGGTGGCTTGGAGCCGGACTTGTTACGGCTCCGAGCAAATAATTCTTTATCTGGTTGTGATTGTGATTCTGGCTGTGGTTGTGATTGTGATTGTGGATATGCGATCCCCTCCCGATTAGCCTCGCTATCGCCGGGCGATCGCCGGGCGATAGCTTCCCTATCGCCAGCCTTCCACCTGATTTCATTACCGCGCTTTCCTGCATCTGATAGCCGCTTATGATGATCTGCCATGCTCAAAAGCTCTTTGTCTGCCCTCGGATTGTGATAGCAAGCGTCTTCTGGCTCAAAAACGAAATACGCCGAAAGCACATATTTCACGGCCTCGCATTCTTCAGGTGTAACCGCTGCGCATAGGCGCATTACCTGCGCTTCTGTCATGCACAACGGCCCTGACGAAGCGTAGTAATGATCCA
>JAKQEE010000255.1 GCA_029558635.1 Pseudomonadota bacterium | reverse complement strand
AAGCCCTAAATCTTCGCGCACGGTTGAAAACATAAACCGCATCAGCAGTTCGCTTGCTTCGTAGCACTTCGCCCGCCAGTAACGAGCTTCAAGTTCGGCGTTGCAGTCACCGATTGTTCGCGGTGCTGTCTGGCGGCCAATTACTAGGCCGGATGCAAATAGGATCGCGGCGATTATGGAGAGGGTGGTTTTCATAGCACCTCCGTGAATGTTTGCGTCTGCTTGTGGAATAGGATCGGAATTTCTCCCGTGTTCCCGTCCCTGTTTTTAGCGCAGATAAAACGAATCTTGCGCACCTCTGCGGACAGGTCATCATCGGCGTTTATCAGGTTTACGATTATGTCGGCATCGCGCTCTATGTCACGGCTCCAGGATGCTTTCAGATCGTCGTTAAGGTGGTGCAATACCACAACGGCCATTCCAAGCATGTCGCGCAGTTCTTTCAGCTTCAAACTCAATTCCCGGAACTGCTCAACCGTGCTGTCTGCGGCGTGCGTCTTTATATGCTTCATGTTGTCAATCACTATGGCCCGGCTCCCGCTTTTCTTTTCAGTCCGCGCCCATGCGTATATCTGCTCAACCGTGCGGGCGTTGAACGTCCAGCCGGACGGATATTCTTTGAACGCCTTCAGGCTTTTGACAGCTTCATCATACTTTGAGTCCAGAGCGCGTTTAAACTTCAGCGCATTTGCGTTGTGCTGTGAAACGATGCTGGTAATGCGTTGCGCTATTTTGCTTCGCGGGCTTTCCAGTGAAACGAAAGAAACGCGCTCTGAACGGTACGCGCTCCGGCAGACCATATTCAGGGCAAATGCGGTCTTGCCAACAGACGGCAAGGCGTTTAGGTAAACCAGTTCATCCGTCAGCGGCCCAATCACCTTGTCAATGGACGGGATGAACCAGTGCATCCCATCGCGGTCAACAATGTCGGTTGTGCGCCATTTTTCAACCTGTTCAATTGCGTCATCTGCCGGGTGGATGTCATTATTCTGTTCCTGCGCGTCAATGCCCATCACCAGCGACTGCACTTTTGCTATGGCATCGCGGGCAGTTTCCTCATTCGCGTCTTTTATCATCGCGCCGCATAAGGTCAACACGCCTTCAGCTTGGCGCAGCAGGTATGCGCTTTTGATCTGTTCAATGCTTTCAGTCCAATCGGCCATTACGCTTGCTTGGTCAACAATCTTTTCCAGCCGGTCGGCGTGTATGGCAAGCCCAAGCAGATCGGCCCTGATCATCACGGCCTGAAGGAATATGTCTTTGTCCTGCTGATACAGGTCAACGATTACTTTCCAGAGCCGGGAATATTCGTGATCAGTAAACCAGTTTTCATCCATGCCGGCCATTAGCGCGGTTCCTATTATTCGATCTGACTGGTATCCTGCCAGTATGGTTCCGAAGAATTGATCTGCTATTGCGTTTTTCATTGAATGTCCCGGAGGTCGCGCATAGGAGGCGGCTGGTTTGATTTCGGTCTTGAGTTCATTGCGGACTGTATCCGATCCCACTTTTCATGCAATGAAGCACCAGAAAGCACAACAAACGGCTTTTCGCGCTTTGGATTCTCATGCTCTAGCCAAGTTATTGTTGCACGGATTGTTTCTTCGGTGATTCCAGACTTCAAAAGCTTTTCTATTCCAGCCTTTGAATCTGCTACGGTTGAAACCAGCTTCCGGCCAGAAGCGCGTGACATGGATTCCAAAAGCAAACCAGACAAAGTTGTGCTTGTAGATGTGCTTGTGGTTGTGGTTGTGGTTGTGATTGTGGATATGCTTGCGCCTCGCTTGTAGCCTCGCTTGTAGCCTCGCTTAAGCCCGGCTTCAAGCCTCGCTTGAACACTCTTTAAGCCCCCCTTGCGCCCGGCTTCCGATAATCTTGAATGATGTTCGGCCATGCTCGAAAGTTCTTTGTCAGCCCTCGGATTGTGATAGCAGCCGTCTTCTGGCTCAAAAACGAAATACGCCGAAAGCACATATTTCACGGCCTCGCATTCTTCAGGTGTAACCGCTGCGCATAGGCGCATTACCTGCGCTTCTGTCATGCACAACGGCCCTGACGAAGCGTAGTAATGATCCA
>JAKQEE010000249.1 GCA_029558635.1 Pseudomonadota bacterium | reverse complement strand
GAGGACGAACAACTGCCTGAAAAGCGCGAAGCCTCTGAGACTGGATCGCCGCGCCGCCCACAGCATGATGGTCGCGCTGACCGCGCCGTTGAAGAGCATCGCCGCGCCCTGCGGCATAAATCCAGATTCAGGAATCTCCTGCACGATGAATGCGGGGAGTGGGGAAAGCATATCTGCGATGATCATGCTTGCGATAAAGCCGACGAACGCGCCAAGCCATTGAAAGAACAACGCCAGCAACGATTTGAACGAAGATGTTTTTGCGACAGGCGTCGATTCGAGCGAGATGGTTTTCATGATGGTCTCCTTTTTTCCGTACCGCACACCTGCCCTGGCGGGCGGTGCCAGGGAAATTTATTTTGCGTCATCCTGCAAACTCACGAGCGCCAGCGCGGCGAGTCCCATGCCGAGCATGGACACGCCCGTGTTGACATCCAGCGTCTTGAGCGTGGACATCACGATGACCGCGACACCCATCGCCAGCGCGACGCCTTTCAATGCGATTTTGGTAATGTTTTTAGCCATGAGATTTTCCTTTCGTCATGCTCGTATTAAAGCATTTTCCCCATTTCGCTTGGTCAGAGTTGCCCGTACAAAAAGCCGTACAAAATTACGCGATGGCGTAACCGACGCTCTCTAGCGTCGGCATGATTTCTGAAATAAAATATCCTCATGCCCGCCGACCTGCCCTTTGGTCTCTGGCTGAAGAAACGCCGCAAAGCGCTCGACCTCACGCAGAGCGCGCTGGCAGACCGCGTCGGATGCTCGCTCGCCACCATCGAAAAAATCGAATCGGAAGAACGCCGCCCCTCGACCCAGATCGCCGAATTGCTGGCAGACGCGCTGGAGATTCCGACGAACGAGCGCGAAACTTTTTTGCGGATCGCCCGCCGCCTCAAATCCGACGTTGGGCTGGCTTCTGTTTCCCCGATCGTTTCCCCGCCTGTAAAAACGAACGTCCCTATCCCGCCGACGCCGTTGATCGGACGCGAATCCGAACTCGACGGAATCCGTCACCTGCTGGCAAATCCCGAATGTCGCCTCGTCAGCCTCACTGGTCAGGGCGGAATCGGCAAGACGCGGCTTGGGATCGAGTTTGCGATCCGTCAGCGCGATTCATTCCCAGGCGGAGTCTATTACGTTGCGCTGGCTTCCATCAAAACCCCCGATCTGATCGTCCCCGTGATCGCAGACGCATTCTCCTTTTCGTTTTCAGGACCGCTCGACCCGAAAGAACAGTTTTTCGATCATCTCGTGCGGACGGTTAGAGAACCTGCTCTTTTGGCGCTGGACAATCTCGAACACCTGCTGGGGGCGTCATCCTTTGCGACAGATCTAATCGCCGAGATCCTCCAGCGATCCCCGCAGATCAAAATTCTTTGCACCTCGCGCGAACGGCTCAACCTGCAAGGCGAGTGGATGTTTGACCTGCGCGGCTTGCCCGTACCGCCGCTGGAACATCTCGACCAACTGGAAGGGTACAGCGCGACGGCATTGTTCATCCAAAGCGCACAACGCGCGAATGCGCGCTTCAAAACAGAAGATGAACAATCGTCCATCATAAAAATCTGTCAACTGTTAGAAGGAATTCCATTGGCGATTGAACTTTCTGCCGCCTGGGTAGGATTGCTTTCCTGCGCGGATATTGCCAAAGAGATTGAGGCGAATATGGATTTCCTGACAACTTCGATGCGGGATGTTCCTGAGCGACATCGCTCAATACGCGCAACGATTGACCATTCCTGGAAGTTATTGTCCGATCATGAACGTCAACTTCTTCGCCGCTTATCTGTTTTCCACGGGGGATTCTCCTACCACGCGGCTGAACAAGTGGCTGGAGCATCCCTTTCATCCTTAGCCTCTTTGCACGCCAAGTCAATCGTACACCGGACGCAGGGTGAGCGGTATGATCTGCATGATTTGCTCCGAAAATACGCCCTTTTAAAACTCGAGGAATCACCGGAGGAACTCGAACATACAAAAGATATTCATTGCATTTACTACCTGAATTTTTTCGGATACCGCGAAGGTGACCTCAGAAACGAAAGGCAGTTTACGGCTTTGGCTGAGATCGGCGCAGAGATCGAGAACATTCGAGCAGCATGGCACCATGCAGTTATTCATAACCAGGTGACTAGACTCCGGCAGCCAGTCATGAGTTATTGGTTCTTCGATATCCGAGGATGGTTTCAGGAGGCTTACTCGCTTTTTCACTGGACAATCGAGGAGATAGAATTAAAAAATGAACCGGGTGAGAAAGGAGATCCAGAAACGATTGTTACCCGCGAACACATCCGAGCCAGCCTTGCCTGGTTTTGTGTAAAACTCGGAAAGTTTGACGAAGCTCGCAAATTACTGCGCCAGAGTTTAGCTTCTCTTCGTTCGTATGATGTATGTACGGAACTGTTGAATACTCTCCATCATATGGGAGCGCTGGAACGGCTGGCAGGTAATTTCATTCTTTCACAGGAGCTTTTCCTGGAAATGCTCAACCTTGCAACAGCGATCGGGGCGCGATGGCACATCGCTCTTGCTCATGGTAACGTTGGGGTGGCAAAACTCGCTCTCGGAGAATATCAGGAGGCTTATACCCGGCTTCATATTGCTATCACGATCTTACGGGAAGTCGGTGACCGACGACTTGTGGCTATGAGCCTTCAGTTTTTCGGAGAGGCTCTACGGAATTTGGGAAGATATGAGGAGGCGCAGGTTTGCCTGTACGAAAGCTTGGAGATCAGCAAAATCTTTAGCGACCGTTGGGTAAATGGTTTATCCCTTAACCAACTAGGCTTGGTTTCCAGGGCAAAAGGGGAGTATGAAGAGGCAGTTGGCCTGTTTCGTGATGCGCTGGCGCAACTTCGGGAGATTAAGGAATTCTGGGGCATGGTACAAACGCTCAATAATCTTGGGTCCGTTTATCTTGCCTTGGGACGATACGAGGAAGCCAAATCATCCATGCGCGAAAGCCTTGCCCTCTGCGAGCAGACGAAGAATCGCTGGGGAATGGGAACGACCTATCGGAATCTCGGCTTGGTAACCAACGCAGAGGGGCAATACATCGAGGCACAGGAGTATTTCCAAAAAAGCCTGGAGATCTTCGATGAACAATTTGAAGGCTGGGACATTGCCATCACCCTCGCTTATCTCGCCGACGCGACCCTGTTCTCAGGCGACGATGCCGAAGCGAAAACAATTTACTTGGACTCACTGCGACACGCGCGCCAAATCAACTCCGCCCCGCTGATGTTGATGAACCTCGCGGGACTCGCCCAGATCGAATCCCGCCTCTCTCCCGATGTCTCGACGCGGCTCGACACAAGCCCTGTGGCTGGGTGGCTGACCCTCATCCTCTCCCACCCCGCAACGACTCAAGAAACCCGTCAGCGCGCGGAGGAATTATGCGCGAAACAAGGACGCATTCAAACAAACGCGCCGTGTCACTCGTTGGAAGAAGTGGTGGATGCGATCTTGAAGTGATTGCGCAAAATAAATTTCCCCAAAAAGTTAAAGGTCAGAGGGCGATGCGGATGATTGTAGATTTAGCGGGGAGCGAAGAGATTCAATCCGCGCATTTGGCGGAGGCGTTACACGCTGCGCAGCCGTCCGAAGTTGATGATGAGATAGTTTCGCTTAATCACCCGGAACTCAACGCCAAAATGACATAGAGCACAACATCGCCCCAGAGGTGCATGAAGACGGGTACTGCTAGTCCTTTTGTTTCGATCATCGCTTTGCCAAAGAGGACGGCGACCAGCGTGAGCCACACCACGCCAACTGCTCCAAATGAAACGCCTCCATAGTAATGCCCCAACCCAAACCAGAGCGCCTGTAGGCGCGCCACTTGTCTACGATGGAACTGTGCCCGATCAGGTAGGTGCTGAAGCCAATAGGGGAAGGCTCCAAGAGATAAGTGGAAAAGGTGGTCTGAAAAGATTTATTCCAATTGAGCGGACGATAGGCGATCTCGATCTTCTTGCGGTAGATGTATCCCCGCACGATGTCGCGGAAGATCGGCTGGTATTCTTTCTGAACGGGTCTTTGCGCCAACTCGCGGGCGGCTTGCTCGATCTCCGCGCCGACGCCTGCGTCCGCTTTGAGGGCGTTTGCCAGTTTGAGCAGGGCGGTCTCGGCGGGTTCATTGCGTTTGTCCTGTTGCTTGGAGAGCAGGCGCGCGCCAAGATATAAGGTGACTGCTTCTTCGGGAGAAAGATCGAGCGGACGCAGTTGCGACTCTTTGAGAACTAGCGGAAACCAGTAGATGCCGTCCTTGAAGGCTTTTCCCTCAATTTCCAAATCCTGCAAATACGTATTCACCGTGCGGCGGCCGATATTGACCTCATCTGCGATCTCGGCTTCGGTGAGTCCGCGCGGGTTGCGTTTCAGTAAGAGATAGATTCGCTCCAGCCTGCTTCGTTTGTCGTCGTCGGTGATTCTCGGCATAAGATGTTTCCTTCACCCTATTCTATTGCCCAGTTGGAAAATTACAAATAGGCAAATGTCAGGTTATTTTGCGAACCAGGAACGACCTTCTCGTTCTGCCTTCTCTTCCTTTTTTAGTTTCCGCAAGTAATTATTCGCAGTACGCCTCTGCCAGCCTAGTTCCTGCGCGACCTCCGACTCTCGCGCGCCAAAACGCAGTCTCCTGAGCAGGCGATATAGCATATTTTCCTTGTCTTCCCGTTCGCCATTTTGTAACCGAGCCATTTGAGCCTCCTGAAAGTAGTTTTGTTATTTTCAGGATAACGACGGCTTGGAAATTATTCTTCCAGATTTTGAAAATGAACTCCCTGATTTTCATCCATAGATTAGTCTACTTTGAAACCGTAAGTCCGGGATTATTTTGTCAAGCAATTGGAATGTAAATTTACACGTCTATCTGATTTCCGTCATACCGTCAAATTTTCTAATGGGCAACTTCGGTCAACCTGAATAGCTTAACATAAGATGACTTTCTGCAGTCAAAAAGTAACGGCTTGGACGAGTCGCTTTTGATGTCAAAAAATCCTGCACCCCCGTCGCGCCACTTTCATTAGTGCATCACTCTTCCCTCTCAGACCTGCTCCGATACCACCTGTCAGCATCGTCATAACCTTTGGAATACCTCGGTTTTGTAGATTTCGGTTTAGCTGGTATTCCCTTTTTCTTCTTTGGCTTAAGTGGATATTGACTGGGATCAAAGGGCAGAGGCTTTTCAGTTGGATATTTCTTTCGATCCTCAATTCCAGACATCCATCTGCCAGACTCGCAGATAGGCAGTTTCCCAAATGCCCGCCAGTCTTGCCCGATCACAGCCAGGTTGGGATACAGGTATGGAATGCACAACGGAAAGAACCGCACCACCCAGGGCGGACCCATAATACAAAAGACAATCAGAATTCCCAAACGTTTTGCATGATGATACGCGTTTTGAAATCGGCGGGAATAATTACGCATCATCACTTTTTCGGAGCTGTGTCCACTATCCACTTCCAGCCAGAATAGGATTTCCCGCTCGCCTTTGCGCGCCCATGCCAAGGCGTCGGGAATGCCATCGAAAAGCGGAACTTCCGTCCAACCCTCCCAAATCTCGATACGGGGATAAGCCGCTTCCAGCCACGCCCGCCACCTTCGCGACACACGCCGATGACGTTCGCCAGCATATCGGAATTCCCCTCGATACTTCGTGAAGTGAACGCCTTTGGGGATATTCCACGAACGATGAGCCAGACTCAGTCCCTTGGTACGGATCGCCCATCCTTCATATTTGCCGATCTTTTTCCGCTCGATCAGATTCTCCGCCTGAAGTTGCTTCAATAGATTCCGAGCATGGCTCTCACTGAAACCAGTCAGAGAAGCAATCTCTGGTCGGTAGGCTGTCTTTAGGCGCGCCAGGACCTGCAAGACACGCAATGCCGATTCTCTGATGCCATATTCCACTGGCTCAAAGCGCGGAGCGAGAATTGGCACATCCCCTTCTCGTAGATATGTCGGTCGGATCGACTGATAAAACTCCCGTTCATGGACAGAGGTCTTCCGTGCAGACTGGACTGTCATCGGGATTCTGTACTTTATCAATCGCTTGATCTCGTATCGAAACCAATCACCGGGTCCTTCCACCGAAATCCATAATGCAGGGTATCGGCGTGATTTGATCAGGCGGTTGACCAGCAGATCAATGATCCTCGCCTGAGCGTAGGGCGGCAAACCATCCTTATAGGACAGGCTGTGCTTGAAAATATCAAACACCACATCCTTTCTGTCCATTGGATAGATCGGCGTCCATTCCAGTGGTAGGCGAGATAAAACGTTACCTTTCATTTCGCTTCGCATGGAAAAGCCTGATGAACAGATCGTGGCAATGCTGGGCGGCATCCACTCTCTGCCGCAATTGAACGATACGGCTTTCCCACTCCCGGATCATCTCCTCGATATTTTGGGGATCGGTATCCAGTTTGTAGCCGGCTTTCCCCGATGTGGAGACAATCGGAATACCTAGATTTCGCAGATATTCGATCCCCTTCCGAATCTTGCGATCTCGCGTGTCATTGGATAATTTATTTTCAGGCTCCTCGCCAAACACAATGCGGATCAATCCTTTGCGGGTCAAGCCTTTGGGAGCTTGCAACAACGCATCCATGATCTTGCGTACGATGATCGGCAATTCGCCAGCGTTGAGTTCCATCAGTAGTTTTTTGTATTCGGGTGTATTGGGCATGTTTCTCCTTTTCGGAGGAACATGGTATTGAATTGAGAAATGGGGAGGCGTGGACGCGTCGCTTAACTTTTAATCCCTCGGCATACGCTTGTGTCCGTCTGAAATTTTTAACTTAACGGTCGGCAACCGTGTCGGCTCCAGCGCCTGACTGTATCGGTTAGTGGGCTTTAGCTGTCGAATTCCTTTGGGGTGTGTCGGAAACCGTGTCGGTGAGCATATCCTTGTATGGTATGGTCTTTTCCTATACCTTCAAGGCGATGTCTGCCAGCCGGTTATATTCCTGAGCGGCGCGGCTGTCGGGGGCGTGTTCGAAGATGGTTTGTCCGAACGCTGGGTATTCCGCCAGCGCCGCGGCGCGATGAATCGGCGACAGGATCATGTCTCCTAGTGTGGAGCGCAACGTATCCAATTTGAGACGATGTTCTTTGACGGTTTCCATGAAGAAGGTGGGCAGCACACTGAACAATCCACCCTCCTAGCCTTTTTCGGACGCGAGCCGTTTCATAGTCTCCAACACCTGGCGTGCACCATCCGAACCCAACGCCTCTGCTGGTGTGGTGACAATCACCAAATCGCTCGCCCACAACACCCGTTCCTGAATGCCACCCAGACTTGGATCTGTGTCCAATCCCAGGTAGTGATATTGGTGGGCGCAAAATCGTTCCAACGCTTCCCGCACCCACGAGATGGATTTGCCCTGCGAGTTGATCATCGCCTGCACATCGGCAGTTTGCTTGTTGCCAGGTAGCAACCAGAAGTTTTCACGTTCTGTGCTGATAATCTTTCCCTGGATGTATGCGATCTCGCTTGCGCCAGTATCCATCGTGAGCAGGGAATAGGCAGCAGAGCTTGGTGGCAGATGCAAGGCAGGCGCTGCCTGTCCTTGTGGATCGAAATTCAGTAAAAGCGCTCTCTTTCCCCGTAGTGCCAGTCCATGTGCCAAGGTGACAGCGGTGGTGGTTTTCCCAACCCGCCTTTTTGGTTTGCGATTGAAATTACAGTGGTCATCAATATTCCTCAAAGTGTTTGAAGTTTGGGTTTCACTGGCAGATAAGAAACTTAGAAACCGGTGATGATATTTGCCAGAATAATTTGTAGCAAGAGGCACAAGTCCATTAATGGCGATGACAATTAAATGCTAAAAAGGGATGGGGATAACCTTGTATGTCGTTTATCTTGGTAATACTTACGTTCGCTTACAGACACAGGTTGGAGACCCCCTAAAAGAATCCAATAAACTTTCTGGCATGAGTTATGAAAAGAATATATCCACATATACAAAATATCTGTTGGATTTGCTTGGCATGTTATCTCTGATCTTTGTATCGTCAGATAGCGGTGGGAGTTTTGGGAGCATATGATTTGATGACTATAGATAATGCTTCCAATGACGAATCCCTGGATCGTGCACTCGTCAAATGCCTGCGATTATTTGCAAAGCATGGTCGCAAAATCCGGCATGAAAGGTTTTCTCCCAAAGAAGATTACCTGGACCGTGAAAGGGAAACAAAAGACTCGGGTAATTGCGAGTCGGCTCAAGTGAATAGCACCACAGATATACATATTGACGGAAAGGTTTAATCTACAAGGGAATAGATATTTACAATTGAATAGGGCATTATGCGGCGTGTATAATTCCACGTATGAGCATCGAAACGTCCAAGAGTGGCGAAGAATGGCTGACTGTTCAAGAGGCTGCAAAATTGACCAGCTATCATGCTGAGTATTTGCGCCTTCTCATTCGAGAGGGGAAGATTGCTGCCCGCAAATTTGGACCTGTCTGGGCAATAAACAAATCCTCTTTGCTGACATATTTGAAGAGCGCTGAAAAATCTTCGGACAAACGACACGGTCCGCGGTAAAAAATACTGCGGTTGGGCTTGTCTGTGGCTTGTCATAATTACATTGTAATGATACAATGTAACTGTACGTAATAACGGGCGTGTAAAGTGCGCTAACACGATACGCGCCCTAACCCAACCCACCGACATGAGCGGTAGGCGGGCTATTCGTAATTATAGCCTCTACAAACGCCCTGGTGGGATTCCATCGGGCGTTTCGCTTAAGCCGGAGAAGCGGGGTGCCCAAGAGAGGTCAATGATGCTTACGAATACTACGTTCCAAGTCTCCAAAGTAACTCGCAGTAGCTTGCCACCAAATATATCGGATGTTTTGATCAGTGTTCGCTAGGAATGGGAGTCTGTCGCAGGAGGGACGAGCCTTCTGCACTGTGAGAGCCCGGTCGGTTTGCTTCTTTTCGATATTGTTGCAAAACTTGACATTCCTGCCGAAGAGCAACGTCATTTGCTTGGACCAGCATTGTTCAACGAAGTGACTGAATTCGTGACAAACCAAGGTTGATTCAAAGAAGGGGATGTGCCGGCGCATCCCCTTCTTTCATATTGATATATATCTCATGAAATTCTACATGGAGTAGAACAATGACTAAAAAAGCAGCAATTTACGCTCGTGTTTCGACAGATGATCAAGCTGACAAAGGGTACAGTTTACCAAGCCAGTTGGATGGTTGTCGGCAGTATATCGAACAATTAGGGTACTCAATTGTGGCTGAGTTCAAGGAAGATAATAGTGGTGCCATTCCAGTTGCTGACCGCACACAGGGGAAGCGTCTGGCAGAAATGGTGAAGTTTCGCGAGGTGGATGCCGTGGTTGTGCATCAGGTGGATCGCTTGTCGCGTGACATCGTAGACCTGCTTGCCACAGTCCGAAACTGGCTTCGTGCGGGAGTTGAAGTATATGCTCTTGATGTTGGGAAGATCGAGAGCGAATTGGACATTGTTCTCGTCATCAAGGGATGGCAGGGGAGTGATGAACGAAAGAAAATCAGAGAACGCTCTATGCGGGGAAAAAGAGCAAAAGCACGTACTGGAAGGGTGGTAGGAACACGGGCGCCTTACGGATATGATCATATTCGCGATGAGAATGGAAAGGTAGTGAATTTTAAGCCGTTTGAGGAAGAGGCAAAAATCGTGCAATTGATCTATCAATGGTATGTTTATGGTGATGAATCTGGTCGGCGACTTTCAGCAGGTGGGATCGCCAAGAGATTGTCCGAAATGCGTATTCCGACCCCCGGCGAAACAAACTCTGGTTATCACCGTTCCCGTGGAAGCGGTATGTGGCACACTTATACGGTCCTTTCGGTGATTGAGCGTGAAACCTATGCCGGAATTTGGCGGTTTGGAGTCCGTATTGGTCCAACCCGCAATGAACGCCCAAAAGAGGAATGGATTGAAGTCGAGGTTCCTCAATTGGTAGATCGCGAAACCTGGGAAGCTGCGCAAGAATTAAGAGGGCAGAACAAGCGTTTTTCGCGACGCAATAAGCGGCATGATTACCTGCTAAGTGGACTAATTCGTTGTGTCTGCGGAAGAGCGATGAGCGGTGAGTATTTTAGCGATCATCAGTATTACACATGTACTTGGCGGAATAATCATCATAGCCACCTGGAAGAAAGAACTTGTTGGGCGCGTTCTGTTCGTGCCGACGCCATTGAGGTGGATGTTTGGGATAGCATCATTGATCTCTTCAGTAACCTCGAAAAATTAGAAAAGCAATTACGGATTGCCCAACAAGAGGAATTGAATGCGCTAGATCCAAAATTGGAGGAGTTGAACGCTGTAGAAGCAATGATGATTCAGACCGAAGCCGACGCTGTGGAGATTGGCCAGGCGCTAAAACGCGCGACTGGACTGGTAGCAAAAAGTTTAGAACAGAATATGGCAGAAGTAAATCAGAGATATGATGCTTTATGTAAGCGACAGGGCGCTTTACAGACAGAATTAAGCGTTACCCAGTTGACGGACGGCGCCATTCAGGGTGTGATTGAATTTGCTCAGGATGTTTTTGTAGGAAAAGAGAATGCTGACTTTTATGTCAAAAGGCGAAATCTCGAAATATTGAAGGTTCAGGTCGTAGTCGATAAAGGGAGATTTACAATTTATAGTGCCGCAGGGGAAATTTCCGGAGAGATCCGCAAACTACCAAAAGCTACGCGATGGGGCGGTCCCGGTGGTGGAGGTGTGACAAACTTGCGTTGACGAGAACCATGCCTTCCCTGATTCCGCTTTCGCGTAGGGGGAGTTCCACATCGGGCGTGATGTTGACGAAGCCGCGCCTCGATGGGATATTGAACCAGAGTTCCTTGCGAAAAGATTTCATGATGGTTTCTCGTTGC
>JAKQEE010000246.1 GCA_029558635.1 Pseudomonadota bacterium | reverse complement strand
CGGGTTAATCTTGCGAAGTTCGGCGATAATGTATTGGTAATGCGAATCTTCCTTGTCGCTTAACAAATGGCATTCGTCGATTAACAGCAAGTCGCGCCAACCGAAATGGCGAAGATGCGCCGGGCGTCCGTCGTCTTCTTCAAGACCGCGCTTAATCGCTGGCGCTACCGACTGAACGCCGCCGAATACGATTGGCATAATCATATCGCGGGAATTCAAGCCCGCCGAATAAATGCCCATTGGCGCGGTCGGCCAAATCGACATAAGCTTTTCGGCGTTCTGTTCGATTAGTTCTTTAACGTGCGTAAGCATCATTATTCGCTGATTCGGCCACATTTGGAAAATGCGCCGAATAAAATTCGCGATGACAATACTTTTGCCCGTCCCGGTCGGCATAGCGACGACCGGGTTTCCAACGCCGCCCCGTTCGAAGTAATCGAATATCGAATATTCGGCTTCGTCTTGATACCAGCGCGGAACATAGATACTAGACATTCGTAACCCTTGCCGTAATCGGATGATAGGACGGGCAAGCTTGCGGCACGAATTCGCGCGGTATTACGCCGTTGTGTACGTCACAATACCATTCGCCGTTTTCGACCGGGCGCGCAGCCTTGCAGCTTCGACAATTCTTTTCGGGAATCGCGCCCTTGTGGCAAATGTCCTTCGCTGGGCAATAGCCGCACTTATGGAATGTGGGGTTGTCCGAAAGGCGCGGCGGCGGTTCCTGCGACAGAATGATTTGTTCGGCCTTCGTTCGCATGTTGTCGCCCAAGTTCCAATCAAGCTTGACAAGTTCGACATGCAACGAATCGTCGTTCTTGTTGATGATGAAATACAGGCAATAACGAAAGCGATACGCGGGGTCGCTTCCATACGTTGACGTTTGCGCGAAATGCTGCGGCTTGGCAACTGGCATCCCGTCTTCGACACTTTTGTTAAAGCCTGCGCCGGTCCCGCTTGTCTTGAATTCAAGCAATACGGGTTCGTCGATGCCGTAACGTTCGGGAAGCTTCGCAATGCCGTCAAGCGACCCGCCGAAATGGCCCAAGACCGACGATACGCGGAACTGTTTTCCTTCAATGACGATTTCGCCCTGTTCGTTGTAAACGTCCGGGGTTTCGTGCGTCCAGACTTGCGCGCCGATGCCTTTAAGCCATTCGATAAAACGGGCTTCTTCGCGATGCCCACGATTGAACAAGCGTTGTTGCCGCCCCGTAGTCTGTTCGTGGAAACACCAACGGAAAATGTACCAAAGCTTCCGTTTGCATTCGTCGCCAATCAACGACGCGCCAAGGTGCCAGCGGTGCCCGCCGTCATAAGTACGAACGCAATATTCGTCTATGTCGTCGGCAATGCGCTTCGCAACGGCCTTCGCTACGCCCGGCGCGTCAAGACCGACGTTTTGTTTTCCGGCGTCGGGCAAGTTCTTGGTTTCGGCGTTCAATAGCGTTTTCGCGTTCGATTCTTTTTTCGTGCTTGGCATCGTTCTTCGCCTTCCGCCGCATAAGCGCGGCATAGTTGTTTTTCAGATAGTCCGCCGAAAGGGTCGCAACGTCCTTCAATTGGTCTTTCGACAACCAACTGATATGGCATTGCGACGGTTCGATTCCCAATTGCGCGGACAACCAATTGTACGCTTTGGAACGCGACATAAGGCCGGTTTGCCAAAGCCTGTCAAATTCATCATGCGCCTTCGTTCTAAGTGCGCGGGTTGCACGGTCGGCCATACGGCCAAGCGGAACTTTTGTACCGGGATGGCAACCGACAGCGGCGCGACAGTCATTGCAGAAATAGACGTAAGGCCAATTCCCATAACGACGACCGTAAACCCTGTCGTTTGTCGTTAGTTCGATGTTCAATGAACAACAGTTATCGCATTGTTCCGGTACGGGCAATGCGTCTTTAATCTTCGACATAAAGTACGTACCCCGCAAATAAAAACGCCGGGGCCGGTTAAGACCCCGGCGAAGTTACGCCGCTACGGTGAAGGGCTTAACGCTGGCCCCAAGGTGCCGCCCCGCCGCCAGCCGGTGCGCCGCCGCCCTGTTGCCAGCCGCCCGCCTGCTGCGGCTGCTGTTGGGGCTGGCCCTGCGGCTGTCCGCCCCAAGCGGGCGCGCCACCTTGCGCGGGCTGGCCCTGCGGCTGCTGCGGCTGCTGCGGTGCGCCGCCCCATGCCGGTTGACCGCCTGCGGGCTGGCCTTGGGGCTGTTGGGGCTGTCCGCCCCATGCCGCGCCGCCCTGCGGGTTCTGCGGCTGTTGCTGCGGCTGCTGTCCGAAGCCCTGCGGCTGTCCGCCGAAGCCTGCGGCCTGCGGCTGCGCCGCGCCTGCGCCCTGTCCGCCCTTGCCCGGTTCGTTGCCGTTGCGGTCGTACACCTTCTTGATTTCGGTGTACGAAGCGTCGTTCTTCTGCGGGCCGACTTCGACCAAGAACGGGATGTTGTGCAGAACGGACGTATCCGAACCGTTCGCGCCCAACTGGAACACGCCGGTAACGTGGCAAACTGCCGACAACTGGCGGTTCGCGATTTCGACCGTCTGTTGGTTCGAATGGTACAGGTTCAGGCGGTACGCGCCCGTCGTTCCGGCGTGCGGGCCGTCGATGATACGCAGGTTGAATTGCAGGTATCCGCCGTTGTTGGCCTTGTTCGCCTTCACTTCGTCGGATTCGATGACGACCGGATGTTTGCCAATCGGCAGACTTCCGACGCCCTGCGTCGGGTCAAACTGCATCGGGTTGAAAGCTTGGATAAGTTGTGCCATGTTCGTTTCACCTTTCGAAAGATAACCGACATTTGATACGGCGTCGGTCAAAACCGTTTTACTGCATTGCCTTCGCGAAAAGCGCCGACAAATCCGGCGGTTCAAGTTCCGCCAAGTTGCCCAAACGATCACGCGCGAACACTTCGGGAATTTCTTTGGTACGAAGCGCCCGAACAGCTTTCGGCATACCGGGAACCATCGCTTCGCCCAAGTGTAGCACGTTGTCGAACAAGTGCGGAACTTTTACGTTCAAATCCTTGCCCGGAAAGAACGGGCGTTTTTGCATAATTGGTTCGTAAGTAACTTCGCCGTTCTGCAAAATCGTTTGCCTTCCGTTTTCAATCAACGCTTGCTTCGCAATCATTACGATATGCTTTTGCGGCATGTAAAACAAGTCGTTGCAAACCTTCATGGTTCGTTCCGACATATTGCCGTAAGCCTTCATACCGTGTTTCACCTTCGCCAATTCTTCGGCCAAGATAATTTCGGCGATGTTCGAAATGCTGTCAATCCCCAACGTATCGAAGTTCGATGCTTCGCGGGACTTCATGAACCAATCGAAAAATTCGGTAATAAGCGGGGCCGTGTACGCTTCCCAAGCCGGGATGTTCGAACCGCGCATGGACAACATGCCCGGTTCAGTCACCAGCAAGACCGGGCGCGGTGCCGTGTTCATCAACGGGGTTTTGCCGGACCCCGGCGCACCGAATACGACGCTTTTTACGCCGTAACGGCGGGCAAGCTGCGACGCCGGTTTTAATTGGGACATTTGCATACGTTCACCTATTCAAGTCAAGCACCCTGGTAGCTTGTGGGCATCCGGGGCGCGGCGGTTACTTCTTCGCCTTCGGTTCCTTGATTTCAAGCGTCGGCGTACCTTCGGACGTAATAATAACGTCGTCGATAATCTTGCGGTACTTGTCCGGCAGTTGCTTGTATTCCGTCAAGGAAAGTTCGGGCGTCCATTTCACAAGGCGTTCGGCGATAAGTTCGCCCGCTTCGCCGTCCTTTTCGATTTTCGACAGCGCCTTTTCGATGCGGGCTTTGTCGGTCTTGCCTTCGGCGTTCTGAATGAACCCGTAACGAACGGGAACTTTCATGGTCGCTTTGTAGCCGCCGCCCAATTCGACGTTTTCGGTCGTGCCGGACTTCGCGGGGTCGTGCATGAACATAACGGCCAGCTTGCGCGCCGTCAATTCGTCTTCTTTGGCGACTTCAAGCGCGGCCTTCTTCGCTTGCCAATCGACCAACAGGCGGTCGCGTTCGGCGATGTATTCAGCTTCGGAAAAGTTGCGGACTTCGCCGGTTTCCGGGTTCGTTACCTGAATGATATTCGGGGTCATTTGGGGTTCCTTCGTCGTTGGGCCGTCGCACAATTGCGCCGGTGTATGTGAATCATACGACGGCCCTTCGGCGGTTGTCAAGCTTTCTTTTCGAGAATTTCGCGTTCGCCGAACAAGTCGCGATTGTTCGCGTCGTATTCGGTAAAGGCGTTCGGGAACCGATGGCGAAGCTTGGCGATGTTGCGGCGCTGTTCTTCCGTGAAGTTCGACCCGATGGCGCGAAGCAACAAAGCATCGTACCAAAAGCCGTCCCCGACTTCTTCGCCGATGTTCACTTTGTCCAGCGGCGCGCCTTCGATGGCGGTTGCGGCCAAGGCTTCCAGCAATTCGCCCGCTTCGGTCGCCTTGCCGATAATGCCGTGAATGATGTTGACCGCTGCGGCGTCGTCGTCGGCATTGTCGGAAATCCAATCGGGAAGCTTGGCGATGTTCGGTACGCCTTCGCCGATGTTGGTTACGCCCAAGTCGCGACCATAGAACAAGGTCTTCTTGATGCGGTCCAACTTCTGCAAAGCTTCGATTGCTTCTTTCAGCGCGTCCGCGAAAAACGATAGCGGCACTTTGTCGCCGTGAAAGTGCGGCGATGCCGTCAAGTGCGCTTCTTCGATGTAGTTCATGCGATGCCCCTATATAGACGCATTGGCCCCATGCCGCAGCGTTCCGGTATCATAGGGCAATGCGCCCTTGCTGTCAACAAGCATTGACAGCCGGAAGTTTCGGGGATATGATGCCCACATTGAACATTGGCGTACTTTGGGGCAAGCATGGAACTTACCGAACTTATCAAGCGCCTTCGCGATGCGTCGTCGAAGAAGTCGCTTCGGACGTTGGGGCGCGAATGCGGCGTATCGCATGAACTTGTCCGCAAACTGATTATTGGCGGCGGCAAGACTGGAATTACGGTCGCAAGCTATAACAAAATTGACGAAGGCTTGCGCAAATATGGCTATTGAAAATATCCCGCATGAAATGCGGACTTATACGCAATTTGTCATGTGGCGATACGAAGATACGGACGGCAAGAAGCCGACGAAGGTTCCGTATTCAGCGCGTACCGGGCAACTTGCAGCAGTAGATAACCCGAATACATGGGCGTCTTTCGACGAATGCGTACAAGCCTTGTCGTCGGGATGGTACGCCGGAATCGGTTTCGTGTTGACGGAAGCCGACCCATACGCATTTATCGACCTTGACAGCACGAACGGCGACCAAACCGCGCTTGATAGGCAAATCAAAATATTTAACGAATTCGACAGCTACGCCGAACGTTCGCCGTCCGGCAATGGCCTTCATATCATCATCAAAGGCGCGATACCTTCGGGACGCCGCCGTTCGTTTATCGAAATCTATTCGTCGAAACGATACATGACGATGACCGGCGACGTTTACCGCAACGCGCCCATCAAAGAACAAAACGACTTGTTGAACGCGCTTTGGGCGCAAATGGGCCAAGGGTCCGTCGCGACCGCCGTTTATGCAGGCGTTGCCGAAGCCAAGGAAACCGACGAACAGGTTATTAACCGGGCAATGGCCGCAGCCAACGGCGACAAGTTCGCCGAATTGTTGGCCGGTAAATGGGAAGGCATGTACCAATCGCAATCCGAAGCCGATTTTGCGTTGGTTGATATTATCGCGTTCTACACGCAGAACCGGGCGCAGATTGCCCGAATCTTTCGCGGGTCCGGCTTGGGCCAACGCGACAAGGCGAAGCGCGACGATTACGTATCGTACATGCTGAACAAGTGTTTCGACCGCATGTTACCGCCGGTCGATATTGACGGCCTGCGCAACCGTTTGGACGAAGCCATTGCAGCGAAGGAACGCGCCGAAGTGCCATCGCAGGTTTCGCAGCCGTTGCAACCAACTGTCGCCCCGAAACCCATTCCCGAAACGTCGTCGGTTTATAGCGTGCCGCCCGGCCTTGTCGGCGAAGTCGCGCAATTCATCTTCGCCGCAGCGCCGCGCCCGGTTGCCGAAATTGCCTTGGCTGGCGCAATCGGTCTTGTCGCCGGTATTGTGGGCAGGGCGTACAACATATCGGGGACCGGACTTAATCAATACATGCTGTTGTTGGCCCCGACCGGAACGGGTAAAGAAGCCATCGCATCGGGCATTGACAAATTGATGGCCCAAGTAATCCGCACGGTGCCAGCCGCCGCCGATTTCATCGGACCCGGCGAAATCGCATCGTCGCAAGCCGTCATCAAGTATATGTCGAAGGGTCCGACTTCGTTTGTATCGTTGGTCGGCGAATTCGGCATTTACCTTCAACAAATGGCATCGGTCAACGCGCCGCCGCATCTTATGGGGCTGCGTCGTTTCCTGTTGGACGCTTACAACAAATCAGGCGAAGGCAAGGTGCTTCGTCCGTCGATTTACAGCGACCGGGAAAAGAACACGACCGCCGTTCTTGCGCCGTCGTTTTCGCTTATGGGCGAATCGACGCCCGAAAAGTTTTACGAAGGCTTGCACGAAGGATTGATTAGCGAAGGTCTTTTGCCGCGCTTTACGATGATTGAATATCACGGCGAACGCCCGCCGCTGAATACGTCGCACCTTCAAGCGCAACCGTCCTTCGAACTTATCGACCGGCTTTCGACCGTCTGCGCCCATGCGTTGATGTTAAACAGCCAACATAAAGCGATTCACGTTCAGACGGACGCAACGGCGAACAAAATGTTTAACGACTTCGACGCCCATTGCGACGCGAACATAAACACAAGCGAACGCGAAATTCGCCGTCACTTGTGGAACCGCGCGCACATTAAGGCGTTGAAGTTGGCCGCAGTTGTTGCCGTTGGATGCAACCCATACGACCCAATCATTAACGCCGACATTGCATCATGGGCAATAAACATCGTCGTCGCCGACGCCCGTAACTTGTTGGCCCGCTTCGACGCTGGCGAAATAGGCATTGACAACGACGAAACAAAACAGCTTGCCAAAGTCATATCGACGACGAAAGATTACGTCGTATCGCCTTGGCCGGAAGTCGCGAAGTATGCAGGCGAAGGCGCGGGCATTCTGCATTCAAACCGCATCGTTACCTATTCGTATATTCAACGTCGGCTTGCATCCGTCGCCGTGTTCAAGAAAGACCGTATCGGTTCGACCGGCGCAATCAAGCGGGCATTGAAGACGCTATGCGAACGGGGCGACCTGCAAGAAGTGTCGCGCGCTACGCTGTCGAAGGACTACGGAACAAGCGCCGTCGCTTACATGATTGCGCATCCTTCGGCCTTCGGATTGTAGCGCGAAACCAACGCCGCATCTTGGCCGCCTTCGGGCGGCTTTTTCGTGCCTGTAAAAAAAGTTCGTCGTACCTGTTGACGTAGATTCGAACTGTACGTAGAATACAAACCATCGAAACAACGAACCAACCGAAGGAGCATACGCCATGAAACGCGAAACTTTCGAAATCAAAGCAAACGGCGTCATCTTTGACACTCACAGCAAATGGAACGCCAGTATTCGCAGCATTGAAAGCAAAGTAAGAGAAATTGCCAAGGCCGAAGGCACCGTTTACGAATTGGTCGATAGCCATTCCGAAAAAGAAGGCTCTTACCATGTACGCGGCTTCCGTGTATGGAAAGGCCGTAACGGCAACGTTATTAAATTCGAAGTAGAAAAGAAGTAATCGGCCCCGGCCCTTGGCACGCGCTAGGGGCCGCGCAGCCTGCCCACAATGACCGAAGGAGCATACGCCATTGCCCGTAATTTCATCGGACAGAAAAAGATTAAAAGCTGTTCCAAATCGAAGATTTGATACGCCCCGCCTAGTGCGGGGTTTTCTTTGTTATACGTTATAAACCCTTATATCGTTGTCGTTATGAATATTGAAGGCCGTTTCGGCCACGTTTGGCAAGCTAAGTCGTTGATTCTAAAGGATATATAAAATCCTCAACGCATATAACGGGCAATACCCCTTCAATATAATATAAGCCATGTAGCCGGACCCCGGCCTAGCCATCCCAAGACCCTTATATTATACTTACAAAAATACAGCTTTATATTATTTATATATTTTATATATCTATTAGAATCAATGACTTAGACGTTATGAAAACCCTTCTATCCGTAGAAGGTAGTCGATATAACGAGTATTCAGTATAACGCTTGACAGCTTGCCCGCCTTGGGCTATGCTGGAACGACCATCAACGAAGGAGTAAAGAACATGACCGAAGAAATCGAACCCAAGGCCGAAGAAGTGTCGAAGCCGCAATGGCTGGAACCGTCGCACGTTGGCGGCGAATACATGCGGCACGCGCGGGCTATGGAACCAGCGGCCCGCGTTCCTGTTTACAAAGCGTTCGCAATTGGCCCCGGCTTCAATGTGGGCATGTTGCGAAAGATGGCCGAAAGTTATAAGCCGAAACGAATTGTCGTAATTGACCACGGCGAAGCGGGTTGCGAAGT
>JAKQEE010000215.1 GCA_029558635.1 Pseudomonadota bacterium | reverse complement strand
GATACAAACACCTCTGTGCTGGTTGCCCAGCCTGTCGGCTCATAGTCGTTCACGTCCACGGTGATGTCCGCAGGGTATATGTCATCTGTGACGTAGGCCGGGTTCCACGCCGCGCCGTCCCATGTAAGCACTTGCCCAGCCACCGCGCCCATCTGGTTGAGGTGTGTACTATTCACTGAGCCTACGACAATGCTCATGGAAACCTCTGTTTCGGAGTTGCCCGCGTCGTTTGTCAGTGTCGGCTCGATGGTGCTTGTTGTGACAAAATTCGCGTTTGGCTGCACCGTGGCCGCCGCGCCGTCTTCTCTCCATGTTTGGTAGTTCGCGCCGCCGCCGACTGGCTCCCAGGACAGTACATTGCCAGTTCCCCATGTCATCACATCGCCATCTGAAGGTGCGTCGGTCGGTAGCGTGTACATCTGGTTTGCGCCCATAGCGCCTGACTTGAAGCCGGTGTAGTTGCTGCCAGAGCCGCCCGGCTCCATGAAACGAAGTTCGCCGGACAATTCGCCGCCGCCCAGAATCACATTGCCGCCTTGGTCGTTCAGGATAACATCGCCTTTTGTCGCGTCGGTCGTGGAGCGCAGCGTAAGGTCATCGCCGCTTGCAGTGCCGCCCGTAGCGACTTGCCCGGTCGCTCGACCGGCGAGCAAAAGATACTGCGAATGGTCGTCATCGGAAAGGCCAGTCAGTGCGCCGTGGTCGGTTGCGCCGCCAGCACCCAACTCAACCCACCCTGTGTTGCCGGTTCCAGAACCTTTCACATATAATTTGCCGTTGCCTGTATCCGTTCGCAAGGCCAGCGAACCTGGGCTTGCTGTAATAGAACCCTCTGGAGATGTATTGGCTACAAAAAAATCGGCACTGCCGCCCGTATTTTCTATTCGCAAAATCGGCGTAGTGGTGCCTGTCACAGTTTCTATGTGCAACTTCGTACTTGGCGTGCTTGTGCCGACCCCTACAAGTTCATCGTCGCGAATAACAACAACTCGATCCCCATCAGAGTCTTCAAAAATAGCCGAATAGGTGCTTGAAGTGTTGCCAGCGCCGCGCACAGTGAGTTTCGCGGTCTGCAAGTCCGCTCCTATTGCGAGATTGCCGTTGAGGTAGTTTCGGTAGTTTTGGCTGTTGTAAAGAAACCACGAGTTGGTAGCGACCGGGGCGGTATTGTTAAATAAACAGTAGTTGTTTGTGATACTACCACTGCTCGTTTCTGTCGGGATAAATCGTATGCCATAAGCGTTTGCAACAGTCACACCGCTACCACTAGCTGTGTTCGTTATCGTCATACCAAACTGCGTGGCGTTCGTTCCTTTGGAGTTGCTCACATTTATCACAGCACCAGTACCAGTCACCGCGTTTTCAACGCCAAGTGATGCACCTATTGCAGTTGTCCAGCGACCTGTCGAAGTGCTCTCTTGTAGCCGCGCCCGAAAGCCTGTTGCGGTATGAGCATCGGCTCCATCCAGCGCACCTTTTACGATCAGAAAATCCATGCCGTACCTGTTAGAAAGGCTGCCACTCGCAGAGTTTTCGTCAAGCCGTGCGCTCATCCCATAAAACTGTGTTGTGTTCGGAGACGTATTTGTGCCACCTAAAACAAGGCCATAAAGTATCCCAGATGTCGTCGTATTTGTTGTTAGGCCAAACGTGCCGCCACGAAAAGAATTTGAAGTAGGCGTTCCATCGTTTGCAGCAACAATCGTAGAATTTATACCTGAAATATCTACGCCATTCGCCGTCGTTGTTGCTGTGCCAGAAATTCCCAAAAAGTTTTGGTCTGTTGAATAAGATGCTGTTCCAACTATAGTCTGCCGCCCAGTTATACCGTGAATAGTGCCGTCCCATGTCAAGTTACCAGAACTTGACAACGTGCTTGCGTCTGACCAAAAAGCGAGTCTATTAGCCGCGCCGCCGCCAGCAACACTACCGTCTGCGCTTGTAAGAAAGTTGACCCACGTCGTTCCTGAAACAACGCCCTCGTATCTTCCCGTTGTTTTGTTGTGCCTGAAATATCCGGGGAAACCAGTTGGCCGTGTTCCGGTTGTGCCGGATGGTATCAGTTCGGCAGTATTGCCTATCTGTTCAACCACACGCAATTTCAACCCGATCGTATCTGGGTTGCCCCCATCATTCAACAGCATCATTTCGCTGTCTGATGTGAGATTCAGCCCCCTGTTTTGTGAAAAACAGAGCATTGGAACAATAATAAATAGGATGAATATTAAATTCTTCATGTCAAAATTCAAGTTCTACCCACATTGAAATATCCGCTGTCGGATGTGCAAAATCCGAACTTGTAGTATACTTCATGTGGTATTTTGTTGGTGAGGACGCTGGGTATTTTGCAAATCTGCTGTATGTTGTAGTGTTGGTTGTTTGTCCTCCGGAAAGCGTTACTGTTCCATTGGGGCCGGTTGCGTTCCACCACAGCCCAGCGGTTATTGTACCTGTGCTGATAGCCGTACTTGACCTAATCCCAATGCTCCTAACCACGCTATACGCGGGTATGTAAAAAAACTGGTCTTCGGTATTGAGTCCGTTGAACCTATAAACAACAATGTTCGATTGGCTTCCAAGCCCTATGTTTTCAACGTTCCACCCGTCTGCGTAAATCCTTCGCTCGCCAATCGCGTATGTGCTGTCGGCGTATGCTCCGGTGTGCGTTCTCGATATTTCGTACCACCTGTTTTTTTCTGCATTGTATTTTAAGGCAAGTTGCCCCCCCCGCTCAAAACTAAAAGATTCGCCATTCGCAAGGGCAATATTTGCTGAGCCGCCAGCAACCGTAAAGTGCTGAACAAGTTTTGTGCTACCAGAAAGCGAAAGGTTCGGAGCCATTAAAACAACGATATGCTCTTCACCTGATTTTGGTAGTGCCGTTGTTGTGTTTGGACTTGCGTCTGCCACATAGATGCGCCCTGTAATCACTTCATTGAAGGTGCCTCCAAGCGTGAGCATCGTGTCTATCGTATTTCCAACCAAAACAATATCCTTTGTTCGCGCTGGAAGCGTTATTCCAGGATTCGTATTATCCCTAAACGTGTTACCCTCCAAAAGTGAAATTGGCTGAAATGCCGATTGACCTTGCGCGTCAAAATTTATGCCCCAACGCGCCATCCACATAAAAGTGCATCCCGTCACGGTAAGTTCTGGAGCAAGGTTGTCTGCCGACCCAGAAACGCGAACACCGTCCAACAAATCGTAAAAAGTGCAATTTCTAACAATAACCGGACGACTGTCGGCCATTAAAACCCCTTGCGCTGTCGGCCTGTTTTTAAACGTGCATCCCGATATTTCAAGAGGGTTTGAGTATGCCGATGGCCGAGGGTTAGCAACCGACATAATCCCTATTGTGCAGCTGTCAAATGTCACATTCTGGTAACGAGAATACCCATCCGCTTGAAGCCCTCCAAGCGCACAGTTGTAAATATATCCGTTCGCAAACAACAGGTTGTCAGCATAGGTAGTGTCGCTGCTACCTCCGCTCCCTATTCCATTTCCATCCACCACCGTGTTTTTGATGATAAAATTGGAAACAACCACATTGTTGGAAGAATACACATCTATTGCCGACCCTGTCGGCCAGTTTTGCAAATTGATTCCGTCCGCAACAACCCCGATGCACCCGGACGTTTCAAACCCGTCACCGACCGACACCTCACTAACCCCATCCCCATAAATGTTGTAGGCCTTCAAATCCCGGCACTGACTAAACTCTATCCCTTCTCCGACCGCCCAAAAGCGGATGTTCCTAAACTCTGTGTTCAATGCGTTTTTTACCTGAGTGGCAAGTGAAAAATGGTCGTATATGTCAAGGTCTTCAACAATGATATTTCCGTTTATCATTGCCTTCGTCGCGTTCGTCGCTGCTATAAAAATCCCCGCGCCATTTGCTCCAACCTGCGAGTATCCGCCCGTCCATCCAGGCTGTCCCGCCGTGTTGCCGTCAATTTCTCCGCCGCCAGTTATGGTTATGTTGTTGATGGTATCACCATACAAAAGCGTGACAGAGCCGCCCGCGTCTGTTTGCGCCCCATCCGCTTTTCGCAGCACACAACCTCGCTCAATTACGAATTTCATGTTTGATTTCAACTCTATTGCCCCCTTTTGCGTAGAGGGGTAAACTATGTTCGGCACTTTTCCGATTACATTGTAGGGGCTGAATCGTCGGCGCAAAACAACTTCACCGCCAGAACCAGCACACACGTTGACCGCTGCCTGTATTTGCTCGGTTTTGTCCGCCACTCCAGCCGCTACACCGTTTTCGTCATATCCTCCAACCTCCCACATTTCCGGGTAGTATGTACTGCCCACGCCAGAGCGCTTCCATTTTACACCATTCGATGCCACTATCAGCGTACCCCCGTTCTCTGTGCCGCTCGAAACCCTAAAAAACAACCCTTCGGTGGATTGCACCCAAATCCCCCGGGCAAATCCGGTATATGCTCGCAGGGCGGCCAAACTATTTAAAGTGTCGGCTGCAATACCAAGGCTGTTTATCGCATCGTAAACCGCCTTCGCTGTCGGCGATTCATTGTTTCGAGATGCCGCCGATATAGTGTATACAATCTCCGCAAGTTGCCGACCACTTAAAGCAAACGTATCCCTTGCGTTCACCTTGTTCCACGTTCCTGTGGTTTGCGCCTGAACGCTCAACGTCAATAAAGCGAGCGAAAAAAGAAGGATTACCCTTTTCATGCGTAGAAAATTTTTACTGTTATGGTGCCGGTGAACACGCTGAAATACAATGTTGAATCGGAAGGAAACCACCAACCGATAGTGTACGGGCGCCCCGATGTGTTGTAAAACTCATCCTCTATAATCTCACTGCCAAGGTCGGTTGTTCCTATTGTCACGTTGCCTGTGCCGCTTGACGCTATAACAACGATTTGGCTAATCAGTCTCCCGGCAGGCACCGCTATTTCGTCGGTCACGCCTTCCGTGAGGATGAAGGTCTTTTCTTTGGTCAGCAATACCCAGTTCGTGCCGTCCGAATGGTACAGGTCGTTCAGGGCATCGTCGTAGGCGAGCGACCCCTCAGAAGTCGAAGCAGAAGGGAACGCCGCCTTGTTCGTGTACTTTGGCGCAATCAGTCTCCCAGCCTTCGACCCGTCTATTTCGGACAGGTATTTCATGCGGCTCGATTACGAGATGCTGACCGTATAAGTCGGCGATGCTGCCGGAGCGATTGCGAAAATGATATTGAAGCCGGTGGCAGATGTGAACGTAATATCCACCGCAACGTAGTTGCCCAACGTGGTTTCCCGGACAGCGACGCAGGGCGTGTTCTTACCTGTATGCACGACCGCGAACGAGGTTGCCACTGCGTCGCCTGTCAGAATGTTGCCGCCCGTGCCGCCTACCGATGTGACGCGGTTGGCATTGATGGCAGCCGTAACACCTGCAGGGTGCGTGGCAAGCGTGGTGGATGTGCCGGTGATGGTTTCCGCCGATGTAGCCAATTCGACATAACCGGGTACAGTTTCGGAGGCCGCGCCGATGTTGTTCTGTACAAACGTCCACGCTGAGCCGCCCCAGATGGCGAGGTCACCGATTTCCACGACGTTCGAGCCTTCCCAGGTGTTCGTGCCCGCTGTGGTGAAAACGTAAGTGTCGCCGGTCGCCGGTGTAGCCGGTTCGGTGGCATCGAAGGCAATGCCGCCCTTGAAGGTCATCGCGCCGGAAACCGCCGTCATATTGACCCAGGTCGTGCCGTTGGAGTAGTAAATGAGGTTGGTGTCGTTTGCGTAAGCGAGGGATGCTTCCGACGTGGCCGCCGAAGGGAAAGCGGCGAGGTTGGTGAAGATGGGAACAATAAGCCGGTTGGCTTTGCTGGCATCTATTTCGTGTAGGTACTTCATTTAGGTAACGATAGCTATGCCGGCAACCGGCGTTGTGAAAGTGATGGTGATCTGATTTGCCGAGTCGTTGAAAGGCTCGCCAACGATGTTGTTGTCCCCGTCATCCACGCAACGCACCTGGACATCCCGGCCCAGGTTATGAATCACGGTCCACGTTGCAGAGGGGCTTAACTGCGAATGCGTGTAGGTGATATTGTCCGCAGTAATCAACTGAAATTCAGTGATTACAAAGGATAGCAGGAACTCGACGTTGAACTTGTAGTTTTCGGGCAATTCGGAATTCTGCCGCCGCTGTGTGTACAGCTGCGTCTGGCGATTCAAAAAGCCAATGTCGTCGAATAGGTGTGGATAATCCGATGGCATACCTTAGTTTCCTTTTATCGTCCAGAAATGGTCATCCGGTTTTGTCCAGAAGTTGTCGTCTGGCTTTTTCCAGAAGAGCGGGTTAAAGTCGTTCGGGTCAATGGTGATCAGGGCGTAGAAATCGCAGATGCACATGAGCGATTCGGTGTACTTGGCAACATCGGTCTCCGGGTCTGCCCCGGTTTCGCTGCTGCCATCGGCTGTGCGCAGGTTATCGTTAAATTCGTCCGTGTCTCTGACCGAGATTCCGCAGTAATGGTAGTTGCCCGCTTCATCCTCGGCGATTACGTTCATGCAGCAGTTGCCGTTCAAATCTTCGAGGGCGTTGCGCATCGCAGATGACAGCCCGTATTCCTCGAAGTAGATGGTCTGCTTTACATATTCGGTATAGCCTTTGGCTATCAACTTCTCCTGTAACAAATAAGCCGTTCCCGGCTCAAACTCAATGCGTTGCCACTCAACACCGACGTTCAAAATAACGTTGGTGACCATGTTCAGGATGGGGTCAATGAGCACGTCAATGACCTCATTACAAG
>JAKQEE010000436.1 GCA_029558635.1 Pseudomonadota bacterium | reverse complement strand
GCTACAGATTGACATTAAGAAGAGCACAGCAGAGACTGCGGCAAATACAAGAAAACTTGAGCTTCTTGACCCTCGAAAAATTAGCTTCATTGACCTTGTACGCAATTCTATTTTTTCACGCGGTCTCAATGTGGATTATGGAAACGTGCAGCTACCAAGCACGGTTTCTGCCACCGTTCTCGCAAGCGCGTCTTCGCCGGCCGTACCATCAGACACTTTGTCAGCAATGAGGAAAATGGTTGAGCTAATGGACGAGGCCAACGACTACCTTGCCGTAATTGCTGAGAATACCAATAAAAGCTCGACCGACGACGTGGATATTTCAGACAATCGCTTGGTGGGCAGGATAAACAACATTCGGTCACGGAGCATATCGTGATTATTCCACAAGGAAAGGTACTCGTCAGGGCAGGACGATTCGAGGGCGGCAAACTGCCATACACCTCGTACACCGGGCAAATAAAGCCTGCAGACATAGCAAAAATAATCTTTTGGGGCGCAGAAGGTGACGATACCACGGGCGACGGTTCGCACGCGAACCCATACGAGACTTTTGACCGCGCGCTGGAAGCATTTAGCACGATAGCGCATAAATGGATTTTGCGCACCGACCTTGGCGTCTACGACCAGCCGGGCTCTTACGTTACCGACCCTGCAGACAGGGTGTACCTTGACCCGACACGGCCTGACGACTCAGGCGACGGCCTGACGCCCGCCACTGCGAAAAAGACATACGGGGCGGCGAAAACTGCGCTTTCCGGCAGCGGGCGCAGCGTTATTCATTGCATCGGGTCATTTACTCTGACGGACAAGATCGACGCGCCGACTCAGGGCGAAATAGGCGAGACGCTTACATACGACGCATCCGCAGAAATACAGCTACCGCCGACAGTTTATAGTGAAAATTACTTTGTCGCTACTGATTTTTCGATAAATCCGGCTACCGGCACAATTATTGCGAGCGGTGTAGTTTGGGCAATGCCAACGAGGTTTGCAATCCGTCGTAGCACGGATGGCGGTGCTACGTGGTCTTCGGTTACGCTACCGCCAATACAGAATGCAAATTCGGTTGGTGTTTGTGTCAATGGGGTATGGGTTGTTCTCGCCCTGCGCAGGGTAGGCGCGGCTGGTACAAACATTTTGCGCAGCATTGACGACGGGGTAACATGGACAGTACAGACGTTAAATAACCGTGGATTTTCAGACCTGATTTACAGCAATGGCCGTTTTGTAGCTGTAGCACAACAATCAGGCTTTTTTCGGGACACTTTCGGGATTTGGAGCACTGACGGGATAACATGGAACGAGGTAAACTTTGCTCTAACAAACCCTACGCAAATCTGGATGTGCAGAATGACACACGATGGCGCAGGCAATATCATGGCCGTTGGCTATAGGCTAATTCTACCGAATAGCAACGTGCCGATCATTGTAGTGTCTACCAACAATGGCAATAGCTGGACAGACATTTCTGCAACGCTCATAGGCTCCGCAGGCTACGCAATACCGCTTTCGCCTTTGTCAGCATGGCGGGCGAATGGCAAGTGGTATGTTTATTGTGAGAAAGTTTTTGATGCCGAAATTTGGGCGACGGCAGATTTAATTTCATGGACTCGCGTTCAGACAAGCTATAGATACGTAGAAGACAACGGTGTCATGAACCCAATTAGCGGGGCAAAATTCGATGCAACAGAGCTGTATGGCGTGCCTGTGATGTATTCCAGAATAACCCCGAGTGCGACAAGGGGCTTCGCGAGTGTCGGCGATACATCCTCGACATATCTTTCTGCAGATTTTCCATTTCTCTCTTCGCAGCCAGTGACAGGGCAAAGAATAATAAAGTATAACGGCTTGGAATACCATTTTTCAGGCGTTCGCGAGTATCCTGCCACTACCGGGGTAATTCGGCGGATACCGGTAGCGCAAACCTCAATTTGGGCTGACTGTGCCAATGTTAAAATGCACGCGAGCAGGTTGGCAGCAATCGCAGCAAACGTCCGGGCGGTAAATCTTACTTCAGAGCCAACGACAGGCTTGGCTGTGCTTTCTTTGACCGGGTGCTCAATTATTCGTTCTCGTGCAGTCTCGAATGCCGATGGCTTGGCGCATTACGGCGGAAAATTGGTTCTGCGGCGCTGCCTCGTAAAGTCTTCGACGACTGCAGCGCAAATAAACGGCACTGCACTTGCCGCTAACGACATAGAGCTGTCTCAGTCTGTTTTGGTTGGCGCGGTGAACCTCAATAACCCGAGCGGAACTGACAAAGAGTACATAGAGGACAATATCATTGAGGGTAGCTTCTCTGCGGCTGCGCTGGTGACTGTTAGCTCGAATATCCGCGGCTCTGTGACCGGCACGACTGCAATATCAAAAATTTCGTCAGTAAACCCGGTCTTTGTCGATACAATAGACTATTTTCTGTCACGCGTAGCACTGGGGCAAGCTGCTGACAGCCCACTCGTGAAGCGGTCTACCGCGTTTTCGTACACCTATAATTCGCAAACCTACAAAGACGATTTCGGGCCGTATCGTTCTTTCGTTGCATTGGTTACGACACTTTACAAGCGGTCGTTTCTACTACCGAAATTCTCAGGCGAGGCATTGAGCGAAGACGTGCAGAACTCAGCGAAACTGCTGCGGAGTATAAACGGCGTTCCTGATGTAAGCAATCGCCCAAGCGCGCGCATGGAATTGATTTCATGGGAGGCTAAGACCATCGACGAGAACGTCCGCGAGGCGGTTTCGTACATGGAGCGCGAGCGAAATACCGGCGTAGAGCTTTTCTACGACTTTGAGCCAACAATGCTGGACGGGGTTACTGTCAACGGGGCGCACCCGGCAGAAACCTTTGAGATAAACATTCAGCCTAAAGATATACCCGTCGGCACGGCTATTATTGTGGACGGCAAAACGCGGTACGTCGTGCAGCGTTACCCACGCAGCGGAGACGCTACCAAGATTGTCATTGACGATGTATTGCAGGGCGGCCTGTCAAATGGGCAGGTGCTCGACATTGAACTCATGCAGGGCGGTGGCTCGTTCGTCTTTGTCCCGCAAGAGACGCGGAAAAACAGACGGGTATTTTCACGCCGTCGCGACGCATACAAAGGCATGGTCTTCACCTTTGCGAGAAAGCTAACATGATTATTCGGATATTTGAAACCGTAGACATTACAGAAAGGGTCATTGACCTTTCGCGCGAGTCGGCTACGTACAACAATATCGACGGCCTTATCGCACCGGTTCGGAACGTGGTTTGCCAGAACGCCGATGGCGCACTGTCGCCGAACGCTAACAATGGCATTTTTTCGGACAAGGCATACCGCAACCAGTTTCTTGAAATTTTTGAGGATACCGGCGAGCTGATTTTTAAGGGTCTTATCGAGGGCGTAGACGAAAGAGTAGACATCGACGGCAATAGCACAGTGACGATTCGCTCGCGTGACGCGCTCGGTAGTTTTTTAGAGTGGCCTGTCCGCGCAGGCGTGCAGATTTCAGGGATTGCGGCAAACGCAGCGAGGGCTGCAGGTCTGAACACAATTCAAATCCCCTCTACAATCCCGATACCACAAGGGGCCTTTGTCTCTACGTCTCCGGCTGGTGTGCCATCGTATCAAGTGACCGGCGTAGTTATCGGGGCAAATCAAACCTTGACCATTGATCGCGGGCTCGAGTCGCCGCTGACAATCGGGCAGGCGCTTTACTTTATTGTGCCAGAGGTGACAACGGTGCCGGAGGCGCTGCGCAAGGCGTTTCTCGCGCCATTGACATTTTACGGGCTTTCTGGCCTTATCGGGTCGTCATTCTCCGCGCTACATACGCAGGAGCTTGCTGCTGGCCGCACAATTTGGAATATAGCAAGAGTCGAGCAGGGGATTTCTCTATCAAAATACGTCGG
>JAKQEE010000167.1 GCA_029558635.1 Pseudomonadota bacterium | reverse complement strand
GAAGCCGGCTCTACTTTTGACGACGGGGAGATATTTCAGATGTGTGCGCACGAAATCCCACACGCCTTCTTCGGTGCTGGCTTCTTCCCGGAAACGCTCTTCAAAGCCGCCGTTGGGCTTGTACGCAGAGATGATCAAATCTTGCTTGACGGCGGTCGGCGTGGTGACCGCCTTGAAGCT
Organism: Pseudomonadota bacterium; assembly: GCA_029558635.1. Lineage (GTDB taxonomy): Bacteria > Pseudomonadota > Alphaproteobacteria > Micavibrionales > Micavibrionaceae > UBA1573. The sequence continues at coordinate 1,048 of JAKQEE010000167.1, read as the reverse complement.
CCCCTGTTGTTTGTCAAGCGCAGAAACATTGGCCACGATGAAGCCTGCTTCCGTGAGAGCGATCTGGATACTGTTCCAGACCGATGCTTTCGTGTTGGAGAACTCTACTGTCATCCAGCGCCCAGGTTTTAAAACCCGGTATGCCTCTTTGAAGCAGGCAGTCATGAGACGGCGGTATTCGTTCGGCCCTTTTCCCTGCACACTGTTTTCGATGGCCTCGGATTTGTTGTTGGTCCATACCTTGAGCCAGGATTCCCAAAGGAAATTGAGTTCTGAGTAGTTAATGTTTGCGCCAAAAGGCGGGTCCAAAAACAGGTAATCTATCGTGTTCGGTGGGATTACAGTGTTCTCCAAACTCCGACATTGAACATATTCTCTATCCCCTGCCAAAAAAGCCTTCACAAAGTCCTTCACTTTGCCTTCTGCCACTTTTGTAACTTCGGCTTCTGCGTTCAGTGATGACACATATAGTGTGCCACTCAATGGCCCATTGCCGCGGTTACCGAGATTGTATCTGACAAGGCGAGAACATAATGTAGCTACAATAGATTGAAATATGAGTCGAGTATGCAGATCGCATTTAGGAAGCAGAGCCCCCAACACCCACAGATTCCGCTTCGTATAGAAATGATGCACGTGCGTGATGCCGATACGTAGTGGCTCACCCGTCTTATCGCCCTTCGGAATTGCTGTCGTCGGGAACCAATAGGGAATATTGCTGTTATCTATTTTTTCAATCAATGCCAAATCTGCTTTATCGGGTGTTTTTTCAAAGCGTGTTGTTTGCCGGCTGGATACGGGTTCTACTTCTTTCATAAGCCGGCTGGAAGCCGGCTCTACGGAATAATTAATAAGTACGGGTACCTGTTTGGCTTGACGGACCGTTTGTTTGATGGCGCGATCATACTTGCTGACCCACGCCCGATCCATACGCCGTTTGGTGAGCAGCGTCCCGCAGTGCGGACAGGGGAATTCATCCCTAACGCTTCCCGCTTCTTTATCCACCGCCGCTTCCCAAAAGATGATCTCACGCGTGCATTCCGGACAT
>JAKQEE010000093.1 GCA_029558635.1 Pseudomonadota bacterium | reverse complement strand
GTCGAATATCGCTTTTGCGCTTCGTCGGCCATCGCCGTATTTTCGCGGTACGCCTTAGAGGACCACCCCAGGGCCTCGGACAAAATATCGGACGCAGAAGCGGTTTTAAGAATCGTATCTCGCAACCTGACTTCCTTATAGCCCATCTCTTCAAGGATCGGAAACAGACTCTCGCCGGATTTTTGCGTTTCGTTCAGCCCGGTAAAAAATGCGTTGATCGCCCCGGCTGCGTCCTCTTTAAATAGCCGCGAAAATTCGGGTATGGTCATCCCCGCAATCTTCGCCATGCGTTCAAGCTGCGCCCCGCCGTCAGATACGGCTTTCGCCATGTCTATAAACAGCTTCGAAATTGCCGTGCCGCCCATCTCTGCTTGAATGCCAACGCTTGAAAGCGCCGCCCCGAACGCAAGAATTTGGTCTTGCGTCAAACCGATCTGTGCGCCTGATCCTGCAATTCTTAACCCGAACGTGACAATCTCTGCCTCGGTGGTTGCCATGTTATTGCCAAGCTCTACCACTGCCGAGCCGATCCGCTCGGCTTGCTCGGCCATCTGCGAGCCTGCAGGTGCGACTTGTTTTGTGACGTTGATAAACCGCGCGATTTGCGTAGACCCCTCTTCGAAAGTCAGATTCGTGGTGACTCCAAGAGCGGCGATAGTGCGGGTAAATTCGAGGATGTCTTCTTTGCCGACTCCGAGCTGTCCGGCAAGTTCGCCGATTTTATTAAGCTCGTTTACCGATACCGGGACTTCGAGCGATAGCGCGCGAAACTGATCTGCAAGACGTTGCCCCTCGGCGGTAAGGTTGCCGAAATTGTCAGACAGCCCGTCGACCGTTTTTGTGACGCCGGTAAAAGACGATTGAAATTCTGTCGCGGCGGCGATTGACGAAACGAACACGGTCGCCCCGGCTGCGGCAACGGCGGTCAGGCTCTTGTTTAAAAACTGCGCCTTACCGTCGACGGCGGTCGCCATTTTCTGCAGATCGCGCTCGAATTTGTCAAGCCCGGCAATACCGACAACCGCGATAATGCTCCCGGCAGTCCCGGCGCTCATCCCTAAAAGGTCTGGCATCAGTCAGTCACCCCGACAACTTGTCCATTTGGCAATCGATAAATTTGCCGGACACCATCGGCCCGGCGCGGTCTGCTGCGCTCGAATATGCGAGTAACTTTCGCCCCGCCGACTCTTGCGAGCGCGGTCCCGTGAACATCAAACAAAGATTTTAAAAGTTCGGGATATTGTGCGGCAAGTAGCTCCAACGTTAGCTCCTCGGTCGTTTTAACTGCCAAAACCCGAACCAGAAACTCTCGCCGGATCGGATCGCTTAACGTTTCAGTAAGCGCGGGATCGAATGGGCCGCGAAATCCATACCTGCGAGCGATAGCGTCCTGCAATAGAAAATCATTCCAGCCCTCGCCCGCCTCGGTCAGTTTTTTATTGCTTCTCGCGCCTGGTTGATTTTGCGCGTCAACTCGACGTATGCGTTTGACACGACCCGCAAAATCTCCTGATTGTAAAACATGATCCTGACGAAATCTTCTCGATCCTGCTTCTCTCCGAAAAGATACTCGCCGCGTGTGTCACGAAGATGTCGCGGGATGATTTCGCGCAAAACATTGATGCCGCCGAATCGCCGCGCAAATTGTTCTGCTTGGTCTACCGGCGGATTCTGCTCGGCAAGCTCTCGCTCCTCCGGTGTCATGCGTTCAAGATCGGCGTCCCATTCAACGCGATTGATCGGTTTTCCGACCAGCCCTTTCTCTTCGGCTTTCGCCCAGACGGCGCGGCGTTCAAGATCGGATTCCTCCCAGATTCGCATTGCGTCCGGCGCGGTCAGCTTGGCGTCGATAAAGTTGCCGTCACCTATCGGGATTTGAAATGATGTCTCCAAAACAGCGCCCTGATTGGCGCGGCGCAACAATTCAATGGTGCTTACTTTCTTAGCCATTTTTATCGCCCTTTATGCTGTTCACTTTCTTTTTTAGGTTGATGTGTATTACAGACAACCCGCGCGGATCAACGCGCATTTCTCTGTTGTCGTAGCGACGGACAGACTCGGCAATGCCAGCCGAGTCAGCCCACTCGCAACAAATCAGGCCGCGATCATCCGGGACGCTGTAACCATCCGGGTAAATGCCTGTTTCCCAGATAATCGCGGCGGCTTGATAAAGATTGTTAGTGCGAAAAACCGCCATCAGGCGGTTTCTTTCGCAAACAACACCTGCACGACTGACCCGGCAGCCGGCGCAGTCGTGAAAGTCAGAGACGTGCCGCTGATCGAGATACCGCTCTTTTGCCGAGAGCCTTGCTCGTCGGTGGACAGCTTGACTTTGCAATAGATCAGTTTTTCAAGCACCCAGTCATCGGCGTTGCCAACCGTCAAATCTCGCAGCGAAAGCGGAGTTGCGGGCAACGTGAAAGTGGTTGTCGATCCATCGCCGTTGTATTGCGAATAGACGGCCTCGCAACCGGCCGCCAAAACGATCGGGTCGTGATAGCTCATTGCCGGGATCACCACATCGACATCTTCCATCGGCGACGGTACGGCAAAGGGCTGAATGACCAAATCCTGGTGAATCAGCGAGAACAGGTGAGTTGCGTTGTCTTTCTTGCGGTACACGCTTTCGATGTCAAACCGTGCCAATGCGTCAAAAGTCAAGTTCTGCGCAGCATAGCCGGTTTTACCGAAAGTGGTCGTACCCATCAAGTAAGCCAAAAACGTCGGCAACTGTCCGGCGTAAACCGTGATTCGCACCCCGTGCGATTGGCCGATGTCGTACTGCAGAGCATCGTCGCCGCCGCCCTGCTGGTACAACTTTTCGCTTCTCTCGTAACTCACCGGATCGGCCTCGACTGACTTGATCGCGTCAAGGTTGATCGCGGCAACGTTATCGGAGACGCTCGACCCGTGAACAAACACGCGGTGCAGCGTATTGCGACCCGACACCACTACGTCGGCGTCCAACATTCCGAGTTGATCAGATACAGACATTTAGAACCTCCATTAATTAAGAATTAACTATATTTTGTCACGCCGTCAAAAGAATGGACACTTCGCCGCGAAAATCATCCTCTTGCTCGAACTCGATAGATCGCGGATTTTGAATGCCGTCGATCACCACGCCGATCTGTGGCAGCGTTTTTGCTGTGAATGCCGTGCCGGCAACGGTGCCGGAGAAAGTGACCGCGTTCACCGCCGAATTTGCAAAGAGCCGCATTAAAGCCGATTGCATGATTGCGGCCTCTTCAGAGCCGCCTTTTTCTCGATCCGTCCACCCGCCGACAACAAGCTCCCAGTTAAAGCGCGGTTTGCCGCCGCCTTGCTGCTGTACCTGTTCAATCATGAGTGGAGAGTGGCAATAAAGAAACGGTTTTGTAAAAGTCTCAAAAACCGTCTGATTGGGCCAGCCCTCTACCACCGCCCACGACGTCCACGGCGCGCTCGAAACGGTTTTTGCGCGCAAGAACCCCATGACTGCTTGCTGTATATCGGCGATTTCGTAACCTTCGCGGATCATCCCAGTTTATCCATTCGTTTTTTGACTTCGCGGTTTGTTCGTTGCAATATCGCGGGTCTGCGTTCGTTGACGGCTTCGCGAGCAAACGGCCTGGCTTTCATTCTGCGCGTCCCGTCGTGAACGTGAATTGCATAATCAGCGTTGCGCTCATCGATGAATACCAGACCACTCACCGGGTCGACTCGTCTTATTTTTGTAGACTTTGAAAGCTCTGTCGATATCCGCGTCACCGGCAATTGCCCAGGATATGGCGAGCGCGTGCCGGGCTGATGTCTTACGCCCATCAAGTTTTTGGTAAATGCTTTCGGCAGTTCAGTCATGCCAAAATCAACCCCGGCAATCAGACCCTCGATGAAAGCGATCTTTTTCTTGCCGGCAAGTTCCAAAAACGCAGAGGCGTCAAACGTCGCGTTAATCACGAAAGCCTCCTGCAGAGTGCAGCCGTCACGACAGTGCCATCGATCGGTATTTTTAACGTATACTTGACGGCGTATGTATTGCCCAGTACAGTGATTTCGTTCTTGTCGGTAAGATCGGCAAACGAGTAGTTGCTCCCATCACTGACCTTGACCGCGCCATAAAGCGCAACGTCATCGGCTTCGAGCTTGCCGATCTCCGTCCACTTGCCGGACCTGTCGACCTCATCTCCAACGGCCTTCGCGTCGATCACCATTGTTTTTATCGAAACCGTACTGGTTGTCGATCCGATTAATCCAGTCCCGTTGCAGTTCGTTGCGGACGGGTTTCGACGATGCCAGTCTGCAGAATAAGCCGGTGCCTCTGTGCCGCGACTTATCATGCACGGACACTGCGTCCCACCGCTGTACTCTTTGACGGTTGCCGCCGTGCCGTTTGCAATGATGCTGTTTATAAATCGAGTGAGTCTGTCCATTCGAACTCCTCTGCGGCATCGTCGTATTCGTCGCTCCCCTGGCCGGACACCACAAACCCACCGGCGCCGACAACAACCCCAAGCTCTCCGAGAAAATCAAACGCCTCTTGCTTGTAGCTTTCGTAAGCGGCTTTGATCTCGGATGCTTTCAGGTCATTGACGGCCATCGGTCCCCACTTTGCGCCGGACTGCGGCGCGGTCATAACGACCCGCGCCGAGACATAGGCGATCAGTGCGGCTTTGGCAAGAGCTTTGTCGGTTGCATCCAGGCTGCTGTATGTGACATATTTCGATAGCCACGCTTCGGCTGCGGGCATGAATGCAGCGCTATTGAGAATTTCATCGCTGATTTCACTCTCCGACTTTTGCAGTCGCGCGCGAATTTCGTCGCACGTTGCGATTGCCATGCTCTGCCTCTCTTTCGATGTATCCGGCCTCTGCAAGTCCGGTCAAGCTCTTGCGCCACCGCGACACGACGCGCTCGCGGTTGCCCGTCCGCACGTCATCTGCGGTGAAAACTATCAAAACCTTCGGCTCCTCGTGATCGAGAAAGCTGAACGGTTGATTGCTCTTAATCTTTATCTTTACCACTTTTTAGGCCCTCCGGTTATCAATTGAAAGTCACGTCCATGACCTTGCAGGCGTTGTTGTCGATTTTGTAGAACGCGCTGCGATACCAGATCCCGGTGCCTTTCAGTTGCTTTTTCACGAGCCGCTCGCTTTCGACAAACACGGCCTGACCCGAAACGTTTCCGAGGCAGTAGCGGCTGTCCATGATAAGGATATAGTCGCTTTCAAGCCCGGTGTTGCCTTTGTCCCAGTCAACCCATTTCGGCGAGTCGACATTGATCGCGCCGAGCAGGTTCGGGCCGTTGACACTCGAAACGCCAGCCGCTGCAGCCAAGTAGGCTTGCATCTGATCTTTCTTTGCAATCAGGTGCGTGGTCTGGTACGGGGTGTCAAGTTCGGTCGCCAGCTTGATCACTTCGGTCGTGTTCAGCGTGTTGGTCGTGGTCGGATTGAAAGTCGTTGCAGCGTTGCTGTTGCCGTCGCCGTCAACCGCAACACGAATGCCCTCGGACGTTTCGGCAACGCCGATTTGCATACCGATTCGATTCAGCACGACGTTCAGCGCGTTAAAGCTCACCCGATCGACGTCCTCAAAGTTGGCTTTCAAATAACGCCCGTATTTGATCAGGCGCATGGATTGATCGCCAATGTTGATCCAAATGTCGGGCAGCTCTTGGTCTTTGGAGACCTCGGCCAACTCCAGGTCCTCTCCGGCGTCCTCGAAATAAGTCCGGCGAAAATCGACCTCGCTGATTCGTTCTTGCAGCGCGGTCAACTCGCTCGCCAGGCTGGTGCGGATCAAGCTCGCAGCAACAACTTGCGAAATGTACTCGCCCAACAGGACAGAAGAATCGGAGTAAGCGAAAAACTTTCCGAGGCTGTCAGACGCGGCGCCGCCGATGTTCAGGTTGAAATGTGCCATCAATTCATCAAACGCGGTCGGCACAACCAGCTTGCCGCTACTCTTGGCAAGAATCTTTGATTTGATCATCTCGATCTGGGTCATCCCGGCATAGGGCGAACCCTGATGCGTGTGCTTCAGACCTTCAAGCCATTCGCCGAAAGCCTTGCCTTTGTGAATGGCTTCGTCGTACATTCCGACTTCAAGGCGCTCGCCGGGCAACCATGCGAATTTCTCTTTCAGGTTCATTTCTCATCGCTCCTAAATTTATGGTTTGAGCCGCCCGGTCTACATCAAAACGGCCAGCTTTTCGTTGGTTGTATCGATACCGATGATTCGCCCAGCGCCGAGGCTGGTTGCGTCTTTCACGTCGGTGTAGGTGGTCGAATTGACCGCGACGGTGTTGCCGAGCGCGGGAGAGCCGCCGGTTGCATAGCCAAGCACAACCATGCGGGTCGCTGGGTACTTGGCGCTTGCAGCGTCCTCGTACCAGAAGCACTCGACCGTCAATTTGTAGGTCGCAGTGCCGCTGGAGTTGACGTACGGCTCCACGCCGACGATGCGGCCTTCGATCAAATCGCCGTCACTTGACGCGGTGGTCACCTCAAAATTTGCTCCGGTCGACCACTTGACAAACTTTTGGGTCATCTTTGTACCGGCTGCGATTGCGGTGGTGATCGCGGTTTTCAGCGTTGAATCTGGGAACGCCATCACAAGCAGGGGTTCACCAATATCACCGGCAACAATGAAATCTCTTGCCATCTCGAATTTCCTCCTGGATTAAAAAAATGTTTAGAACGGCACGCCCTTGATGGCGGCGTTCGGTGCGTTGTCAAACTCCGGCTCTTTTGCGCCCTTGCCTTCGTCCGGCTTGATCTGTCCCTGTGGCGGATTGGCTTTCTCCCACGACTTGCGATAGCCGTCGCCCAGACCCTTGATCTCTTCGGTCTGCAGCTTGGCAAGCGTTTCGCGGTGCGCCTTCGCGCCATCTTCGTCTGTTGGAACGGCGCCGGTCAATTGGCCGTATTTGATTGTTTCATCGATCACGCTTTCTCGATACGTCTTGGCGTCATTGGCAACAACGGCGGCCTGCTCTTCGGTTTCAACGCCGGCGGCATCCAAAACCTTTTTCAACGCGGCAATTTCATCGCGGAGGGTTTTGGCCTGTTCATCGGCACTTGCGAGCTTGGCCTCGATCTCGGCAACCATTGCCTTTGCGCTCTCTGCGTCGGCGGCGTTAATTTCATATTCCGCCTCTGCAATTTTCAGTTTGATCATCTCCCCGGTCTCCTCAATTTTGGGTTCGGGTTGTTTGAAATGTTTTGCAAACAACGATTCGATTAACTCTTCAATGTCATCCACATTCATCGCTTGATTGCGCGGCGCGGCACTCTTGCCCGTACGTGCGCCGTATTGCGATCCCAAGAAAACCCACGATCCCTCGGTTGCTTCACCTGTGCGGGTGTTTGTTGATTTCCATTCGTCCCACAAAATCTCGCCGTTTTCGTCCTGAACGGAATCAATTGCCGGCGCACGAAACCCGATTGATTCAAATGCGTAAATCCCGGAATCAATTTTAAAGATCAGTTCTTTGTCATCTGCCGGCACGTAGTACCGACCAACAAGCCAATAAAGCCCGCCGTCGATCTCTTTGGCTTTGGCAACGAGCGCAGCAAAGTTTTTAACCGGCACATTGCCGACCATCGACAGCATTTCAGATTGAGAAACCTCAACGATCTCGGCGGCGTAGTATCTCCCCTCCGGCTCCCCGTCGTACCAATTATGGTTTAGCATTTTGCTTTTGCCGGGCAGCGTTGCGGCAAACTGTCGAAGCATATCCAACGGAAAGCGCTCTCTGTCCCGGTCAATAACGTTGTTGGCAAGCCACGACCGATAGACACGAAACGATTCACGTTTGACGTTCTCCGGATTGGTCATGTAAGCGGTCATGGCCGACCACTCTGCATCATCAAGATCGATTGCTTTCGTGGTCACGGCCAGGCTCTTTACGTGCAGCACCTCGTCGCCGGTCTTTTCGCGCAGGTAGTCCTCGCAGTCCCGCTCTGTTTTCCATTCGCTTTTTGAAAAGCGCACGCTGTCGCCGATAACCTTCATCCCGGCGGCAAGATCAACCTCGCCGTCAATCGGCCCGAATACGTACGCCCTGCGACTTTCATCCTGCTTTATGATCATGCTCCCTCCGTAAACAAAAAAAGGCCAACGCTCCGATAGTTCGGAATGTTGGCCTCTGTTGGGCTCTAAATATGTTTTTAGCTGAACCTAATCATGCGCCATTTGCGGCGCTCTCTCTCCGTTGATGTATTGCTTGCCGCATATCTCGGCATGACAAAACCGATTCACGTGACCACATTTGCGGCAAACGATGACCTCTTCGCCGCTCAAATTCGAAAACACACCGAGCAGCGCACGACACAGACGACCATCTTTTAAGCGCCCTTCGCAGCGCTTCTCGTATTGCGTCACTTTTCGCTCTCGCTCATGTACGGATCGCGGTATCGCTTGCGGCGCTGCTTCGGCACGACAAGCTCGTCTGAATCTAAAAGCGGTTCATCGACCGGCTTTTCTTTCGGCTGCACAACAACACGCGGCCTCTCATACAAGGTCGGCCATCCGCACTTTGGACAACGCGGGCGCGGGTCTGATTTAACCCAGCACTGCTCAATCCCGCAATTCGGACATTTTGCAATCATAAATACCTCACAATTTACATATATTTGTTAGCAAATATCGTGCCTATTTTATGATAACACCAATGCCCTGGTGCGACCAGATATTAAATTTCAGCGCCGCCGGCAATGTGTCGAAAACTTTCTTGACGTCCGGGATCGCGGCGGTGTCGTGAAACGCAATAACCCCGCCCTTGCGGACGAGCGGCGAGTATTTCTGCCAGTCATTCAGCGCGCCGTCTTGCGAGTGGTCGCTGTCGATAAACAGAAAATCAACCTCTCTCCCGGCAAGTTCGGTTTTCAACAGTTCAAGCGTTTCGGGTGAGCGGGTATCGCCCTGGATGCAGGTTGCAATATCCCCAGCCATCCAGCACTCATAAGATCGATCAACGGTGAAAATCTTTGCATCCGGCCATGCGTAAGCGAAAAGCATTGTATTGCCGCCATGAAAAGAGCCGATCTCAACGATTGTCTTGATGTCGACGTTTCGAATAACGCCAAGCATGGCCTCCACTTCAACCGGCGACTGGTAACACCGAACGCGGCTCATTGGCTCCCGCATCCATTCAACGACCGCAAGCTCTCGCTCTTGATTCTGCAGAACGCCAGCCGGCGAGTTTGGCCGCCAGTCATGTTCGCACTTCTGCCATTCGCCGTTTATGTTGTGGATGATCAGATTGCACTCTGGACAGAATTTCCATTTGATACCAAAATCTTTATTCATCGCTTGTGTCCTTTCACGGTCTCTCGTTGATTGTTGTTTTTTTGTTGTTGTCAACCAGATACAAAACCTCACAAGATCGAAGCCGTTCAACCATTGCCTTCGCGGCATCGTCTTTGTCTGTGCCGCACGCGGTGACCGGCACCTCATCCAACAACGAATCCGGGCGCAGAACGTTTCGTAGCGCAAGCATAACCCGGTACTCTGTTTTGTCCGGATCGATCACCGAGCTAATAGTTACCCGCACGTTGTTGTGCGACGCCCAGCGCAACAGTTTGCTGTATGGCGTCCATTTTGAAAAGATCATCGATTTTCTCCATTCTGTCTTTTATCGCCGCGCGCAAACTCGAAACGGTGCTATTCTGTTTCATCAGCGCCGTAAACCGCCCTGGGTGCGTTTTGACTATCCACTGTTTTTCGGTATAACCCCAGACGATCATATTGCGCGCCCCCGCAGCCGCCGCCAGGTGAGCAATACCGCAATCCTTGCCGATGAATATTTTTGACCGCGCACACAATCCGGCAATCTGCTCCGTCGATAACTGCCTGTATCGGTCATCGATCCACTCCGGCCAATAAACCGCGCTATCGCGCACGTCGTTGCCAACCAACACGGCCTTGTCAATTATGCCAGACTCGACATATTTGTTTAGCTCAATAAGAACGACATTAACAAGAAACGGCTCGGCGTTCTTCCATGTGCATTTGACGATATTGCGAAAGTTCAACACCGCAAACCGACCTGTACCGACGTCGACGAAATCCTCTTTGCCGTGCGGCCAAGCCGGATAAAATCCCTCTTTTGCAAGCCACGTCGCCTCGACCGGCACGCTGTAATTTACCACCTTGAACGTTTTCGGCCTGTTCATAAATTGTGTTGTCGACGCCCAAAAGAATTTATCCGGCTTGTAGACCCGCACGGCTTCGTCCGCGTCGCAAAGCGCGATATCAACGATTCTCTCGTCCGGGTTGTCGCGTTTATAGCGCTCTCTTACCACGCGCTCTACCACCGCGTCGCCGAGCGCGGAGTTGATCGGGCTGAATATTGTCACCCCGCCGTGCTTATTGATTGGCCGATAGCGCTTCTTTACGATTGCGCTGTAACAGATATCGCATTCGAGTTTTTGCGCCTTAAATCGCGGCTCGTCCTCTCTTGTGCAAGAGCATTCGTTTTTGCATATCGGGCAGGTGAATATCATTTATCACCTCCCCGTAAAAATTTGTGCAGCATATCCGTTTGAAACCCGGCGGTGAGGTGCAGCGCCTCCGTTGCCGAAAACCCGCCTTGCAGTAGCGCCTCGAAATAACCGCGAACCATTTTTGCAAAAATCTTAAAGCCGAACAAAATCGAATCAGATAACTCACCGTTTTCCGCCCCTGCGTCGGCGAGAATTTTATTTAGAGCTTTTTTTAAATCATCTTCACCCATTTTTTCGTCTCCCTTTTTTAGGTTCGTCAAACGGCATCGACTTCATGATGTGGCTGAACACCTCACAAGCAACCGCTTGCTCAAACGTCAAAAACGCCGCGCAAGCGATTTCATTTATATCGTCGATTGTCTGCAGATGTGCGGCGTTCATTGTTTGCACCGCAATCGCATTTACCTGCCTGTCGAAACCGTCCATCTGCAAATCAAGCTCCCGTCCAATCGAAGGCGCCGCCCAAATATCGGGCATAATCAGATAACCACTCCGCCCGCTCGATAGTGTACTCGCCATAGATCGTTTGCAATCGCCGCTTCATGTGCGCCCAATTTGTGCGCGGATATTGTGCCAGGTCATCATCTGTCGCGCGCAACAATGCAACATATCGAGCAAAATCGCTATTCAGCGCTTCGCGGTGATGATAAGAGCAAAGCGGCACAGTCGCCCACGCATCAACGATCTGTTTGCCGGCATAGATGAACGGGTGATGCCATTCGATTCGCCCGTCACACTCACAAGGGCCAAGTTTAAATTGTTGGTGAATGCAGGCCCACATAAACGGATCGTTTGCAAGCTGTCGGCGAACGTTGTCGGGGATCCGTCTCATGGCTTGCGCCTGTTGCCGATCCGCTCGATGATCGCGTCGATCTCCTCGGCGGTATATGGCTCGTCATAAGGATTGTTGCGCGTCCATGAGTCTTGAATGATCCCGCCGGGTATGTATTTCGGCAAAAGAACGCAACCGCAGTGCGGGTGGGTGTCTGTCGCTGGATATGGCCCGTTGCCATGCTCCCAGATTTGACCGTCAAAACCAAGACAAATCACGCACGCATCCGGACCGGCTGACCACTCGTCATATAAAACGTTGTTTGTCTCTGCCATCCAATCATAGGCTAAGTTGAAAGCAAGCGTGCTTTCTGTGCGCGTGATTCGCCGCCAGTACCAGGCTTTACCTTCGCCGATTTCTTTGTGCAGATGCCCGGCAACCCTGATCGGCCATTCGCCGTCGCGCGCCATTTGCTCCAACTGCCGCTTGACTTCGGATAAAGAATCAAGTGCAACCTGGGTCCTGATTCTTGTCCCTGCCGCGTTCTGCATTGCGCGAAACCGCAAATAATTCGGGTCCGGTGCAATCATCGAAACGACGTCCGGGTGACCAGGCGCGGCCTCGATCAGGCTCTCGACATAATCGGCAGAAATTGCCATCGATTGGAGTTGAAAGTATTTATAGAGCGGATCATCCTTTGGCGCTTTAAGCTCGCTCCACGGCTCCCCAAGAAACCGCTGCAAATGACCGGACACGGCACTATCAAGTGCTTGCTCCTGTTCAATACCCCACGCTGTCCATCGCCCTTCGTCACCGTCGCCGGTCATAACGTATCGGCGCACGGATTCAAGCGGCGGCAGTCCCAGCCCCGACAAGATTTCGCGCTCCATCTGTGTTACCGATTTCATTGTCGCAGCAAAGAACGCGCGCTCGTTTCGATCCAGTTTCTTGATGCGGTGCGCCCGCGCTGCAAGCTCTGCCTCTATACGAGTTACACCCTTGCACCCACAACCGCACGAAATCGGATGATGCGTGTAATAATCCACATCACCGCAAGCCGCAAGGCCCAGTGTTAGAGATTGTCGCCACGTGCTACTCATTTACGCCCTGCATTGCGATAGCCGCCGCGCGCAAAGACTTGCGCCGCGCAAACTCGCTTTTAATTTTCACAATCTTCGCCTCGGTCGATCCGTACAAATCAGACTCGGACACAAATCCGATCCGCAAAACGTAGTTTATAAGCTGCTCCTCGTCCATAAATCCATAATCGTAAAGCTCAAACGCCGCAGCAAACTCTTTTTCGACCGCTTGCGCAGTGTTTAGCCGCGCTTGCGATTCGGCCACCTCATCAGACAAATTCAGCGGCTCCCACTCCATTTTGTACGGCGCTCCACCGCGCCCGCCCATGATCAGCGCCATATCAATCAACCGTTCAAGATTCGGCTCCATCGCCCGGCGTTGGCCGTCAATTAGGCTGATTGTTGCCTCGTTCTGATTGGTCGAAAGCCGCTCGGTTGTCGCCCAGGACAATCCGAACATCCACGGCGGCAACTCGGCCGATGCAATGATCTGTTCAAGTGCCAGCTTATAGTCAACTGAAACCTCCATCGGCTTCGAGTCGGCTCCAAGCAGCATCACTTTAAAATCGCCGTCCGCAGGCACCCCGACGTTGACGTCGTAAACCTGGCCGACTTTTCGCGCGCCCATCGCTTTGGATATCTGCGAACCGTACTCTCCGGCTGCAGCGGCAAGCTGGCTGGATTGTGTGTTGGCGCCGCCCTTAAAAATCGAAATCATTGTCGGGTCGCCGAATCGCCAAATAACATTATCGACCGACGCAAGAATCCTGACAACAATCCGCGACAAAAACGGGCAGCTTGCGAAAATAGACCGGCCATAGAACCCTCCGTCTGTCGTGCCGAATACCTGCGTAAACACAAGGTCGGGATTTGTCATTGGCGCGAATGCGCCCGGCGCAATCTCCTGCTCCACAACCGGACGCCCAGCAGACATCGAAAAACGAAAAAAATCAGGCTTGCCCACAACCGTGCGATAAATCGATTTCATCGCAGTGTCCGGTATGGCCTCCCACACCGAATAGCCCTTGAACATCGCCGCGTCGGCAATGGCCTCAATCAGCGAGTCAACGCCGAACTGAAACCATCCGACCTGGACAGAATAGACGCTATTTAAAATCTCCTGCACTTTCTTGTCGCCCAGACCGTCCAACCGCAGCCCAGTGATAAGCCGTGACCGCTTGCGGAGCGCAACATCGATCAGTGGGATCGCTTCACGCATCGCGTCGTATACCTGAAACACCACTTTTAGGGGTCTGTATTGTGCGAAATAACTGTCAAACGGCGTGCCGTTCTGATCGCGCGTTATAATCTGCGGAACCGACACACCCTCATCTTTTACAGGCGGCGTGCCGCCAAGCAACGTGATCGCTTTGTCGCGTAACCCCATAATCACTCCCTCATTTGCCCGGAGGCAAATGCAAAATTTGTCAAACTAAAATCCGGCCAAAACGTCAATGCCACAGCGTCGGCTTTGTCCGGGCTGCGGGCAATGCGTTTTTTAATATCATCTTTCGGCTCGATCTTTATTTTGCCGTTGCTCTGTACGGCCCACTGTATCGACGTCAATTCTTGGTCCAACTCGTCATCCGGTGGCAGCGCAAGCACACCACCCAACTTTGAATCAAGCGCGTCTCGAAGCGCCCAGTAACAATAAGCGCGCATATTGACAAACTCTCGCTCGCCGGTCATGTCGCGCAACCCGTTTGCCGCTTCGCTGAATTTTGCAGATACCGCGTTTGCGCCAAGCTCAACGAGCCGCGAATAAACCCCCGCGCCCTCGCCGATTGAATCTATAAACGCAGTGCCGTAGCTACCGATTGCCGTTTTGATTCGCCCGGCGGTCTCCATGTGGTCTGCTTTGCTGTAAACCAGAAACGAATCAACGAAATTCTCATATCGCGGCGCAAACACCGTGCGGTCGTTACCCATGCCCGCAATATCAGCGCCCAGCCGAACATTGCCCGTATTTGCCTGGCTCTCTGACCAACGGTCATGTGACGCCTCCAGCCACGACAGCGGAATGAGTTGCTCTTCGCTTTCGCGCGGGAACTCGCCCATCACCTTGACCAAGAACAAATCAGACGGCCTATACCATCGCCCGTCAAACTTGAAATCGTGAAATGCCACGCGGTCAATGTCCGCCGCATCGATCTCCTGCGACCATCCCGGTTTACCAACTTTGTCGGCAACCCACTCATAATCAACCTGTCCTGGAATCAATATCTTTTTCGCGCGCACATTCGGCGCGTTCAAACACGACAATTTCATCTTCGCGTATTTCGGATCACGGCTTGCGCGAAACGCCTCTCCGGACGATCTGTTTGGATTGAATATCAACAATTCGCGGCTCATTGATCCAGTCAACACGCCCTCTATTACGTTGTGCGTTTCGTCCTCAACACCCGACGCCTCGGTAACAACAACTAAAATGTTCGGAGAGTGAAACCCCGTCCACGCTTCATGCTTTCTGTCCGCCGCCTTGAACCCGATCAAAAACCAGTCCTCGGCAGGCATCCGAATCATACCGGCCAATAACTCGCCGCCGAGGTTGACCCTTGCATTGGCATGTAACTTGCCAATCTCGGTCATCATAATGGCCTTAACCTGTCGATCTGTCGGCGCGGTATTTATGACTTTCGACGGATAATAAACACAGAGAAACGTCAATGACACACACGCAGCCAGATAGTCCTTGCCGCGTGCATGACCGGATTGGACCGCCAGGCGGCGATTATGCTGAATCAAATCAACGGCGTTGCGTTGCTGCCTGTCAAGCCGTGCACCAAGAACGTCGCGGATAAATGCGTTCCAATCGTCAGCATAGTCAAGCACATTACTTTTTATTGCGTTCTGTCTCAAACTTTACCCATTCCGCCCATGTCTGTGGAACCGCAACATTGCCGCTATGGTCAACCTCTTGCTTGTCCTTGTACCCACGACTATGGCCGAGCTTGCCAAGCGTGAATCCGATTGCCCAGTTGTCGCCGTTCTTGATCTTCTCGTATAGCTTGACCTCAGCGACGTCGAGCATTTTACCGCGCCACTTGTTCTGTATCGAGGCAACGTCCGGAGATCGCTTGATCCAGTTCAGAATCGTCTGGTGGGTACAGCCAAGCCGATCAGCGGCCATGTAGACCTGTCCAAGGCTTGCGTCAAGCGCGTCGATTATTTGTTTTTTCGTATATGCCATAATGTGTCTAATTTAGCTAATTTTTGTATTTTATTGGTATGTATGATTTCAAATATCTTGTTGGCAATGTTTCGGGCATATAAGCTCCAAACAACTTCTCCACATCAAACAACCCTTCCAGCGTTTTGCGCATCTCGTAAGCAGACGCGGATTGAAACTTTCGCGATGTTGCCACCCTTACAATTGATTCTGCGTCTGCCTCTTCGCCGCGCAAAATTATAGCGCTCTGTATTACCCGCGCCAAGCAATCAGTTCCCAACCCTTCTACGGCCCAAAACTTATTACCCTGGAAAAACACATTGCCGGGCATTTGTGGTTCTTTAAGTTCCTTGCAAATATTATATCTATATTCCACATAAGACATCGGCCAACAAGCAAGCGGTGTCGCTGGCATCGCCCGAAATGGCGTAAAATGGAACAGCAAACTCCACTGTTTTTCGCTTTTGGATTGCAACATATCTATTTCTTTAATGTCCTGCACAACCTCGCGCCAATCGTTTTCGGTCTCTGTCGGATAACCAACTATATTGTAAATCTTTATTTGGTGTGGCCTTTCAAGTGTTGTTAGTCCAGATAAAAACCTTTTAAACATTTCGCGGCTTATTTTTTTGTTGACCATGAAGCGCAATCGCTCAGACATCCCGTCTAATCCTACCGCCATAACAAGAGCATCTTCCTGCCAACGTTGCGGCTCCAATTTCAACAGATCAATTATAGTTCTCTCTCCACTGCCAGCGGACATGCTACCAGAACCAGCGGTGAATGAGCCGTCTCCTATGTATTTCCTCTGCCACGTATAACCGCAAAAATAACACTTGTACGGACAGCCAATACTTTCCTCTTTGAATGTTTTGCTGTTCTCCAATCTGCATTCGTATTCATACGGCTTGTCAACCTGTGCGATAAAATAGTTTTTGCTCACATCAAATTCATCAGACCAACAAACAGACTCGTGCTTGTATCGCCCGCCCGCCTCAATCTCGCGCAAAAGCGGTACAATTATGTTTTCACCACGCCCGAAGACGAAACAATCAACGTACTGCAAAAATGGTCGCACATTAAGAACGCCCGCGCCACCAATCACAATCTTATATTTCCCGCTCTTCCACCGAACTCTTTCAGACAAAAACGTCCACCAATCACAGTCGCTTGTAATGCTGACAAGGACAACATCGTATTCGTGAATTGTCGCCATACCCGCATATTGATATTCTATCCCACCCCGCTTAACGGCGTCAAGAATTACACTGAACCCATGCCAGGCCCTAACGTTGTGACTTTCAACCGCATAAGTTTGTTTGGCGTATTTCTTATGTACGTAAGCAGCAACCTTCAAAACTCAAACCCACATTTAGGACACCTTGTCAAGTCACCACGTTCCTCTTTATAATCCCCATCAACATCAACGGGGAGCAACCCCTCTTTTGTCGCCAGACTTTCAAGCATTTCCTGAATCCGCTTATCCGTTGCCGCAACCCCCCGCAGCACCTCGTCCAGCTTTTCCTTGTCCGTCGCCGCCATTGCGCCTATTGGATCAATCGTCGCAAGCACAGTCGCCTCTTCAGCTTCGCTCAAATCGACGTAGGTGACAGGAATCGTCTGCTGTCCGGCCTTGTCTGCCAGCTGCACGCGGAGGTGACCATCGACCAGGTGACCGGTGCGCTTGTTTACAATCACATTCTGCACCCAGCCGACCTCCGCAAGCACGCCCTCCAGCGCGTCCTGTTGCGCCTTTGGGTGAATACGCCAATTTTGCGGATTGAACATAATTTGGTCAATCGGTTCGTCGCCATATCCAACTATTCTGTTTCTGATCTCCATGTTTCGCCTTTATTTTATCTAATCACATATATATTTTAGTTGCAAAATATAAGCCAAAATTCACCGCGCGGTGAAAACGGCGGATAAAGTGAAAGTCAGCCGCTGATTATCTCCCGCCATATTTCGTCAAGCTCTTCGTCTGTGAGCTTCGGCGGGTTGCGGTCAAATCCCAAAAATTCATTGAGCGCTCCAAGTGAGAGCCTAAATTTGTATTCGTCCTGAAACCAGCACCAGTCTTTGTAAAACCCGGAGATGCTTTGTCCGCTGCGCTTTGCGATAACTCGCCATTTCGGATCCGTCGGCATATCGTGCCACAATCTCAGCCAGCTCGCCATATCATTCCAGTCCAGTTAAAAGTCCAGGCCGTCGCAGTTGCTCAACTCAGATGCCAGCCCC
>JAKQEE010000091.1 GCA_029558635.1 Pseudomonadota bacterium | reverse complement strand
GCATGATATGGTCGAGGCTGTCAACGCCGGTTTCGTGCTGGTAAAGATACTGGATGCAGTAGAAACACAACAGGTTGGCATACGATGAATCTTCCCCCATGAACTCGAAGAATGCCCGGAAGTGCGAGCTATCCAGGGTATCGCCGTGCCAGCGAAAGGCAACGTAGTCTTTCGCGTAGAGCAAAGCTACGTTGTCAGTGGTTTTCTGCGCCGGCGTCGTGAGCGAGGCCAGCAACAGGCTACATATCCAAAGGAGTTTTTTCATAATCAAGCGGCGGCTTTTGCAGGTGGATGCCGTAAAAGTATGGCTTTGCCCCGGACTTTTCTCCCATGCGCTGGTCAAACCGGAACATCGCCTCGATGACAACCTGCGGGCAAAGATTGAGCCAGCGCCGGTATTTTTCAATGAAATAGTTGAAGCCGACAATTGCAATCGTGTTGAAATAACCCCTGATATCGTTCAGGTAGTAATCGTTAGGCTCGAAATACCTGCGCAGGTTGGCCGCGCCCAAGATATGTGATTGCCTTACGGCGTATCTGCTCGTGGCCATCACGTTTATGAAATGACCGCCCGGTCGCAGAACGTGCGCAACAGCCTCATAGACTTCACGCGGAGCCTGATCACAATAGTTCATTGGGAAGTAAAAAGAGGTCACTACATCATAGGACGCTGGCGGTTGCGCCCACATGAACTCCACCATGTCGTCAATGGCAAAACCCGAAGACCCGTAAGGGCTTTTGCTTGGTGTGCGAATTGACAAGTCACCAAGTTTATGTTTTTTTGATGCCGCGATAATCATTTCAGACGATGCATCAACACCTGTATATTTACGTGGTCGAAAAAGTAGCCGATCTGATAAACGCTTTACCAATCCGGTGCCGCACCCGATGTCCAGCACGTCGGCACGTTGAAGCAAATGGCCATATCGGTCAAACAAAACGTTTTCTTCGGCGCGGTCGAAGCGGTTGGCGAAGTGCTGGTCATAACCTTCAGCGACTTCGTTGAATTTTTGGATGGTGTCCGGGTCGGTGTGATCGGTGTAGGGCATGATTTCAGGTTTTTGCAATTTCATCGAGGCCGTCAGCAATAGACTTTAGTTTTTCATTAAGTTCAGGGTCTTTCCCTGCGGCCATTTTACGGATGCGCCGGGCAACACATCGAAGTTTCCACCACTGATAAACAAACACAAAAGGCCCGCGCATCACGTATGGCGCAATGATAAGCATAAGAAATATCAATATCGCTGTTGACATCCAGCGCGGGAGCATGAATAATACCGGATTGGCATTTTGTAACCGCTCAATAAAGATGCCTTTTCTAAAGGTGAGTGCCACGCTGAACGCCCACCATGCAAGCAGTGCTATGAAGATGTACATGGTTTCTGTTTTTCGATAAGCGGATAAAAAACTTTGACTTGTTTCGGAGCCTTCGCTGCCTTGCGTTCATCCATAAGACGAACAAGGAAAAAAGCAATGTTCGTGACGCAGGTTTTCTCATACACGGTATTGGGTTCAGGGAAAAAAGAGTAAGCCCGGAAAGGGCCGTACCATTTGACCAGGCCAAGCAGAATGTCGCCTTGCTTGGCGCGTACCTCCCAAACATCAGTCTTGCCGGTGGATGACTTCCAGACAAAGCGCAGCCACTTCGATGTAAACTCCGTGTATTTGGGCGGGCGAAGGTGTGCGGGTTCTACCATAGTCAGAAAAGTTGTGGGTCATTGACCGGCCATTTGATGCCGATAGATTTCATAATGACCCTGAGTTCGATGTAGGTTTTTTTGCTAAAATCTCTCCATCCAAGAATCTCGTTGCCAACGTCCCTGATTTCAGCGACGATATTGATTTTGTGGCTTTTCAGGACATTATACAGCCGAACGGACATGTCCAGGTCTTCGACCGTCGTGGCGTCAATCTCCTCGGCGGTCGGTATGGGCTTGCCCTGCTCGGCAAGAAGCCATTCGGCTTTTGACAATTTGTATTCGAGCAGACGGATTCTGGCCTCTTTGTCCTCGAAAGCCTGCTTGATGTGAATATAATTGAGCAGCGCCGTTGATACCCTTCGCCGGGCGCGGATGACCAACTGTGATATCCTTGCTGCCGTGAGGCGAAATTCTTTGCCGATTTCTGCATGGATTTTTCCCTCGAAGTCGCAGCGGATCAGGATAGTTTTCTCCCGATCGGTGAGGTTGTCGAGTATTTGTATGAACTCAACAAATCTGTATTGTTGCACTGGGTTTAACATTGCAGATAAATTTTTGAAAAAGCCGCGCGGCCGGGGCTGACTCCGACCAGCGCGGCTGGCAACAATGAAATCAACTATTCTTCGTCCGACTCCTCCTCTTCATCGGAGTCTAATTCATTATCAAAATCGTCATCATCTTCGTAGTCGCCCTTCTCGTAATCATCTTCCTTGACTTCTATTGCTGGTTTCAGCGTCTGCATATCAATGCCTGTAGTTGTACACAGATTTGTGAAATATTCCAGGTGGTATTTATCACTGTTCCAGTTGTTCATGCGCTCAAAAATATCCTTTAACGATATGTGAGCAAACATTGAAATGACCTTGTCCGGCGCCAGGTCCAAAAGAATCGTGTCTATAAAATCGCTCTTGTCTTCGGTGCTTATCAAACTGTTCCATGCTTTTTCGTCCATGGTTTCATAATCTCCTTTCCGTTTTTTCTTTTCCAAAACTTCCATCCAGGCACTTACGCAGCCTTTGGTCCACTTGGGATTTGCCGCCCCATCCTTACCCTCTCCGTTCACCTTGATAGCAAATGATGTCGGCTTCCAATCGGGCGCCCAGCGCGCAAACAATTCCAGCCACGACAAGCGCAGGCCGTATCCGCCCAAACCGCTTCGCACGTGCAAGCGAAGCAATTCTATGAGTGCCTCGTTTGTAGTGCCGCCTGCCATGAATACTTCGTGGTTTTTCGTAATTGCGTTCAAACGCCATTGTTTTTCCATTCGAAGCCTGGCATTTTCCTCGGCCTGCTTTATGCGTTTTTCGGTCAACTCATCACGAAGGACCTGCTTTTCATCTTCGGATATGTCCATCTCGTTAATCCGGCGCATTTCCCAGTCCGATTCTTGCTGTTGAAATTTGGTAGCGGTTTTGACTACCCAGCCCCGGGTGAAGTTTTTCTCTTGATTTTGCCATGTTGAAGCGCCGACCATCAAAACAGCGATAGCATCCGGTGGGACACCATCTTCCTCGTCCACGATGTCATAATCTCTCCATGGTAACAGTTCCGGTGAATAGCCCAGGATTTTTTCTACAATCTTCTGGTCGTTATCCTTGTAATAGTTGAGGTCGTAATACATCGCAGGTTGGCCGTTCCTTTTACATAAATCTTCCCATT
This sequence comes from Pseudomonadota bacterium, assembly GCA_029558635.1. Lineage (GTDB taxonomy): Bacteria > Pseudomonadota > Alphaproteobacteria > Micavibrionales > Micavibrionaceae > UBA1573. The sequence goes on along the minus strand of JAKQEE010000091.1, from coordinate 973 downwards.
CCTGCAGGGCGATGGCTTTCCAAACACTCTCTTTCACCCTCCAGCAGGCCTTATCGGTACAGCGCGGCTCGTCGGAAATCTCGGCGAACAACAGGGTAGCAACCGCCGAATTTTTTGGGCAGGCCGAACATGCCGGCAGTCCGGGTTGAAGTTCGGCTCGGTCCAACGGCCACATCGCCTTTTTTAAATCGGTGCATGCCTCCCAACGAAATTTGTCTTTAACGCTACGCGAGTCCTGAAATACTGTTTTGTCGCCACTCTGCCAGGTTACCACCTTGAAAAGTTTCTTCTGAATCTCTGGTGGATAGGCTGAAATAACCTCTGCGGTCGTAGTCGGCAGTTCGCCGCTCACTACGAACGGAACATACAATTCGTGCAACTGGGTGAGTTTGAGACGGCGTAAGACGTAGGACTCCGATTTGTTTAGCCTGCCGGCCAGTTCACCGACTGTGAGTTTCTTCGAAGTAAGCAGGTCGTGGAACGCCGCTGCCTCTTCGAGCGGCGGCACGTCGGCGCGGTGCAGGTTTTCCTCGATTTGGATATCCAGCACCTGGTCATCGGTAAGTTCACGAACGATGCAGGGCATCTCAAGGAGTTCGGCCATGACGGAGGCACGGTAGCGGCGCCCGCCCGAAACGACCTCATAACCCGCCGATGTGAGCCGCACAGTGATGGGGTTTATCACCCCATTCGTGCGGATAGAATCAGACAGTTCTTTGAGCGCCGATTCAGGGAAGGTTTTTCGGGGGTTTGTCGGTGAGGGAAACAGGTCGCTCAGCCGAATCATGGTGAGCGTCACGCCCGGGGCCGCGCTTTGGGTGTTGTCACCTTTTGCGACGGGCTTTTGCTTTTTTGCTGTTGTTGATGTTGCCATTGTTTACTGATTTGATAAGTTGAATTTCAATGCCAAGGAGTGCGAGCATCAGGTTCTTTTTGATTCGGAACGCCTCAGTCTCCACACCCTTTGTATCTT
>JAKQEE010000089.1 GCA_029558635.1 Pseudomonadota bacterium | reverse complement strand
GCGGCCAAGTTCGATGACCGTGCGCCCGCGCGAAGTATAAGCGACGCTATCGCCAATCAGCAATTGTTTGATGGATTTATTGTCGGTTGTTGCCCTCAAAATATAAGGTCTAATAGGCTGACGTGGAAAATTCGTGCCAACAAGTGTATCGCCTTTGAAAGTAAAATCTGCCATGATAAATCCTTATGTAGTTGAAGGGTCGTCTGAATTGATTTCCCATGAACACGGGAAAGGTGTGGTGAAGGCGAAATACCGATTTGTCGTCGAGTTTGTGATCGAAGAAAGATTTGATAGATCAGAGACAGAAGTAATTGCCGTTGGATCGGAATTCAAATCCTCGTAAGCGATCACCTTTGGATCTGGCGTGTAAATACCTGAACCGCTTGTTGCCGTAAGACCGAACGGAGAAGAACTTTCGGTTTCTCCTGTATAGAAGCTGCCAATCGGAATCAGGTCGGCACATGACGTTCTGCTCCAACCGGGAATTCTCCACAACGCCATATAATTCAACGGAGAAAACAACGAATTATCAATCGGCCTTGGATCATCTACTGTTGTTGGACCAGAAATCCATGGCTGTTGCCGTGCGTTGAAAACGTTCCACAAGCTGAAAAAAGCTCCATGGCTCACTTCATCTTGTAAGAAACCCTTGAAAAAAGTATCATCTATTGATCCAGTTTTATCCCACACAGTCGTATCTGTTTGTCCTCCAGACGCTCGCATATTTGAAATTCCGATTACAGCTGATTTCGTGCAAGTTCGATACGATTTGAATTGTTCTACTTTTGGAGGCATGAAACATGAAAGAACTGGAAATACTTGTAATCCAGACACGGCGTGTAATTCTTCGACTTCCTTGTAATCAAACCAATACCAATTACCGGCGGTCTGGCAAAGGTTGTTTGATATTAGTCTTTCTGAATCCTTGTCGATGATGTCTGTCAAGATCGAAAGTTCTTCGATCTTGATGGACGGGTCAGGGCAAGAAGGCGTCCAAGACCCCCCGCGCAACAAGCCACGAATTGCAAAGTGCACTTCGTTGTAAACCGGCTTCATATTGACGGCGGAAAGTTCCAGAGTCGAGGCAGAAATATCACCGCGTCTGTTATCGTAAACAAGTCTTCTAGCCATCAGTTCCTCCTTTTACGAATCCGCAACCGCAATTTCTTCGATCTGAATCCAGTTCAATTTAGCATACCCAACCCTCTCAAATCGAGTGTAAAGTGGGTAAACATCTGGATCACTATTGTAAGTATCAAAGAAATTCTGAAGACCTCTATCGATTGGCCGGTCTAGAAACCACATCTCATATTGTTCGTCTTTGTAATTTACCCGCGTCATAGCCACGACGTAATAATCCAACAATCTCGCTGTAATTGTGATATCTGTGTTTGATTGTCCTAAAAGAGCGGGCAATCGGATGATACCGTGAAATTTTCCATCCGTATCAGGCCAACCAGAATCGCTGCCAGACACATCCGAAGATTGTGTAACAATCGTGGAAAAGTTGTAAAGTGAATACGTACTTCCGTCCGTAAGGTTGATCGCTCCCGGTCCTGACGGAAGGGTTCGTTCGCCAACGCGAATAACTGTCGGGGACGGATTTGGACTATCCTCAGTAATTTTACTTCTAAAAGCGATCGCAATTTGCGGAGGACCAACTGTATCCTGATGATCTGTTGCGAGACCGCCGGGAGTGACCGCTCCAACGAAGTTTGGAATCGTCAATTCAATTACCTGAAAATCGTCGCTTGGGGATAGAGTTGTTCCGGTCGTTGCTGGATAAACAAAAACGTCCTGATAAAGACTTCTAATAACGTCGATAGAACCCACAGGCGTAGGGGCGCTGTTAGTTGTATCAACTCCTGTATTTTCGCGCAAATTTGCAAGACTATCTGCACGCACTTCCATCTCGCCGTTACGAACCCACAATCCCAATCTGATTTTCAAATCAATTCTGTGTCCAACAGGAGGAACAGAAGCGGGCCAATTCAACGGGATGCACGTCCACTGCCACGGAGGCGTAGAGAATTCAAGACATGACGTAGAAAGATCGTGCGTAACCCCCGACTGTTGATGGTCCGGGTCGGTCGGCCAGCCTTTCAGCAGTTCAAATTCGGTCGGCTGATCATATTCGATTGGACCAGCGTTCCAAATCTTGCTTCCAAGACGTAAACGATTCTTCCAGATTTCATGTTGGTTATCTCGAATACGACCATAAACGAACGAAGGTGACGGACCTTTTTCGTGGATTGGTCCGTCTGTCGGATCGAGATTGATTGGTTTATATGGCATGACTTACTCCTGTCCCTCTTTTAATTAGTTCCACTTCTGAGGACCGGCAAAAATTACCGGGCGATCCATGAACGCCCAACCGAGTGCATGGTTTGTTTGTCCAGCCGTATCAACATCCGCAAGGGCGATCACGTCGCCCGGAGAAGGCGTGACCGGGGAAGAGGAAGCTGTCCATGCGGATTTTAGAACGATTTCGCCAGTGTTCAAATCGTATGAATCAATTGCAACCGGACCATCAGTGCTTTTCAGCACGAAATTTTCATCATATAGCACAACGAGATCATATTCTGCAAACAATTGTGTTTCAGACCATACAGCAAAATCTTCACTGCCGATGGTTGAAGCAGGTAACCAATTATCGGCTGGATCAGCAAGAGTTCCAATTTCAAATTCCGTATTCGAATTCACTGATTGCAATTCTGCAAACGGGGACCAAAGCGATGAGTAGACAGCAAGTTCGTTGATCGAAATCAAGAACGTGGCTTCTTGAGAACCACTCTTCAAATTGCTTTGAACATCAATCAACAGACCGCGTTCGTTCAAAGACGCACGCCCACTTGACCCCGGAATACCGTCCAATTGCAAAACGTAATATCTACCAATTTCATAGCGAACTGAGCTATTCAGCGTACCCCGAAGCACTAGAATTGGCGAATTGTAAAGTGCAATAAATCGCGCCGCTCTGCGACCCAATTCGGATTCCGCATAATTGGTTGTTGTCGTACCGCTTGTCGGGGAATAAAAAACCCTTGGCAATTCAATCTTGATTGGCGATTTGTTGATGTTTGAGAACATGCTATTGATGCCGCCAGATACGCCGAACCCAAGAACGTTCAGATTGAATTCGTAGATGAAATCTGTCGGCACGAAACTTTTGAAAAGTGCAACAGGCGGATCTCCGTCTTGCACAACGCGAGATTCGGTCTTCCCTTTCCAAACTGGTTTGGAGTAATTCTTTCCCGTATAGTAAATCGCGTTGGCAAGCCGTGTCACGTCACGTTCCACAGAAGGCAAAGAGCCGAATTCAAAATCCTCGACCAATACCAAGCCGGAGGACTCGTTTTGTTCTGTCAAATCCACAAGCGTCAACTTTCCTGATTCGTTTGTAACAAGTCCCAAGAGATAAGGTTGCAACAATTTCTCTTCCACGTATTTCTTCAAGTCCGCAGATGTTTCAACGAATTCGTTGCAAAGGAACGTGCTTGCATCTTTGCCAAACTTTTCAGCAATTGCAAGGAACGACTCGATATCAATTCGTTCTAGCGGAATCGCAAATCCCATCTTCTTCGGAAGAACGTCAAACGAATATACCTTTGTTTCGTTGTATCTGGAATCAAACCAGAACGCACGATTTGTACCCGGCTTTTCATGAATTCCTGTCCCGGTAGACGTCAGGATTTGCAACAGGAATTCGATCGGGCTGCAAATAATTACCTGTGAAGGGATTTCGTTCTCCGAACGGATGTCTGAGTAATAGGGGCGGAAATTTTCGATGCCGTACTTCTCTGCAATCGGGTCGATGCTGTCATAAGTTGAACGGTATTTCCCATAGTAATTGAACAAATTGATTGTATTCGTTTTAACCGGATCTGGAACGATTCTTTCCGCAACAACAACAGGAGAGGGGCTTCCGTGTTTGTTTGCGAGCACATATGTATCAACCGCAAAACGCTTATGGCGTGCAGTATTTGTGGATCCTGTTTCTCCCTTTTTTCCTCTTTTGATCACTCCGAATTCCGCTGGGTCGCCGTTGATCTTGTTTACGGTAGCAAATAGCGCAGATTGAACTTTGTCTGAATCACTCTGATCTGCCGCAAAAATAAATTGATTACACAAAGGATTTCTTCTGGTTTCAAAGATATCGACGAGTGTGGGATCTGACCTATACAACTCGAAATATCTAATCATGTTATCGTTCGGATCGGCTCGCGGCATGATATTCATGCGGTTGTATTCCGGCTTTGTTCCGTAAACATAGAACGTTGACAATCCGTATTGTGACTCATCTTCATCAGACAACGTGATATCAACCTTCTGAACCGGTATCAAGAAATCGTCGCCATACTTAACCCATCTAAAGATGTTTGTTTTAGAATCGGTTGAATAATCTGCCAGCGATGTTTGTTTCCAGTCTACGACGGAGCTCAGATTCAGTTCGCCAAAGTTCGTAAGCGATGTGTCGCGGTAATATATTTGGGGCGCTCCGATACCATCGTTTCTCACTTGTCGCAAATCCGTTGTTGTTGATTCGGTTGATTTACGGCTTGCCCACAAAAGATTGCTTGTGATTCCGATTTGATAGGATGTAGTATCTTGCTGGGAATAGTTTCCGTCAACAAATCCGAAATAAAACGCCTCAAACCAATTGCGATTTGGTTCATCGTTCAATTCCGCGATGTATACTTCCGCACGCTTTCCGATCGCTGTGTGATAACCGACGTATGTTTCCCCGGAACCGTTCTGGACTCCTTCGCGAACAAAGTGGCCGATGATTCGTGATTGCGGAGCGGCAAATTCGATTTGTGTTTTCAGAAGTCCACGATATTTGTTTCGACTATCTTCAGTCACTCCGTAAAGAAGTTGTGTCGCGCTAGAACCCGTTGGCAGGTCGCCGGGGATTCTGATATTGTCCCAAGAAGTAACAGTTGAAATATCCGGATTTCCACTCGGATCAAGAATTTGCACAACCTCTTCCGCAAAGATCAGCGTATCCCAATTGCGCAAGGCAACCCCTGCTGGACCTTCTGCCCCTCCAATTCCAACAACGGCATCGCCTTCAATCGGAATCAAATCTTCGATGAAATAGGAATCAATCCCGTTTGCCTGATCACGTAAAACTTCAACCTGTGCTCGCCAGAACAGTCTATCCCAGCGCACAAAAGACTCGAAGAAAGTTTCCGGTCCAAAAGTCGGGGGTTGCGGAAGTGAAGCGCCACCACCGCGTGTTCCTCCTCCATAAGTATGCGTGATTGTCAAACCGTCAATCGAAGAAATACCTCCACGGTATTCCAACTCTTGACCTACCGTGTCAGTGAAG
>JAKQEE010000073.1 GCA_029558635.1 Pseudomonadota bacterium | reverse complement strand
TGGATGCTGCGGCTGATCGACTTCGGATCCCGATGCAGCTCATCCGCAACCTCATTCTGCTTCCGTTCACTTCCAAAAACTCCGAACATGATGGTCTGGTCCGCATCATTCAGGCTGCAGAGAAATTCATGGACAAACACTAAGACAGGGTCCTCATCATCGTCTTCCTCTCCCTTGAACTGCTTTCGATCCCCCTCTACGTTCTCTCCGCATTCGCGCGTCGCAACACAGACTCGGAAGAAGCGGGACTCAAATACTTTTTGCTCGGCGCATTTTCATCTGGATTTCTCGTCTACGGGATCGCCCTCATCTTCGGAGCGACTCACACCACCAACATTTTCGCCATCGTGAGCGCCGCTTCCTCCTCGACGGGCAACCTGCTTCTCACCATCGGCGCCGCTCTCCTCCTCATCGGATTCGGCTTCAAGGTCGCCGCCGTCCCCTTCCACATGTGGACTCCCGACGTGTACCAAGGCGCGCCCACTGCGGTGACCGCGTTCATGTCCTCTGGCGCGAAGATCGCGGGCTTTGCCGCATTGCTCCGCGTGTTCGCCACCGCATTCCCCGCCATCGCCACCGACATGACCGACGTGTTGTGGGTACTCTCCGCCGCGACGATGATCGTCGGCAACGTAGTCGCCATCGCGCAGACCGACATCAAACGCCTGCTCGCATATTCCTCCATCGCTCACGCGGGATATATCCTCATGGTGTTCGTCCCGTATGGCAACGAGAATGTAGTAGCGACTTCAGTCGCCGCTGGCTTGTTCTATCTCGTTTCGTACGCCTTCACCAACTTCGGCGCGTGGGGCGTGGTGATCGCCCTCGAGAAAAAAGAAGGCAAAGGCTTGGCATTAAACGACTACGCAGGACTCTCGAAGCGACATCCCGCCCTCGCCGCCGCGATGGCTGTCTTCATGCTCTCGCTCATCGGTCTCCCTCCCACGATTGGACTCATCGGAAAAATTTATCTCTTCCGCGCCGTGATTGACGCGGGCTTCGTCTGGCTTGCGATCATCGGCGTGCTCACGTCCCTCGTCTCAGCATTCTACTACCTGCGCGTCATCGTCGTCATGTACATGAAAGACGGCGAACCCACCGCCGAACGCGAACCCTGGCTCGACATGACCACCGCGGTCACAGCGTTAGTGACAGTCATCGTAAGTTTCGTCCCACAGTTCTTGTTCGCTTGGGCAAGTGATGCGGTGTTGAAGTTGTTCTGACCCGTCATTGCGAGGAGGGCTTCACCCGACGAAGCAATCCCCAACATCGTGACGGAGATTGCTTCGCCACTTCGTGGCTCGCAATGACGAAATCACGTAAAGAATCAAAAACGGGACTGTGTTCAACCACAGTCCCGTTTTGTTCGTGGTTATGACAACTGCATAAACACGTCTGGTTTTTGTTCCGCAATTCGTAACAACGCAACAGCAGGACCGCTTGGTCTGCGCCTGCCTTGTAAGCCTTAATGTCGCGAATGCCGTCCAGAATTTCTTGACCAATATCACGTTTAGACATTTTCAATTTCCTTTGCTATTTGCCGCAGAATGTGAGCCGGGATGTTTTCCACTTCGCTCTTGCTGTAGATGGTCAACAACCAGATTTCGCAACCCAACCCCTCTCCCGTCTCCCCCAAGGGGAGAAGCTATGTGCTCCTCAAACCAAACGTTGACTTGGAAAGTCAATACGCCCATCATCCAGAAAAGAAATTAACACAATGCCATCTCCTTTAGGAGAGGGGCAAACCAACAAGCCGATCAATCACGCTCATCTGGGTGAGGTCTGCCCTTCACCCACAGTCCCGTTTTTGATTTCTACACACTACCTTGTGGTTTAGAACTTGTACCTGTTGAAAGACTTGTTGCAGATGAGTTCGCTACAGTTCCAGGATAAGATACCCCAGTCGTAGGAGTAACAAGTTGACTCAAGGGTCGAACAGTCAAGAACCCCCTTTGACTTTTTAGCCGTTTTATTGCATTGTCCCATAGGGTTTGGTCATTCTCAACTTTCTCAAAGTAATCGTGTTGGGCTACAAGAAAATCGTTGGCGTAGTCTTCTCGATTTAGATAGATCACGTTTGAACTCATAGGAGTTGGTATTAAGTGCGGTTCGCCATGATTTCTTTGGAAAACAAAAGTTACATTAGTGGCTGAATTCTCTTTGATAACATAATCGTGGGCTAAACCGTTTCGAATACAGGCATAAACGTCATCTGCATATTTCGCGTATGGGGGCATAAACACCTGCATGAAATTGACAAAGTGCTTTCGTTCAGTCTCTTGACCAACAAAGTAACCACTCAAACATTCAATCCCCACTGTAGTCAATATGATGGTTCCGACTTCAATATTCGATTGTAAAGACTTTCTTATATCTTCGACAACAAATGCGGTGAAATATTTATGGAACTCTGTCCAAAGGTTCACATCAACGGGCTGTTTCAGCATCTGTTACTTTTCCTCTCAACAGTAGGATAGCAAATCATTAACAAACAGACAACTTGCTGTTGTCTGCTTGTGTTCCGTCAAGCCTTGTCGATTCCTTTTCATCCTATGAATTTCCTTTGCGCAAATCTTCAATTTTTCGACGCCAGCCATCTGCATCCGCATTTTGCCCTTTATTTAGAAGATGTGAAATGGATTTATCTATTTCAATTTCAAGCCCCTTATGAATTTTGAATCTGTGAACATTTTTTAGGAAGCCGTGATAGTCGCCAGCCTCAAAAACTTTTTTCAGTAAAACGGGAATTTCGTACTGAATTTTCATGTCATTTTTGTAGAGAAAGCCTAACAACTCTCCTACCCTTCGAGACATGATGGCTTTTTGTGCCCCAATTTCAATGTCGTTCTGAAACTCTGATATTTTATATCCAGCCTTTCGACATTCTTTAGGTGCGGTATGAAAATCAGCATTTTGAAATATAGTCCCAATTTCTTCTCGGCTTAATTTTGGGGCGGGGTTGGGTTTAAATTCCTTGAGCATTTTATCCCTGAACTTCAATCACAAGTAATCGCTCTCTTGCTCTTGAAAACGCAATATATGATTCTATTGCTCTACCCATTTTCAATTTTGATTCTCCTTTGCATACGACTATAACTTTTTTCTCATGCCCTCTTATCAAACTAGGTACACTGACCAATATTTTGTCTTTAGAATTCAAGTCTGTGGTTGTAGGTATATTAATCCGTTCAAGGTGTTCTTGTATAGCTGAAGCGCTTGGGGCTGAACCTGAAGTTACTATGCCAATTTCGTTGTTCGAATATTCTTTAAATAGTTTTCTGATAATGTTTTCAATGGTGGCGTATACTTGATAATCATTTCTGGCTTCAAATTTTAGTACTTCCCCGCTTGAAAAAACGGGAATCTCTGATTGAATAGAATTTGGAAGTGTGGCTTCAAGTTGCTGAAAATAATATTCAGCTATTTCTTTAGAATTTCTGTAATTGATAAAAAATTGAATCAAGTTGCATTTAGGAATAGATGTTATTGCTGGACTCCAATCTGAGAGGCGATGTGCGTATCGTTTAGTATCCCCTGTTTGGTAGTTTCCACCAAGTTGATTTAGGTCGTAAAACAATGTTAAGCCTGTAGTAAGGTTTTTCAGAGATTCGCCAAGTTTTTTGTACCATAAAGGAGATATTTCCTGCCCCTCATCAATGATGATATGTTCAACGGATTCAGCCAGTTGAATCAAATGTTCAGGCTCTTTTGGTACTAGAAAATAACTATCTACATTGCTTGCTGCCAACAATTTCTGGATTTTTTCTTGTGAAACTTCCAATGCGGATTTATTTGGAGCCACAAAACCAACCTTGTGCTCTCTATGAGTTGCCAAATGTTGAAGCCTATACCATGCACAAACAGTTTTTCCTGTTCCTGCAGACCCACTTACAGCAACACGGGTGCCAACTGGTAATTCGGCAAGATATTTTTGCGATGGGTGTAGATACAAATCCCAATCATACTGATTTTTCTCAAAAAGAGATTCCAATTCATGGTCAGTTTGAAAAAAAGAGAATCTTGTTCGAGGGATTACCATACCTGCTGTTTCATAAATTGCTAATACATAATCAGCAATAGTGCTATCTAGCTCACCTAACTTATCTAATAAATCATCCTCTGTTTGAACATCCTTGAATATTTGAATTTGCTCTTTTAGGAAACCTGTTGCTCCCAAGATGGCGTAAATATCAGATGGCTTGACCTCGTCTCCAGTAATTGAATAAGGTGTTTCTAATGCGTCATTCCTATTCACTTTTGGAGAGTCTGCGAGAGAATGTTTTACAGCTCGATAAAGAAAAACAGTTTCACCTTCAATTTTTGCTAAAACACGATAATTCATATCAAGTGACAAAGATATAAACGGTGATGATTGTAGTTTGTGCAATCGCCAGCCAGGTAGAACTTGTTCTCTCAAATTTCGGGGCTCAATTTGCCGTAATGCTGATAAGAGTTCCAGTCCCTTATGTTTTATTCCTACGGGCAATTCTGTTAAGTCATCTAAGAAACTTTCGGTCAATGCCACTTTCATAGTCGTCTCTCTACAATTAGGATGTTATTGGTTAATTTTTATTTATAGAGAACATCTGCGGAATTATAAACCTGCTTCGTACAAACCTACAAAAACTCACAGCGAAGCAACCACCTCTCGAAACCGAACCAGCCTCACCTGACTCCGAAGCGTCTTTCCTTCTTTCCTCTACCTCCAAATATTCCCATACCCAAACTCTCCTTCGATCAACTTCCCCTCCGCGAAGCGGCTGAATCGAAACGGCGTGATATCCACCGTCTTCGGTGTTCCATCCAAGATCAACTCAACCAAACTCGCGCCTGCCGCAGGTGACGTTTTGAATCCCGTGCCGCTCAAGCCACATGCCAAATAAAAGCCACCCAAGTCTGTGCCGCTATAAATTGCGCGCTGATCGGGCGTGATGCCGTCGCGCCCAACGTGGATCGAGTGCAACCCGCTCTGTTCGATCTTGGGAATGCGTTGCACCATGATGTCAATTAATTTTTCGACGAACGTGGGCGTCGGCGTTTGGTCTTCCTCGTCGGGCGGATCGTTGCGCATGGACTCGTCCACGCCCGCGGCGAGAATGAGCGCGCTGCCCTCGGGGCGGAAGTAACACTCGAGCGCGAGATCGATCGCCGCAGGGATTCGTCCCAGCGACGGCGGACGATGCAGGAACGCGACATCGTGCGTCCACGTTTCGATCGGGACTTGGATGTCTGCCAGCCCAGCGACATGCTTTGCCCACGCCCCAGCCGCGTTGACGATGATCGGCGCGTCGAAGTCGCCTTGATTTGTGCTGACGCCGATAACTTTCCCTCCCGCCGCATGGATGGCGGTCACTTCGCAGTTTTGGATCAACGTCGCGCCGAGTCGCTTCGCGGATTCGATGAACGAGTTGGTGGTGAGAGTCGCATCCGCGTAACCTGAATCGGGTTCGTAGGCGGCGTAATCGAAATGATCGGTGATGAGATCGGGGAACAGTTCCTTTACTTCCTTCGCCGTGATGACCGACGTGTTGATGCCGAGTCTTTGCTGGTTGGCGACATTGCCGCGCAGTTGAGCCTCCTCCTCGCGCGTATTGATCTGGATGAAGCCTGTGTTCATAAATCCACATTCGCCGCCAACGCGTTCTTTCCATTGATTGAAATACTGCTGATAACTCTTGAATGTGAGTTCAGATTCGGCGGCGAGATCGTAGTGCATACGGACTAGTCCGCTGGAGTGACCTGTCGCGCCTGAGGCGGTCACTTTGCGTTCGAGGATGGTGGGTTTGAGTCCGCGCTCGGCGAGGTGAAAGGCGATGCTGGCGCCCATCACGCCCGCGCCGATAACGATGGCGTTGTAAGTTTGAGTCATGGAGGTTCCTTTTTTAACCGCGAAGGACACAAAGGGCACGAAGGAAAAAACAAGGGAAAATATCCGTGAGAATCCGTGTAATCCGTGGCTGAGGTTTTGATTGCCGAAATTGTAGCAGGATTCTGCCCGCTTATCGGACGAAAAAATTATGATACGATTCCCCGCATGAACATTTCCCAGATCACCGACAACCTGTTTGTCGGCAACATGCCATTCCAACGCGACTACGATCGCCTGCGCGAACTCGGCGTTCGACTGATTATAAACATGCGCTTCACCCTCGGTCCCTCGCTTGATGCGCACCATCAACCGATCGACACTCTTTGGCTCCGCTCCATCGACAGTCCCTTCTTTCCAATTCCCATCCATAATTTGATGCGCGGCGCGCAAACTGCCCTCGAAACGATTCGCAATGGTGGCAAAGTCTACGCCCACTGCGCCTATGGTCGTCACCGCGGACCCGCGATGGGAGCGTGCATCCTCATCGCGCAAGGATACGATCCGAGCGACGCGATGCAACTCATCAAAGACCGCCGTCCCGTAGCCGACCCTTTCGCCTGGTACATCCGCCCGCGTATTCTAAAATTCGCCAAAGAGTGGAATCACTCCTAACACCCCAATCAACTCTCCCAATTCTCTAATTCTCCCAATTCTCCCAATTCTCCAATCTCCAATCTCCAATCTCTAATCTCTGCTCTCTATTCTCTACTCTCTATTCTCTACTCCCCAACTCCGCCCCTCGACTCGACACCCCCAAACGAAATATCCGCGCCTCGACTCCCGCCGCCTCGTAAGCACGCTTCATCGACTCGCCTACGCCTGCCTCGCCCGTGGAGAACGCGATCACGCTTGGACCCGCTCCCGACAGCGCGACCGCACTTGCCCCAGCCTCTTTCGCCGCATCCATCGCGGACGCCGCGCCAGGAATTAATCTCAACCGATACGGCTGATGCAATTTATCGGACATGACTTTGCCGAGCAGAATCAAATCTCCTGATCGAAACGCTTCAACAACAAGAGCAGTTCGACCAATATTGTGAATCGCGTTCCTCATCGAAACTTTTTTGGGTAACGCCATCCGCGCCTGTTTGGTGGGGAGGTAGAAATTTGGCAACACGATCGTAACATGCACATTCATCCCAACGGAAATTTTCTGCGCGATCACTCTGCCTCCCTCCACCGTGGACACGACTAAGCCTCCCATCATCGCAGGCGCCACGTTATCAGGATGTCCCTCCATCTCACATGCCAGATTCAAAATCTCCTCGCGCGAAAACGGATTCTCCAATAACGCATTCCCCGCCAGCAATCCCGTCAATATCGCCGCAGACGATGATCCCATCCCCGACGATAACGGGATTTGATTCGCACACTCCGCATGAAATGGCGGCAAGGACTTCCCCGCGTGTTCCGCCAGCCTCTGCGCCGCGCGGACGATAAGATTATTTTTTCCCGAAGCGAGTCTCCCCGCGCCCTCGCCAGTGACTTGCACAGAAAATTCTTTCTCTGATGTAATGATCGTCTCATTCCACAAATCCAACGCAAGACCAAGGGTATCGAACCCAGGTCCAAGATTGGCAGATGTAGCGGGAACATGAATGTTGATTTTCATAATGCTTTTTAAACACAAAGGACACGAAGGTCACTAAGGTTGGATCAATGATGAGCGAAAAGCCTTTCCACAGATTTTCCTTTGTGTTCTTTGTGTCCTTCGTGGTAAAAAAAATAACCCAGAATAACCTCTTCCAACGCCTTCACTCTCGGCGGCACCACCAGCGGCTTCTGCATATCCCTCGTGATGATCTCCGAATCCTTCAACCCATGCCCCGTGCAAACCGCAACCACGCGTTTACCTTCAACTTTCAACCTGCCACCTGCAACCTCTTGCGCAAGACCCGCGAGTCCCGTCGCCGAAGCAGGCTCGACCCAAATCCCTTCAAGTTTCGCCAGCAACTTTTGCATCTCCAAAATTTGATCGTGGTTCACCGCGATGATTCGCCCCTGCGACTCTTCCGCCGCTTGCAACGCCTGCTCGCCGCGCGCGGGCTTGCCGATTCGAATCGCTGTTGCAACGGTTTCGGGATTCTCAACCGCATGCCCCAACACCAGCGGAGCCGCGCCCGCCGCTTGCACGCCCAACATGCGCGGCAAGCCTGTTGACTTCACCTCATTGTATTGCTTGAACCCCGCCCAATACGACGTGATGTTTCCCGCGTTGCCCACAGGTAAACACAACCAATCAGGCGCGGACTCCAACTCGTCCACGATCTCGAACGCGGCGGTCTTCTGCCCCTCGATGCGATACGGATTGATCGAATTCACCAAACAGATCGGATGCTTATTCGTGATCTCAACGACCATCGTCAACGTGTCGTCGAACGAACCGTCAATTTGGATCACTTGCGCGCCGTACGCGATCGCGCCCGCGAGTTTCCCCGCCGCCACCTTGCCCTGCGGGATCAACACAATCGATTTCATCCCAGCCCGCGCGGCGTATGCGGCGGCAGATGCGGCAGTGTTGCCCGTCGAAGCGCAGATCACCGTCGTCGCACCGCGCCCCAACGCCTCGCTCACGGCGGCGGTCATGCCGCGGTCTTTGAACGAACCCGTCGGGTTGAGTCCCTCGTATTTGATGAACAACTCAAATCCGCCGCCGAGGTGGCGCGACAAATTGTCGGCTTGAATCAAAGGCGTCCGCCCCTCGAGCAGGCTGACTGTCCGCGAATGAGGCGGGAGGTCGAGCAGATGTCCGTATGTGTGGATGAGTCCTTGGTAAGTCATGTCGTGAGTTTAACATAACTTTGGATACGAGTGCCCGCAAGGGTATACTTTGTCACGATGAAATTTTTATTGCGGATTTTGTACTGCATATTGTTGACGGCATGTGCGACCGCCACGCCTCTTTCCACGCCTCAAGTTGCCCCGCCCACCTCAACCTCCTCCGCGCCGACAGCGACACCAATTACTAATTACCAATTACCAACAACCACACCCAGTCTCCAGTCTCCAGTCTCAAATCCTCCAATCTCTAATTCTCCAATTCTCAATTGGAAAGATATGCCCATCATCCCAACGAACATTGACAGCTCATTACGCAAAGTGTATGAACGCGGCTTATCCCTCGGCAATGACCCGCACGCGTTTTCATTGTTCGGCGATTGCCAGGCGCGACCCGCTGAATTTTTCGGCGTCTTTGAAACGGACGAAACGTTGTTTGAAAGTTTATCTCCCGAATTGCAAGAGACCGTTGACAATTTTCGCGGCTCGTTCAACCGCGAATCTCCCACCGCGCAAGATGGCACAACTCCAGGCGCGCTCTTGTGGATTCAATGGCATCAGGGAAAATATGATTGCACGTTTGCCGAAACGCCCGTCGAATGTGAACTGCGGATTCACCGCCCGTCGTTCGTCATCATTCAGATCGGCACACATTTCGAATCGCGCAACACAGAATATTTGCGAAGGATCATCGAACAACTAATGGACGAGGGCGTTGTCCCCATTCTCGCCACCAAAGCCGACAACCGCGAAAAAGACGAGCGTGTCAACCGCGACATGGCGTTGCTCGCTTCCGAATACGATCTACCGTTGTGGAATTTTTGGGTGGCGGTCGAAGATTTACCCAACCGCGGACTCTACACCCGCGACGACCGTCCCCTGCAAGGCGACATCTACCTCACCGACGAAGCCAAAGATATCCATCGCATGACTGCGCTCGAAACGCTGAACGCGGTCTGGAGAGCCGTGGCAAGAAAGTAAATCGTTCGACACAGGCAGTCTTTTGGACTTTCCCAAATCTCGAGACCCCGTACCGCAAAGTTCATTTTGCGCTTGTGTTGCGAAAACAGGCGAATGATAAGATAAACATCTCCATCGTTGCATGCCATATCAAGTATGCGATACAGATTGTTGGAAGCGATAACAAACGAGGAACCTGATTAACAATGCTTTTTGGACGCAGGCGCTTACATCGAGCGCAAGTACGATATAAACGCTGATTTTCGCTGATTCAAAAAGAAAAATCTGCGTTCTCAGCGTGAATCAGCGTCCCGATTTTTAAAGTGTAAGGTAATCAAACAAGGAACTTAAATGAACGACATATCTAACACCCTTTTTGCTACCGTTGCCGAAGCCTACAACCGCAACGCCGATAAATATGACGAATTCATCGAGAACAACCCAAACCTCCAGCGGATGCGGCGCAAGGTCTACGCTCACGCCACCGCACTGCTTCCGCAAGGCGTTCGTATCCTCGACCTTGCCTGCGGAACAGGCACCGATGCGTTTTGGTTCGCCCAACATGGTTACACAGTCCATGGCGTGGATATTTCA
The DNA here is from genome assembly GCA_029558635.1 of Pseudomonadota bacterium. Classification (GTDB taxonomy): domain Bacteria; phylum Pseudomonadota; class Alphaproteobacteria; order Micavibrionales; family Micavibrionaceae; genus UBA1573. The sequence goes on along the minus strand of JAKQEE010000073.1, from coordinate 54,859 downwards.
GACGGCATGTTACAACGCGCCGCTGAAAAAGCAAGGCAACTTGGTTTGCAAAACAAAGCCGTCTTCGAACATCTCTCCTACACCGAACTTGGCAAACTCGGCAAAACCCAATTCGATTGCGTGTTCTCCAACTTCGGCGGCTTGAACTGTGTCGCCGACCTAAAACTTGTCGCCGATGAAGTCCGCCCATTGCTCACGCCCAACGCCAAAATTATTTGGGCGCTCATGCCGCCGTTCTGCCTGTGGGAATCAGCCATGCTCCTGCGCGGACGTTTCAAACTTGCCACGCGTCGCTTTCGCGGGCAGTCCACCGTGTACAAAGAAGGACTCCATTACCCTGTTTACTATTACACGCCCAAACAGGTTGCCCAGGCATGGGGCGCTGGTTTCCAAATCGAATCGATCCGCGCGTTGTCGGTCATCACCCCGCCCGCCACCAACAAAGACTTTGCCCTCAAACGCCCGCGCGTGTTCGATCTCCTTGGCAAACTCGACGATCTCGCTGAATCGAAATTCCCATTCAAATACTGGGGCGATTTCACCATCACAACCTTGAAACAAAACGGCTCTCCCGTAATTAACGGGAAAGAGCCTTAATACAAAGGCTTGCATTGGGCTTGTCGAAATGACGCCAAGTACACAAAGGGGGAAAAGAGCCTTGATTTCACGGGTTTTTCCTTTGTGACCGTCGTGTCCTTTGTGTTTGAAAAGCGTTGTCACGTTAAAAACGGTAGAGCCAACAAAAGTAATTCGTCGCATTCCAAGATCAGCCGCCGACACTTCGGCGCGCTGAGCGAAAGACGAACCGTCAGAACAAGCTTCACACCTTTAATACGATCAGCGAAAATCCGCGCCATCCGCGGCAAAGAACGAATGTCTCGCCTAAAACGCAACTCCCTCTACCTCCTCCTTACCCGCATCACCGCGCAGGCGCTTTCCATCCTGTTTATTGCCTTGCTTGCCCGCCGCCTTGGCGTCGCTGACTTTGGTCAATTCACCTTCATCGCCGCGATCATCCTGCTTGGTAACACCTTCACCAACTTCGGCACCGACACGACCCTCATTCGCGAACTCAATCGCGCGCCCGCGCCTCGTCTCATCGCGCAGTCATTTGCCCTGCAACTCACGCTTTCCGTCCTTTGGCTTATCGTCACATTTATCCTCAAACCTAATTTGTCGCTTCTCCTCTATTCGCTTGCGCTTTTCCCCCTGGCTCTTTTCTCTATTGCCACCGCCGCCCTCCGCGCGCGCGAACGCATGGAACTTGTCCTCGCCCTCAGCCTCATCAACGGCATTCTTCAACTCCTCGCCGCTTTTTTTTCTTTGGATATCTCCGCCCTCATCCTCTATCTCCTCATCGGACATTTCCTCACCGCCGTCTTTTCCTACCTCCTGTGCAACGCCTCTCTTCCCGACTTCCAACTGATTCCCCTCCCCAACATTTTTCCCCTCCTCAAACTGACTCTCCCCTTCGCCGCGCTGACCTTTCTCCTCGTTCTCTCTCAACGCCTTGGGGTGCTCGCAACCACTCTCCTCCTCGGCGACTCTGCTACGGGTATTTTCTCCGCCGCCGCCCGCATCGTAGACGGACTCAAACTCGGGCATTACGCCATCCTGGGCGCGCTGCTTCCCGTCATCTCGCGGCGCGCGCCTGAAGCGGCGCATTCTTTCCGCATGGGTTTCCTTCTTCTCATCTTTGCCAGCCTTTTCATGTCCATTGTCCTCAGCCTGTTCCCCAAATTCATCATCGTTCTCCTCTACGGCGAGAGATTTCTTCCTGCTGTACATCTACTCGCCCTATTCGGCTGGAGTCTGATTCCCTACACAGTTTCCTCTTTCCTCTCCTATCACCTCATTGCCCAGGGACGCGAAATCGGTCTCGTCAAAGCGACAGCCATTTCACTGGCACTATTCCTCGCGTTATATCTCTGGCTCATTCCAAGGTTTCAAATTCAAGGCGCCATCTATGCCGCGCTGATCGGTGAGATAATTCAAGCAATCGTCTTCATCGTCGTTGCAAGCCGTCGTTCGACGATGAATCGTTGACTACGCCAATCGCTGATGACTCATGTCTCATATTTTGTAACTTGCGCCATCTAACATGATCCTTTCCGACCCTGATAACATTCCCATCCTCACTCCATCCGCCCTCCTTGCCTATCGTCGCGCCAACGGGCAACTCCCCGATTTTCCGCCGCCGCACACGGTCATCTTTGCCCCGCAACAAAGCCTTGCAAATTATGTTTTACGAAAATATTCGGTAAAGCAGGTCAAAGGTTTTCTCGGCGAGTTCTATCTTTTCAGACGCGCAAACGGACGCATTGCCCTCTCCACGAACTTCGGCATTGGTTCCCCGGTCATCGGCGGGTTGACCGATGAGTTCGCCGCGCTCGGCGTTCAGCAATTCATATTGATCGGTATGGCTGGCGCGCTTCAACCAGAGTTAACGACGGGTAGTCTTGTGATTTCGACGAGCGCGATTCGCGGCGAGGGCGTCTCACAACATTACCTTCCGCCGAAGCGGACGATTGACTCGTCGCCAGCGTTGGTTCAAAGTATCAGCCACATTCTCGCCAGACAAAACCAACCTCATCGTCCCGGCGTCACGTGGACGACCGACGCTCCTTTTCGTGAACTGCGCAAGGATGCGCTTGAACTTCAACAACAGGGAGTCCTTGCAGTGGAGATGGAAGCGGCGGCGATGCTGGCGGTGGCTAGGGCGAATGAACGCGCAGGCTTGGCGATGTTCGCTATTGCCGACCAACTGTATGGGGGCGAGTGGCGCATGGCGTCCGATCTGCATCCCGCGCAAAAAGGGTTGTCCATCCTGTTCGAGGCGGCGATCGAAATGTTGATATGAGAAAAAGGTAAATCTTTTTAGGGTGGGGGCGTCTGGGCATATAATCCACAAAACCATGACCGAAGCAAATACTTCACGGTTGGCGAGGTTGCGAAGTCGGGTGCGGGCGGTGTTGCCGTTCGCTTCGGGGGTGTTCGCCGCGTTTCTGGCTATCAGTCTGTTCTATCTTCTTTTCCCATCCAATCAAATTACTCAAACCGAGGTGAACCAGTCGATTGCCGACGCGCTTGCCTCTGCCACGCCGCGCGCCGCATTTTCAGCGGATGTGTATCAGATCATCCTGCCTTCGTTGGTGGCGATAGAGTCGAAGGGACCGAACGCCAACGCTACCGAAGATGATTCACTCGGGAGCGGCGTGATCTTCAACGATAACGGACAGATTCTAACCAGCCTGCATGTGGTTGAGGGCGCCGCCGAGATCCGCATCCTGTTTATGGATGGCAGTGAGTCTCTGGCTGTGGTGGCGGATCAATACCCTGAGATGGATATCGCCGTGTTGCAACCGCAGGTATTGCCGCGAGTGTGGGCGCCCGCCGTGTTGGGGAATCCCGGCGCAATGCGTATCGGCGATGAGGCGTATGCGGTGGGGCATCCGTTGGGTTTGTTCGCTTCGATGAGCGCCGGCGTGATCTCGGGGTTCGATCGCACGTTTCACATCCCCGGCAGTAACCAGGAGATCGAAGGATTGATCCAATTCGATGCGGCGGCAAACCCGGGTAATTCGGGAGGTCCGCTGTTGAATCGTAATGGGCATGTGATCGGCATCGTCACGGGGATCGTCAGCCCGGCGGAGAACGGTTATTTTATTGGGATCGGGTTTGCGGTGCCGATTGGAGCGGCGGCGGGTGGGGGAGGGTCGCCGCCGTATTGAGGGATTGGTAATTGGAGATTAGAGACTGGAGACTGAAGAGAAGAGAGAATTGGGAGGATTGGAGAATTGAGTGATGTTGGTGGTGGTCGAGTATCGAAACCACGATAACCGAACAGATAGGAGAATTTTTATGGCACAGAATTCGTCTGAAAACCGAACGCCGATGGAGAAAGTTTTGTACGAGGTGAAGAAGGTCATCGTTGGGCAGGATCATTTGCTCGAGCGGATGATCGTCGCACTGTTGGCTCGCGGACATATTCTCGTGGAAGGCGTGCCCGGGCTGGCGAAGACGATGGCGATCAAGACTCTCGCCGAGTCAATTGGCGGCGAGTTCAAGCGCATCCAATTCACGCCCGATCTTGTCCCTGCCGATCTGGTCGGCACGCGCATCTACAATCAGAAGACGGGCAAGTTTGAAACGTCGCTGGGACCTGTGTTCACGAATCTTTTGCTGGCAGACGAGATCAACCGCGCTCCCGCCAAAGTGCAAAGCGCCTTGCTCGAGGTGATGCAAGAGCGGCAGGTGACCATCGGGCGCGAGACGCACACAGTCCCGAATCCGTTTTTGGTGCTGGCGACTCAGAATCCGATTGAGACGGAGGGGACGTACGCGCTGCCCGAAGCGCAAGTGGACCGCTTCATGCTCAAGGTTTTGGTTGGTTACCCCTCTTCGACGGAGGAGTTCGTCATCGTCGAGCGGATGACCGCCGCATTGCAAGCCGCGCAGAAAGTGTTGACCACTGATGATTTGGTCGCGTTGCAAAAACAAGTGGACAAAGTCTACGTTGACCCCGCGTTGATGGAATACGCCGTCCGCATGGTGAGCGCCACGCGCCAACCCGCAGATGTAGGATTGAAAGAATTGGAGCGCTTCATCATGTTCGGCGCAAGCCCGCGCGCTTCGATCAATCTCATCCTCACCGGTCGCGCGCTCGCCTTCGTGCGCGGACGCAACTATGCCCTCCCGCAAGACGTGTTGGACATGGCTCTCGATGTTATGCGCCATCGCATTGTATTGTCATACGAAGCGCTCTCTGAAAATGTGACGGGCGATATTTTGCTGAATAAAATTCTTGACCGCATTCCGATCCCTGTGGTGCCTTTGCATGAGCATGTCAACGTCAACAGCAACGCCTGAACAGGTGTTGCTTCGCCTCGATTGGAACGTCATCCGCCGCCTCGACGGGTTGTTGCAGGGCGACTATCGCACGCTGTTCTACGGCTTCGGCGTGGATTTTGCCGATCTGCGCGAATATCAGCCCGGCGACGACATCCGCTACATTGATTGGAACGTTACCGCGCGGATGGATACGCCGTACATTCGACAATACAACGAAGACCGCGAGATCACCGCGTGGTTCCTGCTCGACCTGAGTCCCTCGGTGGATTTTGGCACGACACAAACAATGCGCGAGAAGCGGACGATGCTCACCGAATTTGTGACCGTCCTTGCAAGGTTGCTCACCCGTCACGGGAATCGCGTGGGTGCGATGATGTTCGGGAGCGGAATCCAGCACACGGTCCCGGCACGAGGCGGAAAAATCCAGGTGCTGCGTCTCATCAACGATATGATGAAACAGCCGCGTTTGACGCGGTCGCCGTTCACGAATCTCAAATCGTTGTTTGATGGCGCGTTGAATTCCATCAAGCGGCGTTCGCTGGTGTTCGTCGTCTCCGATTTCATCAGCGAGCCGGGCTGGGAGCGTTCGTTAAGTCTGCTGGGTCAACGGCACGAAGTGATCGCGGTGCGGCTGTACGATCCGCGCGAGGAGGAATTGCCCGACGTGGGCATGGTGATGATGGAAGACGCCGAAACAGGAGCGCAAATGTTCGTGGATACGCACGATGCGAAATTCCGCAAACGATTTTTCGCCGCCGCCCAGCAACGCGAGAAGAATTTATACGAAGCGTTCCGGCGCGCGGGCGTGGATGTGCTATCGCTTTCCACAGAAGATGACCTTGTTCGTTCGATCGTGCGGTTTGCAAAGCAAAGGCAACAGGTTAGGAAAAACTAAAAGTCATGTCACCCTGAGCGATAGCGAAGGGTCTCTCCCGCCCAAACAAGAGACTCTTCGGTCGCAAACCCCGCTCCCTCAGAGTGACATGATTTTTTGAAACTGAGACTGGTCGTCCAGTCTCTAGTCTCCAATCTCTGAATTTTATGTCCTTCACTTGGTCATCCCTCCTCTATCTCTTATTGCTCGTTCCGTTATTGGTTTGGGTGTATCAACGAATCCAAAAACGGAAACGTGAATCCGCCGCGCGCCTGGGGAGTTTCGGCGTTTTGCACGATGCGTCTGGCGGCGCATCCGCGCGCCGTCAACTCCCAGCAATACTTTTTCTTATCGGAATCACAATTCTGATCCTCTCTCTGGCTCGTCCGCAAGCCGCGATTAGTTTGCCAAAAATCGAGGGCACGGTCATTCTCACGTTCGATGTGTCGGGCAGTATGTCGGCGGACGATCTCAAACCGAATCGCATGGAAGCCGCAAAAGCCGCCGCGCTCGATTTCGTGGATAACCAGCCGACCAGCGTGAAGATCGGCGTGGTGGCGTTCAGCGACGGCGGGATCACGGTGCAAAACCCAACAGGCGAACGCGCTGAAATTATTGACACCATCGAGCGGCTTGTGCCGCGTCGAGGCACCTCGGTTGGGAATGGGATCCTCGTGGCGCTCAACACGATCGTTGTGGATGCGGGCGATCCGGCGTTCTTGAGCCCGAACGCCATTCCCGATATTTCCCAACCGCAATCGGACACCGCGCCTCAATCGGATATTCTCGTTGAAGGTTGGTATCCATCCTCGGCGATCGTTCTATTCTCGGATGGCGAGAACAATCAGGAACCGGACCCGGTCGCTGCGGCAGACCTCGCTGTAGACCTCGGCGTGCGAATTTACACAGTTGGAATCGGCACAGTGGAAGGCGCGACCATCACCGTGGAAGGTTTCACCGTCCACTCGCGGTTGGAAGAACCGATGCTGGAATATATTTCGACGACCACCGGCGGAGCCTATTACAATGCGGGCAATGAGGAAGACTTGCGCCGCATCTACAACGACCTTGAACCGAAATTAACCATCAAGCCTGAAGAAATGGAAGTCACATCTCTCTTTGCGGGGCTTGGGATGGCGCTCTTTATCGTCGGCGGCGCGCTCTCGCTCCTCTGGTTTGGACGCGTGCCATGAGCATGATCTGGTCCAGCGCGTTGTATTTATTGCTCCTGCTTCCGCTGATCATAGCGGCGTATATCTGGGCGCTCAGGTGGCGCAGGCGATTCGTTATCCGCTACTCGAGTCTGTCGCTGGTGAGAGAAGCGGCGGCGCATCAATCCTGGTGGCGGAGGCATGTGCCGTTCATCCTGTTCTTGTTCGCGCTGGTGAGTCTCATCCTTGCCCTCGCTCGACCTACTGCGGAAATTGTCGTCCCTTCCAACCGTGCGACGATCATCCTCGCCATGGACGTGTCGCGCAGTATGTGTTCAACCGACATTCCGCCGAACCGTCTCATCGCCGCGCAAGAAGCCGCAACTGAGTTCGTGCAAACTCGGAACGAAGACGCGCAGATCGGAATCGTCGCCTTCGCCGGTTTTGCGGAACTTATCCAACCGCCCACGAAAGACAGCGATATGCTTGTGAGCGCCATTGAGAACCTTGTGCCTGCGCGTCGCACGGCGATCGGCAGCGCCATCCTCCGTTCCATTGACGCGATCGCCGAAATTGACAACCGCATCCCGCCGACGCAGTTGAACGCGAAGGAGACTCCCAATGGAGAATTCGCGCCGCACATCATTGTCCTTCTCACCGACGGGTCGAACAACGCGGGCCCTTCTCCATTTAACGCCGCAAATCAAGCGGCGGCGCGCGGCATCCGCGTGTATACAATTGGTTTCGGAACGGTCAATAACACATCCCCAATGAACTGCGGCGATGTGTTTTCGGAAAGTGATCAATTTGGCGGACCTGGCTTTGGGCTGGGTTTTGGCGGTGGTGGGGGTGGAGGTTTTCGCCGGGAACTGGATGAGGTGACATTGAAGCAGGTCGCCGATATGACCGGGGGAACATATTATGCGGCAACCAGTGCGCGTGAACTGCAAGATGTGTTCCGCAATCTTCCAACCTATCTTGTCGTCATGCGCGAAACGACCGAGGTCAGCGCCTTCTTCAACACGCTTGGCTTGTTGTTGATCCTACTTGCGATATTCCTGTCGTTGAGGTGGAATCCGGTCTTGTAAGGGCGGGAAAATTCTCGGCTATACTTTACGACTATGAATGAACAACAAAAATATTTTTGGGAAGGAGTCCGCGCCGAAGTACCATTGTTGATCGGCGTCTTTCCATTCGGCATGATCTACGGCGCGCTCGCCATAGACGCCGGGCTATCTGACGTCGCCGCGCAGATGATGTCTTCGACGGTGTTTGCGGGTTCGGCGCAATTTATCACGGCGCAGCTGGTAAAGGATTCAACGCCAGGGTTTGTGATCGTGTTGACGATTGCGGTAGTGAATCTGCGACACATGTTGTACTCCGCTTCGCTCGCCCCCTATCTTGCTTCCGTTTCGACGCGCTGGAAAATGTTGTTGAGTTATCTGCTTACCGATGAGGCGTATGCTCCAAGCATTATTCAGTATGAAAATGAAGGCGTCAAACCATTCAGTCATTGGTTCTTGTTCGGCGCGGGAGCCGCGCTGTGGATCATCTGGCAGGTCAGCACCGCGTTGGGAATCTTCCTCGGCGCGGCAATCCCCGATTCGTGGTCGCTGGATTTTGCGCTTCCGTTGACGTTCATCGCCATGGTCGTGCCGGTGTTGAAGAATCGCCCGTCGGTTGCCGCGGCGTTATCGGCGGGTTGTGTCGCGCTGGCGGCGGGTTCGCTTCCGTATAAATTGGGTTTGATCGTTGCCGCATTGGTTGGCATCGCCATTGGGATATTTTTGGAAAAGCGGATGAACGCGACCCCCGACGAGAAACCATCGATTCATGCTTTGCGCGAATCTTTGGATGAGTAGTCATGCGGCGATTCCGTTTAAATCTCTGGGAGAAATAATGAATATCTGGCTTGTGATGCTGGTGGGCGGGTTAATCACGTTCGGAATGCGGTTTTCGCTTATCTACGCGTTCGGCAAGCTCCACATTCCCGAAACGATGCGCAAGGCGCTTCACTACGTTCCCCCGGCGGTGCTATCTGCCATTGTGTTTCCGGAGTTGTTCATCCGCTCCGGCCGTGTTGATGTTTCGCTGGATAACCATCGTCTGCTGGCTGGGCTATTCGCCGTGATCGTTGCATGGGCGAGCCGGAATACGTTGGTTACCATCCTGGCAGGGATGCTCGCGTTGTTTATCGTACAGACCGTTTTGAAGTAGGTCTACACGTAGACAGTATAGATCTGGTTGTCTCCGGCGTGTTTGGCAAGGGCAAGCGCTTCGCGCGTATTATTCATCAACGCTTCGATCTCCGTGGAGGCGGTGATGCGCCCCGAAGAAACGATTCCCACACTCAAGTTGACCTTTAACTCGGTATCGTCCATCAAGGTTATTTTGGTGTTGGCAATGCCTTTGAGGATGCGCTCTGACACTTTTTCCGCCTCGGCGCCGACCACACCCGGCAGGATGAGGATGAAGGTGTCGCCTTCATATCGTCCAAGCCCATCGTAGGGTCGGCTCTTATCGCGAATCCCTTGTGAGATCAGAGATAATACATCATTACCTATGTTTTTGCCGTGCTGGTCAACGATGGCTTTGAAATTTTCAGCCTGAAAGGCGATCAGGCTGAGCGAAGCCTGGTTGCGACGGGCGCGTTCCAATTCGCCGCGCGCCAGGTTGATGAACGCCATCTGGTTCAAGGCGCCGGTCAGGTTGTCGAGCATGGCGGTGTGATCGAGAGTATCTTTCGCCTGCACAAGGCGATCGCCCAAGCTGAGAATGCGCTCGCCGATATTCACGCGCGATTTTAATTCCACCGGAACGATCGGCTTGCGCAGATAATCGTCCGCGCCCGTGCGCGGGGTGGTGACATCCGATTCCTGCACTTTTTGCGTAATGAGCAGGATGTAAATGTAATACGGAGGGCGCGCATCGCGCACCCGGCGGATAAAGCCCCGTTCATCAATGTCGGTGCCGATGCGGTCAGCGATAACAAAGCGAATCTCTTCGCTGTGCAGAAGTTTCCAAGCAGTGTCGCTATTTTCAGCGATAACAACCTCATGACCATTCACTTGTAACACTTGTTGAATGACCGTTCGTTCCATAAGATCGTTGTTGATAACGAGAATTTTCATTCGGCTCCTGATTTCGATTGATTATATCCCACTCCATTCGAAGATTCCCGCTCGTGTTGACAAACGTATCCTCCCATAGTAATATTTGCGGCGCTCTCCCCCCGCCGAGGTAGCTCAGTGGTAGAGCAGGGGACTCATAAGCCCTTGGTCGGGAGTCCAAATCTCCCCCTCGGCACTAAAAAAATAAGTGGGGCACTCTTCTTATATATGGTGGTCTCTAGACGATGGAGGTCACCATGTATGCTTTAAAATCGCAAGACCAGGGGACTATCACACTTTCCCAGCAAGATTATTTGCCCATTCTGATCGAATCTTTCCTGATCGACCGCAGGTCGCAAGGGCTATCTCCCGATACCATTGAATTCTATACCAAGAAATTACAGTACTTTCAAAAATATTGCGAGAGACAAGCACTGACGCAGATATCGCAACTCACTTCGGATTTCATTCGCAAGTATCTGCTTGAGCTTTCTGAAACACATAATCCCGGCGGTATGCATGCCTGCTTTCGTCCTTTGCGGACCATGTTGTATTGGATCGAGGAGGAAGAGATTATGCCCACCGGCTGGAAGAACCCGATCCGCAGGGTCAAGGCACCTAAGCTGCCAACCGATCCTATTGAACCGGTTCAAATCGAAGAGATCCACCAACTTCTGAAAACCTGCCAAAGCAATTACGCCGGGGCCCGTGACAAGGCGATGATGCTGGGACTACTGGATACCGGTGCTCGCGCCAAAGAATTCCTGGACATCAACCTGGAAGATGTAGATATGGCAACTGGGGCGGTGATGATCCGTCAGGGGAAAGGGCGAAAACCACGTATGGTGTTCCTGGGAAGAAAGACCATCCGGGCAATTCGTGGATACCTTCGCTACCGGCATGACAATTACCCTGCCTTGTGGGTCTCCACTCGCGGCGAGAGGATGACCTATGCCGCATTACGTTGTCTTCTACGCCGGCGCGCGGAAAAGATCGGAATGAAATCCATTCCCACCCCGCACGACTTTCGGCGCGCGTTTGCCCTGGTCATGTTGCGCAATGGGGTGGATATCTTTGCACTGCAAAAATTGATGGGACATTCTGATCTGCAGATTTTGCGGCGTTATCTGGCACAGACCGATCAGGATATTCACACTGCCCACATGCGAGGTAGTCCAGTGGATAGCAATTTGTAAAAGATAGGTGCATGATGAGAACCGTACTCACCTCTTCAACTAATTGTGTTTACAATTATACTTATTTTGAGTATAATATAAGTATGGATGTAAAAACCAATTTACCTCGAATTGATAAGCTTCGAAAGATCATGGATGGCCGGCAGGGACTCCTCTTGACGTCTGACCTTGCTCAATTCGATATTCCCCGAACCTACCTTTCGATCATGGAGCAAAGTGGTGAAATCGAACGGATCTCCAGAGGCGTATATCGGTCTATCTTCACATTTATCGAGGATGAATTGTTTAGCTTTCAGTCCAGATATGGCTCAACGATTTTTTCACACGAGACCGCCTTATATTTGCATGACTTAACGGATCGAGCTCCTCTGACGTATTCGATCACCGCCCCATCTGGTTATCATTCTCAAGTTCTGAACGACAGCGGACACAAAATCTTTTATGTCAGTCGTGATCTGTTCAATCTGGGTGTCATCTCGATGAATACGCCACATGGCAATCAAGTCCAAACCACAGACCTTGAAAGAACCATCTGTGATATTGTGCGGAGCCGCAATCAGGTTGATGTCCAGGTACGCAATGCTGCACTGAAAGGATATGTGAAAAATAAAGCCAGAAACCTAAATCGGCTTCACGCCTATGCAAAACAATTTCATATCCAAACCATCGTTAGAGACTATCTGGAGATTCTCCTATGAGAAAAGCAATGCAACTCAAATCCAGGATAAAAAATCTGGCTTTGAAAAACAAGATCCCTGCTCAAGCCGTGCTGCAAAACTTCATGCTTGAACGCTTGCTGGAAAGAATATCCGTGTCGAAATACAAGGATATATTCATCCTGAAAGGTGGCATGTTGATTGCCTCCATGATTGGGATCGGCAGCAGAACAACGATGGATATGGATGGAACCATACAAGGATATCCTCTCTTGGGTGAAGCAATCCAAAGTGTCTTTACGGAAATTTGCTCTATTTTTCTCAATGATGAGGTCACCTTGTCTCTCAACTCGATTACACCCATCCGGGACGAAGATGAATACGGCGGCTACAGATTGATGATCATTGCCGGGTACGAAGGGATCAACACTCCACTAAAGGTTGACATCACTACAGGCGACGTCATCACTCCTGAAGCAGTGCGTTATACCTTTCATTCCAGCTTCGAGGAAAAAAGGATTGAAATCTGGGCTTATAACGTCGAAACCATCCTGGCGGAAAAAGTTGAAACGATCCTTCGGAGAAGTGTGCTCAACACCCGCCCCAGAGACTTTTATGATGTATATATCCTGATGAAGACCCATCAACATATGATAGACAAGGAACTATTCATTGCCGCTCTGAACGCGACCGCACGGAAGAGGGTGTCTCTGACAGCCCTACAGGATCAGAGAAAAACTCTGCAGGCAATCCAGTCTGACCTTCCAATGAGACGGCGATGGGACCTGTATTGCAGAGATAACTTTTACGCGAACGACATCGAATTCGATGCGGTAATAAATACACTTGTGGAAATTTTGAATTAACTTCGATAAAGTTGATGGTCAACTCGCAATGGCTTTGATTTCGTAAAACGTCACTTTTTCAAAAAAGTGACGTTTTACGAAATCTGTTGTTATGAGGAATACTCGGGCCTAATCGCGTTCCCAGAATTGAAAGGAACCTTCTTATATCATTCATCCAATTTACGGAGTATGACAGATAACATTTCCGGGGATTTCAAGACCTTGCGAGCTGATATGCTATTCAATTGGTTGAGTCGAGCCAGGTGCAATAACGCTCCGTAGATACCAGTTCCCGCTTTGCCACTGAATAACTTTGCCTGTTTTCGAGCCGGTAGGCTGGCAAACTCCGGTTCAGAATGTAATTCCAACAGGAGCGCATTGGCTCTTTGGATAGTTTCGCCGATAAGGTAGAGCAATCTTTCTTCATCATTATCGCTCCACTCCACTTCTTTTCTTGCAGGTACAGATGGCGTTTTAGTCTCTGAATAAGTTTGCCTGACTTGTGCCCAGTAATTTGCCCGACTGGGAACAGACACAATCTTGAATGACGGTAACACGAGTCCGGTCAACGCCCTGCCAGTGACACAGTCTGTATCCAACCCAAATACATGATCCTGATAAACGAAGGGTTGGTCCGTGTTTGAATAATTATGATGCCCCACTAGCAATGGTTTGCCTCCATCATACAATTCATACCAGGGGCGATGATAATGCGCACGAAGATAGTTGTCTCCACCCATTGTTCCACATAATACCGTTGCACGCTGCTGTGATAGAGGGAGACTCGGCTCAAAATATCCATGTACGACCAATGCGTCGGGCAGATCAAGAAACAGCGGCAATCCACTCATGAACGCCAGAGCATCTGGATACGTTTCCCCAAATTGAATTCTGCTGATTTTCTGGGAACGTGCTAGTTTGACTTCATGCCTGTCGGCGCGTACATGCTTACGCTCGTGATTCCCCATGATCAGTCTGGTATTTGGTTTTTCCTGGAAAAAACTCAATACTGCCGGCGTGTTGGGCCCTCGATCCACACAGTCCCCAACGGAGACAATCGAATCATCTTTAGTCAGGCCCGCCTTATCCAGCAAGGATTGAAACTCATCATAACAGCCGTGAATATCACCAATCACCAAAGTTTGCATTAGACGATTATAGCCAGATTGAAACGATTTCTTTGAAAATTCGGATTTCAAAATCGAATTCACGAAGTGCAAGTTGCTTTGCCATTCAGCTTATATCGAATTTGAGTAACTGTTCGGGCATAATTCCTGGAATTACGTTTTATGTATCGAATATTACGGATATCGTAATTTTCCATGCACAAAACATAAGGGTATTTTGCCAACTTGAAAGCCGACGTCGTCATTTAACATAGTGGGTAATTATTGATGTTTCGCATTGACACGTCAAATCTGAAGATGTGGTTCTGCTTGTAACAATATCGAAAGATTACCGACACGACTTCTCTACCCCTATCTCCATTCAGATACCCTTGCGACCACTGAATGGAAACAAATACCTTTCTCACCCAGATCCCAAATATGGAGATCTACCAGACCGACGATCTGCGAAAGTGGATCGGCATCTATCTGCACGCCTGCCGCTCCCGCAATCTTGCCAGCGGCACCATCGAGTTTTATGGCAAGAAGCTCAATGCCTTCACTCAGTTCTGCCTGGAAAAGAGTGTAGCGAACATCAGCCAGATTGGCGCTGACCTGATCCGTCAATTCCTGATCGCACTCGATGAAAGGGGACATCGTCCAGCTGGCATCCATTGCTACTACCGTTCGATCAAGACCTTCCTGAAATGGTATGAGCGTGAAACCGAGCCGGAAGGCTGGCGCAACCCCATCAACAAGGTTGATGCACCGTTTGTACCTCTTGAACCACTGGACCCAGTCAGCATCGAAACAATCAAAGCCATGTTGGAGACCTGCAAGCGGGGAAAACTCTCCGATGCACGTGACAAGGCATCGCTCTTGGTATTGCTGGATACTGGCATGCGCCTGGCGGAATTTTTATCTTTGAACATGGATGATGTCGATCCCATCACAGGGATGATCCTCATTCGCTCGGGAAAAGGCAGGAAACCGCGTAACGTGTATCTTGGGGATAAATCGCGCCAAGTTCTTCGAAGATATGTAAAAGAACGCAAAGACTACAACCCTGCCTTATGGGTGAGCAAGTCGGGGGAACGACTGACCGAGACCGGTCTACGAATGATGTTGCGACGGCGAGCTGCCCAAGCCAGTGTCCCCGTTCCATCGCCGCATGACTTTCGCCGGGCATTTGCCATTGAACGTTGGCGTGCTGGGGTGGATATTCTGACACTCTCCAAATTGATGGGACACACTTCCTTGCAAGTATTGAACCGCTACCTCAAACAAATTGGTGATGATCTGGAGCAGGCTGCCAAGCAATCATCACCTGTGGACAGGAACTTTTAATGACTCTTCACAAGGAACTTCAATGACGACCGTAATCGCGATTGCAAATCAAAAAGGTGGGGTTGGGAAAACCACCACCGCCATCACCCTGGCACATGGACTGACACTGCGGGGAAAAAGAGTGCTCCTGCTGGATTTTGACCCACAAGGACAAGCGGCACGTGCACTGCATCTGCCGCCCAGTTCAGCCGTCTATTCTTTACTCACGATGGATATCGGCGTAAGCGAGACTGCATACATCCAGGGGAAGATCATCAACACACAGCGCGAAAACTTTTGGCTGTTACCAGGTAACAAGCAAACTGCCGACGCTCAGGCGATGATCAACTCGCAGGGCAAACCGATCTCGTGGGTGCGGGAAACGTTGGAACGATTTTGCACCCACCAATATCAATATTTGGTATTGGACACAGCTCCAAGTCTGGGTGGCATTCAGGAACGGGTGTTGTGGGCGAGCGATCTGGTGATCGTTCCCACGCCGGCAGAGGCGTTGGGATCAGATGGTGTGCGCCAGGTGTTGGAAACCATGAAACGGCTCGCGTCCGAGAAAAACTGGAAGGGTGGATTGTTTGGTGTGCTGCCCACTTTCTTCATGGAAACTGTCAAAGAGCATCGTCTCAATTTGGATGCACTGCGCTCCACTCTGGGTGACCTGATCCTGCCGCCGATCCATCGTGCTGCGGTGATAGCGGAATGTCCGGCGTTCGGACAGACCATCTTCGAACATGCCCCCGATAGCCGCGCAGCGCAGGAATACAGCCGGTTGGTGGA
Organism: Pseudomonadota bacterium; assembly: GCA_029558635.1. GTDB lineage: Bacteria > Pseudomonadota > Alphaproteobacteria > Micavibrionales > Micavibrionaceae > UBA1573. Next base: position 38,952 of record JAKQEE010000073.1, on the reverse strand, counting down.
CATCGTCTTGAAAGCATAAGAAGAGATCATGCCGCGCAAGGATATGCTCACCGACACAGTTACCGACACAACTGCCGACACGGGTCGGAGTGAATTTGCCAGCCAAATCCCACTAACCGATACAGCTGGGCATTGGAGCCGATACGGTCGCCGACCCGCCAAACGAAATCGGAAATGGGAAAAAGAACATCGACCGTATCGGTATGTGAATGTGTCGGTTGAGTTACGGGAACAAGTGTTAGCCCTGGCAGAACATTTGGGAGTCACTGTCGATGAAGTGGCACGCGCTTTCGTTGAATACGGAGTCGAATGTGTGAATGAAGAGAAGTTGCATCTTCGAGCACAGCCCAACCCACATGGTCGCAAGATGACGCTCTTTCCAAAAGACCGTGCTAAAGGTTGGCAGGAGACGAATGAATCTCCAAGAGAAATGCCAGCCCGAAAAAAGAAACAAATAAGCAAAGTAAAGAAAATCTATCCTGCTGTCTCGTACCGGCTGCCGAAAAAAGTACATGAGAAGATCTGCTGTTTGGCGATGAATCTGGATGTACCGCTCGGTGATGTTGTATCGTTCTTGTTACAGCATGGACTAGATGCCTACCGCAATGGGAAATTAAGTTTGAAGCCTCAGCCAGTAACTGTGAAAAAGACTCTGCGTAGGAATCAACCATGAAGCCAGATCAAGGTTTTCCCAGACAACTGAATAATTTTTTGAGTTGTAATTTTGGCTCTATGCGGCACCGTATACCTGCCGCTACCTTGCCGTATACCTGCCGCAATCATTCCCGCAAACATTGCCGCATAGCTTTCTTGAACAGGAAAGGCGGTAGGCTCTTTTTCGGGACTGGGATGATCTGCGATATGTCTCGAAATCATCGCCCGTTACAGGGCTTCCTGACGGCTTTGTTGAATCGGGGTGTTGCGTGAGTGTTGAAACATCCAACCGTGTCTGGAAGTACAGCCAAAAAGGTGGTACGCCGTTGTTGCTGTTACTGGCAATGGCGGACTGGTCTGATGACTGGGGCTATTGTTATCCCAGCATCGAGCAGATGGCGATCAAGTGCCGGCAGACGGAGCGCAACATCCTCAACCTGATCGTTGATCTCGAACAAGCTGGTGAAATGCGCCGCGTGGCACGCGGGAAAGGCGGCAGAGGCAAATTCAGTGGATCGGTCTATCAGGTCGTGGTTGGGATGAGTAGGGAGGAAATTTCTGCGAGTGAACAGGTCTCGCCGAAGGCGCTAGATACTTTTGCAAGAATAAATACCGGAGAAATGAGCCTGCCAACACCAAGGAAACCAAATACACAAACTGATGAAAAGATTTCAGGTGAAAAGTTTTCATCTGAAAAACAGAGTCCCGATTTTTCACCAGTTGTCCCTTGCGCATTAAAGGAATTAATTAACGTCAGTGACTCTTCTACTCCTCCCGCCGAAACGTCGAAGAAAAATATAGAATCGGAAGAACAGGCAGAAACGTTGTATCGGCTGGTGCGTCCGTCACACATAACTCTTCCGAACTCCGAACAACGCGCTGTTGCGCTCAAAGTTTTGGGAGAATATCTCAAGCGATTCGACTCACCTCAGGCAGCAGCGACCGCTTTGAAACCCTATGCTGCTGAAGCCGATGCACGTGGCATCCGTCAAACCAATTTGTGCTGGCTCTCGGAATGGGCAGCGGTGGGACAGATTCCGAAGCCACGCAGAAAAATGACAAGGTATCCAAAATCGGAAAACGTGCAGGAAGATCATGCCGACTATGAGGCACTTCGCAAACGCATGGAAACTGAATTAACGCCACACATGAACAGTGACAAAAGGGATTCGCTGTGAATACCAAAAATATTGCTGCTGTGGCTGCCCGACTGAATATGATTCCGAGGGATGCTCGGACTTCCCCTGCTTTGTCCCAAACTGGAGACTGCTCGCCTGATTGTCCTGAGTGCGGAGGAGTTGGGTATATTCGCTACGATGTGCCGGTTGGACATCCAAAGTTTGGCAAGTTGGAACGTTGCCCCAAGGCACAAATGCTTATTACCAAACAGTCTCTACAAGTCGGCGAGATCGATCCACGTGTCGGCTTAACACCTAATGAACTTCGCAATCTTTCCTGGGACTTGGTGAAGAAAGGTGTCAACCAGGCGGACCGTGCTTGCGAAGTTACGAGACGGGCGTATATGTCCGGGCATGGAATGGTGTTCATGTATGGCGGATATGGACAGGGAAAAAGCCTGGTGCTCAAGATCGCGGTCGCCACTGCTTTGAACGAAGGGAAACGCGCGGCATACGCGAATCTTGCCGGTGTCCTGGATGACATCCGTATTGCCTATGATGAGCGCGAGAACAAGATGACTGAGTTGGTTCGACGTATGGAATGGTGGGCATCATTGGATGTGTTGGCAATCGATGAACTGGATAAGGTCGGGCAGACGGAGTGGGCTCGGGAACGCATCTTCCAATTACTGGATGCGAGATATCAACGCGCGGTCCGGCAGGAGGCGTTGACCGTGATTGCCGCCAACTACCAAAGCACAGACGAACTCTCTGGGTATTTGAAAAGTCGTATTGAAGACAATCGTTTCGTGGCGAATGGATATGTGATCCATCTCAAAGGCACGGACGGACGCAAAAGCATGCCGAAGAATTGGAAGTATTAAGCGACACGCCCAGACCTCCCCTGCTTATGAATCCATAACATGTTCTCCGAAAAAGGAGAATCATGTCACATACACCTGAATACGAAAAACTGCTGGCGGAACTCAACGCCGGCGAATTGCCAATCATCGTTCGTAATATCCTGGACGCGTTGTTGCAAGCCCCAAAAGGGTTGACCCGCAAGGGATTGATCCGCATTGTGTTTGGCGAGGAGCCTGATAACAATCTATCTAATGACACGCGCGATCGAAAAATTCGCAAAGGAATAGAGCATCTTCGGAACCTGGGTTTTCCGATTGTTTCCACATCGGGAAAAGCCGGCTACAGATTGGATACTGATCCCAAGAACATCGAGTGCATGATCCGGGAATGGGAAAGTCGTATCGTTCAGTTGCAGCAGAGGGTAGATGCCGCCCAGCATTACCACGATCTGTTCACCAGAATTTTCCCATACGAAGTGAAATGACGGATAACGATTTATCTCGCATTCCGTTGGAATGGGCACCAATCTATCCGATGCAAAGAAAGGACGTGGTGTTTGATATTTTCAAGCACCACGTTTCTTATAAAGACGGCTTGCCGCCCTACGCCCAGGCGCGGATCATCGATTTGATGGTCAACCGCCTGATCAAAACACGTCGATACCCTGCGTTGTGGATCTCTGTGGAAGCACCCGGTGATTGGTTTCGATATGAGATCAAACGCTTGATAAAATACAAAATTCCGATGACGGTCCAGCCAGCACGGAAGACATCTGTCCTTGAACGGGAGTTTTATCAGTCGATCCGACCAACGTACCTTCGAGAAGGGGATGTGCCAGTTCTCGCTCCGCGCTTTGATCCAGTGGAATATGGCATCAAGGAATCGGCACTGCATGTCTTGCAAGTTCTGGCAAGGCTGAAAACAGCCTACAGACCAGAGATCGCCTCCCTGGCAGGTTTCAGTGAGAGTCATGTTCGGAATCTTTTGAAACAGCTTCAGGCGGAGAATCTGATCGAGCGCCGTAAGATCGGTAAATACGAAGGATATGCGATCCGTACCAAGGGATTGAGTCTGGCACAGCGTTCATGGAATATTCCAAAAGGTGTTCACTTCACAAAATACCGAGGAGAATTCCGATACGCCGGCGAGCGTCACCGACGGGTGTCGCGAAGATGGCGGGCATGGCTGGAAGCGGCTTATCCAACCGTTGAGATTTGGGAGTGTTGGACAGAAGTGCCACTCTTCGATGGTATTCCAGATGCATTGGCATGGGGATATAAGGACAAGTGCGAGATCCTATTCTGGCTGGAAGTGGACAGTGGGCACAGTTCCGAAAAAGTGATGAGGCGCAATTATTCCCGCCGATTTCAAAATGCGTATCGCCATGCAAAACGCTTGGGAATTCCGATTGTCTTCTGTATTATGGGTCTGCCCTGGGTAGTGCAGTTCTTTCCGTTGTGCATTCCATATCTATATCCGAACATGGCTTTGATCGGACAGGACTGGCGGGCGTTCGGGAAACTACCCATAATTGAGTTTGGCACATGGATGTCTGGAATTGAGGATCGAAAGAAATATCCGACTGAAAAGCCTCTCCCTTTTGATCCCAGTCAATATCCACCCAAGCCAAAGAAAGAGAAAAAGGGAATACCAGCCAAGCCGAAATCCACAAAGCCAAAGTATTCCAAGGGGTTCGATGATGCCGACAGGTGGTATCGAAGCCGGTCTGAAGGAGAAGAGTGATGTACTAATGAAAGTGGCGTGACGGGGGTGCACTAAATTTCGTGGATAATTTGGATTTTCTGAACTCGAAAATTGAAAACGTATCCCGTCCTACGCTAGATATAATTGTCTATCACGGGTTTGATTGGAGATTATGTATGTCCCCTCAGAAAAAGAAATTGGAAAAAAGCATGATTAGGTTTAAGGGTGAACCGACAGAAGGTCTCGAATTTTACGAATTGCTTTATGAATATGATGATTTTTGCATGGAGCTTGGAAAAGCGGTTTTGGCAGCGGGCAGACTTGAAGCCGAACTCATAAATTATATAAACAGCAAGGACTTGGGAGAGAAAACAAGAAATGCAAATTTGGGAAAACTAATTTCTATTTTGAAGAAACACAACTTGTTAGAAAAGATGGTGCCCATCTTGGAGGAAATAAAGGATCAACGGAACTATTTAGCCCACAATATTTTCGCACTATTTTCAGGTTTGGTTGAGGAGACCGTTTTAGATAGATCTGGGTTGCTTGACTCGGATGTAGCATCTTATACAGATCGTGTGTGGCAGCTTAAAGAAAACCTAAATGGTCTTGCAGATATCATCAGAGAGAAAAACAAGCCTACATCACCAAGCTAACAGAAATGGAGATATGGTGTTGTTTCAGACTTCGCTGCTGTAAGTGCGAGCTACCAATCTGTTAATTGTTCTAATACCTTCTGAACTATCCATCCAACAATTAATGCCCCTACTATAACTCCGCCTATCGCAAAGATTTTTTCAACACCAGAGACGTCATAAGACAAATAAAATCCAACGACCAAGATTACAAGCGAAGAAATATAGGAAATAATTTTTTTCATTCCAGAGCCTCCTGTTTATATAAAGTATTTGCAAGTCGATAAACCGCTAGCAAGTGATTCAGAAAATCTGAAACCGCACTTTCAATAAAGGCTACATCGGCATTCAGCTTATCCAAAATACTCTGAGATTCTGATTTATATATGAAATTTATGCCGTCTTTATAGTCAGACTTCATTTTCTTAATTTTCCTGCTCTCCGATTTGAGCAGTTGTAGAAAATACAACACATCCGAATTGTTTACATCAACAATACTTGGCAACTTGCCATGATGCAGGAATCGATTTCTTATCTTTTTATATTTTCCCACTAAAGCTTTAATCTTTTCAAGATCATTTTGGATTAATGGGTGAGTAATCTTCGAAACAACCATATCGTATTTGCATTTCTCATCCTTAAGACCCAATTGAAATACAGTGCTAGCCAAGATTAGTGCGGTGTCCAGAACAGATACATAAGACAAAACGTGAATAGTATAGTGGTAGGTTAGGTAATCAAACTTGTGTATACCGTACTTTTCATGTTTTTGCGGCGAGTCGAGTTCTGAAATATATAAGTGTGCATATTTGAGATTTCTGTAAACATTCGAGAAGGCTAATAATTTGGCAAAAACGCGATAGCAATAATATTCTTGAGGCGTAAAATCAATTTCCTTTGGAATGTTCCGCCTCGCAAAAACCTCATCGAAATCTCCCATTTGGTCATTAATCTTCATGACAAGCGGGACGTAATTCTTATCCACCTCTACATAAAATGGGTGATTTTCCAGTTTGAACAAGACTGTTTTAGCCATATATGAACCAATTCATGCTTTCTTATATTTTTCCCATATCTGTGTGAAGCTCTCAAGACATTGACCAATGATTGGTTTCAGCTCTTCCAAGCCAAAATGTTGATGTTGCAAAATCAACAATTCAATCAGCATTCGGTGCGAAATCATCAAAGCCTCCGAGGCTACCTCCTTGGATGCACGTTTATTGGCAACTGCCAGGATTGATGGGTGTGCCTTTTCAATTCCAAGATAGTAAGCCAGAACAATATACTCTCCTAAGCCCACCTCGGTTGCCATATCAACCATCCCCTTATCCGACCAGCTCGATTTGGTTTTCCTTTTACCACTTTGGGTCTTGTAAGAATATTTTTCCTTTACCTTTTCGAAGTTCGCATTGACTCTAGCCTCATATTCGTTCGAACTTGGTAGCCGATCCTTGCCATAGGTGCGCTGAAGCTGAACATGAACGGTATGCATATGCACATGAAGATAGTCAACAAAATCGCTACTTTTTTCTGGATGTAAATGCAAATACCGCGCACAAACAAGATATTCGAACATACTTCTCAAGATAATGAATGCCGCGTCGCCTTGTTCGTTTGCACAAAGCAAGCCTATTTCAGAAAATCGATCCATGCATTCCTTGCTTAGATCGAAAACCAGGGTGTCGGCAAGATCACTTGCTTGATATTGTCGGTTGAAAGCAATTTTTAGAGCCTCAACCAAGGTCGGAAGGTGTTCAATGAATTGCTTGTGTTCTTTTCTAAACACTTTTTGGGCTTTGAAATCGCCAATCTTGAAATTCACTTTAGGCATTGCTAACCTCAGAGAGGGGATATAGTTATTGTGATCACCGCTTTTGCACGCTTTGAAGAGCACAGGGAGATTTGACAATTCTTACCTGTTAACGGAAGATGTCTTCCAGGTTGTATGTGAGCCGCCGAGCGCTGGGCCAGCCAGCGCGAACGAATATATCGAGAATTTCAATAAGAGTCTGACGGCATTCTGCATCTTGTTGTAGTAACGATCTATATTCGGCCAAGTATCGTTCAACCAGTCTTACCATGAGATCGGCGGCTAGAGACTCGAATTGATATCCACTTTGTTGCCCAGCACGAATAACTTGACCGATGCGTAGAAATACACCCCGCGGATCCAGTGCAATAAATGACTCAAGTGTTTCTACTAGATGATAGGTGACACTTGCAAAGCCTGCATTGGCAAGGTCATCAAGTATTTTGCCGGCCTCATGATAGAACCTCATCATTTGTTGGGATGTCAACTTGTCTGCCGAATCGGCGTTCTGTTTTGACTCGTGTGCACCCGATGCAAAGTAAACCTCCCACCCCGCCTTATCAATGATTCGTGCAAGTGATTGAATAATTTCCTGATCTTCTTTCGGCCACTGGTCGAAGGAATTTCCGATATGGTTTTTCTGGATATGCTCGAATTCTTTGCGAGTAGACGATAGTAGCTGGTCTAAGAGATCAAGCGCACGTTCTCTAATTGCATCCTCCTCAGGCTGTGGGGGATCTGTAGGACCATGAGTCAAAGGCTCACGCAGGTGCACTAAGAGGTGATGTGCTTCCTTTGAATAAGTCCTTGGAGAGGACGCAATCTCCAATGCAATTTCACGGCACAATTTTATATCACGCCAGATATAGAGATTTACAAAGATGCTTACGCACAATTCCCGCACACGTTCAGCGCCCTCGCCGTCGCGTATTCGATCAAAGATAATCTTTGCCAAAAAGGCTACTTGATCCGGATTACTGCCAGCAATACGGTTGAGCGGACCACCAAGCACTCCTTGAAGAACCCCTCGACTTGGCTCGCTGGTACATTGTTCCTGAATCAGCCGCCACATCATATCTCGTCTTATGTCATACATAACGTTTAGGCGTGAAGCTATCTGATAGCGGACAGCAGGAACAGGATCGGCTAACAGCCGTTCGATCGCTTCAAGCACGTCTGAAGTTACACTCGTTTCTTGGCGCGCCGCGACAATTAACCCTGAGGCTGCCTCGATTCTAGGTGAAGGACTTCCCCAAGATGGGATTTTATCAAACTGATCATCATACTCAGGGTTGGCTGCCGGAATCGGGTGATTGCTGGCTTTCAAAAGGAGCTCAATTACAAATCTGTCTTCAGAATCCTCGCGGGGAAAATCCTGAATCCTAGTGACGCGACTGCATGCAGCTGTGAGAACCCCCCATGCATAGTCTTGTTGTGCCTGATGCGCACCATCCCTATCTCCATCTCGTAATGAATCATACAACTTTCTGATAGCAGGAAACACAGCGGCAACTTCCGTTCGAGTGGGGATAGAGTTTAAGTGTTTGTCCCCGAACTCCTTTACGTCTTGTTCCAATTCTTGTATCCTGCGATTTGGCTGGGAATCAACAGGAACCCCCATCTCTGCCAGAAAATCTTTTTCGCCATAGGGTCTGGATGTAAGCTCACCAACACCGACGGGCGGCTCGTTGGCTGGAATGGCATGGAGTGCAACTAATTGGGTAAGCAATTGTTTTGCTTCATCGCTAACAAGTTCAGATTTTGGAATGCAACCGAGAAGGCGATCGCGGATGTGTTCGCCCACTTCGCGACGGTCAATGTCAAATTCATTTGGAATGGTCAAAATAGCGCGTTCAATTTGAATGCGCTCATCATAGGAACAAAGCGGGAAGACTGTTTTTACGAACTCACCCACTGGATGTGAAGTATCGTAGTCAATAAGTATAGGTATTGTCCAAGTCAGTGGCAAAATGTCCTTTCCAACTGTGGCTGGAAATTGTGCACCCAGAAGGAGAAGCCGCCGCCAGAAAACTCCATAGAGGTTTTCGTGAATGATAATTTGTACTAGAGAGCGTAATTTCTGAACATCTCCTGGCTGGTTACCAAGTCTTTCCATATACCGCTGAAAAGTATCGAGCATTTTAATCGCTTCGTCCATGCGATAAGCGTCACTACGATCCCAAATGGAGCTATAGTCAGGTCTCAAATGTGCTTCATGGCCATTGATATCGAATGTGTTTTCTGACCATTTTCCATCATCTGGAGCATGGTGCTGAGTAATATAACTCTCCATCACGGCTATTAAGGCGCGAGCTGCGTTCTGAGGCGCTTGCTCAAGAAATTCTGCGAATATTTTTTCAAGCTGGAAGTGTGCCATTGCGTAGTCTTGCCGCCGATTTGATCTCAATGGCAAGATCTGGCTCTGGCCAATGGACGTTTCTTCATCTGACTTTTCAAGGTTGTTAAAGACGGCCCGATAAGCATCCTCTACCAACTCTGGATCCAGAGATATGAGTCGCTTAAATTCCTCCGCCAACCGTGGCATTTCCTCAAATCCATACTGCGAGATATGCGACGGTTCTAGGCAGCGCCGGATAAGTGCAGCCGAGGCAATTAGATCGCTTTCAAAAGTTCGACAAACGCACTGCGCACTATGAATAATCAGCCACCCATCTCGGGGTTCGTGTGACCAAGCAAATTCAAAAAGTCGCCGCGCGGTTCTACCTGTCAACTCGCGTTGTCCAGAAGACAATTCCTCCGGGCGCTCGCATAGCTGGAGAAGCAGACCGCGAAGCATGTAAGCCAATGAGGGTCGTAGATTTCTACTAATGCGTTCGATAAGGTTGCTCCAAGGGCCAGCGTTGGCACCAGTGAGACGGGCATCTGTTGGTGTATCAGCTAACAAACTACCTATAAGATGGCGAATCGTCCCTTCAGCCGCACTGGAGATTTTTCCATCCATGTGCTCGAGGGAAGAACACAACCGTTCCAGATCCGACATTGATTCTGCTGATTTTGCCGCCACCGAAGGCCCTATAAGCTTGCCAATCTCAGGCAGAGAGTCTATTTGCATAATCTGGAATACGAGATCCCAGAATAGCTGATGCTCTTTATCTCGAGTCCAAAGAAACTGAAAATGCCATAATATGCTAGGTCTCACTACCATAATCATCTCTGGATCATTTGCCAGCTGTTGAATTACAGTTTCAGGGCCACTGCGCAGCAAAAGCCGAGCTACAGCATAATCAAAGAGAACATGGTGCGAGAAAGCCAGCCTATAACGGTCCGGCAAATTCCCAGACGGGTGTTGCCACTCGATGAGAACCTGAATGCTCAGTAGTTCGTTAAGGGCTACGCTGCTCTCACTGTTCGCGACATCTGCTCGTGATACACGTAATTCGCGCGCTTTTACCATAGTCTTACAAACTAAACGGAGAACCGCCTCTCGAACATCCCCTAAGCTATCAGAACGGATCACGCGCTCTATCCAATATCGATCTAACAAATCTAATTGGGTTCTTATCGGTGCTAGTTGGGCAGGTAACACACCTACACTCAATAACTCAGCTAAGAGTCGCAAATTGAAGGGAACATGCAAGAGTTCCAGCAACTTTGCAGGTGCCAGATTAATTAGAGTTTGCAGGTCTGGAGACTGCGCGCTAACTTGGCCAAGCTCATCCTCAGACAAACGAGGAATATTGAGATGGTGTATATTTGCGAACTCTGCATCATAGAATTCCGTGTGCGGAAGACCTGCGAAGAGGCTTTGTAGTTCCCCGCTATAACGCAGGTCAAACTTGCGGATTGATGCGACAACATGCCAGCGGTTCTTCCGATTGATTACTGAACGCATTAGGTCCCGAATCATTTTTTCAGGTAAATTACCGCGTGCGGCGTCTAGCGCATCAATGACAAGAAATGCCGGCTGGATACCGGGCCAATTGTCAAGCACGTTCAATAGCTCATGTTCTAAACCCATCTCTGTACGCAATTCACCTGAACTGTGAGCGGCAAGATGATCTACCGCTAAGAATATGTATTCTTGTCCATCTGCATCCAAGCCCATCACGAATTCATACAACGCACCTGACTTTCCTGCACCAGGCTCTCCAACAACGAGCAGGGAGCCTTGTTTGGCTGCTTGTTTCAGTACTTGTATACTTTTTCGCTCTATCTCGATCTGGATAGAACCCACATGGAGTCGGCTATGTTGTGACAAGGCGTCAATGCTTATGACAGAGTACTCTTTCAATCTCTGAATATCATTTCGATAATCGCGTGGAACATTCAAGTGAATGCCCACCGCCTGTAACTTCTGCTGCAACCCGGCGCGATCAGTGCCCGATCGTCGTGCGGCGAAAACTGCACTTTGCGCTATCAGTTGAGACCAGGCCAGATCGGTCTGTTTAGGATCGCTCAAAACAGTTGTCCGTAAAAGGTTCTTGATTTCGCGTTCGCCTGTCCCTCCTTCATCCACATCCAGAATCTCAACATGAATGAGGCTAAGTATTTCCTGAAATTCATCTGTAGTCGGCTCGGTGCTCGTTGCGGCATACCATGCGCGTGCAATGTGATTTTTAATAACATCTAACACGTGTCGCTCATCGGCATTTGTTGTGGCTCGTGAAAAGCCTGTAGATTTCGGCAAATCGCGCAATCTATTTAACACACTGGGCAGATGCACCCGTATTGGTTTCGAACTTTGCGATGATGTAACGAGAACCAGCCGATCCTGCAACGGATCAAGAGGTCTCATGCTGTCAGTCTTGTCGCGGCAAATAAGGAATTGACGAACAAATTGGTCAAGTGCAGATGCCAAGTCTGAGTCATCGCGAGTAGATAACTCCAACGTATGTTTGACCTGTCCAAAAATTCGTCCCTGTGACAGCGTTTCAACGAACAAATCGTCTACTGGTTGTTCAGTTTCACATCGAAGCGATTCAAAGATATTCCCCGTTCCAAGATTCCAGGGCACCACCGAGTCCTGCTCTGCGAGAATGAGAGCAGCCGCCCAGGCAGAAACTCGATGCTGATAATCCATGCCGCCCGCAGCGGCAGAACCTCCACTTCTGTTTTCTGTCATATTGCGTCGTTTGACCATTCAATTTCCTTCGATTGTTCAATTCCTAGTTATTTCACCACATGTTTTTCAGGAGAGAGTGTCTCTCCATTTGAGCTATGTTCATCAATATTGTACCAATTTGTGCCCAACCGCTGAATTATTCCGCTTGTATCTGCAAAGAATTTGACACGATTTTCTGCCTCTGGAAGCGGATATAATTACACACAGTCGGTCATCATTGGAGCCTGTACATGTCCCCTGCAAAAAAGAAAGCCGAATACAAAACAGCAAGTAACAATAACGGAAGTATCCCCGAGCTGATGAAGGAACTCTGGCAGGCGGCGGTGAATTTGCGCGGCTCGATCGAGCCGGCGGACTACAAACGCTACGTTTTGCCGATCATCTTCCTGCGCTTCCTTTCGATGCGGTACGAAAAGCGCCGTAAGGAATTGGAGAAGATGGTCGCCGAACCTCAGAGTGACTATTACCAGATGGAGATGGTCATCAGCGACCCCGACGAGTACCGCAAGGTCGGCGCATTCGTCGTGCCTGAGGAAGCGCGCTGGGACAATATCCGGAAGCAAGCCAACGCGGACGATATCAAGGTGCGACTGGACAACATCCTGGAGTTGCTGGAGAAGACCTATCCCGAACAGCTGAATGGACTGCTGCCGCGCATTTATGCCGGCTCAAATCTGGAGCGGGAAAATGTCACTGGGCTGATCAACCTGTTCTCCAAGGACATCTTCGAGCGTGATTATGGAGGCGAGGATCTGATCGGTCGCGTCTACGAGTATTTCATCGGCGAGTTCGCTTCTTCCGAAGGTAAGCGCGGCGGAGAATATTTCACGCCATCGTCGATTGTCCGGTTGCTGGTTGCCATGCTGGAGCCGAAAATCGGACGGATCTTTGATCCCTGTTGCGGATCAGGTGGCATGTTCGTGCAGTCGGACCTGTTCACGCATCACAGCGGAGAGCTGGCGTTCTTCGGGCAGGAGAGCAAGGACTTCACCTATCGCCTGGCGCGCATGAACCTGTTCATTCACGGTATCAACGGGAATATCAAACTCGGCAATTCCTACACGGACGACAAACACGAAGCTCTGCGCGCGGACTATATCCTTGCCAACCCACCGTTCAATGATGGGGCGAAGGGTGAGAACGGCTGGGGCGCAAATAACATCTCAAACAAAGACCCTCGTTTGATGTTGGGCGGTGAGAAAATGCCGCTCTCGCCACGTAACGCCAACACGATGTGGATGCTGCACTTCCTTTATCATCTTGCCGAAGGCGGGACGGCTGGATTCGTGATGGCAACGGGCGAACTCTCAAACAGCGAGACCGCCCGATTCGAAGTCCGGAGGGCGCTGGTAGAAAGCGGTTATGTAGATTGCATCGTCCAACTTAGCGGACAGTTGTTTGCCAACACGCAGATCCCTTGCACGCTGTGGTTCCTCTCGAAGAATCGCAACGGCGAAAAGGGGTTTCGCAAACGCACCGATGAAATCCTGTTCATTGACGCGCGCAAACTCGGAGCGTTGATCCCTGGCTCGCGCAAGCAGAAGCAGTTGACCGATGAAGACCTTGAACGTATTGCCGCTGTGTATCGCGAATTCAAAACTACTGGTGTGCCAGAAGCAGTTTCAGGATTCTGTAGTGTTTCCAATTTAGAAGGAGTGCGCAATCATCGTTATGCACTTACGCCAGGAAGATATGTTGGTTCAACAAATGGCAGCATTGAAGATGAACCATTTGAAGAAATAATGCCACAACTTGTCAATAAACTAAAATCTCAATTTGAACAATCTTCTGAACTTGAGCAACTTATACGAGATCAGTTGTCAGAGGTGGGATTTGGCGAGTGAATGGATCACTACGACGATTGGAGAGCAAGTAACGCTGCAACGAGGAATTGACATCACAAAATCTCAGCAGCGTCCTGGAATTGTGCCAGTCGTTTCTTCAGGCGGTATTTCCAGCTATCACGATACTGCATTTGCAAAAGCACCTGGAGTTGTCTTGGGACGCAAAGGGACACTAGGTACAGTGTTTTACATTCAAGAGGATTATTGGCCTCATGACACTTCCCTTTGGGTTCGAGACTTTCATGGCAATGATCCAAGATTTGTTTATTACTTTTTCAAGTCAATTTCCTCGGATTTACTTGCGTTGGATGTTGGAACAGCCAACCCTGCATTGAATCGTAATCATGTCCATCCAATTGTTGTTGATTGGCCTCCTCTACCTGAGCAACGTGCCATCGCTCGCATTCTTGGCGCATTGGACGATAAGATCCAACTCAACCGCTACATGAACCACACCCTCGAAGAGATAGCGCGCGCCCTATTCAAATCCTGGTTCGTGGACTTTGACCCCGTTACTGCCAAAGCAGAGGGACGAGGCCCGTTTGGCACGAATGCAGAGACAGCATCCTTGTTCCCTGCGGAGTTTGAAGAAACCAAAGAAGGCTCAATTCCAAAAGGCTGGAGAGTTGGAACGGCTGGAGATATGGTCACGGCAGTTGGCGGTACGACACCAAGCACCAGTAAAAATGAATATTGGATCGGCGGAACGATTGCATGGGCAACCCCAAAGGATTTGGCGGGACTGTCTCATCCTGTTCTGTTGGGTACAGACAGGAAGATTACACCCGAAGGATTAAAGCAAATCAGTTCAGGATTATTGCCGGCAGGAACATTACTTATGTCATCTAGAGCACCAGTAGGTTACTTGGCAATTTCTGAAATTCCCGTCGCAATCAATCAAGGCTTTATGGCTATGCATTGCGACAAGGGATTTTCCAACTATTACGCAATTCAATGGCTCAGAGAAAATATGGAAACTATCATTTCTCACGCCAACGGAACAACCTTTCTGGAAATCAGTAAGAGTTCTTTTCGTCTAATCCCTGCGATACTTCCTCCCGAACCTGTCGTCAAAAAGTATTCTGAAATCGCTGCAAAACTGCATGTTCGAATCGTTGCCAATGTGAAAGAAAACAAATATCTTGCAGACATACGTGACGCGCTACTCCCACAATTGTTGTCGGGTGAATTGCGTGTGAAGCAAGCCGAGCAGGTCATTGAAGATATGTAGAGGGAAATATGCCAGAACGCGGAACTGAATCCACCTTTGAACTCACCACATTGCAACGTCTAGACGCGCTGCAATACCAGCACGTCTTCGGCATGGATATCGAGCGTCCGCATGATGAAGTTGTGTTGCGTGATGTTCTGCATGATTTTCTGAGCGATCGCTACAAAGATCTCCCGCCCGCTGCCATTGAACAAGCCGTGCGTCTCTTCAGCAAACCTGAAGGTGTGGATACCCTGCATCGCAATCTCGCCTTCCATCAAATGCTCACGCGCGGGCTGGAGTTGAAGGTTGAGTTTCCCGATGGGCGCGTCGAGCATCGTCACGTCTACGCCGTTGATTGGGACGAACCCCACAAGAATGACATCCGCGCGATCAACCAGTTTCCCATCCACGGTCAGAACGATCGCCGTCCCGATGTCATCATCTTCGTCAACGGCTTGCCGCTGGTCGTCTTCGAACTCAAGAATCCCTACGACGAAAAGCCCACCGTCGAAGACGCCTTCAACCAAGTCCAGCACTACACCTACGAAATCCCGCAGCTCTTCGACTACAACGCCCTCGTTGTCATCTCCGATGGCATCACCACCCTGCACGGCGTCTGGACAGCGGGGCGCGAATGGTACAGCCCGTGGAAGTCCATCGACGGCTTCGAGATCGAGCCGAACACTACAGGCTCCATGAAGACCCTCATCGAAGGACTCTTCCCCAAAGACCGCCTACTCGCCTACGTCCGTGACTTCATCGTCTTTGAAACAGTCAACGACAAGGTGACGAAGAAAGCCGCGCGCTATCATCAATTCTTTGCTGTGCGACTCGCTGCAGAAAAAGTCTTGGAGACATACAACCGCGTCATACGGGACCGTGGGTCTGATCCCGTTTCCAAGCCTGATCGCCGCATCGGCGTGATCTGGCACACCACCGGCTCAGGCAAATCCCTTTCGATGGTTTTCCTCGTCGGTCTCCTGCGCCGCCTGCCCGAATTGGATAATCCGCTCTTCCTGCTCGAAGTAGATCGTAACGACCTCGATAATCAACTTTCCGACCAATTCATCGCCGCGCGTCAACTGGTCGGCGATGTCAAACAAGCGCAGAGCGTGGACAATCTGCGCGACCTCCTCCAAACTCAAGGCGGTGGAGTCATCCTGACCACCATCGAAAAATTTGGACTCAAAGAGCGCGAGAACACGCATCCCATTCTCAACACACGTCCCAATGTCATCCTGATCGCTGACGAAGCCCATCGCTCCCAATATGGTTTTACCGAAGGCTACGCTCGCTATCTCGCTGACGCTGTCCCCAATGCCATGCGTCTCGGCTTCACCGGCACACCCATCAGCATGAGTGGCGCCGACACTGTCGAAGTCTTTGGCGATGTGATTCACACCTACGATATTTTGCAATCGCAGAAAGATCACGCCACGGTTCCCATCTACTACGAACCGCGCCAGATCCGCTTGCAGTTAACAAAAGAAGATCTGGATGCACTCCTGGCGCGCATCATTCAGGGACGCAAACCCGAAGAAGTCAGCCGCAACATCTCGCGCTGGGCGGCACTATCCGCTGCTGCGCGCGCCGATGATCGTCTGAAAGATCTTGCTGCTGATCTGCTGGAACATTACCTGAACCGTTCAGCCACGCTCAAGGGCAAAGCGATGATCGTCTGCATGGAACGCCTGAACTGCGTCCGCGTATATGAAGCGCTCACGGCATTGCCGGGCTGCCCCGAAGTCAAGATTGTGATGACGGGCAATCTCTCCGAAGACCCACCCGAATGGAGTCAGAAGGGCTATCTCACGACCAAATCCCAGCGCGAGTCCATCAAGGAACGCATGATCGATCCCGATGACCCGCTCAAGATCGTTGTGGTCTGCGACATGTGGTTGACGGGAACTGACATCCCTTGTTTGCATACCTTGTATGTGGATAAGCCGATGGAAGGTCACAACATGATCCAAGCGATCTCGCGTGTCAACCGCGTCTTCAGCGACAAACCGCACGGCTTGATCGTGGATTACATCGGCATCGGCGACTCCCTGCGCGAAGCCACCAGTCAATACACAAACAGCGGGGGAAAGGGCGAACCCGCACCCGATGTAGAGACCGAAGGAAAAAAGATCTTCAATCAGGCGTTGCAGGATGCCCGCGCCTGTCTGCCCAGCGGTAGAGACTATGGCGGTTGGCGCGGAATGTCCGATATTGACATGGAGGATTTATACGCCCTTGTCTACGGCTTCCTTGCCACGGAAGACACCCGTCGCGATGATTTCATCCAGGCAGAAGCCGTATTATCGTCCGCGTTTCTGCTGGTCAAGCATTTGGATGATTGTCGTCAGTTGGCAGATGAAATCATCTTTTACCAACGTGTTCGAAAACAGATCCTAAAAACGACATCCGGTCGCCGCACAGTTGATCTCGACCGCGCGGTGCAAGACCTGGTGGACGATAACATCCACACGGAGGGCGTGGTTGATATCTTCAAAGTGGCAGGGATTGATAAACCTGACATCTCCATTCTGGATGACGCCTTTCTGCAAACTTTCAAAGATCATCCCCTTGAAAACCTGCGCGTTCGACTGCTGGAGCGTTTGATGGCGGATGAAATCTATCGCCGTCAAAAGAATAATCTGACCCGTGCGAAATCCTTCCGCCAGCAGCTCGAAAAGACCCTGCTCGACTATCACAACCGCTTGATCGATGCCAAGGAAGTCATCGAGCAAATGATCGCCATCCGCCGCGCCTGGGAAGCCGATGACCAACGCGCCCAGGAACTCGGTCTCACACCCGAAGAAATTGCCTTCTATGACGCCGTCGCCGGCAACTTCATGACCATCTACGACCAAGTCTTCCTCCGCGACCTGGTCCATGAAGTTGTCCAAACGCTCAAACGCAACCTAAAAGTCGATTGGACTGAACCCTCGCGCGAAGAAATCCGCGCCGGCGTTCGATCTGCTGTGAAGACGGTACTACGCAAAAAGAAGGTCCGGGAGGAAGATCTGGAGCCGTTCCTTGGCTCGGTCATGGTGCAAGCACAGGCGCTCTATGCCGAGTGGCCATTGGGACAGAATTAGGTCATTAATTTTGGTATCAAAAGATAGTTGAAACATGTCAGTTCAATCAACCCTGAACAGCATTTCCAGCACACAACGCGACATTGAATCGCTTCAACGTCAACTGACAAATGAGTCAAAGAAGTTAGCCGACAAGACCAGTCGAATTGCTCAGATCAATGCAAGTATTACGAAATCAACAAGTCCGTCTACTCTACAGAGTAAGCAACGCGAAATCCAGAATCTGAATAGGGATATAGTAAGGATTCAGGAAAAACAAGCTGATCTTACAAAGAAGGTCGCAGATAAGACTGCTCAATTACACAAGCATCAGCAACAATTGTATACAGAACAGAGCAAAGAACGTGAGAAAGAACAAAAGAAATTGACCGATTCCATCAAGCGTAAGGATCAGGAAGACAAGGCTAAACAGGATAAAATGTTAAGCGATATTCGGACTCTTTCTCGAATATCACCTCTGCAAATTGATGCTATGACACCATCCGCTTCTCAACCAACGTATGATGCTTTTATTTCTCACGCGACTGAAGACAAAGAGGAGATCGTCCGTGCTTTGGCAGAGTTACTGCAGGAGAATGGCTTCTCGATTTGGTATGATGAATTTCAACTGCGGGTTGGCGACAGCCTACGGCGCTCTATAGATAAGGGACTGGCTAACTCTCGCTTCGGGATCGTTATTCTCTCGCCCCACTTCTTTGCAAAGAACTGGCCGCAATATGAACTCGATGGGCTAATTGCCAAAGAAATGGCTGGCGGACAAAGAATCCTACCAATTTGGCATAAAGTTTCAAAAGATGAAGTAATAAGCTATAGTCCGACATTAGCGGATAGGGTCGCTTTAAACACAGCTACGCTTAGAATTGATGAGTTGGCTCAAAAATTGGGAGAAGTTTTGAAGAAGGATTAATTCACTGTCCTCGATCAGAGTGAAAATCTGGTATCGATGATTCATTTGTACTACTACATTCAATATTATTAGGCACGGCAGAAATGAAAAAACTTTCATCACAGAGTTTGATCGGACAACAAGGTGTCAATCTTGTTGAAAGAATCGTGCTTGAGATGAAGTATGCCTGGAGACCAACACCTGTTTTCGATGTAGGCATTGATGGGGAAATTGAAGTGCGCGACCCGGTTACCGGTGAGGCGACAAATTCTTATATAAAAGTTCAGGTCAAATCCACATCACAGCCGTTTACAGCAGAAACGCCAAATTCTCTGGAATATATTTGTACTCCAAAAGATTTGGAGTACTGGCTTCGTGGAAACGCCCCTGTTATTTTAGTAGTCTGTCGCCCAGCGGATAATGAGGCATACTGGGTTTCGATCAAGGATTATTTTCGTGATCCAGCTGTGCAAAAATCCAGGAAAGTCATTTTTGACAAATCGACGCAGCGATTTGATAGAGACTGCGCAGATGCGCTGAAGAATTTGGCTTTGCCTACGGACTCGGGAATATACTTCGCGCCTCTCGATACAACCGAATCCCTGTATACGAACCTGCTGCAAATAAAATCCGTAGCCAAAACAATGTATGTGGCTGCAACCGACAAATCCAAGAACGCCGAGATTTGGGAAATTTTCAAGACCCTAAATATTAATGTCGGCTCGGAGTGGTTTTTGAAAAATGGAACTATTACGTCGTTTCATCCGTTGGACGAGTTCCCATTTTCAGAGATTTGTGATCCTGGCTCTTGCGAGCGCTTTGATGTGGATGAGTGGTCAGATACAGAGGACGAAGACAAGAAACGAGATTATGTGCGATTACTAAACAGAGCTTTGCGACAACGGGCTTGGCTGCTTGATCTTCGGTTTCACAAAGAACATGAATATTATTATTACCGTGCGCCACGCAAATTAGAAAGGACAATTCATATCAGTTATCAAAGCATTACAAGGAACTCTAGGCGGGAGGTATTCAAGCAATATCGCAGTAAAAAAGACCCTGCCAAGAAAACATATTGCCGGCATGCAGCTTTCAAAGGGTACTTTTTACGGCTTGAAAATCGGTGGTTTCTCGAAATAACCCCTACCTATCACTTCACAACAAATGGCTTCGATGATTACCCTTATCGGGATGAATTGCTGAAGGGTATTAAAAGACTCGAGCGTAACCCTGCTGTAGTAGGTCAATTACTGATGTGGGCAGACCTCCTGAAACGCCCCATGAAAACCCTCTTTGCGGAGGAATATCCTTTTCTTAGTTTTGGCGATCTTGAAAAAGTGGATGTTCAGTCGGGTATTCCTGATAATGTTTGGTATGCTGCCGAAGAAGGTTTAGAGAAACAAACTATGTCCAGCCAGGACAACCAACCGGAACTCTTTGGACTATGAACGCTTACTTTTTTCACGAACCTGAATTGGAGTTTGGAATAGCCAAACACATCGATATGAAGTTTGGATTGATGAATTATGGGCCATTGGATTTTCAGGTGCCAACTGCACCCAAGAAAATCAAGCTTGGGCTAGTTGGAACGCCAGAGACCATTGAAGGGGTTCAGAAGTGGATAGAGAAGTGTCGAAACGGGATACAAGCGAAAAAGAGTAAACGACCAAACTTATTTCCCAGGTTTCCGGGTTTTGGCGACGGAATGATGTTGTGTGCAGATTTTATTTTTGATACCCAACTTCAACGACCCATCCCCCAACGGAAATTTGATGAACTTTGTAAACAGACAAAAACCGATGAGATCCTACAGGAAATTGCCCAGTTGTTTTTAGACGAAATGGAATACCTTGCCCAAAAGACAACCGCAGATGTCTTGGTGTGTGCATTTCCTTTTTCCCTGATTGAGTTTTTGGATCAAGAAGCTGACGAGACGATACTTTCTGACGACGAACCAGACGATGATGGACAGATCGTTCAAGTGGTAGCCTCAAAGATGATTTTGCATGATTATCTAAAAGCTCAGGCAATGAGGTTCAAAAAACCGACTCAGATCATTCGTCCAGGTACCTATGATGAAAAGAAACGCCTAAAACAAAAACATCCATCTGGCGAAGCAAGGCAAGTGCAGGATGAGGCAACACGAGCATGGAATCTCTATATCGCTCTCTACTATAAAGCCGGCGGGATTCCTTGGCGACTTCTTCGAGAATGGTCTCAACTCGATACATGCTACGTGGGTCTGAGTTTTTACAAGACAACGGATGGAGATAAACTCCTAACCAGCACCGCACAGATTTTCAACGAAAGGGGAGAAGGCGTCATTTTACGTGGCGGCTTGGCATCTTTATCTAAAGATGATCGGCAAATTCATCTTTCAGGCGATGATGCACACGACTTGCTTAGGAACGCCTTGGATACATATAGACGCGAGCATAAGAATTTTCCGGCGCGAGTTGTGGTGCATAAAAGCTCCATCCATAATCAGGATGAACTAAATGGATTTGAAGCCGCACTTATAGGATTCTCAATTGAACCCGAACAGGCAGATTTTATAAGTATTACCCGTTCATTTACGCGTTTATATCGAGGGAATAGATATCCCCCTCTTCGTGGTACGTTCTTGGATACAGGCGGTCAACCATATGTCCTTTATACAAAAGGAAGCATAGATTTTTACACCGCATACCCAGGCATGTATGTTCCTCTTCCGCTAGGATTTCGTTGTGACCAGACAAGTGAAACTCCTAAATTTATTGCAAAGGAAATTCTGGGTCTCACTAAAATGAATTGGAATAATTCCCAATTCGATGGAAGCGAACCTATTACGCTGCGCGCTGCCAGGCAAGTGGGAAGTATTTTGAAATATTTAGGATCGGACTATGAGCCTTATTATCGATATTACATGTAACAACTGAAGTTACCGCCTGTTGCTAATATTCATCGTCGAGCTGTTACAATCTCCGAGCAATATTACCCAATAGATTACCTTTGAAAACAGTGTTGATAGAGCTCGACTTGACGTGGGAAATGCAATGTTCTAGCACTAAATTCGAGGAGAAAATTTCATCTTCTCAGGACATTGTAAGGGGAGGGCAACGCACCACAATAAAGTTTCCGTTTATACTTGCGGGATACTATCCCATCCACTTCTTGGCGGCTAGATATGCAAGTAACAAATCCTGACAATACAAAAGTTGAAGCTAAACTCAAATATTGGGCTCGCCAACTCCATGATATGAGTGGGCGAAATCGCCTGTTGTTTTGGAAAAACACAAAAACCTCATCGGCGACGATCGAGAAGCCGGAGTTTATTGATTTATTCGAATTGCTTGTTGAAAAGGGAGGAGAAATTCTGGCTCCGGTTCCAGATCCTAAAGATGCCAAATCAGTCTTTGACGCTGAGGATGCGACAGAAATCCCTAATAGCAATAAACAAAATCATGTTCGGCAACTCCAAACAAACGAATTAGAGACAAATCACTCAATAGCAGCTTTAAGCAAAGTTCTTTACAACCTTCGATATACATCTCATACTATCCAGGAGGAGCAGGGATTTAATGTTTTGTATATTACCTTCGGCATGTTGAAGTGGAAGGAATCGCAGAGCAGTGAATTTAGTTATGCACCCCTTCTTCTTGTTCCAATTACTGTAGATAGAGCAAGCTCCCTTTCGCCCTATAGAATTCAAATGGCGGAAGAAGATATAGTGATCAATCCTGTTTTACAGAACAAGCTATTGAGTGACTTTGGAATTCAACTTCCAGAAGTCACAAATGATATATCAGCCTCTCAACTATTGGATTTCCTAGCCGGCGTTTCAGAGTTAGTGAAGAAATTTGACGGGTGGGATGTGTTGAGGCAGGTCACAATCGGGGCTTTCAATTTTTTGACATTGCTGCTGATCAAAGACTTTGAGACCAATCTGGCACTGTACACGGCACATCCAATTGTGCAGATCTTAAGTGGCGTCGAATCAGATTTCCCCTTCGAGCCCGATGATGTTCCACAAGCAAAAGATCTGGATGACGTTGTAAATCCCGAAAGCGTTTATGAAATCATGGATTCTGATTCCAGCCAACAGGAGGCAATAGAAGCTTCAAAGAGAGGTGTAAGCTTTGTTTTACAAGGTCCACCGGGAACTGGGAAAAGCCAAACGATTGCAAACATTATTGCAGAATTCATGATGGCAGGGAAAAAGGTCCTGTTTGTCAGCCAAAAAATGGCAGCGTTGGAGGTCGTTCAAAATCGCCTTGCTCAGAGAGGACTGGGGGACTTCTGCATGGAAGTCCATAGTCACAAAATGGACAAGCGCAAAGTAATAACCGAACTCATGCGTTCTCTGTCCAATACACAATCCCGTCACCCCAAAGGAGATTACAGGCTTCTAAAACAAGAGCTTAAGCAGTTAAGGGACGAACTCAACGGATATATAAGACAAGTCCATGAGCCCCGGTTTGAAATTGGTTTGTCTGTTTACAAAGTGCAAGGGTACTTATCACAGAATCTTGACGCACCCCAACTCAACTTTTCGATATCGAACCTCGAGAACATTTCTGTTACTCAGTACAATAAGATGCTTTCCCTGGTGCGAGAATTAGCAAATTATCGAAAGATAATCGAAACTTATAAAGTGAATCGTTGGAAGGGATATAAAGGCACAACTAGTTCCCTACAGGACAGAGAAGAACTGGCGTTGGATTTACATCGAACTGCGAGCGCAATCAACGAGTTTTTCGAATTAATATCTTCCATAGTTTCTCAGTATGGCTTGCGGTCACCTAAAACCATTCAGGATTGCCTAGATTTCCTCTATATCTTTTCCAACTTTCACCCAGGCATCTTTTCAGGCTTGGTGCAGCCGGCCATAAATAATTATCTGGTTGGTTATCGCTCATTTACCCGATATTTCAGCTTTCAGTATTGGAAAGATTCGTCAAAGCTTAGGTTGGTTTACAGGTACGGGAATCGCCCTGTCGCCAAGGAAGTCGCACCCGTTTTAAGAATTGTACAAAATATCTATAGAGAAACTGCCCAAGAAGAAGGGCGCGATGTTGACTTCAGCCAATCAATCGAAAAATTATCTGCATTGGAAGAGCTTAAACAAAAGATCATCAAGGGGCTAGATCTTGCTACCAAGCTGTTCGACGAAACTGACATTCCGGCACCATTACAGGATAAATTTGATCAACATCCAAATAATATTGCTAATTGGCTAGATGACCACAGTAAAAATGTTAGCGAGCTCGCTGAATGGGCAAATTTCAATGCTGTGAAAAAGGAATGCTTTGACACAGATCTTGGTGATTTCGTTACACAGGCATTAACGACCGAATTATCTTCCGAAAACTGGGAGCCCTGCTTTCAGCGTCGCTTTTATTTATTGCTTTCCGAATCGATGATCCACGACCGTCCTTTATTGCAGAGATTTAGGGGAACGATGCAATCCGAAATGATCCAGCGATTCAAAGCGTTGGATTTGATGATGATCGAAAATGCACCAAATGAAATAAGAGCCAAGCTAAATGCTGACAAGCCACAATCATCTTGGATGCAAGCTGGCTCTGCAGAAACAACGATCTTACGCAGAGAATACAACAAAAAACGAAGAATCATGCCTTTACGCAAACTGTTCCATGAGGTGTCAAATCTAATTCAGATATTAAAACCCTGTTTAATGATGAGTCCATTGACGGTAAGTCAATTGCTAGATCCTAACCTTTACCAATTTGACCTAGTGGTCTTTGATGAGGCGTCACAAATTCCTCCTGAATACGCCATTGGTGCTTTTCTCCGTGCGAAGCAGGTTGTTGTTGCAGGTGACAGACAGCAATTACCTCCCACAAATTTTTTTCATGCAATTGAAGCTGATGAATTTGATGATGAGGACGACTCAATGGAAGCATCCTTCGAAAGCATTCTGAATGCCTTCGACAGTAGTGGTTTTCGCTCGTTAATGTTAAATTGGCATTATAGGAGTAAAGACGAATCCCTTATTGCATATAGCAACTACCATTTCTATGATAACCGTCTTTACACGTTTCCAAACTCAACTTCTGATAGCCCTACGACTGGTTTGAAATTTATACATGTCAAAGATGGAATTTATAAAAAAGGTGTTGGAGCACGTCATAATCTCAAAGAAGCAATGGTCGTTGCGGAATTAGTACGAGACCATTTGGTAACAAGCCCTGAGCTCTCTATAGGAATAGTCTCCTTCAGTGTCTCTCAAAGAAAGGCCATTGAAGACGCAATTGACCTTTTGCGTAAAGAAAATCCTGATTTGAACCCGCTGTTCTCTAATGATGCAATAGAGCCAATATTTATAAAGAATCTGGAAAATGTTCAGGGAGATGAACGGGATGTAATTATTTTGAGCGTTGGCTATGGCAAGGATGAAACTGGAAAAATGACCTTGAACTTTGGTCCAATCAATAGGGAAGGGGGAGCACGGCGCCTAAATGTTGCGGTTACCAGAGCACGCCATGCCCTAAAATTGGTGTCATCTATTGAGCCTGAAGATATTGACCTTAGCCGAGTTGATAGCCAGGGAGCAAAATTGCTCAGGAATTACCTGCAGGTTGCAAGAGATGGCGTCAAAGCCGTCTATAAAGATGAAAAAGTGTATTCCGATGCTGAGTTTGATTCTCCGTTCGAAGAATCGGTTTATCAAGCACTTACTCGCCGAGGAGTCCAACTTATACCTCAACTTGGAGTTTCGCAATATCGAATTGATCTAGCGGTGGTGGACCCAGAGCAATCAGGGCGTTACTTACTGGGGATTGAGTGCGATGGAGCGATGTATCATTCCGCATTTACGGCTCGTGATAGAGATAGATTGCGTCAACAGGTCCTTGAAGGATTGGGTTGGAAAATACATCGCATTTGGTCGCGAGACTGGATTCAAAATCGTGAATCAGAAATAGAGAAAGTTTTAGCAGCCATCAATACCAGAAAACGGGAAGTAGTATTACAGCAAACTGTAGGTAAAAAAAAAGCCATCATTCCCAAAGTAGATGAACATCAAGCAAACGATGCTTCGATTGATTTTATTGTCAACCTGAATAGTCAAGATACCCCTCCGGGAGCGGTTCCTTATACCAGAAGAAGATTGCAGAGGCAAATCCGGACAGGCGGAGATGCTATTCTGAATACTTCAATCAACAGGCTAGCCGATGCATTCGCCGCAATAGTAAATGGGGAAGGACCGATTTCAAGAGAAGTTGCGAAGCAGCGCGTTGTAGAAGCATGGGCAACTCGTAAAGGGAAGCGAATTAGCGATTATTTGGATACGGCGATTGCTTTCGCGAATCGTAACAAGCAATTAATCGTTAAGGGCGATTTTCTTTGGCCGATCGAGATGACTGTGCCTCCCTTGCGTATTCACACCAACGGGCAAGATGTTCGTGCAATATCCGACATTCCGCCTGAGGAAATAATACTTGCGATTCGTGAGTGCATTAATGGCGCCATCGGTATAACAAGCGACGACCTGATTCGCGAGGTGTGTAGATTATTTGGATTGAAAGCCACAATTGATACTACAATTCATATAAACAGAATTGTCGAATATCTTTTGTTCAAAAATATTTTGGATTCGAGAAACGATAAGATAACGAAGGGTATTAATTTCTGATCTAGAATTTTGGTTCGGAAATGACAAAACTGTCTAATTGTTCTTGGCAATCCTTCTCTCAAATCCGCAAGATGACAAGAACATATTCGGA
Source organism: Pseudomonadota bacterium (assembly GCA_029558635.1). Classification (GTDB taxonomy): domain Bacteria; phylum Pseudomonadota; class Alphaproteobacteria; order Micavibrionales; family Micavibrionaceae; genus UBA1573. Next base: position 12,328 of record JAKQEE010000073.1, on the reverse strand, counting down.
AATCAAATTGTCAAAATCTCTAAAGCAATGTGGTTTGTAAACTTAAATTATCTTTAGTAAGGATATCGCGATATGACACAATCAAATTCGCCAAAGCCAAATTCTTCTGAGCCTCATCCACTCTTGCGCATTGCAGATCTAGAAAGAAAAGTTGCCCTATTAGAACAACGGCTGGATAAGCTTGAGTCCCAAAATAAAATCCTTGTTGAAACATCGCCAACAAAAGCGATCATTTCAGAAAAAACAAAAACCGAACAGGAAAGTAAGTTGTTTGAAATAATAAAAGTCGAAACAAGGATAACCGAAACAAATGACAGTTGGTCAAAAGTCTCTTGGAAACTTGTGCTTAGAAGTTTCGCGGATGCTCCTCTGGGATTTGGTGCTACTATCGAATTCTTAGATAATGATGGCTTCATTGTTGACTCAGCATTTCAATCAGAAGTTTTACTTCCTGACCAAAACGAGCAAATTTTTACAGGCTATTACTTACTTGATGCCTCATTAATTGTAGGTGTAGCATCAATTCAGGCTAAAGTAAGACTATCCTAACAGGCGGACTAGTAAACAATGCATCTTAGCCAATTCGATATAAAAGCCTATATTGAGGCTGCTACAGGAAACCCTCACGATGGCAATCAATTTTTCGACCGATATTTAGTTAATACTGAAAATCCTTGGAACATAATTAGCATTGGAATGCATCTCTTGCATAAATGTTTTGATACTGATCCATTAGCATACGCTCGTATTTATAAAGGTAATGTATTTTTTTACCTTGGGTTAGCATCGTTTCGTATGCAGGATTATGAAGTTGCTTTGTTCTTCATAGATAATGCAGTATCCAGCGATTTTCAGGCTAAAATCGACCCTACAAATGAACCGTCTCACGCAATGCGGCTCATTCAATTGGATAGTATTTCCCCTGAACATAGAGACTTCATAGGTGATGCCGAAACTAGAATATCCAATTTAATTCTGATATATAACTCTCGTGCTAAGTCAAATAACCTATATTTATCTGATTTACGCAAAAAATTCTTACAACCTTCTTTGACTGATGCTCATCAAAACTGGCGCACGCTTGCCACGACTTTTATTTCTTTTTGCCTTGAGTGGAATTACCGAGATGAACTTTTTACTATTTGCCCAGCGCCAAACACACGCGAACCATATTTTCTTCACCTTTTCAAGGGTTGCCTCCTCTTTGAAAGCCTTCTGAAGAATAATATGAATTATCCCGCCAAAAACGCTAAATCCAATCTTGAACAAGAGCTCAAGAGACTACAAACCCAATTGAAAATTGATGACAAGGCAAAATTAAATATTAACGGAAAAACGCTGAATCAAGTTCTGATCAACATAGATGTGGATGCTGATGAATCAATGCCGACCGCCATGCAATATACTGGATGGCTTAGAAACACCCTCGGACACAATCTTGGATGGAATGTTGCGCTTAGCAAAGATCAATATCAACGTCTATTCCAAATGGTAGCATCTTCTTGTCTGCACGCAATTGCATGTTTATATATATGAATGTCCTTGTGCCGAGAGAAACTTAGGTTGAACAGGGAGAAGATTGCAGAAAATTACTATAGGACAAGACGCCCATCGAAAACTTTCTTTTGCTGGTTGGTAGGTATATCGTCCTAGCAAGATCTTGTTAGTGAGAAATCAGGCGCACAAAGTGTGTAATGGAAAGATGTTAAAGTCATTACTTGAGTTCGGATGTCGTTTCGAACAAAATCAAAAACGCGGGCTGTCGCTACTGTAAGGGTTATTACACGAGAACGAATCCTGATTCCAATCTGATTCGTGTTGACTAAGCCATATTCTGCTCTTTATTTTTGCACCCTCCGGGATGTATTTTGAGCGTGCTCTAGTTTCATGCATCGTTTCAAGAAGGTGTTCGTCAGTTGAATCTTCAAGGGAAAAGCCAAGAAAATCTCTAAAATCGTGAACATCCAATGAGTAACATATAGACTGTTGCAGTGCCAATCGTTCCATGTGCTCGTCTCGGGTCCCTGGTATCCTCCAGGGATTATCCTGGTTATCACATACGCCTAAATAGGTTTTATATCCTGTTTCAACTTCCTGATAGCCATAGCGAGCTCGCCGTATATTTTTCTCTTTGAATTGTTGAGTGATCTTGCTTTGGTTCCAGATTTGTTGTGATTGATTTGCTACTGCATTTTCTTGATAAAAACTTGTCAACGAAGTGATTAAGTGCCAATCCGAGTTGTCTCCCAAGGGTTGTTCGAAATCGAATTGATCACGATCAAGGTTGATGATCATTGCCAGCTTTGATTGTCCTGGGAATCGTTCTTTTACACGGATCGTATCGCCGCACCTTGTCGTGATTGTTTCGAAACTGGTCGGCGCTGCCTCAATTTCGATGAATATTTTGTATGAGATCCTGGACGGTTCCACGACAGATGGATCGATCCAGAATTGACTTGCCCGAAGTTTATTTTTAAGCTGAGCTAATGTTGCCTTTCTACCTTCTTCATCGTAGGGAAAGGAAGAGTCAGGTAGTTCTGGTTCATCAGCCAATTCCACTAACCCCGCTTCCACCCATTCTACAGCACTTGAAAACTGCTCAAAATATTCAGATTTCACGGTTTTCCACTGTCGTTTGACGCAGGCACACCAGAACAACTTAGTTTCACCTACACATACATGTCCGTCTGCTTTGGAATCATGGCATATCCAGCGATTCGGCGTGTTTGACAGCCATTGAAATTGCCTGTTGCTGAAATCAAATTTTGCTACCTCTTCTTTGCGGGAAAATTCCAATGCCCATTCTATCAACTGATGCATGGCATCATTGAATTGCTTTTTCTCCCTCTCAGCCATATGGGTAATGATAACTTTGTTCTGATTGATAAGTTCGATCAATTCCGGGCCGGCTTCAGAGGGAAGGTGTACCATTTCTTTGTAATATGTCTTTGAGTTGTTCGACTCAGTTGGAGGTTTCTGCTCGTTTTTTTTACGTCGCCCGCGAGGTGGAATTTCGTATGAAATCTCGGTGACCTGCTTTGTAACGGAAATCCCCTCTGTTTTCCAGTTGTCCTGAGATTCGAGCTGATTTAATAATCTCAATGCATATGAACCATTTAGGGATTCAATTTTTTTATCGATATTATTCCAGATTATTAGACCCTCTTCCTGCCAAGTGTTGAAATGACGCTCTTCAAACCAATCAGGGCAGTCCGGTAACTTCTCTAGTTTGGAGAAGCGCCTATGTGCCGGATATTGATTGAAACGCATGCTCCATGAGTCTCTATTCATATTTGCTCCTTGATTATCGAGGCAGACACTCGAAGGGACCCTACTTTTATTCTACACCTCAAACAGGAATCTATTCACATCGGGCGTGATAGCCAGATAAAAAACGACAATATAGGAATTTGTTGCCTTTATTGCTCTTACTATTTTCTTACGCTTTCCTTGGAAGCGGGTCAAGTATGAAGAAGTAGTAGCCCCTGATTTCAATTGAGGCCATGTTCAATGGAGAAATATCCCTAATAATTTGAAAACTGGGTTCCTTCCCCAAATATTTTTATGCGTAGCACTTGACGGGAACTGTGCTTTGTTTTACCATCTACACACCTGTAATTCATGTACAGGGGATTATCAAAGTGATAATCATCCAAAAACACCGCTATATATAGGCAAGAGTGTCGAAAAAGGCAGAGTTTCACACACATATGTGGGCAAAAAACATTGCTCATTGTGCTTCTAACTCATAAGCCCTTGGTCGGGAGTCCGAATCTCCCCCTCGGCACTACCGAAATACGGGACGTAATCCCAAACAGAACCCCAAGATATGGTGGTTTGCTAAAGGACTAAACAGTGGATTCTGTTTAGTCCTTTGGATTCCCGATCTACTGTATTAGTGTCTCGAGTCGATGGCTTGTGTTTAGAGCAAATCTAAAAAAATAAATGCCAAGACTGCCCCGACCACCGACATCGAAATTCCCCACAGCAACAGTTGCCTAAAGATCACAGATCTATCGACAGATGCTGGGAGCGCCGCCAAACATAACGCCCCAAGTGTGGATAAGGGACTCACGTCAACGAGATGCGAGCCGACATTGACCGCGACAACCATGTCAATGAGATCTCCGCCACCGAGCGCTTGAATCAGTCGAGGCAGGAGAGGAATAAAAGTTGGCATCACCACGCCTGATGAACTACTATAGATTGACACCATGCCTGTAATGAAAGCCAGCAGAGCATTCACAGTATTAGGAGTTGAATAGGAGGCTAGCACATTCGTTGCCAGATCTAGGCTACCGGTCGTTTCGAGCAGACCGACTAAAACACTGATCCCTGCCACCAAAGAGATGACACCCCATGGCAAGTGCTGAAGACCCACTTCCACATCGCCGATTTTAAATAACGCTAACAAGCCCGCCAGCACAAAAGCGCCGACAACGACTGCTACGTTGAAGACAATAACGCCAATTACCAATGCCAAGATGGCGATCAAGGTAATGATGTGCTGTACATGAAAAGGTTGCGCCTGTGATGATGATTGAGCGACAGCACTAACCTCCGCGCTCCGTTGAATACGAAATCCCTGAAAGACAAAATATGCAACCAGCGCGCTTATTGATTGCAATGCAGCCACAAGGAGGAAAATCTGCAATGTAGTCGAGGGGTCATTAATGCCGATCTTGTTCATGAGCCCCACATTGACGATACCGGTCAGCGCTACCGGTGAAAACGCGCCAGCGTTTGCGCCAGTACAAATCATGATTGCCATCACGATCGGGCGAATGTTTGAGTTCAACGCGACTACCATTCCAATGGGCGCGATCAAAGCAACTGCCGCGATGTTGCCCGGGCCAATGGCTGAAAAGACAAAAGTGAGAAAGAAGAAGACGAAAGGAAGCAGAGCCGGGTTTCCGCGCGCGCTTCGTATCGCGAATCCAGCCAGCCGATCCAGCGTGCCGTTTTGTTGTGCCATCCCAAACAGCAAAGTTATGCCAACAAGGGTCAATACGAGCTGTTCGGGTAAATAGGTGGATACTTCACTTACACTCAAACCCGCAAAATATACGCCAACGATGTACGCCAATGCCACAGCCAGAACACCTGTATTCAAATCTGTTCTGAAGGCGGAGATCGCGATCACAATAACAAGGGCAAGTAGGGCGAGAATGGCAAGAGACATGATACAGTTGGCTTCCTGAACTGACCCAAGATTCTAATCGTATTTTGAATATTGTCTAGATAGACAGTATGCGGTATCAACGAGACGGTGATTCAAAGGAATATGACGTCTCAAAAGATTCTGAAAATATCTCTACTTGCTGAACATGTCAATGTTGTGAATCTAATTCATAAGCCCCGGATGAGAGTTTAAATTTCCCCTCGGCACGAACGAAGACCACGTCATGCGGTCTTTTTGTTTTACGGATAGAATATCAACAGGATTCAAACCACGCTTCACTTCGGACCTTCGGCATGGATTCAGTTTTCTTCAACCTCACCCTCATTGACGGCTCCGGCCGCGACCCCATCGCGGACGCGGTCATTGCAATTCGGGGCGAGAAAGTCCACTATGCTGGACTAGCCAGCGGGTGGAGAGACGCGGGAGGGAATTTCATCCAAGTTGACCTGCATGGCGGATATGTCCTCCCCGGGTTGATCGATGCGCATGTCCACTTATCCGGCTCCGGCGAAGCGGACAGCCAGTTCTACGCGCCGACGGGGCAGATGGCGTTGAAGATTCTCTCGAACGCGCAAAAGAATCTCGCGGCGGGAATCACCACTGTGCGCGATCTTGGCGGCTGGAGCGAGCTCGAATTCGATGTGCGTCGTTCCATCCAGCGCGGTGATTTTGCGGGACCGCGCATGTGTTTGGCGGGCAGATTCATCTCCATCACCGAAGCGGGCGCGGATTATTACGCGGGCATGTATCGCGTAGCTGACGGCGTGGATGAGGTGCGCAAGGCGGTGCGCGAACAAGTGAAGCATGGCGCGGATGTGATCAAGATGGGCGTGACCGGCGCGGTACTGGTGGAAAGCGGCGCGCCTGGCGTAACCCATTTCAATTCGGATGAAATTCAGGCTCTGGTGGACGAGGCAAAAAAATTTGGCAAACCAGTGGCGATGCACGCGCACGGCATCGATGGGATTCGTAAAGCCGTGGAGGCGGGCGTGACCACGCTGGAGCACGGAACGTATTTGTATCGCGACCCGGGCGTGATCCGCTTGATGGCGCAACGTGGGGTCTTTTTGGTGCCGACGTTGAAAGTGGGTTGGGATATTATTTTGGCAGAGAAGTCCAACGTTCCCGATTGGATCATGCAGAAGAACAAAGATTCGCAGGGCGATGCGGCGAAAAGTTTGAAGATGGCGTACGAAGCGGGAGTCCCCATCGCAATGGGATCGGACGTTGGCACGCCGTTGAATTATCACGGCGAGAACGCGCTCGAAGTCTATTGGATGGAACAGGCGGGCTTATCAAAAATGGACGCGCTTGTCGCGGCGACAGGCAACGCGGCAAAAGCCCTCGGCTGGGATTCGTGGCTCGGCACGCTCGAAGCCGGCAAGGTCGCCGATCTGATCGCGCACGAGAGAAATCCGCTGGAGGATTTGCGCTCGCTGGCGGATAAAGAGAGTTTGCGGTTGGTCATGAAGGATGGGGAAGTGGTGGCGAACCATGCGGGGAGTGTTTTGCCGAAAGAGGTGTTGGCAAAACAGGTGTTGATGATTCGTTAAACGTTAACTGATGTATCTCGAGGCATACACATAGATCTAACCCTCCGGAATCACACGATCCCCCGAATCAAATGCGGACCCAACATCCGCACGGCGAAGGCGGGCAATCGCTTCCACATCCAAATCGCAAACTGGAACTTCGGGCTTTTCTGATTCAATTCAGGGATGCCTCCGCCTTTCGGCAGGTAATACCAATACGCCAGCGGAACCTTGCGCGGCTTCCATTTCATCTTGAAGGTCTCGTTGCCCGAGCCGTTCAGGCTTCGTCCCATGTCGCAGGTTTTGATCCCTTTTTGAATGTAATGTTCAAGAATATTCCAGTACAAACATTCGCCCGCATAGTCCGCGCGATAGTTGTGCAGGATGTTCGCGTGTAAATTTGTCGCGGTATCGCCATGATAAGCGAGTACCGCGCCACCGATGAGAGACTCTTTTTCATCTTTTATCACGACAAATTCGAGATTGTCGTCGAGCAGAGATGCCATCGTCCGCAAGTATTTTTTCGAGTGATACGGCGAGCCAAGTTCGTGCATACTCCGTTCGAGGGCTTCGTAGGTTTCATCCAGCAGTTCAAGGCGACCAAACTTAACCTTGAAGCCTTTCCTCAACGACTGCCGCGTGTGCTTGCGATGCTGGTGTCCGAATGTTTGCATCAAATCTTCGGGGTTGGATGGGATGTCAAGCAGATAGGTGGAGTAGATCGGGTTTTGAATCCACGGAGAGGGAGGCGCGTTATTATCTTCGATGAAACGAACAACGGCATAGTCAACCTTTAATTCATCGGCAAGTTTCCGCGCTTCGTTCAAGAGTGAGTCACGCGCTTCGCTGGACGAAAACGCAAATCCGCCGAAAGACCCGAACGGCGAGGTCGCTAGATAATTCCCAAAGATGGGATGCTGAATATGAGTCAGAGCAAGGATGCCCGTCGCTTCATTATTCTGTGTCACTTCAAAGCGATGAGTCTCGTAGCCGTAAATTTCTTTTACCAGTCGAGTCCATGAATCAAGCGCGGTGAATGTCGCAGAAAACAAAAGAGACTCTGTTACGCGTAGAGGAGTTTCGGGAGACAACTTTCTGATTTGAAGATTTTTCAACGCTCACCTATGCCCGTCATTGCGAGCCACGAAGTGGCGAAGCAATCCCCGTCATCGAATTGGAGAGCGTTTCATCAAGGTAGGTTTTCAACGATGAAGTAGGAAAACTCTTCAACAGGTCGCGCAAGAACGGAGACTTGTCCCAGAGAAAAGGGATGAGGTGCGGATTCCGAATCAGGTCACGCGTGAGGCGTGAGGAAGAGGCAGGCTTCACCAACTCGTAGGGGTGCATGATGATGACGGGGGAATGTCCGCGCTTGAGTTCTTCTTCGAGGATGGTGAGGATGCGGCGAGCGAGAAATCCGATGCTGAAACTGGAGCCGTACGGAAATTCTCCGCCCAGCAAAAGCTTGAACGAGAAATCGCGCGGCGCGACGAGGTCTTCGTGCGCGTCGCGCGTCCGCCATGTGCTGACGGGAATCTCCCACAGGTTTCCTTTTTTCAACATCGTGCCCGCAGGCGCGTAAATGGACGAGCTGTATGTGAAGCCGAACGATTCGAGAAGCGGATACGCATCCTCGCTGATGCCGACCATCGGAGCGCGATAGCCCCGTACGTTGTATGGCTTGCGCCACGATTCCGAATCGCGCAGATCGTCGGCGAGTTGATTCACGTTCACCAGCGGACGATGGAATTGGCAATGCAATCCAAGTTCGTGACCCGCGTCAACGATCTTTTGCGGCACCTCGGGATACCACTCGGCGATCTCGCCGACGAGATAGATGCTGGCTTTTGCATCGCCAAGTTGGTCGAGGATCGAATCGATTGCGCGGGAGGTGAATCCGCCGTCCATGTCGCGGCGAAGCGCTTTGTCGCGGATGTGATCGTAATGACGGAACAACGCGAAGACGGGTTCGTAATCTATGCTAAGAAGAACTCTCGGAGAAATTGACATCAAATGAATTCTACTTCACGATTCAAAAATAGTACTCCGTCATTGCGAGGAGCCCGAAGGGCGACGAAGCAATCTCCACCACGATGACGGGGATTGCTTCGTCGGGCGATGCCCTCCTCGCAATGACGGATTTACGTCCACCCAACTATTTAACTATCCACGTGCCTGTTTCACCTTTCAACGCCCGCCCGATATTTTCGGGGTTGGTGATGATCGCCGCGCCGCCGCCGTTTTCCAAATATCGAATCGCGGCTTGGACTTTCGGCGCCATCGAGCCTTTCGCAAAATGTTTGCCTTCATCGAGATACGCCTGCGCTTCGGCGAGAGTCAATTTGTCGAGCCATTGCTGGTCGGGCTTGCCGAAGTTGATCGCCACTTTTTCAACGGCTGTCGCGATGATAAAAATTTCGGCGTTGATCGAATTCGCAAGCAATGACGATGCAAAATCTTTATCAATCACTGCGGCAGTGCCGACGAGTTCGCCGTCGCCGCGATCCACCACGGGGATGCCCCCGCCCCCCACCGTGACGACAACCTGCCCCGCGGAAAGAAGCGTTCGCACCGCGTCCAACTCCACGATCTCTTTCGGCAACGGGGACGCGACGACTCTTCTCCAGCCTCTGCCTGCGTCTTCCACCACAGACCAGCCCATCTCCTTTTCGCGCCGCTTCGCCTCGGCTTCCTCCATGAAACTTCCAATCGGCTTCGTCGGCTTTTTGAACGCGACATCTTCTTTATCAACCAACACTTGCGTGACAACCGTGCAGGCTTTTTTGTTGATGCCGCGTTTGAAAAATTCGTTACGCAGCGCTTGTTGCAATTCGTATCCGATCGCGCCCTGCGAATCCGCGCCGCAGACATCGAGCGGAACTTCGTGCATCCCTTCATATTTCGCGGCGATCTCGGAACGGCGCAGGATGAACCCGACTTGCGGACCGTTTCCGTGACCGATGGCGAGGTCCCAGCCCGCCTCGATCATATCCACGAGATGGACGGCTGTTTCGCGCAACGCGACTTCCTGATCTTCGACGGTGACGCGCTTGTCATCTTTAATGAGGGCGTTGCCGCCGATGGCGACGACGGCGAGTTTGTTTGGCATAAGTTCTCCTTGGGAGTACACACGTAGACAAGTGGACAGGTACACAGGTAAACAGGTACACACGTACAGAGGTGGACATGGCTAGAGAGTTTGATCTTTGCCGTTATCGTCGAGGATCGTAAGATCGTAATCTGCTTGATCTTCGCGGACGGCTTTGTCACCGAATTCCTGCGAGCCAGCGCGTTGACGACGGACGTAGTTCATGTATCCATTCAGGGTTTGTTCTGCTTGTCGAATCAATTTGTATAACTCTTCAAATTCTGGCTGTTGGATGTAACTCAAAACCCTCGCGTCAATCAATCGAGCAAGTGTTTCATTAAGTTCGCCGCGAGCAGTGGAGTAAAACCGCAGGCTGTCGAGATAGTGATAACGCCCGTAGCCCTCGCCGATATTTCCAGTCACGCCTTTGGCAGACCGACGAATCTGAGCGTAGAGATCAAACTTTTCATCGGGAGGCAGGGTTTTCGAGAAGGCGTGTACCTTCGCCATAACTTCCAGCGCGAGTTGATAACATTCCAGGTCTTCAAACCCGCGTTTACCTTTTTCGCCAGGCGATTGATACAAAGGCTTCCTCTCACTCACACCTGCCTCCTTCCTTGTCCACGTGTCTACGTGTTTCCGTGTCTACCTGTCTACGACATAGTAAGCGCCATCACGGCTTTCTGCGCGTGGAGGCGGTTCTCGGCTTCATCGTAGACGACCGAATGTTTGCCGTCGATCACGCCGTCGGTGACTTCGAGTCCGCGGTCGGCGGGGAGGCAGTGCATGTAAATGGAATCTTCTTTTGTGAGTCCCATGCGGCGTTCGTCGGTGATCCATGATTTGTATTTATCGATCAACGCTTTGCCTTCTTCTTTACCAGTCGTCGTGAGAAGCGGTCCCCAACTCTTGGGATACACAACATCCGCATCCTTGAAGGCTTCGTCCATGTTGTCGGTCACATCGAACCCAACGCCATATTTTTTCGCGTTGTCCTTCGCTTGTTGCATAATATCAGGCATGAGTTTGAACTCAGGCGGGTGAGCCAGCACCACGTCACAGCCGAAGCGGGTCATTTGCAGGATCAACGATTGCGGAACCGAGATCGGTTTGCTGTACGACGCGGCATACGCCCATGAGACGACGACTTTCTTTTTCTTGAGGTCGCGTCCCTTCTTTTCGATGACGGTCATGATATCTGCTAGGCATTGAAACGGATGATACACATCGCATTGCATGTTGAGAACAGGCACGCGAGATGCTTTGGCGACATCGTTGATGTATTGATTCCCGAACTGCCAGTCACATTGACGGATGGCGATGCCGTCGAAGTAACGACCGAAGATCTCGCCGATCTCTTTCGCCGTATCGCCGTGCGAAATTTGAGTCGTTTCGCTGTCAATGAACGCGGCATGACCTCCAAGCTGCGCCATGCCCGCCTCGAACGATCCGCGCGTGCGGGTGGACGTGAAGAAGAACAGCATGGCTAACACTTTGTCACGCAATAACGCGTGCGGTTCGCCCAACGCGCGCTTGCGTTTCAAATCCCACGCCACGTCTAACACGGTTTCGACTTCTTCTTTGGTGAAATCCAAATCGCCAATGAAGTCGCGTCCTCTGAAATTGGTTTGCATAATATAGTCTCCTTGGTTTATATTTTCTTTTCAAGTGGTGGTTGAGTAGTCCCGCATGCTTTTCGCGGGACGTATCGAAACCACACCAACTGTATTCATGTTACTGGTGGTTTCGATACGGGGCGGAATAGCACCGCCCCTACTCAACCACCAAAGTATGAAAGTTATTTTGATACTCGCAATATTTCACCCTCCACAAACTTCCCGTCATCCCAAAACAACCGAATCCCTTCGCAATATTCGAAATGCGAACCCCATTGGAAATGATCCGCATCAGGCAGACACGCCACCGCGCCCATCTCGACGACGCCTCCGTGATTGACAACGAGCGCGGCGCGTCCATCGGCGAGGAAGTTTGCGAGTTTTGTGTACAACTCCTTCAATTGATTCGCATAACGCGCCGCCGCGCCGCCTCTGCTCACCGCATCCGCGTAGCCCGCGCACGAAAGCGGATACGGCGCTTCGCGTTCCACGCTGTCGCCATAGGTACTCATCAACTCATTTTGTTCATCCACAGCAAAGCCCATCGCAATCGCGGTCTCGAATGCGCGCGGCAATGTGGATGTGACAACACGATCAAACGGACCGAGGTTCTGCCCCACCAGCCGCGCGAGGGTCACACCCTGTTGGTTGAGATGAACTCCAGGGTTTGAGCGAATCGAATGGCGGCGAATTTCGATGGTTTTCATATTCATTCCTAGGGCGATATCTTCTCGCCTCACATTGGGCGGGGAGACCCCGCCCCTACGGTATCAACGACGGCAATATCGCGTAGAACTCCGTCGCTTTGACCATGTCTTCGAGCGAGACAGAATCGTTCACAGTGTGTGCGGTCTCTTCGTCGCCTGGACCGAATCCGATCGACGGGATGCCTGCTTTGCCCGCCCAGTAG
>JAKQEE010000066.1 GCA_029558635.1 Pseudomonadota bacterium | reverse complement strand
TAATAGATCCCAATAAGTGTCCTAAATGCGGGTCAGCGGCAAATAAAAAAGAAACCGTCACCCATGAAATTTAAGCCGCTTTTGCTTTTATCAATCAAGGCATACCAAAGAATGCTTGCGCCGCTTTTGCACAAAATGGGCGTCCGGTGCCGCTTTCACCCTTCATGTTCTAATTATGCCATGGCGGCCATCAATAAATACGACTTACGTACTGCACTACGCTTAACTATTAAACGATTAATGCGCTGTAATAAATATAACTTTGACAGTTATATTGACTACCCATGATTTTTAAGGGAGGGCGGCTCCGGGGCCCTGGCTTCCCCTCGGCCGCCTGGGTGAAGATCTAGATATGGATAACGCTCATTGCCAGCACCGCACCGATAGCGGGTTCAATAATAATATCAGGCGTCCTGATCCTGCACAATATCCATCCGCATGCACCGCTAACTCCGGCCCATAACACATACCCAAACCAGTGGCGAGTATACAAAACTACCGGCAGAAGGCCCACCAGAACGTAAAGTATGCCCACCAGGCCGCGGATCCACCATCCTCCTCTATCATGGGTCACTGACCCAAGGAAAGACGGTTTAGGGTCATTTTCCGGGTCATAGGCGCCATATCCTATGCGGATAACAGTCAACGCCAATCCGCATGCAATACCTGTCAGCAGATTGTGGCGAAACACAAGATACGTTCCGAGGATCACAGGAACCAGGACATCCCTGTACCCGCTCCACCGCGCTTTATCAAATCCCCCGAGCCGCCAGAAAACCGCAATCACGAGTATTAATATATGGTCTATCACTTTTTCTCCTCGGCCTTTGGTGTTGGCTTTCCCGGTGTTTTCTTAGCCGGCTTCGTTTTAGCCTCGCGCTGCGCCATCATCACCCGATAGCTTGCGCAGCCGCCGATGAAGAAATGCGGCTCGAACGTCTTATTATCGATCAACTCGGCTTTCTGGCTCTCGGACGTTTGGATCATCTTGAACCCCACGCCAACAGATAACGCCAGGATCAGAAGTATGGCTCCGATAATCGCAACCGTTTTTAGCTGCATAAATCGCTCCGGTTAAAATTTCACCTTCAATACAATGCTGGGCCCGGTAACGAATTCGCTGTCCTGTGTGATCCGTTTGAACCCGGCTGTCCATCCCGCGCCGGCCACGATATCCTTAAAAAACGGGAATTTCACTCCCAATGCCTCAAGCTTGACCAGGTCGAAATTAATAGACGCGCAAATGATCCCCTGATTCGCGTACCCCGCATCGATCGATGCAAACTTGTATTCCACCACGCTCAGGCTATTGATGACCTGGAATTTGCTGTCGTTGATATTGTAGAACGCTCCGCTTTTGACCGCCGGCGGCTGCTGGATAATATCTCCCCAGCTGATCACCGGTTCTTCCTGCGCCATGGCAGCGCCCGGAATTAATAATCCCAGCACGAGCATTAATGCGATGATTGATTTCAACACGGTTCCCACCTGGTTGTTGGTGGATAATAACCGGTCCTTATCGTCAAAATACGCTTTGACGATATACAACGTGATCGTTCCAAGCCCGGATATGCTCGCTAAAAAGACGGCGATATCCATGATCTTGAGTATTGTCAATACGAGCGATCCCACCACCACGATACAGTACGTCGCGACGATCGCTATTGTGGCAAACTTCCTTCCCGATATTTCACCCATATACCCTCCCTTATTTTGCCTGCACCGTCTTACATTCCTTGCATACCCATCCGCGTTTTGTTTTATGCTGCTCCGTGTGAAATCGGCATACTGAGCAGATGACATTCCCCCGTATGCCTTTGCTCCGCGTAATTTTTTTCATATCTTAATCCGGTTGAGATCCAAAGGCGTCAAAGTATCCACAGAGCCAGTTAAAACATATAAGGCAAAAAACGTCATGATTACAGTCCTCCATAACCATCGTTTCGAGCCACTTATCCCTGTGCCTGAGGCATTTATTGCAATATATAGTCCTGCTGTCTTCATGCAGCCCCTTTTTCCCGGTATCGTCCATATCATTTGCTTAATAACCTGTCGAGCTTTTTGCTGATATCCTCAAGCTGCTTATCCCACATGACCTTGCATTGCTGGAGTACGGCAATATCCCTGCCGTTCACAGTGCCGATATCGATCGCCCTCTGCGCGGAATCATAGGTTACCTTGAAAAGGATTCCCAATAAAAAAGCCAATACAGCATAGGTAATTTTTATTCCGATATCTTGCCTGCGTTCCGGTAGCGGCTTCTCCATGGGTGTCCTCCTATTAGTTTTGTTGTTCGCTGCTCAACGCAAGCTCGAGCCGTTTGATCCTGGCCGCAGCATCTAATTTATTCGATCCGGTCTCTATTTGAATATGAAAATGACCTTGCCGGTCCGCAAACGAATATGATATCCGGTCAATTTGGGTATTGTACGCCGTCTCATCGACGTCAGGATCAAGGAACGTTACCTTCCCCAACGGGATCGTATCTTCCATCCTTAACGGCGTGTTGACAACTTTGGCAGCTATAGAAATTATAGGCTCTGCATTTTTATCAAGCAACGCCCCAAGGTACTGATCGGCCACCGTATTTGTCGTTATGGATCCGTTTGTTATTATCTCCTCGGACAAATAATAATTGCTTTGACTGGTAGCATCTTCGGCAGTCCTTTTATACTTCGAACCTGATACCGTACCGCCGACAAGATAATATTTATTCACCAATTTTCCATAATCGGTCTCTCGTTCAAGGCTATCGATATTGAATCCGACGATAAATTTATTATTTACCGTCGCGCTTTCCGTCCGCCAGAAAAACGCCAGGTCTTCATCGACGCCATATTCGATCGTTCCGGCAAGATCCGCTAACGTCTGCAGCGCGTCGTGGACTGTGGTGAGAAATTTAATGCTGTCGCAATTGAAAGACGTCGTATCTATGGTCCCTTTGGTGATGAAAGAATTTGGCGTGACGAATGTATCCACGATATCAGTCACGATGTATGAGATGGTCTGGCTGCTGTACGACCGGGTATCGCCGGTTGTATGCACGACCAGCTTCTTTAACAGTTCAAAATAACCCTTAACGCTTACACGTATTTCTTGGCTTGATTTTAGCGTAGGCTTATAACTCTCAACAAACCCGCGATATATTAATTTCGATGTGACGCCGTCCCTGATCCGGATCTGGATATCGTCCATTGCGGAAAGGCTTAAACTGCGATACGGCTTCTTCAACACAATGGTACAGTTCCCGCACCCCCCCTTACGATTCCATTCCCAGCTTATTGAATTCACGTATGGCGTCAAATAATTTTTGAGCTCGCCGTCTTTATCCCGTAACTCGATATTAAGATCTTCCAGCGAGTATATCGGGGCAGTATAATCCCCGTAAAAGTTATCAATGTATACGACGTTGCCGGCATCCGCGTTCGCAACCGTAATAATAATCCGGTCGAGAGCGTTCTTGTTGGCGTTCAGGACCCCGGATATATCCCAATTAACCGTTTGCCATGTATCCGCTGATGTGACATTGGGAGTTATTTCTGTTGTCACCCCGCCGCTATCCCTGATGCCGATCTTGATATTAGATCCTGTCCTGGATGCACGGATATCAAAATGCAGGGTATTGATACCCTTAAAATCTTTAACCGGGCTTATCGTTTTGGTAAGCGTTTCATTGAGGCTCGATGTTATAAGCGCACCGAATTTAAGCGAATAGCTGCCCTCATTGACGACCGAGTTTTCAGAATATGCTAAAAGCGGATAGTATGATATTTTAAGCTGACCTGCGGACCCGGCCCCGCCAGAAAACGAGTACCCACCGCCATATTCAGCACTTTGAGAAGCCGCACCAGCGCCGCCGCCACCGCCGCCAGGAGCGGTTCCTGCCACCCCGGGCGCGTTGTATGTTCCCCATGATCCGTCAATTGTCCCGCCGTTGCCGCCACCATAACTTCCGCCGGACCCAGTAACGGTACGGCTACCGGCGGTTCCGGCATTTCCATTCGCTGAATTTGTAGCCGCGCCGCCGCCACCGGACCCATGTGCCATTGCGATTATATAACCCGGACTTTGACAGTCCGTATGCCCAGTTGCACCATCCGCGCCGCTATATTTTACATCGCCAACGCCCGCTGCTGCCAACCCGCCAGATCCTTTAGTTGTCCCGGACGCATTTGTGCCGCCTTTTGCAAGAACTGTTGACGTATCTATAAAGTAAGTGTCCCCGGCCGCGGCACCAACGTACACGTTGTATGTTTGCCCCGGAGTGACAGCAATGGTTTTCTTTGAATACGCACCACCACCACCACCGCCACCGCCATACGCATAATGTGTGTCATCAGTAGAATACGAGCTATTCCCACCGGCACCACCGCCGCCGTAACACTCAACAATGATCTCAAATATTCCAGCCGGGCACGTCCATGTGCCATTCGCATTGAATGTATCGACGACAAGGCTGCATGCGTGTGGGTATGCAGCGCGAGCTAACGCGTTTGAGGTAAGTCCTTCAAAAAAATCGAGCTCTTTTTTTTCTGCCATAGGTTAATACCAGCAGTCACGCCATTCAAACGTGATCACTGAGTCCGCGGTCCCGGTAAATACGATCGTATTATTCCCGGGAAGAAGAACCACAAAATCTCCTTCAAAATTCGCCATATCAGCTACGCCATCGTTCAACACCTCAAAATCATCAGAATCTACGCGGTTATCTATCTCGAGGATATCCGCCGCGGCCACATTACCCCTGTACCGCGTTGTCCGTCCGGCGGTCTGATTCTCGATCTGACAATTATCCGTTATCCCTGCGGCTGGCGCCATGACGGATACTCTGCATCTTGTGGCGACATTCCCAGCGTTCACCAGAGTGTACCCTACACCGCTTGTCGGGGTACGTTCATCCTTATGTAACGTTTCAGACAGCCAAAACGGGTAATGCGCAATGAATGATGCCCGTCCGGATGCAAAACTTGACAGAGATTTGAACGTGCAATCGAATTCATTAAGCTGTGCTTTGACATACCTGTCGTCATCTTTCGTGAATTTTTGTATACCGCTTAAAAACGCCGCTTTCAATGAGTCGACGTTTGTCCTTAAATTTGCGTAACTGCTGCCTTTAACGGTAAACGGAAACGATAAGTCGAGTGATTCAATATATGCTTCAGCAGCTATGGAACCGTGTGTCTGTGGGATTTTGAACAATTCCGGCCTGATATTGATCCTCTCGGTGATAATGCCGATGGTAATATCGCTCTGCTGCAGGCTTAGCGACGAAAATTTTAGCTGGATTGTATCAGCCATTAGCTTCTCCCAATATCAGATTCCAATATGTCGGAAACCTTGCTTGCGACCTTTTGAGAATGTTCATCAAGCCCCTGCTCTGATAGACATACAGGGTTGTAATAATTGATGTGCAATTCAACGTGGACAGCCCTGCTTCTTGAGCTATCTCCCGATCGATCCAACGGCTGGATATTCTCCTGCTTGTAATTCTCACCGGCTATCACCAGGCTGCCGAACCGTGATCCGCGGATCGTGGCTCCCTCCTCCGCCTTAGGTATTGCCAGCATCTGCGCCGTAGCTGCAGCTGACGTCATACCGGCGATGGCTGGTCCCGAGTTCGCTCCAAGCGTTGCCAAAGATACCATAGCAGCTGCCGGCGCCCAGGCGGCCGCTATTGCTGCACCGGTTGCGGTCGCTATGGCAACCTCAGCCGCATGCATAACCTGCGCCAACGCGAAATTAATCGCCTTCTGAATACCCCAGTCAATCAGTATCTTTAACATTTGCTGGCCGAGTTGATTGAAAAATTCCCTGGCCTGGATAGCGCCGTTGATCATGCTCATCGCAAGATCTGACATTCCGGCCGCAAACGCATCACGCATCTGTCCCACTGCGGTCCACATGCTCTGATGCGCCTTCTGCTGTGCATCCAGGCCTAAAGACAAAAATTCGTTCTCACGCTGCATGGCGGCCAGGGCGCCGGACAGCTTTTCATCGTTCCACGCCTGCCACATAGCCCTGGACTGCGCAATTGATTCCGCTTGTTTAGTAATATAATCCTGGACAGACGTGTCTGCGGCCCCGGCATTCAACCCGCCTTTGAGGCCCGCAAAAAAATCAGGGTTCACAGGATTCGTCAGTCCGGAGAATAGGCTGCCGATCTTGGTCTTCATATCATCAAACCCGGCGGCCCAGTCGCCCTCGCCTCCAAAAATATTCTCCATCTTTTTTTCGACCCTGCCGATATCTGTCTCAGCGAAAGTGACAAAATCGTTCAACTTCATCCGGAGATCCTCTATCCCGGCGGCTGCCGGTTTGGCCCCTTTATTAAAAAAAGTGTATATCTTATCGAATACCTGCCACATTTTCTCAACAACGAACAGGAGTCCGTTTACCACCATGATCACGCCTTCGATCAGCCGCAAAAAACCTATATACACCGCCTTAACTCCCAATTCTAGAGTATTGAGAACAGCGTCTGAAACTGCTTTAAATTTCCACATTAAAACTATCAATGTTCCCACAGCAATAATTATTAAGGCCCAGACAGCCACCGCTGCCAAGTTTGCGGATATAAACGCTGTGGTCGCACCAGTAACTTTTAATATGGACGCTGTATAGGAAATCATTCCTCTTGTGCAGTTTACGATGACACCTGATAATGCGATAAATACGCCTATCATAAAGATCGTTTGGATGATCAATGCCTGTTGTGTAGGTCCCAGACTGTTCCACATGCTTAATAAATTGGCAAGAATATTACTAAGTTGGTTCATAACCGGGACCAAAGCCTGCGCAAGCGTGACCTGAAATGCATTCGCCGTCGTATGGAGATTATTTAATTCTCTTTGAACATCTGCTGAATATTTGCCGGCTGAATTGAAAGCCAGAAGTAGTGGACCTGTAATTGCTGCCCCTACAGCTGTGAGTGTATTTCCTATAGTGCCTAACTCACGAGCAAACGATTTCATTTTCTGTCCAGTTTCCGTCGCTGAATTCGCGAATCTCTGCAAACCGCCTTCGATCGAATTCATGGTCTTAGAGACCTCGTCGATCAGCTTCATTGTTATCGACATCTCTCGTTCGTTCATCGATCCGTCCCCTTCCGTTTACGCCATTCGTTGACTTCTTCGACCTCGGCAGTGATCACCTTGAACGCCTGCAGCAATTTCACCGGCTGGTCCATCCATCCGCCCTGGTTCGGGAAGTACCCCTGCTTGAAAAAGAAAAAAGCGTCGATATACATCCTGCTTTGTTCGGTCGCGTGTTTCCCCGGGCAACTATCAAATTCCTGGTTGAGCCTCTCTAAAAAATACTGCCCTGGTGAACTTCCCTCGTCACACCCGCGATCCTGCTGCGCCGCTTCTGAACACGATTGACAGTTCAGGCCCAGAACTTCGAGCCAGACTGTCAATATCAGTTTTTTATTTCGTTCTCCCCCAGGTTATTCTCCCCCATGATCTCCGTGGCGAGTTCCAGCCTCAGATCCGGGCCCAGCATCTCCAGCAGTGCATCAGATACGCCGATATAGTTTTTCCCTGAAACAGGGATGCTGGTCGTATCAAACTCCACCGGCTTTTGTGTCTGCGGATCGATCAAATTCGTTATTTTCTTAACCCCGAATTTGCAGACCAGCATATTGCGCAGCGTCAAGTTGAGCTTTGCCGTAGCCGGCCCCTTATTCCCGCCATCCCGGGCGAACTCGTATGATTGCACCTTGTTCTCGATGTATGACCGGATATCGCTGGTAAGAACGCCGATCTCAAACACCGTCGGATTCTGCTTGTCAGGATCCTTTTTTGATACGTACTGCCTTGTTTCAAAAACGTTTATGCCAGTAAGTGCCATTTCTTCACCCTCCCTTGGTTAGAGCTGCAAAATCGCAAACGCGTCGTTCTTATCCACGCTGCCGGTGCACGTTGCGGATACTTTCCCGACCGCCAACCCGTCGCGCGCGTCGTCATCCACCTTATCGTACTGCACTGCCGGGGCGTAGAACTCGTACTTATTCCCGGCCGTTGTGCCGAGCATGAAATCCAGGACCATTGTCGTTCCGGCAAACCACTTGGTGTGAAAATCATGCGTGGCCGCTAAGAGCATTTCCGGATCCATGGTCACCGTGATCTTCTGCGGCGGGGTGATGGCAAACGATGCTATTCCGCGGGACTCGCTGGGATCATCCCTGGGTACGATCGTGTTATCGATGGATATCGACAACTCGCTGAATTTCATGGCCACCGCGTCGCAGGTGAATGCTGCGCTTAAAAACGCCGGCGGCAACGACGTCTCGCGGGTAACTCCTGATAACAACGCGACGTCCGCAACGCCTGCCTCAACGCCTTTGAGCTCAACATCGCCCAAACAAACCTTGCCTGTTTTGAAATCGAACTTGATCTTTGATCCGCGGCATCCTTTCAACAGTTTCCGCAGCCCGTCTTCATACCCCGCCATTGTCAATGATGGTATGCTGCTTTCGATCGGCTCCATGACTTTGCCCGCGGTTGACGGCAGGGATCCGGTCGTTGCGGTTGCGCCTGAAGTGCCTCCGGTGATAACTTCCCCGCTCTGGAACGTTGCAGAGCTTGTGGATACGAAATACAACGTCGTCGTCCCGGTGACCGTCCTTTTTATGACACGCCCGGTAGCGTTTGACGTTCCGCCGACGATAGTTTCGCCATGGACGAGCGGACCGCTGGTGATCGCCCCGATCGTTATTGACGACAACGTGCTGCTGGCAAACCCGCATGCGCGCAGTAGTTTGATCCATTCCGGATCGGTCGCAGCCGCGCCGGACCCGTTTATGTGGAACCCGGTTTTATACGTCCCCGGCCGCTTCCCGGGCACCTTGGCCATCTGTGAACTGGCGATCCCCGCGACCGCCGGATCATGCATCTCCGGTTCGAACGTTATCTTGGGATCGTAGGCGTACAGCTTGGCATCTGCCGCCGTCAATGTT
>JAKQEE010000047.1 GCA_029558635.1 Pseudomonadota bacterium | reverse complement strand
AATCAACTGACTAATCTAATTAAATCTATCGATAATAGTACACCACACGGCGTTCGGAACCTGGCGATGATTTGTTTAATGTCGGATACGGGTCTGCGTGCGATAGAAATTTGCCGCTTGTATACGAAATACGTGAAAATTGAGCAGCGGTCACTGAATGTTTACTCAAAAGGATCGAGATGGGAAACCGCCGTTTTTTCATTACCCACAGCCCAATATCTGGAGGAATGGGTGTATGTAAGATCAATTGTCTTGAGGGGCATGAATGTCTCCGACCCTCAAACAATGTTCTTTGGTATAGGCGGGCGAACACCTGGGCGGCCTATGACCCCGTGTGGAATGCGCGACATTTTTGAACGATTAGCTGAGCAAGCAGGTATTGGTAGGTTTTCGCCTCACGACCTGCGGCGGACTTTTACCACGCTCGCATTACAGGCTGGCGCTAGTACGCGCATCGTGCAGTGCGCCGGTCGTTGGTCGGACATCCGACTTGTCGAAAGATACAGCCCGAAGATCTCGGCCAGGGATATGGAGCCGTATTTCCCGGTCAACCAAGTTGTGGGATAATCCAGCACGACCAGAACTTTCAAACCGCGACGCGAGCACATTGCCAAAGTGTCTCGCGTCGTGGTAAAATTCACACCTAAAGCACCTCCTTCTTCCAAGCCCCTGTAGCTCAGTGGACAGAGCGGCAAGAAAGGAGAAAGGAGGTACTTTTGACACTCCATCTAGACCACTTCATTCCATTACGCGATGCTGCTAAACTTTTCGGTCTTCCCGAGTCCCGATTGCACGAGCTTGTCCGCTTGGGAAAAATTAGAGGCGCTATTTTGCCAGGAGGCGAGATCGGCGTGAGTCAAGATGCAGCAGTTACGGCGTTAAACGAGAAGTTGCGGGCTGTCAAACGAGAGCAGTTTAAATACTTGGCGGGGCAAGGAATTACTGTTACAGACGGGGCTAAAAAATACGGCGTGCATCGTACTACAATCTTAAACTGGATACGCCACGGTTATATAACCGCCTTGAAAACGGGCTACCGGCAAGTAGTAGACGAAGCCGATTTGGCGTATTGCTTTGCCATTTACGATCTGCGTAAAAGACACGATGCACTTTTTGGGGCACCATTATTAGACGAAGACAGATTGCCATATATCATCAAGCATCCTTTCCTCTCCGAACAACGAAGAAAAGAACGACT
>JAKQEE010000008.1 GCA_029558635.1 Pseudomonadota bacterium | reverse complement strand
GCTTTGCCGACATCGACGGCGGCCGACCGGAAAGCGCCGACCCGCTGCAGCATATCGGTTGGCGGCAAACGCTACTAGAGGCGGGAGTCCTCGCCGATCGCGGTATTATTCCGCAACCTTCCATCATGGCCCGATCCGGGCGAGGCGTGTATCTGTTTTGGCTCCTACGCGACGAAAAAAACCCGGCGCTCCCCCCGAAGGCATGGCCCGAAGATATCCCGATCTACAAGGCATGCAATAGGGCGCTACAAACTCGCATACTTGAAAACCGGCTCCCGGCCGATATGTCGGCGAGCGATGTTGCGCGCGTGTTTCGGCTTCCCGGCAGTATTCACCGCAAAGTAGGGCGACGCGTTGAATACATCATCCAGGCCGACCGATCGGGCGGCTTTTTGTACACGCTGCCGGAGATGGCGGCGTTCTGCGGCGTGCTGATGGCCCCGGCCCTTTCATTGCCAAAGTCAACGCGCGCCCTTGCTACCCCCCAGGGGCCGCGCAAGGCAAAAAACCCCGGCAGCGCTCCGTTTCGTTCTTCTATCCCCACTAGAACAAATGCGCGTCGCGCGCAAGACCTCGTTACCATTGCCCGATGGCGCGGCGGCTTTTTGAAACGCGGCGAGCTGTACCCGGACGGTACGCGCGCATACGGCCGGCGGCGCATTCTCGTTATGTATGCGTATTTTTTGCGAGCATCAAAAACGCCCCGCTCCGAGGCGCTGCAAGCTCTGCAAACGATGGCGGCAAGTTGTCGCCCCCCTTATCCGTCCGATCCCGATGATACGTCCATTTCATCGATCATAAAAAGCGTGTATGAGGACGACACATTTAAGACATTCAAAACAGAATACCTCTGCAGTAATCTCGGAATAACAGAAACCGCGGCGCGCGACCTCGAGCTACTAGCGATCCGGCCGCGATCCGTGGCGCTCGAGGCAGACCAGGCGCGGCCGACGCAAAAAGATGTAATCGAACAGCGGCGGAAATTTGCCGATCATTTGATTAACGACCAGCACCGGCGGCTATCATGCCGCGAGTATATGCGAGCTGTCGAGGCGGCCGGCTTTGAAAAGATTAGTCATGAAACCGCAAACCGCGACCTAAACGATATCGGATATCGCGTGAGCGAACGGCCGGCAGGCGGTCGGCGACCCCGGAAAGAATACAATGGGGGAAAGTAGGAAAATGCGACCCTCTAGAATTGCGCAGGACGGGCGATCGGCGGGCAGTATGGGCGATCACCCGCGGAGAATCGGGGCATGATTATCACGCTCGCAAACGGCAAAGGCGGCAGCGGAAAAACGACCCTCGCCGTTCTACTCGCGCATGCTCTCGCCGAATCCGGAAAGGCGGTATCCGTCCTCGACCTCGACCCGCAGGGAACGGCGACAAATTGGCTCCGCGAGTCCGGTAGTAAAGTAGCAATGTATGACCCTGCCCGAAAATATGAGGCGGTATTTATTGATACGCCCCCGCGAGTCGAGGCGCTGCCGCGGGCGCTTGCCTCTTGCTCTGTTGCCGTCCTCGTTTGCTCGCCCTCGCCGGCCGACTTATGGACTACCAGAGACACGGCGGCGGCGATCCGGCCGCATCTCCCGCGAGGCGCGCGGCTCCGGCTGCTATTCAACGGCGTGCAGCATAATACGGTACTCGCCCGCGATCTGCCGGCTATCGCCGAAAGGATAGGCGTGCAGGCCCTCAAAAGCACAATCTCCCGGCGGCAATGTTATCAGCATGCCGCTCTTTTAGGATGGCAGGCCCTCGACGGCGACGCGCGCGAGGAAATACGGCGGGCGGCGCTCGAAATAATCACGGCATAAAGGCGAAAGGATGAAAAGTACAACCCTGCAAGACAAGCTAGCGCAATCCCTCGACCGGGCGAACACGGAAGAAACGAAATCACGCCCCCGGCAAAAGGCTCTCGCCCCCCTTCCCCCGGAAAAGCGCTGCACGAAAATCAGCGTTTCTCTTTTTGGCGAGGACATGAAACGCGTTGCCGCTCTCCGGGCGTATATCCTCGGGGCGCGCGGCGTTTCAATCTCGACCTCGCAAGTAATCAAGATTGCGCTCCGGACGGCCCCTCAATCCCTCGAACTATGCAAGGCCCTCGACGCGGCAGCGGCAGAGGACGGCCGGAAATGGTAGCAAGGCAAGAAAGTAGGGAGATAATGAACCGATGAGAGATGAAAAGATTAAAGAAAATAAATATCTCTCTTTGCCAGATATGCAGCGCTCCGAATATTCGCCAAATAAATGCACCTTCAGAAATGACGAAATCGGAGTATGGCTTTTCCATGCCGACTGCATAGAATTTATGGATGCGCTGAATGAGCGGCTTCCCGACGTAAGATTTGACATGATATTTGCAGACCCACCCTATTTTCTTTCAAACGGTGGGATTACCTGTTATGCCGGAAAAATGGTTAAGGTGGATAAGGGGCAATGGGATAAATCAAGTGGCCCCGAAATAAATCACGAGTTTAATAGAGCATGGCTTTCTCGGTGCCAAAAAATGCTGAGGCCAAATGGTACTATATGGGTTTCTGGCACTCATCATGTTATTCATTCCGTTGGCTACGCCATGCAACAGCTAGGGATGAAGATACTAAACGATATCACCTGGGAGAAACCAAACCCGCCCCCCAACCTGTCTTGCCGTTATTTTACTCATTCTACGGAGACTATTATTTGGGCTGCGAAGAACGAGAAGTCGAAGCACTGCTTTAATTACGATAAAATGCGGGAGATGAACGCTGGCAAGCAAATGAAATCGGTCTGGACAATGACCGCGCCGAATGGAAACGAAAAAGGATTTGGAAAGCATCCAACGCAAAAGCCAATCCAACTTCTAGAGAGAATCATTTTAGCCAGCACAATCGAAGATAATTTGGTGTTTGACCCATTTGCCGGAAGCTCTACGACCGGCGTTGCTTCTATAGGACTAAAGCGCAAATTTATCGGCTGTGAAGTAGAACCGGAATTTTTAAGGTTGTCTTCAAAGCGACTTGAAGCGGCGATTAATGAAAGAGCGGCCACTTTCGATTTTTTGGGGGAGCAAATATGAAGACGGGTGGGATCGGGGGAGCAAGCACTCTAACAGGGTTAAATTTTGAAAGTGCAGTAGACTTCCAAACACTACTAGGGAAAATCCCCGGCTATAGCCTATCTAGGAAAAGCGGTATGGCTGGCCTTGCGGTAGAGTTTGAAGGAAAAGTGGTTGCCAGATGCTTTAGAAAGCATGATTTTTATAAATTTTTGAGTGAGTCGAAAATTGATTGGCGAAAATCTCTCGCGAGGAAACTTTTGCCCGATGACGCTTTACTTGTCATTGTGCGCGAAACGCTGTTTATTATCGAGGTTAAATACCAACAAGTGAACGGCTCGGTAGATGAAAAATTGCAGACCTGTGACTTCAAGCGGAAACAGTATTTGAAATTGGTTTCCCCGCTTGGATTAAAAGTCGAATACGTTTATGTGTTGAACGATTGGTTCAAAAAACCGGGATACAAGGACGTACTCGAATATATCAATAGCGTTAATTGCCATTACAAATTTAACGAATTACCCCTGGCATGGTTAGGGCTACCGACAAAGAGCACATGAAAGACCCGTTACCGTGCCGCGTGATGGTAATATAGTAATAAAGTAGGAAAGTAGCAGAGTCGCATAATATCGATTATGTAAACTAGCAACATGCAGAAAACAAACGAGTTAATGCGTCTTTGATAATTATGCGCCCCGAAAAGCGACCCAAAACACAATATGTTGTGGTGGCGGCTCCGAAAAAAGCGGCAAAACGGCCGAAACGCGTCCCCCGGCAATGTCGGCGCGCATCGTTTGAATTTCCCGACCTCGACCCCCTGCCGGGCGTGCAGCTCGACCTTCCCGGCTTCGAGGATATGCCGCAATTCACGACCCCGGACCTTCCGGCCCTCGACCTCGACCCGATCCCGACCATGCCCGAGCTTGATCTATCCTTCCTCGACGTGGATATGCCGCCCGTCCCTGATATCCCTCTGCCGTTTCCTGAT
>JAKQEE010000409.1 GCA_029558635.1 Pseudomonadota bacterium | reverse complement strand
GACGCTGGTAAAAGAAACTGCTGAACTCATCGGAGACATTCTGTCTGAGATAAAGGATCTTGGCCTGCTCTCGGTATCCTTCCTCGAGGCGCTTCCGATTAGAACCGAGGATTTTCCAGACGACAGTATGTTTTACCCCATCGTCGAGTCGGTTCGGAACACGTTGATCCACGAAGCACTCCTCCCGGCCGATGACGGTTCGTTCGTGTCCGCCGGGAACGCAAAACTCGCTCGCGGTGCTGACCTCAGAAAACTTCTGACCCAGGTGCAGCTTGGTCAGTTGTTTCAGTCCACAGCCACAATAAAATGGCTTGCCGGGGATATTACCCAGGACCGAACGCCTGACCTTCGATCCTACTTGATTAGCGAACTTGACGTGGAGGAAGTGACCCCGGACGGTTTAGCCCGAAGAATCAGCCATGCCTTTCTGTCTGTCCAGCCAGATGAATGGTTTGTTGATTTTTATGGGTATCTATCCGGCCAGGAGGCGCTTTGGAGAGCGCCGCGTTGGGAACGTGATCCGGGCGGTGTTCTGCGTTCGAAGCCTATTCTTCGTCTTGCCAATGGTCGCCAGGAAGCCCCTTTCAAACCGGACGGCACAACTCCCAACGCTTTTTTGCCCCCACCTGAAGAGACGGCTTTTCCAGTTGTGAACCGGTCCATTGACACCGATGAACAGGCTCGCACATTCCTCAAACGGCTGGGGCTCTCAGAACCCGATGTTTTTGACGATATCGTGGAAAGGGTTCTGCCCAAATACGCCAAAACTGACGGAGACTCGGTTCCAGACACCGAACATCAGGCGGATATACAAAAGATTGTTCGCGCCATGGGCTCGGACTCGGAAGCCGGAAAAAGAAAAGTAATCCAGGCGGCAAGGCGAACGCCATTTCTGAAGGCCACCAATCCAACCGGAGACACTGTATTCAAAAATCCCACAGAGATCTATCTCAACACAGCAGAGCTGCTACGGTATTTTTCTGGTGTTCAAGAAGTGTGGTTCCTGCATGATGAGTACACCTCGTCTGATATAGACATTGATGTCTGGCATGATCTTGGTGTTTCCGGTCTGCCAAGGGTGATACGTTCAAAAACCAACATCGGATATTCCACCATGGTGGTATCGGAGGGGCACTCACATTCAATCGAAAATATCGATCTCGATGGATTAAAGAATGCTTTAGAGCAGTTGCCACATTTATCTACTTTTGATGAGCAACTCGATCAATGCGCCCTTATTTGGAAGCTTTTGGTTCGCGTATTAGAAGAAACGCCAGGGCTTTTTCGCGCCGAATATAAATGGCACCATTATCGTTGGAAAAGCAGATACATCGATTCGAAAGTTATAAATCTATTAAGGCTTTCGGCGTGGGTTCCGACACAAGAAGGCACACTTGAAAAGCCGGGCGAGATAACAACAGACCAACTTTTTGAGGAGTTTTTGGGAGCGACTGAGCTTATTGGGTGTCTTGGGATAGTCGAGGGTGCTGACAAGAGCGAGGATGAGCGGAAACGTGAACACGCGACAGAGCTCGGAGTTAGCCTTGAGGACATCGAGTTCCTGAAAAACCATCGTGACGAGGTCGAGCAATTGAAAGCCGCCTTGGCTGCCCGCAAGGAACGCCCAACGTTTCCAACCAGGCCAGTGGCCAACCCGGAACGACGTCAAGAGCGTCTTGGCGAGCAACTAACCGACGCGCCCGATAAGGAATACGAGAAACGCGAAAGAAGTGTTCGAACCACCAACGGTGCCATTGACCCGACCACATGGCTCCGGAATCAATATACGAACGAAGCCGACCAAATGGTCTGCCAGATATGCAAAGAGGAGATGCCTTTCCGGAAGCGCGATGGAGCGCACTACTTCGAGAAAAAGGAAGTTCTCTCCAAAAAGTACCTGCCGAAGGAGCATGAAGCTCAGTATCTGGCTCTTTGCCCCCTGTGCGCCGCCAAATACGATGAATTTGTAAAAACCGACGACGAGGTAATGGCCGAGCTAAGGGAAGAGATTGTCAGTGCGGAGGATTATGAGATTCCAATATCACTCGGTGACGAG
>JAKQEE010000402.1 GCA_029558635.1 Pseudomonadota bacterium | reverse complement strand
TTGATCTCGGTCTTGAGGTCGAAGAAATCACCGACGGCATGACCTCCGATGAGGTCGTTGAGATGGGCAAGGCCCTGAAAGCCCGTATTGAAATCGCCCAGCACGAAGACGAGGGCAACCAGCCCTAAACCCAACAGGCCATAACCGGGGCCGCCGTCCAGGTGGTACTAGGCGTTACATCAACTTTTGGGTAGATGCAGCGGCCCCGGTGAGGTAACAAACAAAACGTAATTAGACTAGAAAGGATTAGACATGATTTTCAGCATTCAGCGTGTAGATAGTTTTCCTGGACGTTCTCGCAAAACCGGCGAAAACGTACGCAACGCAGTCAAGGGCGTTATTTCTTCCATGAACGTCGGCGACGTAATTGCGGTCAAAATGAACGGATGCAAGATCGAAACCTTCAACCGTTCGATGTATAAAGCCGCTCGCGACGTTGGATATAAAATCAGCGGCTGCGTCGTGAAAGAAGAAAACTGCGTCTATATCAAGCGGGAGGCCTAAAATGTTTACCATCACGAAAATCAATCAAATGCCGAAACCAAAAAACAATTGGCAACCTAGCCAGCGGACGCTCGAAATCCGCCGCGTCGTGAAGGCGCTTACCATCGGCGAAACCGTAAAGATCGAATTTTCTGCTGCTGGCATGGGCGAGGTGCGTAATTTGGCATCGCACTTTTACAACGCTGCAAAGTTTGTTGGGTACAAAATCCGCTTACGCGTTGAGTACAACAGCGGAACCGGCGCGATTTACGCAAACCGATACGAATAATTACATCAAGCCGGGGCTGCGTGCGACGGCCCCGGTGAGGTAAAAGAGAGGAATGAAAGAGATGCTGAAAGTAACCAGGGTAGACGCAATCCCAAACAAAACAAGTCACGCCGGAGATGCTCTTTCCGACGAGATTGAAAATATAATTATCAATTTAGCTCCCGGTGATACTATTTTTGTTTCAATTCAGGACGGGTTAATTAATAGCCGCGTCATTAGTAGATTTTATAACGCGGCCTGCCGGTTAAATGTTAAAATAAAAATCCATCGCCCTGCTACCAGCGACTGTTTTTTTGTCAAGCGTTTACCTAAAAAAGAGAGGAATGAAAGAGATGACCAAAATTATTAGCGGAGACGAGTACACAATTGTTCGGGACGTGTATGACGGCCACATCCTGACATGCGACGCGTGCGGATTGCCGTTCTCCCCAAACGAGTGGTACGATCGCCACGAATGTGACCCCGACAAGGTTTATCACGAGGAATGCTGCCCGGTGTGCAATCAGGATACATCGCCGGATTGCCACTCTGACGCGGAAGGCGGTCTGTAATGCCCAGTATCTTTATGCTCAACGGTTACGGCGTCAATAGCTGCCCAAAGTGTGGGCGCCAGCCCGATATGCAGCACGGCCTTTTTGGCCTGGTTGCTTTCCAGTGCTGCGGCATCATGCGCGGCGAATACGCCCGCCTCGGTGAGGCAGTACACAATTGGAACGCCGCGACAATCAATTTTCGCGAGTGTTACCCGGAAGAGTGCGAGGATTACGAAGGAGACAAGAATGATT
>JAKQEE010000382.1 GCA_029558635.1 Pseudomonadota bacterium | reverse complement strand
CCGGCCGATGTTGGATTTCATCGATAATAATCAGGCCATGCTTGCCGCTGAGGGCAAGTTTAGGATTTGCCAGGGCAGTATTGTCTGCCTGATCTTCAAGATCGAACATTGCTGCACCATTTTTTTGAGCAATCATCCGGGCTATGGTTGTCTTGCCACACTGACGAGGCCCAAGCAGCGTCACGATTGGGGTGACCTGAAAGGCGCGTTCGATGCGTTCCAAAAGTTCAGGACGAGGTACCATGAAACAATGGTATTCCTTGAAATCTTGGATGTCAACTCCCAAATTTCAAGGTAAAATGCCGCTGTTGACTTTCCCTCAGGCTTGTTTTTCTCCCCAAACTAAAATCCAGTACATCCAATAATCATGTCTAGTTCTTTTGTTTCCCCTTATGTTGCTCTGGCTATGTGCGGTGTTTATAGTTTTTTTCAATCCACTCGCGGTAGGCGCCGGAGCGCACAGCCGTGATCCACTCGGGGTTGTCCAAATACCAGCGCACCGGCCGCGCCACTCTACAAAACCTCTTGCAATTCCTTTGGCGGCCTTGGCAGGTCCTTAAACCATTTGTGGTACAGTCTACTGTGGGGCGCAAACAGCACAATCACGGTCATAGCGATGATTTTGAAGTAGTTGGCAAGGGTGCGATGCTGCACCCACCAGACTTCGAGTTCGCCTTTGTAGGGAGCGATGATGGTGTCGTGGAAATGGTCGCGGTTGGTCTCGAAGCGGTCGAGGATAGCTTCTTCGTCGCGGAAGACGATCGAGGCGATGCCGGAGAGGCCCGGGGAGACTTTGTCGATTTCGCGCTTGACCGCGTCCGAATAGAGTTCGTAATGGCGCCGTGCTTGTGGACGTGGGCCGACCACGCTCATCTGACCAATAAAGATATTGGCAAGCTGGGGCAACTCGTTGATCTTGGTTTTTCGCAGGAATTTACCCATGGGGAGGATGCGCGGATCGTTTTTTTGGGTGAGTACACCGCCCGGGAGATTGGGGCTGTCTTTGAGCATGGTGGCAAATTTGAGCACCATGAAGTCTTTGCCGCCTTTGCCAACGCGTGGCTGGAGGTAGAAGATGTAGTGCTCCCCGGTGAGCTTGAGCGCAATCATGATGGGAATCATAAAAGGAAAGAGCACCACGATAGCGAGCGCAGAAAACACAATGTCGAAACAACGAATGAGCGCGGCCTGCAGCATCACATTCTCCCATCGAGGAATTTGCCGGTCTCTTTATGTGCAAACTCTGGAATAGTGGCATTAAAAAGATCGATGAGCTCCTGGCGGGTCCAAGCGCCACGGCTCCGCATGGCGCGGATTGCATCTTCGAAGTGAGTGAGCGCCGCGGCATCGTACTCGGGCTTATTCTTGATCACACCGATGGAATTGAATCGATCCATGTCGAGGCTTTCGCGCTCCGTGTAGAATTCTTCAAAGTCCTTCTCACCGGTCGTATCGCTTTTAAAGAAATAGACGGGCCACTTGCGCTGCGCTTTGAGCTCGCCCACCCGCGCGCGGGCTTCGTCCTCGCTTGCACATTCCACAGCTT
>JAKQEE010000371.1 GCA_029558635.1 Pseudomonadota bacterium | reverse complement strand
GGTCTATCGCCACCACCAGCTCGACGAGTCCGGCAAGTTCAAGGACGATTTTCGCGTCACCACCTGGGGCAGGCTCTTCCGCCGCTTCTGGATCGACGAATTGCCGCAATTCGTCAACTATCTGCGCGGCGACGTCAAGATCTTTGGCGTGCGGGCGCTCAGCGAACACTATTTCAGCCTCTATCCAGACGACGTCAGGGCGCTGCGCATCCGCTTCAAACCCGGACTGGTGCCGCCCTATTATGCCGATATGCCGCACACCCTGGAAGAGATCATCGACTCGGAGCGGCGCTACTTGCAACAGAAACTCGAACACCCGATCCGCACCGACTGGATCTATTTCCCCCGCGCCGTCAGGAATATCCTCTTCAGGCATGCGAGAAGCAAATAATTAAGTTGAAACGTTTCCACGTTCCCACGTTCGCACATTTCCACGTTCGCACGTTTCCACGTTTCAATTTTAAACTATTTCTCCTCCCATAAATCGTGCGCCGGAATGGCCCATATTTTGTCGGTCAATTGCTGCAGGGTAGAACCGGTATAAAAGACAAGGCCACACGAGCAGGGCGGATGGGTCTCGATAAAAAGCTGCAGTCCTTGGGTATCTCGATAATGCACACTACTGGCAGATTTGATTTCGATAGGGATGAGTACGGATCCGCGTTGAATGACCGCATCGATCTCGGTTCCGGATCGCAGTCGCCAATAGAAAAGCTCGGCACGGGGGGTTAATAGCTGGCACAGCGGGCGAATCTGGTTGATGATCCAAGTCTCCCATACTGCGCCCCACTCCCGGGATGTGGCCAGATTTGGCGGAGAAAAATGTCCTTGCAAATGCGCAGCCAGCCCAGTATCGAACCAGTGTTGTTTGGGGGATTTGACCACCTGTTGACTGCGGTTGGAGATAAAAGCAGGCAAGGAATAAATCCATTCACTGATTTCGAGCAGGTTCAGATAGCGATGCGCCGTTGGCTGCGAAAGGGACGCATCTCGCGCCACCTCGCTCTTGTTTACCAGCTGAGCGTTACGGCCAGCTGATAATTTCATCAGCCGGCGAAAGTCGACAAGAGAATCAATCATGGAAAGCTGGCGTAAATCCCGCTCGAGATAGGATTCGATATAGCCTTCACGCCATCGGGTCAGAGCTTCACTTTTTTTCTGCTGCAGGCACACCGGCATACCGCCCTGCCAGACCTCGTGCTCGAATATGGGCTTGTGTTTTGCGGTGGCTGCGGGGGCATTAAACTGTCCATTTTCCAGAAGCTCTAAAAGCCATGCCGGCGGGGCAAGCTGCTTCATCTCACCATGGGTCATGGGCATGAGATGGAGAAATTGAGCCCGGCCGGCAAGAGACTCGCCGGTTTGCGCCATAAATAAAAGATTGGCAGAACCGGAGAGTATGAATCGTCTTCCTGAATCCTGGTCGACCAATTTTTTAACCGTCAGAAAGCACTCAGGTGACCGTTGCGCTTCGTCGATAATGATGCGGTTCGATGAACGCAACACCGATGCGGCGTCCCGTTTAAACTGGCTCAGAATATCCAGATCGTCGAGATTGAAATAGGTAAAGGTATCGGCGAATTCATGTTTCAATAAAGTGCTCTTTCCCACCTGACGCGGACCGGTCAGAACAACAACCGGCGTTTCCTCAACCTGGGTCTTTAATAAAGAAACACACCATCTGGGAATATAATGAATCATAATACCCTCTTGAATAAAGTTTATTCAAGATATGAATAAATTTTATTCATAGCAAGAATAAAATTGATAATCAGAGCAGTTGGAAACGTGGGAACGTGTTAACGTGCGAACGTGTTAACGTGTTAACGTGGAAACGTGTGAACGTTAACAACTGCTCTGATTCAACTTTCTCAAAATAATGTTGCAATGAATGGCTGCAATTGATACATTTACTACGAATGCATTTATTGCAACTGTCGAGGAACAAGGATGAGCACGATTACCATCAGGGGCATCACCGCCGATATGGCTCGTGAGATTAAAAAA
>JAKQEE010000355.1 GCA_029558635.1 Pseudomonadota bacterium | reverse complement strand
TATTACCGTTCCGACAATATATGTCGGTTCGTCGGGTTGGTGGGTCGAGAACACAACCTGTTACGGAATTACCGACCCGACTATCCGAATTACAACAACATGCCCAACTATATCGTGATACGATTCAAGATCCGATGTCGTATCGTAAGACTCCGCAGTATGTCAATCTTCGCAGATATACCGATGAATCGGTATATACAACGTTGAAGACCCGGTTGAGAGTTGCCGACGATATCATCAGTCAAGCAGCGCACGGACGGGCGGAAACGTTCGGGAAGATTGGTGCCTTATCCAACGCTGAGGCTGAACTTACAGGATTACTAGACCAGTTCCAACAGGCACCAAAAGAACGGATTGCGCAACTTGAAGGAGAAAATAAAAATCTTATGAAAGATAAGGAGTCGGTTTACAAAGAACAGATGAAATTGGAAACAACTGGCGACTCTATCGGTGCTAAAGCAATCGAGTGGCAGATAGATGACATCAACAGTCTTATTCGATCGAATGAACGAGAGATTCGTGGATTGGAGACGGGAACAGTAGGCAGTGGGTATCAGCAGCATGTACCCCTTGTTCGTCGCGATCTCGAACGACTTGGCGAGATAAAGAAACAGGTTGTTGCGGATCAACAGACAGAGATGCAGCGGGCGATGCCTGGACGGGACCGGGCGATCAAGGTTGCAGAACCGATTCGTGAACTATTCGGCCAATATGAGCGTGAGCGTGGACAGATTAAAGCGCTCGGTGACGAAAACATAGAGTTTAGAGACAGAATAAAAACAATCGACAATGTTTTACAACGGAATGATATTCCGTCGTTTACACAGAGATTGAGGGGACGGCCGTATCCAGAAATTGGCGTTGAAGTGCGGAATGTTGCTGGAGATGTGATGCAATCCCCCTCTCGCGGTAACCTTGTTGCCACCCGTCAGATAATGAAATCGCTGACCGAAGCGAATAAACGTGAAATTGGCGTGCTTGATAGTGATTTACGATTAAGTAATCGGGTTCGAGAGCAACAGGTACGTGATGCGGCGCAGCCGGTTCAGAATGAACCATATCCCGGTTACTATCGGGAGAGTGTTGTTCCATCTGAGATTTCGGATACTATCGATACACTTACCGGAAGAAACCCACACCCGCGTGAATTCAATCCGCGTGATGATCTCACGATTATCGAACCGGAACGCAACGCAAACCAAGGTTCGCACCAATCTGGATACCAAATTGATGAACATGGTGGATCAACACATGAGCCGCGGTTAGGTGATAACGATTATCTGGATAAGCCCACAAGCGATCTGATAAGAGAGATCGAAGATGTCACACCAGAAGATCAGGTAAAAGAGTTGGGGAGACCGAAATACGATGAATGGTTTGGCAAACAAGCGGCGTTGGTCGGACATGGTTCGATAAGCGAGACGTTGCCCGGCAGTGGTATAACCCGTGGTGCGGTATCCGGGTATGCCGGGAGTGTTCTATCGGGGAGAGCGAGTGGAACCATGTTACCGGGATACATGCCGATCGAAACAATGAAAACGATCGCGGGAATGTCAAATGTTCCACGCGAGCAGTTTCTACGGTTCGATCAATTTAGTAAACTTGGTCAAATCGAAAGTGATGGTGGTGATATAGCCGCAATATCGATGTTTGATCCTATAACAACACCCATCGCAAGGCGAGAGATGACCGTGGGTTCCGGTGGAACGCAACCCGCGCGCATTGAGTATTCCGGGGGAGCCGTGTCCAGACGACCAATTGGAGATTATTGGCGTCAATCAACTGCAGAATCAACACAGGTTGGAACGCCGCAATTTATCAATCGATATATTCTCTCGATCAAACAAGATTCGTTTGCAGGACGACCATCGCTGACACGCATTCCGTATGCACAGGATGTCAACCGGATTCTTCCTGGTTTGTTCAATCATGCCGGACTCGACGATAAATCGAATGTTGTTGAACAGACCAGGAACAAGCATATCGTTGATCCCCGGCAACTGACGATGTCAGACGGGTTGTGGCGGGTCGTCGGGGTTCCGTTTGAACGTCCCAGCACGCATGCAAAGGTTAGTGCGACCACAACAGTTGAAGTTATGCCGGACGTTGAGGCAAAGGCGTTAGAGTATGCAAGCCCAATTCCCGCCGCTGCAACAGCGACGCGCACGCAACCGTATCGCCAATCGTATCCGATGACGCGCCCACCGGGATATCGGCCACCGGTGAGACGAATCTTACCTTTCAGTCTCCCCCGGCTCGACCTGTCGGGCGGTGGCGGGAAGTCGGATAAGAAGAAGATCGAGACCGGGAAACGCAAGATCGTGCACCCGATCGCGACCCCCGACCAGATGATCGGAAAGGGCGTCTTCTCCATCACGTTCAACCACCTGACGGTGGACAAGGATATGACGAACGCGTGGGGAATGGGAGCGGCTGGGAAACATACGGTCAAAACGACACAGCGCGTAAAGCGGACGCAGGTTGCTGCGAATATTGGGGACGCCCTCACGACCGTGACCTCGACGAAGCGATCGAAGAAGATCCGCGGGCTGGTCTTCTGACCCCCTCTTTTAGATACCCTTATTTATCTCTCCAGAGCATATATGCATATAAGGATTCCGAAACAATTATCAATAACTGGGGTGAATTATGCGTAAACCTGCAAATGTGAAGGGAATTTCAGACTGGTTTCACCGGGGCGTCGCGGTGTTGCAGCGGCCGGACGGGTCGCTGGCGCAGACATGGATCGTGGTGCTCGTCTGCATCTTCGTCTTGATGCTCTCGTATGCCATCTTCTACCCGTTCATCACCACCACGATGTACTCCATGG
>JAKQEE010000354.1 GCA_029558635.1 Pseudomonadota bacterium | reverse complement strand
GCCCGGCGTACGCCTCCGGCTCGGCAAGCCGCCCGAGGGCAGGATTTGGGTTGAAGCCTCGGAACACGAAGACTCCATAACACTGCGCATAGCCGACGACGGCGGCGGAATAGATTTCAAAACCCTGCTCCGCAAGGCCATGGCCGCCGGCCTCTGCCCGAAGGACAGGAGCATGACGCCCGAGGACGTCATGAACCTCATATTCGTATCCGGCATTTCGGCGGCCAGGACCGTTACGGACGTTTCCGGCAGGGGGGTGGGCATGGACATAGTCAAGAGCCAGGTGGAGACCGCGGGCGGCAAGATACTCGTGGCCAGCAAAGCCAACCAGGGCACTGAATTCACGTTGCGGCTGCCGAAAAAACAATAAGCGTTCACGGTTCACAGTTCACGGTTCACAGTTATTCCAATTTCCTTCATCATTCGTATACGTGTATCCCCTCAGAACGTGTGAAAGAATTATTTTTCACCGGCATTAATGATGTCGAAGAATCACTGAACACCGCCATCCGCAAAAAAACGTATCGAATTCAGCGGGTATGAACATCATGGCAGCATTTTTCACCGTTAATTTGTCGGTTATAGAAAGAGTTGTTCATATAATTTCACCTGGTTGCGACCAGCGGATTAGTGCGCCATAGCAATCTGATCCATTGCTGAATGTTGTACGTCAGACAGACCCACACCGTTTCCATCAAAATTTTCTGAAGACCACGCAGACGGAATTGTCGCAATCCGATTTTAGATTTAATCCATGCGTTAGGAAATTCCGCCACCGCCCCCCGGAGCCGGTAAATGGCTTTGGCCGCAGGTGTCTGCATCTTTTGAATAAACGCTTTGACCACCGGATGCTCAACTGAGCGCGTGATCGTGCGCCCCCCAGCGGTATTTTGCGGGCAGCACTGGGCATTGAAAGAGCAACTTGCGCAGTCTTGCGGGAGAGCACGATAGCGATGATGAGCAACACCAATTCGATTCTCCTGCCCATCGTGACGAAGAATTTTGCCCGCAGGGCACTGATAGATATCCTTCTGCGCATCATATTGAAAAGCACCATGATAAAAGCCCTGCTGGATGCCGCGCCGTTCCATTTGGCCCGCGGACTGTGCCGCGTGCTCATCCAGAGAACCAATAAAATCCACTTTCTGCTTATCCATCGCCAGTATGTTTTCCCTGCTCGTAAATCCGCCGTCGGCTACTATCTGCCGCGGAACTTGTCCCATATTGTTTTCAATCCGTGCGACGCTTCCGGACAGTTCGCCATAATCGCAGCCCGACTGAGTGCCGCCAATCCCCACAATGAGTCCCTTCGCGGCATCTGTGGAAATTTGAATATTATAACTCGGCGCATAACCGCCATCCGACTGTTTCATGATACGCGAGTGCGGATCAGTAATACTAACACGCGCTTGCTTCCTGGCCTCTGTGCCGGACTTCTTTTCCCGAATCTTATCCAGTTCCTGCAAAGCTTGTTCCAAGCGTTCCTTTCGTTCGCGCCGCGCTCGTTGCCGAGCAGCTTCGTGTCGTCCGCGAGGTTCCTCCGCGCGCGGATCGCCCATGGCTGCGAGCTGTTGCCGCGCTTGTTCCAAATGCGCTCGAATCTTCTCCTCACGCCGAAAACTATCTGCCCCGGCACAGGCTTTGATTTTTGTTCCATCATGCATAACTCGCTCCAAGGTAATCAACCCTTCAGCGCTCAGCAATCCCAGCGACTGCACAAACAGTTCATCCAGCGCTTCAGCATATCCGACACGAAAATCCGACAGGCTGTGATAATTGATCGCCTCCAGCCCTGCCAGCCACTGAAACGCCGGATCATATCCACAACGCCTGGCTATTTCCCG
The DNA here is from genome assembly GCA_029558635.1 of Pseudomonadota bacterium. Taxonomy (GTDB): domain Bacteria; phylum Pseudomonadota; class Alphaproteobacteria; order Micavibrionales; family Micavibrionaceae; genus UBA1573. The sequence continues at coordinate 1,284 of JAKQEE010000354.1, read as the reverse complement.
AGCAGAGCCGATGCTCTGGCTGTACGCCCAAAGCCACAGGCTGATCAACAAACGCGGGTCCCACGCCGCGCGACCAGCCACACCCTCTGTGGCCTCAATCGGCTCATAAAAACGGCTCAAATCCAACCGCCCGACAAACTCCCAGACCGCGCGCACGGGGTGATCCTCCGCCACAAGCTCTTCCACATCCACTGCCCGCAAGACCATTTGCTGGCGATCAGCGGTTTTCACGCGTGGCTGGCCGCGGATCTCCGGACGGCGTCTTTTCGTTCCGCCAGTCTTGGGTTCCGTTGCATCCTCAAGCAAAACCAACTCCGTGTTTTGTTTATCCATTTTTCGCCGCCTTTCCCTTCGCACGGCTTTGAATACGTCTTACAATTAATGTGGATCGGTCCTGTACCACCCATTCGATCCGTTCGCCTTTTTCAAGTTCCATTGCTCCGGCTAATGGCGCGGGGCATATCAGATAGTATTGCCGATTCTTTCCGCCGCGCCGAATCACCTGCACTTTCGATTCATATCCCATTGCTTTCTCCCTGTTTTTGTTGCGTTTCGGCGGCTATACTAGCTATATAGCTAGTAATGTCAAGCTTTAAATGAAATTTTTTCACAGCTTCTCAGTTACGGCGGGGCTTGTTTTCAGCGTCCCTGCGACCTTGTGTCGCAGGACGCAGAAATTTTCGGCTCCGGCCAGGCAAGCTGGCCGGGAGCCCCCCGTAACTGAGGGGATACCAAACGATTATCGTGGTTAGACCATAAGGCCAGTAGACTGAAGGGCTGCAAGAACAGGGCTCGCAGGCTTACAGCCTGCCGGTTATTTTTATTCAGGCCGTCGACCCCAGGGCGCTGCCTTGGGCTGATTTCTTACAGGCTTTCAGCCTGGCGCGACAAAAGAGGTTGCCGTGCTTTTGCGCATGCGCGGCCGCCGACTTCGGATGGCTTAAGAAATAGGCATGGTTCAATGTCGGGTAACAACAAAGATTAAGGATGTTTGAATGGAAACGGCGTTTCCGTCTGTAATTGGGAAAACAAGGGAAACGATTATTGAATTTCGAATAATCTTGTGTTTGCCGCCGGCAAACGGTACATTCTCATTTGTCGCGCATATTCCGCGCGCGGATGTGTCTCCAGCCTGTAATTAAAGGATTTGCATATTGAGACGAGTTCTCATATTGATCACAGCCGGCGTGGCGCTGTATTACATGGTTTACCGGGCCTTGTACACGCTGAATCCCGACCAGGTCGTCTTTTCACTGCTCTTCTATGTCGCGGAGCTTCACGGCC
>JAKQEE010000435.1 GCA_029558635.1 Pseudomonadota bacterium | reverse complement strand
TCACATAGATGATTTCATGGGTGCGGCCTGTTTCACGAAGGGTTTTACTTAACCGCTGATGAAACTCACCGATGGTTTCTTCTTCGTTGTAACACGTGGCGATAACAGTCAATTCAGGTGCGGCTTGCGTCATAGTATTCCTGTCCATTGATAAGTGTATTATCCGGAACCCTAATAACTCAGCGTTATTTTACACCGCCATAAGCGTATCTGAAAAGTTTTAACAAGGTATGATTGCCTGTGTCAAGAAGTTTCTGTAAAATGGTTCTTTTGGTGAACGCTTTCTTGTTCTTGGTTCAACTGTCTTAACTGGTTCTTCTATTCAGGAAGCCTCCCCCCTAGGGGGGAGAAATTCTGTGCTGTATTACTATGCAACAATTCTCTTCTGAATTCTTGCCGGGTTAACCAATGTTTCATCAATGGTAAGATAACAAGCCTTCTCGCACTGCCAAGATTCGTCTATTTCCATTAGATGTGCCCCAACAAGACGGTCACATGACGCCTCATTGGGAAATATACCGATTACACGTGTGCGGCGCTTGATCTCACGCATAATCCGTTCAAGCATGTTCGTGGTATAGACACGACGGCGTTGTGTCTTGGCAAGCCCGTGAACGGCAAGGGTCTGTTCAAACTGTTCGCGTATCTGTTTGGCAGCCTTTTCATACCGTTGTTCCCAATGCTGCGCAATCCGTTCCGCCTCGGCAAGGCAAATCTTTATATCCTCAATTTTTCGGGCGGCGCAAAGTTCCCGACCTAAAACCGCCTTGTCCTTATGCGACACCTTGGCCAACAAGTTACGAATAAAGTGCGTCCAGCAACGCTGCCAGGCCGCATCGCAAAAATAATGGGTTGCTGCCGCCTGAATCCCGGCATGCCCGTCGCTAACAACCCACTGAACCCCTTGAATGCCGCGTTGACGCAACTCTGCAAATACCTCGCCCCAAGTCGCTTCAGACTCCACATCCCCCACGCGCCAGGTTAAAAGTTCACGGCGGCCCGTGTCATTGATACCCGCCACAACAAGCACCGAACGGCTCTTTATAGAACCGTGATGACGAACCTTGATGTAACAGGCATCCACCATCAAAAAAGGCCAGACGTGACCATCAAGACGGCGGTTGCGAAACTCTGAAAGCCGCTCATCCAACTCTGTGGCAACCCGCGACACCGTAGAGGCAGACAATTCAAAGCCGCCCATCTCCTCCAATACACGGCTGACCTTGCGTGTCGAAACCCCTTGGAAATACATCTCCGCGCACGCCACAAGAAGCGCGCGTTCACTGCGCTGCCACTTCACAAGAGGATACGGCTCAAAAGGCTCAACTCCACGCGCCTGAGGTACACTAAGCGACAACTCCCCAAGACGCGTTTTCACCGTACGAGGCTTGTAGCCGTTGCGGTGACCACGGCGTGTAACGCCGCGTTCATAAGGCTGAACACCTATATAGCGCGTTATGCCTTCCTCAAGTACCGTCTGAATCATCAGCCGAAGCATCTCCAACATCACGTCCGAACCGCCATTTTCTTGAATCTGTTCCAAAAATCCGGCACACTGTTTACGGGTCATCATTTGCTCTCCTTTTGGTTAGGCCCATTGGACCGTTCTTTTTCTTCACCAAAAGTGAACCAAATGATGACCGCCTTTGTCCAGTCAATTTTACAGAAAGTATCTTACACTATCGTATGATTCAGAGCCGGTGCATGGTAATTCATAAGATAGGACAGGCGGAACAGGTAATTCCAAGCCTGATACCGATTGCTATTGTTCATGCAGGCGTGATAAATAGCTTCAGTACAGAGTCCATCTGAATTCGGAAGGGGATTTTCTTCCTCCCACCACCAATCGGAACAATAAACTGTGCATGGTGTTGCTTGTCGGACGGCCTCAAAGGCCTCTCTGTAGGCCTTATTTTCTTTTAATCCCTGCCTCAGGTAGCACAAGCGGGGTTCGAAACGGCCGGTGGCGGCGACCAGGTTTATGGCGTCAATCAGGGCGGGTACGTCAACCAGTTGGCAGG
>JAKQEE010000351.1 GCA_029558635.1 Pseudomonadota bacterium | reverse complement strand
TCATGGATTAGCAAACGGCGAGGCATTCAGAAAAAAGGGGAAAACAGATATTTGCATCGAGTTTGAAAATCGAGCTGCCTTTGTCGGGGAATGTAAACTTTGGAAAGGTGAGCAGAAACTTTTAGAAGCTATTGATCAATTACTCGGTTATTTGACTTGGAGAGACAGTAAAGCATCTTTGATTGTTTTCAATAAAGATGTGTCTGGTTTTACGAAAATCCAGGAAAAAATACCTGAAATGTTAAATCAACACCCGAACTTTGTAAGGGACATGAAAGCGCAAAATTATGGTGAATGGCAGATGACATTTCGATCCTCAGAAGATCCTGATCGATTGGTCATTGTCCACGTATTTTTATTTAACTTGTATGCCACTGCAAAAGAAGAAGGAAACCGTGATTGATCAAGCATCCCTTGAATTTTCAGAACTCACCCGCTCCCAGCTACCGGCGCTGCACCTGCTGCAAAACCTGGGCTATATTTACCTCTCCCCGCGTGAGGCGTTGGCGCTGCGTGGCGGGCGGGCCGATGCCGTCTTGCTGGAAAGTGTTCTGCTCGACTGGCTGGCCAGAAACAATGAAATCCAATACCACGGTCAACGCTACCCGTTTTCCGAGGCCAACATTCACACCGCCGTGCAGGTGCTCAAAGAGACTCTCTCCATCGGTTTGCTGCGCACCAACGAAAGCATTTTCGACCTGCTCAGCCTGGGCAAAAGCCTGCCGCAATCCGTGAATGGGAATCTCAAGAGCTTTAGCCTGCGCTACATTGATTGGGAGCATCCCGAGAAGAATGTTTTTCATGTGGCGGAGGAATTCGCCGTCGAACGCCGCGGCAGTCACGAAACGCGCCGGCCAGACCTGGTTCTGTTCGTCAACGGCATTCCCTTTGGCGTGATCGAATGCAAATCGCCCGACCTTAAAGATCCCATTACCCAGGCGATCTCACAACAGATTCGCAATCAGAAAGAAGATGAAATCCCAGCCTTGTTTCAATATACCCAATTGCTGCTGGCCATCTCAGGCAATGAAGCCAAATATGCCACAGTCGGTACCCCGGCCAAGTTCTGGAGCGTTTGGAAAGAGGAGAGCGAAGCGTTCGAAAAGAACGTTAAAGCCACTGTGGATCAGCCATTGAGCCGCAGCCAGATTCAGGCACTGTACGACGTCTTTCCGGGCAAACACCGCATGGAAGCGGTCAACAGCCTGAACCTGCCGCGCGTTGTCACCGCGCAGGATCGAGCCATCTACTCGCTTTGCCAGCCGGAAAGGCTGCTCGAACTGGCATACGGCTTTACCCTCTTTGATGCCGGTGAAAAAAAAGTAGCCCGCTATCAGCAATACTTCTGCGTTAAGAAGATCATGCGTCGCATCTATGAGCGCGATTCGGAAGGCAGACGATCCGGCGGTGTGGTCTGGCATACCCAGGGCAGCGGCAAATCGCTCACCATGGTCTTCCTGGCGAAAGCCATAGCACTGCGGCCTGATATTCCGGATCACAAAATCGTGCTGGTCACCGACCGGGTGGATCTAGACGATCAGATCTACAAAACGTTCCACGCCTGCGGTAAAGAAGTGGAACAGGCTCGCACCGGCAAAGACCTGGCGGAAATGCTGCGCGAAAACAAGCAGCGCATCATCACCACCGTGATTGACAAATTCGATGCCGCGGTTGGGCGTCAAAACGCGCGTAACGACAACCCCAATATCTTTGTGCTGGTGGATGAAGGCCACCGCACCCAATACGGCGCCATGCATGCGCGCATGCGCCAGGCGCTCCCCGAGGCCTGTTACATCGGCTTTACCGGTACACCGGTGATGAAAAAAGATCACGATACCGTCCGGCAGTTTGGCGGCCTGATCGATACCTATACCATCACTCGCGCGGTGGAAGATAAAAACGTAGTGCCTTTACTGTATGAAGGCCGGCATGTCGATCAAAACGTGGATTCGAAAGCAATTGACACCTGGTTTGAACGCATCACTCAGGATTTGACTCAGCCGCAAATAGCGGATTTGAAAGGCAAATATTCCACCACAGACCAGCTCAACAAAGCTGCGCAAAAAGTTCAGCGCATCGCCTGGGATATCAGCGTTCATTATCGCGACAACTGGCAAGGCACAGGATTTAAGGGTCAGTTGGTTGCGACCGATAAAGCCACTGCCCTCTTATATAAGCAATTCCTGGATGAGTTTGGCATGGTGACCTCAGAAGTGTTGATTTCACCCCCAGACGAGCGCGAAGGCGAGGAAGACCTGTATCAGGAAAACGTTCTGGCTGTCCAGCGGTTCTGGAAAGGGATGATGGAAAAGTATGGCAGCGAACGCGAATACAACAAACAAATCATCAACGCGTTCAAGAACGGGGAAACGCCCGAAATTATCATTGTGGTGGATAAGCTGCTCACCGGATTTGATGCGCCCCGCGACACGGTACTTTATTTGACCCGCAAACTCAAGGATCACACCCTTTTACAGGCCATTGCGCGGGTCAATCGCCTGTACGAAGGCAAAGATTTCGGCTACATCCTGGATTATTACGGTGTCCTGGAGAATTTAAGCCATGCACTCGATCTGTATAACTCGCTACCTGAATTTGATAAGGAAGATCTGGTTGGCATTCTGACCGATATCAGCGAGCCCGTCTCTCAGTTGGCGCAAGCCCATTCCGTGCTTTGGGATACTTTCAAAGAGGTCAAGAATCGCCGCGACGCGGAAGCGTATGAAATCCTGCTGGCAGATGAGGCCTTGCGTGAAAAGTTTTATGAAAGACTTTCAAAATACTCAAAGACATTATCGATTGCCTTATCGAGTGTTAAATTCCTGGAAGAAACTCCGGCGGAGAAGGTCGAACAATACCGGAGCGATTTGAAATTCTTCTCCAAATTAAAAGCATCTGTTCAGCGGCGTTACGCCGAGGTGGTCGATTTTTCGCAATACGAACCGCGCATCCAGAAACTACTGGACACCCATGTTGGTACAGGTGACGTAGAGCAAATCACTTCGCTGGTGAACATTTTTGATCAGAAGGCTTTCGCTGATGAAGTAGAAAAGCTGCATTCGGATGCTGCCAAAGCAGATACGATTGCCCACCGCACCCAGAAAACCATCTATGAGCGCATGGAGCAGGATCCGGTATTTTACAAACGTTTCTCTGAGATATTGAAAGACGCGATTAAAGCCTACCGGGATGAAC
>JAKQEE010000307.1 GCA_029558635.1 Pseudomonadota bacterium | reverse complement strand
CCTCAGACGATCCAGGTAATACTGACCGCGTTCCGAGCCGCAGTAAAGACAATCCCCGATAAACAGTATCTTCTCTTCCGGTATGAAGACCACGGAGCAATCCGTTGTATGATCCGACTCTACCAACTGAGTAAGAACCGTCAAGCCCCCAAGATCGAACACGCAGCGTTCTTTGTAGGTGATCGACGGCATGCGCAACGCAACGTCAAATGCGTCGACGAATTCGTTCTTGAGTTGGTAATCGCTTTCCATGATTTCTTTTTCCAAATCCTGATCTTGTAAAGGTAACATGTACCTTTTGGTTTCTTCGGAAGCCACGATCCAATTGTCCATCACGCCGAGGCCGAAAATATGGTCCCAATGCCAATGTGTTAAGAACGTAAACGTCGGAACGGGGAATTTTTCTTTCTGGAGATGTTCTAAGAAGAGCCGCGTATGTTTCACGGAGTTGCCCCCGTCAACAGCTGCAGAAGCTTTGGATCCTCTGATATAACCCAATCCGGGCCGATCTGTCTCGACGGAAGGTGTTAATAGAGCAACACGGTCTGTCAAATGCACCCAATCGTTCATAGCATTCTCCCTTCGGTATTTCGATGCTTATCAGCGTTTCCGTCTTCCGGTAAGCGGAAGCGTATTGTGGTATAATGTCCGATCTATCCTCTATCTTAACACGTTTACGAACAAATCCATAGAGATTGAGCGTAACGGTATACGCACTCGATCGCTACGCAGTATAAGGCAAAGGAAAGGGCTTTTCCTATTCTCAGCCGGCCATTGCATGTTCTCCCGAGGAGGGTTTTCTGATGGGATTCACAGGTAAAATTTTATGGGTCGACTTGACCCATTGTTCAGTAACTGAAGAGACCGTCCCGTTCACCGTATATGAAAAATATCTTTCGGGAATCGGTTTGGCCGCCTATTACCTCACCAAAGAGATACCGGAAAATTGCGACCCGCTGGGTCCCGAAAACATCTTAGGTTTCGTCTCCGGTTTGCTGACAGGCACCGGGGCCCTCTTCGCCGGAAGATGGTTGGCCGTGTGCAAATCTCCCCTGACCGGCGGCTGGGGAGACGCCAATTGCGGAGGCTACTTCGCGCCTGCCCTGAAACGATGCGGTTACGATGCGATCTTTGTAAAAGGAAAAGCGAAACAGCCCGTGTACGTATATGTTAAGAATGGCGCCGCTTCGATAGAAGACGCCGATCATTTATGGGGGTTGGACGCCATCGAGGCCGAAGAACGGTTGATCGCCTCTTATTCCGGCGGCAGAAAGCCAGCCGTCGCGTGCATCGGAACGGGCGGAGAGAGCCTGTCCCTGATATCGGGGATCTGCCACGATAAAGGCAGGATCGCCGCGCGATCAGGCGTTGGGGCAGTCATGGGCTCAAAGAAGCTGAAAGCGATTGTCGTGGGCGGGTCTAAGCCCATCCGACCCAAGTACCCCGA
>JAKQEE010000301.1 GCA_029558635.1 Pseudomonadota bacterium | reverse complement strand
CGGCAAGACAACTCTAAAGTACCATGCAATTTTAACCTTCATCTTTTCTGCTTTCATCCTTACATTTCTTTGGGGATGCGGAACCGGAGCGGACTCGAAAACGACTCCCCCGACAGACGAAACCGCGGCCGCCATTCGACTGAACGCATCTTCAACAACGGTTAAATCCGACGGCTCCACCGCTACAACCATCACTGTGATGGCCATCAATGACAAGAATGCGGCGTTAAACGGCATCAAGGTCACCATGAGCACCAATACCGGCGTCATTTCCGCGGAAAATGTTACGACTAATACCACCACACCGGCGACAGTAACATTTTCCTCACCGGGAAAACCAATAAACCGGACCGCATGGATAACCGCAACAGCGGGAACTGTAACTGCCCAGATTCCCATTAAAATCGAGGGGTCAACCGTGACGCTGGAGCCATCGGCGACATCGATTCCAATTGACGGAGCCACCAACGTCATCTTGACCATCGTCACCAAAGATGCCGGAAATAATGTTGTGCCGAACGCGGAGGTCACCCTGACCCAAGCCGGAGCCGGAAACGTAACCATTGCTCAGACCACTGACAAAACTGATGAAACAGGGACTTTCAAGGCCACTATTCAGGGAAAAACAGCCGGGGTTGTCAACCTTACGGCTAGCGCTCTCGGCGCAACCGCCACTATTAATATCACGGTTACCAATCCAGGTGGAAATTTTGCCATTGATCAGCAAAAGCTAAACGGTGTTATTATAGCAAATAATGCTATGACCGCCATGAAAATTAAAGATACCCTAGAGATTCGCGTTAACGCGCCAACAGCCACGTCCGTTACGTTTGTATCCTCCATTGGAACATGGGAAAACGGGGCCAGCAGCAGAGTCGTAACTCCCGATGCCGTAACGAAAAAGGCAACAGCCACGCTTAAGACGACTGTCGCTGGTATTTCCAGTGTTGCGGTTTATGATGATCTAAACAACAAGGATTCCAGAACCGTCGCCATGTCATCAGGAGCTGATCCCGCTAAAATTACTATAACAGCCTTGCCGGCCAACGTGCCGGTCAGCGTCGGCTCCACCACAGGGTCTTCCACGCTGACGGCCACCGTTAGAGATATAGACAATAATCTCATTGGCGGTAGTGCTGTAATGTTTACGATTATCAATCCGCAAGGCACAGAAACAGTCTCCCCCGTTATCGTCACAACGGCAAGCGACACAAACAACGGTTTAAGTATCGGGGAGGCCAGAACAACCTTCACAGCCGGTTCAACTTCCTCCACATCAGACGGAATACAAATACGAGCAACTGTTGTCGGCACGAATATAAACACTGCCGGAAACGACGCAAAAATTGTCATCGGTGGTGTGGCCGGCTCTATCGCTTTTAGCGATGGAACCAAGATTGGCACTCTCTATAACGATACAGTCTATTCATTGCCCATAACAGTTTCTGTTGCGGATTCCGCAGGGGCCGGAGTGCCGGGAGCGGAAGTCAGTTTAAGCGTTTGGCCTATTGCGTGGAGCACAGGCACAGCATGCGCATTCGATAGTGATAACGGTATCAATGAGGGAACTTTTTGGAATGAAGATGTGAATGAAAACATGTTTTTGGAGCCGGGAGAAGATGGCAATCGGAGCTACTATGCAACAGGAGCTCTCGCAACAACACCTGGCACAACGAATGGGGAACTTGATCCGGCAAACTCGGTTGTCAGCACTTCACTTTCAAAAGTAGTCACTGATGAGGCCGGTTTTGCACCATTCAAGCTCAACTATCCCAAGAAAAGTGCCATTTGGACAATGGTCAGGCTGCGCGCAACCACCAAAGTGAGAGGTACGGAAAACCGAACAGAAAAAGTTTTCCGCCTGCAGGCACTAGAGGATGATGTGGTTCCTAATTGTTTATTGGGTTCATCGCCTTACAAATTTTAGCTGGATACCAATGGTTTCACAACAAAAGCCGGCGCTTTCGCAGTGCCGGCTTTTGTTGTGAAAAGCATGATTCTCACGTCTATTGTTGGCAAGCTTTGATTAGGAATCTCTCCAAGAGCATCTGCGGCTCAACAGCCGAAGATTTCAAAGCTCGGTCCATATCCAGCAAATCATCAAGATAACGG
>JAKQEE010000300.1 GCA_029558635.1 Pseudomonadota bacterium | reverse complement strand
AGCCGTTTCGCGTTCTTTTCGTTCACTTCGTAGAAGACCTTCGCGATGTATTCGATCCAGGTCTTGTAGATCTCTCCGCGCGTGATCTCTTCCGTATACGTGGCGATGATGTTGTCTTCGTTCGTGTAGTCCTTTGTTTCGTTGTACCGGGTGGTAAACAACGCTTTGATGTACAGCGGGTCTCCTTGTGTCAGGTTCCATATCTTTTCTACCGAGGGTTCGTTCATCGCCGTTCGCGCGGCGTTCGCGTAGCGTCGGATCGCTTCTTTTGCCTCGTCTTCCGGCAGGTTCCCCAAGGCGTATTCCGCGAATCGACCGGTCAAGTGCCGGATGATGTTGATCAATCCATGCACTTCGCTTCCGGAGATAATCAACGGCGCTTCTTTCTTTTCCGCCAGATCGAGGTAGGTTCCGCTCATCGTGTCGATCTTCTCGCCCCGTCGGTCGCAGACGTAGGCGTTGATGTTTTGGAATTCGTCCAGGATTTGAACGATTTTGACCCCTTTTGCGAAAGCTATCCCGAAAGGCGCTCGACTCGCCGCTTCCCACATCAGCCCCCAGTTATTGTTTTTTTCGGAGGATTTGATCGATTCATACGCTTCCCTCAGGTGTTTATCCTCCATTTTTTCGAGCAACCCTTCGAAACTCTTCGGATAAGAAACCAGTTCCCGATTTCGATTGACGTAAGACAGATAATGATTCGCAAACGTGGCAAAGAAAGATTTCGAGAACTCCGCGAGGGTCATATCCATATCTTTGATGCTGTAATAAAAGGGTATGATTCCGCTTTCCGGGGCGCTCCATAACGTATTGAACAACCGCTGCAGAAACGCCGTCTTCCCTTTTTTCCTTCGCGCGACGATCGCCTGGCTTTGCGCCATGTTGTTTTGCAGGTAGTAATACCAATCGCCCAAGAAGTAGTCGAACTCCTTCTTTCGCCCGACGAAGAGTCCATAGTCACCGATTTGTTCCGGCAAAGCATACGTGATCGTTTCCGGCATCGTGAACATCGCTTTCACCCGCTTGGTTGTGTTTACCGGATTATAACACATCAATTCGTTAAGATTTTGAAGGGTGTGGGTACAATAATGGGGTATGTCATGACCACCCCGGCCTGAGGCCACCCTTCCGTAGAGGGGAATTTTGTTAACTGCGCCCCATAACTTGATAGACACTTTTTCGATAGATATTCGAACCCGCGGGTGAATGTTTATTCACCCCCACAAAACCGTTACCGAAGACATTCTGTCAACACCGGTGGTAAAATAAGGAAAACGCCGGTGAAAAGAGTGAGAAAACGCCGAAAAGAAATGTGAAGAAACACCGAACGAAAAAGTGAGAAAACACCGGTAAAAAATGAAAACTCCGTAT
>JAKQEE010000277.1 GCA_029558635.1 Pseudomonadota bacterium | reverse complement strand
TGCCTACGACGCGTTCGGGCGCATCCGGTCTGAGACGGGGGAACTGGTGATGAACCGCTGGACGTACACGGGGCGAGAGGCGCTGGGTGACAGCGAGGGGCTTTACTACTACCGCTGGCGGGTGATGGACCCGAACACCGGCCGGTTCACTTCCGAAGACCCTCTAGGGTTCGTGGATGGGCCCAATCGGTATGGGTATGTGGGGAATGATCCGATGAGCTCTATGGATCCTCTTGGTTTGGCAAAAAATTCCGACTGTGTTAATCAATGCGCACAAGAGCTGGCTGATTGTTATAGTGCTGCAAATATCGTTTACTTCGGATTAGGAGGAGGAACAATTGGTGCTGCATTGCAGGGTTTGAACAAGACCGCGATAATACCCGGCAAAGGACGACTACTGGGCGGCGGTTCCAGAAGTGGCGATTATACTAGTTGGACTCGCAAGTGTTTCGGTCGTGCGGGCAGAGGCGTCGGTAGGGCTTCAGTTGGCGACGTTGCGGTAATCAGCGTGGGTGTGGGGATGGTCGGGTTGCATGTGAATTGCTTGAGCACTTTTGCGGGCTGTTTCTCTGGCTGTCCTGACGAATGCCCGTCCAGCGGCAATGATGGAGATGCTGATCCAAAAGATTGTGATTTGTAAGGCAGATTAACCTCAAGCATACATCGAGTTCGGAATGATGCTTGTGAACTTGCGTATGGTATTTATTATTTAGGTCGTAAACATGATTGATCGGGTTGCTAGAGAAAAAGCAATTCAATTGCTCGTTAAAATTTTTACTGAGGGAATAACCAATTATTGTCTTGAAGATAATTGGCCAGATGGGAGTCCCGATTATTCGCTAAAGGCAATCAGCGAACAACTGTGGTTTTATTATGACGAGAGTCCAGAAAAGATACTCGTGCGGAATGTTTTTGGACCAGATATTATCGCGCTCATAGAAAGGTGCATCGCGTTCTTAACATCAGATCTGGAATATGAGTGGCCGAAGTATTCTTTCGAGACAGAAAACCGCGCATTAATTGAAAGAATTCTCGGTTTAGGTAAACGGCGGGCGGCGGCACAGTGGGCACATTTCAAATCGGCAGGCGACATTGATGCATGGCCATTTCTGAGAATTGAGGATTATAGACGGACGCTAAATCAAATCGAAGAGGACAAAAGGCGGAGGACTCGAAGGAAAAGGGTCAGCCCGTACATTGTAACAAAAAAGGTTGCTGGAAATGATGATGACGGGGATCGATAAAACAACCTTTGATGCCTGTAATAATGTGGGCCGCCCGACCAACCATGCGGTTAACGGGAACAGCCGAAGCTTCGGGTACAGCTTCCGCTCGCAGATGACCTCGCTTGCCGATACCAACGGGCAGGTGTTCACCTATGCGTTTGATGGCGATGGAAACCGGATCAGCCAGAGCCTGAACGACTGCCTGCATGCCCGGTACATCTACGACGGGCCGAACGTGGTGCTGGAGCTGAACGGGAGCAACGAGGTGATCCATGCCGTTGTGAACGGGCCGGGCATAGACCAGCCGGTGGAGCGGATCGCGTATGTGAAAGGCGAACCGCGGCTGAGGCAGGTG
>JAKQEE010000275.1 GCA_029558635.1 Pseudomonadota bacterium | reverse complement strand
TAACGGTTTATTGTTGTTCTTTCCCCAATACTCGAAGAACTGCCCCGCCCAAAATGCGGCGCCATCAAGCCCGTCTTTCACGGGTATTTCTACGATCTGATGAGAGGGAAAATACTCCCTGCAATACGCCCGCGCCTGCTCTATGCTGCTTTCTGCCGTTGTTGCTGATGTGAACATCGTTATCTCTTTGATCTGCAATATACGATCTTTTTGATCGCCTACAAAGCGATACCGAATTACAAAGCCATCATCTACCGTCGTCTGCACCTGAATAGAGGGCGCAGGATCAACGGGAGGAGGAGGTGGAGGTGGAGGCGGTGTGCCTACTGGCTGCGTGTCCAATATGCTGCGTATGTAGGCAATCCCGAAGCCCGTAGCGTCGTCTTTCCCGCTTGGTGGTATGTCAGTCGCGATTTTGGACAAATACGCCCGTAGCGCCTCTTGTGTAGGCAATAGGGCAATACCCCACTTTGAGAGGGCAATCGCAGCGGCAGCGGAAAGAAACGGCGTCGCCATAGACGTACCGGACAAAACCGCGTAGGTTCCATCTTTGTACGTCGAATTAATATTGCGTCCCGGCATTCCGGCCAGCACCTCCGGCCCCCGGCTACTGTAGGATGACGCGACAATAGACTGATCGAGCGAAGCGGTAGCGATTGCATAAGGCGACATAGCCGGGTAGTTGACAGGCCCGCCGGTGTTGCCCGCCGCAAAAATGAAATACGCCCCGGCCTGAACGCTCTTTTGCAATTCTGTTTCTACTGCCGGAATAATAGCCGTGCCGCCTCCGAAGCTGCCGGAATAGATCACCGCTACCCCTTGCGCCCGTAGCGCCACGTCGTCCGCACGTTCCGCTGCGTATGCCTGTGCTACCCAAGTGAATGAACCGCCCCCGGCGTTGGTAAGTACCTTGACCGGCTTGAAGGTTAGCAGGCCCTTCTTAACAAGGCCGTAGGCAAGCCCTATATCCTTCCCGGCAATGATGCCCGCGCAATGCGTACCGTGTCCGTTACCGTCGTCCGGTAGGGGTTCCCCCGTGTACGAGCTTCCCGGCACCTGCCCCTCTTGCAGGTCGGCGTGCGTCAGCTTGCCGGCGGTGTCGGTAATCTTAACTACTACCTTGTTGGTGCATTCATTCAGAATGCGCACTTGCAAGTCGGCAGGCAGTAGCAAGTCCTTGCCCCAATTGGTTTGAGCCGAAATGCCCGGCAGGGCTACGGCAACAGGTACGCTACTCAGGTCGTCAAGGATAATGTCGTACCCGGCGGCCTTCAGTTCATCGTACCGCGTTGCAAATTCCCGAAGGTTGTTGCGGTACTCTTTCCGGTATTCCGGCGCTACCTCGGAAGGAGGAGGCAGGAAAACAGAGCGCTGCCCGATTGCCAGCAGGGGCAAAAGTAGGGCAATGGCAAAAATAATTCGTTTCATAATTATTTGATTTTGTGTGAGTTAAAAACAAAGTGAAAAAAACTTTAAAAAAAGTGTTAAAAAAACTTGACAAATGGTTGAAATGATTGTATCTTTGTAGGGTAATCAGAAACAATTAAAAACTTCAAAGATGAAAATTCAAGCTCAAGAAGCGATAAAAAAAATCACCGAGGCTGGTTTCTCCGCCAACCTTTGGGTTGGAAAAAGTGGGATAACCCGCATCTACATAGACTTCAAATTTCAAGGAAGCCCACGCAAGGGCGGCTTCCTTGGATCGGACAAGAACGACCTCCGCGCCCAGCTTTGCGGCAGCAAAACAGCGAAATACCAAGCCATGCTCAATGAGTTTGGAACTTGGGAAATCGAATGGCCTGAAGTTTCAGTCACTCAGGCTGAAATAAACGCCCACCAAGTAGGCCGCAGAGTATTGGCCGACTATCATTATTCCAATCGCGCTGAGCGCGATAGAATGATAGACTTGTGCGGGTGGGTGTTAAGCCACGACTTATAAAAATCCGTCTTGATACGCCGAAAAACTTTATCTTCGCCGTATCATTTTTGGAGGTTTTTACATGATGTTCCCGGTAGCCGAAGGGCTGCCGGATTTTCCGGGAGGGTGTTGTAATGGTAGTTCAGCGGGCTCACAGCCCGCAAGTGTCGGTTCGAATCCGGTTCCTCCTGCGAGGTTTTTTTTCATGAGACTACATTTGGTTTTAGGTCGTAGCCCCTGCATTTCCGAATTTACGCAGGGGCTTTTTATTTTGCCCCCGGATATGCCCGCCGCAGCATCCCCTTTATGTCCGAAACAGTGCGCAACATCAAACCCCAAGACGGCTGCAAATGCACCTCGGAGTAGGTAGCAAAGCTGCAATAGTACGTTGCATCCTGCGTGCTGCACAGATAATGCACCTCTGCAAATTTGATATGCTCGCTGTTGTATATGTCCCGCAAAAGGGAATGCGGCATCGTTTCAACCAACAGCATCATACGCCGCGCCTTTTTCAGGCCCACCACCATAGCTACATAGGCGTCATCCACCTCCAGCCGCGTGTAGTCCGTTGCCTTGTGGTTCCTCACGTTTTCCGTTGCCGATACCATCGCCGTAGCGTAATAGGTAGTGCCTACGGTAGGCTCCCCGCCGCCGTTCGTTAACTTCAAGACCAGCGCCCGTTCTACCGTACTCCCCGCAATGAGGGCATTGCAGGCGGCTTCTATTTCTCTCCAACGTTCCAGCCGCTCCGAAAACGTCCGCATCTTTCGAGGGACATAGCGAAGCACGACATAGGCAATAGCGCCGATGTTCGCAAGCGTTAGAAGGGTTCCGATTAGAATGTGCTGCATAATGCTCATAGTATGTATGCCTTTTAAGGGGGAGTGAGGCTGTGTAAAAATGCAGTGTGTGTGTGCTGCCTACCTGTAAAGTAGGCTATATGTCGCATGAAAACCCGCCGAACGAACCAAGCCTCCCGCTACAAACTCCGCAGGGTACGTCCACCACTTGCGCCGCTTCTCAAATACGCTGATGGTGATTGCCCCGAAAAGAAAAAAGCGGCTCCCTGTCCGTGTCAGGTGATAGCCGTCTGTTGTCCATGCGAGGTATGTTGTACTGCCTGGAAACTTCGCACCCTGTGCCGGGTCTCCGTTTCGATACTTGTTCGTCCAACTTTCGTATGGATTCCAGTATCCCGGATTCGCGCCGGGGTGCGCCGCCTGAAATTGCGGGTAGTGCCAAACAAGCGTCTCAGATACTCCGTCGAGCGCCCCGGAAAGAAAAACGCCCGTGCCTTTCAGTAGTGCCCTTTCAAGTGTGTAGCCGTACTCTTTAATTCCATCGAATTCGATGGGAATAGGTTGCAGTGACTGTGAAAAGGCCAGCGACGGGAATACCGCCGCCAGCATTAGGACAAAGCAACTATCTACTAATCTTTTCATTGTGCGTCTTTTTCAGGCGTTTCAATTGGTGCCTGTTGGCCTACCTGCACAACATTAAGCAGCAGGACGGGCTTGTATATTCCTTCGCCCAGTGCCGGAGCAGGTATCAGCTTTTCCACGTCGGCCAGCGTTGGGCGTGTTTTCAGTTGTAGTTGATACAGGAACGGCCCCACGTTGTCACGGTAAACAGCGCTCTGCCGACGCCAAACAACCTGCAAAGACCAGACCGGCCAAACGGCCTCTGCTTCGGCCTGTGCGCCATAGGTCATCGGCTCAAGTGATACGGGCAATTGTTCGGGCGTTACCTCGCCCTTGCCGGACTGAAAACCGCCGACAAAGAAAGCGATGAGGGCGCCGAGCATTACGATGATCGCGCCGATGGTGATTCCTTTTTTCATATTCATTTCTTGTTTCGTGATTGAATTTGTGCGTCTTTCTTGCGAAGGATGTACCGACCGGAGGCGTCAATCCAGCGCTTTGCCGCCGCGTCAAAGAACAAATCTACGACAATGCTTTGGTCTGCCGTTTGTGTGCTGCTGCCGTCATACCGCCTGATGCGTACCCAATTGCGTGTAACTACATCAAACACAAAATTAGTGCCGCCCTGTCGGTAGCGAAGTGCGCCGCT
>JAKQEE010000268.1 GCA_029558635.1 Pseudomonadota bacterium | reverse complement strand
CATGACAAGTATAACAAAAATCATCGTATCAAATCGCTATGTGGGGGATGTTTCAAGCGGCGTATTCCACAAGTCCATTAAAGGCAGTCGGCATATCCTCCGCACTCCGCCCGCAATCTGTCTATCGGTTGACAGTCTGAGGCAGGCGGAGCAATGCGGAGCGCGTGAGATTCAGGTAGCCGACACAGAGAGCGGGCGCGTCTATTCGTCAACCGTCGAACACTTCAAACGCTTTTCGTTTGACGTACAGCGCGGAGGATTCGAGGCACAGCGGGGACTGTGTTTGGAGCGATGGTCACTCACGGAAACGCTGGAAATAACCAGCCATGCGGCGAAGCGCGGTGAAGTCAGGCGCAAGGCAGGTAACGGTCAACGAGTACGCAATCCGCGCGGCGCGGCGCGTGTCTCGCCTCGACAATTGCTTTTCAAGGGGATGTTATGAACAGCAAAAAGAAAATCGCCTATGACTTTCCTCTTTCCTTGTGGCTTGAATATCAGCCGCCATTCAAGAAGATGAAAAGCAAAAAGAAAATCACGTACAAGCCTATTTGCTGGAAGTGTGGCAGTCGGCGCAACTTGACGAAGTATCACGCGCAGGGCGGAGAGTATCACTTGTGCAAAAAGCACGCGCCCGCATGGATGAAACAACAGACAAAAAAGGCAGGGGCGAAATGATGACGCTAGATACCAAGCAGGATTTACAAGTAACATCCTTACACGTTGCGTTAAGTGAATTTCAGGCAACGGCGCAAGACCTTTACGAACGGGGATTCAATGTATTCCCCCTCCCTACGGCGCGAGACTGGATTCTCCGAGCGGACGAAAAAGGCAACGTCACGAAACATCCCTACCGCGTGAGGATGCAAAAGGTTTACGCTTCTCGTCTGTACTTCGATAATAGTTTTATCGAATTATTTGAACGTTCAAATATTGGCGTGATGTGCGGGCGTACTTCGGGTAATTTGGTTGCCATTGACTGCGATAGTCAAAAGTCATTCGAGTATGTCGGCAGGGAATTAACCGCCCGTCTCATTCCGTTTTGGTGTATCACGTCCCACAGGGGCGGCGCGTACTTGTTGCGACTGGCAGAGGGCGAAGCGGTAAACGTCACCAAAAAGACAAGCCGACATGATGACGTTGAAATTTGGGGCAATTCTCATTATGTCGTTATGCCTCCCTCTGTTCATCCTTCGGGTGATGTGTACCAGTGGAAAAGTCCAGAACCTAGATTCTGCTTACCGCGTTATGAGAGTATCCCCGTTATCAGTGTCAACGTTTTGGAATGGCTAGGGGTGAGTTTGAAAAAGTCGGCTACTCATACCCCAAAGCCTGAATATTCAGTACCATCATGGGCGGGCAATATCTCACAGGCAAATATCGAAACGTGGATGAATGGCGCGGCGGAGGGTAGCAGGAACGCACGGTTAACGAGTTTGGCTTATGACTTGGCAGGCAATAACATTGCACAAAGCACGGCAAAAAATATCCTGCTTGAATCAGGGGCAAAATGTACCCCGCCCTACTCCGAACGCGAAACAAAGGCAATTCTCAAATCTGCTTACAAGTCGGCGCGAACTCCCGCCCGCTCATACTTTGGCGAAAATGTGACCCGTGCTAAAACTTGGCAAGCGGCGGCGGAGTTTGCAAAGTCATTCGACTGGAATAGCCGACAATGGATATACAACCAGAAACGACGCGGCAAGGTTGTTACTTCAAATCTGCGAGCGCATAGCGTCAAGCGCGTATTCCTTGCACTCATTGAACGCGCCAAACTGGACGGGCGGCATACTTTCAGAGCGACAGTCCGAGAGTTATCAATTATCGCAGACTTGCGAGTTATGACCGTATCGTATGCTTGCAACGCGCTTGCCTCTACTGGACTTGTCAGGCGTGCTACTTCGGATGATGGCTGTAATTTATTCTCTTTTGTGGACTATTCCAAAAACGATACATTAACTATCAATTGTAGGAATAGTGTATCGTTTTTGGAATACTCAAAACTGCCAAGAACGCACGCTGAAAAGGATGTATTCGGGGTGGGACACCTATATACAGTTTGGCGGTATCTGCTAGTCAGTCCAGAGCGTAATCCGTACCAAGTAGCCAAAGCCTTGAAACTGTCACCATCGGTAGCCTATTCAGCCGTCAAGCGGTTGCAGGACATGGGACTTGTCACTTACAGCCAAGCGGAGGGCATTTACTACGGCGAGGCGCGAACAGATGCGGCATTGCAGTTACTAGCCGACGAAATAGGCAAAGGCGGGCGGAGCGCGGCGAGGGAGGCGAAGTATCAGCAGGAAAGGGCGCGGTATTTGAACGCTGAATTTATGCGGGCAAAGGTTAGGTATTCACTTGAAACACAGAGACTAAAGGACGGTACACGATGAACGAGCAGCAGGTTAAATCATTTCAGAACGGAAAAACGCTTGCATTATGGCTAGGCGGCGCGGTGTATGTCGGCGTGGTATTGCTATTTCTCGCGTTCTACGAAACGCTGATGACCGCGCAGTTTGACGGACTGCTAAAGACCGTTGCGCGAATCGGCGCGTTTTTGGTAGCCGCGAACGCAATCGCCTTGCCTGTGGCGTTGCATTACTGGACGGTGACGAAGTGGCACAAAATCGCGGCGGTGATTTTCTACGGCGGCGACATTCTGCTGATGGGCTTGAACGTCCTTGCCGCGTCTGGCTTGAACACTGGCAACGCGCCGACATGGTTACAGACTTATTCGGAGTATGCGCCCGCTTCCATCGTGTTCGTGTTGTTTGGCTGGGCGATTCTCTACATGACAGACCCCGGTCAACGAGCGTTAATCTCACTGAGCGAAGCGATTACAGACGCGCAAGTGACTATCGTCAAACGCGCGGCGGAGCATGTCCGAAGCGATGAAGGAACGCAGACCATCATTGAGCCTTTCGCTGGCAAACTGGCGGCGCGAATCTTCAACGAGCGCAGTCTCACGGGAACGGCGCGGGCATTGGATGTGACGCCAAACAACGACGCAATCAACGAACTGGTTAATCGCGTGGCGGAGCAACTGAAAGCGAATAACGTGCCGATACTGGACAATAGCGGCACAGTGTTACCGCGTCACGCAGGCGTCACACCAACAGGTGACACCAACGGCGCGGAGGTGGAATATCAATCCGTCCCTTTTCGGAGCAACGGTCACAGCAAATAGGGAGCGATGAAAATGGATACTATCGGATTGAAGTCACAGAACGCGGCAAGTACTGGCGATTCAGGGAGCGCAGGCGGCGCGGCAAAGTC
>JAKQEE010000251.1 GCA_029558635.1 Pseudomonadota bacterium | reverse complement strand
GCGCACGCTCTTTGCCAACGCAATCCGGCGTTGCAAGGCGGAGCAGTCCGTTGGATTCGCCCGCGCATCCATCATCAAAGCATTTCTTGTTCGCAACGCCCGCATTTCAAAATCAAATCAAAAGGAGGTCTCCATGGCATTAGACAAAACATATGACAACATAGGCTATGTGCTCGGACGGCTTTTCGCCGTACTCGAGCGCATTCAGGAGCAGGCGCAGGGGAAAGGCCTGAATAAAACAATTCGCGACACCTATTTCGGTGCCGCGGCCAGTTCGCCGCTGGTCACATTTAAGCGGTTGCAGGATTTGGCCATTCACCATCTGGCCAAAATTCGCAACTCGGGAAAAGGAACGGTTTGGCTGGAGCAGTTGTTGCAGGAAGTAACAGGACTGATTCCCGCACAGGGCCTGCCGACCACACTGACGCTGGAGGATCAGGGTCGTTTTTCTGTCGGCTATTACCACCAGCGGCAGGATTTTTTCGCGAAAAAGGAAACCGAAGAAAAAGGAGAAGAACAATGAGTGACCCCATTATGAACCGATATGAATTCGTATTGTTGTTTGACGTGAAAGACGGAAATCCCAACGGTGATCCCGATGCCGGAAATCTTCCGCGCATCGACCCAGAAACCGGCAACGGCCTTGTTACCGATGTTTGCCTCAAGCGAAAAGTCCGCAACTACGTCGGACTGACCAAAGGCGAACAGCCGCCTTTTGAAATCTACGTAAAAGAAAAGGCGGTGCTGAACCGTGCTCATGAACGAGCTTATCAGGCATTCGAACTTAAGCCGGAAAGCAAGAAGCTTCCAAAAGGAGTCGAGGATGCAAAGAAAGTGACTGGATGGATGTGTCAGAACTTTTTTGACATACGGACATTTGGTGCAGTTATGAGTACCGAGGTGAATGCGGGACAGGTTCGTGGCCCGGTGCAGTTCGGGTTTGCCCGAAGTGTTGATCGTGTTTTTACTGGGGAACACAGCATTACTCGCATGGCCGTCACCAAAGAGGCGGATTTAGAGAAAGAGCGCACCATGGGCCGCAAATTTACCATTCCCTACGGTCTGTACCGCGTTCACGGCTTCATCTCTGCGCCGCTGGCAAAGCAGACCGGGTTTTCAGAAGAAGACCTGATGTTGTTCTGGGATGCTTTAATCAATATGTTTGACCATGACCGCTCCGCCGCGCGCGGCGAAATGGCTCCGCAAAAGCTC
>JAKQEE010000218.1 GCA_029558635.1 Pseudomonadota bacterium | reverse complement strand
TGTCTCGTCCTAAAATAACTTTACAGGTTAAGAGATAGTCCTGACTGGGGTTTACAGTTCACAAAGGCGTCCTGCGGTGGTTTTACGAATGTAACCCCAAAAATCCTCAAGGCCTTATTTATGTTGAAGTAAGGCATTGGTTTGTTCTTTGACTTAGGTTTCCAACGTTTGTTCAACGGCCCTTTCATTTGGTGAGCCTGACAAGGTGTTTGGTAATCGCAACTGGCATGCGGTCTGGAGTGGTTGTAATGGTGAACGGCATGATCGATAGCCCTTTGAGCATGTTCAAAGGAATCAAAGGTTTGGTCCAGGAGCCATTCCTGTTTGAGAATTCCATTGAGGCGCTCAGCCAAGGCGTTTTCATAAGGGTCGCCGTTTTGGGTCATACTGATTTGGCAGTTGTTGTTTTGCAGTACACCAACATAAGCCTGCGAACAGTACTGAATGCCTCGATCGGAATGGTGCATGAGCGGCTGATGAGGGAACTGCCGTGCGGCGAGCGCCTGCTCAAGTGCCTTGACACAGAAGGTGGCGTTCAACGATGGGCTGAACTGGTAGCCGACGATTTTTCTCGAGTAGGCATCGGTAATCAGAACCAGGTAGCCAAATTTGTTATCGATGCTGATGTAGGTAATATCACTGACCCAGAGTTGTTCGGCTCGTTCGACGCGCAACGCTGCGGCAAGATTGGGGTGTTTTTTGAGCCAATGCCTACTGTCGGTGGTCGTAACGTGTTTTTTGCGACGCCCAATGAGCAAATCATGCCGGCGCAGCAAGGTGAAAAACTGGTCGCGGCCCAGGCGAACGCCGTGCTTTTGCAATTGCTCCTCCAACAGATGGAGCAACTTGCGACCGCCCACACCCGGGGTGTCCTGTCGCTGGTGACGCACCAAATCAATCACCAAACCCTCGTTGAGAGCCTGTTCGTCGGCGCGCCACCGATGGTCGTAGAAGGCCTGACGGCTTTTTCCCAACAGCCCGCAAAAAACCTTTAACCCGGTATTTTGATAAAATGCCTTCATTTTTTCAACTGCTGGGAACCAGACTTTTTTCTAATATCAATGTGGAGTTCATCCTCGGCAATGTCAATCATCGTTTCCAAAAGTTCAACTTTCAACTTTGACAGCCGCAGTTGTTCCTCCAATTCTTTGATCCGTTTTCCCATTTCAGGGGGCTGCGGAGCAAGTGCTGATTTTGATTTCTTTGACATGGATATCGATTCCTTAACCTCGCTAAGTTCGCTGTTCCGACGATACCATTTGACAAATTCTTTGACAACAGATTTGTTCTTTAATCCATACTCCTCGGCTGCAACAGCATAACTGAAGCGGCCAGACAAGTACTCAAGAGCAATTTTCCGTTTCAGGTCATTCGGGTAGCGGTTGTAACGCTTCACTTTTTTAATCCTGTTCATGGCTTTACAATGAGTGGTTTGTGTAAAGCTATTTCAGGACAAGACAGTGGCAACGGGCGAAGCCGCGCCCTTGTAACGACCGCTCATCACAGGGCGACTAAGGATATCGTAGCGGGTGAAGATTTTGAAATCTTTAGCGTCGGTGGTCAAAACGGGGCGGTCGAGGCGGTCGTAGGCGATAATGGTCGTGCCGCCAGAGGGGACAGTTTTGGAAGTCATGCGACCCCGACTGTCGTAGACGTATTTATATATCATGCTGGCGTAGGTGCTGGATGTCCAGTTCCAATCGCCAGATGTACCGGTTGTCTTCATCTTTTTAGCAGC
>JAKQEE010000193.1 GCA_029558635.1 Pseudomonadota bacterium | reverse complement strand
ATGTCTCCCTCACTTTCATTGTTGCTTCAGGTCTTTTAGATGCTAGTGTACGTGTCATGTTAGTCTCCTTTTTTATCTAAAAGTATTTAGTTGTACGCCCAACCCCGCGGGCTGAGCGGTGAATAAACAGGGTTATACTTTATGTACCCTGCGTCTTCCTAGCTTTGTTCCGCTTTCTTGAGGACGAGCATGCCTGTCTTCATCTCAGCGACGGTGTAGCCCGCAGGCACGGCGTCGAGCGCTTCGCCTTCCTTCAATTCCTTCGAGAAGTAGAAGAGGGTGCGTTCCTTGCCTGTCGAAGTCAACGACTTCTTGGTGTGCAGGAAGTAGGTATTGCCTTTTGAGTTGGTGTATGAAAAAGCCATTTGAGTCTCCTTTGACTGATTTGTAGGCTAAGTTTAGCACAGATTTTCTAACCCTGTCAACCACGGAAGTTACGGATATGCGAAAGGTCTCTACACTGGATGAACTACGGGAATCCCGCCTCTCTTTCGACGGGACGGTTGGTCTGGTGCCCACGATGGGATTCCTCCATGACGGGCATCTCTCCCTCATCCGCCGCGCAAGGGACGAGTGCAAACACGTTGTCGTTTCCATCTTCGTCAACCCGACGCAATTCGGACCGAAGGAAGATCTCGCCAAGTATCCGCGCGATCTTGAAAAGGATCTCCGCCTGATCTCTTCGCTAGAGACGCCGTCCACAGCGTCGGAGATCGTGGTGTGGACTCCGTCAGCGGAGAGCATGTATCCTACGGGCTACCAAACGTGGGTGGATGTCGAAGCGATGACGCATCCGCTCGAAGGGGCGATGCGACCAGGTCACTTCAAAGGCGTTACAACCGTCGTTGCCAAGTTGTTCAACGCTGTCCAGCCGCACAGGGCATACTTCGGTCAAAAGGACGCGCAACAAGTGGCTGTGATCCGCCGAATGGTGCGCGATTTGAACTTCCCGCTTGAAATTGTCGTTTGTCCCACCCAGCGCGAAGCGGACGGCTTGGCAATGTCCAGCCGCAACGTGTATCTTGATCCCGAACAACGCAAAGCCGCGACGATCCTTTTCCGTTCATTGAGCGCGGCAAAGGAACTCTACGAGGCGGGCGAGAGGGATGCCGAAAAAATAAGAGGAAAGATGAAAGAGGTGTTGGCAAGCGAGCCGCTGGCTGAACCGCAATACGTCTCTTGCGCCGATTACGACACGCTCGAAGAACTGGATGTAATTCAAGGAAAAACACTGCTCTCGATGGCAGTCTTCATCGGCAAAACAAGGTTGATAGATAATT
>JAKQEE010000176.1 GCA_029558635.1 Pseudomonadota bacterium | reverse complement strand
GGTCAATCTGGACGGTTTCTTGCTGCGCGCTTCGCAGTAATCGCCACGCGTCCCGCGCGGGCGCGAATGTTCCGTGTCGGGCCGCGCAGTTTGAAAACTGCGCGGCCCCTTTTTTGTGGGGTTCGACATGCAAGGCATTTTCACTTTCGAGGATATCCGGAGTTACTGCCGGAGTATCTACGGGGACAAAAACCTTTTGATCATTCCGAATGCTTACCCGCTCGCGTTGGGTTCGATCGCGGATGGTGCCGTCGTGAATTCGCAAGTGCAAATTCGCGCGAATGCTGATTTCATTTTGTTGTCGGTGTCGTTCACGGGTGATCCGGCTTCGCAGATTTTACTGACCGATTCCGCGAGCGGAGAGCAATTCACATCCCGGCCGGTGTATGCGCAAGATTATGCGTGTCTGGATGCGTCGACACCCGGGGTCGCGCGTGATCTGCCCTATCCGCGTTTCATCGCGGGCAATTCATCGATTACCGCGCAAGTCGTCGGTGACAATGCAACCGTGGCCGATGTCTATCTTACGATGCTCGGCGTTGATGTCTACGAATTGGGGGCTTGATCATGTTTCAGACATATTCCTTCCGTCAACTTGAAGCCCTGATTGCGGAGAAATATCGCGGTCGGCGCTGCACAGTTCGCGCGTTTGGCTACCCGATCGCGTTGGGTGACATTGCGATTTCGTCGTCCGTGGAAACTTTCCAGAAGACAAACAACAATGTTGACTTCATGCTAACGGGCATTTACGCGAGCGACACCGCGAAAGTGAACCTTTCGACATGCCTTTTGCAGATTGTCGACACGGGGTCGAATCGTCGCCTTTTCGACAATCCGGTGCCCGTGAATGCCGTCGCCACGGGTCCGGCTGGTTTCACGCGATCACTTCCGTATCCGTGGCTGATTCCGGGCAATTCAAACCTGCAAATCACGGTCGAAAACCTTTCGGGATCGGCTACCTACTCGGGCGCCGAGCTTTATCTCGAAGGCGTTTCGATTTACGTTTACGGGTGATGACATGAGCGACGATCGTTTACCCCCGGTGCACCCGGGGCCGTTTCTGGACCCGTGGCCCGGGGGGCGCGGTCCCCGCTTGACGCGCCCTCGCGCCGAAGGGTTCCCGTCGCAAGCTGGCGGGGGCCTTCTGGTGCCCCCTGGCACCCCGCAGACATTCACACAGCAAGCCGTCGCGCAAATCGGGGGAACAAAGGTTTTCCCGGTTTCGACTGCATCACAAAAAATTGTCGATGCTCCGTCGTCCTATCGCAATTATTTGCTGATTCGCAATTCATCAGCAACCGATACTGCGGTGATCTATATCGATTTTGGGGCCGATGCGACGCTGAATTCTGCCGTGATCCTGGCGCAGAATGAAGTGATCCTTTTCGATGCCGTCGTGCCA
>JAKQEE010000147.1 GCA_029558635.1 Pseudomonadota bacterium | reverse complement strand
CTGTCTGTCATTTTTATTTATAAGGGCAATCTGGATGTTCTGGACGGAGCTTTTGTGGTGGTTGACAAAAACGGCGTGCGCAAACACATCCCCGTGGGCAGTGTCGCCTGTATGATGCTGGAACCAGGAACGCGTGTTTCTCATGCCGCCGTGGTGCTGGCGGCTCGCGTCGGATGCCTGCTGGTTTGGGTGGGTGATGGCGGTGTCCGGCTTTACGCATCCGGCCAACCAGGCGGAGCAAGAGCGGACAGACTCTTGTATCAGGCAAAACTGGCGCTTGATGATACTGCTCGATTGAAAGTCGTTCGGAAAATGTACGCCATCCGTTTTAAGGAAGAACCGCCCGAAAGGCGTAGCGTGGAACAATTACGCGGCATTGAAGGTGTCCGCGTCAGAAAGATGTATGAACTTCTGTCGCGCCAGTACGGCGTCACCTGGAAAAACCGCAACTATGATCACACCGAGTGGGAAAGCGGGGATGTGCCCAACCGCTGCCTGAGTTCCGCGACGGCCTGCCTCTATGGAATTTGCGAGGCGGCGATCCTGGCGGCAGGATACGCGCCTGCCGTGGGGTTTATTCACACAGGAAAGCCGCAATCGTTTGTTTATGACATTGCGGATATCTTCAAGTTTGAGACGGTTGTTCCCGTGGCCTTTCGCATCGCGGCCAAGAATCCAAATAATCCGGAACGGGAAGTACGAATCGCCTGCCGGGATGCATTTCGGCAATCAAAAATTCTGGCGCGCATTATTCCAACGATCGAAGAAATTCTGCATGCAGGCGGCCTGGAAAGACCAAAACCCCATGAAGAAGCCGTTGAAATGGCGATTCCGAACAAGGAGGGCATCGGCGATGCTGGTCACCGTGGTTGAAAACGCGCCGCCACGTTTGCGGGGCAGATTGGCAATTTGGCTTCTGGAAGTGCGCGCCGGTGTATATATCGGCAAGGTATCGCGGCGCGTTCGGGAGATGATCTGGGATCAGATTGAAAAAGGGATAGAAGACGGCAATGCCGTCATGGCATGGAGCACAAACACAGAATCAGGATTTGACTTTATGACGCTGGGAACTAACCGGCGGATTCCTGTGGAAATGGATGGAATTAAGCTTGTTTCTTTCCTTCCGGAAGAAGAGAAAAAAGAGGCATCAGAAGTGTGAAATTGGGTACCAAATCTTTGGTGGAATTTGGTTCTTTGGAAATTTAATAAGGAATCAATAAGTTAGGAGAAGTAATGTTCCCCACACACGTGGGGATGAACCGCTCACGCACCGGCTGCTTGTCGAGAACGGCCTATGTTCCCCACACACGTGGGGATGAACCGGAATGCACCGCAAAGATCGTCACCGGCCTAACATGTTCCCCACACACGTGGGGATGAACCGCTGCGAATCGCGGGTAACGGACGGAATAAAGCAATGTTCCCCACACACGTGGGGATGAACCGGAACCGGTAAATATTGGGGCGAGTGGGCGAAGATGTTCCCCACACACGTGGGGATGAACCGAAAAGGAAGAAAACATTGTTCCCGACAAAGACAATGTTCCCCACACACGTGGGGATGAACCGCTACGTGCCGGGGATGTAACCGATTTCGCGCATGTTCCCCACACACGTGGGGATGAACCGAGGGAAAGTATTTCGTCGCCGCGCAGCAGAACATGTTCCCCACACACGTGGGGATGAACCGCCGTCTCTCCATACTTGTTCCATGACTTTTGCATGTTCCCCACACACGTGG
>JAKQEE010000139.1 GCA_029558635.1 Pseudomonadota bacterium | reverse complement strand
GAAACCGCGCACCACGGCGTCGAACGAGAAAATCAAATCCGACTTTGAGGCTATCGGCCTGACTGAGCAGGAAATGGTTTCTCTGCGCATGGCGAATGTCGGGTCAATGGCGGCAGTGGTTGAGCTGTACGAGAAGCACGGCAAGAACAAGGTTGCTATGCTCAAGGCTGTAAACGGCGAGGGGTCACAGGAGCCCCCGGCCGAATGAGTCTCGTAAATGGCATGGTAGAGACGCGGGGAGGGCTCCGCGTCGCCTACCTCATTTCAGGCGCAACGGAAAGTCAGGTCACGACAATCACAGAGGGAATTTTTCGCATTGTAAACCGGCTGCGCGGCGAAGACGTCGTGGCCGGGTTCAACGGCGACACAATCAGAATAGCAGGGGGGGCAGCATGCCACGGAAAAAAAAGCAAGACGAAAAAGTCGAAGAAGTCAAAGAAGAAAAGCGCGAAGAAGTGAAATTCGGTGACGCTGAGGGGATATTCTACGATGTCCCCGACGAGGTTTACCACGCGTGCAAACTGCCGTCGAATAGCGGTATAAAGAAGTACAACGAGCACCCTGCGCTCTACGAAATTGAGTTTGAGGGTGAGGCGCGGGATTGGGGAATGTCTCAGGCTCTGCAGCTTGGCAGGGCATACGAAATCCTCATGCTTGAGCCGCACCGAAAGGGTGATATTGTCACATTCGACGGCAAGACGTATGATAGCAAGGCTGCCGTAGCATGCGCCGAAGCTAACCCGGGGAAAGTGGTCTTAGGGCAGGCCGATTTTGATTATGTCACACGGATTGCTGACGTAGGCCGTCGGGTTTTCCGAAGGGATTTCGACGCACGGGCGCAAGTCTCCGCTGTCTGCGACCTCGAAATCGACCCCGGCGTTACGGTACGGGTGAAAATCCGCATGGACGATGTATCATTCGAGCAGCGCAAAATCTACGACCTGAAGCTGGTAGCCCCGGGGCGCGGCAAGGTTGGTGAGTTTGAGCGCATGGCGTGGGATTTGGGTTACGACACGCAAGCGGCGCTGTATTGCTGGGTAATGGATCAGCTCATGCCCGGCGACCCTTGGGAGTTTTGGTTTCGCGTACAGGAAAAGCGGCCATACTTCGACACCCGGTTTTGCGCCGAATACAGGTTCGATTCTCTCAGCATGGAAAAAGCCCGGTCGCATATCGCCATGACTCTGCAGCTAATAAAGGCGCGCAGCTTCACGGGGTATGGGACGGCGCCAATCAGCACGGAGCGTTTTAAGTGGGGGCGGTAGCAGATCGGCGCGCCCTGACGGTGGCGTCAGTCATTGAGGAAAAGGAAAGGTGCGCTGAGGCGATAAACAGGGCACTGGACGACTTTATCAGGGCGACGGGATGCCATGTAACTGATTTGGTCGTCGCAAAGTCTGACCAAAACGGCGTTCGCGCCGTTGGGCTGAGGGTTGAGCTTTTCTGAGCGTGTACCCGGTACGCCCCGCGAGTCTCGCGGGGCTATCCGGTCGCATGACCGAAGGGGCACAATGAATAACGGAAAAACCATGCTTTTCCTTGCTCTGGCGCTGGCTGCGTACTATCTTGCCGCCTACCTGTTTAGGCGCGACAATGGGGGGCAGCAATGAAACCCGAAGACGTGGACACCAAAACACTACAAGAAGCCATCGCGCTTGTGCCGGAATATATCATGCTACGGCCGGGGGTGGATGTTATTTTAGCGAAAGATCAGTATTGGAATGTAGACGAGTGGAGAGATTTTACCGCGTCGAACCCTGATTTAGTTGGTGTGATTTATGAGACGTGGAGGGCGACAGTTGCCCGCCGCCCCATCCCCGCAGACGTGCGCGAGGCGTGGGCGGTCATCGCCATGTATGAAGCTAACCAGCTCCCTGAATACCCTGTGCCTGCAATATCAAAAGCTGTGTCGATTGCCGGGAAGTGGCTCCTGCAAGGCGGGCGCAATGCCTGATATAACCATGTGCAAAGACTCAGAATGCCCGCAAGCGGAGACGTGCTACCGATTCACTGCGAAGCCGTTAGGGGATTGGCAGAGCTATTTTGCGGAGTCGCCTCGCGTTGGGCGGTTTATTGATGTTGGCATCGGTTGCGGGTATTATTGGCCGGTACGCCAAGGCGGTACAGAGTGAAGCGGTGGGATATATGGCGATGAGCAATGAAGAATATATCAAACGGGCGAATGAATCTGCTCGTCTGACATTACAAGATAAAGAATGCCGCAGAGTTGAAGAACTCGCAAGCTGAGAAAAAGCAGAGACAGAGCAGAGAATGAGCCTTGAGGTTAAGGCCAAAGCATGAAAGAAAAAAGCAAACCGGGTAAGGCGCAAAAAGCGGAAAAGGTAGAACCTGCCCCGCGTGTGCAATGGCTCAAGCTGTCAGAGCGAGAAAAGCTCTACAAAAAGGCCGTGCCTGATTTTCAGAAAATGATTCTGACAGACCACAGAGGCGCGAGAATCGCAGAGCGCGTGAACGTCGCACAGATCGTCTCAGACGCTTGCGGGGTCTCGGTTTCTACCGTTCGTCGTGACATTAGAGTGCTAAGGCAAAGAGCCTTGAAAGGCAAGGCACCTGCAGAGGTTGAGCTTTACCCTTACCTGATGCACATTAAGAAAATGAACGTGCTGGCCGAAAAGTTCAGCGGGCCAGTGGCTGACATTGGCGAGGCAGAGGTTGAGGTTGAGCTTGCGATTGTCTCAGAGTTAGATGAAACGCTCAATGCCCTCACTACTAAGCTGAATTACTTTGGCTCAAACCCTGCGCCGTTGGAGGCTTTCCACGATATTTTAGCGGAGGCATTGAAGCGATGCCGGGAAGAAATTAAAGTGCGCAACGTGACGCCATAATTAAGTGGCAGGCTGAAGAGATATGGATTTTGCGAAAGGTCGCAGAAGCAGCACGCGAGTCAATTATATACGAGGACGGGACCGGCGCGGCGGCAGAGTCGCTATACCACTGGATAAAAGATTTAGCCGAATTCGACCGAAAAAAAGAACAGGAGAAGCAATGACAAAACAAGAAGCCGCAGCCCTGACAACGTGCGCGAAAAGATGGCAAAAAACATAATGAACCGAGTAAGCCGCGCCGTGGAGCTTGCCGAAAATGAAGTGCCTTTTGCCGATTGGTGGTTAGATTATTATAGAGAAAATCTGCCTTTTGAGTTTTGGCTCCGCCAAGGCGGGCGGCAATGACAGACCCGGAAATGAAAGAGCGCCCAATCTTATTTACCGGAGAAATGGTGCGCGCGATTCTCGACGGTCGCAAGACGCAGACGCGGCGGGTAATTAATCCGCAGCCTGTAAAGCGTGGTGCTTTTTGGGAGCTGTACGGTGCTGCATGGAATCAAGATAGCGGCCAAATTCCTTGCATGCCGGGCCATTCTCTCGCTACCAAAAACCCCTACGGCCAACCCGGAGACCGGCTATGGGTGCGGGAGACTTGGGGGCTGTATGACACAGAGCCTAAAGATGGCCCGGAGGAAGCCAGCATTTTCTACAGAGCTACCGATGATGGATACCATAGTCTACGCTATCAAAAATGGCGCCCGTCAATCCATATGCCGCGCTGGGCCTCGCGCATCACTCTCGAAATCACCAGCGTGCATGTCGAGCGGCTGCAGGACGGCGGCGACAGGGAATTCTGGGGAGAGGCGAAATGGGCAGAAAACCCTTGGGTATGGGTAATCGAGTTTAAGAGGATCAAAGATGGCTCATGAAGTAGCAAAAGAGCAGGCCAAGCGGTTCTATTTTCGCGCGTGCGTCTTCACCGGGCAGGCCGGCGTCGATGGCGCGCATATTTTCCCGGCAGGAGACTTTATTGAGCTTGCCGACTTCCCCGAGAATATCGTCCCAGCGGTGCGCCCGTGCCATCGGTTATTTGACGAGCGCGCAGACGGCACGAGGCGGCCGGTTTCTGAAAAGATTTGGATGCTCAGGAACCTCGTGACGATCGACGAAATGCGAGTCAGAGTCAATAAGGCGTTGCGAATGCTGGCTCTTCGCTGTGAGGCAATGAAGCGAGCTGACAGGCACGGCCTACATTTTCCTGAAATGGAGACACCGAAAGATGAAAAAATTCTACGCTATTGGCAAAATTCAGAATGGACAGGTACACCTGTCACCAACGGAGTCGAAGCGTTTTCAGAAGTACAAAGCGACCTGTGAAGGTAAGCCGGTTCTGATAACGTGCTCAGACATATCACAGCGGCGCAGTGACGAGTTTCATAGGCTTTACCGCAAGCGTAACCAGCAGATTTCTGACTGGACGGGCGAGCGTCCTGAGCGGCTGCATGAAATGTTTTTTCGCAAGGCAGGGCTTGGCGTATTTGAGGACGAGTTATCTGATTTCATTCTCGAAAGCAACCCGGAAAGCCAAGAGGCTAAACGGATAAAGGTGCGCCGGTTCTTTCGTGAGTCTGCGAACGACATTTTGAACGAGGACATGAAAGAGCTTTTCAAGCTGCAGGACGAGCTTGTGGCAGATTTGAACGAAGACATTGACCCGAAAAATTGGCTGACACTTGCGGGCGGCGACGACATAAAAAGCGTGGACGGCACGAATGGAAAAACGTAATTTGCAGACGTTCATTTCCTTACCCCGAAAAGAACCGCTCCCCTGACTGTACTTGCCTGCGGTCAGGGGGGCTTTTTTCAAAAATATAAGTCAGGCAAGACACAGGCAAGACATGGGAAAAAGCAGACGGCCGTTTCGGCCTAATTCTACACCCACGCCCAACGAAATTTACGACTCGCTCATGGCTAAGATGCCGGGCGACAAGTTAAAGGTCGTCCTTGCGGTCGTGCGGAAAACTTACGGATGGCATAAAGACACTGACCGCATTGCGAATTGTCAGTTTGAGGAAATGACCGGTCTACCGAAGCGCAATGTGCAAAAATTCAAGGCAGAGCTGATAGCTGAAGGCATAATCGGTAGAGTACCCGGGCCTAAAGGCGGTATCGACCAATACTATTTTCTCGGCTTAGGGGATGCAGCCGACTGCACGGGGGGGATGCAGCCCACTGCACAGGGGGATGCAGCCGACTGCACGGGGGGGATGCAGCCCACTGCACCCACAAAAGAAACTATCAAAAGAAACTTAACAAAAGATGCGGCAAAAGCCGCTCCGTACTACAAAGAGGTCTGCGACATATTCGCCAAGGGGTACGAAAAACTCGAAGGGGTCAAGCTGACTTGGACGGGCAAAGAGAAAGCCTTTGGCAATGCCGTTAAGACGATAATCGGACAGGCTATAGAGTCTTCAGGCGTTGACCAAGTAAGCCCTGAAATTCTGCTCGAAGTGAAAGCGCGCGCCGCAGCCTTATATCGGGACATTGAAGCAAACCGGCAAGCGAAGCTCAGGGGCGGTAAGTACAACGACTTTGTTGCCCGCATGAAATTTACCCCGCTGACCCTGACGGCTCAGTGGAATAACTACCCGATGGCAAGAGCCCCTCAGACGGGCGTTGAGCTTGTGAGCAACCCTCAGATAAGCGAAGAGGAGCTGAAGAAGCACAGGGAGGCGTCAGGATGGGCATAGACCCCTTTGAGGCGGCAAGTCTGCCGTCCGCTGAGATCGAAGAGACGATCAAGAGCCTTTCTAAGGTGCTCAAGGAAAAGCGCCGAAGGGAGAAAATTCAGAACCTGCGCAAAGACCGCCGGCTGGCCGACAAGGTAGACGAGTTTGAGCAGCTATTCTACCAAGGCGAATACGCCAAGGCGCGGTCAGTGGTCGCTGAGCTATGGCGTTCACTGAACCTCGAAAGCCCGATTGTAGCGGAGACGGATTGGAAAAAGCAGCTCAAGGAATACCGCTCAGTAGGTATAGAAATCCGTATGCCGCCCGAATGGGGTTTCAAGCGAGGCAGCGAATTTGACGTAAACCGCGAACTCGAATTGGAGCGCGGGCTGTCCTACGTTATCGGCGCACGGCCGGGGACGGGTAAAACCACAATTGGCGTGAATCTTGCCTACTACTACGCAAAGCGCAAGGCAGAGCTTGGGCTCAAGGTTCTTTTCCTGACTAACGAAATGAAACCCGGGCAGATTTGGGCGAAATTTCGGCAGGTAGACATGACGATTTCGGCGGCAATGCGCCGGCCGTTCATGCTGGTCAAGAACCACGTCCGTTACCCGGAAAAATTCGAGGCTGAGTATCGGCATATTTGCGAGCTATGCGAAGGGCTTTCCAAGAACCTCGTTCTTGCTTCGGTGCGTCGCATGCCGATCGAAGACATAAACATGGTTGTAAATGAGTCAGCGCAGCCGCTTGGCAAGGTGCCCGACATTGTGATTCTCGACTACATACAACGTGTACCACGCTCAAGGGGATTTGCAACCGAAGCACGGCTTGGCACCGTTCACATTGCGCAGCAGATTTCAGAAATGGCTCTGGACATCGACGGCGTAATTTTCGTCCTCTCTCAGATGAACAAAGAGGGCGGTTTCAAAGAGTCAGAAGCCCCCGAAGAAGAAGCTGGCATTGCATGGGAAGTCAGCAGGCCAGAAAACTCCGATGGCTCGAAGCAATCCTTTATTGATTGGAAAATCAAGAAAAGCCGAATTTCCGCATACTTTTCGACGCGCACCGCGTTCGACGACCTAAGCGGCACGGTGCTGGATTGGAAGGGGTGAAAATGAAAGATCAAAAAATTCTAAGAATGACCTCACGGGCGCGCGTCAGTAAGAATGACGCAGAGAACGGCATGGCGTTGGCCATGCGAGACGCGGCAGGCGAGTTTGCAAAAATTATTCTCGCAGAGCGCGCCTTTGCCTTAAAGGCGGTCGAGAAAGCTGGCGTCTATGAGGTTGAGATCATAGCGCACCTCGTAATGCCTGAAAAGCCAGCGGTGGCGGGCAAATGAACCTTGGAACAGTGAAGAGGATTATGGCTTACCTAAAGCAAGGCGACTACGAAAGGGATTTTAATGTCGTCACGATACGGCACCCAAGCGGAGAATTGCGTATGCAGTATTTTCCCGCGCCTATGCTGACGGTCGAGACCTCATGCAGAGTGATAGAAGAAGAAAAAATAGGGGGGCAGAATGCAATTTAATTACATGAAAGTCGTTCCGCTTGAAGGCAGGGCGCTTGAAGAGGCAAAGAAGCACGGTAGGCATGGTCTAAAAGCGGTCTATACAGATGGCTTTGTCGTGGTTCAGGAATACCATTTATTCTGGCGGCCAAGATTCAGAAAAATTCTCGTCAGGCACCTTGCTATTTCTCACCGCAAGGGGATTCGCCTCAATAAATTCTACGACATAATGGAGCTGAAAGACCTAATTTGCGGCGAAGACTGCGAAGCGGTTCAGGTGTATCCAAAACGCAGCGAAGTTGTAGATGCGGCAGACATGCTGCACCTTTTCGTTTTCCCAAGGGGGTTCAAGTGGCCACTAACGCTAAGAAGAAAATGGTGAAAAAGCCTAAGAAAAAGCGGCGGTATTCGATAATGACCCTACTGGGGCTTTCTGCAAAAGGTGAAGACGACGATGCAGGCGCTGGCGGTCAGCCCAAGCAGACGCCCGCACCTGCACCCGCAAAAACGGCAGAGCAGGGCACGCAGCAGAAACCGCG
>JAKQEE010000132.1 GCA_029558635.1 Pseudomonadota bacterium | reverse complement strand
CGGCGCTCTTCGGGAAGTCGGTCCCATTTAGCCTGAATGGTGGTCCCGATCCCTTTGGCCAGATCTTTAGGCAGGTGCTTTTGAGGGTCTCGGAGAACTTGATCGACCATGGGCCAAGGATCGACATTCTCTCCGACATTGTCAGAAATCTGTCGAGCGATAAACGTCCCGAGGTCAATGCCAAACGCGCAAAGCGCCGACGCGAGCCCTGGGCACGGCCCCCTGGCCGTCCATAACTCTCCGACTCGGTGGTCAATCCAGGTCAGACATTTTGCCCATGGCCCAGGCAAAACCCCAATAACTTTCTTGAGAGATTCCGCGCAGGACAGCAAGGAAGCGATTGCCGCGTCGTGGGTTACAAGCTGCGAAGCGTGTGAAAATTCAAGAAGCCGGTCATCTGGCGAAAATGCGGCGATAGATGCAGGGTCAAAGTCGGAATTGTCAGCAGCCAGTTCCAGAGCCGCATGGTAAGGCAATAAGAAACCATCTTTGAAATCGGGCCTTATGGAATGTTGCACCATACGCTCCCAAAGCATGGACCGCAGCTTTCCTTTCAGATCCCTGGTCGAGTATTGGTATTCAAATCCTGGGGACACATGCAAAACCCGACCTACACCTACCAGGATTCTCCTTGCCCCCGCATCTTCGACAAATGGAACTTGTTTGGCGTAAAAAAAACAGAGTGATTCCTCTGGTTTGATGTGATCACAAAAGCAATCTGAGAGGGCCTTCTGGTTCTCTATGGCTTGTATCCACTGTGTGGGGAATCCTAATTCCGGCTCCCGCTCCGGCCGCACATCCAAACCATATGTTTCGCCGAGCTCATCCATCGATTCCCGCAACATCCAAGCGAATGGGACCGCAGGAGCGGAATAGGCGGGATGGCGTAAATCGGTAGGAGAGAAGTGTCCGTGACTCCCCTCGGATGTGTGCTTGTATGGGTGGTTGGCGACCCTCGTGTAATCGAATGGCGACATGAACGCGACCCGCTCAGCCACGCAACAAGGCCATTTTTCTTGAGGCAAGTCCGCAAGCGATTGACC
>JAKQEE010000122.1 GCA_029558635.1 Pseudomonadota bacterium | reverse complement strand
ACGGCGCTGGGCCGCGCCGTTCAGGCTTCGCTCGCTGGCCTCGCCTTCGCTCAGAAGCTCCGGCGCGGCAAGCGCTCGCTCAGCTTCCGCCTCGGACTGGGCCGTCCTCGGCGGTCACGCGGGCCTGCACGGCCCGCGTATCGCGGCGGCTCTCCGCGTCCCGCCTCGCCGAAGGCGGGTTTCTGCCTTTTCTGAAAACCGCCCCGAAACGGGGCGGCCCCTGCCCGCGCGAAGATCTACTTTGTGTCTCTATTCTTGTTTCCAGTACCTACTAAAACAAGAGATGCTATTGCTATAAAGCATAAACATATAGAACCGATTAGAAGTGAGCGGATAATAAGATGCGCTTGCTGTATCAAGACCGTTAAACTTGTTGAGGCATCTATCAAATCCGCAGGCTTCATGCTAGAGAGAGAACCAAGCAACGCAATATGTTCACGAAATGTGCCAATTGTCTGGAAACGAAACAATAACAGCGACATGATTATCAACGCCAATATAAAAAACACTAATGGGATTGTATTTCTTTTCATACTATTTCTTCTTCCCCCTTATTCTGTCACTGCTCTGCGAATGGCTTTATTTACTTTACGTATCTGCTCGGTAGATATTTCTAAATTATTTTGATTGCGGCGAATATATGTCCCAGCCGGGATATTCAGATTCCCAACCTGCTGAACGTCGGGAAGATTCCGGGCAGTTCCGATTACTTGGCGGATTCGCTTTGGTTTAGTTAAGGCGCGTTCCGCTTGGATGAAATCATATGTATCTTCTATCGCGTCTATAGCCTGACCCTCTTGACCACCAGCCGCTGGCCCAGTAAACATGGTGTTCGGGCAGTTTTCTACAATTTGGTGAACATTTGGAGCAACATCGTTGATCCAAAATTGTTCAAATGCAGGATTTCCCATCGTCCCACCCTCAGGAGCCTTAAGCTCAGATAATTTCTTAAATCCTTCTACAGTCTTATATATTTGATAGCCAAAAAGAACCGCAGTGCCAATTGCTGCTGCTGTCAACACTATTGGTACTATGGCTTTGCCATCGGGGTCCATATTATTTATAGGATTGCCCCCAGCATATTGATATAAATTCCAACCGCCGCTTTCCTGAATGGGATCAATGCTGATAAAACGGCCCGACACCGGATCATACCAGCGGCCAATCATGTATATTAACCCGCTCTGCGGATGCATCATTCGAGTTTGCCAGCGGATATTCTGCATGTAGGTGTTCGTCTGGTATCGAACGCCGCCGAATTCATAATATCCATAACTGGCCGCTGCGGTGCCGTTGTATCGGCGAACTTCGGTGACATTCCCCTTGCCGTCATGACGAGTGTAATAATTCGTCACGGGGGCAGCATAACTGTGGATACCCACCAGCCCGCCAATTCCTGCCGCGCCGCCAACTGTGCCGGAGAGATCAACGCCATAAGTGTACGTCCGCACCAGCCTATTGCTGCCGTCCAGTTCCCCTGCCAGCGTCCATCCATTCCACACAAAACGCACCACGCCGGTGGGCGTTGCATTTGTGCCGTATTCGCTGATCTGGCGAAGCCTTCCCATACCGTCGTACTTTAAGCAGGTTTTATTGGTGGTTACGAGAAAGAAATTCGTGACCTGCGGTTTGGTGCGGCACACAATGGATGTGAGCCGGTTCGCTGCATCCCACGAATACAGAACATTGGTCATGTAGAACTGAACCGGTGCCGGAAAGTCCGCCAGATTGCCGTCTGCGTCATATGAATATTCCCGCTTGATCGTGGATGATGAAGCCGTGTGCACAACAGACGTGCTCACGTTGTTGGACACATCATACGCCCGCACCCAGACCGTGTTGCTTGAGGGATAAGTGTTGGTGGTCAACACACTATGGATTTCAAAATACGACTGCGTGTAGCTAATGAAGCTGACAAACCCCTCAATCCAGTTTGTGTTCGAATTGCTTCTTGCTTCAATACGGCTGCCCGGTTCGTTCACGTATCCCCGAACGGTGAGGATGTTGGTCCGCGTTGAGCTTAGAAGCTGATTGTCTTCGTTGTACGCAAGAATCCTCTGTTTCTGGCCCTCTGTTTGAGAACTGCGATTGCCCGCCTTGTCGTACCGGTAGCGAAGCGGGTAGCCGCTGATCGCGTTGGTTCCAGATAATCCAATGGCATCCGTCAGACGCCCGGCGTCATCGTACTGGTAAGTGAATACCTCCCCGGCGGGATTCACACGCCGGGTCACGAAATCCCGCGCATCATACGCATAGGTCCAGTTTCCGCCGGTGGAATATGCCAGATTCGTCAATCGGCCCAGTGAATCATACAGCGAAGCGGCATATTCCCCGTTGGGATAGGTCAGCCGCGACACCTGCAGTCCCGCGTTGGTGTAGACATAAGCATAAGACCCGCTGTCGCTGACGAGATTCGTAACGCGCCCGATCGCGTCATAAGCATAGCTGGTGTTGATTGAATTCGTACCGCACTGCCAAAGCAGATTGGTCAGTTGCCCGAGCGAATCATAGGCATAGAAGAACTGCTGCGTGCCCGCGAGGCCAATTTGCACCATGTTGGTCAGTCTGCCAAGCAGATCATAGCCGTAGCTGTTCGTGGACCAGCCGTCCGCCGACGAAATCAGGAGATTTCGAGAGTTGTAGGAATATCTTACTCCCGGTGTATTGGTCGCAGTATACGCGACGTTGGTCAAAAGCCCGTCGCCGTTATAGTCCAGCAGCGTCACAAAACCGCGTCCGCCGGTGTGCGACACCGGCAGGCCCCGCGCATCATACGCGACGGAGAGCCCGCCGCCGCCCGGCCAGGTCTTCTGCGTCAGCCGGTCGCGGGCATCATAAGAGAACCGCGTCCGGCTGCCCCTCCCGTCCAGCAGGGCGGAAAGGTTGTCGGCGGAATCGTATTCGAATGACACGTATGAGGTGTCCGGCCCACGAACTTTTTCGACGCGCTCAAGTTCATCGTATTCAAGGCTGGTTCTGCGACCCGAGCGGTCCGTCTGCTTTTCAAGCAATAGGCTGTTGGTCTGGTAGGTCCAGGAATATGGCTGTTCCGTTGCGGAAACCGCCAGTGAGGACAGCCGGTTGAGATTATCAAAACTGAACGCAACCGGGATGTTTTCCGGCCCGACGGAGTTTGTGACCCGGCCCATTTCATCCTGCTGAAAAGTCGCCAGTGAAATGCCATCACGCTTTACCTCGGAAACCCAGCCGTTCGCCCCGTATTCCATGACCGTTTCAAGGCTCAGGGGATCCACCGCATTCGTCAGTCTTCCGAATCCGTCATAACCGAAACGAATGGCCTGATTCAGCGCATTGGTGATCGTTGCCACATCACGCTGCGCGGTGTAGGTCATCGCGGCCAGCGTGATGCTTCCGGCTTCCGTCACGCGGGCAAGGTCAAAGCCGCTGTTGGTGTACGCAAATGATAGCTGATAACCGGAGGGCGTCAGCAGACCGGCAAGCCGTCCCTGTTCGTTGTAGTCATAGCCCCATGACTGTCCGGCCTCGTCGGAAACGTTTGTGACCTGCAAAGCGGCGTTGTACTCGTATTCCGCCTGTGTGCCGTCCGCATATTCGACGCTGTTGATTCGGCCCTGATACGGAAAGGCTGTGCCAAGGCCAATCGCAAATTTCGTACGGTGACCCTTGCGGTCGGTATAATATGTTGAAGCGGGATAAGATTCGCCGCCGTTATAGTACAGCACCTCCGTTGATCCATCCGCATAAGTTGCGGTCAGAGTGCTCCGGTCCCAGGTGCCCATTGCGGACCCGTCCGCCAGCGCATAGTCAAAGGTCACCGAACCGCAGTCCGTGCGAAGCGTCTGGACGTAATCCTGCTGAAGTCCATTGGTGTAAAAAGTGTAATGCGATTCTAAAACAAATGTGCGAAAGAATCTGGACACAACCCCGCCACGCTATTCAGCCAACGCAGGCGTGAAACAGTATACCGCGAGTGTCGCCAGACAGGCACAGACAACAAATATATAAGAAGAATATTTTGCGATCTTTTCACCCCTTCCTGCCATCAAGACGCGGAGAACAAATAGACAGCATACAAACACGGCAAGCCAAACAAGCTCCGCGAGGTTGGCCAGGGTTTTTGAGTGTCCAAGATATCTGTGCACCCTTAAGCCGTCTAATAACCAGTATAAAATCACGGGGAATATCAACATGATAACATCCGGTAAATACCATTTCTTCACAGCGTATCGGCACCTAGCCACTAAGAACACGAGCGCTGAAATGGGGAGTACTAGACAAAAATACAATGTATTATAAGCCAAGAACGCTTCCATGAACTTCCTCCATTATGGGGTTTTAACATCTTCAAGATACATTTCTGGCAGGGGCTTATTTAAACCCGGATTGAAACCGAAAGGATCAAGTTGCTCAACCCAATCGCACGAAACACCTCCGCCTAAAAGTGCACCCGCATGCTTCCACGCCGTCTTTCACCGTCCGGGACCTAATCTGATGCCTATAGACATTCACTTGTGGCATAACGATCGTACCTTTCTCCGTTATTCTTTTGAAATTATCCGAAATTCGGTCCCGGTGCTTGGTGTAAGAAACCCGGTTGTGGACTCATCATTCACATCCCCATCAGCAAAAGAGACAACCAGCCACAGGAAAAGGAGGGCGGCAGAAATCGAACCAAGAGCAATAGCTACCCCTTTCAGCAATCTGGCAATTATGAAGTAGATATTAGCCTCATGATCATCCAACCCAATCTCTTGTGTTCTCATTACCCCCATCCCATGAAGAGATCCTCCAATCATTGCCAGTAAAAGAGAGAGACCAAACAACGACAACAGCCAGATAAGAAACGGCTCCATTAGTTCACGTCCTTCCGGGGATTATTTACTATCACGACTCTGATCGTTTTGACAATCCACCTTCATATTGTCAAAGAAACTTTCCCAAATACGCCCGAATATTTCATCATATATTTCGCTGTTCAGCTGATATTCCTCAAGCGCAATATATGCAGCTATTGGAATTTCAGGATGATTATACATGATTTCTGTACCAATTTTAGCATTCACCCGAATAATTTCAGCCAGCACAATTAATGGTCTCCACACTACGGGAATGCGAGAAATAACATGTGCTTGTCCAGCGGGTGCCATTTCCATAAGAGCTGTTGTAGAATAACCAAATACACCCGAGATCAGTTGCCCTGCACCATAGCCAACTGCTGCGGTGCCAGCAGCAATTCCTGTAGTATAGAAAACCCCTTGGAGCTGTCCACCGCCAACCACGCGACCGACATCATCCACGCCTGGAGGAATCGAATTATTATAACTGCCGCCCATGACATTCCGATAGTTGATATTTTGGTTATCATATCCCAAAGCATCAAAATGATTTACTGGATTTTGTAATGCATAACAATAGATGTTTGCTCCCCCGGCTTCTCCAATCCTGTCACGCTGGCACCAGCGCCCCGTTGCCGGATCATAAACTCGCTGAGGCCAGAAATACAAACCGCTCTGCGAATGCATCAGCCGGGTTTGCCAGCGAATGTTCTGCGTGTAAGTATTCGTCTGATACCGAACACCGCCGAATTCATAATATCCATAGCTGGCGGCGGTTGTTCCGTTGTATCTCCGCACTTCGGTGACGTTGCCCTTGCCATCATGACGAATGTAATAATTCGTCACGGGGACAACATAACTGTGGATTCCCACCAGCCCGCCAATACCCGCCGCTCCGCCAACTGTGCCGGAAATGTCGACCCCATGCGTGTAACTGCGAATAAGTTTATTGCTGCCGTCCAATTCCCCCGCGATCTGCCAGCCAGACCAAATGTATCGCGTGGTGTTGGTCAACACTCCATTGGTGCTGTATTCTTTTACCTGCCGCAGGCGGTTGGCGCTATCGTAGGTAAATTCACTCCGGTTTGTTTGAAGAACGGTGCTGATTCTGTATTTCCGCTGCATGGAAATAAGCCGGTTCTCCGCATCCCAACTCATTACGAAGTTGGTCTGAATGGTCGAAGGAGTAACCGGGAACTCAAGCAGGTTGCCATCAGTGTCATAAAGATATGCCACAGAATCCCGCGGCTTGTATCCGATTTTAACCAGCGAGGTGCTAATGTTTCCGGCCATGTCCGTGGCGCGGACATAGATTCTGTTGGTTGTCGGTCCGGTGTAGTTGGCATTCGTGGCGGCAATCCCGTACGCCGCGAAACTAGCCTGCGTGTAACTGACCATTGTTACAACCGCCGTTATCCAAGTGCTTTGAGAGTCGCTTTTGACCTCAATCTTGCTGCACGGTTCGTTGACGGTTCCCCGCACGGCAACCGTTTGATCGCGATCAGACAGCGTCAGCTGATTATCTTCGTTGAAATCTAGAATTCTCTGCTTCTGTCCTTCGGTTTGATAGCTGCGGTTCCCCGCCTTGTCGTACCGGTAGCGCAGCGGATAGCCGCCGATGGCATTGGTTCCCGAAAGACCGATGGCATCCGTCAAACGTCCGGCATCATCGTAGATATACGTGAAAACCTCCCCGGCGGGATTCACGCGCCGGGTCACGAAATCCCGCGCATCATAGGCATAGGTCCAGCTTCCACCCGTGGAATACGCAAGATTGGTCAATCGGCCCAGTGAATCATACAGCGAAGCGGCATATTCCCCGTTGGGATAAGTCAGCCGCGATACCTGCAGGCCCGCGTTGGTGTAGGCATAAGCATAAGATCCGCTGTCGCTGACGAGATTCGTCACGCGTCCGAGAGCATCATACGCAAAGCTGTTCGTGACCGAATTCATGCCGCACTGCCAGAGCAGATTGGTCAGCTGCCCGAGGGAATCATAGGCATAGAAAAACCGCTGCGTGCCTGCGATGCCGATTTCCACCATGTTTGTAAGCCTGCCCAGCAGATCGTAACCGTAACTGTTCGTGGACCAGCCGTCCGCCGACGAAATCAGGAGATTTCGAGAGTTGTAAGAGTATCTTACTCCCGGCGTGTTGGTCGCGGTATAAGCCACGTTCGTCAAAAGACCGTCGCTGTTGTAGCCCAGCAGCGTCACAAAACCGCGCCCGCCGGTGTGGGACACCGGGAGGCCCCGCGCATCGTACGCGAAGGACAGCCCGCCGCCGCCCGGCCAGGTTTTCTGCGTCAGACGGTCGCGAGCATCATACGCGAACCGCGTACGGCTGCCCTTGCCGTCCAGCAGGGCGGAAAGGTTGTCGGCGGAATCGTACTCGAATGAAATGTACGATGAATCCGGCCCGCGAACT
Source organism: Pseudomonadota bacterium (assembly GCA_029558635.1). Taxonomy (GTDB): domain Bacteria; phylum Pseudomonadota; class Alphaproteobacteria; order Micavibrionales; family Micavibrionaceae; genus UBA1573. Next base: position 3,335 of record JAKQEE010000122.1, on the reverse strand, counting down.
TTTTCAACGCGTTCCAGTTCATCACATTCAAGGCTGGTTCTGCGACCCGACCGGTCTGTCTGCTTTTCAAGCAGGAGGCTGTTGGTCTGGTAGGTCCACGAATAGGGCTGTTCCGCTGCGGATACCGCCAGCGAGGACAGCCGGTTGAGATTATCAAAACTGAACGCAACCGGAATATTTTCAGGCCCGACGGAGTTGGTAACCCGTCCCATTTCATCCTGCTGGAATTCGGCCAATGTGATCCCGGCACGCTTCACAGTGGAAACCCAGCCGTTCGCCCCGTATTCCATGACCGTCTCAAGGCTCAGGGAATCAACGGCATTCGTCAGCCGCCCATAGCCGTCATAACCGAAACGAATGGCCTCATTGAGCGCGTTGGTGATCGTCGCCAAATCGCGCTTTTCGGTGTAGGTCATCGCGGCCAGTGTGATGCTTCCGGCTTCCGTCACGCGGGCAAGATCAAAGCCGCCGTTGGTGTGGGCAAAGGAAAGCTGATAACCCGAGGGCGTCAGAAGACCGGCAAGCTGTCCCTGATCGTTGTAGTCATAGCCCCATGACTGCCCGGCCTCGTCGGTCACGTTGGTAACCTGCAAAGCGGCGTTGTACTGATATTCCGCCTGTGTGCCGTCGGGGTATTCCTCGCTGTTGATCCGGCCCTGATACGGGAAGGCTGTGCCAAGCCCGATGGCGAATTTCGTCCGGTGGCCGTTGCGGTCGGTATAATAAGTTGAAGCGGGATAAGATTCGCCGCCGTTATAGTACAGCACCTCCGTTGATCCATCCGCATAAGTTGCGGTCAGAGTGCTCCGGTCCCAGGTACCCATTGCGGACCCGTCCGCCAGCGCATAGTCAAAGGATACCGAACCGCAGTCCGTGCGAAGCATCTGGACGTAATCCTGCTGAAGTCCATTGGTGTAAAAAGTGTAATGCGATTCCACGCCGCCCATGTCCCGGACAGTCGCCACATGCTCATTCGAGTAGATGACGGTCATCTCACGACCAAACGGGTCCGCGATGTTGGTGATCATGCCACTTTCGGCGTAAGATATCCGGGAGGTTTGCGAAAGCGCATCCACCACGGCAATCAGTTTCGGGTCGGGCTGGCCGTCATAGACCAGTGTCACCGTGTTGGAATGCCGGTCTTCAATGCTGCTCAAAAGAGCCTGCTGCACGTTGGTTGCCCCTGTTGGCTGGCCGTAATGGTATATGGTTCCGTCCGGCATGGTCAGCGAAAACGCGTTGGTGCCGATTTTGACAAGCTGGTTGAACACACGGCCCGGCGGCGTGTAGGTGTTAGTCCCGTCGGGTGAATAGACGTCATTGCGCCCGTCCGGCATGAATACCGTTACCATGCCATCCCCGGCGGCGGGGGTTTCCACGCAATAGCTGTGGTAGTTGAATATCCATTTCGGTCCAAAGGATGCAAGGTTGTTGTCCGCGTCAATCGCGTTATAACTCATTGAGAACGCGATGGCCGGGCCAATGGCCGGTTCGTACCACAGCGGCGTATCCGTCACGAAGATATTGACGCTGGCCGGGGCAAAAGACCATGTGCTGAGGCCGTAGCTGTTCTCGCAGCGGCTTCCACCGATGCGAAACACGTTTGCGCCCTCATCCGTATTTGGGTTTTCGATGCCGCAGCAACCGCCCGTGAACTCCTCAAGTGCGGACATGGCTAAACCTTTCGGTTCATTCCTCCAAAGGCGGGCGACTCCGTTCCAGAGACCGGCCAGGAGGCTGTTTTTGATTTCTGGAATCAGCGCTACGCCCGACCATTCGCGGGCGAATTCATCCGCCGTCATAACAGCTTCATGGTTCAGGATCGGATCAAACAGCGTAACACTTCCGTCCGCATTGGTTTTGTTTACAACCACGAAATGCCTGAATTCGTAATGAGCCAGAAAGGGCGTTGGAAGATGTTTTGCGTTTTCCGCCATCACCCCTTCGAGCTTCACCCCATGCCTGCGGGCAAGCGTCACCAGTTCATCGGCCCGGAAGCCGTATTCGGGATTCGCGGGCAGCGCCAGCACTTCACGCGCAGCCTGTTGATTTCCCATTTGAACAAAGAGTTTCGCTAGTGCTTCGGTTCCACAGCGGCGAACGGTTGCGGCGTTCTGCTCGTAGAGTCCAACGCGGAAGAGCCAGTGCCGGGCATAGTCCCGGCGCACCCGGTCGGAATCGCTGCGCAGGATTTCCGCCCATTTCTCTTTGGCCAATGCGAAATCCCCGCGCATGGTGGCAAGCATTGCCAGCCGCAATTCCGCGCGGTGCAGTATCTCCCCTTCGGAAGTGCCACGCTTGTCCTCGTGTTCGGCCATGATTTCCGCAAAGAAATCCTCGGCCTCAGCATACCGTCCGTTGAACCGGGCTTCGCATCCAAGGTGCAATATCGCTTCCGCCTGCCACGGGCTGCCCGGAAACTGCTGGATATGCCGTTTCAGGAGCGTTTTGGCGGTTTTGTAGTCGTGCCGGTTCCATGTGTCCATGGCCCGGCCAAATGACAGGCGGTCTTCGGGCGTGGATTCGCTTTCCGGTCCGGTCGGTGCAAGGTTGCCTCCAAGTTGACCAGACAGAATAAGCTCCTCGTGCGCGGGCGCGCGGGAGAGATCAAGCGGTTTCAGCGATGACCGTTTGCAGGTGTCGCAATTCCGACCGGCCAATGCGGAAGATGCAATCAGTACGGTAACGATTAGAGTAATATGTGTTTTGGTGATCATGGCTGAGCTCCTTCCACGGGTTCGATGATGGTGATGACGGGCGGCGTGGTGTCCGATCCTCCGGTATCGAGCGAATCGGGAATCCCGTCACAGTCCGTATCCGCATTGAGCGGATCGGTGCCGGTTGTTCCCGTCTCATGGCTGTCTGTCCAGCCGTCGTTATCGTCATCGCCATCCAGATCGTTCGGAATTCCATCCGCGTCTGCGTCGCCTTCTGGCGAACCGGGCAGCCAGTCGCAGCCGTCCAGAATCCCGTCGCCGTCGGTATCATCGGCAAGCGGATCACTCCAGAAGCCGGTTTCAGCGGCATTGATTTCATCGCCGTCGGTCAGCCCGTCGGCATCGGAATCTGCGTTTGTGACGCTGGTTCCGTAGTAGTTCCATTCCATCGCGTCTGATATGCCATCGCTGTCCGTGTCCGCGCTGCCGGAGTCAAAACCCTGCGCGTTTTCCAGAATATCGCTCAGACCGTCGCCGTCGGTGTCGGCGATATATTGCCGGACTTTCACCCGCCACAAGCCATTGGAAGCATCCTCAGTGCAAGCAACAACGGGTGAATTTCCACAAGCCGCCATCGCCACCGAAGCAACATTAGGACCAGAGCCTCGGACAAGATAA
>JAKQEE010000096.1 GCA_029558635.1 Pseudomonadota bacterium | reverse complement strand
GCCAAACACAATGCACTTGAATAGACTGGAAGGCAATGAGTACATGTCGCCTGTTAGAAACAAGCGCGACGTGTGGACGGTAACGACCAAGCCGTACAAGGGCGCGCATTACGCCACGTTCAACCCTGAACTTATCAAGCCTTGCATTCTGGCAGGAGCGCCGGAAACGTGTTGTGCGAAGTGCGGTGCGCCTTATGAGAGGGTGGTTGAGCGTGAAACAATATGGCGAGACCGACCAAACCAATATACGTCTTATAGAGAAATAAATGGGCAACCTGACCAACGCAAAGCGGGTTTACAGACTACAACAACTGGCTACCAACCAACCTGCTCTTGCAACGCTGGCATGTCAAGTGGTATCGTGTTCGACCCGTTCGTGGGGAGCGGAACGACAGTCGCAACGGCAATCCAACTGGGGCGCAAGGGAATCGGCATTGATCTGAGTTTCAAGTATCTGCAAGAAAACGCCAAAGCGCGTGTTGAATCGGCGGAGTTACCGCTACTGAACTTTATTGAGCAATAGGAGCAAACATGTACCACAAACTAACAATCGTAGGCAATTTGGGCAACGAACCAACCATGAAGTACACGACCGACGGCAAGGCGGTGACGACCTTCTCGGTCGCGGCTTCCAACCGGAAGGACGAGACGGTCTGGTTCCGCGTTTCGACGTGGGACAAGCAGGCTGAGACGTGCAATCAGTATTTGCACAAAGGGAGCAAGGTGCTGGTCGAGGGCGCGCTGAAAGCCGACGCGCAGGGCAATCCGCGCGTGTTTGAGCGCAAGGACGGCACTTGGGGCGCGAGCTTCGAGGTCGTCGCAAGCGCGGTGAAGTTTCTGAGCGGGAAAGACGAACAGCCCGCGAATGATGATGTGCCGTTTTAGGGGGATGAGATGAGCGAATTGAAACCGTGTCCGTTTTGTGGAAACAAAAATATAAGAAAAAACTTTGGGATATTTCCAGAATTATTTTGTAGTGAGTGCGAGGCAACGATTTACGCATATGATAATTATGAGGACTTAGACAAATCTTGGAACACCAGACCACTTGAAGACGCTTTGCAGGCCCGCATCGCTGAACTGGAAGAGC
>JAKQEE010000076.1 GCA_029558635.1 Pseudomonadota bacterium | reverse complement strand
AGGATGTAATATCGTTGTTTGCCAGGAAAGTTTCCCAGGAGGCCTGTTCCGCTGCGTTGATCCCCACGGAACCATATGGTGCATTCGGTTGACCATCAGAGAGAAAATAGGAAATGTTCTGCGCCCCCGCAATGGCTCCCGGATCATCAAATGCAGCCTTTGCATTGTTAATAGCAGCGTCATAATTAGTATTTCCACCTGCCGATAAACCATTGATTACCGCTATGACATCATCGGCAGTCATCCATTGATCGCCAACAATTGTCGACGACGAGCTGAAGGTAACCAGTCTAACCATGACCGGTCCATTGTCCTCATAAGCCTGAATTAAATCCTTGAGAGAATCCTTAGCCAGATCCAGACGGGTCTTTCCGTCAACACCTGAAGAATCGTTCATGGACCCTGAAACATCGAGGGTAATCAGCAGATTGGTCCCGACAACGGTGCCAGCATCAACAGTGATGCTTTGATCGCCTGCACTTGGGATATCATCGACGATATCCACCGTAATGGTCCCCGTTGCCGTGTTGCCGTTCGCATCGGTTACCTTATAGGTAAAGTTTTCCCTGTTGTCTTCCGTGTTCATACCATTGTCGTCATCCGGCGTTGTATCATACGGCTTGGTCAGCGTGTAGATATAGCTGCCGTCCGGATTGATTTGAATCGTGCCGTAGTCACCCGTCGCAGAACCGACCAATGAATATGTATACGGGCCGACTCCGCCGCTGGCATTGAGCTGATTGACTGCATCGGTTTCTCCGGCATCGTCGGGAATACTGCCTGTGTAGGTGCTTGCCGCCAGATCGCTGCCGTCTTGTGCTGTATCCAGTGCCTTCTCGTACACCAAAGCATCATTATCCGCCGGGGCAACTAAACCGCCATCCGTCAAATGAATCGTCAAGGTTGTTGTTGAGAAGTCGCCGTCGGCATCCTGAATGGTGTAAACAAATATGTCGGATTGCGGCGATGTAATTGCATCCGGATTTCCATCGTATGTGTAACTACCGTCCGCGTTCAGGGTCAGTTTTCCGTACGCTCCATTAATAATGGCACCGACTCCAGTTGTTACCGGTGTTGTCGTATCGCTTCCGGCTTTTACGCCAACAACTCCTCCTGCCGGCATTGTTGTTGCAGCGCCATCAGCCCCAAAGACATCGTCCGTACCATCCGTCAGCACATTGCCGGTGATTACGGCACCTTCAGCAACGGAGTTTACATCGGCATATGCCGTCGGCCCGATATCCGCAAACTGGATGTTCCCGCCCAGATCAATGTATTTGCTGTCCGTCGCAACATCCCCGTCATAGTCGGTAATGGTCGCCGTACCCGTCAGTTTCACTAACCCGTTGGCCAAACTCGCCAGATCGGAGTCCGTCGCATGGTCGATTACTTCGTTCTGCGTCAACGTCACGACGCCATCCGTCGCCACGCTCAGCTTGAAGACCACCGTGTCGCCCGCCTTGCCCTCGATCTCGCCGCTGACATTCTTGCTCAGTAAAATGTCCACCCCGTGGCTGTTCAAGCCGGAATCGCTCCCGCTCGGCCCCATCAGATCCAAACTGTAACTGATATTCTGGCTCCCCGCACCGTCCGCTCCGTAAGACGAACTCCCCACCGCAAACACGTTGCTGAAGTTCGCCGTCGAGGTCGCCGTGTCGGATGCCGCGCCTACCGTGTCCGCATCCTGCGTCGTCAGTAAAACCGCCGCCTCGCCCGACGCAGTCAAACTGATGCTCGGCCCGTCATCGCTAAAGGATACCAACTGTCCGATGGCGAGTTTGTCTGTCGCAACATCGCCGTCACCGTCTGTTACCGTAACCACGGCATCGATCTTGCCGGTCAGATTCAAACTATCATTAGGATTGGTCGTATCCGGATGATGGATTGATTCGTACTGCGTCACGCTCAATACACCTGTCTCACTGATCGTCACCTTGAAGGCGCTGGCATCTAAAATGCCGTCGCCATTGCTGTCGTACTGACCCAAAACTTCGTTGTTCGTTGCGCCTGCAATCAGCGTGATCGGATGACCGTCTGTCGTCGTCAAACCCGAATTCGCTGTCGTGATGTCCAGGCTCACGTCCGTCGTCGCGCCGACCTGATCGGCGCCGATGACTTTGTCAATATTCAGCACGGCGCCGCTTGCCGTAATCGTTTTCCCGATGTCCGTCGACTCGTCGCTGCCGACTGATCCGCTCTGAGTAAAATTAATTTTCACGGTTGGAAGGTCGTCTATAATCTCTATGGTAATGGTGGAGGGGGCCGAAGTTGCACCCGCCTTATCTGTTGTGCTGAGAATGTAGTTTTCCGTCTCGGGCACATCAGGCATATCCGTTGTCGAATCCTTCAACTGATATTGGTAACTGGCCACTCCCGTCGAAGGATCATAAGCCGTAATCGTCAGCTTACTGCCATGAATGACCGTGCCAGCCAAGTCGTCAATCGGTATGACTTGTCCGTTGATGGTAACACTGGCAATATCATCCAGACCATCCGCATCAAATAATTTAAACGTACCGTATGCAAACTCCGTGTCTGCTGCGGCATCGGAACCAATGACGGGCAGGCCGGATTCATAGACCACATCATTCCCGCCCTCTATATTGCCGGGATCATTGGTGATACGCGGCGTATCGTTCGTCCCCGTGATGGTGATCGTCAAATCGCTGCTGGATATGTCACCATCGGCATCTTTCATACTATAAGTAAAACTTTCCTGAAGGGTCTGGCCTTCCGTCAAAGCCTGAATTGCCGCATTTGCATTATTGAGCGTATAGCCGTAGGTGCCGTTGCCCGTATCCGTGAAAGTACCGTAGACAGCATTGGTGCTGTTCCAATTTACAAATGTCGCCGGTGTATCCGCTCCTGATTGGTCGTTGGCCAAAACATTGCCTGTGATCGCGGTGGTTGTGTCTTCAGCAATGCTGTTTGTGTCAGCCACAGCATGCGGAACATCGTCGTTGATCTCTATGGTGATTTTCGCTTCACCGGACGTGCTTTTCCCGTCCGTTGTCGTCAAGATAAAGACGTCGGTCTCCACGCCAGGGGCGTCCGTTGTTGGCGTGGTGAGCTCATAC
>JAKQEE010000046.1 GCA_029558635.1 Pseudomonadota bacterium | reverse complement strand
CTGTGCGTTAAAATGCTTATCTGTTAATATGATAGTTTTCATCTCAACCCTCTCTTTTTATCTGCCATGATGTCACGGATGATATCGCGTATCATGATCGCACACGCGACGGCGACGATGAGAATAACCACGGCGATGTATGGGTATGCGCGGGGGTCAATCATTACACATCCCTCCCCACTACCTTGATATTCCCGTTCAAATCCCGGCAGCGGGTGCCGTCGGGGGGACGGGGGACTAATATGAAAACATCTTCTATGCATCCTTCGAGGGAGATCGGGCAGGTTGTATACTTATTAAATACACATGGGTTGCAAGCCGTCTCGAATTGCCATTTCTCCCGCTTCAAAAACCTTGTCATCTCGCCACCTCGAATTTATGCCTGTCGTTAAGACGATACATAGTATTCGCCTTGATCCCGGCCTCGCCGACATAGCGCGTAACGAGTCGATGACGCGTGCCATCGTAATATGATAGCGTCAATACGGACCCGTAGCCACCGCTGACCGTGGACCCGTCGCCACCACTGACTCGGGACCAGTTGCCACCGCTGACTCGGGACCCGTAGCCACCACTGACCGTGGACTCGTCGCCACCGCTGACCGTGGACCCGTCGCCACCGCTGACCGTGGACCCGTCGCCACCGACCTTATACGCTCCGATAATCGGCCCATTGCATCCGAGAGCCTGCAATTTATCGGTCGCTGATTTTCGGTCGCCACAAAATACCACCGTACAGCGTGGGAATTTTATCTTGCCGTCTAGATCAACATATGTCCCCTCGGGTATTTTCAGCACCAGCCACAACGCATCGGTCGACCAATCCGCGAGACTGCCGTTACCCTCTCCACGCAAAAACGCATGGAGGCCGCCACCGCAAACCTGATCGGGATTCCAGTCCGGGGCGGTCACAATACCACGACGTTTCCACTTAAATCCATTATACGACGTGAGGTCTGATTGTACGGTTTTAAGCGCATACACGTATTTCATACATCCCTCCCCTGTATCGCTTCAAGATTAGCGCGGATTTGTTCAAGCTCCGCGATCTCGGAACGGTTATCCGCTATTGTCGGCAGGTTCTCGCATCCTATTTTTATAGCGGCACCCTGAATCAATTTGCGATGTTTTATCTCATTGTCGATTGCGGTTAATGCAGTGTCAAAGCTCATATCGTCCTCCTTGTTTTTATGACATCAATAGCACTGTTTATCGCTGATTCCTTTGCAAGTGATACTTCATCATACGAAAAAAACGGTATGTTAAGTCTTACGAGTGGAAAACATCTCCCCTCTAGATACGCCTCCCATGGGTCTTCCCATCTCCAACGCAGGTATAGTTGATACGATCTCCGCGCATACCGAAAATTAAGATAGCATTGCGAGGGACAAAATGACATCGAATCATCCCAATCTCCGAGAGGCTTGAACTTATTATCCATGTTGTCACTATACTTGCAATATCTTATTTGTCAAGCAATAATTTAATGTCTCGCGCGACCACCGAAGGGTCGGCCTTCAACTGCTGCGTCGTGTACCACAGCACCCGCCACCCCAAGCACTGAGCCGCGTTCAGCTTTTCGCAGTCGTTCGCGTAACCTGCCCCGCGCGTGTGACGACCGGCGGCGTAGGTCGCACCCTGGATTTCAATTCCGATGCGCTGTGATGGTATCGCGTAGTCTAGTCGCCACATGCGGTCGGGATGAAAGCGGAACTCGGGTACAAACTCCAGCCCGAGAGAGGCTATTTCGTGGCGGATGTAGGTATCGATAAGGTTCATCGGAACATGGCCTTTGCCCTTGCGGTTTTGCTTCTCGGCTCAATACACAACGCCGCGCAGAACTCCATCTCATCCCACACTACCAGACCTTGACCGTGCTTCGCGTGGGAGGCGTGGCAGTGGGCGCAGGCAAACATCGTGTTCTCGCGCGTGTATAGCAGATCGCCGTAAAGCCGGAAGTTTGTCTTCGTGTCCGGGAACCGCTCGTGGCATTGCGTCGCTTTCTCGCGGCCGCATATCTCGCACAGTCCTATGGGTTTAAGTGGCTTCTTCATATCTTCTCCTTGCCATTCTCGGGTTGCGCTTAACCAAGCACTCATCGCAATAGGCGTTCCACCATCTACCATTCCCTGTGTAAACCCTTGTTAGCAGATCGCGCGGAAAGTAGTTCTTGCACCGGTTGCACTTCAATTCCCCCTTCTGCTTTGATCGTGCGTTGTTCCACTCGCGGTACTGGCGGGTTAGCTGCTTGCGGATCGCGGGGTCTATGATTGTGCCTTCAAGCATGGTCGTTGTCCAGTGGGCGCATATATTTCAACACGACACGATCCAACAATGAAGCACCATAGCGCATGAACATGAAGCGTTCAACGCGACGTATCGCCGGTGCCGCAGGCGGTTTAAAATAAATAGGATACGCCAACACGGTGAAATTAAGACCCTTCCGCGTAGTGGCGTATTTGGTTGATGTTCGGCGTAAAAATTCCTTGATATAGTTTCTGTTCTTCATGCTATAAATACTCCTGATAGTTTTTCCGAAACTCGTCAACTTCAACGCCGAGCACTTCAGCGCACTTCTCGGATATCGCATCGCTGATGGGCTGGAACTCGTCCTCGCTCATCTGTTCAAACGCCAGCGACTTTACCATCGGGCGCGGCGTACCGTCGAGCTTCATGCTTATATCGACCTGCCCGATCTCGATCATGATTGCCTTTAGAAACTCGTATGGTGTACCATTGCGGTCTCGCATGTACGCGGAGTTCCAGGGGCCGGACATGTTTTCCAGGGTGCACCGCGCCATCCCAAATACGAGCGCGTGGTGACGAGGGTTCCTATCGCGCTTCCATGACATCGCGTACGTTGCTGGCTTCATTTTCGCGCACTTCTCGGCATCGCTGTTATATGCCGGGATGAACGTGCCGTCATGGCGCTTGACAAGGTTGATTCTCATTCCCACGCCCTCGCGCGGTT
>JAKQEE010000022.1 GCA_029558635.1 Pseudomonadota bacterium | reverse complement strand
GTTAGCCAGGCGTTGATATCGTTCACCGTCTCCACCTTGCCAGTGTGCCACGCGGGGCGATTCAGCAACACCGCGCCGCCGCCAAAGAACGGCTCCACATAATTGGGGACGTCGCCAAAACGCTCCCAAACAATATCGGCCACCAATGTCTTGCCGCCGAACCACGGGTAGGGTGTTTTCATTTTTTGTGTTCCCAGTTTTTGGGCCAGCCCAGTTCGCGCTGCATGTCCTGCCATTCGCGCCACTGCTGGTCCAGCCAGCCGAACCACGCGGCGCGGCAGACGTACAGGTCCGGCGTGTCGTCAAGGCGGCGGCACAGCCACTGCTCGAATCGGTCGCGGCGCGACGGCGTCCAGCCCTGCCAGCGGGCGCGGTTATTCACGACGGGGTTGCGGGTCATTTTGTGTCTCCTGTGTTAGTATTTCCCATGCGAGTGCTGCCACCGCCGGTGACGGTTGCCACTCACCGCCGAAATAGATCGGGTTGGTTGACCCGGCGTAATCAATGCGTTTGTGCGCCATGCTTTCCTCCTTTAGTGAGCCATGTCATAGCGGGGTCATCAGGCCGGGAAACAACAGACACAAAGCAATTGTTGCATTTGTATCCAAATGTAGTTTGGTTGTCGTTGGGTATAGCGTCCGCAATAGGCTTACACTTGCGATGTAAAAATACCTGGCGTTCACAGCCCGCTTTTGTAGAGTCCCTTATTGCCTCATCAAATGCAACTACCTTATCTTTTAGACCTGCGCGAAAAACATCGCGCCATTCCTTGTTTGAATGGTATGGGCACATCACGCACGAAGATTTTTTTACTGTGCCGAGCCACGGCGCAAGCGTAGATATGATCACCCCACATTCTTCGCGGGTGATTTTCTTGCGGAGTAATGGATAATCTAAGGTTAGCCACGGCTCACGCGCCGCCGCCCATCGTTGGTTTTCATCATAAGAAATCCCGATATAGCCCAATATGCTATGCTTCATTCTTTGGCGCGGAATATAATTTAGGTATTCGCGTAGTGTGTGATTAATTGATGCTATTTTTAATTCGCGGGTGCATTGCCGCCGAAGTTGTCCAGCTTCGGTATATGCTGGAATCCAAAGGTGGTTGGCACCCGAGACAATCATTCCCTTTGCCTGTGCAATTAGGATTGGTATTTTCCCGCGCTCCTGCAATTTCCAAAGCGTCTCATAGGTCCACGGCGCTTCCTCGCCCGTGTCGGCAAATATGGCAATGTCGGGCCGCTCGATTCCACATAGTCCATGTTCCGCGAGCAGATATAGCGCGGTAGACTGCACACCAGCACCAAGCGCAAGATAGGTTAAATCAAACGCCATGTATATTGTCCTTTCGTGTGCCGTCGCAGTCCGGCGTTATGTTTTCCAGCGTCATTGTAGTGGCTTGTCCTGCTCGAACGTGCTAGTCGTCGCCTTGCCGCAATGCGGACAATACGTGGTGGACTGCGCGCCATCGTCGCTGGCGGGCCAGCAGGACGGGCAGGTGTTGGTTATCTCGGCCTGCTCCCAGAAGTCCGGGTGCTGGCCGCACCACTCTGTATCTCGTTTTTTAATTTTACTTGGCCAATACCTGCACCACCCGAACAAGAGCCCGTCATCCCACCATCCCATCGCCGTGCGCTTCCAGTACGGGCAGTTCCCGCACTTCGCATTAGGGTTGCGTTTCATGATTCGTTCCTTTCCTTGGTTGTGTTTCTATTCGCCGCGTCCGGCGCGTGCAGTTGCGGCAGGTCATTGGGCGGCCTCCATGTCAGTTGTCAAGGATTGCTTGACAACTCGATTATTCCAGCGGTCTTCCAGTAATTCCTTGTCACTGCCCAGCATTTCCACTCCACACACAGAGCAGCGGACAATATGTGTGGGCCACGATTCGCCGATCTGTGAGCGGATAGGCCGACCTCCGCAAAACGGGCAGGGCAAAAGTTTTGGGGTGGTCATTGTCCAGTCTCCTTGGCTGCAACAACACGCGTAGTCAGATATCCACCACATTCCCGGCAAACAAAACCGGGTCCCGTGCTACTTGATATGTCACCGCAATTTGTGCACACAAACTTTAATCCGTGCATCCGGCGCAACGCTTTCAACGCCTCCGCGTGCTCGCCGTCGTTAAGTAGCCGTGCAATTTCCTCTAGTGCTTCTTGTGTCGGCTCGCATTTCGGCGCGGCTTGCACTACCTCCGTCTCCCAGAAGTCCGGGTGCTGGCCGCAGACATGTTCTGTTGCTCTCCAGGTATAGTCAGGAAAAACTTTGCATAATACGGCCTCCGGCGTGACTATCTCGCCATATGGGCAGTTGCCGCAGTTCGCGGCGGGGTTGCGTTTCATGTGTCGGCCTCCTTCCTGTCCGTCTTTGCCAGCGCTTGCATGGCGAGCACGCCGGGGTCGTCAAAAGGCTTGTAGTTTTTGAAATCATGCCCGCATGTATAGCAAGGAGAATCCTTGTCAGTCGTTACACTCAGTTGGCGATTGCAACTTTCGCATTTGGTCGGTAC
>JAKQEE010000012.1 GCA_029558635.1 Pseudomonadota bacterium | reverse complement strand
AGCATCGACATAGATTGACGGAACAAGCCACACTTCCCCGAATCCCTTCCATGCGGCACAGCATATGCCCCCGCAACATATCACCAGGTCATCATCCATCAGGGACAGTGACGGCCCAGACGCCCCATAAGCTTCGATCATCTGACGATCTTGTTTACTTGCCCACGTTTGGGGTTTAATGTGCATCCGGTCGAAATGCTCAATGCGGAACGGTTCCAAGGTGATCATGGGGCCTCCAATATTGGCCGGTCATTCTCCGGCAAGGATGCCTGCTTACCGAAACCCTGGACTGCCCGCAGCCAGATTATTGCCCGTATCCAACTCATGCCGTCCTCTCGGAGAATATTGAAGAACAGTTCGTCGAAATAGCCTTTGTATTCAATGGGAAGAAGTCCCTCCCGCATCAACTGATAACCGGCGTCATGCACCAACGCGGCCCGCATGCTGTTTTTTGTGTCAATCGTCGGCCCGCTGGGACCGTCCCAGGCATAACCCTTGCGGATGATCAAAACGCCGTTTGCATATAGTGAAATGTAATCCGTTTCAATGTTCCGGCCATAAATACCGGTTCTAACCGTCACGTCTTCGACAAGCTGATATTTATAACCCGCCCGATATTTCATCACGACACCGCATAAAATGAATGATTGCCGATTCGCGCCACCCGGCGCATTTTCGCCGCCCACGCCGCACGGCAGCCACTCGCCTTGTAATTGATCGCATCAAGTAACCGCTCATCGCGCGGAATCTCCCCGTTGATCATCCCCTTTGCGATTGCCAGGCATTCGCGCAACACAGAGGATTGCTGAAGTTTTTCCGTCCACCCCAGCGTAATCAAATGCAGGATTTTAAAATTCGGGTCATCCGGAAGGAAACAACTGAATTGATAGGGTTTCAAGCAGACTTCCTTGATTGTCCTCCCCATCCAGCCGCGCCGGTCAACTCGATTCAGAATCACGGTCCCGACAGCAATCCGGCCCTCGCGCGATTCGCCGCGCGCCTCGCCGTAGAGCGTCAGGGCAAAAATCTGTTCATCATCCTGGCCGCCGAATACTTGGTATATGTCTGATTCCAGTTCTTTGTGTGCGGTCATATTTCCCTCTCCGCGCGTTCGTGTCGCCGTCGCTCGATGACTCTATCCAACTTATCCTCCACTCGTCGCAGCCATGCGTTCATTGCCCTGATTTGCTCCGCCATACCAGAATGAGCCGCGCACTCTCCGCGCGTGTCTTTTTTTGGGAAGATCCTAAAAATAATCGCCACCACCCCCAGCACTCCACTTGACAAAGCTATTGCGGCCCCAACATCCATTGTTAACGGTCCTCCACCCTGAAACGCGGCAATATTGAAAGAACAGTAAACGGCAACGGATCATCGTGTTTGATATAGACCAGCCCCCGAAGCCCCCAATCCCCCGCAAACCCGAAGTCATCCTTGAGGCCTGTAAATAACGGCAACGCCTCATCCCCGGCTTCGGCTTCTTCTTTGTAGAAAATTCTTTCGGTCGCGTCCTCATCTTGTCCGATCTCGCCGCCGCCGGACTGATACAGATACAGCGTGACGCCGTGAATGCGCTTCGCCTTCCCTTGCCCAACGCCTTCCATTGTTGCCGACTGCAAATCAAACGGCTCCAACTCGGACACATACGGCAACCCCGCATGAACCTTAGACGCCTCATAATCCAGAGTTATCTCGCCGCCCGACACCGTGCAATTCGAATGCACCTTCCCATCAGCCAGGACCGCAACCTCACAGCCTTCCAGGTGGTCCAGTCCCGCCAACGCATCAGTCGGTTCTCCGTCATAGGACAGCCCGCAGTCAACGAAGAACGCGTCCTCAATGTCGCCAAAGTCGAAGTCGGCCAGAACCTCGACATATTTTTTAGCATCCCCATTAACCTCTCGCGCCACCAAAAGATACAGGTCGTCTTGGTTTTTGCCCGGGACGACGCATAAATCCTCAATAACCCCCTCCGTCGGATGATAGTGCCAGCCGATAACCTTTTGTTCGCGCTCATATGTCATTGCAATTAACCGGCCGTCAGCGGTTGCCGCCCAAAGAATCGGATACGGAGACGACATAAACGCCGTTCGCTTGATTCCTGTGCCGGTGATATGTTCGGCAAACAGGGTTAAATCTATGCCGTCAAAAGATTCGTTGATATAATTGTAAGACAATTCCCGCAAACGCTTACCATAATTTTCGGCGCCCCCGCGGCGCTGGACAAATAAAACTGAACTTCCCAGATTGATCGGTTCCAGAGCCGCCGCGCCTTTTCGCGAGCGGGTTTGCATGCGGATGTTTGAAGGTGTCATCGGCTCATCACTTGATTGAGAACCAACCTGATATTC
>JAKQEE010000004.1 GCA_029558635.1 Pseudomonadota bacterium | reverse complement strand
TGGCGCAGGAACGAAAAGCCGAAAACCTTGAGACGTCGCACAATGTCCTGATATGCAAATCCGGACAACTGTCCCACCGTCTATGTTCCTATGATCAAAGGATACTCAAAAGAATCACCGACTGCCCCCAGATTGACGGCCGGGAAGCCTTGCTCTTCTATGAGCTTTCTCGCCACATCCCGTGCGATTTCAAGCGTCTCGGAAACGGTTCTCCCCTGCGCGACCAACCCCTGAATATCATCCGATGTCGCCAAATAAAACCCTTCAGGCAATTTCTCAAGATGTATTTTTATTATTTTTTCCATAACAACAGCTCCTTTAAATCTTTTGGGGGTCAGGTCTTTAAAATTAGCGTTTTGCGGGGGTGTGGGGGGCAATTAATTTTTCGCGACAATAACGGTCGATACGTTCGGCCACATCCAATAGCTTTGGAACATTGGACATGACGTCGGCAAAAAGATCTGCCAGCTTCCCACTGGTATATTCATGAACGATGTCGTTCCTCAGCTCTCGGATCAGTCGGATCTCATCAACGGAATCGATAAGCCCGCGTTTGTGGGCCCGGTTCAGGACATCCAAAAGTGTTCCCTGGTCTTCGAGTTCCACACGGTCGATGCTGCGCAGGACCTTCTGCAGAATGATGTCGACCGTTCGGGCAAACCGGCTGGTAAAGGTCTCGAAAGCGTCAAACTCTTCCTCCAGATATTCTTCCTTGATCCCGATTTCCACACAGATGGAGCAGGACCTTTTCAGCCAACGGAGGGATTCGGAAAGAGTCTCCAGGGATTCGCGAAGAAGCTGTTGGTAATCCCGATTATTCACAGGCGCACCCCCTCTTGCTTGGCAATGCGAACAAAAGCCTCGGATGCGGTTCGTGCCAGGACGATGTCGATTTTTTGCTCGCCCAGTCGATCGTAAAGTTGGAGGCGAATTTTTCTGCGGTCAGCGGCGGTCAATTTGTCGGAGGCAATGAGCAGATCGATGTCGCCTCCGCGTCCACGGTCGTCAGCACGGGAACCGAACAGGTAGATGTCCGCCGCCTGGTCAATACCAAGGACGGTTTCCCGAATGGTTGCGATTTCCTTTTCCGTCAATCTCATGGAGTCAGCACTTTTTGGGGGTCAGGTCTTTAAAATTAGCGTTTTTCGGGGTGGCGGGGATGGGGGCCGGAGACACTAAAACCGCTTCGGCAGACCGGCTTGTTTGAGAACGCCCTTTGCCTCCAACAATTCAGGAATCATGATTTTCAGCTT
>JAKQEE010000388.1 GCA_029558635.1 Pseudomonadota bacterium | reverse complement strand
TTTCGCCGCTTTGAAGCAAAACGATCCCATAAATGCCACTGAACTGTTGCTGTGCCTGCTCGATGAACAGTTGTCGGTGGCCGATCGTTGCTGCGATGAATATCTGTCGTTGACGCGCCAGCTGATCCAGGCCAACATCATCGTTTAAATGGCTTTGTCCGGCTGCTGGACGCAAAAATCTCATTTTTACGGGCAAACTGCGTGTGTCCGCTTTTTATCAAAGATGCACGGTTGCGCTTTCGGCATTTTCAAGAAAAGCCATTCTCGGTCAGTTGAACGATCCAGTTTGAATCATACCAGCCTCAAAGAGCAAAAGTGGCAAAAACTTTGGCCAATCCCATGCTCGAAGTACAGCAGTTGCCGTGTCAGGTATTGCGCACAGCTCTGGCACTCGCCTTGGCGATGCTTGCCGTTCAGATCGACGCCCTGGTGGCGCCGCTGCTCATCCTCTTTGTTGTTTTTCGTGTCGGTGGGAATCTGGGAGTGACAATCCATTCGACTCTGTCGCAGCCCAACATCGCGCGTTGGGCGCGTGCGGCCGGCTGGACGTTGGCGCTCTTTTTCGGTTTGCTGCTCAACAGCAGCATCTCCAGGTGGGAGCAATCCCTGCAATTGGCAGCAACAAATCCAGGCTCTGATTTTCGCTCCTGGTTGATGTCGCAGACAACCGCTCTGCTCCAGGTTTGCATTCCATCGCCGTTGTTTTGCATTTTGCTTTGGTCGATCGCTTTGGCCGGCTGGGCTGTCCGGTCTTGTGCACCTTCCTGCTTATGGTCGGCGATTCCCAATCGTTTTTTCGAGCCTGTAGCGGCGGGTTTTTCTCTGTTGCGCGAATCAGGTCAAAACGTCGTGATGACGCTTGCCGGGGCAGCGGTTGTCCACCTGATGTTCTGGGCCGTTGGGCTGCGTTTGCTTGGATTTTACGATTCCACACCTCTTGCTCTCCTCCTGTCTTTGCTCTCTTCTTTGGGTTGGTGGGGTTGGTTGATCGGTTTTGCCATGCTGGCAGTCGCTGTTTGCAGCCAGGGCTTGGGGTGGACGGCGTTCGCCGGCATTTCGATTATCGGAGCAGTAATCTGGTTTGTCCAGTTTTTGCTTTTCGACAAACGCATGCGGCGCGTTCGCCGTTTGCGTTTGCCACTCCATACTTTGCCACTTTTCATCATCGGTTATCGGATCGATGGTTTGCTCGGAGCAGTGCTTTTGACTCTTCTCTTCAACCTCTTTTTTGCAGCCTCCTTGCCTCTTTGTCAATTTCTTCCCGGCTTGGGTTTTTCAGCAGAACATTGACAGCTATTTAAGTTTTTTGTCAAAACAAGCTTATTTTTGAATTTTCTTGTACTGAATCGAATAAATGATTAAATTTGTGTTTATCAGTCGATTCGGATAATCGATTGCCAGGCTGTTTGTGCCTGCCAATCGATTGCAACCGGGGTGATTCGATCTTTGCCGAAGGTGATTATTTTGTCCAACGATCCTATCAAAAGCAGTTCTGGTTATCTGCCAGTGGACGCTGTAGTGGCTTTTCAGGGTGCTCCATATGCTTTCAGTGAAATCGCCATTAAAAAATATTTCAATTCATCTGTGCGCACCTTGGGTTGCCGATCTTTTGAGGAACTGTTTGCCGCGGTGGATAGCGGCAAGGCGCTTTGCGGCATGGCACCGATCGAGAATTCACTGACCGGCAGCATACACCGCAATTACGATTTGTTGCTGGAAAGCCAGCTTAAAATAGTCGGCGAAGCAATCATGCCGATCGAGCAATGTTTGATCACCAATCCGGGTGTTCGCCTTGAGGACATTCGCCTGATCTATTCGCATCCCCAGGCCCTTGAACAATGCCGTCAATTTCTTGTCTCGCTCCCGGGGGTTGATGCGGTGGCCAGCTACGACACTGCCGGCAGCGTGATCATGATTCGCGACCGGAAATTGCGCGATGCGGCGGCTATCGCCGGCAAGTCCGCAGCTCTCGATTTGGGCATGCATATCCTGCGGGCCGAGGTTCAAGATCCATCACCGAATTATACGCGTTTTTGGATTATAGCCAAACAAGAGAACCACTGGGAAACGCCGACCCGCACTTCGATCGTATTTTCGATGAAAAACATACCCGGAGCGCTGTTCAAAGCCCTGAGTGTTTTTGCGTTGCGCGATATCGATCTGATCAAGATCGAATCGCGGCCGTTGCGAAACCGCCCATGGGACTATTTGTTTTATTTAACTTTTGCCGGCACATTGGAAGACGAAAAATGCCGCAATGCGATCAGACACTTGCAGGAAATTACCTATTTTGTCACCCTGCTCGGCTCGTATGCATCTCGAAGTTTGGAATCTGGTGAATCGGATCAATAGAAATATGCAACTCCATCAATTTATTAGATATAATAAAAACGACTCAGGAGAGTACGATGAAAAAGGAACAAGGGGCTTTGGGAATCCTGGTTGGCGGCGGTCCCGCTCCAGGTCTGAATGGTGTCATAGCGGCGGTGACGATCGAGGCGCGGCGGCACAATCTCAAAGTGTATGGCATTTATGACGGGTACAAGTGGTTGGCACAA
>JAKQEE010000365.1 GCA_029558635.1 Pseudomonadota bacterium | reverse complement strand
AGAGGCTCTTATGAACGCTTCCAAGAAATCTCGCCTGGTCTGAAAACCGCGCATTCGCACCATCAATAAAGATGGTCTCAATATATGAAATATTTGAAAAACAAAAACCCACCATATCGGCGGGTTTTAAGTGGCGGATTTGAAGGGTATTGAGTCATTTCAATACCTTAAACCCTCGGTAAGACTTTACTAAGACTTACCTGTTAAGTCAGTAGTGGCGACGCTGTTGGGGCGGTGCGAATCCTTATCCTGTTTTGGCCACTTCGCGTTCATTTGTAAACATCGCCGCGGCTTTTTCAAAGACTTGGATCGCTGGCAAAACTTGAAGGCTGTCGGTTGCTCCCTTCACCTCGATCCCCGCAAGACGGATATACCGTTGCATGGTTTCAAGATCACGCCAGCCGCAGATTTTTTGAATCTGGATCGGCGGTACTCCATTTCTGATGAGCTGTGTTGCAAAACATGCCCTCAGTGTATGGAACTTGATTGAAGGCAGCCCAATACCTGCACAGAACTCTCTTAAGATTCTGGCTTGTTCACCCTGATCCCACCTTGGGAGCCTCGGCAAAATCTCTTTCCGGTTCCCAGCTTCTACTTTGATCTCGGTTAAGAGACTCAGCAGCTCGCTTGAAATTGGAATCTTCCGCCAATAACCCGCCTTGGTTGATTTCACTTTCTTGGTCGCGGTGTTGTAGGACTTCGTGAGATTGATCTCTCGATTTTCCCAATCAACGTCCGTCCACAAGAGGGCGTTCAACTCTCCGTTTCGGCAACCTGTTAAAACAGCCATTGCCCAAACTGGATACCATGCGTGCTTAAGAGCGCGTGATTCAGCAAGAAGCTGCTTGATCTCTTGAATGTTCAAGATTTCAGGCTTCTTTTCTTCTTCACGCCCAAGACTGATACCATGTGCAGGGCTTCTCTCGATCCCAGAAATAATCCGATGATCTATGCCGTAAGCAAACACGCGGTTAATAATGACCTTTATGACGTTCCGATGACTGTTCGAGGTTCCGTTGACTTTCGCCTGTTCCAGAATCTCAATGACATCAGCTCGGCAAACTTCATTCGCTGGACGTTTCCACCAACAACCTGTGTGCTTCCTTAATACGGCGATGTAATCCTTGCGCGTGCGTTCGTTGAGCCCTGAGTGATGATCTCTTAGATACAACTCCCAGCTCTCAACAAGTGCGCCCCATGTTTCGCCTTGGTTCTCTAGCCGTAAAATCTCGGCGTGACACTCGCGCCGAAGATTTACTTCTTCTCGTTCTGCCTGTTTTTGCGTTTTACATCCAAACTTCCACCGCTGAACACGGACGGACGATTTGGTTTTACTTTTCACACTTACATAGGCTTTCCAAAGACGTTCTCCGCCTTCGGCCTGATACTCAATGACTGCCATAAAAAACTCCTTCGATTAAAAAGAAGGCTTTACAAGTCGTTCAAGATCAGTTCTTAAGAAGCGCAAACGGTTTCGGAATTTGTAGGACTTTAGTTGTCCGCGCCAAACCATGTTTCTGATTTGGCCCACCGAAACTCGCAAGTAAAACGCAGCTTCACGAGCGTTCATCCACTTTAACTTGTCAAAGAGCAGAGCGGAGGTTGATTCCTCCACCAATGATTTCACCATAGCAAAACCCCCATGAATTTTCAATGAAATTGGGTGCGGTGGTGGGGCGGAAATCGGGGGCGAAGAGAGGCGTTTTCTCTATGAAATATCACTCGTTGAAGTGGTCACAGAATCATCTAAAACGTTCTCTGTTGCGTTTGATTTTGGTGAGTGCGGCTTGCGCGGTTTCTTTGGTTTTACACTCTGCTCGTCGGTCATTAACTCTTGGAGCGAAACGGATTCACCACGACCTTTTGCTTCTCGAACTCGCTTGAGGGCCTGTTTCAAAAATCGCTCTTGATCGAAGAATTGTGCGGCCAAGTTCTCGATGGATTTTGCGTCCAGTTGTTCGGGCGCGTTTAGAATGTACCAATTCAGAATGTCTTTTCTGTACAGCGAGACACCCGCCTTGGATTCTTGTGCTTGCTTGATCCAGCCATCGACGCGCTTCATAGCTTCCTCGTACAAAGTCACGCGATCATATTTTGGAATCCGTTTCTTTTTGGTTTCATCCGACATTATTCAGCCCTCCAAGTCGCGGGTTTTTCGATTATGTAGAGGTAATGTCCCTCCTCAAAGCGGTCGGCCTCGATCTTGTCTGGAATCCAAAGCGTTTTGACTTCAGCGTTTCTCAAAGATGGTGGGAGTTTCTTGTCTCCGTTAGACGCGGGTTTCTTGTTGATGGTGGAGCAACCAATCAATAGAGATACAAATAAAGAACTTAAAATCATTTTTTTCATGCGAAAATTTCCTCCGAGCTAGAACAAATATGGATTTGGGGGCGGAGATTTGAATGATGTTTGGGGATAGATGCGGACTTGAGGCGGAATCTGTAGTCATGCACGAAGCGACGATTTTGGAGCAGATGCGGAAGTCCTCGAAATAAATCGACATATCCCAAAATTGAGTAACCTCTGAGCGTAAGAGGTCTTCCGCGTTTCTTCCGAGGATATTCTGGGTTTATTCCGTCCCATGCTTTCAAGGAAATTATGAATCGTCATTCCAGAGTTAGGACCAGCAACGATCTGAGAAGCCCAGCCATCTTTCTTAAAGTCTTCAAGTTGGACAAAATTATGGATGTCACGAAACTGACTCGTGGCGGACTGAAACTCATTGCGAATCGTGTTTGCGTGCCCCTTATTTTGAACTAACCAGAGGGCTGCGCTGATGCTTTTTTCCTCGGAGTAAAATGCTCCGAGTGCCTGATATTCGCTGTTCCGTTTGCGACTCATCTCCACTTCCAAAACAATTAGCGTCTTCTCTTTTGTCTCTGGAAAATACCAAACCCCATCGGGCTTATGTGTAACTAAGGGTCTCGTCCATTTTGGTAACTGCCCCTCATCAATCCGCCGCAGCTCTTGCTCAGTGATAAAGACCACATCGGGAACGGCCGCTCTGGAAATCCATTCACCAAAGTGTGCAGCCAGAACATAGAGATCATGTGTGGCACTTTCAGTTCCGCTTCCAACTTCGCGCAGGGCTAAGAGAAGGTGCTGGATCGCTTCAAATCCTTTTGAAGTTAGCGTCCATGCCCGATAGCTTCCTGATTTATCAGTTCGGGTATCGAGGCAACCTTTTTTCTTCAGCATCCAGAGCCGTTTGTAGGCCGTTGTTTCCTTCCAATGAAAATCAGCCTCGAAGCGAAGAAAGATCGACGACGTAGAGGCTACCTTTACGCGCCAAATGAAGTGCAAGATCGACCGCTCTGCATTTGACAACATAAATTGTTTTTTCTTGCTCATGTTAGACACCCTCTCTCAGAGACTGTCCGTCACCAGTAGAATGTTCCACTTTAGGTGGCTCAGCCTTCCTCTCACGCATCGGACTTAGCAGCTCCTCGATTTTCTCGTCAGACAATAGAGGCACCTGAACCTCTGTCATCGCAGTGCCATCGCGCCAGATAGCGCGGCCCTTGATGTCGGGAAGGTCAGCTGCACGAACGCTGTCTAAGATCGTCATGCTGGATGCGTTGTCAGGCATTTGGAAACAAAGGCGGCCTTGCAGATTGGTCTTGATCGTTCCGTCGATAACTTTCACATCAGGTCGTTGAGTAGACACAATGATATGAACACCGACAGCGCGTCCTTGTGCCGCTAGTTGTGCCACGATCCTGCGGGCCTTCGATGCACCCTCGGCATTTAGCTCTGCGCCGACGAGGAATAATTCTGCTGCCTCATCCACTATGACAACGTGACGGCCAATGTCTTTGTCGGACTTAACTTGCTCTGTCCACTTCTTCTTATCTTTAGGTAGATCGAAAAATTCCTCGATCTTATGACAACTGTTTGCCAGAAGAAACTTTGCACGCTCGGCTATTGTTTTTTGAAGCCGAGCTAATTTCTCCACTGCATCCTGTGGGCGCGTGACGACTTCAACCCTTGGCAAGTTGTGAAACTGGATCGACTCAAGACCATTTTTAAGGTCAATCAGCGTGAACTCACACGAACGGTTGTTCAAATAGAGGGTTGAGATGAATTGCTTGAGATACGTTGATTTTCCAGAGTTGCTTGTTCCTGCGATCAATAGGTGCGGTGTTGTCTCGAGGTTTGAACGCTTCTCACCCGTGCGAGTGTTGCCGACGATAAAATCATAGTGCCTATAGCCATAGGGGCTTTCCAAGTTGATGATCTTCGGGATGTCTTTTTCGGAATACTTAATTTTGATAAGCCCCTTCCTGCGGTCATCCTTCATTTCTTCGATGAATCCGAAAACATCTGTCTCTAGTTTTTCGCGGGCTTGTTTAAACACTGAGAGTGGCACTCCATTCATGGACAGCACCATCTCGCGCACGCCAGAATCAATCGGACGATCCGCGACGAATGAGGGTACTCGGCCCATGTTCGTCTTGAGTCCCGCTTCAACGAATATGCTGGTCAGAGTTGAGAGAAGCCTATTGAGCTTCACGGCCTCTCTAACTCCCCAGAAGAAAAATCCAGAGGCAATCAAGAACGCTTGCAGCGACCAATAGATGATCGGGTGATTGTACGGATAAAGAAATGACAGATGTGCTTTCTTTAGTATCCATTCATCAACGCCAAGGGCGACACCAACACTGACTCCCAATGCCCACGCGCCACACTCGAAGTAGGGGATCGTTCCTTTTCGTACCCCATGAACAATCTCAACAAATGGCCGTGTGACACGATTGATTGTCTTGATGAGTTCTCCAAGATTGTCTCGCTTTTCAGTTTTGGTTTTCAATCAGCCCCCATCGTCGGCGAAGAATAAGAAAAACTCTGTACCAGCCTTCACCTCGATTACGGGCGCAGAGTTTTTATATTCAGATGCAATTTGGTTCGATTGTTCGAGCGCGGATTCAGCTGCCCCACTCAAGAAAGCATTTTTCATCGTGGGCTTTTTGACAGCGACCCCAGATTGACCTTCTGTTTCCTGAAGGGCGGTAGTTGCACCCGCAACAAACTTGAGCCCGACATTTGCGGCGAGCTTGATGGCACGACTTGCAACCTTAGAACCTTTGAGCCCCATCGTCTTATCCGAGCTATCGGCAGCTTCCGCAGCTAGTTGTGAAACGTCACCCTCTTTGTGGAGAACCTTCGTGAACGTGACAAAGAGGCGATCTTCCGTCGATGACCCACGCCCTAAAATAGTTGATCCTGCTTCGATTAAGGTTTCACCGTTCACGCGCACGGCATCTTTCAAGATAGCCTTCACTGCTCCGTTGGATGCGCCAGTCACCAGCTCGGCACGAGCAAGAGTCCCTGGCGGAATCTCTATATTTCTTGACCGAGTAATGAGCTTCGGCCCCGCGAGTTTAAGAGGCGGACCCGCTTTTGGTGAACGGCGTTTTTCATCTAATTGTCTTGCGTCGTCGGCACGGGAGTAGCCGTTCACAGTAGGGTCAACTTGCGCCTCGCCAACAGCGGGAATGGACATCGGAGCCGATAGCTCGATCTCTTTCTCAGGTTCACCGCGAAAAAACGAGATGGCGATGGCCACAAGAGCCATCAACAATCCCATGACCTTAAATCGCGTTCCTTGTTTCGCCTCGCGGCGAATGTAGCTGAAATTCTCAAGGAAGGTTTTTTTCGCCTTACCTTCTGAGATCATCTCAACAGTTTCCATCTTATCGAACTTCATTTCTTCCCCTTTGCCCTCACGGGCGGAGGTGACGCTACGGGCTTGGGCTCGATGGCATCTAGCACGCGAATCACAGGGCTTCCGCCTTGGGGAGACGTAACCAAGTCAAAGCTGAACCGCCTGCCGTAGAGATAGACGAATAGATTTGAACGTGCGGCGGTATTGAGTGGCGAAATCGCAAGGTCGCTTTCGACATACTCGATGCCAAACGTTCCAGCTCGTCCAAGAATGACCTTCGTGGGTTTGATCGGAAAACTTAGCACCGTCCCGCGTGTTGAGATCAGCACTTTGCCGATGGTTTTCTCGTCCAGCCGAATGATCTTCGCCTGTTCTGCAAAAGCATTGATGGTAAAGGCCGTCAACAGTACAAGAATAAGTGTGAAGAAAAATATCTCCGACCGCTTTTGATTCTTACTTGCCATCTTTTTTGTCCTCCGTCTTGATTGGGGCCACTCGCAACACGACAAGGCCATAAGGATTGCCGCTTGTGCGCGTTGCTTTTGCGATGGTGACAGTCATAGGCATCTGAAACGCTGATCTGATTTTTCCGACAGACAGGATGCGGTCAGCGTCCACAAGATAGCCGTCGCCCTGCTTGGTGACGGAGTTCACGACGACACTTTGCTTGATGTCTCTTCGCTTTAGTTCGACTTGCTCGCTGTCGCGGGCCTTCAGCTCTTCCAACGCAAAGTAGTCATTGACCACAACTGCATCGGAGTTAAATCTCTCAGCGACAGTTTCTCTCAAAAATGCCTCGATCTCCTGCGGTGTTTGAACTTGCGACTGTGTTGGGGCAGTCGTAGAAAAACAACCGCGCTCAATCACAATCGGCTCTTTGAAGGCAAACTTCAGAGCGATCATCAAAATGACCACACAAACAAAGGTGACACCGATCACGGCGAATCGAAGGACGTTGTTTTGTTTGGCAACGTCGGCCCAAGCCTGAGATAAACGCATAAGAATTCCTCTCGTTCAAAATCATTTTAGAAATCTAGTGGCAAAGAGACGTTTCTACGTCTTGGGTTTCGGTGGTTCTCTTTTGTCGGGTCGCGGGAATGCTTTAGCCGCACCAGTTCCAGCGGAAACTCCCATCGAGACGCCTTTCTTGGCAACCAAGGTCGGACTAAACGTCGCGGCCATTGCTGCTGTCCCAATGGCGGAGCTTGCCACTGACGACAAACCTTTGGAGGCCAGCGCACTCACAACAATCGGTGTTGCGAGCAGTGAAAGAGCCAGAATCAGGTTGAATGAAATCACGGTAAGAAAATTGATGTCGGTCTTGTTCATGTCACTCAAAGCACTGCTCCAAAGAAGTGCTGCGAGCGTTGCCCACACAATTTTCCACATACAGACTTCGATCAACGTCCGATAGAGTGCCTTGGTCGCACCTGCCGTCGCTGGCAAAATGAAAAACGCAATCAGAATCGGCGAAAACACATAGAGAATCGTCCAAACATAGATGACCCCAGCATTCGTGATGAAAACCGAGATGTAGAGGATGAAGAACGTCACGAAAGAAAAAAGCATGATGATGCTGTCTTTCACCGCCGTCCAACTCCAAACCATCGTGTCTAGTTTTTCCTTCATTCTCGCGGTAACGAGGTTAAAGTTGTTGTAGTCGCCGATACGATTAGCAAGTGCATCTGTAACGTCGCTCATGGTGTTGGTCACTTCGGGATAACTGTGCAGCAAGAGGGCGGCGATCAGCACGCGGCCAATCAGTTCAGGCGTGAACGCCATCCCACCAATCGGCAGCTTGAAGTATTCACTTATCACTCCGATCAAAACCAGAACGACCGCAAGTCCATAAAACACTGACTCAAAGATGCCGTGGATACTCCGCGCCTCCTGAGCTAGCCATGATAAATCAGTCATGCTCAAAACCTCGGAAGTTTATAGTCAGGGCTTTGTGTCTTTAGCGAATCACCGAGCTGTCCCGAAATATCCATCATATGACGGGTCATTTCCTTTTCTCGGTGATTCTGCAAGGCCAACGCCTGAGCTTGAATCTTGAGTCCTGTTGCTTGGGTCCGAAGACTTTGATTCATCACTGTCAACATCACGCCAAGACTTTCTGCGGTGAGCTTTTGTGCGCCGCCAGGGGAAACAGCGTGACTATATTGCTTGATAGCTTCACCGATCTTGTCGATGTCCGACGTGTACTTATAGATCGAATTATTGAGCGAAATCGCCTCGGCAACGCTTTGATCGGTGTCTCGCTGCACTCTCGCATCTTGCGAAGGCGTCACTGCTCCATAGATTTGCTCAAGACCGCGAAGAGCCTGGTCGATTCTGTCCCAATCTTTGTAAAGACCTGGGTCAATGTTGGGATAGATCGTCCTCACAATTCCAAGCGAATCGTTAATTCCGCGATTGATCTCTCGAATCAGATTCAAATTATCTTGCCCGTTGCCGAGAATCTCTTTCAGTTGGGCTAGCTGTTGCACGGCATTCGCTAAAATCTGTGCGAGGTAAATAAGATCGCCTCCCCACATATCTGCGCGACCAGTTATCGGTGTGAACACCAATGCCAGAGTCATAAAATGAATAAGAACTGTCTTCTTAAACTTATTCACGAAGCCCTCTCTTTCTCGAACGCTGCAACCCCGTGCGGATATTTTTCAGCAAGCTGCTGTAGCCGTTGAATATGAGTCTGCTGAGTATTCTCAGCCGCAAGGCGATCCATCTCTGCTAGATCTTTCGGGTCAGTGGTGGCGATCCAGTATTCAAGAGGAGTGGATTCGACGACGGCGATGATCCGATTTTTTTGTGCGAGCAAGAATGCTTGGGACAGTAGTCCCTTTTCTTGATAGAGCGACTTTACCATTTGAACTTCGTTGTCGTTGAGGTCCAAAACTTCCTTGAGTCGTTCACCGTCCACCTGTTGCTGTAGCAGCAGCCACTTGATCGAACAGTTCGGGAGCAAGGCCCCAGCAATTCGCGACTTGGCGAAATCGTCAATGTCCTGCGAGATCGCAATGGCCGATGCTTTGTATTTACGGAAAGTTCTAAAAACCTCCTCAATAAATACGATTCCTGACTCGTTCTTAAGGAGCTTCCAGCACTCGTCAAAGCAGAGAAATTTTTTAGTGAGACGATCTTTTTGAACCTCACGCCAAACAAGATCGGTAATCAAGAACAGACACACCGCCTGAAGTTCAGGATATGTCTCCATCCCTTTCAAATCGAAGGCGACCACTTGCTTGTCTAAGCTGATATTGGTTTTTTGATCGAGGAACTTTCCAAAAAGCGAA
>JAKQEE010000361.1 GCA_029558635.1 Pseudomonadota bacterium | reverse complement strand
CGAGGCTGAGTATAGCCAGATGGCAAACGCTATTTGGTTTGCGAAATGGGAGAAATGGCAGCGCGAGGAGTGGGAGAGGATTTTCCGATGATCCAATACCTCCAACTTTCCCTTTTTGATGTCATGCCCGACGCCGAGGTTAACTCGCTTATCGAGCAGATCCCTTGCCGGGTCGCAAAGAGCCGGATTCGTTCAGCAAAGCCAAAGCTCCCGTATTTCCATTGGCGGATAACGAACATCTACGACTACGCCGACCACCCGATTGACTGCCTCAAGGGCACGCACGAAAAGACCGGATTTGCGCTTCGCCTATATCCGAAGGGTTGGGGCGTTTATACCGGTGCGGTCCAGCACGTAAGCAAGCGAAATGTTTTCGCAATGCTTGACTGGTTACACGAACAGCAAGCAAAACCGCTCAAAAACCTTTTCAAAAAACAGGAGGTGTTACATGATCCGAACCGATCCTACAATGTTGGTCTATGACGCCACGGAAATGCCATGGACAATAGGCTATGGTGGAAAACCAGAAGATGATTATGCCGTGATAACAAGTCCGCACAAAGAACGAGCTATATGTAACCTGGAACCAAGAGATTTTAAGCTCGAAAACGCACGCCTGATCTGCGCCGCGCCGCCGCTTCTCAAGGTCGCCCAAAAGCTGCTGTTGTGGATGGAGGAGTGCATGCCGGCGTGCGATTTTAATCAGGACGACATAGACCTGTACCACGAGCTTCGACAGACGATCAGAACAGCGGGCGGGTTTTCATCTGAGACGCACTGGTGGCAAGGGCCGTGCATATGCGACGCATGTGGCCACGCATGGCAGGGAGTCGTGGAAATACCCGTTGAGGCCACCGGTCCGCGGGTGCCGCTCGAATGTAGCGAATGTCACCAGATGAGAGGGGGCCCGGCATGAAGTTAAAAATACGACTTATCTGGCGAAAAGCACTAACAGATTTCAATGGTGTTGTGGCTGAATACGTCTACAAAACAGATGATATTGTCTTGCCCGAGGATGCTCAGGCATTTCAGTTTCCAGATACAGAGAAGTACGGATGGATGCCGGAGCTGGTAGGCGGTGAATGGATTAAGGAGGATGAAGAATGAAGGCATTAGCATATCGCTTCGGCGGCGAAACATATTGTTGTGTGTGTGCAGAGCAGCTTGCGAACATTTCTGGTTTTCCAAACCTATTTTTCGCCACGAACAAGCCAAAGCGCGTGGACGAAGA
>JAKQEE010000349.1 GCA_029558635.1 Pseudomonadota bacterium | reverse complement strand
CGGCAGCGCTTGGCCGTTGGTAGTGATTATAGTTGCCTGTTTCATATAAAAGTGAATTTTTTACGATTCTGTACCCTGCGAAATTGCGCCGTTGAACTCCATATCGAAGCTGTACCCGCTGTTTTCTTCCACCGCCGCGTCAAAACCGACGTTGGTCAGGTAGGCGCTGCCTTCCCAATACTTATCTCCGTTTTCATCGGTCGTAAAGCGCACCAAAAGCAGCGTTCCGGCATTGATCGCGGTGAACAGGTCATCCACGCCGTAGTTGGCAGTGTCGTAGCTGAAAAGCCCTTGCCCGTTGCCGGTTGCTTTCAATTGCCCCGGCGCTACCTGTTCGTAGCTGCCTGCGTTGTCTTTTGTGAGGATGGTTCGCATTGTGCGCGATACTTGCAAGCTGCAAGAGGTTGCGTGTCCTACCGCGACGCCGCCCACATAAAAGCGAAGGTTGGTTCCATTTACTATGCCAGTCGTAGCCATGTTTTATTTTTTTTAGTCGTTAACAATGTTCTTGCGCTTGCCCCGGCGTTTCGGCTCAGGGGTTTCTTTTTGTAGTTGCTCTTCCGTTTCAGGTGCTAAAAAGTAGTTATTCACGGTGATGGGTTGCGGCTCAGGCTCTTTTGCCGTCGGCGTATAATCGCGCCGCGTTTGATCTGCGTGTATGCGTGCCACGCCCTCAGAAACGAGGCTTTGTGCCAGCGTCCTCGACACATCCGGCGTATCGCCCAACTTCCATTTGCCATGCGCTTGCAGTATTTCGATAATCATTTTGGTGCGTTTTGGTCGTGGAATCTGGCATAAGCCTTTTCCACGGCGTTGAATACTTTTGCGCTTGCTTGCGCGGCGGCGGCCTCCATAATATCCCGCCGGAATGCTGCTGCGCTTTTGAACAGTGCGGCGGCATAGTAGCCGGATGCCGTTTTTGCCGTTGCACCTATGTCGCCCGTTACCCGGCGCATAAAGTGCGGCCCTACATATACATCCCCTTCCCGGCCCCGATATACCCGCATTGATTTTTTGAGGTTGCCGGAAAAGATGGTTACGGGCGAACCCTTTTTAGGGTAGTACTTATGATCTTTCCGGCTCTTTGGTGCAAGTGTGGCGGCTTTCCGCTTCACTACTTGCCCACCGGCAGCCATGATGCGCGTTTTTACTTTCGGGTCACTTACCTGCTTTTGATAAGCCTTTAGCCGTGCCGTTAATTCGTCTATGCCGCTTACCTGTATCATTGCCGTACCTCCCTTGCTTCGTACACCTGTTCAATGATAAAAATGT
>JAKQEE010000341.1 GCA_029558635.1 Pseudomonadota bacterium | reverse complement strand
CAACGATGTCCTGCCCGGTCGAAATTCCGCCCAGCACCCCGCCTGCATGATTGCTGGCGAATCCCTGCGGGGTCATCTCGTCGCCATGCTCGCTGCCTCGTTGGGTAACCGAAGCAAAGCCGGCGCCAATCTCAACCCCCTTGACGGCATTGATTCCCATCATCGCGTAGGCAATTTCGGCATCCAGACGGTCGTAAACCGGCTCACCCCAGCCTGGAGGAACGCCAGTCGCCCTAACCGTAATTTTCGCACCAACGGAATCCAGCGACTTGCGCAGGTTATCCATGTAGGCTTCCAATTCAGGAACAATGGCTGAGTTGGGTGCAAAAAAGGCATTACCATCGATCTCACCGTCAGAAACGAAGGGAATGTCAATCGGTCCCAGGGCACTCATCCAACCCCGGATCACCACACCATGGCGCTCCTTGAGCCATTTACGGGCAATCGCTCCGGCCGCTACACGAACCGCTGTTTCGCGTGCCGAGGAACGACCTCCGCCACGATGATCGCGAAATCCGTATTTTTGCGTATAGGCGTAGTCCGCATGCCCGGGGCGGAAGGTTTCAGCAATATTGCCGTAATCCTTGCTCCGCTGATCCTGATTGCGTATGAGCAATCCAATCGGTGTGCCTGTCGTTTTTCCTTCAAAGACACCGGACAGTATTTCGACGGTGTCGGGTTCCCGACGTTGCGTCACATGACGTGATGTACCAGGCTTTCGCCGATCCAACTCCGCCTGAATATCGGCCTCGCAAATTGCCAGCCCGGGCGGGCAACCATCAACCACACACCCAATAGCGGGGCCGTGCGATTCGCCGAAGGAGGTAACGGTGAACAGGGTGCCAATAGTGTTGCCGGACATGAGAACGATTCAATGCAAGAGAGGTGAGTCAGTTTAACACGCCCGGCAATTGCCCGTTTTGACCGACCTACATGAGACAAAGGCGACCGCAGCCGCCTTGACAGGTTGGTCAAGCGACCGGCGTCTCGCTGGGCCAATTCTTGATGTAACTTTTGAGCATTTTGTTCTCGAAACTCTGCTCTTCCAGAACAGCTTTGGCGACATCAAGAAAAGAAATGACCCCCATCAATACACCACCATCAAGGACTGGCAAATAGCGCGAATGCTTCTCGATCATCAAGCCTCGCAATTCATTGACCTCCATATCAGGGAAGGCCGTTACCGGATTTTTGACCATGACGTCACCCACCGTCAGATCGTCCGGCCCCTTGGCGTGAGCGCGAAGGGCCAGCAAGATTTCGCGAAAGGTCAGCATACCGACCATTTTTCCGTCATCCATGACAACCAGCGATCCGACATCGAGATCAGCCATGGAGTCGATGGCAAACGAGAGTGTTTGACTCGACGAGACAGTAAACAGGGCGCTGCCTTTGACGCGCAAAATTTCCCGAACCTGCATCGCGTTCTCCCGACTTAACGAATGATTGATGCAATCGATCTTAGTGCATCCATGGCAATTCGGGAAGAATAGTCTCGTCACCGCAATGGTCAGCGTACCGAATGAGAGACATCATCAATAAAACTATCGGTGCATTTAATAAATTTAACCATTTTTGCAGTTGCATAACGTCATAGGCATATATATACTTCGATATATTACCTAAGTCATACGTCGCTACGATGCTTGGGTAACCAAATTACAATCGCGTATGGAGAATGAGTATGAGCACCGTGAAAACCATCGAGAAAATCGACGCCCGCGAAATTCGCCGCAAACTCGGCATGAACCAGCAGCAATTCTGGTCCACCTTGGGCGTTACACAGAGTGGCGGCTCCCGCTACGAGAGCGGCCGAAACATGCCGAAACCGGTCCGTGAACTGTTGCGCTTGGTTCATGTCGAGCAAGTCGACATCAAGAACATCAAACGCGATGACTGGGAAGTGATTGAGTATTTGAAGGCGCAGGAACCGGAACTCTTCAAGTCGCTGAAAAAATCTGCTCGCAGCCACGCCAAGAAGGCAGCTTGATTCAACTACTTGACGGTAGTTCCAGGCCAACGGGCATCACGGGGAAACAATGACCCGGATGCCCGTTTCCTTTTCTATCTGCTGCCCGAAGGCAGACAATTCATCAGGACTTATGGCGCTCAGGCGCGGTGCGGCCAATTGTTGTGATGGCCGAGCCAAGCCGTAGAGATGCACCCCGGCCAATTTGTCCGCCACCTCACTTAGCAACGCACAGTAAGCGTTTCGCGACTTGGCTGTTGGGGGCATACCGTCCAGCCTGAACCAACAGGTCTGTACCCACGTGGGTGCCAAAGCAACGCAGCTCCTGAGATTGGCCAATACTTTCGCCTGATTACCCGGGATACCATTGATTTCGGTCACTTCAGCATCTAGCGCACGGTCTATCTTGAACCACACCTCGCCCCCCAGCGCTGCAATGTGGCGAATACCGTTTTGAACATCCGAACGGTGCAGCAGGCTACCATTGGTAATCAACCGAACAGGCAAGCTGCCCTTCAGGCCAAACAGCCCCAATATCCGAGCAACGGCAACAACGGCTGCCTCGAATTCCGCAGCGCTGGTTGGCTCACCATTACCTGAAAACGCGACATCCACCAGACGGCGCGCCTCGGCAGGGACGTGATGCCGTAAAAACTCTCCGTTTAGAACATCGTCCAGGAAGGCATTCAACTCGTTTTCGAGGCGCAGGAGATCAATGGGTGGCGGACCTCCTCGTGACAAATTCTCAACCTGACAATATAAGCACGCCCAGTTACACGCATTGTTGGGATTGAGGTTGATGCCAACCGAAACGCCGCCCGCACGCCGCGAAACAACGGGATATACATATTG
>JAKQEE010000340.1 GCA_029558635.1 Pseudomonadota bacterium | reverse complement strand
CGCCGCTGCGGGCGATCTGTTTTCTCGAACAGGCGGCTGAAAACCGGCTCATCCCATTGAACGATCGCCGGCAGATCAACAGCCGTTTGCTGGCGTGCGTGATCCGGCCGTTCGTCACCGCCGCATGGTGGGACAAGACTTTGGATGTGGTTGCCAAACTTGCCGCAGAATCGAAATTCTATGTCATGCGCTTCGACAAGAGCGGGGCGATTGTGGATGAATTGATGGCGCTTGACTTTGGTAAATAATTTATTATTTTATTATTCATCGGTGGTTTCAAAACTTTCAGAGACCGTTCCAGTCAGTCTTGAGAAATCGGATGCTCGATCTTGCACGTTGACTTTGTTAAAATCAGTTCGATATAACCGATGATTCAATAAATTTTACTGCAAATCTTTCGAGTGACATTTCGGGCATTTAAATCGGTGTAGCGCCACATCAAATACGGCATTGGTTGAAGAAGATCGTTTGCTCGAAAACATCGAATGGTGTCGGCAACCAATAAAGAGAGGTGCATAATGGCAACAAACAAAAGATGCAAAAAATGGGTCGCGCCGGAAATATTGGTGATGGTGCGCAACAAGCCGGAAGAGGATGTGTTGACTTCATGCAAGACATCTAGTGGTGGTGGCCCTCAGTCCGGGCAAAAACAATGCGTAGGGCCAGCCAATAAGTGTACGACTACAACCAACAGCTGAAAAAACAAATAATCGAGGCGGCTACGGCCAAAAGTAATCTCAATCAAGAAGACAAGTTAATACCAATCGGCTTTACATGGACGGCATCATCTGGTGGCTGCACGTGTAAGGGAGAATGCAATCCCTTACAATTGAACAGACACGCCCGCATTTAATGCCGACTCCAGTTTTTGCGAAAACAAGGAGAGTGATACAGTCATCATGATCAGCGAACACCAGCAGTGCAATCCGATCGTCTGAGTGGAGGACGATCGGATTGCGCCTGGGCAAGATCGCAAAGAGAATACTGCGCCGGTTGCAGGACAGGGCTGTCTATCGCAGTTTTCAGCGAAGTTTTGCCCCCCAAGTGACACTTCGCGAAGCCACCGACAGCGATCTTATACAGGTGCATCAGTGGCTTAACGCCACCAGGAATTTTGAGCTTCAGCGATCCTCGAACCTCACCGAATGGGTGGCTTTTTGTCGTGATCAGATTGCTGGCTTTGTACAATTGGTGCGCTATCCCGCTGACAACGAGCTATACAAGGGATTTTGGCTCTTCAGCCTGAATGTCAAACCGGTCAGGCGGGGAATGGGAATCGGAACCGCCCTGACCAGGGCAGTAATAGACAGGGCTCGAATTGAAGGTGCGCCTGCTCTGGATTTGCTGGTATTCGAGGATAATGTGCGCGCGATTCGTCTCTATGCCAAAATGGGATTCGAGTCGGTACTAATCCCGGCGCTCGAGCCTTCCCTTGAAAAGGAACGAGAGGTTTACGGCCATCGCCGCCTGGTGATGCGTAAGGTATTCTGACTTTATGGACCAAACGAACCACCTCTCAATATTACTTTGGATATAGCCTTCGTGTATACGCAGTGTATGGATCTGGATTTTCGTTCGGGCAAAGTGACCTTTAAGGGCTCTTGTACCTAGATGCATGAAGTTTACCAGGACAGGTGCTGTCGTAATGATTGGATTGTCGGATTGACAGCGGAAGAATGCACCAGCGGATTGTTCCAGTTTCAAGTGATCTGTTCCTTGACCAACAAGGAATGTGAAAGATCGGAACAGGCCTGTCGATATCGCCCCTATCGTTTCGGCAAACGTCTGGATAAAAGATTTGTCTATCTTGAGAATAACCTTTGCAACACTTACGACATGCGGCCGCAGATTTGCCGCGATTTTCAATTTAAGGCCGGTATGGGCGGGATCGATTGACCCATGTCCAGCTATTGCACAACTGCTGATTCTTCCCCCCAGTCCATCCCCAACACTTATTTTGCCTTATTGCTTGCCGCGGTGCTCGACAAAGGCGTGCCTTTTCGCTTTCAGGC
>JAKQEE010000327.1 GCA_029558635.1 Pseudomonadota bacterium | reverse complement strand
GTAGTTCATCCGGACTGAGTCGTCAAAGCCCCCGCCGTCCGTCTTTAGCGGCTTTTCACCGCCAGACACATACGCCTCGCGGCGGCGCTGAAAGCTCTCCAGCCTGTCAGTTTCTGTCTCCCGTAACATACTTGAGAGCGCCGAATAAATGTAATTTTCGATCATCATCACCGCCTATTTGTAAATGCCCGGCAAATACTCCGGTTTCTGGTCTATCATTTCGGTCTCATACGCATAACGCAGCCCGTCAATCAGGTGGTTGTTCCTGTCCACCGGCTGCCGCATCGCCCGCCCCTGTCCGTCCTCACGCCACTTGTACTGCGAAAGCTCATTGCGCATGTTGATACAGTGTTTATGGACAACGATCGTTTGCTGCTGCAGCCATTGAATACCAAACAGCACGCTATCAGGCCCTTTGTGCGCCGGATAAACATCCACCCCGCGCGCCCGCAATTCCGCGATAGACTTCGGCTCCGCGCTGTCCGCTATCACAATATCGCGGGTCTGCTTAGTTTTTAATATCTCCGCAAGCACGTCATTCGTCAGGCCCGTTTCGTACAGCTCGTCGTAGACGTAAATCCGCTTGCGCGCCCGGTCGTAATGCGTAAACGGCACGGCAGCCGGATCGGACGAAAAGCCAAAGTCAAGCCCGTGCCTGCGGTTCGTGCGCTGCGCTTCTGGCAAGTAGTATTCGCTTGCCGGATCGTCAAGGTCAGCCATCACCCAGTTTGTAAAGATGACGTTGCCAAGCACGCCCCACTTGCCAAGCGTGTAAACGTCCCGATAATAAGCGTCCGTTTCACTTTCAAGGTCATTGACGTCGTCAGGCGTAAGGAATTTATTGTCTTTGTGGGTCGTTCTTAGAATTGTGAGCGCGTCGCTGCGGTATTCCGTCTGGTCGTCCGCCCAGGCAATCGGACTGAAATACTCCTCGTAAATCCAGTGCGCTTTCAGAATAGGGTTGAAGCTCAACGTCAGCCGCTTCGGCGTCTTTTCGCTCCCGCCGCGCTGCCGCTTGATAAGCTCTTTGATAGACGCGCGTTCTATTTCGGTCGCCTCTTCTACCCAAACATCCGTCACCGCGCCCTTTGCCGGCGTGAGCGACTTCAGCTTTGCGACATCATCCAACCCAGCGAATACAGCCTGGTATCCGTTTTCGCATGTAATCAGCATGTCGCTTTTGTTCACAGAAAACAGTTCGTTCACATGCCAGTCGCCCAGCACCTTCTGAATCTCCGTGAACACTGACCCGCGCAGCGTCCGCCCTACCTGCCGCGCTATCAGATAATTACGCCCGCCAGATAATAAGTCGTATACCACCCGCTGCGCCAGGAACACGCTTTTTCCACTTGACGCGCCGCCAAAAAAAACCTGCTGCCGCGCGTTGTTTTTCAAGTGCGGGAGATAAACGGGGTTGAATACCTCCGCGTGCAGGTCAATCGTTGTCATCGCCAACCAGTCTTACCACGATGTGGCTGCCTTCCGCGCCCGTCACTTCCTGCCGCTCGACGTAACCTAAATGTTTTCCAAGCGTCTTCAACGCAAACGCTAAAGCCCACGGCTCTTTATTCAGAATCGCAGACTTGAATCCCATTTCGGCAAGGTCAACTAATGCAGCACGTTCAGACAACAAAGCATCCTGAACCGTGCTATAACGCTTCGCATAGTTCCGAATAGTATCAGGATGACAACCCAACAAACGCGCTGCACCAGTCGGCGTTTGCGCTTTTTGGATCCCTTCTATAACCTGATTTGTACTGAATTTCTGCTTTTTCACATTCGGCTTCTATGTTATGAAATTAGAGCGGACGGGTCGGACTTGCACCGCCAGTTTCCTCATTGGATTGAGACGCGTTATCTGTTTCGCCTCGCCCGCGTTTTGGATAAGGTTTGCGCAATGGTTCAATCTGTTTGCGCATTTCGTTATCAAGTGGCATCAAATACTTGTACTTTTCAGTAAGTTCTCTCGATTCACAAGATTTTCTTAAATTAGGATTCGTCTTGAAAGCTGTAAACATCGGGGTATCATTTCTCCATTGACCTCGCCAATAATATTGTTTTATTGCTGAAGAATTACCAACATATATCCAGTTCATAGCTTGATAAATAGACCCGTTATGCCCGACATTAGGGTCTGCGTAACTAACTAATAATCTCAAGTTTGGGCTTTGTAACTTCAATAGTTTTATAGCGATCGTGGCTATTCTGCTAACTGGCTCTTTATGCTTTGTTAAAGCAATTCTCGTCAATTCTGCACATTCTGTATGTGATAATCCATAAGCGTCGCCTAAATAAGGCGTTATACTTTTTCCGAAAGTAATTGCTCCAATAAATGTTTCATCTTCCCACACGCCAATATATACTTGCCTTGATTTCGGCATACGTTTCGAATAATGCCAGTGCTCAACCGCATATTTCGCAGCTTCGTGACTACACCAATCAAGGTGTAAACTCATACCCACACTCCGGACAGGTTACTTTTGCTTTTTCGTCAAGTCTACCCTGCTCATCAATTCCAACTGGTTCAAAGTCAGGCGGTATAATGCCCTCTTTCGCTCCGATTTCTGCAATCATCTTTTGAATATTTTCGTTGTCAGATTGGATATCCTGAAACAACTCGTCCAGTTTCTGTTTATCCGTTGCCGCCATTGCGCCGATAGGGTCAAGCGTAGCCAGCACCAGCGCTTCCTCGTCCTCGCTCAAATCCACATACTTGACCGGAATTGTCTTCGCGCCCTCA
>JAKQEE010000313.1 GCA_029558635.1 Pseudomonadota bacterium | reverse complement strand
TCCTGACACGCCATCGAATCAACTCAACTCCTGTTGTTTTGATGTTGCAGGCCCCGTCGCGTTCGCGCTTCGGGGTTTTTTGATTTGGTTAAAGTTGTGTTGCAGGTGAAAAATATTTTCTCCAAAGTGTTGCACAATCAGATAAAGGCGTTATCTTTGCTACATATTTAAACAACAAGTCAACAACAACACACAAAATTTTCAACAATGAACAACGCAATCCAACCCGCAACCGCGAACGACACTAACAGCGCCTACATCGCCAGCGCGATGAAACACACCCAACCGAAGGACATGAGCGAAATCGAACGCGATTGTCACATCGCTATCCGCAATCTGTTTCGCACTTTTGTAGAGGAGACCGGCGCGACCAGCATCAATAAAGCGACCGCCGAGCAACTCAAGAGCGCCATTCAGCAAACGATGGTGTACGTCAAAAACGGGGCTGCCTACGAACCGAAGAAAGCGAAGTTCTCCATCACTCAACAGGTAATCGTAGCCTGCTGGGGCCTTCGCTTCGAGGCCAACGTAATCGCCAAGGCCGAAGAAATCACGGTAGGTCGCTCCATCGAAAAGTACATCATTGACGGTTTCGATTTCGAGGCTGCAAGCGGCAAGAAGAAAGAAACCAAATCCACGGGTGAAAAGCCGGTCGCCGCGAAAAAGCAGCCGGTGGAAGCCGCGCCCGCCGTTTTCGGCGAATGGGTAGAGCGCCTCGACCTGTTGCCGCAACTCGAATTTCACGGGGCCGATTCCCCGGAGCGCGTGGCTGAACTGCTCGAAGCGTGGAACCAGGGCGGCGAATTCCGCCTGCTGGTCAAACGCTCGACCGCCCTGGCCGTGAAAGTTGAAACCCTCGACGAAAAGGCCGACCGCCAAACGCTCGTCGCCTTCGATGTGAACGGCAAGAAAGTGGGCATGGCCTACATGGACAAACTCGCTCAGTACTTCACGGTCGTTGAAAAGAACGTGTAAGGACATAAACCCCGAAAAGCCGTCATTTTTCACTCGCAACATTGAAACATCATGCAATCATTAAAACCCAGTACTCAGAAAATGATTCTCTGGCTTTTTTCCAAAGCCGTCGAGAACAAAGGCCCGCTCACCTACACCGACATGGTACTGCCGGATTTGGTAATAACCACAGATTTCGACTACGCGCTTACCAACACTGAGCAGCCGATAGTAGAATTCAACATCGTCGAGAAAGGCGCGGATACCGACCACTGGAAAGCCCGCATTTTGCTGGTCAAGGTCATCGGCGAAGAACTGCCGAAAGTGTACCCGCAGATGTACAGCGACCCGCAGTGGGGCATCAAGCACGTGCTCAGGTGGATACAGGACAGCGAGCAGGAAAAGCCCGACCTACTTTCGCCTATTCAGCCCGACTTCGACCTTATCTGTGGCGTTATCAATTCACGCATCGGCGACGCTTGGAGCCGCCGCAAAGACAAATTCCCGCGCCTGAAATGAAAGACATATTAAAACAAATCCACGATGCCGCCCGGACGCTGAAACTCAAACTGCCCTTCACGCCGGAGTGCGACCCGGCGCACGACCTGATTGACCGTATCATCTTGCTGTGCAGTGAATCTGCACAGGACAAGGCGCTGGAATTTCTGCGCGCCCGGCACGAAAACGTGGAGAGTGCCTACGTCCTTCAATACCAAGTGGACGGGAAGTGGCTGGCCGTCCGCATACCAAGGCACCAACCGTTCGGCCAGCAGGTTGAATGGTGCGCAAGCAAAGGCGCGACGCTCCTTGACGTGACAATGCAAATCAACGGAGCCGCGACGCTTTCCAGCCTGACCGAAACCTTTTCAATCACAGATTTTAAATAAAACACCATGCACGTAACGGTAAAAACAACGGTTG
>JAKQEE010000310.1 GCA_029558635.1 Pseudomonadota bacterium | reverse complement strand
GTTTTTCAGCTAAGGTTGAAAAGTATAATGCCAGTGCTTTTAGAATGACGTGTCGTGTCTCAATTGCCTGTGAAGCACAGACAAAGAGACCAGACCTTCCTGTTAAAGGAGCTGTCGGTGATTAAAAATCAACTCTTAAAGCTTCTGTCTTATTTTAGTAAGAAACCGATTATCACCGGTCAAGGGTTTACTACATCAGACGATTCTATTCCAGATACGATTAATATTGAAAAGATAAAGACCAAGCCTGATCTAGTTCGGTATCGACTTGATCAAGAACTTGATTTTATTCTTATTGGAATTAATAAACGCAATACACGCGTTGTCTACGAATTAAAGTGCGTTCAAACTAAAGAAACAGTTACCGTCGATGAGCGACTTTTTAAACTATTCTTTAGGAAACACTAAGAATGACTCGACTCTGTGGAGTAAGAAAAGAGTGGTTTAAAGACAAAGTGGATTGGTCACTTGGAAGAGGTTCGATCCTTTATCGGACACCACCATGTCCTGATACAATTTCAGAGCACTTTCTTTCTGGTGTTGATTTCTTTTCAAGTTATGATTTTCCACATGAGACGCATTATATCTTTACACCTTTAATCGGGATCATTGAACTAACCACCCAGCAAGTTCTCTGCCATGTTCTTGAAGATGATCCTCGGTGACGTATTTTTCATTTTGTTAATGAGTGTCAAGAAGATCCTCATTATCTCATCGGAAAAAATAAACGACTCCATCTAAGTCATTGTGTAAGTAATAGCTTAAAAGAACGATTTGGGGATGTGGCTCCTCAATTTAATGAAGAAAGCTTACGATATTCATTATCTTTCAATCAAGTTCAAAATATCCTTTATCATGAGGAATACCCAGATACGGTTTTTCTATGCAGCTGGATCACCGTTGATCGTCAGTATCTGCTATGTGAACCGGAAATTAAAGAACTACAATGGTTAAAACTTAATGAAGTGGCTATTTTAGGTGTTGAGAGACCTGAGCAATTTGAAACAATCAGTTTAACACATATCTCCTGTCCAGCACGGATTGACTAGATGTTTTATGAACATATAGAGAGAAGAGGCTTACAACCTCTTCTCTCTATGATTTTAAAACTTGAAATCAAGTGAGATTCCTATTTAACCTTACTTCTTGGAGAAAGATGATGAGTGTCGGTGAATTAAAGTCTGAAAAAGAGTTTCTGATTGAATTGGCACTTCATCAGTTCAATCTTCAATATAACAAGAACATCAAAGCCGAAGTCTGTGCAATTCGTTCAATTAAGCCAGGCTATGGTGCAAAGTATGGCTATGAGATTGATACTATTCGAACAGATGACTATGTGCGTCTGAGGATGTACTTTAATCTGGAAGGGATTAATAAATTAAAACCTTACCGCTTAGAAGTTGATAAGAACTTTGTCCCAGGTCAACTCGATGATGAAGTCTATGTCACCATTGGCACCGTGAACCCCTATTACTTAGATGCTGGTATTTATAAGTTTAGGTGGATCAATGAAGATTTATCCCGTTATAAGTTTTTGATGTATATGAATGGAAATGTCGTTGAGACACAAAATAGTGGCTATTTGAAATTAGTCAATCAGGGCGTTTAAGATGTCAGAGCTTCCACTTTTACCAATGGCTTCTATACAAGCAGGGGATTTACTTGCTTGGAGCCAAGATCCTTATTCGATGTGGACCGATTTAACACTTAAAACAATTCGTAAACTGACCAAATCAGACTATGGTCATGTTGGAATTGCATGGCGCTGTCACGATGGACTTGATGATGAACTTTTTGTCATTGAAGCAACCATTCCAAAGATTCGAATTGCCCGTGTTACAACCGATCGACCTTTCCATTGTGTTCCGATGGGCGTTGAGTGGAATAACTTTAATAAGTCATTTCTTTTAAGTAAGCTAGACTATCCCTATGGCGTCTCAGATGCCATTAGGGCCGCTTTAGGGATGCGTGCTCAGCGGGATATGAAATGGCAATGCGCGGAGCTCGCACATGCCTTTTATGAAGCCTCAGGGATCTTCTTACGAAAAGAATATACACCAGGTAAACTGATTACCAATGCCATGGAGTATACAGGAAGCCAGGTTTATCGTGTTGTAGGTCCAAATCGAACCATTTCAGCGATTGATTAAGTAGAAATCGTCTTTTAAATAATTTCTACTATCGGGCGGTACTGCACATCCCTGACCTAGTTGTCTGTGACTTAGCGAGAAACCTTTTCTTTAATTAAGAGTCCGGCTACACTCTAACCAAAAAAGTAGTCTAAAGATTTTTCTCTGATACAGACAACTTTTAATCCTTAATGAGTTTGTTTGTAGCCTTTGTATTTTCCTACCCTTCGAAGGAGTTTCACATATGTCACAACTGAAGATTGCTCGCGTCTCGGCCCTGCCCACTCCGCTGGTTGCCAACACCATCTACCTGCTGCAAGTCTCGGACTCCGAGCTGCAAGTCGTCACCGTCGGTAACACCGCTGCTGATGTGCGTTCCTCGATCATCGGCACCGATGTCGATGGCAAGATCGCCGCTTCGGTGGGTGCGCTGAACACCACCCTGTCGCAAGCCATCGCTGACGCGATCGTTACCGCTTCGAATGACGCGACCGCTAAGGCCGATGCCGCTCAAGCTGCTGCCAACACCTATACCGACGACCGCCGGAACGGGCTTGTCGAGATGACGACGGGTCCGGGTGGGAGGAATAGATTGTTGGCAGGATCACGCGAGATCTACCCCGTCGAGAATCCGCCAAGCGCCGAGAATCGGCTGGTGTGCGTCGATGCGCTCCCGTTCCTGGCGTTGAGCGAAAACGCAACCTACATTTTTGGCCGCGCTGTTGATGCAACGATGGTGTTGCGCCCGAAGGCGGGCGGGGCCGACATCTCATCGCTGGCCGTGACGACGCTTTACAAAGAGGACGGTGTCACGCTTCTGACATCAGCAGCGTTTTATACCTGTTGGGCATGGGATGACTACCAACTCGCTCAGGTGCGCGATTTTACGAGCCAGAACAGCTACCTTTACAAGTCGATTGATAATTTTGCGACTTGCGGGAGTAACGCGCCGCTTTACAACAATAACAAGCCGGTGTTTTGCGTTGGGTGGAATAGTGCGCGCGACACGGCCGCAGGTAACGTCAGCATCATGGCCGCATGGTCGCTAACACGCGCCACGAACCGACGCGGCGAGGATTTGGTGGTTTTCGGGCAGTACAACGTCAACACGTCGCGCGCGGCTGGCGGGGCCAACGACTGGAGTAACGTGCTGTGCTCCCGCAACAACGGGGATACGTGGGATGTGGTCCTCGAACTTAACACCGGCGGGGAAAACATTGTGCGGCACTGTCATGCGGTGCAGTTCGACCCCTACGAAAAAGAGTTCTGGATTCAGTACGGAGACGGAGATTCGTCCGCGTTTTTCGTATGGGATGGGATTCATCCGATCGCCCCGAACACACGCGCCCGAGATGCCGCGCAGTATCGCGGCTGGCGCGGCATGGATCTGAGTAACAATCCGACCGGCAACTGGGCGACAGGACAAACCACAACGTTATTTTTCCTGCCTGACGTTGTGATTGCACCTATCGATCATGGATTCACCGCTGCGCGCGGGGTGTACCGGCTGTCGCGCGACCTGAGCGTATTCGAACAGATTACCGACCCCGACGAAATCGGGCATCCCGAGGGGCATGCGCTGTATTCGGGGACGATGTGCCAGCGTAC
Source organism: Pseudomonadota bacterium (assembly GCA_029558635.1). GTDB lineage: Bacteria > Pseudomonadota > Alphaproteobacteria > Micavibrionales > Micavibrionaceae > UBA1573. The sequence goes on along the minus strand of JAKQEE010000310.1, from coordinate 993 downwards.
TGGTGCAATGATCGTCTCTACGCTAATTGAGGCGGGGTACAAGAATCCGAGTGCTGACTATACTCTTTGGATTTGGGTGGCTACGCCAGCCGGCAACTACCGCGACTGGACGCGGGTGGGCCGATATATGATCAACACGACTACTGGCAGCCGGCAGCACATGCAAATGCTCGGGCGCGCAGACGGGACGATCTGGATTGGAGCAAGCAATGGCGCCGGGAAAGAGGTGCATTCAACAGCCGTTTGTCTGATTGATGGGCTGCACTCCGGGGAAGAGGAGGTAATCCATCCGGTATATTGGGTAGACCCGATTAAGGGCAATAACGCGAACAATGGTTATTCTCCAGCAACCGCATGGGCAGGGGTGGGCTATGCCTGCGGAGGAAACAGAATGACGTGTTCAGCCCTTCTTAATGTACTCCCAGGGCGGACGGTTGAGACGGCAACATCGTGGTCCCTGCGCATCGGGGCGAATGCGCGACCTGCACAAACGAATTATCCACTACTTGTTCGTGGTGCTGGCCGTAAGCGCAGCGTGATTGCATCAACTGCGACATCAGCGTGGTTGGTGGTCTCCGAAACCAAGGTTAGCGCGTTTTTCGAGTCGGTCTCGATTGAAAACGCAGTCGGCCCGGTGTTCGATTACGGGGTTGGCGCAACCGAAGCGCACGTCGCCACATTTAGGGATGTTTTTCTAAAGTCCGCAGGTGCGGTGTTTCTTGTTACATCGGGGAAAATCAAGGTAGACCAGTTCGAAGCTGAAGTGGGGACATACCTTGGAGCTGCGTTAGGGACCGCCAATTTTGCCTTTGAAGCGGACGCCGGCGTTGTGCGCGGTGGGTCGCGGATTCTGTACTGGAAGGGTGGTGCGGGAGCGTATGGGCGACTGGAAAACGTTATCGGCATCGGGCAAACCGTTGCGGGTGTGGATCTGCATGCAGATGCCGTGACGCTGCCGGTTGTGCGCAACGTCGCAATTGACGCGGCGGTGCC
>JAKQEE010000296.1 GCA_029558635.1 Pseudomonadota bacterium | reverse complement strand
AATCCTTCCCTGCCCACAACGAGCCTAACAAAGTATGCACTTGACGGGTGGTATGCTCCCCGTCCGCAAGCAGTTATCTGGCTTGTGATTTTATCCCCTCGTGGTGCTTGGCTCTCACCACCCGCAAGTAATACAGCCGTTCGGCGGCTTCCTTGCTAGCCGAAAGAAAGGTAAAAATTATGTCACTCGAAGAATGGGCTGATCTACATGGTGAAGATTACCCAAAAAGAAAATTCTTTAGCGCGTTAGATTGGTTGCGCGGAGAAAGTCCGCGTAAAGGTGTTTATTGCCGCAATTGCGAAGACCTCATAGAATACAGCGAAATGAAGCCACACAGAAAAGATGACGATTCAGTTGAAATGCTTTGCCCTGATTGTGGTGCAACATTGGTAGAGGGCGAATGAAGGAACTCATTTTTATATCGTTCTTACTTGTTGTAATCATTTCGTTTGTTGTCGGGTATCTCACTGGCAAAGATGCTGTAAAGCAGAAGCGCCGCCGAACACCACATGCACCTGACGGGGCTATCTGCCCTCGCTGTAATCGTTCCGTCAGAAGTGCGGGTCATCGCTATGCTTGTATCTTGCATGGCACGCCCCGCAGGTAATGTAAACCGTTGGGCGGCTCTCGCCCATGGAGTTTTGAAAATGAAAAAATGTATTTGTAATTTAGAAGATGGTATCCATGAGTGGGATTGTCCTGCTGTCAAAGATTCCCAATTTTATCGAGAGGAGTCGCAAGAAATTCTTGATCGTATGGCTCCGTTCTTCGGCTTAGAGAAAAAGCAAGAAGCCGGCGGGGTTCGCTGGGCAGAAAAGTCCGCATCCACAAAAAGCCGCCCAACACCGCGTGCAGCGGACTCGCCTAGCGGCTATTCGGTCAAGTCGTCTATGCCAAAAGGGTATAAGTTCGCCATAGTTAATTGCCCTAATTGTCAACGTCCAGTTAAAGAAAACTGGTTAGTAAAACATATAAAGTCAGGTTGTAAGATACCTGCCACTAAAAACACGCCGAGCCGCTAACGCAAACCGTTGGCACGCCCCTTGCATGGCGTAGGAGTTCCAGAATGATCGTATTTCATCGCAAAGAGCAGTTTGATATTATCGCTGGCGGTATAAAGAAACCGCTTTTAGTGATTGCGTGGAAAACGCCAGATAGTTATTCTCGCCTTTTGTGTTTATGGTCTGGTGGTTTATGGTTACGACTTTGGGGTAAAAAGAGATTATGCTTTACCCTTGACAGCGTTACCGTAACGTAGTAAGATTAAGTCAATCAAGGAGATCAACATGACCACATTCAACACCACAAAATGCACAGAAGGCAAAACTTGGACGGCTCGTGAGATGACCGAAGAAGAAATGAACCAGATCGCACGCTCAATCAGCGGTTACGGCAACGCAACTGTAACAGGCGTCCATTTTGCGGAAGGTAACGCAGAAGTCTGGTTTGCAGTGAACTATCACTCACAGGCGAAGTACCCGAATAACCACCGTGAATATCAGGCGGTTGTAAATACCACTCCAGCCGAGTGGAAGGGTTGGTTCTAGTGGTCAGAGTTTTCAATCTGGCAACAGGTGAGGAGCGCATGTATTGGTGCGCTCCTTTCGCCGCCGTTGTTTGTGCATATGCTCAGTCTGTGTTCAAAGACTTCAATACGTGGCAGTATTCAAAATACTACTTGGCGGTAGATTACACACGCCACACTTACCTTCTTGGTGATTGGAGTGTTTTACATGGTCAAGGATAAAACTGGTGGTGTTCGTCAGTCTCGTTTGCGTCTTGCTAGAAAGAAATGGCTGAAAGAACACGGTTTCAATTCAGCCGAAGGTTTATTGGGTGCGCTCATGCGTGGCGAGGTGGTCTTACAGGTCGTAAGCGTGCCAACATCGCGTGCAGGCGACACGGCTACGCCTCCCAAAGCGGGCAAGCGCGGCATAAAAAAATAGTTGGTTGGCGTTGGTGCATGGCTTTATCCGCCGAGCCGCTAACGCAAACCGTTGGAAGGCTCTTGCATGAAAAAAATAAAAATAACAATCACGATGACTGAGCAAGAAGCAGAATGGCTTGAACAGGCTTGTTTCGTCGAAGAGGATTTTCCTCATTCAAAATTCTTAAATCGCGTGAGCCGTGTTGCGCGTCGAGCAAGGCACGCCTTCCAACAAAGCGTGCAGGCGGACGGGGCTGACATCTGCCCTCATTGTGGTCGTTTGAATAAATTACATTGCGGGTGTAACGAGGTGGCTGAATAAGCCGCCCCGCCGCTAACGCAAACCGTTGGGCGGACATGCCCAGAGTGGGCAAGGGGCAACGATCCCGCGTGGTGGTTCAATTTATTCGACATTGCTTTCGATATTCTCTGCCATGTTATTTTTTCCTCAATTTCCTCATTTGATTGCGAGACAGTTTCTTTTGCATGGATTTTACCCGCAATTTCTCTCTTTGCAATTTCGATTTTAGGACGCCGATCTCGCCTTGCAATTCGATCCGATTCAGCTCGGAGACGGCAAACTCATTGCGAAGGGATTGATAGTCGTTCTCCAAATTCTCGATCTTCGCCTGTTGCGAGGCGATCATTTCCTTTTGCTGTTGTACAAGAGAGTTACGATTCGAGTACAGGATGTTCAACAGAGTCCCCAACACGGTCAGCAATGTAAAAATCAGCCCCCACTCCCCCGGCGTGGTCGGCGATTCTTGTGCAATGCGGGCGGCAAGATGATAGACTCTCAGCATACAGCATGACCGCTATTTCCTCTTGCTTTTCATCCATTGCGCGAAGTACACGATCCCGCACACGACATTCGGGAGCAGAAACAACAGGAAGCCGACCCGCGCAAACGGCGCGACGGCGGAGGCTTCATAAATGCCCGTCGCCATCCTGTATTCGATGACGGAGTACAGGTAAATCAAATAGAGCGGCGGTAGGAAAAATCGGAGCGCGAACGTCCACAGCGGCGACAACGGCTCGCGGCGGTATTTTGAGTAATCCACAACAATCGAAGCGACAGCCAATAACACAATGATAATCGGTGAAATGTTCATCTTTTCCTCACGGTCTAGCCAGCGGTCTATATCGTTCGACTCCGTTCTCGTTCACAATCTCAATCCAATCCGTCCTCTCCAATTGCTTGACGGCATGGCGCAGTTCTACAATGTCGTTGTCAAAGGCT
>JAKQEE010000292.1 GCA_029558635.1 Pseudomonadota bacterium | reverse complement strand
CATCTGCTCATTGGCATACGGTGCGAAGTCTGGGTGCGTATGTGGTAGCCTATCTACATTGCGAGTAGGTAGGCCAAACGGATTATGCGCGGCGCCGCCGATTTCAAGCCCTGTCAATCCATCTAACCACTGGTGCGCGTGGGCGCTCTCTTTAAACTTCATCATGTTATAACCATTTAGGCGGTTCGCTATTGTCGTCCTTTTCTAACCAAGAGGCCAACACCCATGCCCCGAAGAACACGAACAGGCAGACGGTAATTATTACAGCTTGCATCCTGTGAGCGTTGTCCAAAGGTTCTCTAAATATGTTTCGCCTTGCCTCTGATAATCTCGGTAGCTTTGCGCGTGCGGATGTTCTTGGAACGGGCTGTCAGCAAAGGCGATCATGTAATTCAGCATTTTTTGCCGGAATTGAGGAAATGAGCGCATGGAGTAGTGCTTGTAATATGCGCCCATACTATCAAGCGTAGGCGTTTGCCCGATTACCAAGTGATTACCCATCGAGATAGTATCAGTTTGTCGGAAACGGCCAAATACTTTGCGGTGTGGCTCCTGCCAGTTCGTTTCCCCTTTGGGCAGGATGTTCAGGTACTTCATTTCGCCGTAGGCGTGGCCGGTCTGGTTGTATTGATATAGCCAATCGCGCAAGGTGTTGCACCCATCCGGCAGTTCCAAAAACTCATCAGCATCGGCCGGAAATATCCAATCGTGGCCGGTTGCCAATGCCCGATTTTTGAGAATATTTATATTTTCTTGCCCCGGCCAATTGGTGCGGGTGTCAGTCATCAGTTCATCGGTAAAGCGGCGCGCTATGGTTGCGCTTTCGTCTTTGCTGCCGTTGTCGCACAAAAAAAAGCGGTCAACGCCAAGTTGTTTCCAGCGGGAGAGGGAGTAAGCGAGAATGTCGGCCTCATCCCTGAACATCATACAGACGGCTATTTTCATAACATCGCTATAAGTTCGGCGCGAATCCTGTTCACTTTCGAGAGTGCATAGTAGTCGCGCAAGTGTTTAACGTTTTTTAAATATAATTCGTTGTAAAACTCGCTATTGCCCGGCTCCGATACCCTGTGTAGTATTTCAATCAATCCGGCTTCATCATCATAAAGGATGCAAGGAACTGAACTAAATTCAGGCATTGACGAAGGCGCGATGGTAATCGCTCCAGCCTGCGTTGCCTCTTGCCATGCGATGTTTGATTTGCACTTGTTGAATATGTTGTCTTCGAGCGGGAAAACAACGAATTGAGGTTTGAACGCAAAAAGGCGCTTCATAAATTCGGCAAGGTTGTAGCTCCATCCGGTAACGTTGAGCGTGCGAAGGTTGCCGCCATACTCCGAAAGCAGGAACCAGGGTATAAAGCCAAAGAACTCAAAATGCACATTTTCGATGTCCTGAAAAGCGTGCCGAACTTGGAAAAGGTCGGCGCTGTGGGTATTGCTTCCTCTGTGCGCTACTTTTGTAATGCTGTTTTGCGGCAAGTTCCAAAAGTCGGGCAAATAGTCGTCTCTGTCGTTCCATGCGTTCGGAATGACATTTGCCGTTTT
>JAKQEE010000267.1 GCA_029558635.1 Pseudomonadota bacterium | reverse complement strand
CCTCCTGGCCCTGAATGCCGCCGTGGAAGCAGCACGGGCCGGTGAGGCCGGCTCCGGGTTCGCCGTGGTAGCAGAAGAAGTGCGTAACCTTGCGATCCGGGCAGCAGACGCGGCGAAAAACACTTCGGGGTTGATTGCCGGTACGGTAGCAAAGGTACAGGATGGAGTGGAGATCCTGCGAATAACCAATGATGATTTTAGTGCAGTGGCAACCAGCGCAACAAAGGTGGCCAACCTGATCAACGAAATAGCTACCGCGTCAATCGAGCAAGCGCAGGGGATCGAACAGATAAACAAGGCGGTCGCGGATATGGATAAAGTTGTGCAGCAGAACGCCGCCAATGCGGAAGAGTCTGCCAGCGTCTCGGAGGAAATGAGCGCCCAGATTTACGCGATGACCAATATCGTGAGGTCTTTGGCCGCAATAATTGACGGTAGATCTTCCGCCAAGGAAGGCATGCCGTTAGCCGCGGCCAGGATGGTTTGAGCGAAATCGCAAGAGTAGCAAGCTACGATAACATCCCATGCTGAACTCTACTACGCCAACCAACCTCACAGGAGATAGTCCACATAAATTGCTTGACATGTATGATAGTTGCTGATAGATAGTCACGTACACAGTAAATACAACAACACAGAGGCGGAAAGCCGATGGTCATTGTATGTATCAACAATAAGGGCGGTGTTGGCAAAACCACAATTACAACAAATATCGCGCACGGCCTGGCGAATAGAGGGAAAAGGATACTCGTGATAGATCAGGACCCGCAGGCGAATACCACATCTATCCTTGCTCCCGAATCTCAAAGAACAAACACAATCCACAATCTCTACACAGAAAACGAATCCGTAGAGAAGTATATCCATCCGACGCCCTATGAGTCTCTCGATGTCATACCGAATGAAAACGCCACGGCTGCTATGGAGATTGAGCTATATCGCAGTGTGGCGTCCAGTTATCGTCTGTTGCGAGAAAAAACGAGAGACTATGCGATCAGCAACTACGATCATACGTTGATCGACTGCCCGCCCAATCTTGGGATATTCGTGATGATGGCCTTAGTCGCTGCCGACAGCGCGATCGTGCCCGTCGAAGCAGGCAGTAGATTCGCGATCGACGGCTTCATTGCAGCGTTTGAAGCGATTGAGATGACATCAAAAAAACTCAACCATAATCTCCAATTTTTGCGTGCGGTGATCAATAAAGTCGATATGCGTACATCCATATCGAAAACGTCCGTCGAGTATTTGCGTCGCCAGTTTTCCGATAAAATATTCAATACCACGATCCCTCTGAATACAGACGTCATGAAAGCGGAAATGAGCCGTCAAACGGTTTTGCGGCACGCCCCCCACAGCACCGGCGCCAAAAGGTTCCGGGCGCTGACCGAGGAATTGTTGGGGATAATCTCAAAAAATAATCTGTGAGGGAGGAAGCGGCGGTGCCATAGCTCCATAACAAGATGCACCGCGCCGCCGGTTTGGTTTCCATGAGCAAGAAGAAAAAGACCATGATGGATTTGATTGAGCAAATTGGGGACGATCCACGGTTCAGGAGTACCATGGAGGTCCTGCACAGTACATCGGGGCCATTTTCCGAGAATGCAAAAAAAACAGAAGAGGCACGCATAACAGACGAACAGACCAACAGACCGTCAGACCGTCAGACCGTCGGACCGTCAGACCAACAAACGGTCATACCGTCTGTTAGGCAGACCGTCAGACCAACAGACGGTATGACTGTCAGACCGTCAGACTATCAGACTATCAGACCGGCAGACCGGCAGACCAACATACTGTCAGACTGTCAGACCGTCAGACCGTCAGACCGTGTATCCGACAAGCAGGCTGCGCCTCAAGACGTTCTTACTCTTCCAATCAATCAAGCTTGCATACTCGAGTACCTGATAACCAAACCGCAGGAGGGATTTACTTGTTATAGGGAGATTCACGAAGCAACAAATATCACCATAAGCCCTGCTCGTGATGCCATTATGCGATTAACCCGCAAAGGCTTTATGCAAAAACTGACAACAATTCGAAAACCCGTCCAGGGGTTTTTATATTCTCTCAACAAATCGCTTTGTGATCATTTTATTCGCATAGGCGGATTAGAATACATAAAATCTCTACAACAGACTGTCAGACTGTCAGACCGTCAGACTGTCAGACTGGCAGACCATCAGACTGGCATACTGTCAGACCGTCAGACCGACAGACTAACAAACGGTCTGACAGCACATAGTAGTAGTAGTACTATTGAAATAAAAACTACAACTAAAGCGCCTCCAAAAAAAGACGCCCCCAACGATGATGCATTCGTACTTGTGGGCCCCGAAATGCTCTATTGGATCGAATCGGGCATGCAGGAGCGGCAGGCGCTCAAATGGTGCGATGAATTCGATGTCAAGCCCGTCGAGTTGAGACGGCAACTTGCGTATGCGCGATGGGACCTGGTGGAGAACAATAAAGAAAAGGACATTCGCACCAACGCCATCAGTTGGGTGTACGGATGCCTAAAAAAAACGGCCTGCTGCTACACACCGCCGGATAACTACCTTTCGCCGGCAGAGCGGCGGGCGAAAGAACTGAAGATAGCACGGGACAAAGAGGAACAGGCACAGCGGGAAATTAGGTCAATGGAAATAGAAGATAAATTTAGAAAAATAATGTCCGAACCCGAAGGACCAGAATACAAAGAATTGTACGATCAGCTATCCGATTTTGAAAAGAAATTAGTGAAGGGCAGCAAGATATTGGAAGCCACGCTCAGAGCAAAATATTTCGCATTGCAAAACAGCTAATTCTTCTTTCGTTTCGCAGTATAAATATTC
>JAKQEE010000264.1 GCA_029558635.1 Pseudomonadota bacterium | reverse complement strand
CCGCCAGACATTGTTATTTCGTCTGTTTTTGCAAATCTGCCTAAATCGCCATCCGCGTCTGCTCCGACAATATCAACAGGCGTGTCCGTTGTCAAATCCCTAATCCTGACTTCGCCGTTCACGTCCAGCGACCTTACGGGTGCGTACTCGTTCACGCCCAGTCGGTTTGCCACTTGTGCTATCGCCTGTCGTGAAAATGTCGCCGTTACCGCGCTCGTCGAAGTGTTTGACGTTGCCGTAAACGTATTGCCGTCCACGTCCGAGCCGTGATATTGAATCACTACGTCCGCCGTCCCCGCCACCGTCCCGGCGGTTCTTACAACGCGCAAGGTATCAATCCCTCCCGACGGTGAGCCTGACGTGTTCGTTCGCATCTCAACCTCAAAATCCTGTGTCCCGTCATAAATCCCAGCCGACGTAATCGGCAAAAGTTTCACCCACCCGGACGATGCGGAATTGAAAACGAGCGGTATAAAATACCGTTTGCTCACAGCCGCGCCAGACACAGCAAAATTTACAAAAACCTCTGCCGTCGCGCCCCTGCCGCCTTCGTTGTGCGTTAAAACGCCTATTTCCCTTGTGTTCCCTACTGCCGTCGGCATCGAAACGGTGCTGAAAAACGTCTTTGTCGGTATCGGGTGAAAGCCAAGCGAAGTGCCGCGCACTTGCGGCGATGTCTGCACCGTCCCGTTAATGTCCGCTACGTTCCCCGTCGTGTTCGCGCTGCGCCCGACGACGGAAAGCCCGGCAGATTGCCGTATGTCATCGTTAGCGACGGCATTTGTGGCTATTTCAGACGTTCCTACCGCGCCCGCCGCTATTTGTGTTGCTGTAATCCCGTCGGTCGGCACGTTCATCGTTATCTCCGTTTCGCTGTTCGCCCCGTCGTTCGTGAGCGTCGCCGTTACCGTTGAAGTGCTTACAAAATTGGCGTTCGGCTGCTGCGTGGCCGCTACCCCGTCATCCCGAAAAGTTTGATAGTTCGTTCCGCCCGGCACAATGCCGCTGCCGTCTATTGTAAGCGTGTTCGTCGCCGCGTCGTAATCCGTCGCGATGCCGCCCGTCCCGTCAAAAAGAACCGTGTCTGTGGCGATAACCTCCGTATCTCCCGTTTGCGCGTCTATTGTCCACGCCTCGTTGGTCGCCGAATTGTCGGCAGGGGTCAAAACGCCGCCGGGCATTGTCAGCCCGCTCGCAAGGGACACCGCCGAAACGTCGCCGTCTGCGTCCCTTCCCATTAGGGATGTTGCCGTTCCGTCGCTCCCAGTTACCCTCATCGTACCCTGAACGTGCAGGGTTTGCGCCGGGCTTACCGTTCCTACCCCCGCACGGTTTGCAGACTGTGCCAGCGCCGCAAGGTCGTAGAGGTCTGTTACCGCCGTCGGGCTTGCCGTGCCGCTCTGCTCTGTAAAAGTGGTTATGGACGGAGCGCCCCATGAAAGGTCGGCGTAAAACGTCGCCGCCGAAGTGCCGCCCGTTCGCCTCACACGCAAACTGTCCACGTTGTTGTTCCCGCGAATCTCTAAAACATAATTGTTGCCGGAAAATACGCCGGATGATGTTATCGGCTGCAAAATCCGCCAGTTATTCGAGGTGGAATTGTAAAACGCAGAGACAATGTAGTTTTTAGAGACAGAAACGCCGGAGGCTTGAGCCTGTGTTTTTATCTCGTAAGCACCTACGCCGTTTGTTTTTGTGAAATATCCGATTTGGATTATATCTCCCACAACGGTAGGCAGCGCCCGTGTTATGCGCTTTATGCCCGATACCGAAAGCGTGTTGCCGGAAAGTGAAAGGTTTTCGCCCGCCGTGACCGCCGAAATGTCCCCGTCGCCGTCCCTTCCCATGAGGGAAGTGGAAATGCCGCTGCTGCCAGTTACCCGCGCCGTTCCCTGAACGTGCAGGGTTTGTGCCGGAGCGCCGCCCGTTTCAGCGTCAATCCCTATTGCCGCCGATGTTTCTACAATCGCCGTTCCGCCGACGTTAAGGGCATAGTCGCCGGGATTCTCCCTGTTTATCGTGAGGCCGTTGTAAGCCTCTGTGGAAACGCCATTGTCCCCGTTCAGGTATCGTATTTTAGAACCCGTCACGCTTCGCCCGAAAACGTAGTAATTCTCCAGCCCCATCACAAAATTGTTGCAGTTGTGGACATAAAACGTGTCCGTCGTGCTGCCGTAGTTTTTGTTATTGCCCCAGAACCCGTCCCTCACATAGTTTAGGTAGGCTACCGTGTCGGAATTGCTTTGCGAAAAAAGACAATGCTCTACCTCAAAGTTTGTCATCGTCACGGTAGAGGGCTTGTAAATCGCCCCGTAGCCGCCGTTCCATGAGTTGTTCTCAAAGTGAATGCCCCTTATGAAAACGCCCCGAAACTGATTGCCCGTCCAGTTGTCTATGTAAATCCCGGCCTTGCCGCTGCCCTGACACATTCCGTTTTCCCAGATGACATTGTTCATCAAGTGCATCCCGACGTGCCAGTTAAGGTCTAATCGAAGGTTGTAAAAATACAGCGTGTTGTGCCGTTGGACACTTAATCCCGTATCGCACTCCGAAATGTAAACGTTTTCGAGCGTCCGGTGCTGCACCGCCTCTGCCGCAAACTCTGGAGATGCGGCCACCAAAGAGCCGACCATTTTCAGCCCGACGCATTGATTTTGAGCCGCGCCGCCCGTCGCCCTGAACTCTTCTATTCTAACGTTTTCGATTTTTGTCTCAAATCCGCCCCTGAACTCAATGCCGTGCGCCGGAGTGTCGAACGTGTTTGAGCCGACCTTTAAAATAGCGAGGTCTTTTACAAACATATTCCGCGCCTCCAAAACGCCGTACTTGCCAAAGGTTTTAAAATCAAGCGTATCGGTATGTATCAAAAAGCCCGTTACGTTTACCGGGAAAATGAAAACGTCGTCCATGCCAGCGCCCACAATCGAAACATCGCGGGGTTTGTACAGATCAATCGTCTGCGTCGTTCGGTATTTGCCCGCCGGGAAATAGACGGCGGTGTTCTTTCTTGCGAGCGCAACGTCAAAAGCCGCCTGAATAGCCGCGCCGTCGTCCGTCGCGCTGTCCCCCACCGCTCCGAACCACTTTACGTTGAGCCGG
>JAKQEE010000263.1 GCA_029558635.1 Pseudomonadota bacterium | reverse complement strand
GCATGGGCGGATGCGGTTGAGCGGTACATCAAAGATCACCCGGAGTGCTATCATGATTAACAACGAAAAACCGCCGCTGAACATGACCTGCCGGGTATTCAAATCCCCGACGCTGGAAGCCGCCCTGACCGAGGCGGCGGCGAAGGGTTACAAGACCGATGACGGGTATTGGTGGGCAAACCACCTGTACCTGCCAGTTGAACAGACAATTAGTAAACCGATTACGGAAGATGAGGAATATTAGCCATGAATAAACCCAAGACCAATTGCAAAAAGTGCGGCAAGCTTGTCTTGCGCGAACGAACCTACGGCGGCGTTTGTGACACCTGCAATGGCATGAAGCGCGGCCGAGAAGGCACGCCTATCGCGGGGTTTGCCATTGATGACGAAATGCTGCAAAACGGCCACACCTACTACAAGGTGTACACGGGCGAGCCGGTTCACTACACTGGCGAACAGTTGAAGGGCTGGCTGGAATGACCGAACCAACCGCACCCTACCTCACGAACCCGTCCCGCGTGGTTATCGCGGACGGCGAAAAAGTCTTATGCACCGTTGCCATTGACGGCAACGAGACCGCCCCGGTTATCGCCACATGCAGCGTCATTGATGGCGCGCTTGAGATTGATACCCATCATGGCGTTATCGTTATTTTGGAGGCCGTGCCCGATGAAAAGTAAAATCCGCAAGGCCCTGACCGCCTTGTCCCTCGTTTGCCTCGCCGTTGCCATTGTTGGCACGGTGCTGGCTATTGCAGCTACTGGAGGTATGCCATGACCGACCAAGAGATCAACGACAGAATACTACTCCTGCACGGCTGGCGAAAAGTCGAAAAGCGCGAATGGTTTGAAGAGCAGAAGTACACAGACGGGAATGTCGTATGGCGACACAGAGATATGCCAAACTACTCCGGAGACATGCGCGCGGCATACGAATTAGTACTTGAAATGTATAGCGCAAAGTTTTCCGTAAATATCAATATCAATGTCGACGCTTCGGGCATTTTTTGCGTATGCAGTATGGAAGATGAGAACCTTGTGTATTTCGTAGGGGACGGCGAAACCGCCCCGCTTGCAATCTGTAAACTTTACCTAGCGTGGAAGGAAGGTAACCGATGAAAATGATTTTTGCTTTACGTGACTTTCAAGACCGCCCGGTGATCCACCGTGCCGAGGTCGAAAAAGGCCAGCCCGCTGACGCCGTTTTAGTCTGGCAAGGCCTTGACTGGCGCACCCCGGACGGTGACACAAACCCTGATTTAGTCGTGAAGGTTTGTGCCGAGCTTTGGAGCGTGTACACAACCCTTGACCAGATCGCCTATGTCAAAAAAGCCTTGTCAAACACCAACGGCTGGACGGTCTCGGACGATTGCCGTGACTGGCAACCGCCAACGCCGCCCGCCGAATGGGTGGAACACGAGCAGACGGAGCGATACCCGGATGAGGCAGAGGCGGCGGTTCCAGACACCGGATATTACGCCGTTGTCGGTAGTGAGGTTGAACCAGATTGCACGATCACCACGACGGCAGACAAGCCCGATATTTACGACTTTTCTGGACGCATCCAATGGCTTGAATCCGAATACCTCGAGCTTGCCCGGCTGGTCGTTGACTGGTACACGGCCCCGCCCGATGATGGTTTCTCGCCAGAAACCGAGGCGCTGCTGGGCAAGGCTCGCTGGTTGTCGGAGACGCCGGAAAGCGCGTGGTTGTGATGAGTTACAAGAGCAAGCTGCCCATCCCGACAGATAGAGAGTTCTCGTTTTTTATTATCGGGATGGGCACTACCGCTATTTTGGTGAACCTGATATTTGGCTGCATTCT
>JAKQEE010000232.1 GCA_029558635.1 Pseudomonadota bacterium | reverse complement strand
GCGCAATACTTATTACGGGGAATGGTTTTACGAGATATCGAGGCCACCTGCCCGAATTGTCCAGGGGGTGTTGATATTGAAAAAGGAAACCAAGCGATACGAGTTCTGACTGAAACCCTCAATGCAAGTTGTTTGCAATCGGCCCGAATTTTCAACCTGGCAACCGGCAAACAACCATCTGCGTTCTTAAGTTATGACGATTACTGGCGTATGGTTCTAGCAAATTACCACGCCGGCGCTGGGTGTGTTTATCAGGCTCTTCGAAAAACCGGAAATCCGAACAGTTGGAATAGCATTGCAGCCAATTTTTCAAGCGGTTGTGCAAGTGGTGCTGAATATATTCGACGTATCGAAGGGCAGATCAAGCCGTAGAAAAAGAGGTGTTGTGACGTTCTCTGTCGGCTAAAGCCGACAGCTTCTCAGGCAACGCACGGCGCAACCGCCCGCGTTACCGCCTGACCGCTCCGTCCGAGCGAAGGTAGTAAAGCCATAGTTAGGATATTCCGAGCCGCATTTATGTCTCGGTCGAGAACCAAACCGCAATTAGGACATACATGAACACGAACCGACAAACCTTTTGGAACAATACTCCCGCACTCGCTGCAAGCTTGAGTTGTGTTGGACGCATTCGCGGCAATCACTTGGATCCCGGCACTTTCAGCCTTGTATTCAAGCATCTGCCGGAACAGACCAAACCCTGCGTCGTGCGAAGACAGGGAAAGATGCCTATTTCGGTTCATGAATCTCAGAGAGAGGTTTTCAATCGCTATCAGGTCGTTCCCGGCAACGAGCCGATTACTGATCTTGTGCAAAAAATCCGCCCGTTGATTGGCAACATGCTCATGCAAGCGAGCAATCTGGTGGTAGGTTTTTCGCTGGTGATTGCTCCCTTTGACCTGTCGAGAGGCGTGACGTTGCAACCTCCGCAGTTTCGCGAGACTCTCTCGCAGCCAATGAGGGTTTTCAATCAATTCGCCTGTAGAGAGGGCGGCAAGGTTTTTCAAACCAACATCAATGCCGATTTGTTGGTCTGTTTGTACCTGACATATACCAGGTTTAGGCAGCTTCAGCATCAGGCAAACATACCACCGCACACCAACTCGCTTGAGGACAATGTGTTTGATCTCAGCATCGGTCGGAATGGCCCGGTGATAGCACATCCGCATTTCGCCAACGTTCTGAACGTAAAACGATTTGCGCCCTTTTTCGTCTTGTCGCAATTTACAGCCATCATTGTATGTGTATTCCAGGCTTTTGAATCGACCGGATCCTTTAAAACGAGGATACCCGGGATTTTCCCCTGTTGTTAAGCGGCGAAAGAAAGCAGCGAACGATTTGTCTAGGCGGCGAAGCAAGTGTTGAAGACTAGAAGCATTCAGCTTTCCAAGCGTGTCAGGGTTATCGTGGCGTACATTTCGAAAATGCGACCACTGTACTCCGTAACCTACGCCCTTGCCCGTTTCTTTGTATGTGTTAATCCGTTGTTGCAATGCGGCATTGTAAACAAGGCGGGACTGCCAAAGCAAAAAGTCCAAGCTCTTTACCTGTTCCGTATTTGGGCGAAGGAGGTATTTGTAGGTACGATACATAAGCTGGTTCGACATGTCATTCGTAGAACAAGTGTACTGTTATATTTGCGCTTTGTCAAATTACTATAACGAAAGGAGAGTGGGCTTCCTCGGCCCCTTGCAGGTAGCTATCCCTGCCTACTAATTTCTATGGATTGGATAATTTTTGGCCTTGTTGTAACCTGGTTGGGAATCGTATCTTGGTTCGATATTCGAAAAAGTGAAATACCCCACAGCGCCTGGGTGGTTATTCCTCTCATTGGTGCAGCTGTTTATCGGATCTTGCAGGG
>JAKQEE010000214.1 GCA_029558635.1 Pseudomonadota bacterium | reverse complement strand
TCCTGCACCGGCACTCTTTGGCGAAAGTCAAAGAGCTTTCTGCGCACATAGAGGATCTGATAGCCCATGTTGTGCAACGCGCGCTGCACCTCGGCCTGACTGAAAGCGCGCTGCTCGCCGGTGATCGGCGGCTCCATGCCTTTGCGCACTTTATAGACATAGCAATATTTTTTTTGCACCTGGGTGATGCTGATCTTGTTGGTGCGGCTGAATTCGGCCAATTTTTTTTTCAGATCCCAGCGGCTGTCGGCGAACAGACTGCCCTGTACCGGCCGGCCTTCCAGATTCAAACCGATGTAGCGATATTCTTGCATAGGTTCCGGGGATTTAGAGGGTTAACGTGTCTATGTGGCCACAGTTTAGTAAAAGATTATTATTCCGTAGAGGTGACCTGTTCGAGCGTGTAGACCACTTTTTTGTCGGCCTGTGAAAAGGCACAGCGGCACAGGATGCGGCGTTCGGGTTTTTCCGCCGGCAGCGCTTCGATCACCAGGGTGTCGCCGGGCAACAGGATGTAATCCGCGTTCTCGTTGTGAAAAGTCTTGTCCGGGATGATCGTGTGGCCGTCAGCATCGTGCTCATAGTAACCGATCTGGTGAAAGGAGGTGATTTCTGCCATGGTGGTGGTGCGCGCCACGCCGCCGAGCAGAGTCGGTTTGCGGAAGCAACCTTCGATCTTGGTGACCATGATGAGCAGATCGCGATAAACCGCATCCTCGTTGGCTTTGATGGCATGGTTGTGAAAGGTCGTGATACCTGCCGCGATGGTCAAACTGACGATCAGCGCTGCCAGGACGAGGAGAAGGAGTTGCTGCTGACCCATACCGGGATGCCTCCGCTATTTCACCAAGCCAAATGGATCGCGATCAACATGAATTGTTTGTCTCATCAGTGTCCCGGCGACCCGAGACACCTGTGAAACAATCTGCAGCGCGCATCGGTAGGGCATGGATTTCCTCGGCCGATGCGCGCTGTGCTGGAAAATGCAATTCGATTCAGGAAAGTTGTGACGATTCAACAACTCCATCAATCGCAGTGCGATTAATCGGTGCCGGTTGCCAATGTCGATGTGACCGTTATCGTGCTCACTTGCGTAGCGACATTGATTGTCAGGGTACCTGTGACAATGATATCCGTGTTTTCCGCGCAGGTGCCGGCAATCACGGCTGTGTTTACCGTACCAGTGAGGTGATAGGATCCGTTGTCATTGGTATAATCTTCTGTACCTTCAATTGGGTCACCATTGGAGTGGAATCGATAGCCTAGGTTAGCCCAGCTTACATTTGCGAGCGTCACTTTACCAGCACCGCCCATCATCACGGGTTTGCGATAATACTCTTCCGCGCGCGCCATCATGGAGAGGATGTCCTGGCGCACGGCGTCTTCATTGGCTTTCACCGCGCCCTGGCCGAACAGGTTGATGCCGACGACGATGGCGAGACCGACGATGATCGCGCCCAAAACCAACAGCAAGAGTTGTTGTTGTCCCATTTTAGTCTTCCTTTTCTGTTTTAATCGTTCTTTGGTTCAACTGAATTGGCTCTCATCCCCGTCTTGTTTGCGCCGCTCCCTTTGCCTCACCTCCTTTGGCGATTTTTGATTTTTTCGTGGGGTGGTTGTGATGGTTAATATTGCCGATCGCGCCTTCACTCTGCCTTTATCTCGTCTTCGCAGACATCGGTGTTCTCGATCAGAGCAGTCAACTCGTTCAGCTTGAACGGCTTGGCGATCTTTTGCACCGCCTTTTTGTTCTTAAGTCTGTCTTCAAATTCTTTGAAATCGTACGCCGACATCAAGATGATGGCGATGTTCGGAAACAATCTTGCCGCAATGCGCGCCAGACCGATTCCATCCAATTTTGGCATGCGAATATCGGTGATCAAAGCGTCATAGTGATTTTTTTCAAGGTGGTTGATCGCTTCATAAGCATCTCCAGCCACGTCGACGCAATAATTTCGGCGCTTCAATCCGACACCTAGGGAGAATGCAAAATTGGCATTGTCGTCGACAATCAGCAGCCGTTTCATGAACGGTCTTTTCCTGCCGTTATGTTGAAGTAATCGCGATGCTGAATTTGTGAACTTGATACAAACACAGCTGTTTGGACCGTGTAACTTGTCGCTGTGAGCAATTCAAATTATGTGCCAAAAAAGTCTGACCTGACCGTTGCAGGAAGTGATGGATAAAAAATCAAATAAATCAATGAGATAACAACTGAATGAGATGTTTCGGGGTAATCGCTTGCGGGGGCAGAAAGGCCGTAAGGGATTTCATTTTGCAAAAGGTGAAATCATTTTGAAAATAATACTATGATTTTGAGTTGCGGGGCGATCGTCAAAAAAAAGAGGCGATTTCGGTCTGCAGACCGAAATCGCCTCTTTATCCGTAACAGAGTTGATGCCCGCTCACTCCGACGGCACATTATCGTAGGTCTTTAACTTGCGCCACAGGGTGGTGATCGAGATGCCCAGGTTTTCCGCGGTCAATTTGTGGTTGCCGGCGCAAGCCTGCAGGGTTTTGAGGATGACGCTTTTTTCCATTTCCGCCAGAGTGCTGCCGTCGGGTTGTCGTCTGCTGTCGCCGATTTTGCGGATCCCAAACATCAAATCTTCCGGATCGAGGATTTTTTTATTGCTAAGCGCAATGGCCCGTTCGATGATATTCTCCAACTCGCGAATATTTCCGGGCCAGGCGTAGGCGATCAGGCATTCGAGCGCTTCCGGAGTCAACGACGGCGGTTCTTTGCCGATCTCCTGGGCGTATTTCTTGAGAAAGTGGTGTGCCAGCAGGGGGATGTCGTCCCGGCGCTCGCGCAAGGGCGGCAGGTGGATGGGAATGACATTGAGACGGTAGTAGAGATCCTGACGGAAATTGCCTTTTTCCACTTCGGCTTCCAGATCCCGGTTGGTGGCGACGATAATCCGCACATCGACCCGAATCGGCTGGTTGTCGCCGATGCGGCGGATTTCGCCTTCCTGCAGAACGCGCAAGAGTTTTTTCTGTGTTTGCGGTGTGATGTCGCCGATTTCATCGAGAAAGATCGAGCCGCCATCCGCTTCCTGGAACAGTCCCTTGCGATCGCGCACCGCACCGGTAAAGGAGCCGCGCACATGGCCGAACAATTCGCTCTCCAGCAGGGTCTCCGCCAGGGTAACGCAATTGATCGTGACCAGCAGTTTGTTGCGCCGGCCGCTGTGTTCGTGGATGGCGCGAGCGATCAGCTCTTTGCCGGTGCCGCTCTCCCCGGTGATCAACACCGTGCAATTGGTGTTGGCGATCTGCGAGGTCATCCACAACACCTGGTTGATGCCCTCCGAGTTGCCGATGATCTCTCCAAAGCCTTCGTCGGCATTTTGCAGATCGAAATTCTGTGCTTTTTTTGCCAGCGCGTTTTTTATCGAATTGAGCAGCACATCGACTTTGAACGGTTTGCTGAGATAATCAAAGGCGCCCAGCCTCATGGCATCGACGCTGTTCTCGATGCTGGCAAAGGCTGTCAATATGATCACTTCCGGCGGATTG
>JAKQEE010000192.1 GCA_029558635.1 Pseudomonadota bacterium | reverse complement strand
CTACCACGCGAACCGAACACGACGCAACCGCTACTAAACAAACCGAATACAACGCAACCGCCACCACGCGAACCGAATACAACATAATCCCATGGGCGAGTGGCAATATTTCAGTTTTTTATTTGTACGCAATTTTGGCATGGTCCTTACCTTTGCCATCTCCACGCTTGCACCCCCACCGCCCCCCATAGAACATTTGTTCTAGGAACATTTGTTCTAGGAAACCTGGATTCTGGTGCTGGTGCTGGTGCTGGTATCCGGCTACTCCATGGTTTCCAAGGTTTCACGCAATCACGGAAACCGGATTTGTCAAGCGATAAACGTATTAAGTTTATGTGACATTTGTTACTATTAAATTTCCTGGTTATCCTGTATACTGATGCCATACCCCACAACCTGAACCGAAGGAAGGAAAGAAAAATGAAAAGAGAAACGTTAGCTGGGTTTTGCGTAGTGGTCATCATTGTTGTACTAGTGCTGGCGGTGTTCTGGGTGCTGGACGGAAGTCCAGCGGTTGACGGTCTCAAAACACTCGTCAACGTCATGGAGGTGACGAGATAGATAGATAATAGATACCAGTCCAGTAGTATGTATCAGGAACCATGATTCAGAACCTTGAATCATGGTTTCTGATTATATATGGCAGAACCATGGAAACCAGAACCCAGGTTTCCTAGAACACCCGTTCTAGTCCACTAGGTTTCCGACTTTGTACAATCTCTGTATAATCTGTGTACCGCTCGGTACACTGTGTACCGCTCGGTATGGAGGAGTCGCGCCCCGGCGGATTTGCTGATCCATCCGGCGCGGTATGGATTCAGACTAAGCCGGTTGCTGAAGGCAACCGGCTCTATAATAAAGTTTTTGAAGGCTATCCGAAGATAACCCTCCCGAATATCCCCGCTTGGAGGATGATATCGGCTGCAACCGAGTCAACGTCAAAATCTACCCGCCGCCACTGGCTGGCGTATGCCCGAACGGTTTCAGATGGGAGGTCGGTTTCGCCCCCCAAGATAGTCTGAACACCACGCCGGATAACCTGCGAAGTTACCCGGAAGGTGAAATCGTCGCCTTCCTCAAACTCCCCCAACTGGATACCTTCCTCAATCTCCTCTTTACGCATGTGGACGGTAACCTCCGGCTTCCCGGGCTTATACCCGGAAAACCATGCCCAGTTGTTTGAACAACCCCCTTCCACACATCCGACAACTACACTTTCTATAAACTGCCGGCTAATTCGTGTCATTTTCCATCTCCTTGTTGTTGTTTGATTGACTATATTATACCGCATACGGAGCAATTATATAGTGTCAAATGTCATATGTTTTTTGTGACAATTGTCACTTGCAATCGATTGCCGCGCTACACCCACTCACCACACCAACGCGCTACACCTACGCAATACCATGCACACGATACCAGCGCGGGCGCACTGGCGAGTCGCGTAGGGGGATTGTATAAGCTTTTGCGCAGTTGTATAGTGTTATGTATAACGTAGCACAGAACAAGTGTTCTATTCCGGGACAAAAGAAAACCCCGCCAGGTTGTGGCAGGGCTTCTTGGGTGGTGGTGTACGTTTTATTATTCCCTCCTTAACAGAATTTCCAGCGCAATCCGGATTTCTTCCGGCGATTGTTCGATAGTGATCGCGCCGTTTTTCACAGCATCCGTGTAATCATTCTCGTAAAACGCTCCCTCTTCTGCGTCCCGGTCGCCAAACAGCCAAAATGCAAAGTGAGCATACTCAATGGGGTCATCGGGGAGCAGTTCATACTCCCAGCAATCCTCAAAGGTCAGCGGTTGAGAATACTGCACCCAACCGAAAACCGGGAGGGTGAAGCCTGCGCCTATCTGCTCGTCATAGGAGCGCAGTCCCGTATGCAAATCCGTATATCCGTCGGGAACGGCGTCCCATCCGGGTCTACAACGAAGCCAGTATTTATGCGTACAAACGATAACCTCTTTCATCTTTTTTTCTCCTTTTTTTTTGTTGATAGTCACAGTATAGCGGATTCTTGGTCCATTGCAAGTGACAATTGTCACTTTTCTTTTATGACTTTTGTCACTTGACATACTTCTCCGGTTCTGCGATAGTCCCCCCATTGACCGGATAACGGAAATATAGAACGAACGTTCGACGTGGGAATGTAGAACGGACGTTCGACGTGGGAATGTAGAACGGACGTTCGACGTGGGAATGTAGAACGAACGTTCGACGTGGGAATGTAGAACGGACGTTCGACGTGGGAATATAGAACGAACGTTCGACGTGGGAATGTAGAACGAATGTTCTGGTTTACCTGGAAGGTTCGCGCAGCGAAAAACTTTGCGAAAAATTTTCCTAAAAACTTGCTAAAAACAAAAACCCTGCCACAAGCGTGGCAGGGCTTCTTGGGAGAGGCGCGGCGGTTATTCTTAGGATGCCACACGAACCGGGATGCCCTCGATGCCGACGTATAGCCAGCCGATGAATATCCCCCGGCGATGGCGGCGGACTCCACAATTGTGGTCGTCCCATTCCGCTCGCGAGCGGTATGGACGCCACCAGGCTTTATCCAATGCAAGCACAATCAGCAGGGGTTTAATCCCCCACCGAACCTGCTGGTCAAATGAAAAGATGTTTGGGA
>JAKQEE010000144.1 GCA_029558635.1 Pseudomonadota bacterium | reverse complement strand
TTACCGGGTATTTCGCCCCATGCCTTGCGGCGAAAGGCGAGTTCGCGGCGGATTTCGTTAATGATTGCTTCTTTGTTCATGCTTTTCAAGTTCCAATAAGACTTGTTCAAAATATCCCAGAATCTGGATTTCATCTATGCTGGTAAATACCCTCTCTGCCCGGCGAAGGTTGGCAAGGTCGCGGACTAGATACCGGCGGATTAGTTCAGAACGGGGCATCTTCGTCCGGCTCTCGGCGGTGGCTGTTTGCGACGGCATAATCTACGAATTGTGTGTTAATGGATTGGGTGAACGGGTCGGCGGTGACTGGATCGGAAAACAGGGTCAATTCATCGTTAAAGTCGAGCAGTACTACACCGGGCTTGCCGTTGCGAAACTTGGCGAAGTCCAGTTCGGCCTTTCCGACAAGGCTGCGTCCTGCCTCATCCTCCATTATTTTGTAATATTCTGGCCGATAAATGAAGCCCACTATGTCACAGTCCTGTTCAATCGCCCCGCTTTCGCGCAGGTCTGACAGTTGCGGCCGCTTGCTTCCTCCCCTTGTCTCGACGGCTCTGGAAAGTTGGGAAAGGGCGATAACCGGCACGTTCAATTCCTTGGCAACCAGTTTTAGCCCCCGTGAAATGGCGGCTATTACCTGTTCGCGGTTCTGCCCCCTCTTTTCGTCAGTTCCGCCGGACATTAGTTGGATGTAGTCTACGACAATCATATCCAGCCCGCCTACCTTTCTCATGTGCCGCTTTGCCCGGCTGCGAAGGTCGCTAACACTTAGTGCGGGGGTGTCATCAATGGCGACCGACAGGCCGCCTACTTCCGGCACAAGTCTTTCCAGGCGGGTTTGGTCGCCGTCCGTAATTTGGCCGTTAAGTAGCCGTTGAACGGGGATTTTTGCCTCGGCCGAAATGATACGGGCCATTAGTCTCTCGGCCGGCATTTCCATGGAAAAAACCAGCACTTTCGATCCGGCCGCCTTGGCTGATGCCGTGGCGATATTCATTACCAGCGAGGTCTTACCCATGCCAGGCCGGGCTGCAATAACGATAAGGTCGCCACGTTGCAGGCCGCCGGTTTGCCTGTCGATTGAACGAAAGCCCGTTGTTACGCCCGTGATATGGTTTTCAGAGGATCGGGCGTCAATGGCAGAGCGTACTACTTGCGCAGCCAGGTTTTCGGCCGTCTGAATTATTCCGCCAACCTGACTTTGGCCGACGTTGAACAGCTCGGCTTCGACCTCTTCGAGCAGGTCAAAGGCGTCTGTCGTATCTTCGTAGCCCTTTGAGACGGCCCTGGATGCCACGTTGATGACCTGGCGGGCAATCCATTTTTCCTGAATGATTCGGGCGTGGTATTCGATATTGGCCGACGATGCAACGCGGCTGCTAAGTTCTACCAGGTAGTAAGAGCCGCCAACAAACTCTAATTGGCCGGCCTTTTTCAGTTGTTCGGCGACGGTCAGGATGTCGATAGGCTCCGACTGGTTGAAAAGACTAAGGCAGGCTTCGTAGATTGCCTGATGCTTTTCGGTGTAGAAATGGTCGGCTTTCAGGAAGTCGGCAACCTGTACCAGCGCCTCCCTATCGATCATTATTGCGCCCAAAACGGCTTCTTCGAGCGGCAGGGCTTGCGGCTGCAACTTACCAAACACGTACCCGGAAAGGTCAGTCGGCGGTTGCTTGTCGCGGCGGTATTGTGTGGCGGGACGTGTCATTAGTTCAAAATGCGTCTTGGTGGTTCGTAAGTTGCGGCGGCCGCTGCTCGCTGGCTATTGGCCGGGGTCTTCCTCATATTCTTTTCGGAGATAAGCCAGCGTTGCAAGGCGGCGTGCGTCTGCTGGTAGTTATTCGCCGTTCGGTTGTTTTCAATCTGGTAGGCGCAAAACGCCGTGATAATTCCGCGCAATTCGGCCGCCGGGTACTTCGCCCCGCTTTCAGCGAGCATCTTTTTCCAGTCTTCCGGGTAGGCAGTGTAAAACCGGCGAAGATCGTCGCTCATCTGGGCCGGGGTGTCCGTCCGGGGCCGGTCGCGCCACGACGGCGCGGCGGGGGAGGGGGCCGGCGGAATTGGGGTGGGGGTGTTTTTTTCTTCTTCGAGGTTGAAGGATTCAGTTTCGTTTTCCGCGCGCGCGCTCTCTCTAATTAATCTCTCTTTATTCTCTATAGTCTCTTTGTTGCCGTAATTTACGGCTACTTGTTGCCGGAACTTACCGCTACTTGTTCGGGGCTTTTCCCGCTTCTTGTTGCGGTAATCAACAGCAACAGGCGTTGCCGTCTTCAAGTATTGGTCAATTACCGCTACAAGGGCGTCTACGTCGATCCGGTAGTGCATCCTTGCTGGCATCCCCATTAGTTTTTCGTGCCAAAAACCCGCCTTGCCTAAAACCTTCCTTGCGGTCTTTTGGGCATCCTCGGTCACGCCCGTCTGGTTAAACCACTCTTCCGCCGTCAGGAAAAAGGTAGTTCCGCCCTCCTGCTCTGACTTATTCTGCCAGTATATACCCTGAGAAAGCATTACGGCCGCCGGCACGCTGCCCAATGCGCGGGCTAGAATTGGATGGTACGCCACCGGGCTAGAAAGCAAATGTTTTACAGCAGAAATTGACATAGGTCTGGCTTTTCACAACGTTCTTGCACGTTGTAAGTTAATGATTTTGAACGAAATAAGAGGATTTACCGCCCTCCTAAATACCGGGTTTTGGTCGCAATCTGCTTCATTCTGTGCAGAAACTCCCGATGGAGCCGTTGTATGTCGGCGTCCATGCGTTGCGCGTGCTGAGGGTTGCGGACTGGAATGATTCGCCTTTCGGCAGGGGCGTTGATTTCCGGGCAGGGCCGGCGCTTGGTGAGACTCTTCATTACACGGTGTCGCTTTGTGTGTGAAAATAATAAGCCCCGGCAGGGAGGCTGCGACACCGTACCAGCACCCTTCGCAAGGAAAGGAGCCAGCCCCACCGGGTTTATCTAAACTATAAAGTTTTTTGAATTCCCGAAGGGTACTTAGTACTGGTGTCGCA
>JAKQEE010000134.1 GCA_029558635.1 Pseudomonadota bacterium | reverse complement strand
TCGCACAAATCACGACGTACAAACGTACTGTTGAATGCTGTCAGCTGCCCGGATATTTCGGACAGCGTTTTCATAATTTGATTGTATTGTTCCTGGACGCGCGCAAAATCAATTTCAAGTTTTCCAACTCTTGATTCGATACTGTCCGGCATGCGTGTCCCTCTTGGTGATATTTGCAAGTAAATATATCACATAACGGTAATTATTTCAAACCCACCACGGTTCCCTGTCCGTCAGTTTTGCAGCGGCTGCATCGCGGTCATCTGCCGCAAGCATGCGCGTATTTGACACAAATACGCCCGGCTTGTACTCGCAAATATAATGCGGCAACCAAAATTTCGGAAGTGTCGTGTATACATGGATGCGGCTCCTGTATCCCTGCAATCGTCCGATCCATTTGGCAAAATGCGCAAAATCTTGGCAATTCCCTTTTCCGTTCCGCGCAATCAAGACAAGCGTGCATGCCGTCCACGTAGGCCAAGGAAACGGGCCGATGCCGTCCAAGTGGTACGATCCGCGGCGCATAATCCACATGAGGCCTGAGTCAGATCCTGCCTCGGCCTGCATCTTGAACGACCTACGCGCGCGAATGCTGTCGACAAGCCTGCATGTACATGCCAGATATGCAAGCCATGCCACGTTAAAAATCACGTTGAAAATTGCTTGCAGTGTTACACGGTACAATATCCCAAAAAATTTGACAGAAAATTTGATAACGTATTTCAATTCCGCCTCCCGAATTGTAGCCCTGTAGGCTGGACGGCTGACGCGACTTGTCCATCATAAGCCCACGGCACGTCCGCTATTTCGTCGCCGGTGAATGTCTCAATTGGTACGATATTTAGCCGCGCAGTTTTCCGCTCGCTCGTCCACTCAAATCGAATCATTTTTATGAGCATTTTATGCGGCTTGTAAATCTGCAGTGACGGTGCCTCAAATTCGACAACGTCACCAGTCCGCCAGCGGTTATCAGTCCCGGGAATAAGCCAATTTTCCATTTCGATTGTCCCGTTAAAAAATTCCCTGACGGCTTTTGTGGACTCCCATTTTGTCACGGTCAATAATTCCGTTTTCCCAATATCATGAAATTCATTGTATTTCAAGGACCGTTCATTTTTGATAAGCGGATTTTTGTATCCGGCAGCAATCAAAACACCATTGTATCCGTTAATTTGCGTCAGCCCAACATACGTCGCAAACATTTCCGTTGTGTCGTATCGGACCTCGCAATCTTGGACGTTTATCCGGCTCCTGTCGCCAGCATTTTGGTTCAAGCTCTGTCCCATCAAGATACTTGCGATTGGCGGCTTGTCTCTTTTTGCACGCTTCAGGATTATCGCGCCGTCTACATCATGTCCGGCAATCAGGCGCCTCTGCTTGGCAGCCCTTGTCAATACGTCGAAGCAATTTTCATTTCTTTCAAACGCGAACTTGTCGAACATGCGATTCGTTTCCGGGTCGTTTGAATCTTGGTCAATTTCAAGGACCAATCCGCAAGACGTACAAATCTTTTTTGCGATATCCGCGACCTTCATATTCCGATGGATCACTTCGATAAATGGGTTGATATCGGTTTTTTGCAATATGTATGATCTTGTCCGCCCGGCAACGGTCACGCTGACCTCGTCCGGTTTGGCGGTGTTTGCAATCGCCTCAATTATCCCATAACAGACAAGATTTTCCCCGATGTAGATTTCGCACGGGCGCAAACGGAGCGGCTGGAAAATTGCGCGATCGGTTTCCGAAAATGGGTCAAACGGATATACCATTTCAAACGAATCACAAATCGTATCATAAAATTCCTCGAATGAAAACCGGTGCGGTCGCGGCATGAGCTGGCCACCAATGAAAACCGTTAGATCATCCGGTCGGACGTTTGGCAATTTCCGACGACGCGGTGAAATAAGATTCCGCGAAAAAAACAATTTTTCCCCGGGCTTGATATAATCGACGCCGCGTGAATACCCAAGAGTCCGCCATTCGTCCGGCTTGACGTTGCTGATCAGTTGCGGATTCATATAGTACAATTCCCAGTACCGGTCCGGGGAGCCCAAAAAAGAGCCAGCAAGGTCATGCATGACATCGCCTTGCTGGACTGTGTATTCCCACCACTCAGCGTATTCGTCGCGGACTTTCAAAACACGGCGTTCAACGACAGTATAATTTCCTGCCAGATTGTACGTCCGCTTTCCGCCGAACGTCGCTTCGGTGCCGTCTTGCGACAATCTCATTTCGCCAATTGCGAGGGATCTTGGAAGTGCCATGCCTTGAATATACTATTCTTGCTCTGTGTTTTCAATCATGAGTTTTTGCGCGATGTTTTTAATCATATCCTCTTGGTACAGCGCGTGGCCAAGTTTGATATACGCGGCTGCATCCTCGAGACGTGAAACAAAACCCTCGCTTGTATCTTCCGGGAATTTTGGATTTGATTTTATCGCCTTGAAAATTGCGCTCACATGCTTGTTGAAATAGACAGCCCAAATCTGGAAAGGTTCAAGCCCGAGCCTTGCGGCATTGTCCTTGAAATTATGGAGCACATCATCTTCGGATGCGTACGATTCACCTTTTGTGCCGAGTATTTCCGCGACGTCATTTTCAAATTCTTGAACCAATTTTGAAAACTGGTATCGATTCATCCCATATCCTCCATCTTCCCGCACGGGCGCATTTCCGGGCACATTCCGCGGTATGCGCATTCCGGTACCATTGCCGACGCCATGATGGGATCTACCTTTTGCATGGCGTCACGCAAAAGGTTCCACGCCTGCCGTGTTTCCTGGCTGGCCTTGCTACATAACCGCTTGCGGCTGATATTGATAAGCGCTTGCGCGTTCGCGATGCACGTGTGCATGACAGGCGCGTCCTGTGGCAACTTGTCCCGCTCGATGCCAGTACGGTCCGTCCGTTGCGTGCTGACAAAGTGTTCAATGCCGATCTTGTGCCGCGTCATGTGTACCGATACCCAGTACGGAAGATCCTCCCATGTCCAGCAAAATGTCAGGGCCCGGATCGGGGAGTGTTCCGCCTGTATCATCCGCTTGCGCCATTCCGGCGTTGGTTCCGCGTACTGGTCACGTCGGCCCTGGGTCGCAAGTGCCATATCGTACACGACAGGCCAGCCGGTCAGTATGTCAAGGTGCGTGAGTTTCATTTATTCGCTCCATCAAGATATTCCATGCAGTCGCAGCCACCGCTGGTACTTGTCCGTTTCCAATTCTTTCAATTCTGTCCATTGCAATGGCCAGATCATTGTCATTTCTGCAAGCATCGCAGCCTCCTTCGGGGAAGCGCCATTCCATAAAGGGATGTAAATCCAACGGAACTGATGACCGCCAATCAAGACATTCGATATTGATTTTTTCGGATTTTTTTTGCTTATCCTTTTCCATCCTATTGGTTCCGAATGTAGGATCGTAGGCCAGTATCCAGATTCTTTCCCTTTTGTGCGGAGCGCCAACGTCGGACGCTCCCAACACGCACCATTCCGCATCATACCCCATCTCGGCCAGGTCTCCGAGAACAGTTCCAAGTCCCCGTCCAGTAAGCATTGGGCTGTTCTCCACGAATGCGTAGCATGGTCGTACCTCGCCAATGATACGGGCCATGTGCTTCCACATCCCGGATTTTTCGCCAGTAATTCCTGCTCCTTTACCTGCTGCTGATATATCTTGGCATGGAAATCCGCCAGATACAACGTCAACAATTCCGCGCCACGGTCGTCCGTCAAAAGTTTGTACGTCATCCCAGATCGGGAAAGGGTCAAGCGCCCCATCGTTCTGGCGGGCAACCAAGACGCTCGCGGCATATGCGTCCCACTCCACAGCACACACTGTTCTCCATACAAGCAGCTTGCCGCCGAGGATGCCTCCACCAGCGCCCGCGAAAAGAGCCAACTCATTCACGGCACGCCCTTTCAAACGCCGAAAATACGGCATCCGGATTTTCAGATTCGCGCTCGTACATTTTCACCGACGCACCACACAGCGGGCACCAGGCGGATACGTCAAATGTTCCGTCAAGATTGGCGTCATAATT
>JAKQEE010000112.1 GCA_029558635.1 Pseudomonadota bacterium | reverse complement strand
CGGCCCCGGCTTTGGAGCAATCTCCGCCTGCGCCCCCATAATTTCCTTTTGCATTTCAGGCAACCATGCAACCTGTCGCGCCCCCTCTGCGGTCAGGTGCGTAGCATCAACATTGATTCCCTTGGATTTAAGGTGGGCCGCGTATGCTTCCGCCGTCTTCCCGTATTCATTGAGGAATCGACGCAGGCTCTCATTCGTCGCGCTCTTTGTGTTCAAAGAAAACAGAACATTCGTGAAAACATCAAACGCAACATCGGTCGCCTGTTGCCATGTCATTGAATCACGGAGAATCTGCGCCTGCTCAACGCGGCTTGCGCTATCCCAGTCAATGCCTCTTTGCTTGGCCGTTTCTCTGGCGTTATCAACCAATTCCTTATAAATCGGGTTGACATTCAGGCTGACGATCTGATTCAGTGCAGTATCCGTTGCCATAGCCAAGAAGTTTGTCGGCATTCCCATCGAAACCATCGGGGTTGCGCGATACATGGCCGTGACCTTTGCCGCGCGCATCCGCTCTTCGTGAGTGCCTGGAGTGGTTGTGTATGTCCACATGAACATCTTTGCAACTTCGGGAGCTTCTTTCGCCGCCCTCGCCGCCCACGCCTTCATAAACCCCTTGCTTGCCGTATCCACGGAACCAGAACTCGCCCACGGCGATGCTCCGGTAATTGTTTTCAGCATGGCAATGTTTACGGCCAACTCATAGCCCATAATCCCAAATTGAGCAGCAAAAGCACCCGGCGCACCAAACTTCTTCATCGCGCCATCTACGGTTTGGTGAATGGCCCTGGCCCGATCAATCTCAATCTGCCAAGGCTCTTCCGTGTGCGCCCGTAGTCTGCGGAACGGTTGGAGTAAGGTGTCGCGCATGGTTTTTGCGCGGATTTCCGGTTCGTCTGCCGGTTCCCCGCCAGCCTCAAAAATGTTTCCGGCTCGCCCAACAAGCTGTAGTGCTCCGCGAACCTTTGTTGGCGCACCGCCAGTCAAAAGCAACGCGCGCCTCTCCGTTTCACTCATGGGCGCAGAAGGCTCATCAATAAATT
>JAKQEE010000053.1 GCA_029558635.1 Pseudomonadota bacterium | reverse complement strand
GACTTTTGGGCGTCTGACTTGCGTTCTGTTTTCAATTTCATAGAAGGCAG
This sequence comes from Pseudomonadota bacterium, assembly GCA_029558635.1. GTDB lineage: Bacteria > Pseudomonadota > Alphaproteobacteria > Micavibrionales > Micavibrionaceae > UBA1573. Next base: position 3,437 of record JAKQEE010000053.1, on the reverse strand, counting down.
GCAGGATGCGGAAAGCGCACAACAACGCGCGGAATGGGAGCGCACCCGCTGGCTTGCAACCGTCTTTTTGCAACCGCACCTGAAAAAGGGCATGAAGATGAAGCCTTCGGATTTGATACAGTTCGATTGGGAGAGGCCGAAAAAGACGGTATCAGAAGGCGAAAAAGAACGGCAACGAATAGAGGAAAAGTGGCGCAAATGGGATAACGAAATAAAGCAAAAGCATGGCGGGCAATAGGATCAACGTAATATTAGGGCTTGATACTTCCGGGTTCATGCGCTCTATCAATCAGGTAGAACGCAGCCTGGGGAAAATGTCGCAAACCCTACAAAACGCCGGGGCGTCACTTACGCAGTCCTTAACGTTGCCGCTCGGTGCCGTTGCCGCCGCTTCGCTTAAGTCTTTTGCCGAACTGGAAAAGCTCAATAAGGGCTTGGTAGCGATCATGGGTAGCACCGAAATGGCGGCCGATGAATTGGCCCGCCTTCGGGAAGTGGCCCGGCTTCCGGGTTTGGGACTGAAAGAGGCGGTACAAGGCAGCATCAACTTGCAGGCCGTCGGCCTTTCGGCAGATGAGGCGCGTAACACGCTCATGGGCTTTGGTAAGGCGTTGGCGGCAATGGGCAAGGGTAAGGTAGAGCTGGAAGCGATCCAGTACCAGCTCACCCAAATGATCTCCAAAAACAAGCTGCTCGCCGAGGACTACAAGGTAATTCAATCCAATTTGCCGCTCATGGCAGAAGGGATGCAGGCAGCCTTTGGAACAAAAAACATTGAGGCAATAAGGGAGACGGGCATAGGGGCAAAGGAATTTACCTTGCGCCTCTCCGAAGCGCTGGCAAAGTTGCCACAGACTCAAAACGTCACGGGCGGTTTGGCCAATGCCTTTGAAAACTTGCAGGATAGCCTTTTTATTGCGGGCGCTCAAATGGGCGAAGCGATCAATCAAGCGTTTGGACTGGAGGGTAAGTTAGGCAAATTGGCAGACGTGGCGCAACGGGCCGCCGACGCATTTACAGCGCTCTCTCCGGGGATGCAAAAAGCGATAGTACTAACAAGTGCTTTTGCTGCTTCGTTGGGGCCTGTCTTGTTCGTAATGGGCAAAATGGGCAGCATCATTCCGGGCATCATTCAGGGCTTAAAAGGCATAGGCGCTGCGATGACATTTTTAGCCGCCAACCCGGTAGGCTTGGTTATTGTCGCTATTGGCGCATTGGTAGCCGCACTCATTTACGCCTATAAAAACAGCGAACGATTCCGGGAAGTGGTGCAGCGCGTTTCAAACGTCGTGCGTTTCTTGGCCGAAAAAGCAGTGGATTACTTGCGCCCGAAATGGGAGGCATTGGTAGCGGCCTTCGGGGTATTGCGTGGCGCCGTTCATCGGGCCATCGTTGCGCTTCGCCCGTTGTGGGAGTTTATCGCAATGGTTGGAAAGGGGTTTGTTGACTTGACTGTAAAGGCTACAAAGGTATTTTTACCGGGCCTTATCGGCGTGGGCAATGCGATTGCAAATGTTTTTTCGCAAGTAGCCAAAGAAATCAAAGCCAACATTTCGGCAATCGGCACAGCCTTTGAATTGATCAAAGAAGGCAAATTCAAAGAGGCGTTTCAGAGCTTTGGCAAAGAAATGACCAACGATGCGCGAAATATAGGCAACGCGGCAAAGGAAGGTTTTGAGGAGGGATTTGAGGGAACGGTAGGATTTTTCCAGCGCATTGCTGATGAATATAACCGGGCGCTTGACACGGTTAAGCCTCTTGCGCCCAAAAAGGACATTATTGACACAATAAACAACAACAACGATGACCCCGACGCACCCACAGGGCCAAACGGCCAACCCCGAAACCAGCGACTTTCTGAGGTAGCACCCCTCCCTACACTGCAAGCCAATATTGCAGGCCTTGCGCCCTTCTTTGAAACGGCAGCCGCCGAAGAAAAAATAAAGGGGCTTGGTGTTGTCATGGAAGAATTGAAAGTCATCCAGTCCGGCCTATTTACCGACATGGCAGAGAAATCGCGGGCGGCAGCAGAGGAGATGCAAAAGATGCTCGACAGCCTGTATTTGGGCTTAACTACAACCGGCGAAACATTCATCCAGTGGGGCTTAATTGCACAGGATGCAGCTATTGCCGGGCTTTCATCCTTTTCAAAAGAGGTAGAAGGCGGCATCAATAGCCTAAAGGCATTTGGCCGGGCGGTGAAAAATGCAGCGGTAGATATTATCGGCTCATTGATTAAACAGGGCGTTACATCTATCATTGCCAACACGCTCACAAAATTAGGCGCATTGGGGCCGTTGGCAATACCTATTGCAGCCGCTGCCGGCAGTCTTGCTAAAGGGCTTTTCACGTCGGCTATTAACGGCATCAGCGCGCCGAAACTCGCACGAGGTGGCGTAACAACAGGCGAAACGCTGGCAGTAGTTGGTGACAACCCATCAGGCCGGGAGGCAATCATTCCATTTGAACGCATGGGCGAATTTCTGGACATGGCAGGCGGTGGGGCCATGAAACTAACAGGACTGTTTGAGGTGCGCGGGCAAGATTTGTTGCTTGTCATTGATCGGGCTAACCAAGAAAAATTGAGGGTACGATAATGGCAGCACGATACACAGGACAATTCTTCGCACCATATACCGATCAACAATATACCGTTGTCCTGTATGATGATGACTTTTCAGGAACGCCGGAAACGATCACCATACAGGATGTTGGTTTTCAATACCCGCAAGGCAGTACCAATACCCGATTCGACCCGATTCTGAGCGCAAAGATGAGCGTTAAGTTTTTCATCAATACGTCCGGCCTTGTGACGTTCGTAGAGGATTTAGCGGGCGCAAATGAGGGCCGTTTCATGCTGCAACTGCTTGAAGGAATCATACCTAAATTCATCGGCTTCATATTGCCTGACCTTGCGCAAGAGGAGGACATCCCGACCGAAATTGGCGGGGTTTTGGAGATACAGGCAACTGACGGACTCGCGCGCCTCAAAACGATAGATTACAAGCTCAATGAATTTGGCCCTTATATAGGGGATGACACTTTTATTGAACATATCTTCAACTGACTGAACAAATTAACAGATGTGCTGCCGTTTTACGGCGGCTCTAACCTGTTCCTGCGGACGGTAGTCAACTGGCACGCACAGCAGTACACCTACTCCGGAACGATTGATCCTTTGCTAAGATCACGCACTCCGCATCGGGCATTTTACAGCATAGACAGCCGGGGCAACTACAAATACAAGTCGTGCTGGGATGTACTTACAGAGATTTGCAAAGCGTGGGGCGCTCGGATGTACTATTCAGACTATGCGTTTTGGATAGTTCAACCCAACGAAATGGCAACCAGCCCGGCGGCAAAAACGGTTTTTGGATACACCAAAACGCAGACGCAAAGCAGCGCGACGGTTGATTTTACAAAGGAACACGACCAGA
>JAKQEE010000035.1 GCA_029558635.1 Pseudomonadota bacterium | reverse complement strand
CGCGACGGCAGGAGCGTTGTCGAAAGGCGGCAGTTAGGTGCTTGCACATCTCAAAAAACCGACTATCTTTGTGCAAACTTTTCATGAGATTATATACGGGAAATCCGAGCGGACTGCTAAAGCGCGGCCCGCTTTTTTTATCCTACTGCGCCATGACCGATTTTGAACGAGTATCCGCCCTCCTTGCAGCCCAGACGTGGACATTCGCCAAGACGATGCCCCACAACCCGCACGAGTACAGCGTCCGAAAAAATTGGGCAAACGACGACGATTTCGTGTTTGTCGTGCAGTATATCCGGGACAACGGCTACACCGGCCAGTTCGAGGGTCGCACCTATACCTACCTCAATGTTGACGGGCATTTCTACTGGACAATGGGCGCGTCCATTAACAAAGCGGACGGCTCGCCGCTCACCATCATCATCAACCGGAAGCCCCTGAACGCGCAATAGGCGCGTTTTTTGTTTGCCATACGGTATAACTACATTTGCGGCAGCAACATCTGTAATTATCTGGAATATGGCAAAGCAACGGAGATATGACAAACCGGGCAATCCACAAAACAAGACGGGCGGCAACAAAGGCCAGTTCAAGTCCGGGTTTGACGACCGACGAAATCTCAGCGGCCCGCCGCCCAAACTCACCAAGTTGCAGGTGCTCGAAGGGATTGTAGGCGGCAAGGTGGAGCCGGAATTTGAAAAGCAACTCACCATCAAGGTGCTGCGCTGGCTCTGTGAGCAGACGCCCGAAGAGTTGAAAATCATCATCAAGCGCAAAGACCTGGCCTCGTTCGTTATCCTTCACGCCAACTGCATACTCGACGCCATCAAAAACAAGGACACAAAGGTCATGCGCGATATCTACGACCGCGCTTATGGCAGGCCCACATCGAAGGTTGCCTTCACCGATCCTGACGGAAACGACGCAGCCGGTGGGGTGGTAATCTACCTTCCAGACAACGGACGCGGCGATGCCTATCAAACAGAAGGAAATTCGGCTCCTGACGCATTGAATAAACCTGAACCTTCATAGCCATTCATCCAAACAAAATTCGGCATGAACGGTGAATGTCGCCCCCAACCCGGTTTCCAGCAAAAGTTTCTCGGCTCGACCGCAGACATTGTGATCGGCGGCGGCGCGGCGGGCGCGGGCAAGTCCTTCGCTCTGCTCATGGAGAATGCCCGGCACGTGCGAAACCCAAACTTTGGCTCTGTGAATTTCCGACGCACCATGCCCCAGGTGCGCAATGAAGGCGGTCTATGGGATACGTCGGTTCAACTGTACGGCGCTTTGCATAAGCCTTTGCGCCCGCGCCCGCTCGAACACAGCGCCGCGTGGATATTCCCATCGGGCGCACGGGTGAAGTTTTCCCACATGCAGTACGAAAAGGACATGTACGCATGGCAGGGCGCACAAGTGCCGCTTATCGGCTTCGATGAACTTACACACTTTCTGCAAAACCAGTTTTGGTACATGCTCACCCGTAACCGCTCGACGTGCGGCGTGAAGCCCTATATGCGCTGTACGACCAACCCGCAGTCCCGGGGCTGGGTGAAAGACCTGATACAGTGGTGGCTTGTGCCCGATGACCATCCTGACGAACGGCTGCGCGGTTTTCCAATACCACAGCGGGATGGGCACGTTCGTTGGGTGACAAGGGTAAAGAAGCGGCTTATCTGGGGTGACAGCGCCCAGCAGGTCATTGACCAGATTTCGGCGGTTGACCGGCCAGACTATGACCTGAACTCCATCAAGTCGCTGGCCTTCATCGGCGGCACGTTGGCCGACAATCCGCTGCTCACAGAAAAAGACCCGTCGTACAAAGCCAATCTGCTGGCACAGGACGAAACGACGGCCATGCAACTGCTCAAAGGCAGGTGGTACGCGGCGGTAAACGAGGATGAGTTGTTCAACTATACCTCGCTGCAAGACATCTTTTCCAATACCCACGCAGCCGGTGGAGAGAAGTACATCACCGCCGACATAGCGATGGAAGGGAGCGACTTGTTTGTAGTGGTGGTGTGGGACGGTTGGCGGGCCACGCACTTCTATGTGTATGAAAAAGGCGACGGCAAAATGGTGCTCGACAAGATGCTGGAAATAAAAAACCGGCATGGTGTGCCCGGCACGAACATCGCTTTCGACAGCGCCGGTATGGGAAACTTCCTGCGGGGCTGGCTCAAGTCGGCCATTGACTTTCGCGGTGGCGACAAACCGGAGGAAGAGGACGGCACGAAAGTCCTTTTCAAAAACCTGAAAACCCAGTGCGCTTACCACTTCGCGCAGCGGGTCAACACCTGGCAAACTTTCCTCAGTGTGGACGATGACATGGTACAGGAGCGCATCATCGAAGAGTTTGACAAGCACCGAAAAACCGGCTTC
>JAKQEE010000033.1 GCA_029558635.1 Pseudomonadota bacterium | reverse complement strand
GGACAAGTTGGACGTGATCGAGTGTTTTGAAACCCCGGGACAGAGGATGCGGGTGGGCGAAATCCTCGAGAAGCAGAAAGACATCTATCGCTGTCTCAATGTTGACCCGCCTTCCTCGTTATGAGTCGACGGGAATCCAGGATGCCCGGGGAATTCCGGTTGGGTCAAACGAGTAGAAACGCGAGGGTGGATTTTTCTTGAGCGTTTCACCTCCTTTAGGAGAGACAGCCGGGTGTAAAGACGATAGACTTTTTTATGATTCACGACGGTTCCTTCTTGACGGAGTAGGGCTCTTAAGCGTCGATAGCCATATTGGGGATGTTCATAGCCCAACTCGGTTATCCGTTTGGATAAAGGGGCATGAGCAACGGGAGAAGACAGATAACGGCATAGGGTGGCGCGGGACACAGAAAAGCCTCTACAGATCTGGCGAACCGGAATCTTTCGAGCTTTCATAAAAGTCGCGGTATCCCTCAAAGGTCGATTTTTAATGAAAGCCCGAAGCGCGGCGTTTACCAGTTCTTTCTCAGCCAGGAGTATCTTGAGGGATGGCCTGAGAAAGGCACTCAGGACTGAGAAGAGCGCTCAGTTTGTTCCGACTCCTGGATTGCGAGCTTTTTCGCTTGGCGTGAAGAAAAGGTGCAAGGAAAGCGCTTGCGTTCGAATAATGCCTCTGCCAGTGATAGAATGTAGATGAACAGACTTCATATTTTCTGCAAACCGCAGAAACGGGAGTTATTTTGGCTTCCGAAAGTATCTGAATGAGTTTCGCTACTGAATATTTTTTTCCGGTCAAATTCGTTCGCCTCCCTAACTAAGTGTACCGCATCAATTGTCTCCTATTTAGGGGGCAAACCAATGATGATTCATTATGAATCATCATTCATGAGACACTTTTCATGCTAAACTCTCTCAGGAAAACTGTCTCACTTTTCGGGGCATATCCCGACGGGGATGATCATTAGCTAAAGAGAAAGGCATGCCCGACTAAGGTCGGGCGCTCCGTTGCCGCTGGATAATTCATAAAAACCCAATGCGGAGCAAGAAGGCGGTTTGCGGTTTTTCAACAAGCTAGTAGCCAGAAACGCTTCTTGGTTGCCAGAGCCAGCAAAGGACTGCGCTACGCTCGCTTCAACGCTCACGCTGTCCTTTGCGGGGCTAAAACCGAATCTGAACCAAATCCTGAGTCAAGACAAATACCCAGTTCCAAATCTAAACCTCGCGAAAAGCAAAAAGGTCAAAATCCAATATTTATAAAACCGTCCTGACAAGGCGGATGCCGATGTGTCCGCCCACTCCGTGATGGCGGGGATCACCCCTACGCTCCACACAACAGCAGTCATTTGTCTCAGAGCAACTCCCGCCCCGAATTCTCCGGAAGCGCGTGTAATGGTTCCATTCGGGTCCCATCGGATTTGTCTTCGCTCCCGTTTTGTATCTCGGACGCTCAATGTCAAGCAAGTCGAAGCACCATTCATTCACGTTCCCGCTCATGTCGTACAGCCCCAGTTCGTTCGGTTTCTTCCGCCCGACCGGTTGGGTTTTTCTTCCAGTCCCGTCCACATCGGAATTGTCCCCATACCATCCCACTTCGTTCAGGTCGTCGCTTCCCGCGTACTCGAGCCCTTTTGCGTTTTGCCCCCCACGCGCCGCGTATTCCCATTCCGCTTCCGTCGGCAACCGGTATCCTTCCACTTTCACGTTGTCCGTTACTGGATCCCTGTTTCCGTCGATCGGCATCCAATCCGAAGAGTCCATTTCTCTGTACGCCTCCCGCAGTCCTTCATTGCGGCTCAGCCAGTTGCAGTACCCGATCGCGTCCTCCCAACTCACATTGATCACCGGCCGCTGTCCCCGGCCCCAACCCTCGTCGTCCGGCGCTTTCCTGCCCGTTGCGGCGCAGTAGGCGTCGTATTCGTCGAACGTGACTTCGTATTTTCCTATCCAATAATCGTAGGTGAGCGTCACCTTATGCGCTGGTTTATCGAAATAATCATATTTCTTGTCTCGGTCGCTTCCCATCTTGAAGGTTCCGCCTTTGACCTTCACTAGAACCGAGGTGAGTGGTCGTTCCCCTTCCCCGTTCCACGGTATCCATATTGTTTCTTCCTGTTCCATGATATCCTCCTTTTATAAAAGTCCAAGTCCGTTCTTCGCTCTTCTTAATCATATCCGATGCGAGGGCGATTTCGAGCGTTGGCAAAAGAGAAACGCATGCCCGACCAAAATCGAGGGCCACGCTCGCTTCGCCCCTCGCGCTATCCTTTGCGCCGGCAAAACCGAAGTCTGTACAAATCCCGAGTCATGACAAATACCCGGCCTCAAATCTAAAACTTGCCAAAGGCAAAATGGCAAAAAACCAAAAGTCAAACAACCGTCCTGACGAGGCGGAAACCGAAGTGTGAGCTATCACTCTCCCGTGCCGCCACGCGGCAATACTTCTCTTGAAAGTAAAAATCGCCGCCCCGAATAATCCGGGAGCAGGGCACGTAGCGGCTAAATTTGCCTCCTGTCGGGTTCGTCTGAGCGCCCTTTTCGTAAGATTCAACATCATACCAATCATGGCAACGTTCCGTCACGTTCCCGCTCATGTCGTGCAGTCCCAGTTCGTTCGGTTTCTTTTGCCCGACCGGGCGCGTTCTGAGGTTGTTCGCTTCTTTTTTTTTATAGTCTTTATCGCTTTCTGGTAGCCATTTGTCCCCCGAGTTTTGCCAGTACCATCCCACTTCGTTCAGGTCGTCGCTTCCCGCGTACTTGTAACCTTTTGTCTTTTGTCCCCCGCGCGCCGCGTATTCCCATTCCGCTTCCGTCGGCAGTCTGTACCCTTCCACTTTCGCGACGTCCGTCGTCGGGTTCCCGTTTCTGTCCAACAGATTTCCGTTACTGTCATACGCTTTCGCTATCCCTTCTTTTTCGCTCAGCCAGTTGCAGTACCCGATCGCGTCATTCCGACTCACCCAGATCACCGGCCGCTGTCCCCGGCCCCAACCCTTGTCGTCCGGCGCTTTCCTGCCCGTCGCGGCGCAGAAGGCGTCGTATTCGTGAAAGGTCACTGCGTATTTTCCTATCCAATAATCGTAGGTCAGCGTCACCGTATGCACCGGACGGCTTCGGAGACGTTGATCCTCCAAATCTCCGACTTCATCGCCCATCTGAAAGGTTCCGCCTTTGACCTTCACTAGAACCGAGGTGAGCGGTCGTTCCCCTTCCCCGTTCCACGGTATCCATAACGTTTCTTCCTTTTCCATGATATCCTCCTTTTATAGAAGTCCAGCTCTGTTCTTCGCTCTTACCAATTATATCGGATGCAAGGACGATTTCGAGCGTTGGCGAAAGAGAAACGCGTGCCCGACCAAAGTCGGGGGCCACGCTCGCTTCGCCGCTCGCGCTATCCTTTGCGGGGCTAAAACCAAAGGCAAAATTAAAACCTTGCAAAAGGTAAAAAGGCATAAATCCAAAAGTTAAAAAACCGTCCTGAAAAGGCGAAAACCGAGGAAGCAGACGCAATACGCCGGCGGGTAGTTGTCCCGACTCGCCACGCGGCAGCGCTCGCTGTCGCCCCAGCAGCCGCCCCGAATCACCCGGAAGGAGCGGCCGTTGCCCGGCCCTGTCGGGTTCGTCTGAGCGCCCTTTTCGTAATACTTGCTGTTATGCCAGTCATGGCACCATTCGTGAACGTTTCCGCTCATGTCGTACAACCCCAGTTTGTTCCCTTTCTTTTCACCTACCGGGCGGGTTTGTCGGTCGGAGTCGTTCCTATACCATCCCACTTCGTTCAGGTCGTCGCTTCCCGCGTACTTGTGCCCTTTTATGTTCTGTCCCCCTCGCGCCGCGTATTCCCATTCCGCTTCCGTCGGCAACCGGTATCCTTCCACTTTGGCGATGTCCCTCGTCGGGTTCCCGATTTCGTCCGCCAGCTCTTTACCCCGATACGCTTTCCGCAGGCCTTCATTGCGGCTCAGCCAGTTGCAGTACCCGATCGCGTCGTACCTTCCCACATTGATCACCGGCCGCTGTCCACGGCCCCAACCCTCGTCGTCCGGCGCTTTCCTGCCCGTTGCGGCGCAGTAGGCGCCGTATTCGTCGAACGTGATTTCGTATTTTCCTATCCAATAATCGTATGTCAGCGTCGCCTTATGCGCCCGCCGGCAAGCCCACCCCAAATCCCCGACTTCATCCCCCATCTTGAAGGTTCCCCCTTTGACCTTCACCAGCGCGGCAGCGCGCAACCGCGACTTCCTTGTTCCGAATTTTCCATTTCGCTCACTCCTCTCGGCGACGCGCGCCTTTAATCCCTTTTAAAATGGATACGAAAGGTTTCAAACAAGCCATTTCCGCAACGTATCGACGCAATCAAGCCGTTCCCACGGCAAATCCGCGTCTTCCCGCCCGAAATGGCCATAAGCGGCCGTCCGTTTGTAGATCGGTTTCCGAAGACCCAAGCGCCCGATGATCGCGCCCGGACGGAAGTCGAAGGTCTCCTCGATCGCTGCTCTAAGCCGT
>JAKQEE010000005.1 GCA_029558635.1 Pseudomonadota bacterium | reverse complement strand
ATCGCCTGTTGGATACTAATCCATGATGGCAAGACTCCACTTATTCCCTGTTGGAAGGCTTTTGTAAGGTTAAGAAACTTACAAAAAAAAATCTATGCGACAGTCAACGACAATTCCCGTATACAAAGCAATTATTTCTCTCTTGGTAAAAAAATAATAAGCACACCGCTGACTTCCAATCAAATTGAAGCGCAACTCAAAGATGTACTTTACATTTTAAAAAATAAAGATGTCATATTTATTTTTGATGAATTAGATAAACTCAAGTTTAGACATTCAGCATCAAAAAATCGGCCATTAAGGCAAAAGCAAAGTAGCGATACGAGACTTTAAAAATATTCACAAAATGAGCAAAAATCACTTGACAGAAGGCAAGGTTTGCGCGGCCGCCGCCCTGCAAACGCGGGTTTTTAGCGTACGCAGGGCGGCGGCCAATGAAGGAATTTTTATTCCTCATTTGGTGCTCTATGTCCTGCGCTCAAACTGTCCGACTTTGCCTGTCAAGCTGGATTACCCATTTGCTCACCGCCGTGCCGTTGCGCGCTCGCGCCACTTTCGTCGAATTACTGTGCGGCTGTTTGATTTCTCCAGAAGGTTGGGTGACACGCGCGATCAGTGCTATTACCCGAGGCCGTCACTGGACGACCTATTACAAACTCCTGGAACGCGGCAGCGTCCGGACGCTACGACTGGCAAGAGCCTTATTCGAGGTGGTCAACGATGCATTGCCAATGGAGACGCTCAATCTGGTTATCGACGACACGTTGATTCCACGCCAATCCGAGAAGGCGCCGGGCAGCACCATTCGGCACGATCATGCAAAGCGGAACAACCGGCCGCAGTTTCTGCTGGCGCAATGCTGGGTTACGTTGGGCGTCAGCGTGCTGGGCAGCGCAGGCAGGAAGTATGTGTTGCCGATTGTGTCCCGCTCAGTTCCCACCACCGGCAATCGCAACAAGCTGACCATCGCGCTGGCGTTGGTGCGCAGCCTGGCGCCCGTGATAATGAACAAGCCTGTTCGGCTACTGTTCGATGCCTGGTTCATGCGAGCACGCCTGGTATTGCCACTGCTGTCGCGAAAGATGCCTATCATCGGTCAAGTACGGTGCGATACCGCATTATTCCTGCCACCAGCCGTTGTGCTCAAGCCTGGACGCGGACGACCCAAAACCTACGGGATCAAAATGACGCCCAAGGCAATCCGGAATTTGCCGGCAACCGAAGTCAAGCTGACACTCTATGGCAAGGAACAGCTGGTTCGTCTGCGCACCGTGGTGGCAATGGCACGTTTTCTCAAAGGGACGCTGGTGCGCGCGGTATGGTGCGAATTCTACGATGCGGACAAACAGCGTTGGTCAAAAGCACGTCTGCTACTGGCGACCGAAACGGATTTGCGTGCCGAGGAGATACTATATCTGTATGCGCGCCGCTGGGGCATCGAACCCTTGTTTCACAACCTGAAGCGTTGGTGTGGCGTGAACAACTTGTGGCAGCAGAAACGCACTGTGCTGGAGCTATGGATGCAGGTTCGCTCGACGGCGTGGACACTGGTTCAGTTATTGAGTCTGGTTGCGGAAGAATCTTTCCCTATCGATGTCGTGGCGCCGTGGCGCGGCAAACAACCACTGACCGGCGGTCTGGTAGCGCAGTGGCTACGAATGGAATTTACCGGACTTTCTTTCAGAGACAGTTTCAACCGGAAGTCCTCAATATTCACTTTCCCCAAACAGCGCGGCGACCCAAGATTACGGATGTAGCAGCACTGTCAGCAGCAAACGGCTTGAGTTTCGTTCGTATCACTCCCAGTTGTGTCTCGTTCGGGTGACGCAAGGTTGGGGGCTGGATGTCTAAAGTTGAGTTATATTGAAACAGCTATTGGAGCAACGCATTGACAGTCGATGGTATTGACGTAGAAGCAACGATAAAAAAGTTGCAGGAACTGCTGGCGAAGGAACAAAATATATCGCCGGCACTGAGTGCAACGCTTGAAACGCTGTTAATGGTTGTTCAGTTGCTGGCGAACCGTTTAAACCTCAACAGTCGCAACAGCAGCAAACCACCCTCGTCGGATAAGAGCCGTACTCGCGAGAAACGCCGCGGAGAAAACAAACGCAAGGCGGGAGGGCAA
>JAKQEE010000420.1 GCA_029558635.1 Pseudomonadota bacterium | reverse complement strand
TGCTGACGTAAGGGGCTCATGACACTTCTCCTTGAACACGGGGACATCCCCGGTTTCAAGGTAGGTCGTCGGCGCAGACGTCATGAAAAACGCGGTGGCGCTTGGGTTCGCGGCCACCGCGTCAGCGGTTTAGTTCAACGTCCGAGTTCAGGGGCGCTGCGCGGTTTCATCGCGCAGCGTCCCCTGGAACGAAGTGTTAGGGGCGACCAAAGTTTCCGCGTTGTGCCAGCAATTTTGCAAGCTTATGACTGACATCCTCGCCTTCATGCGTACGGTCAAACGACACAAACCTAATTCCCCGAACCATAATTAGGGATACTTTGTTGACGACTTTGTCATTGGCACCAACGGGTGCTTTACAGTATGAAAAGCGCACAAAGCAATCAATGATAGATCCAGGTTTAGCGGCATTCTGAAGAAGCCAGTCCGCTGCTTCACCAGAAGCGAACAGGTCGGTGTCATCGTCATGGTCTATTATTTCTTCAATTAGCATTGGGGTTATTTTTGTAGAAATCGTATCCCCAATTTCAAGCCCTAGCAAACGAATTAATTCATCTTTTACTTTCCACCCATTCCATTTGGCATTGATACGCAGTCGAAGAGGAACAACTTCACCTGCATGACTGATTGGGCGAAGCCAGAAATGTTGGAATTGTTCTGATCCCTGGCGCAGCATCTCTTCCGTTACGTCTCCATCGATGTCTACATTGCTAATCTTGACTTCGATGTTATCCAAAGCACTTAGTACCCTTGGAACGTCGTGCTCAACCTTCTTAGCAAGATCGTCAATTGACGTGAAAAATGAAACAGTGTGTCTCTTCGTTACTCTTTCTTTGAATTCCTGCAATTTGTCGGCGTTCTTAACGTCATAACTATCGAACGAAATGCCAATCTTTGTCGACGAGGTGTCCGCAAGGTATGCCAGTACTGGAATATTGCTTTTTAATGCAAACTCGTACTCCAGTTCGGTAAATGATTTCCCCGTGCCAGCCTCGACACTTCCATACGACACACCCAGAATGAGAACAAATAGCCGGCTATCCGATAAGTGCGTTAGGCATACATCCAAAGGCGTTTCTGGGTTTGATCCAAAGTACTCCATGCCTTTTACGATTTGCTCCAACCCTACCAATACTCGCTCCACTTCGGCACGATGATTCTGTAAATCTGCGTATGTGGAGCTCACAAACACCGGTACATGTTGTTTCTTTGTTTTCGTCGCCATTTGCAATTGCTCCTTTTTCAAAGTAGTCGATTTCAGGGAGAGGCATGTGGCCCCTAACGAATAGGGTTTATCCCTCGCGCCGCAAGCGCCGTTCAGTGCGCGGGCGCCTGCCGCGAGGGATAAGCCTTGTTGAACTGAACCGCCGCGCTGGCGGTGACACTGGGGATTCTACGCGCGGCTCATCCACATTGGA
>JAKQEE010000419.1 GCA_029558635.1 Pseudomonadota bacterium | reverse complement strand
TCCAATGTGGATGAGCCGCGCGTAGAATCCCCAGTGTCACCGCCAGCGCGGCGGTTCAGTTCAACAAGGCTTATCCCTCGCGGCAGGCGCCCGCGCACTGAACGGCGCTTGCGGCGCGAGGGATAAACCCTATTCGTTAGGTCTTTACTATGCGTATCTTGCTATTCCTTGTGTTCTTGGTTGTGCTAGGCGGATGCGCTTCTTCGCCAACTGCGACGTCACAGGGTATCAAGGAGCAAGGTATTCCAATTCATGGCGAATTTTGCGGACCAAACATCCCGACACTGAAGGTAACGGACAAAAAGTCGCAACTTATTGAACTACGGAGGATTACCCCTATAGATGGCATCGACGAAGCATGCAAACGTCACGATATTTGCTACGTTGAGCGCGGGTATTTCAATGAGACTTGCGATAAGGCACTAATCGACAGTATGCGAAGTCTGCTGCAATCTAAGACATCAGACACATCCTGCCTCGCCTTAAGCTATGCAATCATCGACTACTTTAGGCTTTCAAATCCGTCAAGTAGCAGCATTGGTGGCTATGCAGACACGACGATTTCCGGGCTGGCAATTCAGGGAAGTAACTTATGGATGTCCACAGGCGCGACGTTTTATCGCGGCTACGCATCTTTCGCCATTCTTTTCTATTCGCCAGTTCTCCTTCTCATGGGTGTATCACCCAGTCAGATTGGTGAGCTTATGGCTGCACCGCATAAGGAAAGTGGGGCATTTGACTACTATCCCAGCCGGTTTAAGAAATGTGTCTTCGTCACCGAAAAGACCTAACATGGCGCTCAACCTCGCTCCCTGCGGTCGCTGGACGCTGCGCGATAAAGCCGCGCAGCGCCGGTTAGCTCTACGTTGAACTAAACCGCTGACGCGGTGGCCGCGAACCCAGGCGCCACCGCGTTTTTCATGACGTCTGCGCCGACGACCTACCTTGAAACCGGGGATGTCCCCGCGTTCAAGGAGAAGTGTCATGAGCCCCTTACGTC
>JAKQEE010000417.1 GCA_029558635.1 Pseudomonadota bacterium | reverse complement strand
TGACGTTGATCGCGAAATTCTGCAGAACGCCCATCGAGTTCCCATCCTGCTCCGTCACGGCCGCGGAAAAATCGCCGGCGAACTGTACGAGCTCGGAAAAGTCTATCTGAACCGTTACGGCTGTCGCGCCTTCTGCGGTTGGAGGCGCCGCGCCATCATCAATGAATTCACCCGGGTCGAATTTGATCCGTGTGATGCTCACATCGTCGACAATCTGACCGTTTTGGCGAATGGCTTTGAAGGCGCTGACCGTTCCGCCGGAATCAAATTCGACGATCCCTCCGACAATCGAAGTGGCGTCGACCGGGTTTGGCGTGTAGACGCGTTCTTTATCGTCAACAAACGAAACGACCATACCTGACTCTTCGATCGCCCGCCACGCCCATTTATTCGTGGATATTTTTTGAAACTCGACGTTTAGGGTGTAGGGTTTCCCTAAGGAGTCGTAAACTTGAACCGTTGTCGTGTACTTCGGGGCGACGTAATCTCCCAAAACGTAGTTCTGCGTGTCGTTTTTATCGAAAAACTTGATGTTGCCGGTCTTCGGAATCGAGACGGAGGCCTTCGTCGCGTTGCTGACTTTAACGTTCACGACATCTAAGTCTGCAGGGTTATTCGGATCCGCATAGTCGATCTCGTAATTTTCGTAGAATCCTGTAGTCGGATAATCCGTACGGAACTCCAGACGACCGTACTCTTCGTTCACCACGTACTTCAGATCGAGAGAGGCTTTTGCCGTGTATGCTGCGGATAGTGAGGGGGGGGAATCAATCAATTTCTTCGAAAGCTGAAATTCGCTTCGGGTGCCATCTCCAATAAAAGACTCTTGTGTCAGGTATTCGATACGAATCTTCGAGGTGCTGATCAAGAGTGAAGTGTTGATGATCGTTATCGTACCCGTATTCGCGTCATACGTATAATCTGTCCCGGCGGTCAGCGTTGCGGTGGTAAATGCTCCGTCGGTATCAGAAAGGGAAACGACCAAGTCTTCTTCCGTGATATCTGTAGGTTCAGCAACATCCAGGATCGGCCC
>JAKQEE010000415.1 GCA_029558635.1 Pseudomonadota bacterium | reverse complement strand
GCTGTTCTCGATCTATATTAACGTAGCCGGGAAAGCCTATCCGTGTTCGTTCAGCGAAGGGGTGGGGTATGACGGGGTTGATGTCGTCGGGTGTACGGATTTCCTCACCGATATCTGGTATAGCGGTGATTTCAAACGGTTCCGGTCGACCGTCATTGCCGGGAAAGACGAGAACGGGTGTCGGCAATGCCCGATCTATGATCTCGCCTGTTGCCCTATCGAAAAGCATGAAGAGTCGGATCTATCGAAAACGGGCAACATGGTGTTCGACGAATGACGGAGGAGAAGGTATGCTAACAGTTTTCATCGAAGATATAATCATTACCGTTGATGGGAGTTTCAACATTCTCGTCTGCCCGAACGGTAAAGGCATGGATATTATGTATAATATTAGAAAACAAAACAATGATTTACAGATAACAGCGGTTCACCCTCCTGTCTCGATAGATCGAATCGTTATTACGGACGACAGCACTATTCGGAAGGCTATTCATGCATTCTTTACGTCGCATTGGGATCTCATGGAAGTCTGTAAGCGGTTCAAAGTATGGAAGATCATGATGGGAGAATATGATAACTCGGATGGATTGCCTACGTTCAACGTCATTGTTAAGTTCAACCGGCAAGCCGAGTTTGTCGTGGAAGGCGCACATCATGCAGACGACATTGTAACGATCACCGCGAAGAGCACGTTTGTTTGTACTCCAGATGACCAGTATGTTCTCATGCCGGGATTTGCTGCAAAATTCGGTCTTGTTGAACAGTTGACCAGAGCGCTGGTTGCCCATAAATTCAATCAGGATTTCCCACTCTATCCATCGGGGTGAACATGACATCGTTAGAAGAAAAGTTTCCATGGCTTCACGAAGAGGAGGTTGACGTGGACGGCTATGATCGGCGAACCGGATACAACTGGTATGGCCAGCACCGGGACGGCACGGTTGATCTCAGTTATAGTGTCATATACGATCACTGGTGTCGGTTTGCAAACACCTATGTTGAACGCGATGAACCTGATCCTCGCGGCGAGTTCGTCCGAAGACCGTATCGGCTTTCGGAATACTACGATCTGCCCAACGTTTTCACCACTCTGTATGGGGGCACGGATTTCAAAGCGTTCGCTCGCATGTTCTTCGACGGCCCGGCACAGGTCGACGTCATCTTCAGTATCATGTGGCGAGAAGCCGTCGACCGGATCTGCCGGGAGAAACTACATCAGTTTGTGGACCAGTATGGAGTGACTGTGTCCGATCTCGCACCGGAACTGATCGACCGGATCAAAGAGAATTGTAAATGGCGGATGCTGTTCGTCGCGGATGATGCAAACCTGTTTCCGTTCGATGTCATCATCGAATCGCGGACAGACGCACCCCGTCGGGCTTCCGCAAAAGATCTCTATTGGCGGTGGCGGCGAACGTGGAGACAAGCATATGGCAATGATCGTGTATTGACGGGGGTACCATCGACAATCGGCATTCCAGTGCCGAAACCGTCGGGAAACCGGGTTATGCGGTGGTGGCGGCAGGAACTGCTCGAAGCGTATAAACGAGAAGAACGTCAGTTCACGCTCTTTTTCCGGAACGACGATGAGAGTTATACTGAGATCCGGATGCAGGATGTCGAGCGGTTACACCTTGTCGCCGATGACGGCACGATTGTCGATACCGCTGAACGTCCCAGAGAGCGGTGGAATGCCGTTGATACATTCAAATCGGCATTCATGGGAGCGTTCCATCTGCTGCTCACGATATACGTTCTGCACACCCTCTATCTCCTCACGATGACGACCGGGTATACGGTACAGAACACCTGGGGTCGAATCATCATCTCCATCTGGTATATCGGCGCCATCATGTTCAGTTACGTGTGGATACCGTATCGTGTGAAACGTGATGCGGCACGGCGAAAAGCGGAACGGGCCGAACGAAAGAGACGGAGAGAAAATTTTTAAGACATCGAGATCGTCGAAGAGGGGAACGGCTTTTTCCGCATTTACCGGACGTGATTTATCATGGAAGACGAACTTAAGCACAGTGTGGTCGTCACCATTCTTGTCGGTTTGGTTGTCATCAACGGTATACTCGCATGGTTGAGTATTTCGACCGGACACTATGTTATTGCGTTGATCAATATATCCGCGTCCCTGATCTCTATGGTGTCACTGGTGACAGTAATCCAAACGATCTGCCGAGTTCAGAGAGCCGAACAAGTTCGAGAGATCATTTCTCGTATCGAAGAAATACTGTGATTCCGATGAAAGTAAGAAATGGGTTTGTCAGCAACAGCTCGTCGGCATCGTTCATCGTGCGGGTCCGGGAGATGGACCATACGATGACGGTTCAGAAAGGGTTTCCGGTATACAAGTATTTTCTCAATTACTTAGAGATCGGTAAACTGCTTGACGCAGGGTTCCGTTACGTCGCTACCGAGTATCCGGAATCCATCATGTTTGCGCCGAACATCACCGGGGACCCGGTTGATCAGGTGCTGATTGATGTTATGGAGATTCCGGCGGATCGGGATCGGAGCGAGTTTGAGAACACCCTGGGGTATCATGTCTGGTGCAACGAGGATCAGGTCGTCCGGTTCCTTGTCCGCAACAATATTCCGTTCACGGCCTGTCTCGACAGCGGGCAGACCACCCTGGTCTTTGAACGAGACGGATACGATGTTCTGGAGATCAGCAATCACGGCATTCAGTATTACCTGACGGCCCGGTATACCAAGAAGAAACCGGACGTGGACCGAATCGTGAGCGAACCGACTGTGCACCGCAGGTCGCTTGACAGTTATAACGATCCGATGGGAGAAGAATAATGGCAATTTATGATAAACCAGCTATTGTCCATTGTCAGATGGACGAGTTGTGGAGTGATGAAACGTTCATCAAGTATCGGAAAGAGCTGCGTGATGCTCGTCGGAACTACCTGGAAAAAGTTGATGCAATCCACACCGCGCTCGATGACCTTGTCCGGGAGACCGCGGTCTCCTACAACGTAACCGAGTGTGTGTATGTCGGCGAAGGCGGCCGCGCCATGATCGCCGGTATTGCCGCAATTGTTGACGCATATCGGGAATACGTCGCTGAAAACGGGGATCTTGCCGACAACACGCGGCATTATCGGTATGTTTACAACCGCATGGCGCAGCAGGACGAGCATGATACGCGGGTCATGTGGTTGTGCTGCACGCTCATGGCCAAACTTGAATACCTCCATAAAAAGAACGGCGACGCGTTCGTCGAGATGTTCGGTGTAACGTATACCCGACTGACGTCCATGTATTATCAGTCGCGGAACTACGTGGGAATCTTCGACATCGTCAAGCAGGCGCAGGAGGCGGGGAAACCGATTCCAGAGACAATCGTAACGGTTATCAATGATTACAACGATTTGGAAATGGAACGGGTGGAATCGTGAGCGGTCATGTGACAACGTTTCAACTCCCCAACGATGGCTATGAATCTCAGACCGTTCTGCTCAAATTTAGAAACGTCGTGGCGATAGACAAATATATTGACAGTGAAACGGGAGAACTTTACGAAATAAACGTTCACCTCACCGAAAATTTGGACTACGAATTTCGTGGCAACGAGGCAAGAGAATTCTTTGAACAATACAAAAATTGGTCTGGTGGATGGATGAAGACTGGGAAAAATGTGACCGTTGATAAGTTTTTAGGTGATACAAAATGAAAGTTCGAACAGGATTTGTCAGCAACAGTTCGTCGGCGTCGTTCATTCTTGCCGTTGATTCTGAGATGGTTGCGTTCGCCAACCTGCGGTCGTTGCTGTTTGACAATAACGAATACGTCACCATCGTTGACGGACAGTATGTAATGAACGGCGAGGAGATACCGGATAGTTGCGTCCCACCCACTATGCCGATCGATGCGATCGTCGGGTATTTGTTCGGCCAGTTTGAGAGTGTCCACAGTGTTGAGGTCTATGAACTCGTTACCGACGTCGCGTTCACCATCGATAACTGGAACTCCTGGTTTGACGACACGTTAGAGTTGAATTACGACTCTCAGGAGTATCGTCGACAAGATAATTTCATGGACCTTGAACGGATCGACGAAGCAGCAAAGCGGGTTCGTTCGTTTGTTGAGGCGAATGTGACCTGTAAGTTCCGGCAAGTGCAGGCAGGAAGCGGGGGTGGACGGAAAACCGAGATCGGCATGTTTATTGCCACGAACCATGCACGGATCTTCAAAAACGTCAACTATCTGGAGACAGGACTGTTATGAAGTGGCCGTGGCAAAAGCAGAAAACCATCAAAGAGTTCAGCGATTATGAGATTGAGAACGAATATCGCGAACGCGAAGCACAGATCAGAGAAAATGACAAACGCCGTTCGGTTGCTAAGTTCGCGCAGGACATGGTATCAGCGGTGGAACGCGACCCGTACGCAGTGGAAGTTGAGATTTGTCGTGAACGAACGACACCCTCGACATCGGCGTTCTTGGTGACATTTCGGGTCAGGCGACAAGAAATATGAGAAAATAACGCGAACATATCAAGGATAACACTGTTATGAGTGCATTTACCATCGATGGGGAAGGGATTGTAGCGATTGCTCGACAACTCTTTCATGATGAGCAGAAGGAGGGGAAAGCCGTCGACATCTTAGAGAATGCGTTCGACGGTATTTCGCAAGCACAGATGGCAGCCGTTTTGAATGGTGACGCCAGCATTACCCGGGACTGTGAGTATATCGATGCACCCGATCCGGAATATAAGGCATATCTTACCAACCTCATCGAAACACGGTCAACGACCTGCACCAAAATTGCAGGCCGATGGGTCTCAAACCATGACCTTGCACAATACATTATTGGACTCTGCCGTCCGCTGTTTGCAACGATCCGGTCAACATATCTACTGAGTAGAAATGCCCGATATTTTGGTCGAACTTTGATGCCTTACGAGGTAGAGCGGATCATATATCTGGAAGAGATGCGGGATCGTGCGTTGGCAACATTGATCGAGTCGGCAGGATTTGACGAATACGATATGGATGGGTATACCGCGTTCATTCGAGAACTGGATATGTTCGTTGAGCAATATGCCGGAACGCTTGTCCGAGAACCGGAACGGTTCGCCCGGATCATGGGAGCGCAGTGTACCCTGAACCCGGATGAAATACTGTATAGTTCCATGAAAGCGGAAGACGGCACTATTCGGGAACACGATGAGTTTCGCAAGGTAGCATCACTCGATGATCATGTCGCTTTCACCCTACATAAACTCACCAATAATTGTGTCGGAGCGGCACAACTCCATAAACATCGATTGCAGACGGATGATGGTGATCTGGCTGCATATTATGCCGCTGAACAGCAGATGCTGGAAGAACTGAACGAGTTGAATCATGAAAGTGTCGAACAAGAGCGGGTCGCTAAAGAAATAACCTACGGTCAGCATGAACATTGCACCCCCTATCCCGTCTCTCCCTTACCGACTGCGAAAGTTCTCGGTGACGGTATCGAATATCTGACCCGATTTGCCCGGGCAATCGGAGCGATCACCCGGTGGCAGATAGAACGCAATGCTGGCACGATTTCAAAGCAGGAATATGTTGAGAAGGTTGTCGAAACTTGTCTGCCACTGATCCAGGATTTCGTTGGCGCGATCTTACAACACGGCCCGTTAGAGGGATGGCGCAATGACCTGTTCATGGATCTTGCGACCAATATGGCAATGTGGGAGCATGCATCAGATCCGGAGACGGCAATGAGCATCGTGTTTGGGCTCGAACGGGTACGGGGATTCATCCACGAAGATGAAGAGGTCCGTTACAAGTTTCTCATTGCGTTCCCCCTTACACAGAATTACAAACAGGACCGCGAAACGACCATTAACTTTTTTAACGCCCTCAATACAGGAGAGGACGAAGCTCTTGCAGTGTTAACGAGGTAGATGATGTATCCGAGAGATTTACCAAAACCGACTTTGAACGCGTTTGTCGTAGTGTGGCATTATGGGCGATTTCAAAGAGAGATGATGCGACGCATTGATTGTGACTGGATCAATGGGTTTAATTCACCACATGTAACGCCGTACGTGTATGAGCAACCGTTCGTAACCTTTTGTACAATTGACAGAAGTGGATTTCATCAACTTAAAGGATTGTTGGCCGAATATGCTGAGGATGATGATGATTCGGTTGAACTTGTTCGTAACGTACGAGATCGGCGCGACAAGGATTACGATGGTGAAGAAAATGTTTGAGTGATACTATGGAACTTACAGAACAGACTACAGATTTTACTGTCTGTGGCCAGTGCAGCCACAGTGCACCGATCGTGTGCGGATTACGGTGCGATGTCTTGCCGGACATCACCCCGAAGAACGGCGAACTGACACCGGAGTCACGATGTCTCATCAAACGGCTCGGCCGCTCGGATCTGGAGCGGGCCATTAGTATTATAACAAAAGAGACACAA
>JAKQEE010000404.1 GCA_029558635.1 Pseudomonadota bacterium | reverse complement strand
GTATCGTATTGGGCGTCATCGCCGGAATTTTGACCTCCCAGCAGTTCTTGACGGTCTTGAATTTTTCCGAGCTTGAAATACCGCTTTCGATCCCCTGGGGGTTGCTGCTTTCCGTTTGCGCCGTCTTCTACGCCGTCTCTCTGGCCGTTACCTTCATCCCCAGCTATATGGCTGCGAGAATCCCGCCTGCGGAGGCGTTAAGATTTTTTGAATGATAAAGATTTAAGGTTAAGCGAAAAAAAGCCGGTTCGTTAGATTCACGAACCGGCGCGCAGGCTTGCTCTTTATATTTTGAATCGAGCGATCTCTTCGGAAAGCTTACGAGATAAAAGGGTCAACGCATTCCCCGAGTCGTTCACCTTTTGCGATAGCTTCTTTTGATCCTCTATATTTTCTGTCATCAATTCTATCTGTTGCGTGATATCGACCATCGAACGGGATGAGGTATCCATCGCCGTCGCCATTTCTTCAACCGAGGCGCTTTGCTCTTCAGAATTCGCGGCCAAATTTTGAGTCGTGTTCAGAATCTGTTCCACTTTTTTCGTAATCTGCGCAAACTGCTCGGTTGCCGCATCCGCCTGGTTGGTCGTATCCTGGACATACTCGACCGTTTTTTCGGTCGCTTCGTTGACCTGCTGGGCGCTATGATCGATCTCTTTCAGGATGCGAGAGATGTTGCCGGTTGCGGTGCGGCTTTCTTCCGCTAATTTGCGTATCTCATCCGCTACGACAGCGAATCCTCGTCCCGCCTCCCCGGCTCTCGCCGCTTCGATAGCGGCATTTAAGGCCAGCAAATTGGTCTGTTCCGAAATCGATCCAATCATATCAACGATCTCTCCGACATTTTTGGCTTGCTCGGAAAGCACCTTCACGAATCCGGCCGATTCTTGGGTTTGTTTGGACGCTCTACGGATCATCTCCACGATGTTGGAAACGGACAGTTCCCCGTTTTTTGCATATTGAGAAACTTCTTCTGTTTGCTTAGTCAGATCTTGAGCGATCTTTGAAATGCTTTGAGCGGAAGCAGCCACCTCTTCGATACCGGAAGTCACTTCCTGGATCGACGCGGATGTATTTTGAACATTATGATCGATCTTTCCGGATTGGTCCGCGATCTTCGAAGCGCTTTTAGAAGTGGTCTCGGAAATACCGGCCATCTCTTTCGAGGAATCTGAAAGGGAATCCGAGATTCCGTGCAGCGAACCGATCGACGCGCGAAGTTGGCCCGCCATCTCTTGAAGCGCATTCCCCATCTTTGCCACTTCATCCCGGCCGGAGCTGGGGAAACCTACAGTTAAATTACCGTTCCCAAACTCGACGGCTTTTTCCGACAGGATTCGAACGGGTTTGGCAATGCGCGTTCCGATAAAAATCGACAACAGGGCAATAACCGCAATCACGGCCGACATCGCGATGAGTACAAACAGAATGAGCGTATTCGCCTCCGCCATCAACTCCTTCGTGGGGACCGTGATGCCCAAACGCCATCCAGGGGACTCTTCGATCGTGTGGAATATGACGGTCAGGTTTTCCCCTTTGTCGTTTATGAGCTCGCCTACCCCGCTTTTCTCGGCCAATATGGTCTTACTCCCTTCTACCGCTCCTTTATAACCCACCGAATCAAGATCCGCCATCTTCAACTTCAACACCAGATCGCTGTTTGGATGCGCGATAAACATACCGGTGCTGTCGACGATCCATCCATAACCGGATTCTCCGAGCTTGATGGCTGAAGCGATCTGAGTGATCCGTCGCAAGAGGATAGAAGACGCAATGATGCCGACCGCGCGGTTGTTTTCGTCTTTCACCGCCGATGCCGCCACAAACACCTGATTGCCGGTGGCTCTGGACACGACGGGGTTGCTGATGTATCGGCTGACGTTTCCGGAGATGACGGCGCGAAAATACTCTCGATCAGAGATGTTCGCCGGGGTACCCAATGTGATCTGGTAGTTGCCATCTATGCCCGCATAGAAGAAGTTTTCGTAGTTGTCGCCTTTTACGCGCGCCTCATCGGCTAAAAAGCCCTTCATCACGTTCCAATCGCCGCTTTTAACTTCAGCCGTGTTCGCATAAATGCTTAAGTCGGACATCCGACCGCGAAGCCATTCGCTGATTTCTTCCGCTTTCGACTCCGTCAGTTTATCCGCCATCTCAAGAACTAAATTCCTTACGATATGATTTGACTGGAAGTATATAAACAACGTTACGACAGCTAAGAGCCCGATGGTGAACGGTAAGAACCATAGAAGAATCCTTCCTCGCAACGTCCTCGGATTGAATATTCCTTTCATCTCGAATCCCCTCCTTCAGTCATCACGGTCATAAGGAATTATAGCATATCTTTTAATATTTCAAAAATATGTGTGTGTCAAGTTATGGGGTGTACTAAGAAACATGGCCGGAATCGATCGCACGATTTTTAGTCCATTCATCCGATTTGGCGTGAAATAATTTATCTTGAACGCTTAAGGGTAAAGAGACCTTGTGAATCCATTGGTCTCCA
>JAKQEE010000367.1 GCA_029558635.1 Pseudomonadota bacterium | reverse complement strand
ACAAGGTTGACGTCCAACGACCGGATCGTCCGGTAGAACCATTTCTTCCCCACTTCTAGGGGTGAAAAGTTTGTGTTCCACCGCTTGCAGTTCTTCTTCGTCGCGGCCGCAACATCCTCCACGACCACGTCGGTGATCGGCAGGATCTTCTGCAACTGCTGGAGAATCCGGATTTTGGCGTTCCAGCGGGCAAACGTGCTCGGCGGTATGAACTTTCGTCCCTGTAACCGGTTGTTGAACCGGGCAGGTCGCCGCCAACAGTTGCGGAACCGCCGGGCTCGCCGCATGGTTCGCCGGGTCTCTACTGCTTTCTTGACATGCTTGGGTGCCTCAGACATACCGTTGACGACGGTTTCCTGGGTTCCGACCACCGACCAACCCTCGAACGAACTGCCGGGATCGATCCCGACAACCAGCGGCTGGTTGTCAGGTTTTACGACATAGGTCAGAATGATGCAGAAGATGCCGATCTTGTTCCAGTACGGTCGGGCTTTTCCTTGTTTCAGGAGCAGCCGTGCCCGTACCGGTGTCGTCGGCATCAACGGCGTTCTGTTGGTATCCAAAACGGGTACTCGCATAGTATTACCTGCTTCCGGTTAAACCGGAGTTATATATCCCTTCGGAGTTGCGTAACAGGCTTAACCCTTGTAAGAGGGTGTCGGATTCGGCGTGTCCAGAAGATGGACAGGCTAGGGAAGCACCCGCCCGTTCTTGTAGCCCGTAACGCTGCTGCATTGTTCAATGCCTCCTAGTCGAACTGTTTAGTCTCGCTTAGCCGTTTGCAAGCCACCGGTTTCAACCGGTGGTAGTTGACACATCATCCCTCCACAATATCGACATTACATTCATCCACCATCTCCATACCACGCTGCCGCAACTCCCGGCAGACCAGGGTGTACATTTTTTGCAGTTTTTCCAGTTGCCGTTCGTTCTTGTCGTTCTGCAACGTCTTTCGGCGCATTAGTGCAACTTTTTGCTGCATCTTGTTGCAATAATACGCTTTGTTCTCATCCGTAATATTGTCGACTGCATCACGGATGAACGTCCGGCACATCTCGATGATCTCCCGGTTCTGGTTGATCTCATCGATGCACTTGGTGATACTCGTCGCGGTATCGTGGTGCATATCGAACAGCAAGCCGTTCATAAGATTTGCAAGCTGTTCTGTAAAGAGCGAATGGTTGCAAAGCACGTCGTCGGGCTTAATCGTAGGTAATACTTCTTGATACATAGAATCACCGGGTCATGAATTATAGAGAATTTACAGCAACAATATTCCGATACCAGGAGCAGAACGGAACCCGCCATCCCGTACACGTTATGGCGTACCGATTGCCCTCTTTCAACTGTACATAACGATTCGACGCATCGAACTGCATCCGAAACCAGTTATCTTCGACCGTGAACATCTCCCCTTCTTCGGAGACGATGAGGTACCGTCCTTCTTCGCCATGTGCGCCGATTCGCTCCTCAACCGTGATCGTTGTCTCTGACACAACGTTTGCGCCGACTGCGGCGATAAGAGAAACGATGACGATGACCACCATCAGGATGATCCCGATAAGTCCTCCAATTTCACCGCCGTTCATTTCCGTTCATCTCCAGATGTTTTGCGAAGTAGGCCGTTACAACGACTCGCGATAACATCAGGCCGGGAGACGTCACGATGTCATGGCCGTTGAACGTCGCCTTATACCGATCGTATCCGTTGCCATTGCCGGCAACCCGGCCGTAGATCTCCAGAGTCTGTCCATGGACGAACATCGTGTCGAGCAGCACCCATGCAGGATACGCTGCTGCCGCGACCAGGAGGGGGACCAGATCATCGGAATTCACGTATCCGATATCACGATCGTCATACCGGTGCTCAGGGTCGATCTCTTTCGTCAACCATGTGTCATCCCGGAAAAACGCAACTTCAGCGTTCGGACACTGGTCCCGTTCACGTGGCAGTAAACGTCGAGTTGAACAGTGATGCCGGTCACTGAACTGTACCGACGCCGTCACCCCGTTCTCGAACGTGATGTGGAATCCATGTTGGCTGGTCACGCGAAACATTTTCGCACCACCCCGTCAAACAGATCCATAAACTCGTTGATGTTCCCTTCAACGATCTGCACGACCGGCAGTTCCGCATACTCGGCGTAGAACTCATCGAGTGTCCGGCGAAATGCGCTGTAAGACAGATCGATCTCGCCCATCCATGCCGCGT
This sequence comes from Pseudomonadota bacterium, assembly GCA_029558635.1. Lineage (GTDB taxonomy): Bacteria > Pseudomonadota > Alphaproteobacteria > Micavibrionales > Micavibrionaceae > UBA1573. Next base: position 2,351 of record JAKQEE010000367.1, on the reverse strand, counting down.
TCTCAACGAACGCCGAAAAAAGTTCTTTAACATCCAATACCGGGACGTCAAATTCACAATCATCGTCCATCATTCATGATCACCATCATCGATACGACCGCGGATACCGGGTGTTCGTATTCCCGACGCACCCTTCGGAGGCCGAAGTCATAACTTCATACTTCCGACAATATCCTTCCGATGAAGAGTTCCGACGCCAATTCTTGCACCGACTACATTGCATAACCGACGGTGCCGCATGCAATAACGCTTTCCGTCCAATCACAACCATAGTATCACCATAATACTAATAGATAAAAGAGATGAACGTTCCAGTTTCGTATGGACGTTCTCACACCGAAGTGCAAAATTCCATTTGGTGGCAGAGGAGATAAACCCTTCGACCCTAATTAATATACTATTATATATTAATGACTAAGTTTTGACACACATATATTAATTACACCCGCTTTTATTAATGTGCAATGCGGGTGGGTGGGTGCGCGACGGTCGTAGGCACAGGCAGCCGCGCCCATGCCCGTATTAATTCGCGCGTATACAGGCGTGTACATAGTGTATACGTATGCGTGGTTACTATTAATTGTATAATCGCGATAAAAAAAAGAGAGTTATTCGTGCGCTACATAACATGGCGCTCTGCAGTGGTGCGTCATTGACTTCTCGATGGCTGTTGTAATGATTGCATCTAACGATTCCGGGACCGTTTCTGTCCAGATGTTGCCGGTGAATTCATTGATCACGTTCAGCATTGCCGATGCATTGTCGCGGTCGATACTGTCGACCCGATATATGATCACTGATACCACCCGCCAGTGGTCAACAAATGCCTCCACGATAATATCACCCGGCTTAATGACGAACAATGCATGTTCTTTACACGCCAGTTCGCCTTTCGATCTGACGAAGAGCGGTCTCTTTGCGGCTCCCATATGGTTGCCGATCACGACGGCAATCCCACATCCATCGTTATCCATGCCCCCACGCTCCCAGTATGCCGGAAGCCCTTTGTTCGTGATCTCAATACCGACATTGATCTTCTGGATCTGTCTTTGATATACACAGTGTCTCTGCATTGAAAAAGTCCTCCACATATGCGGTTCGTTCCATCGCTGAAACGATAAAAATCCATTTGGCGGTCGTCGGGATAAGGCTAGTGGGTATATTAATATGCTATTATATATTAATGGCATGCTGCGTTACAATCTCTATTAATTATATTGCGTATATTAATGTGTGTGAGTGAGTAAACGTGCGCGATTGCGTTTACCACGCGCCCGCACACCCACATTAATTCGCGCGTGTGCGTATACGGATCTGTACTACATACGCGACTACGCGCGCGACTATTAATTTATGGCGAAAACGAAAAAAGAAAAGATTAGGAGGGAAGGGTGATTACATCATCCGCCGTGTCGTTCGGGTCCGACACCTTGCTGCTGGACTTCCGACCGCCTTTGCCCGCAGGCTCGGCGATCTCACAGCCCATTTCGGGCGTGACTCGTCCCCCTGCCTCACTCCACGCTATGAACGCGCAGAGCTTGAGTTTCATGGGGTCGGCGTTGTCGACCTTCGCGAGTATGGACGACAACTTGCGTGCGCCCAGGGAGACGCCCTTACCGAGCACGAGTAGGGAGTACACCTCCGTCGTCACGTTGCCCTGCTTATCCTTCGTCTCCCCCATCAGCCCCTTCACATGGAAGCGTATGCCTCCGAACGTGACCGGGACCGCACCCATCTCCTGCATGTAGTCTGCGTCTGTCCAAGCGCGGGTGTCGAACGAGCGAAGCGATTTGGCTGCTTCGATGACCTTCATCCGCTGCTGGTCGGGCGTGAGACCCATGACGAGTTCGGGTTCGGTGTTCTTCTTGCTTGCCTTCCGACCACGGGTAGTGGTCTTTCCGTCGTTGTTGGCTTTCGATGCCATGCAAAGTCATTCGGCGGCTCTGGGCATATAACATCCGGGTATATTAATATGGTATTATATATTAATGTCGTTCGGGGTGTCAGTATTAATTACTGACAGTTGTGGGTGACAGTATTAATGATCGCACGCGCGCGGGCAACGTCGTATTAATATATAATTTGGCGTGTACCTTTATTCTATTAATAACAAATCCCTCATTTTATTAATTGCCTCATTCGCACCTGCGTATACAATTAATGACTGTATTGGTATTCAATTAATACGTATCATGCGGGAGCACGCTCGTTATTAATAGATAATATTGTATATATTAATAAGTGGAAAATTGATCATTAATTAAGAAATAGTGATCCTGTTTATTATATTAATAAACAACTGTCTCCGTAGACATGTTATATTAATATAATAGATAGCCGTCGTTTTTATT
>JAKQEE010000362.1 GCA_029558635.1 Pseudomonadota bacterium | reverse complement strand
AAGCTGGGAACCATATAGAGATCTTTTTGCTGTTCGTCCAAAAACCGCCTCGCGATCGCGACAGCTTTGACCGATTGGTTCACAGCCCCGGCTCCGATCGCCTGCAGTTCGACGCACTGGTTTTTACTGAGTTCGCCCGCTATCGCACCTGCGACTTTGTTTGGATTGGAATTGGAGCTTACTTTCAAAACTTCCATGGTTCGTTCCTCCTTTGACTGGTATAGACTCGAATAACGTAAACGGAAGAAAACATCAGTTTACAGTTTAATTCTATTATACCATGTTCGATGGGGTACAGCAACGCGCTCCAAATACCTCGGTTTTAAGAACCTTGCTCGGAAATGGTAAAAGTGCCCACTGGTGTAGTGGTATTAGCAACGGTTCCGTTGCTAATGGTTTTGCCTACAACAGTGCCGGCAAATTCCAAAATATCATGAAAGTCGATCTCTTTGGCTTCAAAGGTTAAAGAGGAATCTGCTTCTTTGTACTCGCCGGCGGTGATGTTGAATTTGTAAGGCTCTACCGTCGCTCTTTCTTCGGTTTGCGAGGCCAAACGTGTTAACTCGACTGTCCCTCCCTTAATTTTGGAAGTCCCTAAGAGCCACTCGAACTTAAATGTTATGTCAGCCGAATACTTCCCGGTGGCAATATTCGGCGTAACAAGAGAAATATTCACCGTACCTTCCCAGTTTTTCCCTACTTTCCAGGGTTTGAACAACACGCAAGAACTGAGCACGAAAATCAATGATACGACCGCAATCAGTACCCCTAACCCTCTTTTTTTCAAAACCGACACCTCCAGTATGATTATGATCTTAAAACGCTTATATCGAAACGAGAATTCGCTACATCGGGGAAATCGGCTATCATGATTAAGACGATTCTTTCCGCCCCTTATTTTCTAATCTCTTTACATTTGTTAAGAAATAGATCCAGCGTCGATAGACCTCGCGACTCCAAGATTCGAAAACGGGAGTTCCTTCTTCCCGCTCAAAGAGTTCATAACCGATGAGATACGGATACAGGAAAAACGAACAATTTTCATCCCTTTTCAACTCCGCGGCCGGATACGGCGCATCGTTCACCAAATGAAAGGCGCGGATCAAATCGCTTAGTTTTTGTTTTTCGATCGGGCGAAAGGAGGTGGCAATCTTATCCTTCATGCAGGCGGAACAAAGGCGGACCATCTTTCCGGCGTATTCCGATTCCAGCGCATAGGCCGTCACCCGTTCGGTCGTTCCACAATAGTCACAGCGATCCATACTTCTCCTTTGAAAAGCGATTGATTTGGTTCATGACGATCTCCAATCGCTCGTAAGTCAATCGTTCCATCGCGTCCGTAACGTTATCGATCGTCTCGGCTATGACCGACCGTTCCGAAGCCTTAAGCGGCCGTAACACGTAATCCGAAAGATCCATCGCGGTCGGTTTGGGACCGATGCCGATACGAATCCTCGCGATCTCGTCGCTGCCAGCGACTCCCAGAATCGACCGGATGCCTTTGTGACCGCCATCCGATCCTTTCGCCCGTATCCGGACCGCGCCTAAAGGCAAAGCGATGTCATCATAGATGACTACGCTTTCTTTGTCGGAGTAACCGAACCGTTTCTGCGCATGCCGATAAGCCTCTCCACTGTTATTCATGTAAGTGAGTGGCTTGATCAGTAAATACCCGTTGCCGAACCGGTCTTTGCAACTCCAGTAATGATAAAGCATCGGAAGGAAACGAGACTCCAATATCTCTTTCCGATGCGTTATCA
>JAKQEE010000309.1 GCA_029558635.1 Pseudomonadota bacterium | reverse complement strand
CAATCCCAACCTGATGCGTCTGGCGCTGAAACTGGCCACCGGCGCAGGCAAGACCGCTGTTATGGCCATGCTGATTGCCTGGCAAACAATTAATGCGGTGCGCCATCCCGGCAGCAAAAAGTTTACACGCGGCTTTCTGGTGGTAACACCCGGCATAACAATTAAAGACCGGTTGCGTGTCCTCCAACCGAATGATCCGGACAGCTATTATAAAAACCGCGAGTTGGTGCCCAATGATATGCTCCGCGATCTGGAACGCGCCAAAATTGTGATCACCAATTACCATGCCTTTAAACTGCGCGACCGGCTGGAACTCTCCAAAGGTGGGCGATTGCTCCTTCAAGGCAAAGGTGGCGAAGAACTCAAGACACTGGAAACCGAAGGCCAGATGCTGCAACGTGTGATGCCGGAACTGATGGGGATGAAAAATGTTCTAATCATCAACGACGAGGCGCACCATTGTTATCGGGAAAAGCCGGATCAGGGCGAGGATGAAGAACTCAAAGGTGACGACAAAAAGGAAGCCGAGAGCAACAACGAAGCCGCGCGGCTTTGGATAACAGGGCTGGAAACCGTTACACGAAAAATCGGTGCGACCCAGGTGATAGATTTATCGGCAACGCCTTTTTTTCTGCGCGGTTCCGGATATGCCGAAGGCACGTTGTTTCCCTGGACCATGAGCGACTTTTCTCTGATGGACGCCATTGAATGCGGCATTGTCAAACTGCCACGCGTGCCGGTTGCGGATAATATTCCCGGTGGCGACATGCCCATGTTTCGCAATCTCTGGGAGTATATCCGCAAAGACATGCCCAAAAAAGGAAGAGGGAAAGCCGCCGGACTGGACCCGCTGAAACTGCCGACACGCCTTCAAACAGCCCTGGAAGCGCTTTACGGTCACTATGAAAAGACGTTTCATCTCTGGAAAGAAAGCGGCATGCAATTATCCCCGTGCTTTATCGTCGTGTGCAACAACACATCCACCTCTAAATTGGTTTATGACTACATGGCCGGTTTTGAGTATCCACCCAAAGATGATGGTGTTACACCGCCGCCTTATCTGGGGAAATTTCCATTGTTTTCCAATTATGATGAATATGGCAATTCTCTGGGCAGGCCGCGTACGCTCCTCATCGACAGCGAGCAGTTGGAATCCGGTGACGCCCTTGACGACAACTTTCGCGGTATGGCGAAAGATGAAATTGACCGTTTCCGCCGCGAAATCATTGAACGAACCGGTGATCGCAGTCAGGCAGAAAATCTGACGGATCAGGATTTGCTGCGGGAAGTCATGAACACCGTTGGTAAGAAAGGCAAACTTGGTGATTCCATCCGCTGCGTCGTCTCGGTATCCATGCTTACAGAGGGCTGGGACGCCAACACCGTCACACATGTGCTGGGCGTCCGTGCCTTCGGTACACAGCTTTTGTGCGAGCAGGTCATTGGCCGCGCCCTGCGCCGTCAATCCTATGATCTTAATAATGAGGGCCTGTTCAACGTGGAATATGCCGATGTGTTGGGCATTCCGTTTGATTTTACGGCCAAGCCAGTAGTCGCGCCGCCACAACCCCCGCGAGAGACGATCCGCGTCAAGGCCGTGCGCCCGGAGCGCGACCATCTGGAAATCCGTTTTCCCCGTGTGGCAGGCTATCGCGTTGAGCTGCCGGAAGAAAAAGTGACCGCGCAGTTCGATAAAGATTCCGAACTGGATTTGACCCCCGATCTGGTCGGCCCGACTAACACCAGGAATCAGGGTATTATTGGCGAAGGCGTAGATTTAAATTTGATCCATACCGGCGATCTGCGCACCTCCACACTTATCTTTCATCTCACCAAGCGGTTGATCTACACCAAATATAAAGATCCCGGTGAGGAGCCAAGGCTTCATTTGTTCGGGCAGTTGAAACGCATCACCAAAGACTGGCTGGATCGCTGTTTGATCTGCAAAGGTGGCACCTATCCCGCCCAGCTTATGTATCAGTCTCTTGCAGATATGGCCTGTCAAAAGATTACAACCGCCATTACCCGAACGCTGGAGGGCAGTCATCCCATCGTGGCTGTGCTGGACTCCTACAATCCCATAGGCTCCACCATGCATGTGAATTTCAATACTTCCAAAACCGACCGATGGGAGACCGACTCCCGACGTTGCCACATCAATTGGGTGATTCTGGATAGCGACTGGGAAGCGGAATTCTGCCGTGTGGCGGAAGCGCACCCGAAAGTCAAAGCCTACGTCAAAAATCACAATCTTGGCCTGGAAGTTCCCTATCGTTACGCGTCGGAAATGCGCACCTACATTCCCGATTTTATTGTTCAGGTGGATGATGGCCGGGGCGACAAAGACCTTCTTAACTTAATTGTTGAAATCAAAGGCTACCGACGAGAAGATGCCAAGGAAAAGAAATCGACGATGGAAACCTACTGGCTACCCGGCGTTAACAACAATGGTCAGTATGGCCGCTGGGCCTTTGCCGAATTTACAGAAGTCTATCAAATTGAATCTGATTTCAAAGCCAAGGTAGCAGAAGAGTTCAACAAGATGATAGGACAGTTTACGATTGCTTCCAAGGAGTAAACGGTATGGCAGCCGCACGATTAAAAATATTCATCAGCAGTGTTCAAAAGGAATTTGCCAAGGAGCGTAAAGCGCTTCGTGATTACGTTCAGGGCGATCCGCTTTTGCGCCGGTTCTTCGACATATTTCTCTTTGAAGATTTACCCGCCAGAGATCAGAGGGCGGATGATGTCTATCTTGAAGAAGTTCACAACAGTGATATTTATCTGGCTTTGTTCGGCAATCAATATGGCGCGCCCGATAAAAAAGGTTTTTCCCCGACGCATCGCGAATTCAACGAAGCGACAAGGCTTGGCAAGGAACGTCTCATTTTTGTCAAAGGGATGACGGATGATAATCGCCAACCAAAAATGAAAGCGCTTATTGACGAGGCGGGTTCGCAGCTCATCCGCCGTCGTGTCGCCGACACATCGGAATTGATCCCTGCGGTTTATGCCAGTCTAGTGGATTATCTGGCCGTAAAGGAACTTCTCCGTGCCGGACCCTTTGACGCCGCTGCATGCGAAAATGCGTCATGGGATGATATCGATTCGGAAAAGGTAATCAAATTTGTCAGTCTGGCCCGGCGCGCCAGGGCATTTCCTCTGCCTGAGGATACGCCGCCGAAGGAGGTTTTGGCGCATCTCAGCTTACTCAACAAGGAACGTCCTACGTACGCCGCAATTCTTTTATTTGGGAAGACACCCCAACGATTTCTAATTTCATCGGAGATTAAATGCGCACATTTTCATGGCCTGGAGGTCAGCAAACCCATTCCTTTTTATCAGGTTTATAAGGGCACTGTTTTTGATTTAGTCGATCAGGCAGTCGATTTTGTGCTCTCTAAAATCAATTTGGCTGTCGGCACGCGTGAATTGAGCGTCCAGGCCCCTGTAGCTTATGAAATGCCGCCCGAAGTCATTCGGGAAGCCATTGTCAACGCTGTTGCGCACCGCGATTACACCAACAATGGTAGTGTTCAGGTTATGCTTTTTTCAGATCGGCTCGAAGTGTGGAATCCCGGCACACTGCCGCCTTCGCTTACACTCGAAAAATTAAGGCGGCCGCATGGCTCTGTGCCCGGTAATCCACTTCTGGCGGAGCCTTTATATTTGACCAAATACATCGAACGCATGGGTACTGGAACGGGTGACATGATTGCGCGTTGTCGCAAAGCCGGATTGCCTGAACCAGAATTTGCCCTGACGGGCGGCTTTGTCGCAACCATCCGGCGCAGGCCGGAGCGGGCCTTTGAAGCCGTCGGCGGCAAAACACAGGCACCAAGCCGGCACCAGGGCGGCACCAAGTTGGCGCTAAGTGGGAACCAGGTTGAAATTCTCAACCAATGCGTGCAGGCATGCTCGATTGTCGATTTGATGCAGTTAGTGGGCCGGTCCGACCGCACCAAGTTCCGTAACCAGGTTTTAAATCCGCTTATTCAAGAAGACCTCTTGATGATGACTGTTCCGGGCAAGCCAACAAGCAGTCTTCAGAAATACCGCGTGACGGAAAGAGGTAGAACCCTTCTTGCAAAACTGAAAAAGAAAGGGAGCGGAAAATGA
>JAKQEE010000306.1 GCA_029558635.1 Pseudomonadota bacterium | reverse complement strand
GCGCGTCACTTTGGCATCGAAGTTGACGATAGTAAAGCGCACGAAGCGTTGTACGATGCAGAACTGGTACGGGCATTGTCCCGGAAAGTGAGCGTTGTACGGCGCTGAAATGCGAAAGGCAGAGTAAGTACCTGATTCGGGCGCGACGCAAAGTTGCGCCCGAATTTTTTTTGAAAAAATATTTGCGCGATGTGTTGCAATGTCGGTTAAAGTAGTTATCTTTGCAACACCTAATAAGAGCAACAACGCAACATCATGTCAACGCAATTACTCTCCTTCCGTCACTACTCGGCAATCCGAACAACATTCCGAGAGTTCGTGGATTCCAACCGATCGGAAATACAGGCTTATGTCTGGCCGCTGGTCAACCTCCAGCGCGAAAGCGGCAAGACTTTCGGCCAGATGAAGGAATACCTTGACCTTATGGTTCAGTCCATGTACGAGGTCAACCGCATCGCCTACGAATACGACAATGACGATACCTGCGACATCGAGCAGGTTACTTTCGAGCCAGCGCCGGTGCTCACGCCGATGGAATTGTTCAAAGCCCTGGAAGCATGGCGCTACAATAGCCTGTACACGCTGGAAGGCGAGGATATTATCCTGTCAATCCCGGAGCAGCACGGCAAGGCGATGTACCTGGCCTGCGATGTGCTGCATACCGTTGCAGAGAAAATTGTAAAAAGCCTTTACGAATACGAAAAAGCCCCCTGGTCATTATGAACGGCTATCAAGTGCTCGACGATAACCAGGAGTTTTTCTGGGCTTTCCGTATCATCCACAACACCATGCTGGGGCAGGACGTGTGGCAAACAGAAACAATATCAATGGCAGGTGGCATTCCCGTCCCTGACTTTCAGGACCAGAGCGAGGCGTTGCTGCTCAACACCATCGAACGGTGGTGCATCATCAACAGGTTGAAGATTCAAAAGGAACTGGTTTTGGAAAAAGGCGCCGGGAAATATGACGGCTACACCATCAACGGCGAGCGGGTATTTCTCTCCATCCGGTGGCTCGTGGACGCAAAGGTTTACCGGCGCCGGTCGAAGCGAACCCGCATTGAGCATTTTGAGGTTCACAGCGAGAACCGCGAGGATGCCAAGATGCTGGCCGGTCGCAAATTCAAGGGCGCTGTGGTGAAGGAATTCCTTTCGCTCACCCCGTCGGATTGGGGGCACTGCTATTGGCGCGACCGCAAAGGATACCCGAACCTCGACCCGGAAATACTTTCAAGGCTTAAAATGCCTGAAAACCTATAACAT
>JAKQEE010000262.1 GCA_029558635.1 Pseudomonadota bacterium | reverse complement strand
TTTTTTCTCTAAAAACAAACTTGTAAAAAAACTTTTCTTTGCTTCAACGAAGAGATTACCAGGAACAAATTTTCCCCCTTTCGCGAGTCTAAACAACCACAAGATCGATTATTTTTTCATGAGTGAAAAGCAATGTCAAGTGAGCCTCTCGTACCTTTCAACCATCTTTCCAGTCACGGCAGTTGCATGAAATCGTGTGATCCCGTTGCCAGGTGCGACCGATGATGATTACGAAACGGGAATCTCTTCCTGCCGCCCGCGTCTTACCCCCAGTCACCCATACGATGCCTGCATCTTTCTGTTGATTTTTGAACAACTGTTATGGTGTACTATAACACGATAACAGTTATTTTCATTAATAAGAGCCTCTTGCAAAATTAATAAAAGCGAGATTTTTTCAAGAAAAACGAGGTGCGGGGATAGAAAGAAACCTCTCTTTTAAATTAACTGGAGTTGTCAACAAACCAGACAGAAAAAGAGAGGTTTCATGAAACTTTTATCCCCGATATGGACAGCGATTCAAGGATACTTATTTCCTCACTTGGAAGAAAGCCTTGGCGAACTGACCGACAAACAAAAACAGGTTGTGGCCGTTTTGGAGTTGGCTCGGATCGAGAAATTCGTCCGGATGTCCAACGCGATTCGTGGGCGAAATCAAAAGAACCGTCGGGCGATGGCGAGAGCGTTTGTGGCCAAAGCGGTTTACAATTTTTCCTCGACAAGAGCGCTGATCGATTATTTGAAAGCGTGTTCGTCCTTACGACGTATCTGCGGGTATGAAACGGTCGGCGCCATTCCGCACGAAGCAACCTTTTCGAGAGCGTTCGCCGAATTCGCGGCGACGGAATTGCCGCAGCGCGTGCATGAAGCGCTGATCGAAAGCCATCAAAAAGAGAGACTGGTGGGGCATATATCGCGCGATAGTACGGCGATCGAAGGGAACGAGAAACCGGCGAAGCGTTCTCCGGAATCGACGAGTGACAAACCGAAGCGGGGACGAGGACGTCCCCGAAAAGGAGAAGAAGCGCCGGTGAAAGAACCGAATCGATTGGAACGCCAGAGTCGGATGACCTTGGAGGAAATGCGGGACGACTTGCCGAAAAATTGCGATCGCGGGACGAAAAAGAATAGCCAAGGGTATAAAGAGAGTTGGAATGGATTCAAATTGCACGTAGATTGTGCCGACGGGCAAATTCCGATCAGTTGCATTCTCACGTCGGCCTCCGTGCATGACAGCCAGGCGGCCATTCCCTTGACCGCGATGACAGCGGGACGAGTGACGAATTTGTACGATTTGATGGATGCGGCGTATGACGCGGAAGCGATCCGGGAGTACAGCCGCGCGAGGGGTCACGTCCCTCTGATCGATAGCAATCCCCGCCGGGGAGAGAAAGTGGAGATGGATCCGGCGGCGAAAGAGCGGTACAAAGAACGCACGGCGATCGAACGGGTCTTCGGGCGTCTCAAGGAAGAATTTGGAGGAGATCAAGTCCGGGTACGGGGGCCAGCGAAGGTGATGGCGCATCTGATGTTTGGGATCGTAGCGCTCACCGCCGACCAGTTACTGCGCCTGGTGATGTAGCAACGGCTCCGATTCGGTCATCTCCCTGGAGGAGAAAGGGAAAAGTCTATTCGGAATTCGGCAAAAAACTCCGTTGTTCTATGAATTGGAGGAATAAACCCGGATTGGAACATTTCGAACTGCATTCCTCGCGCTTTTGGGGTAGATAAAATGAATTTTGCAAGAGGCTCAAGGAAAAGGTCTTTTTCCTTATTCCATAGGTTCCATCGGAAATCTGCTCTCAGTTTACCGTCGCCACGGAGCGGTAGTGCCATACAAATATATAGGACCTGTGCTTCTTATGCGTCATGACGGCCCTTCTTTCCGATGCGAAACCTCCGTATTCCACCGAATCGTTCCTGCAGAGCATCTTTGAGAAAACCGCCACCAAGCGGATCGTGATGAATTACGAGCTGCTCAACGATGAAAACCTGATCGGCACCGATCGCGTTCCGGTCATCAACAAGGTCTACAATCGCAATATCCGTTCGAAACAGATCGAACGCCTGGGGCAGATGTTGGCCTGCCTGTTGGGGAATCAATGCCCATCCAATCTT
>JAKQEE010000164.1 GCA_029558635.1 Pseudomonadota bacterium | reverse complement strand
TTCATCACTTGCGCAATGGCTTTCACTGTTGCTTGGTCCAGCTCATCGAACTTGTGACGAATGGTCTTCTCGATATTCCGTTCGTAGCGATTGCCGTGAACCGTTCGGACATGCGTTGACCAAGTGTTAACTGCCTGAACGATTCCCAACGCAGTGCCTTGTTGGTTGCCCATCATTCCCTTGGTGGGACCACGGTCGTTGTAAACGTCCAACAGCGCTTCCCGCCGGTTGTTCGCCATCGTGTAGGCACGACCGCTCACTTCGTCCCTGTCAGGAATAGGAACGATGATATCCCAAGTCTTTTTGACTTGAGTGCGATTCATGTTGATAGCGGCCAACTCTCGGTACTCACTGACCAAACCCTCTGCGGTCTGATGAATCAATCGAAGCGCAGCACGAACGTCGTTCAGCCGATCATTGTCGAGAGAACGAGAAGTGTGCTTTGCCTTGTAGATTCGACCGCTTTGTTCGGCCTGCCGTAGTGCCATGTTTCGCGTGTTATCGCAAACCACGTCAATGCTTTGAGCACTGAAAGTTGTTGGGAGAGAACCGTCCACAGATGTAGATGCCATGATGTAGGGCAGGAACTCAATGCCCAGCTTGTCGTCTTTCATCGTTTCAGGGACTCCAACTTGCACGTAGGCTTGAGCACCCCGCCGTGGCAGACCGGCACCAAAGATGTTGAGTTCCTTGGTATTTAGAATCTTGGCCTGCAACTTCAACAACCACTCTTCGTAGTCGTGAATGCGGTAGTCGGCACCGTGCGTTGCAATGTGTTGGTCGTTGTCGCTACGGATGATCCCTTGTTCATACTCGCTGGTGACTGAAATCTTCACTGGCACATGGATTTCCACGATTTCGCCAGTTTCAGGGTCTTCAATCTCCTTGGGCATGAACCAATTTGCGTCTTTTTTGTCGCAAGGGATCAAGTTGGCTTTTGGAACCGAAACGGGCTTCCAACCGAAAAGCCTACGCACGACGTCCTTTTGAGGAATCGGGCCAGGATAGTGGTTGTTTTCCAGACCCAGCTTCTTACGAAGCGCCGGATCATTGTGCCACGCTTGGAATTCCAGACCGCCAGCAAACTTACGGAACTTGCAGTTTCCGATAAGGAAGTTACGCTGCAAGTCTTCGTGAGTTTCCAGAGACATTTCCATCCTCATTTCTTTCTTTGTGCCGCAACCCTTTTGAGTTGCCGTCCACGCGCCCAAGCCGGAATCGAACCGCGCACTCTCACAATAGCTTTGACGCCTACCTAAGTCTATAGGCAATTTTGTTGTGAGGCAACCATTTTGGGCAACCCATCATGTGTGATGATGAACTACGAGAGCTTCGTTCGGGCATCGATGCTGTATCGATAAGCCCGTGAACGCACCCCTTCGTAGTGAGGGTACGGACGCAGATAGACGACTACGTGAGAACCATTCTCCACCACAGGGTTTCGAGTGACTTCCCAGTATTCGCCGTCTTCATAGACCGTATCTCCAACGCGCAGCTTACGAACATAAGTCGTCGCTTTGGTTTTCATCATTTCCATCCTCTTTCGTTGAGTCCCAACCACTTTCGGCGGAACTAGTGCCAGTCGGGGAATCGAACCCCAAACCGCTTGCGCGGCAACCGTTCTGGCTCCTTGGTGTTACTTCATGTCAACGTGATGCGCGGCCTTGCGAAGGAGTTCGTTGATTTCCGTTCGCTTCTCTGCGGGCATTTTGGTGTTGCCCAACAGTTTATGAACGAAGTGCATCTTCCCCTCAAATTCCAAAACGCGACGGCGACCGTCACTCTT
>JAKQEE010000240.1 GCA_029558635.1 Pseudomonadota bacterium | reverse complement strand
GGATACTTCTGTTTTTGAACGTAACCCATAGCAGGACTGGTTAAAAGCCATAGGTTTTGTGAGTTGAGCCATGGCACCAACAGTACCACGGGCGGAAATGATGATGTCTCCCATCTGTAACAGCTTGGTACTACTATTCTTTAAACCCTCTTCGGTAATGCTTTTCTCAGCCGAGGAAACATAGCGGTCAACGGTGCTGAAATCGGCTACGCTCAGCCACGGAATATTTCCAGCCGCTCCCGCTTTAACCGGGACAATGTTTTAAATCTTGCCAAATACGATCCAGCCCGGCCTTTTTTCTTCTGCCGGGGAGAAGATCCGGCCTGGGTCACTCGTTTTCACCAATGAAGCCGGTGCAAACCCAGTTTTCAGGGCGGAATTATCCGTCCGGCCTGCCGATTCTTTTTCGGCAGGCGCCTGATCTTTGCCAACGTGTCGACTGCCCGTCAGCGGTTAATCATACGTGGGGCAGAGCTGCTTTTCAAATCCATGGGCAATCATCCGTAAGATCACCTCCATGGATGGTGCGATGAACGTATGGAAATAATTACGCATTCGCTCCCACAACGCCCTCTTGCTGCCCACTTTCTTCCAGGCCGCCTGAAAGAGCGGGCAACAGAGCTGCTGCACCTGGTCCACCAAAAAGGCCAGCAGCATCAGGTGCATGAAAACCACACTCAGATGTTTCTTGCCCAGGCCGTAGTTGTGACCGAGGTTGTAGCCCTGATTCTTGAGGGTGTTGAAGGTCTCGTTTTCAATCCGCCAGCGGGCTCGACCACAACGCATGATCTCCATGACGTTGTCCGGGGTGATCTCAAGATCGGTGACCCAACTGAAGCGATTGAGGACGACCATCTCCTCACCGTTGGTCTCGACCTCCCAGTACTCAAGGAAGTTGACCCGCAACGCATCCTGACTGGTCTTGTTGAGGGGGACCGAATTGATGAAACGAAAGCAGTGCCGTCTGTTCACCTTCTCACTGTCAGGCAGCATCAGGTCCGTGACCTCTCCCCGCTCGGCCGCCTCGTCGACTTGGCTGAACATAAAAGCGTGATCACCGGGCTTGGCCGAGAGGATATAACGAAGATCATGGCCCATCAGATCCTTGATGTGCGGGGCGTTGGCGCTCAGGCCATCCTCGGTGACAATGACCTTCAAATGCGGATGCTCACGGCGGAAATCGGCCATAAGGCGTCTGGTGGCGTTGCGCTCGCAATCGTTTTTGGTGGAGCCGTCCTGCCGCCGGATGGGTTCCGGGCACAGCGGCAGCACCTCCTTGCGGTCCGGCGAAACAAAGGCCCCGGTCACCATCTGCAGGTGGTATTCGAGTGTGCCATTGCGCTTCTCTTTGATCAGGCAATAATCGGCGCCGATATTCTCCGAGCTGTAGAGGCCGGTTCCGTCGATCGCCAACAGCAGATGATCGGCGAAACAGGTCATTTTTTTAAGGACCTTGCCCCGCTGCACCTGATGAAAGACACTCCTGAACGGCCGCCGAAGAAGGGTTGGCACTACTTCGTCCAGAGTGGTTCGCATCTGGGTGTCGCTGGGGATCACCCCAACCCCGTACACACCGTGCAGACTTTCAGGCTCCTCATGCCGCCGTTTGTCAAAGGCGAGCAGGGAGGGATCCTTGAGCGAAAACATGGCAAGGCCGCTCATCAGCACATCCGCCAACGGGATCGATGCGTTGGTGGCCCGATGATCAGGTACCCGCTGCATATCCTTGCGGATGATGGCAAACAGAGTGTCGGCATTGAGATGAGCACGCATTTTGATTTTGCGATATGTTTGGGTTTCACGACGGTTGCGGTTGACGATACCCTTGAGGGTCGACATGGCTTTCCTCCTTGTAACTATTTGATATTACAATGAAAAAAGCGTTACGAACCTTCATGGGTTGTCAAGAAAAATCGTCGGATCTCCCAAAAAAATATTGATGTAAAATGAATAAGTTATCCAGTATCGCCCATCGTGGACGGTTTAAAAGTTTGCGAAAAGTATTTATATGAACCGCGTATTTACTGAGGGTCAGGGTAAAGCGGGAATTGCTGCTTAAGAAGTGCGTTTCTGCCATACAAACAACGGCGATCCAACCTCTCGGATCGCCGTTAACCCTAATTGTAATCAGCGGTTTGAAAACCAGCCAAAATCAACGAATATAAAAAATTATATTCGCCCCCTTTTTCTTTACTTTTTCCTGAATCCGTGAAGCCTTCAGCCAGACCTCAGCTTTCAGGTCTGTCGGAAAAAACCGGGACAAAAAAACCGGGACAGATCTATTTCTTGTTCAAGAGATGGTGCAAAAATAATCTTTCGCTTTAGTCCGTTACGGTTGATCTCTGTATTTCAGCGCTCATATTTCTCCTGAACACCTGCACTTCACCGGGGACAAAAAAGCGCCTGACCATCACTGATCAAGCACCTTTTCATGCCAACCATTCCGTCGCACCGGTCAAAAACTCCTTCACCTCACCAATCGGCACTTCCCGCCGGTGAAAATCCCAGCGGGTTGATCAACTCAATAGCAAAGCCGCCCTTGATCGCGCACTTTTGTCATTTCCCCCTTCACCGTT
>JAKQEE010000237.1 GCA_029558635.1 Pseudomonadota bacterium | reverse complement strand
TGCGGTGAACGGTCGGTGACGGCTGATGATCGGTTTTCACGCTGACCGCCTTGAGCACCGATGTTTTGCCGATGGTGATCGGGCCTGTGTAGCGCATGGAACTGGAATCCGGATCGCTGCCGTCAAGGGTATAGAAAATGGGCTGTCCATTTGCAGCCAGTTCAACGTCGAGCGGCGAAGCATAGAAACCGGCGGAGCGGGAAACCGTCACGGGAGCGGCGTAAGGCAACACGATCTTGCCGGTATTGGCTGTACCCGGTGTCGGGCTTTGAAAAATCCAGGACGATGCGCCGTCGCTGACTCGTCCGTAAGCGATATCGGGCTCGGATGCCGGCAAATCGACGCGATCCACGGTTGCACCGGTTGCATCGGTCAACACAAGGGTTTCGCCGGAGGCGCTGACCTTGAAATTGGTATGCCAATAGACATCTTTTTTGTTTTTATCGGAAGCAAAAACGAGGAGGTGTTCTCCCGGCCCCAAAACACCTCGGCCAAACCGCCATTTCCGGACTCTGGGGTCGTCGCTGAGGCCATAGCCTTCCAGCTGCACCTGCGCAGTGCCGATGTTGACCAATTCGATATAATCCGAGCTGTTGCCGTCTTCATCCTCGATGGTCGCCTGGTTGGAGGCCAGGATTTCGTTGATGACCAAGCTCTGTGAAACAGCAAGACAGGGAAACATGAGAAGCAGAAGCAGACCAGCTTTTTGCATTCTAATCACTCACCTCCGGATATCGACTCGATCGCTGTTCAAGCTGCTGGATCAAAGTCGCAACAACCCATTTCAAACACGTTTTTTGGGCATCATCTTAAAAAGCCGATTTGCTCTCTCTCACCGGGTGCGCAGCATCTTGAGCAGGTAGATGTACTCCAGAGTCAGCATTTTCGCTTTTTGTTCATTGGTCACCCCCGAGCCGTGCCCGCCTTCGGTGTTTTCGAAATAGTAAAAGGGGTGTCCTTGCGCCTCCATCTTGGCCGCCATTTTGCGCGCATGGCCGGGATGGACCCGATCGTCGCGGGTCGTGGT
>JAKQEE010000204.1 GCA_029558635.1 Pseudomonadota bacterium | reverse complement strand
TCCTGTTTCAACTTCTTTTCCAACAGGAGGAGAAACTTCGGCTTCCATTTGTTTCAAAGCTATTTCTGGCTTCACCAATAAGCTTAGACTTTCCGGCAGGATTGTGATTGCTTTCCCCACACTTAATCCTCTATATCTAATTTCCTGGTCATCGAAACTTTCAGCAAGAGCAAAAGTGTCCTTTTGCCAAGTCAGAAGTAGAAGTCCGTCGGTGATGGCTTTTACAAGCACCCTCGGACTGGTTATCCTTGAAAGGTACAGATAACGGGCAAAATCATCAGCGAGTTGTCTTATCTGGACATGATTTCCACGCCATAGGGGCACCTCATCCATGTGTCTGCGCAACACCGTTGAACCAAGCGATGCCACCAACAGTTCCTCACTTCTCAACCGTTTTGCTGCTCTTACAGCCAAAGGCTCAGTTCCTGATAAACGCAATGTGATCCATTCCACTTCAGCATAAGGTGTCTTCTGTTCCGGTACAAGCAGCCACTGATAGGTCTCCGGCAAACGAGCGGCAACCATACTGTCTGCTGTTCTTTTTTGTGTTTCGGCCTGACGTACCTGAAAAGGATCCAAATTCAACTGCTCTTTTTGAATAAGTATTGATGACCATGCTAAAAACCGCCTAATGGCTTCATCCAAATCCTGGAGCCTGATTTTGTCGGCTGCCATAAAAACAAGAGTATTCCTGAATAGTCTTGGTACTGAGCCACGCGATTCAAGAATGGTCTGTGCCACATTTATTGCTGGACAGTCTTGTTCTTTACTGAACGGGTAATCCGGATGCAAAACAACCAGACGTGAATCCATATCATCCGGAACATCTGCCCCCGTGCGGGGTAACGTATGTATCCGAAGAAAATCACCCATAGATTTCATTTCATCCCGAAGACGTGCTTCCATTTCTTCTGCGACCTTGTCAGGATCCCGTTTAAGTTGCTCTGCGCGGTCCTCAGCAAGTTTGGTGACGGTCGGCTGTGTGGCATACCAAAAACGTGGGCCATCCTGATAAAGGTAGGTGGCAGAAGAGGCAAGGCGGCGCATCGCATCACCAAATACAGCCGTACTCTCACCGGGCATCACACAACCAAGTTTTACCCGACGGTCCTCTAATCCCCGGTGGGCTGCTGTCGCAACCGGAGCAGAACCTAAGTAAATGGTACGGGCAACACGCCGGGTAGCATATAATTTACCAAGATTGGAAACTTCCGCATCGATTTTCATTGGAAGTGAATTTGGTCCGTCCACATCTTTCTCAATGATAGGTGCCCAGTTATCTGAAAGGTATCTCGTGAGTTCGGTCTGTACCCTACCGTCATCGATTGGAATTGTCGAAGGGATAATGAGGGGATTGCGATCTCCTTTTTCCCAAAGGCAATGAATAACTGCAGACATCAACCGCAGTACACCTCTTGTCCTCTGGAATTTTACAAGGGTTGACCAGTCCGAATATAGACGGTCAAAAATCTCAGGATGAATAGGGTATGCTGCCTTTATTCTTTTTTCATAGTCAGCATCCCGGCATTCAAGCGGAAATTCACCACTTTGTGTTCTGTATAAATCAGCGAATGCGCGAGCCGTTACATCCCTGTACTTATAAGCCTCGCCTGAAAGGGGTTCAAAGAGGCGTCTCCTTACAATCTCAAATCCTTCTTCGGCTGTAGCCGGACGCCACGAGGATTCTACACGTCCGACAACATTCCTTAACCGGTCAAGTGCTTCACGCCCCCTGATTCCTCCGACTTCCACATCATCTGCCTGTATATGCGGTGACCCGGATGTATCTGATGCAGGTAATGATATAACCACCATGCAGTTTTTTGCCAATTTCACCGATTCAGTCAGCACCTGGGCAAAAGTAAACTGGGTTTCAAAACTGCCGGCCGGAAGGTCACTCTGATCATGTAACTGGCGTGCATAGGCCACCCATTCATCAATCAGAATCAGACACGGCGAATACTTCCGCAGCAGCTTGCCGATGGCGTCGCCGGGATTGGTCGCCGTTTGGTCTGCTTCCTTCACCATGGCGTAGCCATCCTTCCCGCCAAGTTGCCATGCGAGCTCGCCCCAGAGTGTTCGGACGACTGTGCCGTCGTCCTTCCGGTCGGGTTGACCGGGAGAAATCTTGTTGCCGACGATGACGACGCGGCGAATTCCTTTGGACAACTCGCATTTTGCCTCCTCGAACACGACCTCCAGCCCCGGGAAATCCTTCTGCGAATGTCCGGAAAACAAGTGGTACAGGGCCAACATGGAGTGCGTCTTGCCGCCGCCGAAATTGGTCTGCAATTCCACCACGGGATCGGAGGCTTGCCCAGCCATGCGGCGCACGGCGCGTACAAGCAAATCCTTCAGGCCGGCAGCGAGAAACGTCCGGCGAAAGAACTCAATGGGGTCGCCGTATTCGGATGAAGCCCGGCCTTTGTAAACTTGCCACAAGTCAGCGGCGAATTCGGCCTGTTGATAGCGCCCGGATGCCACGTCCGGGTGCGGCGTCACAACTTCCCGCCACGGGCGCAGTCCCGCCACGCTTTGACCTTCCAGCACCGTGGCGGCGGCTTTGCGCCGTTCGTGCCGCGCTTGCTCATCAAACTTCACACGCAGCAACTCCGCCTTGTGTCGGGCAATCACTTCAGTCTCCTTGGGCGCGGACACGGCGTTGAGCAAACGCTCCATCGAGTCAAGCGCGCGATAAGCGTCGTCAGTGGTGAACGTCCGCTGATGCGCCCACTTGTTTCTGACATCCCGCAACTCGCTGACCAGACTGCGCTCGGTGTGGCCAAGGACCTTCTTGAAAACATCGTTCCACTGATTCCACAACGTGGCCAGCAGGCTCGCGATGTCCCACTGCGGCTTGTCCGGCGTGCCGAGAAAATCAACCTGCGTCGCGCTCAGAGTTTTCCGGGTTTCGGCGAACCACTCGTCCTGGTAGTTGCTTTTCAGTTCGCGCTCGACGAACGGCTGCAAGCCCGCCGTCAACTGTTCGAGGCATTTCCCGATGCGTTCGTGATTCGTGATGGCCATAAACTATTGCTGGTTGAAATCCGACTCCCATTGCTTGAGGAGCGCGACGATCTTATCAAAGTCCGGCGGCTCGCCGAAAAACATCTGCTGCATTCGCGCGTAATCATCGCGGAGCGCCTTCAAGCGGTGTTCAGGCGGCACGACGCGGAGCGTTCCCTTTGCCGCCTCGCCATAGCGCGCCCAGCTTGTCTTGAAGAACAGATTTTTGTGCTGCGCAACTCGCGCGAGCAAATCCAGCTTCGCGGTTGCGCTCGCACCGATGCACTTCCGGATCAACTCATGGAAATCACAGTAGTGACGCGAAAACCGGTCGGGCATCGGCTTCTCGGCCGGACGATGAAACTCGGCGTGCAGGATGGTGGCCTTCTCCCAAAAGGTGCGTTCAGCCGAGAGCACTTTCACTTCGGCGCTCGGCTCACGAAAACCCCGTGGAAATTCTTCCGCGACGTAGGGAGTGATGGTCTTGGTTTCGCTTGGCCAATGGTCGGCTCGCGCTCCCATTTCAATTTTCACCACGCGCCGGATGTAGCCTGCCGTGTCAGGGGCAAAGCTGGACGGATAATCGAACATCAAGGTCTGCTGGTCCGGGTCTTCATCATCCGCGCGGAGCGACCACTTCTCGTCCGCCCCCACCTTCGCCTTAATGGCTTTGTCCAATGCCGGTTGCAGGACCGAAGCAATCTTCTGCTGACAGGCGGCCTTGAGCGCCTCGATGCGGCGCTGCTTCTCCTTGTTGCTCGCGCCCGCCTCCGGCTCATTCGCACCTCCGAATCCAAGCCAGCCACGGTCAATCGAAACGTCGATGTCCTCAGAGAACCGTTCGATGACCTTGAACACTTTGGACAACGATGTGCCGCCCTTGAAAATTAGGTGCTCGCCGATGTCAGGCAGCCGGAACAATTCCTTCAACGTCCAGCATACCCAGAAATCCTTTTCCAGAATCACAGCACCCATGCCTGTCTTCAAGGCGGCACTCTCAAAGAGTTCCGCCCGCTGCCGCTGGGAAATTTGTAAAATGGTATCCATGCCTCAAGTTTGAGTGATCTGCCGGACGAGCGGGCGCATCCAAACCACAAGTTTTGAATTGAGGGACGCCAAATCCTTTTTGGTGCTCGCGTCCAAATCGCGCTTGAGGCGGTCAACATGCTTCGCCACGTCGGGGCTGCCTTTGAGGTAGCGCAAGGCTTGGATGACGAGTCCGGCTCGCGTGCCAGCCCCTAGCAAATTGCGTGGTGCGGCCCGGCGAAAGATTAGCGTCAACTTGCCGAGTGAAACTTTCCGCGGCACACCGTCCGTGAGAATGATGATCTTGGCCGGCACTTGGTCTGACAATCCCAGCGCATTCGCGGCGTAAGCCCCCGTGAACTGCCACTGCGCGTGGCTGCCATCCATGAGCACCCGCACCGTCGCCATGATGTCAGGCGCGGTCTGGCCGACGATGGGATTCGAGCGCGGCAAATCATAAAGCCCCCGGCGAATCCGCCGAATCTTTCCCGCTTTCACCAAGCGACTCAACGCTTTACGAATGGCATCCTGGCCACCAAGGTCCGCAAAATGCCTTGCAGAAAAGACCGAACCACCAGGTCGTGACCGAACTGACCGGAGTATCGCTTTATCAATGGGTTGGGCTGCTGCCTGCATTTGGTTTCTGTCACAAAAACTGCCTAGTTTTTGTGACCGTCACAAGTCAATTTTCATTCAGTTCAGATGTAGTGCCTAAATGGTAGCGGCGCTTTAGGAACGGCTGGCCCGCTGATCAAGACCTCGCCGACGGCATCTGCGAATTTCAACGTGACCGGCACGCCATCCGCAAACCGGCACGAGTTGTAATTCAACTTGGTCAGCGCGAGCACGTCTTGGAGGACGGTTTCAATTGGCGCTTCGCCCCTGTTGACCTCAACAAGAAGCGGTGATGGGACTTCCTTGCCCGGATAGGTTTGGAGTCGTGGAGTGAAACCTCGCAACCATAAGTAGGCGGAGTATTTATCCTGAACCCAGGCAATCCCGCGCATCACCGGCATTGATTCTTGTTCGCGGTAAAGGCGGAAGGAGTCCGCGTCATCAATCTTCACGCCCACAACTTGCGTGCGCTTGCCAGCCGCTTCCAAGAACCCATTCCACTCAGGTTCGTCGAAGCGGACTCGGCCATGCACGAACAGTTGCTCTGGAGGATTGCCGTCGTGTTTCGACTTGTAGGATTCAATAGCCTGACTGAGCAATTGATAGGCTGCGTTTGTCGTCAGATGGAAGTGTCCGCGCTTCCCCGTCATCCACGGGCCGACGTTTCCTTTGAAAACAACACCGTCACCGGAATCCAGGAACATCTGTGCAGCGCAACACGCGGCCTGTGGATCGGCGTTCTTCTCGTCACGTTTGTAGGCAAGCCCGACGTAGCAGACGCCTTTTCTCACGCCATTCAATTTCCAAGGACGCCCGCCCACCTTGTAGTAAATCGCCGAGCCTAGATTCCACGCGATCTCGGATTGCAGCTTATCGAGTTGGCGGGTTGGCTTTCCGGCCTTGTTCAGAAATTCGCGGTGCGCCAGCGTGCTTTCGCGAACAACTTGAGTGAGGATACTCTGCGACAACAGCCGGCCTTTGATTTGGTTTCGGAAGTCCGGGTCATATTGATACGGCACGGCCGCTTCGTTCCATTCCCCGAACAATGCCGGCTGCTTTTGAAGCTTGTGCGCTTCCGATGGTTTCATTGTTCCGGCCGCTTGGATGCGGAGTTCCGACGCAACCGTCTGCGCGGGACGGCAATACTTGTAAACATCTTCGGGCGCGATAATGAACCAGAGGGTTGGTTTGTCTTCCTCAGTTCGGATAGCTTCCAAAATCCTCTCGGTGAAAAATCCCGCCGTCTCGTAAACCCGTTTGAATCGGTCGCCGATGAGCACATGCTTCATCAAATCCGATTCTTCAAACTCAACGGTCACCAGCGGTTTTGGACTAAATGGAATCCCAAACGCCGCCTCAAATCCTGGGAATGGTGGACGAAGGCGCGTCGGTTTCTCCTCCACGACTGGACGCTGGATTTTCTCCACCCATTCCGCGAAACGCC
>JAKQEE010000197.1 GCA_029558635.1 Pseudomonadota bacterium | reverse complement strand
TTATTCCAGTGTATTCGTTCGTTCTTGACCTACCGTATCTTGACCGCGCGAGGTTCCGGTTTTTGCGAACTCTTACAAAACAGGGCCTCCATTTATTACCGTGGTTATTTCCAGCCAGTTTTCCACGGATTATTGTGGGTCTCACACTGCAACGGCTACTTGAGGCACCAAGGCTGGAGGTGCAATCGTTTGGCGGGCACAGGCGCGAGTGTAGGTCTTGCAAAGAATGTGTTAAAGTGGATAAGTGCGTGAAGTAAGGAGTTGGCTTAGGAGGTGTTCTGTTGGCGATGAATTTCAAGAGTGATGACAGTTTTCTGCGCAAACTTGCCGTCGGTGCAGCAGGAACAAACGAGACAATTGTTGCTATTAAACAATTTGGGTTCAATCCAATAGAACTTGAACGAGGATCAACGGGATTCAAAATTTGGAAAAACATAAAAATTAAACGGACACGGATTCCAGATATATTATGCTTAAACACTGGACAACGGTTTGAATCACGCGGGAAAACAAAAGCAGAAATTTCGATGTCACACTCGCTGAAAGATCCAAAACGAGTTTGGGATGCTGGAATGAGGGATGATGATTTTGTTTCGATTGTTTTGTTCAAACAAAACGAAGATGATCCATTGGATGTGCATAGAACCTCACCCGTCTCCTTCATTAGAGTCAGCGATTTACGAAGCGCATTTACAAGCGGAAGGACAGCATTGACATCGCCGAAAGGCGTCGAAGAAGGATCCGAAATTCGGGTTCTCTGGCCCTGCGCCGTAGCTAATGAGAAATCGTCTGTACTCGTCGTAGATGATAAAAAAATTTGTTTATCATCTATTTCCAGCAACACAACGCAAACAATCAGACTCCAGCGGGGGGGGAAAAACAATTTTATTAACGCCGCAGATAAAAGAAGGCGAGATAGTCGAAAAAAATCAGATAGTTGCTTCTGTTGTTCCGGTATGCACAACATTAGTTATCCCACAACCAGTTAACGAAGAATACTTCATCGAAGCTCTAGCTAGCGCCAGTCTGACTGAGCGGTATGCTGCCGCGAAAGCGTTGCGTTATCGCTCATGCACTGATTTTGCCAAAAAACGATTGCGTGCCAGGATGGACGATTCTAGCGAAGACATTTATGTCCAGCTCGAAGCCGCTGCGGCGCTCGCTGCCCACGGCGACCATCGAGGCTGGGAGTTTATGGAAGGAAAAATTAACAGCTCAATTCAAAGCGTTCCTCTCGAACCGCAGCTTGAAACGATCATTGTGGCATCAGAAATAAATGATGAGCGAAGCGAGCGACTACTGATAAGTGTGCTAAATGATAACACTCGCAACGCGGAATTGCGATCTGGTGCGGCATGGGCATTAGGACAATTTGTTTCACTTTCTTCTGTAACAGCTCTTGTCCAGGCATTTAACTCAAACAGGTTTGAGATCAAATCGGAAGCAGCTCGGGCGTTGTTACGGATCGCCGAACCACAAGTATTCCAATTGGTTGATCTGCTGAAGAACGGGGATCACTCAACAAGGGACGGTATTTCATGGACTCTCGCAAGGACTGGTCATTTCAATCCTGTAAGCATGGTCGGCGGTTCTGACGATAATCTTCGGCGATGGATTAGCTACATTGTCGGATATGGCCAAGGCAACTTTAACAAAGCAGATGTCGAAGCGATTTGTAAAGCTGATCCAGAAGTATATTTCGCAGCGAGTGTGTTATGGCAAATTATGGCGAGTTGGATCAACGAGCTGACAGAGTATTGAGATTATGAGAAGTAAATCCCTTTATCATACGAACAAAGGTCAAGCTTACGTTGGCGATTCGCTAAGTTTGCTGAAAGAAATTCCCGAATACAGCATTGATCTGGTGATGACATCACCACCGTTCGCTTTGCAAAGACAGAAAACGTATGGCAATGTCGAAGAAAACGAATACGTAGAATGGATTAAACCATTCGGCGAGGAAGTGTTTCGTGTTTTGAAACAAAGCGGCAGTTTTGTTCTTGACCTGGGAGGGGCATATCGTTCTGGTATTCCTTCAAGGTCGCTGTACAACTTCCGGGTTTTATTGGCCTTCTGCGACGAAATCGGCTTTCACCTTGCTGAAGATTTTTACTGGCACAATCCGGCGAAGTTACCCTCGCCAATTGAATGGGTAAACAAACGAAAAATACGGGCGAAAGATTCGGTTAATACGGTCTGGTGGTTCAGCAAGACTGATTTTCCAAAAGCCGATGTGCGAAAAGTATTATCCCCATATTCCGACCGCATGAAGAAATTGATCGAAGACCCGGAAAATTTTTACAAACCTAAAAAACGTCCGTCGGGGCACGACATCAGCGCAGGATTCGGAAAAGACAATGGAGGTGCCATCCCGTCAAACTTGCTGTCTATTCCGAACACCGACAGCAATTCTGGCTATCTTCGGTTGTGCAAGGATTACGGGCTTGAACGACACCCAGCACGTTTCCCAGCAGAACTTCCGGCTTTTTTTATCAAAATGCTGACCGATGAATGGGACGTTGTCCTTGATATTTTCGCAGGGTCTAATACTACTGGTTTTACAGCAGAAGCTCTTAACCGCAAATGGCTAGCGTTTGAACAGAATCATGAATATCTCATGTCATCAGTATTCCGCTTCCTTGCTGGGAAAGATTGCGAGACAGTAAAAAAAATCCTTAGTACACTTCAACTATCCGATGCCGATTGTCCGTTGCTGAACGTCCAATGTCGATTGGATCCCTCTCCTTCGCCGGGTGAAACTGCATGTAATCAAATATCCTTGTTCTAAGACGAAACAGACTCCCCAGGAGATTCCCGTGGCAAAAAAGTGTTCAGTACATGAATAATGCGAAATTTTGCATACTGTGGAGTAGAGGGTGTACTCAAAAAGGTGAATGTGCCAATATTGTCGTAATTCGATCTGAAGGATGACACATATCAACCAATGCTCTGGGATTTCGATATAAGCCAAAATTCAATTATCTAACAATGTTCGCCGGAATACATGTGCAAATATTGGACTTTTAATTTTTATTGTACCTTGTAGAATTCCGCGCATGGAGACGACTGGCATCCTCCGGCTCGCAGAATCCTTCGGATGGGCAGGCGCGGTCCGCCACGACGGCGAAGTGGCCCGCAGGCTCCATGCCGGAGAAGCCGTTGATGCTGTTTATGAACTGGATTCCGCGACGGTCGCCGACGCTTTTTTCTTCTGGCTCGGCCGCGTCGGCTGCCTCGATGTGCTGAAACGGCTCGAGCCCGCGGGAGTGATCCGGTCGAGCATTAGCGCAGAAATACTCACCCTGCTGTATTTTTTCCGCTGCGCCTGCGGCGTGCCGTCCATGAACGCTTTGCCGGATCTCCTTTTCTGCGACAAAGGGCTGATGCTGCGGCTCGGGTTCAACGCGCGGCAGGTGGAGCAAGGCCTGACCCAGCGCGGCGCGGGCCGCCGCCAAGGGGAACGGACAAACCTGCCGCTCGACCCCGAAATGCTCAGCAACGCGGTCGTCCGGCACGATCCGGCCGCCCTGCGGGAGGCGCTTGTTGAAATCCTCAAACGCATCTGGAAATCAACGCCGGACAAACCGCGCCGGATCATGATGATCATTGACGGGACGCTGATGGAAATAGGCGAAAGCGCGGAGGGCGGCGGCTGGACGAAACGGCAGAAAAAAATCAAGACAGCGGACGGGCTGAAGACCGTCGATCGGAGTTTTTACGGGTACAAGCTGATCTGGGCTTACGAACCCTCCACAGGGCTGCCGCTGGGCATGGCTTTCGGAAGAGCTGACCAGGACGAAAAGCAGTTCGCCGACGAGTTGCTCGGCATGGCCGGGGAAATTCTCGGAGGCCTGGGGAAAGTGTATAAAGTGGCGCTGGACAAAGGCTACTTCAGCGGGCCGCTGCTTTATGAACTCGACCGCGCGGGCTTGCTGTTCGTCACTCCGGCCAAAGCCGGGACGAACGTCCGGGAGGAAGCGCTGAACGCCGCCGCCAACGGCGGCGGATTCCGGACGCACAAAGCGCGGCGCCAGGACGGGCGCGGCCATGACGTAGAAGTTGTTGGCATCGAAGGGCTCGAAACGTTCTCCACCTACGCGCCGGCCAGCAAAGTGAAAGACGGGGAACACGTCGACCGCCATAAAAAAGATTTCCAGGCTAAGAAAATCAACGCGGTTGTGCTCGTCAAACACAGCGGCTACAAGCATCCGGACATGGTGGTGCTGACCAACGGGCCGGTGCGGAACCCATTCGGGTCCTATGACGATTACGATGACCGCAGCTTGAGTGAAAACAAGAACCGCTGCCTGAAACAGGATTTCAAACTTTGCCGGTCTCCGCAGCGCAATTATGAGGCGGCCTGCGTTCATTGCCATTTCGTTGTGATGGCCTTCGCCGCCGCCACGGGGCACATGCGGTATTTGGAGGAACAGGAGCGGCTGGCCGGGGACGGGAAACCATCGACGCTCGGCAGTTATTACCGCCGGACCGCGCGGGAAAACAGAGACCAGGTCATTGTTTTTTATGAAAATAAATACGGGATTTTCTACTTGAGCGAACTCATGCTGCTGCGGGGAATCGCTGTGAAGCGCCCTCCGCGGCAAGCCGCGAAAACTGTGGAGGACATCTTCTCCAGAAGCGGGGTGCCTGACACGTCATAACGCGGAGAAGATCCCCGATGAGCGCACCCTTCGTTTCGATTAGGACATCCATGGACAACGCGCTCACATTCACCGCGGCGCTCCAGCCTATCGCGCTGCGACGGCTCATGTAACGAGTATCAACCTGCACTTAGAGCCGGTCAATGCGCCTGAGTCCACGGCAAGGGACATGTGCGCTTGTTTTCCTCTTTCTTTTTTTGAGGATAAGAGGAATTCAGATGAGTTAGGCTTTTTCTTATATCGAAATCCCAGGGCTTCCAGGTTTCCGCTTGACAAATCGTTCTTTCACGTTTCTAATAAAACCTCTGTGTTTAGTGCCGGTCTCCGTTCTGGAGCCGGCGTTGTTGTTTAACCCTACTCTTTACAGCCGCTTGCCAAGTTAACGGCGCGCTGGCGGAGCGCGGGGCGGCCGCGCCGGGCCGCGCCGCCTCGGTGATGGCACGAAGGGCGGAGCGGTTGCTGAGACGC
>JAKQEE010000180.1 GCA_029558635.1 Pseudomonadota bacterium | reverse complement strand
TGGCCTGCAACAGGTAGGCGCCGGCGGTTTTGGCTTTCAGGGAAAAATGCCCCTCGGTATTGGCGGTAGCGAAGGCGTGCATGACGGAGTCCTGCGTCATCAGCACGACGCTGACGGCGGGCAGGGCGGCGCCGGTGTTGTCGGTAAAAGTGCCCTTCACCACCGTTTTTTGGGCAAAAGCGGTGGTGAAGAGCAGGGAGAAAAGTATGGGAAGGATTGTTTTCATAGCGAAATTGAAATGTGTAGGTGTGGGTGCGCCCCGTAGAGGGAAGTGTCACAGAGGCTCACAG
The DNA here is from genome assembly GCA_029558635.1 of Pseudomonadota bacterium. GTDB lineage: Bacteria > Pseudomonadota > Alphaproteobacteria > Micavibrionales > Micavibrionaceae > UBA1573. The sequence continues at coordinate 1,807 of JAKQEE010000180.1, read as the reverse complement.
AGGTTGAGAGGGCACAGAGTTTTTCCCTTCGTAGAGGGGAGGTGTCACAGAGGCTCATAGAGTTTTAGTGGACACAGAGTTTTGATTTGTCATTCGGGATTGTTCAGAAAAGTGTGTCACACTTTTCAGGGCGTGCAGCGCCGGGCAGAGTTCGAAGGCCGTAGGCCGAGGACTCTGCCCGGCGCTGCACGCCTCAATTTTCTAACCACCGGCTAAAGGGCTGGCCAAACTGCTCGATCAATTCACGCTGGATGACCTTCCAGTTGAAGGCGTTTCTTTTCCAACTTTTTTCCGTGTACTGCAAGGTCAGATATAGTTGTTTGAGCAAGGCTTTATCACTGTTCCAGGCTCCTTTTGTTTTCGTTACTTTTCGCATCACCCGGTGCAGGGCTTCTACTGGATTAGTGGTGTAAATCATTCGGCGGATATCTTCTTTGTAATCCATGAACGCCATCAATTCGCCCCAATTTTCTTCCCATTTTTTGCGAACCTCTTTGTACTTACCATCCCAGCGCTGGCCAAAGGCTTCTAAAGCGATCGAGGCTTGTTCGCGGTTGGCTGACGTGTACACTTTCCGTAAATCGGCGCACAACGCTTTAATGTCTTTATCACTCACAAAGCGTGTCGAGGAGCGAATCATATGAACCACGCAACGCTGCACGATACTTCGCGGAAAAACCTCTTGGATTACCTCTTTAAACCCCTTGAGCCCATCTACGCAAAAAAAGAACACCTCCTCCACCCCCCGCCGTTTGATGTCTTCCAGGATCAATCCCCATTGCCGGGCGCCTTCTGTTTCGTTCAAATACAAGCCCAATATATCCCTTTGTCCCTCCGCGTTTACCCCATAAATCGTGTAAATCGCTTTGTTGATTACCCGGCCATCCTCCCGAACCTTGAACACGATAGCATCCAGGTAGACCACCGGGTAGCAGCCCGACAAGGGCCGCTGCTGCCACTCCACGATCTCATTCCATACCTGATCCGTCACCGCGCTGATCGCTCCCGCACTCACCTCCACGCCGTATAACTGCCGCAACTGATACCGAACATCTTCCACCGAGTGGCCGCGGGCATACAAACTCAAGATGATCTCATCCAAGCCCGTCCCTAATTCACGCTCCCACTTCTTGACTAATTTCGGCTCGTGATCCCCCTGACGGTCTCGCGGCGTTTTTACCTCCAGAGGTCCCGCTACACTTCGAACTAATTTGTGCGTGTGACCATTGCGCCGATTGCCAAGGCCCGACAGCTCCCCCTCTTTTAAATGATGATCAATCTCCCCCTCCAGTGCCGCGTTTACAAGGGATTGAAGCATCTCCGTAAATATACCTCCCTCCCCTAAGATCGGATCGCCCCCATATAGCCTACTCAGAATTTCTTTGCGTTTGCCCTCGTCCGGAACAAGTTCTTCCATCTTCGGGCGCCGTGTGCTTTTCTTTTTCATTGTCAAAGTTGTTTACTTTTTTTGATTCTAACTTTGACACACTTTTTTGAACACCCTCGACGAAAACGCTGCCTTTCGCGCTTCCATTTTCCCCCCTTGACCACCATCACCCGCCCCCCTGACCCCTCTCACCCCGGCCCGCCCGCACCCAAACCTACCTTTGGCTTTCTTTTTTTCGAGAAACGCCGCGCCATGCCCGTCCACACCGACATCACCGCTCCGCCCGATCTGCGCCAACACGCCGAAGGCACGGGGCCAACCCGTTCCCGCCGCCCCGTTTACCTCGATATGCTGCCGCCCTGCAACCACGCCTGCCCCGCCGGCGAAAACATTCAGGCCTGGTTGGCCCACGCCCAGGCC
>JAKQEE010000162.1 GCA_029558635.1 Pseudomonadota bacterium | reverse complement strand
AAAATTACGGTCAAGCTTCAGCGAGACATAACCCTCTGACCCGATCCCGGCAAAGGGGGAAAGAACCGTGTCCCCGGCATTGGACCACAGCCGGACGCACCGTTCGATTGTTTCGAGCTGCAACGGGGCAATGTGCTTTTCGTCCTTTTCCGACCGCGCCTCTTTCGCGTTCAGCGTATCCGACTCCCTGATGTTGTACCAGACCGGCCGCGCCCAAAGTATCCACTCCTCGTTTGTTACGTCCGTTTTAACCGGATCAATATTCTCTCCGTCTTTACGGAAAAGCAAAATATAGTCGGCCATTGCGGGACGGCTCCACGCCGAGTCTTTGTTTTTTTGGACGAACATGAGCGCCTTGCTTTTTGTTCTGATGGCTTGAGCCTGGGGGTCTTTGTCTATTACAACCTCTCCGTCATATACCCATCCGCATTCGATAAAATTCCTGACGACGTCGGCCCGGAAGTCGCGCCATCCGATAACCCCGTGAGTAGCCTTTGTTGTCGTTACCTGCTGGACGTGGACACAGGATCGACGCCCCGGCATGGTCACGCGTAAGAGCTCGGGGATTAGGAACCGGAATTGCTTGAAAAATTGATCGTAATCCTTGCTGTTTCCCATGTCCCGTGGGCTTGCCGAGTACGTGTAGAGAGCGGCGAACGGAGGGGAGAAAACAGAAAGCCCGACGCTGTCCGTTTTTATCTCCCCGATCCTTTCTACACAATCCCCGAGTTTCATCGTCCATCCATTACCGTGTTTTTCGTCTGTCATGTAATCCTCCGTTTGTTTTTGTATTCCGCGAACCTCTGCCGTTTCGGCCCCTCGCATAGCGCCTACAACGGCGGCCGCCGTCAACGCCGCGTCGCGTTCCTTCCGGCGAACGTTGGCCGCTATTGAGCCCTCGGCGTCTGAAATAACAATGCGAACGTCAACGGGGGACTTCTGCCCGAACCTCCAACAACGCCGAATCGCCTGATAGTATTGTTCGTACGAATCCCCGAGCCCCAAGAAAAGGACGCGGTGGCAATGTTGGAAATTCATGCCGAATCCAAAAATCTTCGGCTTGGTTATCAGGACGCGAACATCCCCCGAAAGCCAAGACTTGACGGCCGATATTTTATCGTCATCATCATCCTGCCCTTCAATAAGCGCCGACTCTCCGTTTAGCGCCCGATGCAAAATCCGACCCTCGTCGTTTAGTCCACACCATACAATCCATTGATCGGACCCGGACTCGGCTATGACCCGAGCGGCCGTTTCGATGCGGGCTTCCATTGTTGCCCGGCGGACTTCCGAGCGAACGCCGATTCCACCTTGTACCGAAGGGAAAAGAGTCCCCGGAACATTCCAGTTCTTTGATACGATTTCGTCATTGATGGAGATTGGGGGGAGGGAAAACCCATCGTCAGGATATCCGAGATCGGAAGGAAGCCGAACGTATACGGACCATTGGGCCATCCAGTCAAACATGGCTTTTTGAGCATGACCCTTGACTCGCCATATTCTTTCATCGTGAACAAAGAACGTAGCCAGCATTTCGACGCGAGACATGGCCCCGACATATTCGGCGTGATTTGCCAGCTCGGATATATCGTTCGGGGCTGGGGTTGCCGTACATGCAAGGCGAAATGGGATTGAAGTAAACTCGCGGAGGATCATTGTCCGCGTTTTCCCGTCAACGCTTTTCAGGATCGAGCTTTCGTCTAATACCAGTGCATCGTATTTGACGCCGATGAAATGATGGATTTTCTCATAGTTGGTTATTTGGATTCCTGGCGAATCGTCCGGGCGGGCGATGTGTCGAATTGGGACTCCAAGCTTTTCTCCCTCACGGATAGTCTGTTCGGCGACGGCCAACGGGGCGACAATGAGAGTTCGGCCGCCCGGAGCGACAAGCCGCGCCCATTCAATTTGCATGAACGTCTTTCCGAGTCCGCAATCGGCAAAGATACAGGCGCGGCCCTTGCGAACCGCCCACTTGACGATATCGCGCTGAAACGGAAAGAGGATTTTATTGATGGCTTTTTCGGTAACGGACGGACCGATGTTTTCGATTCGGCGCTGTTTTTCTTTTAATAGATCCGCGTATTTATCCATTGTCCGCGCTCTTGATCGTGGCATAAAGCGTTTCAATCCGCTTGAATACCGGAATCTTTAGCCGCTCCGCGATTTCGATTTCCGCCAACGTTCCCCCGCTCTTGCTCCATCCCGGCATTAAAAGGACGGCCGCGCATGCACCGATCCATGATGCGGAGTAGGACTTGATTTCATCGGCCGTTGGCGTTTCGTCGTCCATGCCGCCGATGAAATAGGCGGCGTCAACGGCGGGACAGAACGGCGCGTACCCGGACTTGATTAAATGACGGGCGGCCTCGATCATGCGCGAACAGTTGCGGAGATACTCAATCGCC
>JAKQEE010000150.1 GCA_029558635.1 Pseudomonadota bacterium | reverse complement strand
GCTGTCCGCTGCAATGTCTATGTAAGGTTCATTTGTCCAGCCGCTTGCTGCCGGGGTAATGAAAAACCATTCCCCGTTGATGTCGTCAAGGCCCGGCGAAAAGTCGGCCCCCGCCGGTAGCATATACCCGTCCGGCCTGTCGATGACGTGATGAAAGGAGTATACCGATTCGTGATTATTGTAGCGCCCTTGAAAGCGCCGGACGGGGACTAATTGCCCTCTGATAATTTCCTGTGCAAGTAGTGCGGAAAAGGCTACAAAGCTGCCGGAGCCACCTACCCGCCAACCGTCGGACAATACCCAAGCGCTTACGTCGTCTTGCACTTCAATGTGGCCAGGGCTGTTGGTTCCAATCCCGTCGCCGATGATAGTTTCCAGTTCAATCATTGCGCTGTTGCTGTCTATGTCGTTGACAGAAACAAATCGGCGAATATCGCTCTGCTGGTCGAGCGTGCCTTCATATAGGTGTTCTACATAGATGTTATTTGCGCTCCAAACGTAATCCGCTACTGGTGTAACATACTCCGTAACGCCCGACGCGCTGAACACCTGATCGAGGTTGATGTCAAAAGTAAAATCCCCGGTAGCGGGCAAATTGGGCGTTACGAACGAGGCTTGGTAATAATTGTCGTCCTCATTTTCCGGTACATATACGGCAATCTCGTAGCGTCCGCTGCTGCTGCCTGTCCATGTCGTTATCCCATAGTCGGGGTTGCCACCGACAAAAACCACCTGCCTGTCGAGATACAAGCTGCCCACCTGAATACGAAAAGCGAAAATGAACCATAGCCCCACCACGCCTGGCGGGTCGGTTCTGTTTTCTGCCCGGTAAGTGATGAACGCATTGACGTTCAAGCGAGCAAGGCCGCCGAAGTAGTCCACCTCCCCTGCGCTGTATGGGTTAGGGGCTGTATCAAAAGCGAATGTTTGCCCGGCCAATAGGTTGCGCGTCGCTATATGTCTGTAATCAACCTGCACTTTCATAAGGGGCGGAAAGAAGCGATACACGCCCCCGGCAAGGCGGAGCAAATCAGTAGGCGCGTTCTGGTCGTGTTCCTTTGTAAAATCCACCGTCTCACTGCTTTGCGTCTGCGTTTTGGTGTATCCAAAAACCGTTTTTGCCGCCGGGCTGGTTGCCATTTCGTTGGGCTGCACTATCCAAAAAGCATAGTCTGAATAGTACATCCGAGCGCCCCACGCCTTGCAAATCTCTGTAAGTACATCCCAGCACGATTTGTATTTGTAGTTACCCCGGCTGTCTATGCTGTAAAATGCCCGATGCGGAGTGCGTGATCTTAGCAAAGGATCAATCGTTCCGGCGTAGGTGTACTGCTGTGCGTGCCAGTTGACTACCGTCCGCAGGAACAGGTTAGAGCCGCCGTAAAACGGCAGCACATCTGTTAATTTGTTCAGGCAGTTGAAGATATGTTCAATAAAAGTGTCATCCCCTATATAAGGGCCAAATTCATTGAGCTTGTAATCTATCGTTTTGAGGCGCGCGAGTCCGTCAGTTGCCTGTATCTCCAGAACCCCGCCAATTTCGGTCGGTATATCCTCCTCTTGCGCAAGGTCGGGCAATATGAAGCCGATGAACTTAGGTGTGATTCCTTCGAGCAGTTGCAGCATGAAACGGCCCTCATTTGCGCC
>JAKQEE010000149.1 GCA_029558635.1 Pseudomonadota bacterium | reverse complement strand
GTTGACAAGAAAGGCTATGTAAAGACAAAAGCAAAGGGCAGACAAATATACCTTGCCCGTCTAATAATGGATGCCGTTGATTGTGGTCGTGATGTCTTTGTCGACCACATATCGGGTGACAAACTCGATAACCGAAAAAGTAATCTTCGCGTTTGTTTGCCGGAAGAAAATATACGAAACCGAAAACTCAACTCGAACAATCGGACTGGCTACAAAGGGGTATCTTACGTCGGTCGATTAGGCAAATATCGTGCAGATATCCGAGCTGGAAACGGCAAAAGCGTGTATTTGGGACTCTACACTACCTCAAAAGAAGCGGCTACGGTATATGACCGAGCCGCTGTTTTATTACATGGGGAATTTGCGAGAACCAATAATGACTTATACAAAGAGGCGGTGGCACTATGAAAATCACAAACAGATTTGAATTGGTTAGTGTTGATAGCCTTATTCCGTATTCACGTAACGCCCGCACTCACTCCAAGGAGCAGATTCTACAGCTACGCTCAAGTCTACGGGAATTCGGCTTTGTATCCCCTATCATCGTGGACAAAGAATTAAACATTATTGCAGGACACGGTCGTGTCCTCGCCGCCAAAGCCGAAGGTTTGACCGAAATCCCCTGCGTGTTTGTGGAGCATCTGACCGAAGCCCAGAAGCGGGCGTATATTCTTGCTGACAACAGACTGGCACTCAATGCCGGATGGGACGAGGAACTTTTAGCTCTGGAATTTGCCGACCTCAAGGAGCTCGGCTTCGACCTCGAAATTACGGGCTTTGACGCCGACGAGATTGAAAAACTCTTCGCCGACCCCGGCGGGGACGTAGCTGACGACGATTTCGACTTGACAGCCGCCCTTGAACAGGCGGCTTTTGTTTTACCCGGAGATGTTTGGACGCTGGGACGGCACCGACTCATTTGCGGCGATGCCACGGTATCGGAAACTGTCAGGAAGCTGATGGATGGTCGCAAAGCCAATCTTGTGCTGACCGATCCCCCTTACAACGTCAGCTTTGAATCTGTGAGCGGACTAAAAATCAAGAACGACAGCATGAAGGCAGAACAATTCTACATCTTTTTACTGTCGGCGTTTAAGAATCTTTATGAAAACCTCGCCGATGGCGGGGCTTTTTACTGCTTCCATTCGGATTCGGAGAAGGTGAACTTCTTTCGTGCCTGTGTGGACGCGGGGTTTCATTACTCCACGACTTGCATCTGGGTGAAAAATGCCCTCGTGCTTGGTCGGGGTGATTACCAGCAAATGCACGAGCCGGTGCTGTATGCCTTTAAGAATACCTCCAAACACAAGTGGTATTCCGACCGTAAGCAGACTACCATTTGGAACTTCGATAAACCAAAGAAAAACGCCGATCACCCGACAAGCAAACCCCTCGACCTGCTGGCATATCCTATTGCCAACAGCAGTCAGGCAAACGCCATCGTGCTGGACACTTTCGGCGGCTCCGGGTCGACGCTCATCGCCTGCGAGCAGCTTGACCGCACCTGCTACATGCTCGAATTGGACGAGAAATATGCTTCGGTCATTTTACGCAGGTATGCCGAGTACAAGCAAAACGGTGGCGAGGATATCACCTGTGAGCGTGACGGCAAGGTATTCCAATATGCCGACCTCGTGAAAGAGGTGGCTTTAATATAGTCAAAAGTGTTATGTGGCTCTTCCAAGTATGATTTTATTCTCAGCGGCATTGTGTCATACACACAATAACAAGGGGCTGTATTTCCTTGATATTCGGTGCATTTATTATCACATAAAAGCTTGCTAATAAAGGCGTTCAGAGTGATATATGTAGTGCACGGAGGACAAAACCCCTGCAAAATCAAGGAAAATGGAGGAAACGAGCATGAGACTTTCTTACAACGTAACAGGCCATGAACGTAAGACACTGGTCGCAGCCATCAGTCATGAACTTAACGCCCCGACCAATTACCTCGGAGCGCCGACATTCGCCTACGAGGTTGGCGGCTACCACATCGACAAGACCGGCACAGTCACGGGCGAGGACAACCGGGAGCTGGTCGCTAACCTTTGCGGTTTGCACAGCTTCAAGGCAGTCACCGAAGAATACGATGAGCTGGCGACTGGACCCGAAAGCTGCACATACCAAACGGAACTCAGCGACCGCCTGACCATCGAAATACCCCTTGACGGCTTTACACCTGAGAAACTCGACAATCTCTCCAAACTGGTGAATGCCAAAGCCCCGCTTCTCAAGGCGTCGATCGGAACGGATGACCTGCCGATTAAGCAGACCGCTGACACACTGCAGTTCCCCTGGTTTAAAGGAACGATTGATGCGGAACACACAGAAGCCTACGCCACGCTGATCAGCCTGCTTTGCAAAACTGCAATTGAAAAGAAGCGAATCACGGCAAGAGAAAAAGACATCGACAGAAACCCGAAATACGCCATGCGGTGTTTCCTGCTCTCCCTTGGATTCATCGGCGACGAGTACAAAGCAGCTCGAAAGATATTACTTTCAAGACTTGAAGGCAATTCAAGCTGGAAAGGCGGCAAGAAAATGGAGGTGGCAGACAGTGAATAGTTTCATATCAAAAGCAGCCCTCGAAGCACGGAGGGCAAGGTACAAAAAAGGCGCTCGTGTTGAACTGATTTCCATGACTGACCCCTACACCAAGCTGAAACCCGGCGACACGGGAACGGTGGACTTCGTAGACGACACAGGCACGGTTTTCATTATCTGGGACAGCGGCTCACATCTCGGAGCAGTTTTTGGCGAGGATGAAATCAGACTGCTTTCCAAAGCCGAGGTTGTCAAAGCACAATGTCGTAAGGTGGCGGCCACGGGGCGCACGAATATGTTTGATACCAAAGCAGTGTTCAAAATTGCGATGGAGATGGGATTCAACGAATTAGCGAACTTCATTTCCACGGACACCAAGCGATATGCAAATCTGATATTGACAGGGGAACTTGAAAATGTGGAGTGAAGGAATTATCTACTGCCCATCGACAGGCAGCAAGTACAAATACTGGGTCAAGCATTATGAGGAAAGCTCTCCGTTCGGTATCGACGGCGGCAAAATCAGCAAGCTGACACTACACAAGTTCGGCGAGACCCGCGACCTTTGCAGCTATGACAGGGGCTGGGATATCGAACCGGGTGACGAAGTCAAGGCGGTCTACACCATCATCCTCAGCAAGTACAACTAAACACGAAACAACCGAAAGACAGACACCCCGATAAGGGGCTGTCTCTCGTACAGATAGATTTTGATGACTTCTTCGGGGGTCTTTTATTTTGCGCGAAAGGAGGATGACGATGCCTGATTTCAAATACAAACCAACACCACTCATGCTGCCGACCAGCCGATACGATGTACGGCGAGCAGATTTTGCGGTTAATTTTATATCCATGCTCAAGCACACCACCGGCGAATGGTATGGAAAACCTTTTCAGCTGATGCCGTGGCAGGAGCAAATTATTCGTGATATTTTTGGCATCGTCGGAGAGGACGGTTATCGGCAGTTTCGCACGGCGTATGTTGAGGTCGGCAAGAAAAACGGCAAGTCCGAACTGGCGGCGGCAATCGCCCTCTACCTCCTGTTCGCCGATGGCGAAGCGGGTGCCGAGGTCTACTCCTGTGCCGCCGACATCAATCAGGCGAGTATTGTTTTCAATACTGCCAAAGCGATGGTCGAGCAATGCGGCGAT
>JAKQEE010000148.1 GCA_029558635.1 Pseudomonadota bacterium | reverse complement strand
CGGCCTGGGATCGCCGCCCATGCGGTCTTTCGCGATTATAAATTCGGTTATCCCTGCTGTGGAGTTACCTTCCGTGTCCTCTTTAACATTGTAATACTCAGGCCGGTAAAGGAATGCAACCATATCGGCGTCCTGCTCAATCTGTCCACTCTCGCGAAGGTCGGAAAGTATCGGCCTCTTGTCCCCTCCCCTGCCTTCCACTGCCCTGGATAATTGCGCCGGTACAATCATCCCGACATTAAGCGATCCGGCCAGAATTTTTAACTCACGGCTTACTGCTGATACCCGGTTATATGCATCCTTATGGTCTTGGTGTCCGATCTGCTGGAGGTAGTCGCATACAATCAATTCAGTCCCACTGCTTACCAATTTCCTGGACCATGACCGAATTGCCGATATGTCGGCGCTGGCCAAGATTGACAGATCGAATATTTTCAGCGGCAATTCCGTAAACGCTTCCGTTGCCTGGGCAATTGCCGCCTGTTGTTCGGGCGTTACCGTCTTGTTCCTGATATTTAAGAACGGAACACCTGCCATAATGAGAATTATTTTCTCTGCAAGTTTCTGCGCCGAAAGGTCACCCATTGAGAAGAAGGCAACCGGTTTGCCGGCCAGTGCCGCCGCAAGCGCAAAGTACACCCCGAATGTAGTCTTCCCCATGCCCGGACGGCCACCGATAATCCAAAGGTCCTGGGGTTGTACGCCCATCGTGTACTTGTCAATGCCGGAGAATCCCGTTGTTATCCCAATAGTGTCGGCTGTTCGGTTAGCCATCGCGGTAAGGTTGTCCAGTGCTTTGCGGGCAAGTTTCGCCCGGTCGGGTTCGCTTCCCCTCATAACCGACTGGCCCACCTGGAAAATGGATTGTTCTACCTTGTCGAGTAACTCAAAAGCGTCTATGCTGTCGTCATAGGCGTCGCGCTCCGATACCATTGCCGCTTGGATTAATGCGCGGCGGATTTCCTGTTGTTGCAGGATTCTGGAATGATATTCTATATTGGCGCTGCTTGCTACTTTCATGGTCAGGCCGGCAAGGTAGGCCGGGCCGCCGATTGCCTCCAATTCGCCTTTTCTCCGCAGTTCCTCCATGACGGTCATAGCGTCAATCGGGTTCATCCGGTTGTACAGGGCCAGGATAGACCGGTATATTTTTTCGTGCCTGGGATCGTAGAATGTTTCGGGCTTGAGTATGCCCGCGACACCTTGCAGGGCATTCTTGTCCAATAGGATCGCGCCCAAGACTGTTTCTTCGAGCGGGACGGCGCTTGGCGGGACGCGGGCGTACTTTGTTTGATTTTTCATTTCACGTTTTTTTTAAAGGGC
>JAKQEE010000131.1 GCA_029558635.1 Pseudomonadota bacterium | reverse complement strand
GCTTTAAAATGAACATTATAGAACCTTGCTCCGTAACACTCGCCCACCGGAGCGTGATGCCCGTAAAGACCGAGCTGAGTATTAGCATCGTAAGAACCGACGCCGATAATGTCGCATTTCGTGGGGAATTTAACCAAATCCTCCGTCAAGGTATCACCACAAGCGTAAATCTTGTTGCGTCTTGCCCACCAGCGGTTAGCCGATAATGCCATGGCCGCGTCAGACGCCGCAATCGCTTCAGCCAGAGTGGAAAAAGGATGGTCAATCGAACCGTCGCCGGTTGCCGATACATTACCATCCACAAAATAAGTTCCCGCTTTCGGGCCAGTCATGGACTCCTGAAGCAGAAAATCGCTAATCGGCCTTGAAGCTCTGTTGCCGCCAACGGATAAAATTCTTTCGTTACTCATTGTTTGTCCTTTCTCCCAGCCTCAAACAACGCCAGGACAGCTTAAAGGGTTAAAGGGAGGCGGTTTGCGCCTCCCCCAGTTAAAACGCTATTACGTCGGTTCGGTCAGGTTCGTGTGAAGAACATGCATCTTCCGATTGGTGCAAATCAGGTTACCTCTCCAACGAGAATCCGCTGTAATGGTATCGGGCTGCCCAAGAACACTCTTGTCTTTCCAGACCGGTGTTGTGAAATTGTAATCCTTGTGGCTGCGAAGCATCAGGAAATTCAGGTTTAGCGCATAGAGATAGCCGGCCGAAACTCCGGTATCGGCCACAATCGGAGCGCCTTTGTGCGTGATATTGTCCCAGCCCGCTTCCACCGCTTTGGCGTCCATGTAACGCTGCTGCGGATGCAGAGACCGTTCATAGCCGTCTTTCAAGAGCTGCGTGGTGACAATGAAATTGGGCAGGAAATCCTTAATGTCCCCCATGTTCGGTGTGCGGAAAACCTTCTGCAAAACCTCGAAGGAAATCGCTTCCGCCGTAGTAATGACATTGGCCTTCCAATCGCTCATCTCGTCCTCGTCAATCGAACCGTATTCGGTGGAGGTCGTGGTATTGAACAGATCGCCCAGACCGTTGATATTATCGCTGGTCGCGGCTGCTGCAATCACATCGGCGGCCATCTTCACGCGGGCCGCTTTGATGATGGATTTCATGTATTTCTTGGTCAAATCAATGACCGCTTCCGTGCCAGTATTCTGCGTCAAATCGTCCAGATTCAGAGTGTTTGACCCATAAACGCCAGCCCAGCGAAAACGAGCAGCGTCAATGATGCTCTTTTTGGACTGGTTGATAACAGTAGTCGCGCCATACGCGCCAGAATTGGAAGTAGTGTATTCCAGAGGAACTTTGATCATCAATCCGCCATCAACGGTTTCATGCGGTTTAACTTCCCAATTATCGCGTTCCAGAGCATTGCCCATCAATTTCCAAAGCAGAGCGGACGCTTTATTCACAATGTCCTGCGGTTCAGTATTCATCCAATAATATTCAGTTGTTGCATTCAGTTGATTAAGTAAACTCATGATTTTTCTCCTTATTTCTTATATACGGGCATTAGGGCATGTTCATCAGAATCGCTCTCATGCCGTTATCTAAATCTTTGCCCGTGGCTTTTTGTGGTTTAGATTGTGTTGCGGGACTCTGACCTTTGGTGATTACTCTCCCGGCTTCATCGCGCCCGCCTTTCAACTTCAATAACTTTTGAAATTCCTCGTTTTCCTTGGCCAGCCTTTGTGCTTCCATTCGGGCGTCGTCGCGTTCAATTTCCCGAAACGCGGATAGCGGATCGGCCATCCCTGTCTTGTCGCGGGCGATATACTCTTGGATTCTCGCCTGCATTTCCGGCGTGTTAAAGGAAGGGTTCTCTTCAAACCACTTCTGCTTCGTCATCCGGGCGTCGCGTTCATTGAGTTCCTTCTTGAAATACTCCGACGCCGCATTCAGGGTTTTCTCATGCTGAATGGACGCAACCAAATCCGTTCGTTTGGCGATTAAATTGCGCAGTTCGCTCTGATAGGAATCGGACATGGGATCAAGCTTATCAATCGCCTGATCCACCGTGGCGATTTCCGTTTGATAGTCCGGCTTGACTGCTTGCGCTTCCGGCTTGCCCTGCCCTCCAGCCGATAGCTTCTCCATCGCCTGCATCAATGTGCTGTGTTGCGTGCGCAACAAACCGACTTCATTCCCCTGCCGGGCAATCATCGCATCCTTTTCCTGCAGGGCTTTGGCCACATCTTCAATGGACTTGTAGGTTGTGCCTGGGATAATCGGCGCAGCCTCCTGGTTTTGTGCATCTTGCTGGTTTTCCATTTTTCCGCTCTCTTTCTCTTCGGCCTCGGTCATTGAGGGTATCCGGTTGCCCGGCTCTCGACTTCGGGTGTCCAAAGGGTTAAAAATAAAAAAACCCGGACTCCTGGCAGACGTTAGAGCGTCTGGTCAAGAATCCGGGCCGTCAAGTAACCTCTTTACGAGGACTATTCAGAATCCGTTATTTCATGAAAATATCGTGTCTCTCCTTGGTCTGCATCGAAATAAAGGCGTCGGCAATGCCGCCTTGTCCGATATTGACCTCAACAATTATGGTGCATTTTCCCACATATACCGAATTTGTCAAGGATTTTATTTTGCTCTTCACCGCTTTGGACAAAGATTCGATTTTCTGTTCGTTGTCGGGCACGTTTTATCCTTTGCAAATCAGATTGTTTTCCTTCAAATATCTCCGGTATTCCGTCCGTGACTGTAGCGGTGGCTCTCCGTGACGCTGCAAGGTCTGACAGGCAGACGGCAGCCATTTCACGTCGTTGACCGAATCGCACTGAATACCGCCGGAAGATGGAATTACCCGTTTAGCGAGCCAGCCACAATCACATCTATGGCGTTTCGGCACCCGGTTGATCTTGTGAAACACCTCGTATTGTTTTCCGCATCGGCAATCATATTGATAAATAGGCATCTTACACCCCCTGTGTTGGTCTAGGCGGTTGGGCGACTTGCTGCCCGCCCTGTGGCGTGTTGCCGATAACCTTTGTATTGGCATCACCCGGTCCGCCCTGGTTCATCATTAACTGCTGATAAATTTGCTGTCCGACTTCCGGAGGCAATCCGGCCTCAATCAGAATTTGCATAGCCTGGCCAAGCTGCCCTTCCGCCGTGCGCTCGACAATTTGCTTCCAGTTCGGCCAACGTAGCGACTCCAGCAAATCCCTACGATCAATAGCTTTGTTCATGTAAAGCCACTTGGCTTCTTCCTGCTGCTGTAATGAAGTGCGCGGAGTAGTGGAACCGGACTCCACAACATAATTGAATCGCCTGCCAGCGAACTGCGCCGGAACGAACTGCTGTGTGCTGCCGCCGATATTGACACTATCCGGCTCAATGCCGAAATTCTGCCATAGCCCGATTGCCCACTTTGCCCGCTGTTCAGCCAATCCGTCGATTGCCGACGTTTTCGCCTGCATGACAATGGCGTTTCGTTCCTGAAGCGCCACAATCGCGGAGGCGGCAATTACTCCCGTCGGATTGACGCCACGATCCGCCTCCTCAATCTGGTAAATCCGGTCAAAGAATTTCGTGACTAAATCCAACACCTGAAAGAAGGTTGCCGGAAGATTGGGGATTTGGAGAAACTCAATGCGAGCGTTAGGCGTTGTCGGCATCAGGATCAGCCGTCCGGATTTCTGGAGACTGGACTCGATCATCTCCCGCGTAATTCCGCAATGCTGCTGCACAATCAGCGGAGGAGCCATGACGTTGACCACATAGGACATCAATTTGTTGATAATCTGATTGATCTTCAGGATCAGGTCGCCCACCTGTTCGCTGGCGGAGAATCCCCAGACGGAAATCAAATCCCGATACGAGTTGACATGATAAACCGGAAACCGTCCCCAGGGATAGGTTGTCTGGGAAATCGCCGTATCCTGCCCCCAGTTGATATTCGGATTGGCGCAATCATCCAGAACGACATAACCATCTTTCCCTTTTGTGATGGTAATCTTGCGCACGCCATCCGGATAAACCTTCACCTTTTTGACTTCTACGAGCGGGTTGCCGTTTTCATCCACTGCTGGAAGGAAGCCCTCTCCGCCATCCGTCGCCATTATGGGTGTTTCCTGCCTCTTTTCGCGGCTGTCACGCACCCACACCTCAATGACCAGGCATCGCTCCACTTGCTTAGAGACTCCGCTTTCAGATGCTTTCCGGACTGTCATCGGATCGGCGTAATTCCCGATGGAGTGGGAAATCAAATTGACATTGGACTTGTATTCCTCGCGGACACTTCCCATGAGATCATAGGCTTCATCAGGTAAAATGTCCTTCACCCCGAATTGGCGCTCAATCTCTGATATAAAATCGACATAGGCATAGCAGACAAACGGCGCTTCGATGGCCAGGTCGTTGTAATATCCCGGCGCCGGGAACAACTGAAACGGGTCCGTCACCATGACATCCGGGCGAAGGTTGTCTTTATCCCAGAAAGGCTTTTCCGCCGATATGCCATACACTTCCATCGACCGTGCGCTTTGCCGTGTTTTGGCAAGCTGCTCCGTGTCCTTCCACCACTTCTTGAGCTGCGTGGACAGAATTTCCTCGCTGCCGTCATTCGCCCCGTCCAGGTCCACAACTTCTCCGGTCGGATTGCGGGAAGTGATAACGCTCACGGTGCGCTCCACATTGGCAAAATACAGGTTAATTGGCGTCATATTTTGGGTTTGCTGCTTATACCCCTTGCGCCCGGTTTGCTGCCCTCTACCCTGAAAGCCGCGGTACAATGCATAATTGTTCAGGAAAGAGGCAGGTTTGCCCAGCCGTTCCTTTTCATTCTTGGCGATTTCAAACAATTTATAGGCAAAATCAGCCACATCCGCATGGCCTTTCGGCGGGATTAGGTTTAGATTCCATCGTTCATCCATTGGCTGCTTCCTCCTTTTTATGCACCGTCTTATGCCGCGAAAGCGCCGCGGGCGTCTTCAGTTCCCTGCCGCAAACATCGCAGACATAAACCTTTGCAGGTTCTGGTTCAGGAATTGCCGGTTCAGTTGGTTCAGGTACAGTCTCCGGCTCTGCCGGTTTCACTTCTTCCACAACCGGCTTATCCTCCACCACCAGCAACTTCCCTTTGACCACCAGGGGCGCCAGACATTCCGGGCAGCACATCTCCGCCGCATGTGTCGTGGATGAACACAGCCAGTCAATCTGATATGGCAACAGGCAGCGGACAAAATGGCCGCGAACGCTGGCGTTCGGGTCGTAATGTGCCGTTGTCTCAAAGGATATTCTTTTACAATTCGGGCATTTAACTTTCATTTCTCAATCCTTTCCAAAACTCATCCGCTCTTTGCGCCATTTGCAATTCCGCATCCGACGGTTCATGATCCGGAAAATTCGCGGCATCCGTGGCGTCGGGAATTGTAAACGCCTGGCCTTTGGGCTGAACAATAAAACCCTCTCCCGGCTGCGCCTTGCTGCGGAACACCAGCCATCCGCCCACCACTACAAATACCAGCGCAATCATCACCACGGCCAGCATTACCAACAAAACTTCGTAAATATTCATTTTATCCTTCCTCCACGTTAAATGCGTTCTCCTGCACCATATCCATCCACGGCATTGACAACGTAAGCGAGTAAACCAGACCGCCCATGCCCACAATAACCGGGTCTTTCTCGGAATATTCCCCGACGCGATTCTTCAAAATCTCGTTCCCGCCATAAAATAGCCTCTGATTCCGGTTGCTCAGCGCCTCGGTGAGGGCCCTGACATATAAGTCAAAAGCCTTCACATCGTAGAAATCCAGAGGCGTGTGAATGAGAATCGCCTGCCGGTCCCCGCCGGATTTGATCAGCGCATCATTCCGCGCCGCTATCTCCATGACAAAACGCTCCTGGTCGCCATACCAAGAGGAAAGCAAAGACGGATGCAGACCAAAACCGTATTCGGACCGCAATCTGACCATTTCATCGAGTAAAACGCCTATGCTATGACTCTCGGCCTCCGCCAGCAGTTGAATGTAGGCCGATTCCGCGGGCCGTTTTCCCTTGATCATCCCCACAATCGCCAGATAACCGGGCCGATTGGCCGCTTTGGGCTTGTCGGAGATAACATTCGGCCAGCCGATGCAACCGTACAAGGCGTAATAGAGCTGTCCTGTTTGCGTGTTGCGATAATGATGCACCGGCTCAACCAGCTTTTTCCCGGTTACACGGGCGTCATCTTCCCGCGCCTGGCGCAGCAAATAATCCTCCGGGGTCGGGTCAACGCGCTCAATCTTCATCGGGGAAATCCCTCTTGGAAACGTCGTCAAA
>JAKQEE010000130.1 GCA_029558635.1 Pseudomonadota bacterium | reverse complement strand
CAAGCTGTTCCCGGTTGTTGTGACGTCGTCCAGGAGCAGCACGCGTTTGTTTCGGATGGCAGACGCATCGCACACCATTATAGAACGCAAATGGACATCAACGTTGCGGCATCCGCCGTTCGCCAATTTGTTGATGGTGGTGTGTCGGTGTAGGCAACGGCATGCATCACAGAGACCCAGTCTTTTCGACAGCGACGACGCCACATGGCGAATGCCGTTGCCATCACCATTTGCACAATGCGACGGCACAATGCACACCACGTCCAGAGTTGAGGCGTCGACGTAACGGCACAACATGTCCGCGAAGTGCTCAACCATGTTGCCTCTTTTCAGCTCTAGGATGTTGGCGCTAAATGCATCAAAATCAGGGTTTGTGCCGCCTCTCCAAGGATGATACAAACCGATGTAAGTGATCATTACTCTCCTCCTTCGTTGTGGTCATCCACATCTGCGTGTTTGCTGGCCAGTCGAGCGATGTGCACATTACTGGCGTGCTCAATCACCAAGAAGGCGATACCGAACGAGAACACGAACCAAAGTGAGAACAGAGGGCGGAACGCCGACGAACAAGAGTTCAGCCCGAGAATTCCGGCTAGGGTGGGATAGCCATCGCACACCATGGCGGCGTACAAGACCAAGACCAGTACGGTCAAAAATCGGATCAGAACGATCAGGACAAAGATCGGTGGGGGCATAGTGTCAACCTCCTGTTAATTTGTTTGTTTTCTTATGTATCGGGCTTGATGTGGTTATTTGAGCCGCGCATAGCAGCAGTCGCGGCCGCAAAACGACACTAAGCGAATCTGGCGGGAATCACTGTCGGGAACAAACAGTAGTCGGCGCTCACCTACCCGGTAGCGCAGTATGCCATCGCTGTTCTTCACGGGAACAATTGCTCTGTTCGGGTGCTCACCCATTGATCTAGCAATCTCACGAATGGCCCTAAAAAGGCGTTGCAGGATCTCCTTGTTGAGGCTGCGTAAATCCTTTACGAATTGACGATCCGCAACAATCTGCCAAGACGACGATGAAGACACGTCGGCCAGGCACACAGCCAAGCTGGTGCTAAACATTTTTGTTTCTCCTTTTGTTGTTTTGTTTGAGCAGTCTCAGAAAGAGAGAAAAACAACCATATCAACAGCAAATCCAAACACTAATGATCATGGTCAGATTCATCCAACCATGAAGTATGGTGTGTCTGTAAACAGTCTCGCTTCATACCCCCTGACAAATCGATTAGATCCAAAGTAAGGACACAACTATAGGGGATTGCGACTCTACACACGTTTCATATTCCGTTCACCTAGTACCCAATAACCAACGTATATATCTCCCATAAAAGGAATTTCTTTATATACAATACTCAATTTCAAAAAATGGCATTGTCGAGCGTAGCGAGACAACGATTACCGAGCAAAGCGAGGTAATCATCATCATAAAAAGAGAAAAAAAGATTGTCGATTTAAGATAGTGCATCTAATCTGTGAAAAACAAACGAGAATAGCGAGCTTTGTTTTTTGAGCGCAGCGAACATGGTCATTGCAGAGCAATGACCCCATTTTTTGAAATTTTTATCCGTAACATATCTAATTAGGGTTATTCAGAATCATTTATTTTGTTAAAATGGTATCTAAATGAATCTAATGAAAGATTTTATAAACTAGTTGTGGTGTTCCTGTATATGGCAAGAAAAAAAGACAAAAACAATCAAAAAAAGAAACAGCCATTAGGCCGACCAATCATCGACAACACTTTCCGCTCAATTTGGCGTACAGAGGAAAAATTCTATCCGAAAGAAAACATCGTTGGTCAACGTAAATTCCCAACCGTCGTGGACACGAAATTTGAAAAGATCTGGCTGCCCAATTTATTACACATACTGTCTGAAGTTTTTCCGTCCAATAACGGCCGCCTGTTGGCTTATATACTTGAGCATCGCCACCGGAAAACCAACATCATCTCACTAACCCCTCTTACCTTGCGTCCCATGAACCAGCGCATGATTGCGAGAGAGAGCGGAATCAACCTTTCGACTGTAAATCGATTGTTTAAAAAACTGGAAAAGTGCAATCCACCATTGATCCGAAGAACAGGTCCGCGCGAGTATCAGATTAACCCACTAATCATCTTCAAAGGCAGGCCCGAATACAGGCAAGAGGCTTGTGCCAGATTTGCAAGCAACCAACCTTCCTCATCGACGAATGAACCGCATGTTCTGATGGATATTCATTGGAAGACCACGGAACCGCTTACAGACAACATTCCCCAAAATCCCATTGTGCACTTCGATCAGATTAAGGATAAGCTGCTAAAAGACCTCCTGGCTGGTCCTCCGAACGATGAGCAGTCAGACGCCCGTCATACCAGGTTCGATAATACGGATCTAGAGAAGAATTGCGACGATACGGATACAGGAGAACATCCAGAACCGCCACCCAACGGGACCGATAAACGCAAGTAAAAAATCGATTTACATTTCGCGTGGGCGGCTTACTGAGTGTTCACGGTACCGCCGGCATCAAGTCCCCTGCCCAGCCCTGCCCCGCTAGTCCGGGCGGCGGGCGGAAACGACGCTGATGCCGCGCTCAATCCCCTGATGGATGGCCAGGTTGATGATGGCGATCCGGCTCTCTTCGAATATTCTGTCGGGTGTTATAATCCGATCACAACATCAGATTTACAGGGGGTGGCCATGGCGCTCGTTCGTTGTCCTGAATGCGGTAAGGAGGTCAGTTCCGATGCGCAACATTGCATACACTGTGGCAAACCGCTGAAAAAGAAGAAAGGATCCTCCATCGGGAACGCCTGTATATTGATCATCGCCGTACCGATTATCATTGTCGTCATTGGTTTGATCGTCATACTCCTCGTCCCGCTTTTGGACTCCTCTCCACGCCGCCAATCATCGCCCGCACCGACAGCGCAGAATACCCCCTGGACAACGTTGAATCAAAAACCGCCACAGGAAGGGGCAACGAATCAGGCGCCGCCGGACCCGGGGCAATCTACGGCGGTCCCGCAAGCCGCTCAGCCACCCGCCGCCGATGCCCGGTTTGAGGATTGCCGAGCCAAACTAAAAAAAGCACAGCAGCTTGAACTTCTATACAATCTGGATTACAAAGGGGGAGTTCCCCTCGTTGTGGTAGGCCCGACTTTCTACACGGTTCCGTTCGATACGAAGCAAAATTTCGCTGACACGATCAACTGTTTTTTGATGACAGGAGAAGCCAAATACATCAATTTCGATTTGCGCGACTATCGGACCAATGAGGTCGTGGCGGTCTATCGGTTTGGCAAATTGAAGATGAAATAGAACCATTCAACCGGAAAGAACGCCCCTACTCTTTAAAAAGCCTCTCGCTTATTGTTCAGACAAGGCGTCTGATTGTCTTGGTAGAACGCCCAAAATCAACAATTCGATTTAGGTCGGAAAATGTTTTTGTTACGAGACAATAGCATTCTCAACCATGTTTTTTGCTTCATCAAGCAGGCGGATAGATTCTGCACGTGAATCCAAAGAATCTCTTACCTTTGAAGCTATCGTTGTGCGCGTTCGTTCATCGGGTATCTGTAAAGGAACGCGGAGAAGGTCGGCGGTTGAAATGGCGGGATACATGGAAGCTGTTGTGTGAAGGTTTAGAAGTTCGGCGACCAATGGTAGGCGAAGATATGTTAACAGAAGTTCGGGTTCGATATCGCGCGGGCGCAGGACAGCGAACCCGGATGAACATACAAAGCAATCCTGTTCAGGAAGAATGATTGCAGACAAACGCCGAATGGGGCGCACGGTTGTTGTGATGATATCGCCCGGTTTGACGATCCAGGTTGCCCGGCTGGGAGTGTCTTCGCCGGCAACGGTGTTGCTTCCGGCGGTTCCAGCGGTACCGATGTCGGCAATTTCAATGTAGTCGAAGGGCTTGCCTGGAATGGCCTTAAACCGCCGCTTCATCAGCGACACAACGTCACCAATTGTCTTCCCGCCGGCGGAGAGAGTATTAATCACGTTTTGCATTCGCGGGCTATAGTATTCCGCATCGAAACGCGCGGCGCTAGCGGCGTGGGCGTAGGTGTCTTCGTAGAACAATCGCGGGGTCAAATCCACACGGTCAAGGCCAAGGGCGGCGGTTAGGATTGCTTCAGCTTCTTGAAACACGTCGCGCGCTTGTGATGCCTTTTGCTGAGCTGCTTCCACTAGGGTGTTGAGAGAATCGGAAAGGTCTAGCACCGAGTTAGGAATGGGGAGGCCCAGCAGAACAGCCTCATTATAGCGGGGATGCTCGTTTCCATCCTGACTCCACGCAAGTATGGTCTGAACAGGGGCAGAAAGCAAAAAGGGCATAAGGAATGCGATATTCCGTTGTTCCTTTTGGTGAAGGACGATGAACTCTGTTGAAACCGCCGCTTGTTTGATCACGGGCGGAACAATGGCAACTTGTCGAAGGTAAGAACGAAGACGCGAAATTAGAACGTCACCAGCACGAACCATCTTCTTGACGCTTACTCGTTCGTCCTTGATTGCCTGGCCCGCGTCCAGAATGTGTGATGTCGCAGCTCCAAGGTCAAAGACCGGGATACCATCTAGAATATTCGAGCCCGCGTGAACACGAGCGCTTGACGCAAAGGAACACACCAACTCTCCACCATTTTTCTGCAAGTCCTTCAGGGCTGAGAGCTTGTCGGGATGATAGTGCTCAGCGGCAATATCTACGCCCTGAAACAAGCTTCCGAAGTCTATGACGCTCCACACGGCCATTATTCGACATCCCCCTTGCAGAAGGCAAAGCCTTGTTCCCTGCCCCACTCGCGGAAGGCGTCGGCAATGCTTGGGCGGTCGGGGACAAAGGGAAGTTTCGCTTCGTAGGCGGCGCGGATTGCGGCGCGTTCTTTCTCCGTCCGGGCGGCGCTCAAACGCTGGTCGCGTTGGTCGGCAAGCGCGGCGCGTAGGTTGAAAAGGTCATGGTCAACCATCGGGTGGGCGTGCAGGTCGTAAAGCCGTCGTCCCTTGTCGTCTGACAGGTACACGTATTCACCGGACGTGTCCTTGCCGCCGGCCTGGCTCGTGGCGAAAAAGATGGGGTAGTCTTCGCAGCGCGGGCAGAGCGGCCCGGCATCCGGGTCTTCGTTCCATTTCTGCAAGAAAAGGATGCTGGTCTTAGTGCCTGTGTGGGGCTTAAAGGTGTTACCGTGAAGCCCGACCACGGCGAGAATGCGGGCGCGCTGGGCGATGTAGTCCCGGATGGGCTTATCGCTCGTGTTATTGAAGCGTCCCTGGGGAAGCACAATCGCCATGCGCCCGCCGGGCCGCAGGAAGTCAAGGTTGCGCTCAATAAAGAGAATGTCGCGCCCGACCTTCGTTTGCCACTTGCCGCCCTTGGGTTTCTTGGCAAGTTCGTACTGATGAAGAATGCGTGAATCCTTGATATCGCCGGCAAAGGGCGGATTGGTCAGCAGTACGTCGAAGGCGAAGTAGCGGAAATTCTCCCGGTTCCAGCGGTCCCTTTCGGCGTCGCGCGGGAAGCGGGCGAGCCGGGGACGAAGCCCGACCTTGACTTCATCTGGCCAGCCTCGGGGGTCGAGGGTATTGGCACGATAGACGTTCGTCCGACCATCGCCGGCAATGAGGTTCAAGGCCTTGGCAATCTTGATCGAACGGGCGTCGAAGTCGATGGCGAAGACGCGCTCGCGGGCATATTCGGCTTGCCACGAAGCGGGACCGTTGGCTGTGAACTCGTTGCCCCAGACGTGAAAGATCGTGTGGACAGTGAAGCCGCACGAGCCGGCGGCGGTGTCAATGACGTATTCGTCAAGGGTCGGGTTCAACATCTTAACGCACATGTCGATGTCATGGCGCGGCGTGAAATACTGCCCCTTCTTGCCCTTGCCGACTTCAACGGAAAGGTACTCGAAGGCTTCGTCAATCACTTGGAGATTTGAGTTAAACAGCTTGACGTTTTCGAGGGCAGAGCCGCAGGTAATCAGGTGCTCCGGAGTCAGGTCGATGTGTTCGCCTTCGAGGAAGACGCCGGGCCACTTGCCTTTGGCCGCGTCGAACAGTTGGTTAATCTTGTCCTTGAACTCGCGGGGAGTCGCGCCGCCGACCCGAAATTGAAGGTAGCGGGTCTGCTTGCCTCCCTGGGCGGCGCTGGCTTCGTCGTAGAGCTTGGCATAGATGAGCTTGAAGACTTCCTCGAAGGCGTCAACGCCAGCGTTCGCAAGGACCAAGTTTTCCATGTCCAGGATGATCTTTTTCAGAGTCGTTTGTTCTTTGACCAGGACGTTATGCTCGGCAAGGTTGGTAAGGGTCCAGCGCTCGGCCAAGACTTCAGAGAGGGTTTGTGACGCCTTCGGGATGTCGGTCAGGTTGCGGAAGAAGTTCGGGTCCTGCCGGTGAAGGATGATCGTTTCGCCACCGTTCGTCCATACGCCAATCGGCGCGCCTTCGGCGTGGCAGTAGCTCTTCAGTTGTTCCAAGCCGTCGGCGCGCTTGGGCTTCTTGCATTCGATGATGATGAAGGCCGTATTGGGGTCGTCCTTGTCCCAGATTACGATGTCCGCTGCCTTCTCGTGGACAGCGGACCCGAACTGGACAGGCTTTTCGATGGCAATGCGCTCGGCAGGGTAACCGTAGTCATCCATCAGCATCTTAACGTAAAGCTGCCGAACAATCTCTTCGGGTTTTGCGGGGCGTTCCCGTCCGGTAGCAAAGCAATTAAGATACGGCCTTCCTCGTTTTAAAAAGAGTTTTAAATCGTTTATGGCACTTGGTCTAAAAATCGTTAAAACGTGGGCACTGCCTTTTAGAATGTCATCAACCGAGGGACTAGTATTCCCCTTTTGTTGATTCCTGTCTCTATCCACTGTAGCTTCTCCTCAATAAGGCTACGATGTTCAGTCCCTGATTATATATTTCAATTCACCTGGCCCGGACGTTTGGCGGCGTCCTGGAGCCGGGCCTCGATCTCGTCCGCCTGGTGCCGGAAGGCCACATAGTCATCCGGTGAGGCAGTCATCCGGATCTGCCGACATTTCGCATCCGTGAGCGTCCCGCTGTGCTTGGCCTCGAGCTGATCCTTCCCGCGGGATATCCGGCCGGAAGGGGCGGCGGACAGGCAAGAACCAGGGTGCACTCCCCTGCCCTACTGCCATTCGACGACTTTGTCGTCTTTGTCAAAGACGATGCAGGAAAGGCCGATATAGTAGCGTTCCTGGTCGTTCTGGCGGTTGATGGCCCAGAGCTTGTACCGGGCGGTGTCGGCAAGCTCCGTTTTGAAAACGAACCCCTTGTAGACGTAGCCTTCTTTGGCAAACTCCGGGTCGATCAAGCCCATCCTAGCCAGCTCTGTCACCGGCACAAAAGAGCGTGGAGGGGTCCGGGCGCTGGCGGAAATTTCTGCCGCGGACATCTCCCGCAACATCGCGACCGCAAAGCGGCGGTTGGCTTCGGCCTCCGCGAGGCGTTGGGCTTCCGTCGCCTTCGCTTCGGCTTCGGATTCCCGGATCAGATTGTAGATCCCAGGGATCACGCCGAAGACGAGAATCAGCACGGACGCCAACACCCCGGCGGGAATCAAGATCCATTTGCGGAGATACTTGGACCGGATCTGCTCACGGATTCGCTCCTCCTCTTCGATGCGGCGGCGGTCTGTCTCGCTGATGATGGCCATGTTGACCTCCGATAGTCTTATCAAACACCGAAACGGGCGGCCGGCCCGCCTCTCTTAGAAAAATCTGTCGGATGCTATAATCC
>JAKQEE010000081.1 GCA_029558635.1 Pseudomonadota bacterium | reverse complement strand
CCGATCCTTCCATAGGCCAAAAAGCTTCCTCAAATCGGCTTGTTTCGATCTACCAAGCGTTTTTTTCTTCTCTTGCTCAATCTCGATAAAACTGATTTCGTTCAGCACGCTCATTAAAGCGTTCATTTTCGTGTCATCTTTGACATGGATAACGACTCGCTGCATAACAATGCCTCACATTTTATTTGCATTTTGGGGGTCAGTTTTTGGGGGTCATGTCTTTAAAATTAGCGTTTTTCAACTTTTTGGGGGTCAGGTCTTGCATTTTAGCGTTTGGCGGCGTCTTTTTGGCAATCGGCTGGTTGTTTCTTTTCCTGCGTCATACATGGGGGGAGTTTCGACACTTCCGCATACCAAGGCTCTTTCTTCATCTCCTCGGTGACGGGCATAGCGCCTTGGCTCAACAACCATTTTTCCATTTCTTCGGCGTTCATTTTTTTTCTTCGCGCCATTTGTCCCACCTCTCTATGTAAACATTCCAATTGTTTTTAAAATCCTGAATGGCCACATTTAGGGCCTGATCGTTCTCAAGGATACTGTAATCGATAATGCGCCTTTTCTCGCCGTCCGGTCCGATGATATCAAGATGCGGTTCGTGGAGTCCACTGTCATAACGTGCAATTTCAATATACTTTCCGTTCCGTATAATATTTAATTTGGCAACGAATTTACCTACATTGCCTCTTTCGGTAACAAAATATACGAAGATGAATGCGGTTGCACTGAGTTTGATTATGAAGCTTCTTTCAGGCATTAGCAAGTGAAGCTTTGGGGGTCAGGTCTTTAAAATTAGCGTTTTTCAACTTTTTGGGGGTCAGGCCGGGGGGGCCGGGGGGTGTTTACGTTTCCGGGCCTTGTGGGGTCAGGGCTTTAAAATCGGGGCCTTGTGGGGTCAGGTCTTTTAAATCAGCATTGCTTCGCAACGCTAATTTAAAAGACCTGACCCCACGGAACTGACCCCACGGAACGCTAATTTTAAAGACCTGACCCCACCCCCTTCCGAGCTCCAGGAGCCGCTTCCCTTTGATGTCATACCGCGGCGCCTTGTCGATCAGCAGACTCGCTTCGACATAGCTGATATAGTTCAAAATCGTGTCCACAGAGGTCCTGATTCGCTGGGATTTGAAATAATCCGCGATCCTCTTGGCGGTCGTGATGTTGCCGACATTATCGAACAGGTATCTCACCAGCTTGTCGAAGATCGATGCATCCCTGATTTTGTGTCGAGTGATCACATCCTTGTACAGGATGGTGTTCAATACGGCGTTCAGATAGCTGAACAGGACATCGTCATTGGCCGGCAACTGATGGATGCCTGGAAGGCCACCGTATCTCAGATAGTTCTTGAATTCATTTTCCGCCTCTGCCGCCGTATCCGTCCGATCCCCCCCGTCCCGCTTCGCGTTGCGAAAGGTCATAAATTCACGAAACGTCAGAGGATAAACGGGGATTTCCACGTACCGCCCGCTGAGCAGCGTGGCCAGCTCCGAGGACAGGAGGCCGGCATTGGAGCCGGAGATCACGACATCTCCCAGGCCGTCCGCCAGAAATGAGGCGACCGCCCTTTCCCAGCCCTCGATCTCCTGAACTTCATCGATCAGAATATACGTTCGGCGGCCGGCGGCGGAGGCGCTTGCTGATGTGGCCGTCGTGGCGGAGGCTCCTCTGGCGGCGCCATTCTTGAAGTAGTCCACGGCGTAACGGTACAGGTCGCGATAGTCTCTGATCGCGTCGAAGACCAGTGACTCTTTGTTGATGTAAAGGATGTTGGCGCCGGAGACGCCGCGGTCGATCAGTCTTTCGATCAGCAGTCGCATGATGACGCTTTTACCGACGCGGCGCATTCCTTTGAGCACCTTCACCACAGGCCGATCGATGAACGCTTCGATAGCGCTCATGTATCGTTCTCTGTCGACAAATGGGGCTATATCGCTTCTTGAATTGTCCATAGTTTCGATCATAGTCGAAGCAAGTAAGATTGTCACGTCATCTTTCGACTACATTTATCGGGGGTCAGGTCTTTAAAATTAGCGTTTTTCAACTTTTTGGGGGTCAGGCCTGGGGGGGCCGGGGGTGTTTAAGTTTCCGCATTGTGGGGGCAGGGGCCTTGTGGGGTCAGGGCTTTAAA
>JAKQEE010000067.1 GCA_029558635.1 Pseudomonadota bacterium | reverse complement strand
ATGCCGTTGTGACTGCTCCCTCGCCCACGTCGATTTACCCGATCGCGGCAGTCCCACGGTCATGAACAAGTTCGTCTTCGCCATCTCCACCCCCGATGTTTCGCTGTCTGGTTCTCCATTCCCAAATATTTCGCTTCAAGTCCCAATACCGGAGCGCCAGACCCCGCAACACGTCCACGCGCTCGCTCTCGCTAAATGGCCTCGCGTTCATATTGCGCTTCGGCTTCGCGATCTCGAACACCTTCCCCGCGCTCGTGACCACGAGGACACCCGCGTCCTTCGGGACGAACTCTATCCATCGCGCCATCGCGGATGGCATCGCGAAATAGACGGCTTTGATCCTCGGCCCACCGTGGCCGTGCTGCTTCTTCTGGTCGCGTTTGAGATCATACTTCGAGACCTTGATCTCGATTTCCGTGACATACCCGGATTTTGAGATCATCAAGAGGTCGATCTCGTGCCGGAACCCGAACCCCCAACTCGCGTTAGGAATCATAAGGTTCCGGCGGGTATCAAAATGCCGGGCCAATGCGATTTCGATGTCTTCTGCGGTTTTATTCATCGCTCGATTAGTTCGGTCTCATCATCTCATTAGGCTCGCTCGCTGCTCTCGGTTTCCACACATATCTCGGCTCGCTCATCTTTTACGGGTTCCCTATTATGGTTTGGCTCGCTCGTTTTAACGGGTTTCGCCTCCTTTTCGGCTCGCTCCCTTTTGTCGGTTGTTTTCATTGACGGCGGCTCCGCTCCACCCGGTACAACGCCTCCGTCAACAGGTAATAGGCCATGTTATACCGCCAATCCTCGGTTCCAATAAATTTCTTGCCGTAATTCGAGGTCATGCGCTCGGTGCGCTGAAACAGAAAGTCGTCGGGAACCTTCTCCGAGTACCGGGGCGGGAGCGTGGTGTATCGCCTTCCACATATCCCGAACCAGCGCCGTGCCTTGATCGGCTCCGCCCCGTATGTCGGGGTGTAATCGCCAGCGCTCATCTCGAAAGACGTGTAATCAAGCTCTGACACCGTGGAAAGCTGATAGACGGCGTGGTGGATGTCTTCTCGGGGAATCTTGACGTATCGGCTCGCCAGCAACGTCCAGAATGGGTTGTAGTGGCGGCGATTGATCCACCACACCCACTTAATCCCGCACTTTATCCACCACTTCGGCTCGACTTGCATGTTTTGGAGGGCCGCGAGCGCGATCATGGTCACGTTCCAAACATACCCTTGAATCGCATCCGCGAGTGTCCCGAACGGGAACATCACCGCCAGCGCCGCCGCCCTGCGAAGGAAGCGGTTATATTCCTTGAGGTAGTGCGTGTTCTCGGTGATAGACCACGCCACGCGCAAGAGCGCCATGATGGTCGGAACCATGCCACCGTAGGCGAGAACGCCCATGCGGTAATCGCGCCAATAGCTCCGGCCCTCGGGGTCGGGAACGAGGTAGCGGTTATTGACGATGCCATCGATGAACTTGATGATCTTGGCCTTGTTTTCGATGAGGACGCTACGCGGGGTCAGGGAAAGGGCGAACGCGAAACCAGCGATCTGGTCTCCGCTTATATTGTATTTGAAACGTAAGTCTTCGGCCCCGGCGCTCCCCCATTTCCAGCCCCGGCTCAATCGGCCATCGTCATCGATGAAACGTGCGATCTCAATGAAATCATCCGACCGTTTCTTCACGTCGTCGCTACCGAGTACACACCGCCACGCATAGAGGGTGCTTGCCATGAGACACCAATCGCCGTCGTCGTGATTGGTTCCGTTTGGGCGCTGTCCCCGGAACGATGACAGCGTGTACCCGTTGTACCGGAACGACAGCAACCGCAACGCCGTCTGATCCGCGAATACCTCGATGTGCTTGTAATCGATTTCAGGAAGGGTCTTCGGCTTCTGGTATGGCTCTATGGCGCGGGTAATCGCTGACGAGATGATGTAGATGATGACTTTGACGGGGATCACGAGCCAATTCAAAAGACCGAGATCGACATTGACATAGCTTAAATCCTTATTCCAATCCATGACCGCTCCTAATCCGTGATCGCATCCGCCGGGCATATCTCGGCGCACTTGCCGCACTCCACGCATAAGTCCTTATCAATCGCGGCAACGGCATAACCTTGACCGCACCGCGCCTTAAAGGTGATGGCTCCGCACAAACACGCTTCCGCGCATTGTCCGCAACTGCTACAGTTATCGTTGATCTTCAATTCGGGAACCCCAATCCCTGATTTCGTGACCTATCCTAATGGATGTCGTGCGCCTCGACAACCTCTATTTTCATCCCCTTAAAAAAAACGATGGCCCGCGCTGGCAAAAAGAAATATTGGATCATCTGCGAGATGTCGTTGATTAGTTCCTGATCTACCTGCCTGTCGTCAGCGTCCAGCGTTACCACGATCCGCTGTTTCTCGGTAACGTCCATGACCTTGATATTCGCCAGCGGAATCTCGACACCGTTAGACAACACCAGCTTCATCCTCTCCCCCATCGCGGTCTTTGTATTCATCCAACATCTTCAGGTCATGAACTGGGCGCATATTCCGGTACTCGATCTGCCAGCGGTCGGTCTCATACACGATCTCATGTCCGCTATCGTTCACGACCTTGCTCCCTGCCGCGAAAAAAAGACCGCGCTCCCTCACTTCCTCGTGGTAGAGCCAGCCGCACAAAACCAGACGATGCAAACCCTCTATGAACGTCAAGAAGACGTAGGCATCTGCCGAGAGCTTGTCGTATTGCCGCTTGTAAACGGTGTGGACGTAATTCGGATGCGGGGGGACGTGCCGTGCCGCCGTCTTCGCGTCAACGCAAAGCATGGCGTAAACGAAATCGTAACCGTAATCGAGAGGATCGGACAGCTTCGGCCACGGAACCCCGAAAAACTCACAACACCCTATCTCCCCAACAGTACCGACGAACTGCTCGCGCTCATTTCCGACGCGGATTCCATCGACACGGGTGACGAACCCATGTTCTTCATGCCACTTTCGGGCCTCGTCCTCGATCCCGTTATCGGTAGGTATTGAGATGAAATTATTCATTTCCCGACCTTGAAAGTAGGATTGAATTTAATCATCGATTCCGCAATCTCCTTTGCCTCATTGTGAAGGGCTTCGGTTCGATCATTTATCTGCCGTATGCGCTCGACGGCCCCGCGATTCTCCGGGCAATCCCTGAAAAGACGCTCCATATCGACTTTTTCCCGCGTCTTCCCTCTCCCACGCTCCTGCTTCGACCTCGTGATCCACGCCGACTTGCCGCCGTCTTGGATTGATGTTATCTCGACAACCTCGTAGTTCTCTCTGTTCCATCTTCCGCAATAATACAGAACGAACTCACGCTCGATCTCATGCTCGGCCCTAAAAAAATCATCAATCTTTTTCTTCGCCTCGCTGAGACCTGTGCGCTCGAACCAACTGTCATCGATAGCCGCTTTCCACTTATCTCTTTGCTCGTCGTAGATGACTTCAATTCCCCTGTACCTGACCTTGATCTCCTGAACGTCTTCGCCATCGTTAATAACAATCTCCGACATCTTCAATCCTCCATCACAATCAATCGTTTACATCAGTAAAATCCTTCCACCCACTCGCCACACCGTACCTAACGATAGTAGCGTATAATTTCAGAACATCTCGCTTCTCGATAACACCACCGCCATCGACGATATTACGCATGATCGCGAACGCTTCCAGCTTTTCCGACTCCACATCTTTAGTGTCGAAAAATTGATCTGACCCGCGCTGAATCGATGACAGCATTGCCGATGCCGTGACATAGAACCGCCCTTTCTCCGCACTATCACTCATTTACTCCACCACAACCACTTCGTCTTCTTCGAGACCGAGTATTGCCTGATCGTATTCGCCTTTGACGAAACCCCGTAATGCCTCGGCGTTATCGAGGATGGCACGGACTTTGTTCTGCGAGATATTGAACCCGCCTCCCAAGAAATTACCGGCGACCCGAACCATCGGACGCCCTTTGTATTTGTAGAAAAACTCGACGTGAAAAGCGTTGCCTGACCTCGAAGGCTCTTTAGGCTTTACGATTTTTTTTACCTGTAACATTTCCAACTCCTTTCATTATGGATTCACCCACCCTAGAAATTGAATCCATGCACAAGTCGGCCCATACCTCCGCAACCGCCTTCTTCCGCAAAACCGGGGACATCACCTGATGTAGCAATATAGCGAGATAGAGGATTCCGGCGGACATAACCGAAACGAGTGCCGTCTGGACATCAATCCCGCGAGCGGAGAACGCATACCATACTAGGTGGATTACGCTAATCACGCATATCATCGACAGTAGAACCATCATCGTCAACCACCCCCGATTTTTTACGTTTCGCCGATGCCGCCGCTCTTTTCGGATTCGGCACGGAAACGAACACTTCCCCTTCCAACTGCATGATGTCCTCGCACTTTTCCGGTTCTGTAAATGCACGGAAATTCCACAACCGGGCTATATCCACGAAACCAACGCATGATGCGTGGTTCTCGAAAGTTATCCCCGGCATATACTGGACGAAATCTTGCCAAACCTCTCTGAAACTCATACTCATCTACGGCCTCCATCCCTAATCGTTATGTCGTCGTTTATTATGACCGCATCCTTCGCGGGATCATACTGGATTTTCAGGAAGAACCGACCTACACGCACGAAATCAACTCCTTCTGGAATCGGAACATATCTAATCACTCTGCTGTTTTCCATTGCCTTGTTTTCCATCATCTCAATGTCGATGAATGTTTAACGTAATAATCAGATATGGCCCTCGCCGGGAAGAACATCACCCGTTTTGTCGTTGGGAAATATGTATCGAACGTCGGGATGTAACCGCGAACCTGTATATCAAGAAGCTCCCGTCCAGTAACGGGAAGGTAATTCGGGTTTTTGCGGGGATCAAGCCTAGAAACGATGTCATAGCGTATCTTATCCGGCAAAGCCAATGCCTGATGATACTCCATGAGTTCGCGCTCTGTCATTTCTCGTTTCTGGTCTGGATATGCGACGTAGTAAATATCATCGAGGTCGATGTCTCGACCGAACCAACGGATGATTTTCATTTTTCGGAGTCCCCCTGCAACAGCTTCCGTATCGACCCGTCTTTTTTTATCACTCGAAACATCATCGACTCCGCTCGGTCTTTCAATCGAGCATAATATTTCATAACCTCGCTCGCTCGAAGCTGGTACTGCCTAGCACCGGCCTCAATGTCATCGACAATGCTCTTTAGCTCGTGTGCATCCTCCCTGTATAGCTCGTATGCCTCGCGGTTGTAGTCGATTATCTTTTTCAGGCGATCAATTTCTTTTTCTTTCTCGGCAAGGGCGGCACGGCTGTCGTCGCGCAACCGAGTAAGTACGTGCCGGTGGTGCTGGCGGAGCTTGTTCACGCTTTCTTCGTATGCGGTCTTCATCTGCCGCATCGCGTGATCCTTGTCCTTGTGGTAGTCGGAGCGGATCGTATTCTCGCGAGACCCGTAAAACCGCTCCCATTTTCTGCGCTCGCGTTCGCGCTGTCGCCGAACTATGGCTCGGGCGCGTCGGCTAAAAATCCATGTGAACATCTCATCACCATCATAACAATCAATATCAATCTGAATCTATTTTGGCATATATGCCATCTGAAACATCGACCAAAAAAGCGTTTGCGAGATAGAGGTTCGTTATCATTACTTCGACGACCTCTTGCCCTATCGCCTCGATGTCACTTGCGTTTTCGCGCAACCTTTTTGCGCTGTCTTCGAGGCGACTTGCCAGCCCTTCCAGGGTGTGGCTCGTGCGCCATTCCGGTTCGCGGAACAACAGCACCTTCCGCTTCAACTCCCCCACCGTCGTCTTCTTGTCTGCCAATCTTGACCCCGTACTCTCGCAGGACAGTTTTTGAATCCGTCTCTATTACCACAATACGTCCAGATTTATCAACTCTTTTTTCACTATAAACCTTCCTTAACGTCATCGTATATCCTCCGAACCAACTCCATCATCTTCAATCGGTTAAACCCGATGTTAAAATAGTCGTTGTGCCGTCTGCAACTCGTTACCATGTTCAAACGGTGATGGATGATCTTTTTGCGCACCATCGCCAGAGTCCAATCGGTTCCGATCTCGTCGCGAAGCCATTGCCTAATATCCTTCTCGTTTGATGAGGTTTGCGCGATCCTATGCGCGACCTCGATCTGACCCTCTCCCGTTGCCCTGCATCCGGGATATTGACACCGATACAGGTCTCGGGTGAAAATCCTACGCTTGCTCTCCGCGATCTCAAATCGACTCCGCAACACCACCACCCTCACCCTCCTTCGCTTTACGCGCTCGGTGCGCGTGTAGACGTATTACTTCGGGTATAACCTGTTATATGACATGGGCGGGGAATAATTTTCCCTGTTCTTTCCATGTACTGATCCGCTTGTTTATAATCTCTACATAATCCGGTTCTTTTTCAACCAAAATATAATTCCGTCCTGTTTCAAGGCAGGCAATCGCCGTTGTTCCGCTTCCGGCGAACGGGTCAAATATTGTCATGCCTTGTTCTGAATAGTTTTGCAATATCCATATCATTAAATTGATTGGCTTTTGC
The DNA here is from genome assembly GCA_029558635.1 of Pseudomonadota bacterium. Taxonomy (GTDB): domain Bacteria; phylum Pseudomonadota; class Alphaproteobacteria; order Micavibrionales; family Micavibrionaceae; genus UBA1573. Next base: position 27,560 of record JAKQEE010000067.1, on the reverse strand, counting down.
GTAGGGTGACATCTTACTTCTTTTTCGTCTATTGTTCTCTGTGAATACATTTTTGCCGGTCTGTCAAAACTACTCCAAGCATATTCTATTTGTGAAAATGTAGGCATCATTTGTTTTTTATCCCACACGATAATCCCCCTTGTTGGCGGCATTGAAAAATAGTTCCCCCCCCATATAATTTGATTTTTAGAAATCCGATACATTTCATTAAAATATCTTTCATCGGGTTTTTCGTCCCATTGTGAACCATTTTCATAATCAAGCCGCATCCTTGAATTTTTATGTTTTCCAGCACCTCTTGATAATCTTTCCCCCAATCCATACGGCGGATCAGTTAAAACTAAATCCACGCACTTATCCGGCATGGACTTCATCACGTCCAGACAGTCACCCTGTATTACTGTATTTATTAAAGATTCTATCATAAACTTTTTCCCCCCGCCCACGTCATATAACACGGCGTAAGCGAAAGCCGGAAATATATCTTATTCTGTTTCATCTTACTCACTCCCCGGCCTATCGCCTACACCCTGAATGTTGTACGCCATGCCGCCTTACTGCCGCACGTCCTGTGCGGCTTGTGTTAATAAATATCATGTCCCGGACCAAGTATCCATTCTTCGCGAGGAATAGCTTCGTCATTCTTCGGGCACATTGGTTCGCCAGTATTTCTATTAACATAATCGTCCGTATTAATGCATTTGCCGTCTTTGTAATCGTTGCATTTTATAAGTTCACATCCTGTCATTATCACATCTCCCTGTTATTCCATGCTTTTATCGCATCATCTCGCTTGAATGATTTTCCGATTGCGGGGCCGTATGCTCCACAATTATCACACTTAACTCTCCAATATCCACATCTTTCGTATTTGATTGCAACGTCAACAATTCTTGTTTCCACGCTTCCACAGAATGGGCAATCCGTTGGAAAATAATTGTCTTTTCTTTTTCGCATAAATCCTCCTATTGGCATTGTGAAACTTCCCCCGTTTCATAATCGGAAAATTTACCCTTTCCCTTCTCCTGCATCATGAACCACTCGATTTTCTCTTGTGCATCCTGTTTATCTTTTGCTTCAACATCAATATAAACACTTACAGTATATTTCATTTTAACCTCCTCTGCGCTTCGGTACATCCGTGTACCTCGCTAAAATAATCTATTGCTCCACTCGGCACGGCGCACAACACCCGCTAAACGCAATTAAAACTGCGTTTAGCTTTGCATGTTGTGCGAAAGCCGCTCATAAACTACCTCCTTTAATATCAACCTACCTCCCCCGCTGACGGGTAAGACCTCGATAACGAATATACGCCTTCGCGTTATCATCAATCTCCCTATTCTCTCTCCGCCGCAACCGAGTCGTAATGAAATTCCAGACAACGACAGAAACGAGAACGATTGCGATGAACGCAAGAACCTCCAAAATGGCTACGCACAACCAAAACAGTATCGTCATATCACCACCCCCAATTTGTGAAGATCATGCACGACACCCATCTTGTCGCGCTTTATCATGTCCGCCGTGTAGCGGAGAATGACCCACCCCTGACACGCGGCGGAATTATACTTTTCGCAATTCCCGGAGTACCCACGCCCCCGGACATGACCACCGCCGGAGAACGTACCACCTTCGTACTCGACGGCTATTTTCGCCTCGACATACGCCCAATCGAACGCCCATTTTCGCGAGGGATCGAACCGGAACTCCGGCTTAAAATCAAGCCCCGTTGCCGCCAGCATCCGCTCCAGCGTCGTTTTCTCCCTCGAACTGTGTTTGAGCAACGACCTCGCCTGTTTCGATGAGATCGTGTTCTTTGTTTCCCGGATTTTTACCATCTGTCATCTCCATAGCGGATTCGAGTTCGCCGTATTGGTTTTCGTTCAACTGGCCCCCGATCTCTGCGAAAAACTCCATGCAGTTCGTGATAAAATCCATCATCTCGTCTTTCGAGAAATCAGCGAGCGACGGGTCATCGAAAACATCCTCATCTGTGATCTCGCCATTCTTCACGGCGGCGATCTGCCTGATCTCGTCATCGCTCCGGCGCACGGAGCAAAACTGCCTTTTCAGGTATTTCTTTACCCACCGCTTGTTCGATTCCGTGGGGGCCATTCCCATTGCCGAGCAAAACCATTTCAGGAGCGGCCCGTGGAAAAACGCGAGTTGTCGGTGAGTCTTCATGCGAACGCTCTGGAAGACCGCGAGGCCGCGTTCTCCGTCGTGTTGTTTCGCGAATTTCAGCAATAACGCCTTCCAATCGGGAAGGTCGAAATCTATTTTCCCGTTTACGATATGGAAATAAGTCTCGATCTTGTTGATCTTTTTTTCTTTCGCTTTTTCGCTCATATCACTCACTTTTCGTTGCCGGGACTGGCATCGGTATCGGATCACCTATTTTTTCGTATAGCAACGACCGTCCAGCATCTACCTCGGTTCGCAGTTTCTCGCAGTATGCGTTGACACGTACCGGCTCCCACCCTTGTTGATCTCGTAAAACCGAGTAAATGTAAAACAACGTATCATACTTGTGGAGAAACGCCTTTTGCGGCATTGTCAGAGCGTGTCCAGCCCCGAGCTTTGATCGTAGAAGGCGAGACCATTTATGCAGTTCTTCAATCCCCTTGCCTTCAATATTCCTCATGGCCTCGCCTTCATAGTCATATTCCGGCGGTGCGACATTGTGATCGCCCGAGTGTTCCCGCCATAATGATTTCAGGGTTGGGAGCTTCGGGAACGAATTATATTCGTAGTTCTCGGATAAAATATCATACATCGCCCTGAATCGGTCGCCATCAAAATTCGAGTTGATAAGCCATGCTCTCACATCAATATAATCATAGTCGGTTTTTGGCTTGTTATATCTCGTTTCCAAAAACTCCATGAAGTTATCGACGGTGTGGAGATTGTTTCGGTATATCACCGATTTCGGTTGATCTGATTTTTTCACACGCTCATCGACAACAACACTTTCAAGAGAAAAATCCTTTTCGTTCCCCATTATCAAATAACCCCCTCTCGTTGTAGTCGCTCTCTGCGCTGTTGCGCGGTTTCTTCGACGCCCTCTGGTTTTGCCCGATTATACCGTTCTTCCTCTCTCCGCCTGAATTTCAGCATCGGTTCGCTGTCCGCGAGGAACTTTTTGAAACCCCTCGCGATAAAATCCCAAAAATCATACTGATGCGAGAACCAATAATCTTCCGGGTGCAATATCACGCTTGCGTAGTTTCTTATGGCAGTAGCAATGTCATGCTCTCCCACCACGTCTATGACTTTGAAATATTTCGCCTTCTTGTAATGGTCTTGATCGACGGTCATCTCGACAGTAGCCCATTTGTGTTTTCGTAGTCCAGATTCAATCCATACATCGAAAAGTGATTTCACGACTTTCATTTGACCTGTTATTGGCTTCTTGCGGATGCGGACAGGGGCGGCTTCGCCGCCTATCCGTTCTTTCTCTAACTCTAACTCTATCTCTTTCTCTAACTCTATCTCTGTCTCTGTCTCTCCGTTATCATTTTGTTTCATGGGCGTTACATCAGCGTTACATGGTAACGCCCTTGTAACGCTGTCGCAAACTTGCCCCTGTTTAAGTCGCTCCCGGTGTTTTCTGACGCGGATCGCCGTCGATGTCTCGGTTCCGATGAGACCGGCTATGTCATTAACCCTGTACTCGTTTTCCTCGGTTTGAATGATAGATGAGTGCCGCAAAAGGTATTCGAGGGTCACGAGAACATTGTCCTTGTTCTCATTGATTTCGAGGGCAATCTCCGCCGCGAATGTTTCGTCGATACCCTCAAAATACAGCTTTCCCCCGTTTTTAAGAGAAAGCAATATGATTTTCAAATAAATGATAACGTATGTGTCGCCGCCAGCAATGGATCGGAGTTTTTTGATTTCCTTTTTTTGGAACCAATTATCTTCCATCCTAAACCAAAAATATCTTTTCTCTTTTCCGCTCATAGCCTCCCCCGATATTAAAAATGCCGCCTATTCCCCCCACCCTTTCGGGTTCTGGCCGGGGAGAATAGAACGGCATCCGTGAGACTCGCATCATCACGCGGCGGGCCAGATTCTCCGTGTGATGACGTTGTGGCACCAACGTAGCCACAATGAGACATAAATGTCAAGCAAAAATCAAAACGGGATTTCTCCATCATCCGAAAACGGGTTGTCGTCGTCCTGTCCTTGCGGTAGCGGAGGCTGTTCGGGCGTGTTATTTGAGCCAGACCCCGATCCTCCGTCCCTCTTACCTTGCAAAAAGTGGTAGTCCTCGACAATGATTTCGACCGTGGAGCGTTTATTCCCGTTCTGGTCGTCCCATGTCCGCTGTTGTAGCCGCCCTGTGATTCCGAGACGGTCGCCCTTGTGGACATATTTTACGAACGGCTCACACCGCTTCTCTCCCCACAAAACACAAGTGAAGAATGACACCTGTTCTTTCTTCTCATGGTTTTGTGTGTACGAATAGTTGACCGCTAGAGAAAACGAGATGCAAACTGCCCCCGATTGCAAAAATTTCTGCTCCGGGTCTTTCGTGATCCTCCCCACGAGGATCGCCTTATTCAAATCACTTGCCATCTTTAACCCCCTGTCCTATCGAACTAAGCCGAGCCTTGAGCATCGAATCGGCCAGCGCGTATGCCGCTTTTGCGTATTCATTGCCGTCAATCTCGATATGCCCATTTACCGGGATCGCCGCAGACAGCGCACCCTGCATCGCCTTTGCCGCGAAATAATCCCGGAGCGACATCCCCGCGACATCTCTATGTGCGTTGTTCTTGTCGCTCCCTGTCCACATTGTTCTCGGAAATGCTGGCTCATTTGGAATGTAGTCCATCATTTCCCCCTGTACGATGCGATGATAACCTCTTTGATCTCGCAACCGGCGAGCCGATCGAGTTGCATCAGCTTGACGTGCTGTTTCAGCTTGCTCTCGCTGATTGTTACTATCCCGATTGGGAGTTCACCCTTGACGACGAGATCGAGAACGGCTTTCACGTCAACGACTTTGATCTCGACATCCTTGCGCTGGCTCACAGTTCCGGTTTCGGTGCGCGTTGTCTTCTCGACCTCCGGCGCGACAACTGCCGGGGGAACGTACACATCCTCGGCTTTCTGACGGAGTTCCTCGGCCTTCTCCGCATCTCCTTTCGCCTCGGCCTTCTCCGCCTTCTTTTCGAGCTTCTTTCGCTCGGCTTCCTCGGCCTTCCGGCGTTCCTCGTCGAGCTTGCGCTGTTCCTCGCGGCGAATCCGGTCTTGCTCGGTAAGGTAAGCCTTGACTTTAGACGCGAGTGCGCCCCGGCGTTCCTCGACGGGCTTCAACATTTCCGTCTCTTTCGCGACGAGAGCCTTATGCGTTTCCCATGCCCGCTTCTTCGGCTCGAACCAATACGCCTTGATCTTCTTCGCGAGACCATCGAGTTCGAGAATGAATCTACTCGCTCGCTCGAATGACTCCTTGTTGTCAACTACCAGAGCGCCCGCCTCTCCGATAACGGGTTCGATCTCCTGTCTTAACTCTTGTTCTTCCATCGTCCATCCTCCATCAAAATGTAGTGTTGAAATAATTCGAGACATTGATCTCGATTTTACGCTTCCGCAAAAGCATCTTAAAAACATCTGATGCTTTGTCGTTATAGACATTGACGAGCCTGAAATCATTGCCGTCATACGTCAAAACCAACCACCGATTGAATTTCGGCGGTAAAATTTGGTTCTCGTGGGCGAGCGCGTGATAGCCCGCGAGTTGGAGTGCATGATAGCGCTTGTCGCCGATGGTGCGTTTCAAGTCTATCAGCGCCTTTGTGAAAATAAGATCGGGCGTCCCCGCGTAGTCGTCCTTTTCTGAATACAAGGGGCGCTCGCAGTACATGAACTTACCGAGTACGGGTTCGTTCTCTCGGATGAAGGTGTCGTATGCGACGAGGAACGGGGAGTCGAACGTCTCCCCCCCGGTGTCGTGATACATCTTAATCATGGAGTGCTTGTCGTTACCGTCTTGCCGAGCCTTTTCGAGTTCCTCGGGAGTGCAGAAAAACTCCGGCTTCGGCAATATGCCGGTTACTGACAGCCGAATCACCTTGCCATCTACCGAATACAGGTGTTTTTCGCCGTCGAAATCGACCTTCATTTCGATTGCTCCTGTTTCGAGGCTTCCCTCACGTCCACGATCTTGTTGATCTCGGACATGATGCGCCGATCATCCCATCCGAACTTATTACAGAAGGCCCACATTGTCTTGTCGGTATATCCGAGGATGCGGAAACCCTCTTTCACGGCGGAAGAAAGGCCATCGAGCTTTTCGCGGGCCTCGGCTTGTGCCCTCGTTTTCTCCGCGAGTTCTTCCGGGGTTTCCGCTGGAATAGAGCCAACGTCTTCGGAGTGCGCGTCGGCCTCGATGATGTCACCCATGATCTCGTCGCCGGTATATGGCATCCCGCCAACGGCATCGGGGAAAGCGAGCCTCATCCCCTGCGCGATTGCCACTTTTTTCAGCATGAAGAATGGCATCTCCTTCCACGCTTTCGTTTCTTTCCGGAACTCACGCAAGAAGACCTCGTGTTCCATTGGGTGCCCCCATCCCTTTCGGTGGATGGTGACGACAGCACGGCACTTCGGCGTTCCCTCGTCCACGATCTTCACATTCCAGCCGTCTAGCCTTCCCGAACGCTCGGCGCGGTTGATATAGACCTCGTAGCCGGTGATGATTGAGAGCTTGCGCTCCTTCTCTTTTTTCCACTCCCCGGTCACGGGGTTTTTTACGGTGGTCATGTATGGTACGCAATGGATTTCGCGCTTAAATGGATTCAACTGGAACGCCTTCGCGATCCCGATGAACTGCATCTTCTCCGCTTTCGTCAAATAAGAAAAGCCGAAGGCGTCGAGATATTGAAGGATCAGGCTTTCGCCAACGTGATCCTTTTCTTCGACAATCGCCACCGGCTTTTCCGAGACAACAAGCTCCGTTCCCTTCTTCGGTTCCTTCTTCGCTTTCTTCTTCGTCGTCATCCTCTATCCTCCATCATCTCAATCTCGGCCTCATTACGGGCCGCTTGATGCAACTCGCTCGCTTCCTCGTCTACGACCTCGCCAAAACCATCATATAAGATGGTGATTTCGCGCAAAAGCTCGGGGGGAAGCTCCACCCTCCGCTTCCTGTTTTCGTAGCGAACGATAACCCCGCCCTCCACGACCGCGACCCGCTCCGGGAAAACCGCATAGGCTTTCGCTATGTCGAACTCCGAATCTTCTGGCGGATAACAGTCCTCTGGTGGCCCTGACAGTCGCCCCGGAGACGGCGGCATATAGTCCTCGATTTCGAGTTCGAGGTCAAGTTCAACCTCTACGCTAACCGTAAACGATCCTCCTTTCCCCATTACTTGTCCCCCTTGCCCTCGATTGCCTTCACGCCAGCGAGAACGATGTCTATGGATTTAACATCGTGGACGCCTCGAACCCGCCTCATGGAGCGAAGGATCGACTTTTTTTGCTCGATGTCCCGACACCTGATACGGATAGAGACATCTTCCGGCTTCTTGACTTTTGGCATTTTGACCTCCTCGTGTGATGTTACCATAAGGTACTACCGGATGCCACATATTGTCAACAAAAAAAAGTGTTGCCAAAACAGAAAAACGCGGCTATAAAAGCCGCTTTCTTCATGGGCGAACCTCCTATAAAAAGTTGGGGGCGGGTATAAAAACCCGCCCCTGTTTTTTAAGGTTTCATCTCGAAAAATTCCTCCGGTGTGAATCCCGTTCCTGTCTTCTCCCATCTGAATATGGTCACAGAAAAGCCCTCTGATTCGGGAAATTTTTCGCAAATGTACTCTAAAACCTTTCTCGCCCAACTAGCCGTCGGGATCGACCGCTCCGCCGTAGCGAACAGATGAACGCCATCCTTTGAAACATTGATCTCGTAATACATGACCTTGCCTCCAATGTGGTAGTTGCTTTCCACGCCGTCAAAGGAGACCGACACCGTGGTCGGCCCCCTTGCCAGCGATCACCCTACGCCGTACCTCGGCATGGCATCGATGCGAACATTGACGACATGATTATCGAATCAACGTCATCATCCGACAGCCCGAGGCGTCGATTGAAAACATCTGCCATCTTCTTCGCATCATCGAGTGTTGGCCCCCACACCCAATCCGTGAGGTAGTAGCCCGATTCGTATTCCTTCACCACGGCGACCTGATAGCCCTCGCCCTCGATGTAGTGATTGAACGGGATGTAGTACGCAAACCGTTCTGCTATTCTCGCGGCTTCCATAGCTACCTCCTTTTCCCGAACAACGACCAGAATTTTGCTTCCGGTACGTCGAACTCGTAATCGCCATCGATGAAACGCTTGTAATCCTTCCCGCCGAGAAGAGCGTATATCTGCCCTTCGTCAACGTGGCGGATCGTGCGATGGTTTACTCCCGCTCCGGCAACAAGCGTGTTACCGGCGCACCCTGAAAGATCATCGAACAGAATATCAACCTTCATGTTCGACCTCCTGTATTTGAATTTTACGCTTCCCACGGCCACAAAGGAACCATTGCTGGTTCCTCGGAAGCCGGGATGGAAATGGTTAGATGATCTCGTTTCGGCACTCGAAAAATCCAAAGTCCGAGAAAGCCGCGTCGATCGTGTCCGTCAAATAGGCCCGGAGTTCAGGATCGCGGCAAAATACCGTAAAATCAGCGTCACCCTTCCTGTGAATGACTTGCGTTTTCCCCGCGAGTGGGCCGCGCAACTTATTCACGACATCCTTTTGATGGATAAAAAACTTCACTTTGAACGGTGTCCATCCATCATAGTAGCCGTTCTCATTCATTACATGGAAACTGTTTGAGCATACCCATGATCCATTTTTCTGTCGGACGATTTTCCAATCGCCGTCAATGCCGGAACCCGATCAAATTGAAATTTGCCATGATGCACCCCCTGATTTTGATTTCCCACGCCGTCTGACGAACCTTGCGGTTCGTCGCGGCGAGATTCATCAGTAATTTCCGAAAAGCCTTGCGTATGTTGCGCTGTCTCTCGTCATTTCGCAATTTCTGGCATCATTCCAGTTCGATCCCCAACGACGACTTCTTTGGGAATTTTTGAAAACCTCGACATCCTCTGCGGGGTCGCAGGTCCAGAATGTACGCACAGCATCGCCAGTTTTTCCGACGGTTCCTATGATTCGCCCATCGAGCATAATATCATAGATATTGCCGTCGCACGAACTCCCAACCTTTCGGTACTTTACCCGGCTCATCATTTCCGGCTTTAATTTTAGTTTTTCCATAACGCACCCCCTGATTTTGTTGCTTTCCAATGCCTTTTTGGAAGCCGGACGAATCCGGCTCCCTTGAAGGCATTTTACTAACGGTTGTTCGCGATGGCCGCATACATCACCATCATCTGCCAAAGCCCTTGATTGACCCGCATTTCCTCCGCCGGGGCCGCGACCGCACGGGTGCGATTGCGCCTGACCTTTAGAGGATCATTCTCGGATCGGGACAGGAACCGAATCCCGCCCTTCATCAAGTTCTCTTGCAGTACGTTGTACGTCGCCCACAACGAATTTCCGCGATCTGCGGATCGTCGGGTTCGGAGAAGATCGCTTGGTTTCTCGACGGGGGCGAGATCACCCCACCGTAATTTCATCGCGTCCGCCGCGAAGGTTTCGCGCTCGACTTCTGTGAGTTCAATGGTCTTGAACTTGTTGATGTCGTCCACGAGTTTCGGAGAGGTCTTCGCGAATTTCTTAACCATGCGCTCTATCTCCCGGAGTGTGTAACCACGGTGAGAGATGCGGATTGACCCGTAAATCTCATCCGCCGTTACGAGACCGTTCGTGCATACGATTCGGAACAGCCCGAGCGACAGCTTGAATGATCCCATGCCACGGTGATCGCCGAATAGTACGAGTTCGGGAAAAAGCTCTCCGACAAGGTTTTCCAGATTAAACCCCGATTCCTGTTGCCGGAACCGGACGATGTGCTTCTGGAAGCCCTGAAATTCCTCTTTCCTGACCCGCGCCTCCTGCGCTCTCACCGGGAGCCAGCCCAACTTGTCAAGATCATCAATGATCTTGTACGTCGGTATGAACGTGTAGTTTTTGCCCACGCGCTCATGCGCTTTCTCCGCGAGAACCGCTTGCGGCATCCGATCTTTTCCTAAAACCTGTGCTTGTGCTTGCATAACCTTACACTCCTGATTTTGATTTTCTGATTCGGCTTGCCTCATCAGCGCGGCGGGAACCACCCGCTCGCGGACGCCCCCGCAGGGGCGTTTCGGCTAATAATCCTCCGGGAACATGATCGTCATACAGGTTTCGATCTTTTCCCCGCTGGCATCCGTAATCTCATCAGAGAGAACCGACCACAGTTCCAGCCCGTCGTACTGGAATGGTAAGATGTTGCCGTCTGGCCTCACTTTTCCTTCCGTCGCCAGCTTGATTTCCTTTCGCAATGAGTCGATCATCATAATAGCCGACCGGCTGTTATCAGGATCACCGATCTCATACCACACATGATCCGTTACTGCTACCGGGACAATAATCCCGCACGGCCTCGATACCGCCGTCAAATCGACCAGAAAACCGTCTTCGATTGCGTTGTACCGGGTGTAAACAGACACGACTTCCGCGTTATTCATAACGCACCCCCTGATTTTGTTCTAATGACTTGCCATCATCAGCACGGAGGGAGTCACCCATCCGTGGACGCCCCGGAGGGCGTTTCGGCGTTACGAGACCTGACCTCGGATCACATACCGATTCTTCAAGGTCTCGTCATTCACAATCTTTTCGTCAACGGCATAGAGTTTGACCTTCGAGAGCAAGATGTGGTAATTACACGCCCACAACTTCAACTCCCCCTTCTTTCAGCGTTCGATCTGACCCGGAGTTGCCCGGTAATTCTGGTCATCATGCAAACACGACCCCCATAATTCCGTTGCATACCCATAATCATTGACGTTTTCCACTCGAAGCTCATCTGTTTCGATGGTTAGCTCTCGCTCCATCCTCGCGAATAGCTCTGGAAGATTCGGCGCGGTTATCGTCAAAGACCACGATGTACCGCACTCGTTGGTTTCGCCTTTCTCATAATCATCCACCCATGTTTCCGCGAGAACGTGCGCTTGATAATGGAGTTTTGACATGATAGTCCCTCCTGATTCTTGTTGTTTACTGCACCACCACCGGAAGCAAGTCCATGAGTTCGTGGGTCGGGACGACCATCTCGACCGTGCGCTCGTAGAGTCTGCGCTGGCGCATCTCCACGCGAAACCGTTTCTCGTCGGTCTTGATCCGGGCGTCCGTCATCCCCCACGCTTGGAAGGTTTCGGCGAGCCGTTTCAGGACAGCGGCGGTTTCGTCGTTGTGCTTTACGATTTGGGCATAGCTGGTGCGGCTGATCTTTTTGATCTTCATTGTGAGTCTCCTGATTTTGATTTTTGGATCGGGTGTAGATTCCCCGATCCCCCCAATATAATAGTACTAACAAATAGATCGAGCGTCAACAAAAAAGTGTAATTTTTTATAAAAAAATTCATAATTATAAAAAAAAATACTACCACCAGCACAAAAAAAAAGCCCCCGAGAGGATCGGGGGCAACATAGCGGAATATCGGGGGCAACATAGCGGAATATTTTGGAAGAGAACTATAACGCGATAACGAGAACCAGCACGAGTGCCGACACAACTCCCGAGGCAAAGCCGCCGATCCCCCACCACCACTTTGACACTCCGGGGGATGGCTCAATGATTTGCAGATAGACGACGTTGGATTTTATGGTCGCCCCACGAAGACCGGCGATCTTCCCGATCCTGATTTCGCCTTTGACTGCGCACCGGCTGATTGTCACGAACAGCGTCTCGTCGGCGACCCTCACGCCATCGATGGAATATTGGGCCGCGAGGACATCGGCATATTCGAGGGCCGCGTTCCACATCACCACGAAATCTTCGCGGTCACTCGCGGGGATGTAGGCGGGCATCTCCCTAGCCGTGACCCGTTTTCCGAAGCAATCGCTCGGCGGCGTCGCGGATGACGCGGGCATGGTCAGCATCAGGGCCAGCATCGGGATTGCGAACATCGACAGTCGCATCATCTTTTTTCTCCTTCTTCCGGTTGTGGAGTCCAAGCGCGAAATATGCGCCTGTCGCCATCAGCACCACGATAACGACGAACCCGAACAGATAGAGGGCCGCTTCCCACATTTTCTTCAAAATCGCCATTTCAGACCCCCGTTTTAGCTCTCGTGAAGGGTATCACCCTTTTTCCCGTCTGCGCCCGTCTCCGTGGCTCTAGGCGCGTCTGGTGCGGCCTTTTCGTGGGTTCCGGCCCCATTTTGGCCCTTCTTGTACCAGTTATAGACCGCGAGAAGGCCGAGGATGCCCCCAAACATCCCTAGAACGAGGGCATCGCTGACATGGGGAGACCCCGCGATCTTCAACTGGATCAGCCACACGATCTGACCGAGGAAAATTGCCGTGTATGCGTAGACCGGCTGAAAGTGATCTCCGCTGTAAAAAAAAGACTTTATGATCCTTCCGAAACCGCGCAGTATCTTCTTCATCGCTTCTTTCCCTCCGCTGTCGCATGGATTTCAGTATCGCCGATCTTTACTTTCGCGGGCTTCACATTGATCTGTTCGAGTCGGAGCTTGCCCTCGCGATCCCGAGACACCCGACACGACAGATTGAGGGCGATGACGGATAAGACGACAACGGAAACGAAGGCGAGGATTTTCCACAGATGATTCACGACGGCCCACACAAGCATCGATTTCCAGTCTGCGGGGGTCGGAGCGTCCGTCTTCTTCTTAACCATCACGCGACCGCCCAACATTGCCCGTAGATGTGTTCTGACTTCACCATATCCTCGGTATAGGGGACAAGGTGTCCGCTCTCCCGAATCCGCTTGTACTGCGGAAGACGGCGATCTCCGGCGGGGTCATTGAAGATATAGATGTATGCGCTCCCCGTGTACTCATACCCAACGAGTAATTGATAATGACCGTATTTATGGTATAGGATCACGGCACCGGCGTCGATTGCGGCACGGTACGCCTTTAAGTCGGCGTCGTCGGGCTGTCGCTTGTTCGGGTACGCTGACTTGCCAACGGCGGCGCAAACCCGACCCGTGTTCCGAAGATATGCAACTAATGTTTCTTCCCATTGGAAACGATCACCGGATATTCCGATATTCTGCAACACATCATTGACATCCTCGCCGGTTATCATCGCCACACATGAGACATTGCACGTTCTCGTTCCTTCGACTTGTGGCGTTTCCGGTAAATCACGGACATCGTGATACTGATTCACGTACTGGATGGTGTCATTTATTGGCATATCCTACCCCCGGTGACTCTTCTCGCAAATTTTTTCCACGTTCTTGATGTCCCTTGAAAGACCCTCCGCCTCACGAGATAAGCCATTGACGCGATTATACAATTCCTTGATCGACTCGTCGTGGTGCTTTAAGACATCGGTGCGAAACTGCCTTTCTTCTCGTATGCCGTCTCGGAAAGTCTCGATAACCTCCTTCCGTCCGGCGCGAAAATCATGGTCAAGGTCTTCAATGAGCTTCACGATGCCGACATCGGCCTTTTCCCGGTCGTCTCTCTCCTGTTTGATCGAGTCGAGAGCATCCTTCGCCAGTCTCGCTATCTCACGATTGCGACTATTCCAGATATAGACGATAAGAGCAACAGCACCGCCAATAATCGGAGTAACCAATGCAGACAGTTCACGAAGCGCATTGAGAACGACGGAAGTTGAGATTGGTTCTGGTTGTGCCATGATTGTGTGAGTTCCTTAACGGTCATACCGTTGCCGCCTCTGACGTATCTCGATTTTCGGCCTACTTGTATTCATCGTAGACCGTGAAGGTAGTAGTTTCACCAGACCCCACCCATGTCGGAGTCTGGACGTGCGCTTGAAGGTAGTATTTCCCCTTTTGGTCGAAGTCACCGGCGATGACGACGTATTTCACAAACCTGTCGTTGTAAATTACGCCAACCCATTCATGTTCGGTTCGATCCGGTTTTTTGATTTTAAGACGGACATCTGTTGCGGTCGCTATCGACACGCCACAATCGACATAGATGACCGTCCCAACATCTCCGACATACATTTTTCCAGCCATTTTATATCCACTCCAAATGTAGCCGAGACACCAGAATCCCGACGGGCTTCATTGCCGACTTAATATCGAGCGACTGCACAACCACGGATGCCAATGTCGCATCAATCTCAATCGTGCTTTTTAGTCGAAGCACCTCTGCCGAATCAGCCATTGTATATCCTCGAAAACAATGTCGTCACCGTTCCCAACCGTGACCGCAACCGCAAAACCTCGGCGCGAATCCGGTACACCAGAGCCAGCCCGAGTCCGCGAGTCATAAATCTATTGCGAAGCCCCTTCCCGCGAACGCTAATAAAATGCCGCCTCATGCGAACCTTTCTACCCGCGTCACGTTGTCGATAGCGGGGAGTCCGGTATCGTTGTAGCACTTAAAATGCGCCACCAGCGTTGTGTTATCACTCTTGTAGAATTTGAGGTCGTTCGGGAGCGACAACTCCCATTTTCCGCCCTCCATGTCCCGAAGGAACGTGGTGTCCCCGATAATCGCTGTCGTCGCCGCAACAATATCCTGCACCTTGCCGCCAGTTGACGACAGCTTTTCCCCGTCAACACCGAGCGCATCCCTAATTTGTCGCTTCTCATCATCAGTCCACACCGTTCCCGATAGTGGATTTTGGAAATATGCCTGACGAGCATCCCATTTCGGTTTCGTCGCACTATTGATAACAAAAAGGTATGTACCCTCGATGTCCGCGTCAATGAAATCGTGATAGTAAACGCCCTTGCCGTCCCCGAAATTCAACTCGGAGAGGTTGTAGACACCGAGCTTGACCCGGTTCGGCTTGTAGACAACCATGCGGACATCCACAAGTCCGGTCGCCCGACCGAGAGCGGTGTAGTAGATCGCGAACGGTTTCCCGATTACGGGCATATTCAAAATCTCCATCTAACGGTTGTGGACGACGACTGCCGGGGTTCTCGCGCCCCAACAGCCGCCGCCGCTCTCTAAAAGCCACCACAAACCATTCTTCCTATTCTCACCGATGGAATCCCTGCCACCGGATCAAAACCAAAAACCTAGAACGCGATGCCGCCCGGTTGCACGTAATCGCTGATCTTTTCGAGAGTGTCGGTTCCAGCATCCCATCCCGCACCCTGTACTGCTTGCAGTCGGTCGCTGATCTTTTTCAGCGAGTCCACGCCTTCATCGTAGCCGGTTCCCTTCAGGCCGGAAACATCCGTGATAATGGAATCGATCAGAACATCGATGGTTCCACCATTAGCGAGATAGCCGTCCATCGCGGCACGAATCGCGTGTAGCGAGTCGGTCGCCGAAGCAAAGCCAGTACCTTTGACATCGCTATTGAGGATGCTTTCGATGTCATCGATCAGGGCTTCAATCGTTCCGCCATCAGCGAGATAGCCGTCGATTTTCGTCCCGAGACCAGCGACAGCGACGGAGATGGCCTTATTGCTATCATTCGCTGACACGAATCCCGTGCCTTGAAGGTCTGTGACTTTAGTTTCGATGGAGTTGAGCTTCGATGTGATGTCCTCGTCTGATGTGGCGAGGCGCGTGATCTCGTGACGAACCTTCGCGACCGTGCCTTCGAGGTACGAGAACTTAAACGTGAGTTCCGTCGGAGTCGCTGTGCTTGCGACGGTGAAGTCGATATGGTATTGACCAACACCATCTCGCGTCATGTAAATCGGCTCCGTGCCTGACAGATACGTTGTCGTCACATCGGTTCCGGCAGGATCATAGATTTTCACCTGAATCTGATTGTCGTCAGGGTCTTCCATGCCTCCGCTGGAATTATACACGTCCATGTTGATCCGGCGCGTAACCGAACCCGTGTCGGGGATAAGCACCACATCCGGGATCGCAACCGCAGAATCGACGTTGTTTTTGATGGCCGTAATCGCACCGTAGATGGTGTTGACCAAATAGTCCTTGATCGCATACAGCGAATCAGAGGACGAGAAACCGGAACCCTCTACGCCATCAAAACGCTGTTCGAGGGCCGACAGGCCATAGGTAGCGTTTTGGAGTTCGGAGAGAGCGGTGTCGAGCATCGTGTCCAGCTTCTCGAACGGGGTGTCGTCGAGGCTGTCGCCGTCAACGACAGCAATCCTCGCCGGTGCCGCCGCCGGTTTTGATGTCGATTCCACGATGAAATGCCACACCCCGAGGGCTTTCCCGGTGCTGTTCCAGTCGTGATAGTACCAACCATCCCCCATCTCGCAGAAGCCAGCCGTCGGGTCGGTTCCGTTCCACGAGATCGTGGTTCCCGCCCCTGATGGGTTCCGAACCTTCGCCGTAATGTCGGTAAGGCCCGTTGCCCCGTTTTTTGCGTAATAAGAGAGCCGATACACGTCTCCCTGTTTAACGATTATGAAAGCTGATGCCGCCATGTCCTATGGACCTCCGATTAATCCGATTAAAATGCACGTCCGTCGTCATCCTCTATATTCTCAATCAAATATTCCTCATCATATAGAACATCATCATCCATCCTATAAAAAACCCGGACAACCGTCTCCAGAGCTATACCGGCAGTATTCCAGTTGTAAAAGTATTCCCCTGTTCCCGCGACCTCCGTAAGCTGTTGCTCGGCGAGAACAGTATTCCCGGCATTGTCTATCCCCGTTACCGTGAGGTTGGTCAACCCGGAAACGGCAACTCCGTTCTCCTGATACAGAATCCACAGCCGTACCATCGACCCCGGCGAGAATATCTTCATACGTTTCCACCATAACCAGCTATCCGACCACAACACTCGCACATGAGGGCGTTGTTTTCGATGCGGAAGTGGTAGACGTGTTTTTTGCAACCATAACAGAACTCAATCACCTTCATCGCCGTCCTCGCACCCGTAAACGAAGTGTATGTAAAGAGCCGGTGACGTGATAATGTCCACGGGATCGGCTGACCAGCTATCGATTCCGGGGCAGAGGTCGATGCCGTAGAGATCACGGTACGCCTGAACCACGAACTCGATGCACACTTGCGCGTCGGCCTCGATGTCATTGATCTTATCGAGTCCGAATATCTTCTTAATTGCTATTGCCGCCAATGTCAAGTACCCATACCCGATTTTCCCCACTTTTTCATGGGCATAGCGGGCGATTTCGGCGCGATTTATCGGGGTGACTGTGGTTCCAACAGTTATGACGTGCGTTTTGGTGCTGTATTTCACCGCGTCCTCGATCTGCAATCCGTGAAACGAACACTCCACGATTTTCCCGTAGCCGATGCTGACGGCGGCATGGCTGACGCGGCGATTGATTTCAGTCACAGTTTTTTCACGAAATCTCGTCGCGAACCAATAGATCGCCTTCGAGAATGGGTTACGACGTTTGTAGGTAAGGATAATGTCACCGGCGAGAAGATCATCTGGATAGCGATAGGTTGTCGTAATTTCCATACTGCGCTACCCCTATGGACGATATATTTCCAGCCAGAATTTTACGGGAAGGTTCTCGCTGGCATCGTGATTAAGAACGAGCCTGACCGTGTTCAGGATTGGTGCCGCCGAATAGTATTTTGTCATCGACGACGGGAAGATTCGGTCGAATACCTTGAATTGGGGGGAAAACCGGAGATTGCGAATAAATGTCCACGCATACGCCGACCCCGGAGCCAGCACAAAATCAGCCGTGATCTCGTGACCCGTGGCTATATCCGAGAGAAACTGCAAGAACCCGCCCCGGAGGTAGTAACTGTAATTCGGCGCAAACTCCACCGTTGTCACTCCGCTCGTCTGGCAATTCAGAGAATAGTGCCCATCCCCTCCATCATCGAGACTGTTTCCGTCTCCTGTCGTGAATCCGACCTCGGCGATGTAGAGCTTGCCCTCGGCTTCACGGGGGCGGATGCGCTGTAACCCGGTGTCCTTCTCGATGTTGATGAACGCGACCTTGTTGGCGTTGGGATGATACGTGTTCGTGTATTCCGTGAGGTCGTCGCCCTCCGGCGTGGAATAGAGAGTGATTCCCTGATACACCCACACAAAAAAACCGCTCTCTCCAAACGGAATATCCCAAAACGGTATCGGCAGGGAATCGATCTTAGACTTTAACTCGCCCCATGAAACTTTCAAGTCCATCAGTAATATCCCTCCCATTTCGCGAATACCTCGACGGAGCCGCCGATCAACCGCGATCTCCGCAAAAGGATCGCACGAGTGCCATTGCCAATCGGTGATTCGTAGGCAAGATCGAACTGATTCGACGATCCGTTGATGTAAATGGCCTCAAGAAGCGTCATCCCCGTAGTGTTCCCGTTGGGAGCGTACCAAAGCTCGACCTTGCTTCCTCCGTTGCTTTCGTGTTCGGCACCCGCCTTTAGTCGCTGAATCACGACAGAGTACCCATTCGGAATAACGGTGAAGCTATTTTGGACACCGGACATATCCCCCTGTTGGGTGTTGGAGATCGCGGTCTTTCCAGTCGGAGGCACCGGAGCGGCGAGGATAACAAGCTGATTCCCGCTTGCATCGACCTTAGCCAGACGAGAATCGAATGTCGCATCTCGTAATATCGTCTTTGCTGACAGGTTCCCGGCGGCGTCCACGGAGACCTCATTGCCAGCCGCATTCTTATCCCTGATTTTGACGGCCTCCGTCGGGGTTATCGCGACATTGACATCGAGACCCCGCTTCCCGCTCCCGAGATCGGTGGACGTGATAGGATTCCCCGCCCCGTCCCGCGTGTTTGCGTCAACGTCTTCAATGGTAACAGAGGCATTGACATCAAGGCCGCGTTTCCCCGAGCCGAGATCAGTTGACGTGATCCCGTTTCCGAGAGCGTCCTTTATCTTTACGAATAGTTCTGTGATTCTGTTAAAAACCATTCCTAGCCTCAAACGAGATAGTCTTTCAGCCCGACCTCGATAAATCGCTCCGTCATCGCCTTCGACAGATTTTTGATGACGGTCGCCCGCTTCCCCCCGTATTTCAAAAGCATCCGAGCAAAACGGATTATGACACCAGCACCGGACTCGTCGATGTAGGTTATCGCGGAACAGTTGAATTTAACATCCTTTTTGGTCTTCTTCGCGATGCCGTCAAAAGCACACTCCTTCCCGACGAGGAACCCGGCATCATCATAGTCGGGAACGTAGGAATCGACATCGCCGTGGTTGCATCCGCAATCTGTCGGGTTCTTTATCAGAGAACCCGATAGTGTGATTTCAACATAGGAGCTTTTGTCTTTCACATCTTCTATCGTTACATATACAAGCATACCATCCCCCTACCCTCGCAAAAACTCTACCGAGTAATCGTGCTGAATGACTTCGTTATTCAAGTCCTTGATTATGCCGGTATCATCCGTCGGCTGATATACGATCTCCTGAATCCGGTATTTATTGACCTTGCACCGATAGCGAACGATGACGTTTTCTGTTCCGATGTCCGGGGCAAAATCGAAAACGACTCCGATTCGACCGTTAGCATCAACGGAATTGTCGTCGTAATCAGGCGCGTTTTGCCCCCACGTCAAAAGAGATGACGTTGGAGCCAGCCATGTCGCGCCTCCGTCCCTGCTAAACTCTAGCGGAGAATCAGCCCTATTCGTTCCCGATAGAACGAATGTCTTGTTCGCGCCGTCTCCGTTGAATTTCTGCGAGTCTTCGATTGGCGACAGCGAACCGGAGCTAAAAAGAAAATCCTTCGCCTCGTTGTGGTCAGAGTGCCACGCAATCATCTTCGAGAATATCCGCCCGTCAGTCCATGCGACGATACTAAAATATTTCAGCACCGTCACATAGTACGGAGATGATGCGCTAGTGTTGTGGGTTCCGCTATGTTCGACGGTGATGGTGTAAACATAACTGCCTTCGAGAGTAACGCGATAGATCATCGGCCTCTCCAACAACCCGTATGACGATGGGACATAGAGATCGACCAGCCGCGAGACCTCGACATCCGATAGCGACCCATCAGCGGCGACATATTTATCAAGAGTTTCATTGTAGACCGTGATTTTTGCGATCCCCGAGTCCGTGGATCGCTGAAAGTAAACGCAATACTCTCGCCTATTTTGCATGATCTGACCTCATATTGTGATTATAGCCTTCGTACCCGGAGCCGTTGCCTCGGTGACAGTCACGGGGTCGGTTGATGCGGCGACGTAATAATACCCCGCCTTCAAGATCAACCCGCCACCGATATAGGTCTCATTCCCGGCCCCTCCATTCCATTCAGTCGCCAAAACGCTCTCATCGGGGACATTCCATATCTTCAGGTTGTCGAGGAATGGCTGTGTGTAGCCGTAATTGTCCCACGCGCACATCCCGCCATATAACCATACGTCCGGCTTCGCGGGAGAACCCAAATCGGCATCAGATTGAGCCGCAAGAACATTGTTGATATACAGTTTTGCGGATTTTCCTCCCGACAGCCCCTTCCCCTTGTCCCATATCGCAAAAATATGATGCCAGACGTGGTGCCCAACACCGACCGATCCGGCGTTTATCCCGTTGATAATAAGATCGAAACCTCCGCCAGATAGCGTACCGTAATGCCCATTAATCGCGACATGGCCGAAATAGACATTGAGGTATGCGACCACATCCGCGACAAGCCCGTTATGCCCCCACCCCCAATGCGCCCAATAGGAACACATTCCGCTTTCGAGGTCGGATGAGTCATCGCCATGAGGGGAGAGATTGCCAGAGTTAAAGGCGCAACTCCACCCCGCCGAAGCCCCCTCGTACCAGCACCCCCCACCGAATTTTCCATCTCCGCCATTCAGATAAATGCCAGAAAATGATGGTGAGTATTTCTTGAAATTGGCCGCTGTTGTTAGGTTCTCTAGGGAGTTCGCTTTTGACCAATATGTAATACCGCCGATGCCCTTGTATATTCCCAATGTTGGATCGATAAAAACCTCGTCGTCGGCGGGATTCCCCGCGACGTTCTGCACAGCGATGATCTTCTTGTTCATCCCCGTGGGATCGGTGACATTTTTCCCGGTCGAGACATCGACGATCCTGATATACTTTCCCGTTGCCAATGGCCCGGACACGCCATCGTCCCAAATATCAACCCCGCCTCCGTCCGTAGAATCAAGACGCTTCCCCCAATAAAAGTCAACCCCCGCAATCAAGACATCGCCACTCGGTTTTGCAAGAGCATAGCCCTTTTTGAAATGACCGGGATCGACGATGCTTTCAAGTTCGACGGCAACCGCACCCGACAGTCCCGACCACGAACCCGAGTATTCGACGAACTGATTCTGTTTTGGCAGTATGATAAGTCTACTCATGTCCTATACCGATTGAATAATCGCCTTCGTTCCGACAGCGTTAGCTTCGGTCACAGAAACCGGATCGCTAGAACCGACCACGTACAGGTATGACGCTTTCAGGGAAGCACCGCCTCCAGTAAAAAACTCGTTTCCGGCACCGCCATTCCATTCTGTCGAGAGGATGTTCTCGTCAGGCTCGTCCCACAGCTTCAGGTTGTCGAGATGGGCATACCCGGCTCCGTCGTGATCCCAATTACACGAATACGCATACATCACAACTGTCGGGGAAGACCCGCCGGTGTCGTTAAAAACAGTATCGGTCTGGATTCTCAATACGTTATCGACATAGACCTTCACGGTTTTCCCGCCGGACAGACCGGCACCGATGTCCCATACGACGAAAATGTGATCGACGATCCACCCCGGATAAAATCGCCCAACTTCCGACCCGTTGACATATAATGCAACGTATGGGGAAGACCCCGCAGTCGAATAATGGATCACCGAGATCGAACTGCCGATGATATAATTGACATACGCGGAGACATCAAAGTAGCTATCCTGTCTCCATGCGTAGATATAAGACCACGCCGAAAGCGAACCGCGATTGAACCCTTTAGTGTCTCCGTGTGGATAGATGGTGCCGGAAATACCGCCGCATCCATAGGCGGGCCAGTACGCTTCCTGATACAGACAACTCCCGAATTTTATGGAACTTAAACCTCGGATAGTCCCGGCATAATAGGGAGCATACTTCTTGAAATTGGCGTTGGCGATATTCTCTAGGCTCTCGAATCGTGACCAATACGTGAGACCCCCGATACCCTTAAACATCCCCTGTGCCGGGTCAACGTAGACCTCATCGAGCGCGGGGTTCCCGCCGCAGTCAAGTTTGGCGATGATCTTCTTCCCGAACCCCGTGGGGTCGGTTATGTTTTTCCCGGATGTGTTATCAACGAGCCGCATATACTTTCCCGTCGCCAACGCACCGGAGACTCCGGTGTCCCAAACATTCACGCCACCACCATCGGTCGTGTCGAGTCGTTTATCGTAAAAGAAATCGACTCCGGGAACGAGAAGGGAACCGTCGGGCTTCGCCAAGCCATAATTTTTTCGGAAAAAACCGGGGGTGACGATGTTCTCGTCATTGACCTCGACGGCACCGCCAACCCCCGTCCATGATCCCTGATAAACCGTCTTCGGATTCTGTTTGGGAACGACTATCAGCCTACTCATCGACAGTAACCTCGTCGTATGGTTTTGACTCATTCGCCATATACAGAGCCGATACCGGGTTATACGACAGATCGAGTTCCTTCGTCATGTACTCACACGCATCCGTCATCTCAAACGTATGGACAACGGCGTTCATGCCGGACGTGTTATAGGCCATCATCAGCATCCGCATTATCGGAGACCAATACAGGCGCGGCCACGTCAGCGTCGAATACAGGGCGAAATACGGCCTCGAAAAATTAGTACCGTTGCCCCAATTCACCTTGCCATTGCATCGTCTCGTCGGAGTCCAAAGATACCCTGAAAATCCGACTTGCGTAGACGCCGACCACCAATCCGCGAACTTCGTTCTCTTGAGAATAGTGAAATGCGGAACCGTATTGTAGAAGGGAACGAACATCATGTCTTCCCACACGTCGCCTCCGCTCGGCCCCGTTGCAGTATTCCAGTCTGCGAAATATTGGTCATACGCGACCCCGTTCTCGCTATCATACATCATTATGCGCTTATACGTTCCCTCGTACCCGAATACCATCGGGAAGTGTCGCCATTCGCCAGACGGATTTCGATAGCAATACGAGTGAGGAGCGATTGCGGTCACTATCGACCCGAACCCCGGCCCGACCTGAATCGAGCCATACGCATCAGATACGATGTCCCAAACGTATGATCCACGGTAGTTGTTTCCAGACGCGCCGAAAACGGAGTCCTTCGGTGTGCGGATTCGATACAGGTATTCGTTCGTCCCTCCGCAGTAGAGAACACCGGACGGCGCGAGCCACGGCTGTTGCGCCCACGCGCCATTGAATACGTTTCTCCATGCGGTTTCTGGATATGCGTTATCTCCGGTGCCCCACAGCATCACCAGAACATCCAGCCCGCCAGTCGTACCCATGCAGAAATATGTGCGCTTGTTTTCATAGTCGTAGTCGCTTTTGTCTCCCTTCGAGAACGTGTACGACGACGCCCCGCAATCACTGCCGACGTCCCCACAAACGTCGAACTGCGGATTGTAGACACCGAGCTTCCAGCCCTTCCCGAGATTGCGCTCGGCCCATGTGCCATTATACCGCATCCCCGACAGGCTCCGGCCCTGACACCACATCAGTCCAGTTTTCAGGTTAATAATGACACGCGGCATATTGTTCGTCGTAACCGATGTCTGGACGACGATGATGTCATCCCTGATTTCAATGCACGACAACCGAAGATCGGTGCAGATAAAGTTGCCCGCGTTCTGGTAGTCGGCCCCGGTATAGGCGAAGCAGTCCCACTTTCTGATCTTTCGGACATCATATCTCGGAAGACCTTCGCTCGTTCGTTCCTCGAACATCTCGTCAAGATGGAAAATGGACATCCCCGCCTGACCGCCAGCGGCGGCGAATCCGACCCCCATAAAGAAATTGTCTGGAACATTAAGTGGATCAGAATACTGCTCGGGCTTGAATTTCCGCTGTCGAATCGGCGTCATGCACGAGATGTAACTCGACATCGCCAGCGAATACGGGTTGATTGCGGTTCCGCCGCTATGCGAATAGAAAATGAACCAGTTCATCTGCATCACGAGCGGATTCTCGGTGGTTTTTACGCGGAAAGCGAAATAACAGTTTCCAACACCCGCCGACACCCGAATGAGGTCATTATTCCAAAACGAGAAACACGCGGAGCCAGCGGCCAAGAACGTAAACGCTCCGTCCTGATATTGATGGATTCGTAGCCACGCATCGGATGTAGATTTCGCTTTATCTAACACGAAAATCTGGTGTGGTTGCGCGTCACCACGATTCTCTCCAACGAATATTTTACCGTTTTTGTATTCAATCCCGCCCCATGTCCCTGTTGCCGGTGGCGCGAGGTCGTACACGCCAGCGGTATAAGCCGAAACATCAGCGGATAGTGTGTCGATCTTGTCATCGGTATCATTAAGGAGAAGCCATTTCGAGGCGTCACCATCCCAACAAATCCCGTAGAACGCTTTTGCGGTCGGGAATCCAGTAGGATTCACTCGGGTTCCCCAATCCGTCCCGAGAGCTTTGGTCAGCGACGCATTATACGAATCCCCCATGATCGAAACGAGATCAGCGGTGTTCCCCCAATACACGAACCATCCACCTGATCCGCTTGTCGTCATCATCAATTTCCCGGATGAGTTTATGGAGATGTCATATACTCCGGTGATTGAGTTGGAATCGGTGAGGCGGCAATGCTTCACCGTTCCATCTTGAGTGTCGTACCTGAAAAGGTCTACCTGATTCGCTGTTACCGCCCAATCTGCCGTCCAGAAATAACGGTCATCCTCCATGCACGATGCCGTTTTTTGTTGCTTGTCGGGGTCTGCCCATAGCACGAGGCACCGATCCACCTGATTCTCCGCCCATTTCGCGCCCTTGAGCGAACGTCGTGCGATCACAACCGCCGTGGAAACCCGTCCCTGACATAGCTCTAGGAGGTCGCCCTCGAACGAGATCGATATTCCCCCATTCCCAACCTCATCCTCTTGAAACCATGACTCGAATCTCGAAGAACACGACACCACGACATTATTTTTAATATCGTCGTTGACATTGATTCGATATATCCACCAGAGATCGTTTCCGTTGTCGATCCGGCGCAACCACAAGTCAGACCCATATTTTTTAATGGAACATCCCCACGTCGTCGATGACGTATTGCGGTTGACGAACCCGCCATTCCCGAGGCCGGTGATGTCGGGCTGGATGCTATCGCCGAGGTTCGTTTTATCCAGACGAACAAGCGTAGCCGGAGAGCCAGAACCAGCCGGGTAAACCGCGAGAACGCAAACGGTGTCCGTGTCCCATTCCGTAACGTCATTGTAGTAGCCAACATCGACACCAGCGTTGGCGATTGCGTGTACGGCATAACAGGATGTAACGAGATTTATTTTCTGTCCGGGATATATCTTCGCGGCGGCCTCACCAAGAGACCCATCAGAATTTACCTTGATCCCGTAGACCTTCGACTCCGTGAGTCCGTTGTTCCCCATGATGCAGAACCACAACTTCGTGCCGTTGGTATCGACATCGATACCGCTCCACCAATTCCCCGTTCCCGGAGCCGGAAGTCCGTACCGGGCCACGATCTGCACCTTCCCATCCGGCATCGACCGCGCAATTTTCAGAATCTCACCGGGAAGGTTGTCGTCTCGATATGTCAGACCCCAATAACAGTTGTTGGCAACATCGAATTTCGATAGGCCGGATTTATAGTTCATCCCGATCCCGCGCATATCGTAGGTGTCTATGGTCTCACCCATGAACGTCCCCAATCGGTTTCGGATAAACCCGTTTTTATGAGACGGGTCGGGGATGCGAGCCTTCCAGTTGTTTTGCATATCGCTGTCGCTGAATATCGGGGCGACGATATTTCCAGTACCCTCTAGCGTGGCGACAACGAGGTCTTTATTAAAGAAAAGTTCAAGAACCCGCTCGCTTCCTATCTGTTGGGATTTTTCGAGGTATGCCAGACGAAGCTCCTGTGAGAGATTGAGACGCTCGGTGGCCCCCACACGCTCCGCCAGAGAATCCAGCGCGGCAAATGTTCCGATAAAATTCCCGTTTTCGCAGATGATGTCGCCGTCGCTAGTGACAGAACCGTTATTGAGCTTCACCCCGGAGACCTCTACGCCTCCAATCGGCGTTGTTCCGTCAATCTCATCAATGACCATTCTCGACGTGTTGTCGGGGAATTTCGCACGAAGGAAATCCTCGACCGTCCACGTCTCGCCGTGCATCATAATGTTTTTGGCGTCGATGTCAGATATGCCGACGACGGTGTTGAACTCGACGTAGTAGTCGCCGATGTCGTGCCCCGCCGGGAGTTTGATTCTCCCCGTAGCGAGGTCAATGCCGACGTACTCGTTATACTGCCAGTTTTCCCATGTGGTGTCGTTGGAGAGATCGACAGCCATCACGTCAAGACCGGAGCCGCCGATGTAGCCGGTTCCGGGAGTCGTGATGTCGTCATCGTTCGGTGCGCGATATGGGACGAGCGGGTTCCCGTCTGATTTAAGAATCCGAACCACGTCCGGCCCATTCGCACCGTAATATTTCCCCGCGCTCGGCTTATACATCTCCCGGTGCGTTATGGTTCCGACAGCGTTCATCCCGATAACCGGAGTCGTGCCCGTTCCAAAATTCACGAGATAGATGTGATAGTGGTAGTTCACGCCAGCGGACAACGTGCCAACGACATCGACGTAATTCCATCCCGTCGTGATATTGGCGATGGCAACGTCCCCCTGCGCGACGACATTGTTTCCGTCGTCATGGAGCATGACCCGAATCGCATCATACCCGGAGCCGATGCTTTTCACGTAGAAGCCGGTTCGGGCGTGTGCAGTCGAGAACAGAAGCCCGATTGTCGGGGAAAATGGGATTTTGTCTGCGCTCAACTCCGAAAGCGATGCCAGCACATTATAATCGTTGCTGTAATCCTCTTGCTTGTTGTCAACGCGGCGAACAGAGTTAACCTGTTCCTGTTCGGTGATCGCTTGCGAGGCACCGCCAGCGGTACTACACTCGATATTTGTCCGAAAAACAGTCCCGAGCCGAGCCGTGGTGTCCCCGGCCTTCGGATAGATCGGTGCGAAGACGCCGCGATAAAGGGTCTTTTTACTGTTGATGGCGATGATGACATCGGGGGCGAGCTTCGCGAACGTCACCGAGGCGTCGGGGTGGTCGATAACGGCGGCGTCCCGGTGAGCCTCGAACGACAGCCCATTCATAATCGTTGTCGCACCCACCGTCCAGTCGCCTTTCTGGAATCGGGTCTTGATGTAATCCGGCGACAGCGACACCGCACCAGCGGGAACGAAGACCTCCGCTAGTTTGAAAAAGGCGTTTTCGCCCTTGTGTTCTTCGTAATATCCGAGAGCTTCCGGGCCACCGAGGATTTCGGCGTATGCGTCACGGTCTGGATTTGACGGCTGTTTGATCTTGACGACAGAGTTCTCCCCGAGACCGGG
>JAKQEE010000025.1 GCA_029558635.1 Pseudomonadota bacterium | reverse complement strand
CAACAAACCGACGCGCTGGACAAGGCGCTTGTCGAGTTCAACTCGAAATTCAAATCCGTCAAGCGCGACGAAGTGGTTTCGGTGTCGGGACGCAAAGACAGAAAATTCGCATCCCTGGACGAAATCATGATTGAGATCCGCCCAATTCTGGCAGACTGCAAACTGTACGTTCAGCAGCCCATTACGGGCGGGAAGATTACCACCATAGTTCGCCACGAAAGCGGCCAGTTCCGGGCATTCTCCATGCCGATGGTGGAATGGCAAGGGCAGGGCACGACGGCAATCCAGAACCTTGGCGGCGCGATCACCTACATGCGTCGCTACTCCCTGGGTGCCGCGCTCGCACTGGCAACGGAAGAGGATGACGACGCACAATCCACCGGCAAACTCACCGTGAAAAAACAGGAGGCAGCCGCGCCCGCGCCCAAACTCGATGAAGCGGTAACCGACGCATGGCAATCCAAGGTGAATGATTGCAAACAGCCGGAAGATTTTGGCAAATTGTCTGCTGAACTCGCAGTATTGGGGCTTACAAAAACCGACCCGCTGCGTGTATTCGTTGGCAACGCCATCGGCAAACGGATGAAGGAGGTTGGTGTTGAATATACGGAAACCGGATATGTCAAAAAGCCAACCGAAAAGCAGGCATGACACAGAGGCTCAAAATCTCGCCGTCCACGCTGGAAAACTACCGGGTCTGCACATTGGGGTACTACCGTAAAACGGTTCAGGACTTCATTGACAAACTCGACCAGCCGTGGATAAAGACCGAGCCGCAGAGCAAAGGAGAGGCCTACCATAAACTCATTGAGTTGGGGCCTCTCCACTTCAAGGAAACCGCTCCTGACGGCTCTACACGCTACCGGGTGAATGACCCGGAGATGAACATTGACTGGCTGTTCAACGAATCCCAGGCCGCGCCCGCGCTGGCCACGCACGTTAGCCATCCGAACGTGCAGCGCGAAATATGGGGCCGCTACGCTGTTGACATGGGAAAGTATTCCGTGACGATGAACCTCCGGCTCGATGCGCTGGATCAGTTCAAGATATGGGACTACAAAACCACCGGCTCGAAGTATGTGCCGGAGCGGAAAACCTACTGGGAATCCGTCCAGTGGCCCATCTACATGATGGCCTACCCTGACGTGACGACTTTCCACTTCCGGGTGTTCCACCTGCACAGCGAGACTTGCGACCAGCACGACTTTATTTTTGAGAAAGACCCGGCCCGGGAAGAGTACGCCCGGCGCTGGCTCATTCACCTGATTGACTTTGCGGAAAAACGGGGGATTATCGAAAAATTCTTTCACCTAACAGACGGCAACAATGAATCTGTACGAAATCGAACAA
>JAKQEE010000010.1 GCA_029558635.1 Pseudomonadota bacterium | reverse complement strand
TGCGGTGGCTGTGACTTGATAGGTCGTATTCGGGCTGACTTTGACGCTTCCGTCGTACCAGCCTTCGAACGTATAGCCGGATACCGCCGAAGCTTGCAGCGTCACCTGCGTCCCGCTGTTCACGGTCACGCTCTTGTCGTCACCCCACGTCCCGCTGTTGACCCGAACATCCCCACCACTTGCAGGACTCGCCTGCGCGGTGATCGTGTATTGCGTTGCGTTCTGAGTAAAGTTCGCTTTGTATGTCTTATTTGCAGTCGCCGTGACCTGATAACTCGTGTTCAAGCTAACTTTGACACTTCCGTCGTACCAGCCTTCGAACGTATAGCCAGATACCGCAGACGCTTGCAGCGTCACCTGCGTCCCGATGTTCACGGTCACGCTCTTGTCGTCACCCCACGTCCCGCTGTTGATCCGAACGTCTCCGCCGCTCGCCGGGCTTGCTTGCGCCGTGATGGTATATTGACTCGCGTTCTGCGTAAAGTTCGCTTTGTATGTCTTATTTGCAGTGGCTGTGACCTGATAGGTCGTGTTCGAGCTGACTTTAACGCTTCCGTCGTACCAGCCTTCGAAGGTATAGCCGGATACCGCCGAAGCTTGCAGCGTCACCTGTGTTCCGCTGTTCACGGTCACGTTCTTGCTATCACCCCACATCCCACTGTTAATCCGAACGTCTCCCCCGCTCGCCGGGCTTGCCTGCGCCGTGAGGGTCACATCGTCGTCTTCCAGGCCCGAATCGGTCTTTATGAAATTTAAGGCTGCTTCTAAGGTATCCTTGCTGGTACTGTAGTTAAGATTTGTTTCAAGCCATACGAAATATCCTCTGTTGTTTCCACCGAGGTACGAATATCTCGCTATTCTTACATTCCCTTGATTAAATACAATATTTTGAAAAGCGGCGTCTTCGGTATCATTTATATTGTAGTATTTCACGCTTAGCTCTCTCCAACCACTATCGCCACCCGTGAAATGCCCGACTAAATCTACTGATACATTTCTGCCTTGAATGTCCACTTGTTGGTCTTCCGCGAATCCTCCAGCCGTATCGAAGCCAGATATAGGAACATTATCCTTAGCCTCTGTTATGGCTTGTCTTCCGGCTTGTTCACTCAATGCTAAATCGAAAAATCTTTTTTCTAAAGTGCCATTTCCAGAAGCGTCTCTTACTCTTGCTGTAGCATCAAATCCATCAAAATTCCCTCTTTCATAAATGTTTTGTGGCCTCATTGCGACTTCTTTCACATAGTACCCGTCATTGCCTTTTGTAACCGTATAAGATGTGAATGAACCGTTACCATTTTTGATATCAAACGTTAATTGGTTGCTTTGCGTTTGATTATCGCTGGCTTTGACATAAAGCGTCCCTTGCGCGGCGGCTCTGCTATCTGAGGTGATGTCTGTCCCAGCCTCTCCTTCGTATTTCATTTCATGGATGATTGGTTGTTGCGTATCCGGGACCACAGGCCCCGTCCCACCTCCCCCACCGCATCCGACGATCATTAACATTACCGCGATAAACGAAATCATACTGAGTAAAAATGGTTTTTTTCCCCTTGAAATTGTTTTCATCGTTACCCTCCATTCTTTTAGGTTCGTATTAAGGGTGTTTACCCCAACTGCATTCTGATACCGGAAAATTCCGTTACTATCCGCCTAATTTTCACCACGCCTTTGAAGCAGAATGAATCGTCTGCTCACGATTTATTATCCGTGGTGTTATCAGGGCTTTTGATGTTAAAAAATAGCCTTATAACTTAATTCGTGTAGTTGCCGATCACGAAATCAGCGGAGGTATGGTTTCCCTGCACCGTTTGCGCGGAGGTTATACCGGTTACCTTGCTGCGGGCATATTGGTACCACTCCCGATAGGTGATCGCTTTGTTCACCGCACCGCCCGTCCCGTATCCGTCCGCGTCGTAACTGCGGTCAAAACTGCCGGTCGGGTTCGAGGAGCCAACATGCCCCATCCCGTCGGCCAAGAAGAAGGACAGATACCCGTTCCGAAAACCCGAGCTTTCAAAAGAAGACTGGCTGGTACTGCACCCGGCGATGACGTAGTATTCGTAAGGCGAGTTGTATTGCCCTCTTTTTTCCGCTAAGTCCCTGTTCGTTTCTTCCTCAAAACATTCCATAATCGATAACGCGAATTTTTCTCCGGATTCCGCCAACTCTTCCGGCGTGCATTCCCTTCCGGTGACCATCGAGGTGAAGGAGCCCGATTGACAGGCGTCGATAATAACGATTTTCGTGCCGTTGATTTGATTGAGCGCGTTCTTCAATTCCGCTACGGAAATGCCCGTCGAATCGGATAGCGCCAGATACGATTGTCCGCCGCTATAAAATCCATGCCCGCTGTAAAAGAAGAAGAAAATGTCGGTAGCCAGGCTTCCCTGCCTGTAGTCGCTCACCCACGACAGTGCCTGTTGCTTCGTGATCCGACCGGTGTGTTTTTGCACCGCGTAGGGGTTGCTCAGTTGTTTCAACACGGTATCGATATCGTCCGCGTCGTCGTCGGTCCAAGTCAGGTTGCTTCCAGTGTCGTAGGCGGTTAACCCCAGGAGCAGCGCCTTTCTCGAGGCGGTAACGGGCGTAGGCGCGCTTTCCGTTTTCGCGACGAGCTTTAAGCCGCTGTAAGCCTGGAAGCCGCGGATCATGATGTAGTAGTCTCCGGGTGTCGCGTTGCTATAAACAGCGGTTTCGTTGCAGGAGCCGGTATAGGGCCGGTAATCCCACGAGTTCAGCGCGGGGAGCGCGCCTTTTTTCGTGTACAGATCCGCGTCCCCCGAGTTCCCGGAAATTTGTATCGTGAGTTTCGCCACCGTTTGGTTCACCGTAAATTTGAAATACCGGATGCTTCCCGTGGCGCCCGAAAGCTGTGTGATCGCCACGTTATTCTGAAGGGTCACGACCGTCACTTCCCCCGACGAGGTTTCGTAGGAGGCTTTCAGCCGAACCCCCGAATAAGCGCTGTAACCCTGGATCATGATGTAGTAGGTTCCGGCGGAGGGCGACGCGTAGGTGACCGTTTCGTTGTTGCCGCTGAGGTACGGGCAATAGTCGTAGTTGCTGGTTGTCGGCTGCTCATTTTTTTTCACATAGAGATCGGCATCTCCGCTTCCGCTGGACATCTCAACTTTAAATGCCGAGACGCTTTGCGGGAGGGTGATCTTGTAATGGCGTTGGCTCGATCTGGCGCCGGAGATGCCGGTGACCGCCACATTGTTGGACAGGGTCACGATCGAGGGTTCTACGTTGGGCGTTCCGGAGTAGGTGGCTTTGAGAGAGACCCCGGAATAGGCGGAAAAACCGCGGATCATAATGTAAAAGACGCCTGCTGTCGGGTTCGTATAAGTAATCGACTCGGCATTTCCCCCGTTATAGGGCCGGTAGTCGTAACTGCTGACCGTCGGCAACGATCCTTTTTTCGTGTACAAATCCGCATCGCCTGTACCCCCGGACATTTGTATCACCAGACTTTGCGCATCCGAAGCGAGCGTGATCTTATAGAAGCGTTCGCTCCCTTTCGCTCCGCTGATCGCCGTGATCGACACGCCGTTTTGCAGCGTCGTAATCTCCTGCGATGCGCCACTCCCTTCCAGGGTCGCCTTCAGCGAGGCGCCGGAATAGGAAGCATAAGCGTGAATCATCACGTACCAGGTCGTTACCTGCGGGGACTGGAAACTGGCGGTTTCGTTATTGCCGTATAGATAGGGCCGTCCGTCAAAGGAAGAGAGAGTGGGAACGCTTCCTTTTTTAACGTAGAGGTCGGCGTCTCCGCTCCCCCCGTACATTTGGAAGGTGATCTTCGTCGTTCCGGAAGGCACCTCAATCCGGTAATATTTCTTGTCTCCCGAGCTCCCGGAAATATTCGTGACCGCCACTCCCGACTGGAGCAAGGTCGATGTGACCTTCGCCTCCGCTAACGCGACGGAAACCGGAAAGGCCTGGAAGGTCGCGAAGGATCCTCTCGCGTCGATCTCCAGCTCTTCTGACATGGCACCGCAACCGATGGCATCCAACTCGCCCGCCAACGCGATGGATTCGACCCGCGCGATATCCCCTGTGTAAAGGAACTGGTCGTAACGGATCGGAAAAGAGCTTCTTCCGGACGGAGAGGTCACGACCGCCTCATACGCGTCACTGCTCTGGGTTTTCCCTTCAATGGCGTTCTTGACCATGATCAGATAACTGGCGCTCTCCGCCGCATTCGGAAGGTCTTCCGGGAACAGAAAGCACCCGGTCATTAAGAAAGGAAACAGGGCTGATAAGAGTACCGCAAGGATTTTTCGTTTCATGCTCACTCCTCCTCTTTCGGATTGACCGTATAGGCGGGATCGTACTCGAATTTGTACTCCGCGGGGAGGGAAACTCTTCCCGCCTGATCCCAGGTTCTGACAGCGAACGTGTGCTCCCCTACGGAAAGGTGTGTTTGGGTATAGGTGGTGGCCATTCCGCAGGAAACCCATTTATAGCCATCACCATCGATTCCTTCAAGATTGACTTCATACCCCACGATCACGCTTGTGAGAGACTGGCCGATCCATTCGAAATGAAAATGGTCTACATTGATAATGGGCCCGGGGGTTGTCACGAATAAGACATAAGGGCGCAGGCTCGGATCTTCCTCCTGATACACGAAACTCCAAACCAACGTATTCGACACGAGGCTCAAACCTTGCGTGGCATAGACTTCGAAGGTATGATCGCCCGCTTTGTCCATGGTCCAATCGATGGATGTCGCCGTTTTTCCGTCCACCCACTCTCCGATACCGTCGAAACGGTAGTAATAATTCACGTTCTCTTCCCTGCTGGAAATTCCGGCATTTTCCAACGCCCAGGAAAACGTCACTACCGGGTCGTAGACCCATAAGCCGTCGTCCGGTCCGGATACTTTCCTCAACGTTGCGGCGCCATCCGGAACCCCATTGCCGCCACCCCCGCAACCGGCCGCCAGCAGCAAACAGCATGTCAAAGCGATCCACAACATGCTTTTTCTCATCATTATTGAACACCTCCCTAAAAATAGTTGTTGACAACCGGATATACTTCTCGAAAGACAGTTTTCCGCGGGGTCCTCCGTTCTTCTCCTTCTCTTTCTACAATGATCAACCGCCTCTCGTACCGTCTCTCAGGAATTCTTTCGAGAAAATTATGTTATACTTTCCTTATCAATTCGACTCATGGGGGTCCAAGTGGATAACTTCGATGAGAATCGCGTCAACAGTCTTAAGTTAAGCAGCCGCGCGCGTTTGAAGGTCATATTCGGGCCGAATCGGTATAAAGCGCTTCCCGAAACCGATCGCGTGTTGACAGGTTTTACGGAATCATCCCTGCGCCGCGAAAAATCCGATGAAGAAAGGGTATCGATGATCACGGACGCTTTCCTCATCCACTACGCCGCTTCCGGAACCGACCAAGCCTTTGAAGCGCTACGGGAGAAATATTTCCAGAGCAGTATTGCCTTGATTCATGAGTTGTATTATGGCGGGTTCAATCGCAGCATTCGCGCTTTATCCCGCGAAGAGTTGCATAACGAGCTGTGGGCGCGCCTATGGCGGAACCTTAAAAATTACGATATGGAAAAAGCCAACTTTTACACCTGGATGAAAACGATTGCCGTAAACCTGATGAGAGACCGCGCGAAGGAAGAGAAGAAGCAGGTTGCCGATCACTTGGACGATCCGCTGCGATCCCAAGAAGATGAAGACGGCGATTCGATGCTGGACAAAACCCCCGACACCGGCCGAACTCCCGATCAATACGCCGTGGACCTCTTGTGCCAACAGGATTACCTTTCCGTTCTTTTCAGCGAATGCGGTTATCCGTGGCAACTGTTGTGCGCGGGTTTTCGCATGTTGGAGCAAACGCCGAGGGAGATCGCGTGTCAGTACGCCGATAAAACCCTGGACGAATTATTCGTCGAATTGAAAAATGAGTTTTCCTCTAAATCCCAGAGAACCGCAGAAGAGCTTGCGGACTGCTTTACCGCTTTGGAGTCGTCTTTGGGGCAACCCCTGGAAAACGCGTTTCCTCAAAAAGACAAACACTACGCGAAGGTTTTCGAACCGTTTCTGCATCGCCGCGCCGGAGAACTCAAGCTGGCGCTGTTTTTCGGCGATAAGCCGGAAAAAAACATAAGCGATTGGCATAGTCGCGTGATGGGGCGACTAAAAAAGTCATTGTCTCAGGAAGAACCCGCGGAAAAACGGATTTCCGAGAGTACATGATGATAGAAGCCAAGAAAAGGAGTGGATGCGATGCATATTAACCGGGATAAAACAGAACGCTATATACGAGGGCTCGTTCTACACGATTTTTCCGAACTGCCGACGACTGAATTGAACGAAATAGAAATGCATTTGGACGCGTGCGATACCTGCGCGGACGTCTTTCATGAAGAATACCGCGCCCTGCAAACCCTGCTGCGATGGAATATCCGCTTTGACAACGCGTTGGTGATTCGAGATCGAATCCGGCGCGGAATCGAGGCCGCTCTGGTCGTTTGCCCGGACGCGCGGCGAAAACAGCGTCTCCAAAGATGGCTGTCCGCCTTGCCCGCCATCCCGAAAGCGCTTTTAAAAGTGTGCTTGCTGGTCCCGAAAACCGGGCGGCGATTGATCAGCCAAATCACGCTGGCCGATGCGGACGCGGCTCCCGCCTTCGCGGGCGCATTCCGCTATGAGATGATACCGGAAACTGCCCGCGGTTCCCCTCAGAGCAAACTCCTACCGAATCTGACTAAAGTGATGATACAAGACTCCACAGAGCTGAAAACCATCAGCCTTCAAGAAGCGACCGGAGAACTGACGGTCGAAATCGAGGATTACGGTCAGGAAGAGCCAGAATACTGCCTGTTGGTACCGATCGAAGGTCAGAGCGAAGCGAGCGTGCAAACCGAAGGGTATTCCAGAACCGGCGGCCGCTTTCGCTACACCTTCAAAGGCCTTCCACCCGGCGAATACTTGTTGTTGTTCGAACCGGACGCGATACCGTCGCCTACAAGCGAAGTGGAATCATGAACGAAGCGACCGGGAGCATCGAAACCCTAAAAACGATGGTGCGAGAGCGCCGTTATCACGAAGCGCTGTCTTTATGCGAACGCCTTTTATCCTCCGCAACGGAAACGGATCGCGTTTCTCTGATTCTCTTAAAGGGGGAAATCTTTTGGCATACGGGAGAGGTCCGCAGGGCAATCGCCACCTTCGAAGAGGCCTTGGCCGCCGTTCAAGAGCGGGATCCGTTAGCGCGTGCGGAGATACTGAACAATCTCGGCGTCGCTTATCGAGAGGTTGGACAATATGGGGAAGCGGAACGGTCGCTGAACAAAGCCCTTGAAATCCTCGAAAAAAACGGACGGGAACCCTTTGAACAAACGATCCATTCCCTGAACAATTTAGGGATCGTGAAACGGTGCGTCGGACAATACGCCGAAGCGGAAACCCTGTATCTCGAAGCGATCCGATTGCAGAAGGAGACAGCCGGCGTCGACACGATCGAATACACCAATCTTTTAAACAACCTGGGCCTCCTGTACTTTTCCCTCGGTATGGACCGGCTTGCCGCAAAACATTATGAAGAAGCCGCGGATATCCGCCGGAAACTTGTCGGGGAAGAGTCTTTCCCGTTTATGCAGATCGTCAACAACCTGGCCGCCTACCATCATCGGATTGGCGAGTGGGATGTTTCCGAAAAAGAATACCTTCGCGTCCTGTCCTTTTTTGAGAAGAAAGGCGCGGTGAACCACCCCGCTTACGACAAAACTCTGAAAAACTACGCGGCGGCGCTGCTCCAGATGGGACGGCATTCGGAAGCGGTCAAAAGCCTCGAGAAAGCGCTAACCGGACTATCCCAAAAGATAGGGACAGACAACATCCCTTACGCGAAATTCCTGTCTGAAAAAGGCTACGCGCTGTTTTTGACGGAGAAATACCCGGAATGCCTCACCGCCTATTTCGAAGCTTATCGGACTTTGATCAAAACGGCGGGACCGCGGAATTTCGAAACCTTGTCGACGCTGTCAAGGATGAGCGAAGCTTTGTTGAAGACAGGAAAAACGGACGCGGCGTACCGCTCGACGCTGAAAGTCGCGCGTCTGCAAAACGAACTCCTGTTCGACATGGTCTACACCCTTCCCGAAGAGGATATGATGGCCTTCCTGAAAACGATACGGAAAGACAGCGACCGATTGTTGTCGATGACGGCCGCGCATTTTTCCGATCGTCCGGAAAGACTGGCATCCGCTTATATGACAGTCCTGTTGAGAAAAGGCATTATCCTCGAAATCAGCGCGTTGCGTCATCTGTTTCTGGCGAAGCTGGGAGGGGAAAACGCGCCCTGGATAGCCGAATGGAGGGAGGCGAAAACATCGCTTGCCCGGCTTCTTTACGACAACCGGCCTCCTCTGTCCGGGAAAGAGAGGGCGGAAGCGACGCGGAAATTGCAGGACCGCATAAAGGAAATCGAGCGGACGGAGTTGCGAACCTTCCTGGAAATCGTCGATATCGAAAGGCTTAAACAGATAAAGATACAAACGCTTTATGAAACAATCGGCGAGCACGCGACGATTTTTGACATCTATCATGTAGAGCCGGATAATCGATACCTCATTTTCATTCTGGAAAACGAGACGATTTCGGTAAAAAGCATAGACGACGCGAACGCGCTGAACGCGCTGATCCTTGAGTTCCGGCGTTCAATCGGCCATGGGCAGGATACGCGCGGGCAATCGGACATGCGCTCGGTCGCGCGAAGGATTCGGCTTCAGGAAGAGACGGCCGCCAATCTCTATAGCGCCTTCTTTTCCGCGATCCCTTTACGACGAGGACGGGACTACTACCTTTCTCCGGACGGCGAAACCGCGAAGCTTCCCTTTGAAGCGCTCCTGACGCCCAACGGCGAATACCTGCTCGAATACTGCGCAATCAACAACCTGACAACGCCCAAAGAGCTCGTCGGAAAAAGGACCCTTACGGGGGCGCCGCCCTCCGCGCTCTTTATCGTCGACCCGGAATTCGGCAAAATGGAACAAAAGCCTGAAGAGCCTTCGGAAGAGAGGGAACGAAGCGTTGAAAGTTTCCGAGACCTTTTCCGCGACGCGGGGGCTTATACGGAAGGTTTCGCGCGGTTGGCCGGCACCGGGGATGAAGGAGAAGAGGCGCGGCAACTGCTGGAGCGCGCGGGATGGAGCATCGAAGCCTATCTTACGGGAAAAGCCGCGAGTAAGCGGGAGTTGTTGAACCGACGATTTCCGAAACTGCTTCATATCGCCACGCACGGCTTCTTTCTGGAGAGAAAACGAGAAGGGATCAATCCGCTGCTTCGGAGCGGACTCGTCTTTGCCGGCGCTAATGCCGGGGGAGACAGCATCTTGACAGCCTACGAAGTCACCGCGTTGGATTTCAGCCAAACGGAAACCGTTATCTTATCCGCGTGTGACACCGGTCTGGGAGAATCCCATATCGGCGAGGGGCTTTTGGGATTCCAGCGGGCTTTCTTCGCGCGCGGCGTGAAGGAGATCGTCATGACGCTTTGGAATATTTCGGACAACCGTAGCGCCGAGCTGATGAGCGAATTTTACTCCGAATACGCGCGAACCGGTTCGGTGGCTTATTCTCTGCGCCAAGCGAAAAAAACCCTGCTCGACCGGAACTTTAGCGAGCGGGGTTACGCGGATCCCTACACGTGGGCGGGTTTTGTATGCATCACTTGAGGGAAACGCGCTCTGGTTAACGGCTTCGAGTATCCGCCTCCTCGGAATGCTCAAAGCCGTTGATTGGCCATAAGGGGACAGCAGGAGGAGAACGGATTTGCGTGATTGGGCTTTCCATTTCGCACCTCTCCTTTTCGCGAAAGAAACGTGACGGAACGGATGGGCGTCCCAGAATGCTTTCGCGGAAGATATTGTGTCTTTCTGTTCTATATACTTCGTTTTTTTCGTTTTTCCGCGACCGTTTCATTCTTTTCCACGCTCGCAGAAAAAA
Organism: Pseudomonadota bacterium; assembly: GCA_029558635.1. Classification (GTDB taxonomy): domain Bacteria; phylum Pseudomonadota; class Alphaproteobacteria; order Micavibrionales; family Micavibrionaceae; genus UBA1573. The sequence continues at coordinate 648 of JAKQEE010000010.1, read as the reverse complement.
AAGCGTCTAGAGCGACCCTTGCAGAGACGTCAAGTCCTTTCGAAAAATAAACCAACCCACTGTTAAAATCCCTGAGTAAGCGCTTTTCGTGTTTGCAACCGCGCGATAACACGCGCATTTATCCCGGAGAAAGCGTTTTTGGCGACTCAGCGATAACCTGCCGATCATCGCGGCGTAAGCGCCCCTTTTCCTTGCGACGCCGCGATACCCTCTTCCGAGTGATTTCTCGCTGTTTTAACCCTTCTCTTTCACCCGAATAACGTAGACACCGTTCTCCTTAAGCCGTTCCAACGCCCCGGCGGTATACCCGTTTTGCGAGTAAACCGCGAACAGAGTTTTGGGTGTTTCTTCCCCGATCGTTCGTTTGATCTCGATCCATCGTTCCGCTTCCCGTTTGCCGTACTTGCCTTTCGTGTCTTTCACATCGATCCACAGCTCGACGTTCCCTTTCACGATCAGGTCGATCTCTCGCTCTTGCAGACCAACCTTGACCTTTTCGCGCTCCACTATGCTTTTGGGTTTGATGATCAGGTCCATCCCGTTTTCCGCGATCTCTTTCAGGTTGAACGGTTTCTTCAGCCGTTCCCGTACCAGGTATTCCCGGAACTTCCCCTTTTCGTAGTTTGTCTTCCCCATCTCTTGTCGTAT
>JAKQEE010000418.1 GCA_029558635.1 Pseudomonadota bacterium | reverse complement strand
CGAATTTCCAGGAGTCGCTAGGGAAATTTTCACGAAATCATCAAAATACTGCGTCATAACGCTCTATGATTGGGATGTATGCCAAAATCCAGGAGTCGCTAGGGGAAATTTAAGAGGATCGCAAAAATATCGCATTAGGATGCGGCATAATCGGTGAATTATCAAAAAGTCAGGAGTCGCAAGGAAATCGAAAAAAAACCAGCATTTATGCGGATATCGATCAAAAAATCCTTAACGGAACGGAATGGAACGTTATACGTTTTCCGTTTTCGCTTCGCTCCGCAAACGAAAAACGTTTTGAGAAGAATTTAAGAATTGGGAAAAAGGCAAAAGTTTCTCGAGATACTGCAGAAAGTTGTGGATCATGCCTGAGCGGCTAACCTTGTAGGTCGAGTTTCTACGAGTTCACCGTCACTGTAAATACCGCCCTGGAGCATGATGTGCAGATGTTCTCGGCCGCGTATTTTATTCCAACGTTTCTGAGCCTCCAACAGTAGTTTTAGTGCCATGGCTTCTGCCATTTGCGGGCTGCCGCTTCCCTTGGTTGTTTTCGTTCTGAGCTTGACTGTCGCAAAGGCGGACTCGATCGGGTTGGTTGTTCTGATATGCATCCAATGCTGTGCCGGAAAGTCGAAGAAGGTGACGAGTTCGTCCCATCCCTCGTTGAGTGATCTTACTGCTTTGGGGTATTTGTCGTCGAAGCTATTGGCAAACATCTGCCTCGATTGTTCGGCCTCATCACGCGTTTCTGCATTCATAATATCATGAAGAAGCTGCTTGGCTTTGGGCTGTAATCGCTTAGGCAGTTTGTCGAGCACGTTAGCAATTTTGTGCACCCAACAGCGTTGGCTTCTGGTGGCGGCAAACTCAGGAAGCTCGTCGACCGCGCTCCAAAGCCCCAATGCTCCATCGCCTATGATGAGCAACGGCGGCTTAAGACCGCGAGCAAAAAGCCCCTTGAACACCATGCTCCAAGCTTGTGCAGACTCGCGATAGCCTGACTCTACAGCTACCACCTCCTTCTTTCCCTCGGCGGTTACGCCCACAATTACGAGCAAGCAAAGCTTTTTATCCTCGCCAATACGGATCTTGATATTAACGCCATCAGCCCATAGATAGACGTAATGTTCATCGATGGGGCGTTGTCTCCATGCGTCGAGCTCTTCGTACCACTGCTTCTTCAACGCAGATATGGAGCTCGCAGATAGCCCACCAGCGTCATCGCCAAGCAAGCCCGATAGCGCATCACCAAAGGCGTTACCCGATAATCCTTTGAGATAGAGCACTGGCAATATTGACTCTACGTTGGCCGATTTCCTCAAGTAGGGTGGCAATATTCTTGAACAGAAGCTATTGCCATCACGGCGGTCGTTCACACGCGGCGCCCTGACTGTGATGGTGCCTGAGCCAGTCGTAATCTTGCGCTCTTTAGAGCGGCCGTTACGCACTACCTGGCGCAAACCATCGTCGTCACGCAATGAACTGCTCCGCTCTATATATTCGTTTACCTCGAGCGCTAGCGCTTGTGTCAAAAGTTTCTTTGCGCCGAGCCTCGCAATCTCGTCGAGGCTTAAGGAAACAAGATCGATTT
>JAKQEE010000416.1 GCA_029558635.1 Pseudomonadota bacterium | reverse complement strand
ATAAGCCATAGCCGTCGCACCACCAGCCTCTGCCAACACTTTCGTGATAGCCGCCGTCAGCGTCGTTTTACCATGGTCAACGTGACCAATCGTTCCAATGTTACAATGCGGTTTCGACCGTTCGAACTTTTCCTTAGACATTTCTCTTTTTCCTTCTTTCTAATTCAAAAAATTAAGCTGCAACTTTTTTCTTAACTTCCTCAACCACGTTGGCCGGAACAGCTTCATAATGGTGGAATTCCATCGAGTACTGCGCGCGACCTTGCGACATGGAACGGAGTGTATTGATGTAACCGAACATGGAAGACAGCGGTACCATGGCCAGAACCACTTTTGCATTACCACGATCCGACATATTGGTGATTTGACCGCGGCGCGAGTTCAAGTCACCGATCACGTCACCCATATAATCTTCCGGTGTCACAACCTCAACCTTCATGATCGGTTCGAGCAGTTGTGGACCGGCTTTTTGCATACCTTCCTTGAAGGCAGCACGAGCAGCGATTTCGAACGCCAGAGCCGACGAGTCCACATCGTGGTACGCACCGTCCGTCAGGCGGACTTTGAAATCAACAACTGGGAAGCCAGCGATCACACCCGTGGTTTGCGAGGCCATAAGACCTTTTTCAACACCCGGGATGTATTCTTTCGGAACAGATCCACCGACGATTTCGGATTTGAATTCATAACCTGCGCCAGCTTCGTTTGGTTCAAACACCAGCGTGATGCGCGCGTACTGACCAGAACCACCCGATTGTTTTTTGTGGGTATAGTCAATCTCAGCTGTTTTAGTAATCGTTTCGCGGTAAGCAACCTGCGGCGCGCCAACGTTTGCCTCAACCTTGAATTCGCGTTTCATACGGTCAACGAGAATCTCAAGGTGAAGCTCGCCCATTCCTTTCATGATTGTCTGACCAGATTCGTGGTCAACAGAAACACGGAAGGACGGATCCTCAGCAGCCAAACGTTGCAGAGCAAGACCCATTTTTTCCTGGTCAGCTTTGGTTTTCGGCTCAACAGCGATCTCGATAACCGGCTCAGGGAATTCCATGCGCTCGAGAACGATCGGTTTGGACCCATCGCAGAGCGTGTCACCCGTCGTGGTATCTTTCAGGCCCACGAGAGCAACGATATCACCGGCAAAAGCTTCTTTGATTTCTTCGCGGTTGTTGGAGTGCATCAGAAGCATACGGCCAATACGTTCTTTTTTGTCTTTGACAGAGTTTTGAACGTAGGAACCGGATTCCAGTTTACCGGAGTAGATACGAGCGAAGGTCAGGGAACCAACGAACGGATCGTTCATGATCTTGAATGCGAGAGCCGAGAACGGCGCATCATCAGAGCACGCACGACTATCAGCTTCGTCGGAGTCAATTTTCTTACCTTGGACGTTACCTTTGTCGAGCGGGCTCGGCAGATAGTCAACTACAGCGTCCAGAAGAGTCTGAACACCTTTGTTCTTGAACGAAGAACCGCAAAGCATCGGAACAAATTTCGAAACCAATGTGCCTTTACGGATACAACGTTTCAGGGTCGGGATGTCGATTTCCTTACCTTCGAGGTAAGCTTCCATGGCTTCGTCTTCCATTTCGACGGCCATTTCGATCATCTTGGCGCGCCATTCTTCGGCTTTTTCTTTCAAATCAGCCGGGATTTCTTCTTCGCGGAAAGTTGCACCGAGGTTATCGGAATCCCACAGGATCGCTTTCATTTTCAGCAGGTCAACAACGCCGGCGAAATCGGATTCAGCGCCGATCGGCAGGTTGATAACCAGAGGGTTCGCACCCAGACGCTTGTCCACATCATCCACGCACTGATAGAAGTTCGCACCGATCTTGTCCATTTTGTTGGAGAAGACGATACGAGGAACTTTATACTTGTCACCTTGGCGCCATACGGTTTCGGTCTGCGGCTCAACACCCTGGTTGGAGTCGAGAAGGCAAACAGCGCCATCAAGAACACGCAGGGAACGCTCGACCTCAATCGTGAAGTCCACGTGGCCCGGGGTATCAATGATGTTGAAACGGATTTTCTGACCTGGGGCCGCGCCTTCTGCAGGACCGGTCCAGAAGCAGGTCGTAGCAGCAGACGTAATGGTGATCCCGCGCTCTTGTTCTTGCTCCATCCAGTCCATGGTGGCCGCACCGTCGTGTACTTCACCGATTTTGTGAGATTTACCGGTGTAGTAAAGAATACGCTCGGTAGTCGTCGTCTTACCAGCATCAATGTGCGCCATGATACCGAAGTTACGATAATGTTCGAGTGCAAATTCGCGGGCCATTTTTTAAATCCTTAAACCTGTTTCAATCCTAATAACGATAGTGAGCAAAGGCGCGGTTCGCTTCTGCCATTTTATGCGTGTCATCGCGTTTCTTGATTGCAGAACCACGATCATTTGCCGCTTCGTAAGCTTCGGCAGCTAGGCGTTCAGCCATCGTGTTCTCACCGCGTTTACGAGCAAAGTCACGCAACCAGCGCATAGCCAAAGCCATTGCGCGAGGAGCAGGAACTTCGATAGGGACCTGATAGTTGGCACCACCAACGCGGCGGGATTTTACTTCGACTTGCGGGCCGATTTTTTTGAGAGCCAACAGCATGATCGCGAGACCGGTGCTTTTCTTGGCGGCATCATTGCTCAGATCCATGTCATTCGCTGCTTTTTTATCAAGCATTTCGATCGCATCATAAACTATGCGTTCCGCGATGGATTTTTTCCCGCGGGTCATGATGATGTTGATGAATTTGGACAGCGTGACGTCCCCGAAGCGCGGATCGGGCAGAACTTCACGTTTTTTTGCACTGTGACGACGGGACATTTGTCTTCAACCTCTCAAATAATTATTTAGGCTTCTTCACGCCGTAGCAGGAGCGTGATTGTTTACGATCTTTAACGCCTTGGGTATCCAACGCACCACGAACGATACGGTAACGAACACCAGGCAAGTCCTTGACACGACCACCGTGAACCAGAACCACAGAGTGTTCCTGCAGGTTGTGACCTTCACCGCGGATGTAGCAAATCACTTCGACGCCCGTGGTCAGACGGACTTTGGCGACTTTACGAAGAGCGGAGTTCGGTTTTTTCGGGGTGGTGGTGTATACGCGGGTGCAAACGCCACGAACTTGTGGGTTCTGTTTCAGAGCGCGGTTTTTCTTGCGCTTGACCTGTTTTTCCCGCGGGTTACGGATAAGTTGCTGAATTGTTGGCATAGTCTTTTGCCCTTTAATCCTTTTCCTAAATCTTAAAAATGTTGTGGATGAGTGGCGTCGTAGCGCGACAAAACCCAAGAGTCAAGGGAATTTGCGATCCCTAACCGGATTTTTGTCTTTCCACGGATACCCCCGAGAGGGTTTTTAGTGTCGCGTTTAACCGTTCTAACCTATTGATTTTCAACAATTTGTCAGGCGGTTACGACCGACGCATCCAAAACAAGTTCGCGGACTATACTGTGCGATTCACCCTTGAGTCAAATATTATTTTCATGATTTTTTAAGTTTTTTTGAATCATTTGAATCACTTAAGTCTCTTGCCCAGTTTTCAGTATAATGAAGTGATTACTCCGCGGTTTTTAGAGAAGATGGTATCCGTCTTCATGGGCCATCTCGTTAAGGGCTTTACACCGGTACCCGATAAATACATTTTCAACACTATCCCTTATTTGTGAAAGCTGTTCAGGGGCACTCTGCTCCGGCATTAGCAATGCCAGCTCGACCGTTGCGCACGCCCCATCGCGAGGCGTCGGGTCATTATAAGCCAGCGCCTGCCGTATCCTTACGTCAAACGCTCCCAGCTCCTTCGCAAGACGGGAAAAGGCATCTTCCAAATTTTCTTTGGTGTGAGTTCCCCAGAACTTTACGACGAGCCTAGCGTGCCCATCCGTTTCGGGCACGGGCTCAATCTCTGTTCTAAAAAACCTTGAATATATTTCTGCTTCGCTGGCCTGTACCAACTCTTCTTCTTGTCCGGCGCGACCGAAACCCAACTTTAAAGAGCCGATCAGGTTTTCCAACCTGTCTGTCAAATTCATTTTATCCCTGCCTTGTTTTTTTATGAATTGGCAGGACTCTATCACGGATTCAGATTATGTCAAGATTTTGGTTGGTTTTGAAAGAAAAACACCCCCCATTGGGGGGTGTTTGAATTTCTGTCTGGTTTGACGGTTAGCTGTTCGCGGCTTCGGCGAGTTGGGCTTCGAAGTCGTCCTGTGCGGCTTGATCGTCTTGCTCGATCGCACCAGCTTGTTGCTGGGCGGCAATCGCCAGTTTGTCGCGTCCGGCAGCCAGCTTTTTGAGCTGGGCCACATACGCGCCCGTGCCGGCAGGGATCAGACGACCGACGATCACGTTTTCTTTCAGACCGTGGAGCTTATCAGATTTACCCTGACAGGCGGCCTCGGTAAGAACACGGGTCGTTTCCTGGAACGATGCGGCAGAGATGAACGATCTCGTTTGCAGCGAAGCCTTGGTGATCCCTTGCAGGATCGGACGACCTTCTGGAGGACGTTTGCCTTCGTCGAGATATTTCTGACGCTCGATTGCAAACTCGTCCCGTTCGACATGTTCGCCCACGAGGAAGGTCGTGTCGCCGACTTCGGTGATTTCAATTTTCTGCAGCATCTGGCGAACGATCACCTCGATGTGCTTGTCGTTGATCTTCACACCTTGGAGGCGGTACACGTCCTGAATCTCGTTGATGAGGTAGTCGGCCAGAGCCTCAACACCCATAACATCCAGAATATCGTGCGGGACCATTGCACCATCCAAGAGAGCATCACCCTTGCGGACATAATCGCCTTCGGCAACTGCCAAGTGACGTCCTTTCGGGATCAGGTATTCACGCGGTTCCTGTGTGGCGTCTGTGGGTTGAACAATAAGGCGACGTTTGGCCTTATAGTCCTTACCAAAAGCAACCTGACCTTCGATTTCCGAGATCACGGCAGCGTCTTTCGGACGGCGGGCTTCGAACAATTCAGCCACGCGCGGCAGACCACCGGTAATATCACGGGTTTTCGAGGTTTCGCGCGGAATACGTGCGACGATATCACCGGCCTTGACGTCCTGTCCGTTTTCAACGGAGAGAACCGCATCCACCGACATATAGTAGTTGGCGGGCATGCCGTTCGGGAGCGTAATGACCTGACCTTTTTTATCAAGGAGGGCAATGCGCGGTTTCAGTTCGCCACCTTTCGGTTGCGAGCGCCAGTCGATCACCACTTTCGAGGAGATACCAGTGGCTTCGTCCATTTTCTCGCTGATCGAAACACCTTCAACCATATCGAAATAGTGGGCGACACCGTCTTTTTCGGTGATGATTGGAATGGTGAACGGATCCCATTCGGCCATTTTATCACCCGGTTTGACTTTCGCACCGTCTTCGATCAAGAGACGCGCGCCGTATGGCAGGCGGTGAATGGCTTTCTCCGCACCTTTGGCGTCTTTCAAGACGATTTCGGTGTTACGGCCCATCACGATATTTACGCCTTCGGAGTTTTTCACGACGTTATGGTGACGGATTTCAGCGGTGGCTGCCAGAGTGGATTCCACAGATGATTTTTCTGCACCCTTCTGAGCTGCACCCCCGATGTGGAAGGTTCGCATCGTCAGCTGGGTTCCAGGTTCACCAATCGACTGGGCCGCCATGACACCGACGGCTTCGCCGATATTCACGCGTGTTCCGCGAGCCAGATCGCGACCATAACATTTGCCACAGACACCGATTTGGGTTTCACAAGTTAGAACCGAACGAACGAGAACGGAGTCTACACCGGCGGTTTCAATCGCTTCGGCACCCACTTCGTCAATCAGTTCGCCCGCTGCAACAATGGTTTGACCCGAAAGCGGATCCACAACATCATGTGCAGCCGTACGGCCCAAGATACGTTCGGACAAGGACACAACAACATCGGCACCGTTCATCACCGCGCGCAGCGTGATGCCGCGCGACGTGCCGCAATCGTCTTCGTAGACGACAGCGTCTTGCGCCACGTCCACCAGACGACGGGTCAGGTAACCGGAGTTTGCAGTTTTCAGAGCCGTATCGGCCAGACCTTTACGAGCACCGTGGGTCGAGTTGAAGTATTCGAGAACCGACAGACCTTCTTTGAAGTTCGAGATAATCGGCGTTTCGATGATTTCACCCGATGGCTTGGCCATCAGACCACGCATACCGGCCAACTGACGGATCTGGGCGGCGGAACCCCGCGCACCTGAGTGAGCCATCATGTAAACCGAGTTGGGCGTTCCGGTGGAGATGTTGGAGATTCCCTTCATCATCGCATCGGCAACTTCGTCGGTACAACGCGACCAGATATCAACGACCTTGTTGTATTTTTCACCTTTGGTGATCAGGCCGTCCATATATTGCTGTTCGTATTCCTTGACCTTGGCTTCGGCTTCGGCGACCAGTTTCTCCTTGGCTTCAGGAATAATCATGTCTTCCTTACCGAAGGAAATACCGGCGATACAGGCATAACGGAAGCCGAGTTTCATCATACGATCACAGAAAATGACGGTCTCTTTCTGACCGCAGTGGCGGTACACCACGTCGATCAGGTTCGAGATTTCTTTCTTTGTGAGCGCGGTGTTCAAAATCGTGACAGGCACGTTTTTGTTACGCGGCAGAAGATCCGCCAGCATCATGCGACCCGGAGTGGTTTCGATCAATCTGGTGACCGGTTCGCCTTCCTCATCGACCGTGTCGTAACGGCATTTGATTTTGGAATGGAGCGAGACAACCTTGGCGTTGAGCGCGTGGTTGATTTCACCCATATCGCGGAAGATCATGCCTTCACCGGGCTGGCCATCCATCGCGAGCGAGAGATAGTACAGACCCAGAACGATATCCTGAGACGGCACGATAATCGGTTTACCCGATGCCGGAGATAGAATGTTGTTGGTGGACATCATCAGAACGCGGCTTTCCAACTGCGCTTCAACAGACAGGGGCACGTGAACGGCCATCTGGTCACCGTCAAAGTCAGCGTTGAACGCGGTACAGACGAGCGGGTGCAGCTGAATGGCTTTCCCCTCGATCAGAGTCGGTTCAAACGCCTGAATCCCCAAACGGTGGAGGGTCGGCGCACGGTTCAAAAGTACCGGATGTTCGCGGATAACTTCTTCCAAGATATCCCAAACTTCGGGGCGTTCGCGTTCGACCATTTTCTTCGCGGCTTTCACCGTCGTAGCCAGACCGTAGAGTTCCAATTTGTGGTAGATGAATGGCTTGAAGAGTTCCAGAGCCATTTTCTTCGGCAGACCGCACTGGTGCAGTTTCAATTCCGGACCCACCACGATAACGGAACGACCGGAGTAGTCGACACGTTTTCCGAGGAGGTTCTGACGGAAACGACCCTGTTTCCCTTTGAGCATATCCGAGAGAGATTTCAGCGGACGTTTGTTGGCGCCGGTAATGACGCGGCCACGACGACCGTTATCGAACAGAGCGTCAACAGCTTCTTGCAACATACGTTTTTCGTTACGGACGATAATATCCGGAGCGCGCAGTTCCATTAGACGTTTCAGACGGTTGTTCCGGTTGATGACGCGGCGGTACAAATCGTTGAGGTCGGACGTTGCAAAACGGCCCCCATCAAGCGGCACCAGCGGGCGCAGTTCGGGCGGCAGAACCGGCACGACATCCAGAATCATCCATTCCGGACGGGTGCCCGAAGAAATGAAGGCGTCGATGAGTTTCAGACGTTTGACCAGTTTTTTGCGTTTGGTTTCAGACGAGCAATCGCGCAGTTCTTCTTCGGCTTTCACTTTCTCGGTTTCGAGATTGATCGCGGAGAGGATTTCCTTGATGGCTTCGGCACCGATACCGGCACGGAAGTTTTCATCGCCGTATTCGTCCTGAGCGTCCATGAATTCCTCTTCGGAGAGCAGTTGAAGAGGTTTCAGGGCGGTCAGACCCGGGTCGATGACGATGTAGTTTTCAAAATAGAGAACGCGTTCAAGATCTTTCAAGGTGATGTCGATCATCAGACCGATACGCGACGGGAGCGATTTCAGGAACCAGATGTGAGCCACAGGAGACGCCAACTGGATATGGCCCATGCGTTCACGGCGGACCTTGGTCAGCGTGACTTCGACGCCGCATTTCTCGCAGATGATCCCTTTGTACTTCATGCGTTTGTATTTGCCGCACAAGCATTCATAGTCTTTCACAGGGCCGAAAATACGGGCGCAGAACAAGCCGTCGCGTTCAGGCTTGAAGGTCCGGTAGTTGATGGTTTCCGGTTTTTTGACTTCGCCAAATGACCAGGACAGAATTTGTTCCGGCGATGCCACAGAAATGCGGATCGAGTCGAAATTCTGGAGGCCAGTCGGCTGTCCAAAGAGGTTCATCAGTTCGTTCATGTTGCTCTCTTCCTTTTTTATCCGGTATGAACCGGTATCCGATCTATTCGTATGTGTTGTGAGCCAAGTATTCTTGACCGATTTTATAGGTGGTCTGTTGGCCATTATGAGCTGTGACGGTAACTACTTGTTCTCCGTTCATAACAGCTTCGGCATATTGAACCGACGGGTCCACTTTTACCGTTTCATTAAACTCACCTTCGATATTCAATACAGTCATACGCAGCTCCTACTTTTTACCGGACCCCCGCCGGAAGCGGGGATCGCGGGATTAATTTTATTCATCCGTTTGATTCATTTCGACGCTGAGGCCCAATGCTTTCAATTCCTTGGTCAACACGTTGAAGGATTCAGGGACGCCAATTTCGAAATTGTCTTCGCCGCGAACAATCGCTTCGTAGACTTTCGAACGGCCGGCCACATCGTCCGACTTGATGGTGAGCAATTCCTGAAGCGTGTAGGCTGCGCCGTATGCTTGCAAGGCCCAGACCTCCATCTCACCGAAACGCTGACCACCGAACTGGGCTTTACCACCCAGCGGCTGTTGCGTAACGAGCGAGTATGGGCCAATCGAGCGGGCGTGGATCTTGTCGTCCACCAGGTGGTGAAGTTTCAAGACATACATGTAGCCCACGGTGACTTCACGGTGGAACGGTTCGCCCGTACGACCATCAATCAACTTGACCTGACCCGATTTCGTGAGGCCTGCCTTTTCAAGCAGTTCGGTGATGTCGGCTTCTTCCGCGCCATCAAACACGGGCGTTGCCATCGGCACACCGGTGCGCAGGTTTCCAGCCATCTCGACAACCTGATCGTCGTTGAGGAGCGTGACCTTGTCCTTATATTCGCGTTCGCCGTACACATCCTTGAGTTTGGCTTTCAGTTTTTCAACTTCGCCTGCGTTCGGGTGTTTCGGATTGTGGAAGCTGTCCACCAGCTCACCAATCTGACGACCGAGAGATGCAGACGCCCAACCCAAGTGGGTTTCAAGGATCTGACCGACGTTCATACGGGACGGCACACCGAGCGGGTTTAGAACGACGTCAACCGGCGTTCCGTCTTCGAGGTACGGCATGTCTTCGCGTTTCATGATGCGCGAAACAACCCCTTTGTTTCCGTGACGGCCAGCCATTTTGTCACCAGGCTGGATCTTGCGTTTGATGGCCACGAATACTTTGACCATTTTCATCACGCCCGGAGGCAGTTCGTCACCACGTTGGAGTTTTTCGACACGGTTTTCGAAACGTTCCTTGACGTTATCAACAGCATCATCGAAAGTTTTGCCAACGGCTTCGATTTCGGCCATGACCGATTCGTTTTCGACACCGATTTGACGCCACAGGCCGCGTTTTTCGATTGACTCGAGATCAGCCCCGTTGATGACAGCACCTTTCTTGACTTCGTTCACGCCTTTTGGCGCGGTGGCAACCGTTTGACCGACGAGCAGCTCTTTCAGACGGGAATAGAAACCGTCTTCGAGGATTTTGCGTTCGTCGTCGCGGTCTTTTGCTAGACGGTCGATTTCTTCGCGTTCAATCGAGAGCGCACGGGAATCTTTGTCAATCCCACGGCGGTTGAACACACGAACTTCAACGATCGTACCTTGCGTTCCCGGAGGTAGACGGAGAGACGAGTCTTTCACATCAGCGGCTTTTTCACCAAAGATGGCGCGGAGAAGTTTTTCTTCCGGCGTCATCGGGCTTTCGCCTTTCGGGGTTACCTTACCGACCAGAATGTCGCCCGGGCCCACTTCGGCGCCAATGTGGACCACACCGGATTCGTCGAGATGTTTCAGAGCTTCTTCCCCGACATTCGGAATATCGCGGGTGATTTCTTCAGGGCCCAATTTCGTGTCACGGGCCATCACTTCGAATTCCTCGATGTGGATGGAGGTAAAGACGTCGTCGGCCACGATCCGCTCGGAGAGGAGGATCGAGTCTTCGAAGTTGTAACCGTTCCAAGGCATGAAAGCGACGAGGACGTTTTTACCCAGAGCCAGTTCACCCAATTGAGTGGACGGACCGTCGGCAATCACGTCACCGGCTTTCACCACGTCACCAACCTTCACCAAAGGTTTCTGGTTGATACAGGTCGATTGGTTCGAGCGCTGGAATTTCATCATTTTGTAGATGTCAACGACCGGTTCGCCGGAACGGAGTTCTTCGGTCGCGCGGACCACGATACGGTTGGCGTCAACTTCGACCACTGCACCGGAACGGCGAGCCGTCACAGCAGCACCGGAGTCGCGAGCCACAGGCAATTCCATACCGGTTCCCACCAGCGGCGCATCGGAGCGCAGCAGTGGCACGGCCTGACGTTGCATGTTCGATCCCATCAGAGCGCGGTTGGCATCATCATTTTCAAGGAACGGAATAAGTGCCGCAGCCACCGAGACGATCTGTTTCGGCGACACGTCGATATATTCGATGTGTTCCGGCGTGGACATCAGGTTTTCACCGGCCTTACGGCAGGAGATCAGGTCGTGGACGAACTTGCCTTCATCACTCAGCTCGGCGTTCGCCTGAGCAATCGTGTATTTGGCTTCTTCCATGGCGGACATATAGATCACTTCGTCGGTGACTTTGCCGTCGACAACTTTGCGGTACGGGCTTTCAATGAAGCCGTACTGGTTGACGCGGGCAAAAGTCGATAGCGAGTTGATCAGACCGATATTCGGGCCTTCCGGCGTTTCAATCGGGCAGATACGGCCATAGTGGGTCGGGTGCACGTCACGGACTTCGAAGCCTGCGCGTTCACGGGTCAGACCACCTGGGCCCAAAGCAGAGAGACGACGTTTGTGCGTAATCTCGGACAGCGGGTTGGTTTGGTCCATAAACTGCGACAACTGGGAGGAGCCGAAGAATTCACGGACGGCAGCTTGCGCGGGTTTGGAGTTGATCAAATCATGCGGCATGTAATTGTCGATATCGACCGAGGACATACGTTCACGGATCGCGCGCTCCATACGCATCAGACCCAGACGCACCTGGTTTTCCATCAATTCACCGACCGAGCGGACACGACGGTTGCCGAGGTTGTCGATGTCATCGACTTCGCCACGGCCGTCTTTCAGTTCGTGCAGGTACTTCAGGATCGACAGGATGTCTTCCTTGGTCAAAACGCGCAGCTCGTCACTTGCGGACAAATCAAGACGCGCGTTCATTTTTACGCGACCAACGGCCGAGAGGTCATAGCGTTCCGGATCGAAGAACAACGAGTGGAACAGAGCTTCGGCCGATTCAACTGTCGGCGGTTCGCCCGGACGCATAACACGGTAAATGTCGATCAACGCTTCTTCGCGCGTGTCGCATTTATCGGCCATCATAGTGGTGCGGATGTATGGTCCAACGTTCAGGTGATCGATCCCCAGAAGCGGCAGATCGCTTGCTCCGGCATCGAGAAGTTTCTGGATGTCGTCGGAGGTTAGTTCATGTCCGGCTTCGAACATCACCAGACCTGTACCCATATCCATCACGTCGCTGGCCAAATATGCTCCAACCAGTTCTTCTTCCTGAACAAGAATATCTTTCAGACCATCTTCCATCAGTTTTTTGGCGAGACGCGGGGTGATTTTGGTTCCGGCATCAGCAACAACTTTGCCTGATTTCGCATCAACCATGTCATACGCGAGTTTGACGCCGCGGAAACGCGTGGTATCAAAGGCAGTTTTCCAGCCTTTTTTGTCGTGGGTGTAAACAACATTCTTATAGAAGGTGCCGAGGATTTCTTCGTTGCTCATCCCCTGGACCATCAACGGATCAATGTCGCGCCCGTTTTTCTGGCATTCAATGATGTAGCTTTCGGTCTCAAAGCCATACAGAGCACGCAGGAACGTGGTGACCGGCAGTTTGCGGCGACGGTCGATACGGACGTTCAGGATGTCTTTCGCGTCGAATTCGAAATCAAGCCAAGAGCCACGGTAAGGGATAATCCGTGCAGCAAAAAGATACTTACCCGACGCGTGGGTTTTACCGCCGTCATGATCGAAGAACACACCAGGGCTGCGGTGCATTTGCGATACAATCACGCGTTCAGTGCCATTCACGATGAATGTCCCGTTGCGGGTCATCAGCGGCATATCCACCATGTAAACATCTTGTTCTTTAATGTCGCGGATCGAACGCAGGCCGGTTTCTTCGTCCACATCGAACACGGAGAGGCGCAATGTAACACGCAACGGTGCAGCAAACGTCATGCCACGGGTGTAGCATTCTTCGGTGTCGTATTTCGGTTCTTCGAGTTCGTATTTCACGAAGTCGATTTCAGCCTTGTCCGAGAAATCCTTGATCGGGAAAACGGTGGAGAGAACTTCCTGAAGGCCTTGCATTTTGCGGTCTTCCGCAGGCACGTTCATTTGCAGGAATTGTTCGTAGGAATCTTTTTGAACCTCGATGAGGTTTGGCATCGCAGCAACTTCGCGGATTTTTCCGAACGAACGGCGAATGCGTTTGCGTCCGGTAAAATTATCAACGATGGCGGCGGGGTTAAGTACGGGGGAAGCTTTTTTCGCGTGTGCGGTCTTTTTCATGTCCGAGCCCTTAATCAATCTGAACTTTCGTTCAGGTGTTTCATCTATTCGTGGGAATTTTCTCGGCTATTCGACCCGTCATCCGGGGACAGTCATGGCTTTGCGGAGTTGCCAGATGTTCCACAGTGACAATACTTGAATAGCTCGTTTAATTTTCCCTTGGGTCCGCAAGTAAAACACAACAGAAAACACGTATTTTCTGTTGAGGTAGGCGGTTCTACCGCATCAAAACCGATGAGTCCAGTAAAATTTCAAGAAAAAGTTAAAGAATCTTAATATACATAATGCAATTAAGTGGTAATGAGCGTCTCTCTTCTGGAAACGACAAAACTATACTCCCAAAAATCGTGGGAAGATTCTATGTTGATCGACCAATTTTTGTATATTCCATCGCCGCTTTTCCATTCAAGCTGTTCCAATTCACAAGTTATTATCGCCTCAATGCGCGGACAATAATAGCGGACGATCGAATCTTTAATGCCCAATAACACGACATAATGGCCTTGTTTGCCGAATGGATTGATAATGTTGGCAATTGCCAACCCGCCGCGATAGCTATTTTCCCCATAAGATTTCACTGGCAAGTTTTTGGCGGTCCATTCCAGAAGGCTCTTATTTTCCGTGCCTCTCAGTGGTGCCGCTCCCAGCTCCGTGCTTATATTCATTTCATGATGATGCGCGCCTAGAAGCTCCAAGATGGTGCAGACCGAGGCTGGCCCGCAATTGTATGTCGTCCTTTGTGGCTGTAATGATATTCTGTTTTTTGAAAGGCCACCCATCAGATGCTCAACATGAAAAAGGTCATTCGAGCCGAGTACGTCTTTATAGCTTTTATTAAATAAATCATCCATGCTTTACAAAATTTGCTTACAAACTCGTCAAAAAGATTTGTTTTATAATAGAATCAATCTTTTAATATTCTGTAAAATATATGGCTGGTTTAGAGATTATTCCCTTTTAGCAAATTCTCCCATATTTCATGGGACTGTGCCACAACCCCCCACTCCCATTCGTCTTGGGGTGGGCAAAAAACATCACGCATCCTTTGAATGATGGTGTCTTTTAAGGGGTGATCGTCATGATATTTTTCTGAAAGCAGGGTCCGGTTCAGGATTGCCCCCAGAACGTCTATTCCGGGAATGTGGGTCTGGGTCGTGCCGAATTCGAGCGTTACGGGGTAAATTTGCACTTCGGGCGGGAATCCCAGTGTCGCCCAATAATCGCCGATGTCGCCAGTGATATTGGCGAAATATTCGTCGACATTCTGGATTTTGTCCGGTCTGGTCAGTTTATGCGCCAGATCCTTGGCGTTTCCGTCCGCCTGTCCGCACAAATAAATCTGCAACATGCCGAAGGGTCCGTCGCCCGAGTGGCAATCAAAATGGTAGATATTGCGCACGGAAGGATAACGGGCCTCTTCGTTGATGATTTTTTCCCATGTCAGGCGGGTATAGGACGGTCCGTTGCCTCCATAATAGGGCAGCAAGGGGTTACTGTACTGTCCCTGCACAAAATTGCGTTTGAAGTCGTTTCGTCCCAACTTCACAAAGGCCGCATAGAGCAACCTTCCCCACATCATGGTCTGGGACGAACCGGAGAGTTTTGCATCCGCAAACGCGGCTTCAATCGCCGGATCGGCGGGGGGGGTAACTATTTTCGGGGACGAAAAATCTATAAAGTTGCGAGCGGGGTCGATGTTGCGCTCTCCGTCGGGTCCGCAGTCCGTGCGAGCAGCGTGAAAGGCCCCATAAGGGTTGAGGGCATGCACAAAAACAAATTTCGTATCGGCAAGGTCGGCTTCCCTGATTTTTTCGAGCCCGATCCTTTGGACCATCGAACCAGCCGGAAGTTCCACGCCATGCAGGCCAGAGGTGGTAATAACGATGTTTTGGGCGTTTTCATTCCCCAGAACGGCAACATCCGTCACAAGATCCGGGGCTGACCCGTCGGCATAAGGAATATGATAAAGCTTCGCGCCGTTTTGCAAAGCTGTCTTGCAAAAGGCGTCTCTGTTGGCTGCATATCTTTGATCTATACTCATGACAGGTCATTCTAGCAAAAGAGAGGGTACCAAAAGGTTAATCTCCACTCATAAGGAAATGCTTAACTGCGCTTGTTTCAGTCCTGAACCTTTTTGACGAATTCGGATTTCAGTCCCATCGCCCCGATCCCCGGAATTTTGCAATCAATGTCATGGTCACCCGCCACCAGACGGATGTTTTTGACTTTTGTACCTACCTTGACAACCAGCGAAGACCCTTTGACCTTAAGATCCTTGATCACCGTAACTGTGTCACCGTCTGCAAGGATTTGGCCGTTGGCATCCTTGACGACCAACTGCTCTTCTTCGGGTGGCACTTGCGCGGCTCCCGACCATTCATGCCCGCATTCCAGACAGGTCCATTGGCCTTCATTTTCAAAAACATAATCCGCGCCACATTGGGGACAATTGGGGGAACTCATTTTTTCTCCTCTTAGCTTATTCGGATCGAACAAAACCTATTGACTTGCGAAAGGCAAGGAAAAATAAAACGGCCCCTTCTGGAGGAGCCGTTTTGGAATTTATCGAAAAATCCGAAATTACTTGAGAGCGACTTTTGCGCCAGCAGCTTCGAGTTTTTTCTTGATTTCTTCGGCTTCAGCTTTTGCTGCGCCTTCTTTAACGTTTTTCGGTGCGCCTTCAACGAGGTCTTTGGCTTCTTTGAGGCCCAGACCGGTGATTTCACGAACAACTTTAATCACGTTGATTTTGTTGTCGCCAGCGGCTTCCAAGACGATGTCAAAGCTGTCTTTTTCTTCTGCAGGTGCAGCAGCGACTGCGCCAGCCGCAGCCACAGGAGCCGCAGCAGAAACGCCCCATTTTTCTTCGAGCAGCTTTGCAAGATCAGCAGCTTCGATCACGGTCAGAGCCGAGAGGTCTTCAACGATTTTTTCCAAGTTAGCAGCCATAGTTTAGTCTCCTTTTAAATAAAAAATTAGCTACAAAAATTAAAATTAAGCTTCGGTCGGTTTGTCGGCATATGCCTGAGCCAAACGGGCCAACTGGGCAGCAGGAGCCTGGATAAGGCCAACCAGCTTGCCGCGGATTTCGTCGAGGGTCGGCAGTTTTGCCAATTTTTCGACAGCTGCAGCATCCAGTTTCATGTCGCCGAAATAGCCGCCCAGAATGACCAGCTTGCCATCGAATTTTTTGGCAAAGTCATAGACGGTTTTGGCAACAACCAAAGGTTCTTCGGTGGTGGTCGAAAGACCAGTCGGACCCGACAACAAGTCGTCGATTTCCGCAAACTTCGTGTCCTTGATCGCCAGTTTGGCCAAAGTGTTTTTGGTCACTTTGTAACGGGCGCCAGCGGCACGCAGACCTTTGCGGAGTTCGGTGACTTGGGCCACAGTCATACCGGTGTTGTGCGATACAATCACAATCTCGGTATTGCCCAGTGTGCCTTTCAGCTCCTCGATCTCTGTCTGTTTTTCTGCGCGATTCATCGCGTTTCTCCTTTGTTAAACCCGAAAACGGGAAAATAAAAAAAGCGACTTTTTCAAGTCGCCTGCCCAATAGTATTCCAGATAAAAACCGAACACTCTCCCTTGCGGGAGATTTCACTGATCGGCCTATCTATACAGGTGGGGACCCCCATTATTTCCCGAGATCGGGAAACCTGCAGTCTTGGACAGGACGGACGGTTTATAGGGGATGGTATCTCTCCCGTCAAGCTTTTTTAAGATATATAAATTAAAGGCCCCGCTGGGCCTTTATCTTTAACTCTTTCTAGTAGACCATCAGGACGGACGGGCCTGTCGGCAGGTTCGTATAGAGGCGGCCCCGTGGAGGCTGTTTTTCCGCTGAGTACTGGGACAATATGGATTCTACCGCCTTATCAAAAGTACCATTGAAGCTGAACGGGTTGTCGATCGGGTAATCGTAGGGACTTCTCCATTCGGTCTCGACCGAAGCGATTTTCCCCCAGTCCTCAATTGTTTGGCGCAGCGTAGTGCCCGGACGGGCTGCCCATTCACGAGTCAAAGTCGTATTCATGACCGGAACTGCAGGAGACTCAACCGCCTTCTTGGGTTGCTCGACGATTTGAATAGGGGGAACAACCTGTTCTTTCGGAGCCTTAATATCCATTACCGGTGCCGCCGAAGTGTCAGCGGATGTTTCTGCGGGAGCCGGGGTTTCCATTACAGGGACCGGAGCCGATTGGGATTGCGCCTGCTCTTCAACCGGATAAATGTAAACTGCATTGTCGACGATCGCAAAAACCAGTTTGTGAGGAGCCAGAGCATCACTCAAGACATCCTGCCAGACTTTTCCGCCACTCCATGACACTTTCAGACCTGCATCCGAAGAGTTTTTGAATGCATAAGCGTAGCCCGAAGGAACGATATCGCGCAAAGCCAAAGCCAGAGAAATATCGGAGCCAAACCCTTCCAAAACGGCAGGTTGTGGAGCTTCATTCACGACTGGCGCTACTGGAGTTGGGGCCGGAGCCGGCACAGGCTGGGCCTGCGGCTGTTCTTCAAGCTGTTTGTGAAGCGGCTCGAAAGACAAAGGAGTGGGGCTTGTTTCTGCTGGAGCAGGAGCTTCCATTACCGGAGCCGGTTGAGCTTCCACCGGAGGAATAGCCTGTGTCGTCGGAAGTGTTTGCGTTTGTACATTCTCTACCGGTACAGGCACGACCGCATCCGGATCAGGGGTCAACGGACCTGCATCAGCCGGAGCCTCGGGCGTTGCTTTCAGGCTATGCATCTCCTCTTTCTGACGGGGGGGTGGAGTCCAGTCAAAACCCGCATGAGCGTCGGGGGCGATCAGGGCAAATGCCGATACACAAAGGATTGCAGAAAAAATTCTTTTGGACAATGTCATAGATAAACTCCAGCTCGCGCGGACACCCAACCTGCCCGCCATTTTCGATTTCATACCATACGTTCGGAAAATGTAAAACTCAAGAAACAATCTGATAAACAGCGGAAATTTTACCGCAATTTTAGCGGCCAAAGTCCTTGAGCTTGCGATGCCGGAATTTTGTCAACGCCGGACGAAAATCACCAAAAATAAACAGGCGACTTCCACGCAAGGCCGCATCAAAGGTTAGCCCTTTCTTTTCCAGAATCCAAAAGAAGAGGGTGACGACGAAACACAAGACCAAGGTCGAGGCGCGGGCATAGAACAGCAAGATACAAAACGGGATAATCGCCTTCACATCGAACGAGAAAAAGCGAACGGGGCGCATTGAATTTCTCCAATGCCAATGTACCTGTTCCTGTAAATCTGCGACCCGGTTTGCCATTTATCCAGTTTATCCTGACTTTCTAAGCAGATGGTTAATATTACCCTGCTCCGCCGCTTGCGGTGAGAAGCAGATAGAATCTCTTGTCGATCAGACCTTTTTCAAAGGCCAAAGTCGCCGATTTGTTCATCGTCTGGCCATAGAACGGGATCATCCGTTGAATTTCATTGCCCCATTGCTCGAAATCCATATCAAGCAGTTTCTCGCGAACTTCATCGGGGAAGACCATCCACTCCCTGACGCCCAGACGACCACCGCCAACTTTCGGGACCAGTGCCTGCGTTACAATCATGCGCACGGTTTCCATCAAGGCATAGGCCCGCTCAGACCGCTCTTCCTTTTCAAACGCCGAGATCATCCGGCGGATCGTGGCAGAAACACCCGTCGTGTGAGTCGTGGTATAAACAGCGTGGCCGGTTTGCGCCGCTTCGATGGCGGCAGAAATCGTTTCTCGGTCCCGCGCTTCACCCACCAGAATGATTTGCGGTTTACGACGCAGTGCGTTCCTTACCCCCGCCGCAAAATCTGGTAAGTGTCGTGGAATTTCAGTCTGTGAGACCAGCGAGCGCGGAGAGTGAATTCCGTCGTATGTGAATTCGATTGGAGATTCATAAGTCAGCATTTTGCCGCAACCGTGGGGACGCTCCAACAACATCCGGTTTCCGGCAGCAAGCAATGTGGTTTTCCCCGAACCGGTCGGACCCGTGATCACGACCATGCCCTGACGCGGCGCCCAGTTGTCGATGATTTGTTGCTCGATATTGAGATCGTCCATACGCGGCGGTTCGGCGGGCATCACCCGCATCGTAATTTGTGCCGCATCACGGCCACGCGCAAGAATGGCGGTGATGTTTACACGAAAACGGGAGCGCGAATAACGGTCCGGCCTAATCTCGTACGACACGTCCAAATCTTTTCCGGATGCCAGACGCGCCGACGCATCAGGTCCGTAAATCTTTGAGAGAAAGGCCGCCATATCCGCCGCATCAAGCGGTCTGTAGGTCGACGGGTACAAGACCCCGTGAACTTCGGAATAAACCGGACGGTCCGTCTGGATGGTGATATCCGACGCGCCCTTTTTGACGCAATACATCAAAAAAAGGTCAACGTGTTCTTCGGTAAATCTATGAGGTTCATCCGGCCAGGTTTCGACGAGGGACTGATCCCCCTTGACCAGACTTACCGGCTTGCGGGTTGCCATTCTTGAGATCCTGAAATGAGCTGAGGAGTTCCAGTGATCACAACTGCACGATCACCAATGCGCATAGCTCCGTCGTCGCCGCCCGTTACACCGCGATCAATTTGCTGTGCGAACGGCGGAGAGACCATTCCTTGCGCCAATAATTTCCTGTAACGGACCATTCCATCGAAATCGGCTACCAGTTTGTTCAGGTCTCCTTCGAAAACCTCGCTTCCCTGAGAGTAGCCTTCTTTCCATCCTTGGGCGACCGTTTCTCGCCAGAAGCGTCGCTCTTCATCGTTTTTCGGACGCAAAATTTCCGGAGGATCTTCAACTGCTCCCCATCCACGTTCCAGATAAGTTCTCCAGTTGCGCGGTGCGGAGACAATCTTGACGTTTTCATGTATGCGATAAATCGCATCGGATACGGCTGCGGATTGCCCGTCGTTTTCGATGAGCAGGCTGTTGAGCGATTCTGAGATAATCGGCGGTTCCATCATAAATCCCGAAGGTGCCGCAATTAAAAGCTGGCGGAAGTCGAACACCTTGTCCATGTAGGCCGAGCGCGTGTCGAGTTCCTTTTTGATTTCGTAACTTCTGGCCGCCAATCCACCACGCGCACCAAAAGACAAGGCCGCTTCTTTCAAGGCTTCACGACGAATGTCAATCGGCAGACCGGTCTCGCCTTCTTTTTCGACGTAGCCGGGAATTTCCTGAAGATCTTCGAGTTTTCTGGGAATGGACGCTTCGGCTTTGAAACTGCGCCCGCCTTCCGTCGTTACATCCAGTTCGGCTGATTGCGCCAGAACCTTTTGCCCCGATCCAAACGAGACGCCCAGCATAACCAGCAGCGCGAGAGCCAATCTTTTTCGAGAAATTTTTTCGTTCCGGTGGGTCATCCCGTTTACACCCTGACTTTCATCTAAATTCTATTGTCTGTTACGAGCAACATCACCCAGCCCCGTTACCGGAGAATAGCTGAGTTCGACAATTTTGTCGGCGGAGTTGACATGAACATCGGCACGAGCACCCAGTTGCAAACCGACCGAGCGCAAAAGCTCGATGACCGGTTCATTGGTGGCCGCCACACTCACGACAACCGGCGTTGCCGGTTCGGTTCCCAGTTTTACAAACTGGTATCCCGCACGGTCTGCCAGCATTTTGGTGATTTGATCAACCGGACCGATCCAGTTGACCGTCATCGCACGGCGCAGCTCAACCGGCGCATCGGGAATGGCTGCCACTTTTGCAGCCGGTGTTCTTTTCTGCTCAACCGCTGCCAGAGTTTCCAGTGCAACAGAAGCGCGATCCGCTGCCTGAGCCAACATCATCGACACATCATCGGGCTGGGCCACCAACTGCGGATCCTTCACCTTAATCGGTTGGTAGGTTTCGCATGCGGACAGACCCAAAAGGGCCACAAACAACAAAGATACTAGACGAACAGGATGTGACATTGCGCGAGACTTTGAAAAAGACGTTAGAATAGACATTGGAAATCCGGCACCCTTTATAAAATTACAGACCGAAAAAATTACAACCCAACTTTCCGGCGATTCACCGGATATGGAAGTCATAACACCTTAGCCGTTTCACTGCAGAGAGACAAGCACCTTATTTGTCGGTCCGGTCAATTTCTTGTGAGATTAAAGATTAACGCGACGCGCTTTTGATCAGACCGCTGCGGCGCATGGTTTCAATAACCTTGGCACGGTAGGCATAGCCCTTGCTCGGTGTTTTCGAGTGGTAATGGGCAATCGCCTTCGAGAGAGATCCTGTCTCATCCATGTGGGAGCGCAGAATCCACGCGGCAACCCCCATGTTGGTACAGGCGTCATCACGGACCCAGCGAGCCGCCGTTCCGGTATCAACCCCCCAGTAATCCGCCAATTGGGGCATCCAGATGGTATTAATCTGCATGGGGCCGAGGTCATATGTTCCGTTGGTGTTTCTTACCTGCTGGCCGATGGCGCCGCCTTCGACCTGTAAAATCCCCACCATCACTGCCGGAGGAACCGAATAAGTCTGGGCTGCAAGCATCAGACAAGCCGCCAGAATTTTACTCATTTTACCTTACCCTTTAGTTGTTCCACCTAAAAATCGGACATTTTTAAGTGAAAGTCTTCAATCGCCGGACAAGCTACTGGCGCTGCCCGCCTCGCTTTGCTCGGTACTGTTTTGAATAAGAATTTGTCCGATTCTTATTCAAGATCACTATAACTTTATGCCGAATTTTTCTTAACAAAAAATGACATCGGATTCGATTTCTGTTCAGTCTCCGCAGGCGGTGTTGTCGGCTGGGTCGGTTTTACCGCCTGAAGCGGCGGGGATGCGGGTGGGGATGCGGGCGATTTTCCGCCACCCGAGGATGATGAGGACACGGTTTGCCGCTCTTCCCCTCTGAGGCCCGGAATCAGTACATCCCCCAGAACTTCGATCATCTGCATCCGCAGGATAAAGGCCTGCCAGAGACTTGTCATAGCCGGAGCCATGCCCTGACGGGTTTGCTCTTCCGTGGCCATTAACTTGGCCATTTCCGCAAAATGGCACTGGCTGTAGATCGACGAGGCGATTCTGAGGAGCGCAAGGTCAGCTTTGGCGCACATCGCTTCGTCGGTCATCGCCGGAAACATGCGGGTTCTCAACACTTTGGCTTCGCGGACCAGACGTTCCCCCACGTCCTGAACCAGACGTTTTTCAGGCACGCCGAAAGAATAGGACATGACCGAGTTCACGGCGGGCAGTAAGGCACTCATATACAGAATGCTTAATTGCGCTTCGTCGCTCGGGACAAAATCGTTTTCAAGGTTGGACAGGCGCGTGGTTGCATCGGCCGCCGGAGCAAACGAGTCGGCATAGCTGATAACGGCGTTCAGGGCCGCGGTCACGCGTTCAATTTCCTGATCGGTCGGGGAGCGCCCCGCCAGACGGTAGATATTGGCGATAAGCGGAGACGACAGGCTGGTCAGGGCCAAGCGCATGGAATCGGCTTCGTTTTCCGGCAATTTCATATCGACGAGCCCCGCCAGACCGATGCTCATTTGTGTCGATTTGGTCAAAAGGCCCGCAACCTGTTCGGCTTCCGGCTTCATGCTGCCCGATTGGGTCGGGTCGGGGACCATTTGCTGGCGGACCGCAACTTCACTGATCGCGGCCACCAAAGGCGCCGCGAGCTTTTCAAGAACCTGCAACAGGAATGCCGAACGTTGTTCCATAAGGACTTTAACTACCCTCTATTCTATCTTATCGCAACTGAACTATCAGTTCCTTAACGTTTGCCGGTCTACCTTGCAAGATTTTGATGCTACCGGACATGTCTTTATATACGGAAAATGGTGTGGCGTCCAGCTTCCAATCCTGCATAACTTGCATATTTCGCTGAACCCCCTGCGTATTGGCGCTCCGGTCGACCAGAAGCGCGTCCGGCTTGCCGTCCAAATGATTGTAAAAATCCTTTTGCGGATCGGGAGACGCCAGAAGGTAAGCAGCTTCGTGCAGACTTTTCTCGCTCAAAACCCCTACGGGGATCAGGCGAATCTGGACCAGCCCCTTTTCAATCAGGCCGGATTTGCGGAAATCCTCGACCAAATCGTGGCAGTGAGGGCATTCCGGATCAATAAACGTATAGATGGCAGGTGCATCCTTTGCTCCCAATGCGACCCAGTTCGATGTTTCAACCGCATCGTAGAGCTGCTCGGCTTTGCTTTTTACCGCGCTCTTGATCACGGATTGCGGGTCGGACATATCCGGTATGAGCGGCGCTGCCGTTTCAGTGGACGAAATCTCTTTTTTGGGCGGAGGGGTATATCCCGCCAGACGGTCAATGGCTGGTCCTTCTTTTTCCCTTAGTGCATTGATCTGGCGCAAGGTGACCGCATCGCCTTTGTTGTTGAACAGAATCCCCAGCAGAAGGGCCTGCCCATCCGCTGTCACATAAAAATACTGCTCCTCGCCGTTCTGGATTGTGACCCAGCCGTCCAGCCCGTATTCACGACCCAGATAGCGGATCTGCGCCCCTTGAGCCACCATATTCTGCAAAGGATCAGGCAATGGGGGCGTTTTGGCATCTTCGGCCAAGGCCGGAATAGTGGCCATCATTATCACCAAAGCTATTGCTGTTCTCAAACCGGAAATCATTACGCCCACTTTCTCTAAATTCGATGTGAGCCGCATCATACTCCAAGTCGCGTTTCTGGGAAACAGCGTTTTATGGCGGGGAAAATCAGGCGACCTGATCGAAATAGTCCAGATTTCCGGTGTAATTGCCCATGAAATCTTTCATCTGGTAATCCGGGATCGGCCTTGAGTAACGATATCCCTGGACTTCATCACATCCTTCGGAAACCAGAAACTCCTCATGCTCTTTGGACTCCACACCCTCAGCGATAATTTTGAGGTTCAGCGAACGGCCCAAACCGATAATGGTTTTGGCAATCGCCGCATCGTCAGGGTTGTTCAACGCATTACGGATAAAGGACTGGTCGATCTTGAGGCGATCAATCGGGAACTGGCGCAGGTAGGACAAGGACGAGTAACCCGTTCCAAAGTCGTCAATCGCCAATTCTACACCCAGAGCATGCAAGTCTTTCAGGATGCGAATCGTTTGCTGGATATCTTCCATAAACGCGCTTTCCGTCACTTCAAGCTCGACGAGGTGCGGGTCGATTCCGGTTTCCTGCAAGACCTTGCGTGTATGGCCGACAATATCGCTTTGCTGGAATTGTTCGCCTGAGACGTTGATGGCAATGCGGATCATATGGCCTTCATTGTGCCATCTTTTTGCCTCGATACAGGCGTGTCTCATCACCCATTCGCCAATCGGCACGATGAGACCTGATTGTTCGGCAATCGGAATGAATTCGGCTGGGGAAATAAATTTGCCGCCTTCCTTGCTGTTATCCTTTTTGAACCAGCGGATCAGGGCTTCGGCACCGATGACCTTTCCGGATCGGAGATCGAGTTGCGGTTGATAATAGAGTGCTAGATCATCGTTTTCGAGGGCAGCGCGCAGGTCACGCAACATCTGGAAGCGGGCCTGAACAGCCTTATCGAAATCTTCGAGATATTCACGAATACAGTCGCGGCCATCTTCCTTGGCGCGGTTCAATGCAATATCGGCGTTTTTCAAAACCTGATCGGGATCAAGGGCATCATCCGGAAATGTCGCCACACCAATCGACGCCCGCACCTGAAATGCTTCATTGAAGACGCGAAACGGTTCATGTGTAATGATGCTGCGTATCTTCTCGCCGACATCCTTGGCTGTAATCATATCCGCCGTCAGCGGATAGGTGATGGCAAATTCGTCCTCTCCGGAACGAGCGATAATCGCGCTTTCCGGCAAGGCCGATTTCAACCGTTTACCGACAGCGTTCAGAATGGCGTCACCGACATTATGTCCCATAGAGTCGTTGATGTCCTTAAAATGGTCGAGATCCATCGCAATAACAGCCAAGCGCGTGACACCGTTCTGGTCACCACCGGTATTCTTCACATGTTCGGACAATTTCTGAGTGAACAAGATGCGGTTGGGCAGTCCGGTCAGTGTGTCGTAGAAAGCCAGTTTATGGATCTGGCTTTGGGCCGCGCTTTTAACCTGACGGATGTTTTTGGCATTTTGCTTGATGAGTTCCTGGGCTGCTGCAATCGTCCCGCCGATTTCATCCTTTGGATCGTAAGGCGAACGATCAATGTTAGGCGATTCAGGATTGGCAATGGCCAGACGTACGTTATCGCGCAAAAACAGAACAGGCTCCAGAAGCCATTTCCCGATCGCAATCATCAAAACCGTTGTTACGAAGGCCGACATCAGGAACATGATCAGAATATTTTGCTGAACATAGAATGCCACATTCGACGATGCCTTGCTTGAATCAAGACGCACGACAATAAAATACGGAAGGCCATCAATGTCTTTCGGACGATAGACCACTTCGTAATTTTTGCGGTCATTGCTCAGATAGGTTTTGTTCAGATCGCTTCCGGAGAAGAGGGTCGTAATGACGCTTTCCCCCCCCATACCCAATAATTGATAATCAACCGAATAGACCGTCATGCCCGCTACCGAAGTAAAGGACACCAGACGGTTTATCTGTTCTTTCGTAAAGGGGGGCTGAAGCCTGTCTGTCACTTTCCCGCTGGTCATAGCTACCAGAGTAAGGCGTGTCTGCTCTTTCAGGTCCATCAATTGCTGGTTTTCGTAGTTCCTCAATGTCAGAGCCAGCAAGCTGGCCTGAACCGTCATGATCGTCAAAAAGACAACCATTACGACTTTCCAACTTAGCCGGCTGGTCCACATATTGGTTTTGGAGGCCGACTTCTTTGAATCATGAGCCCAAGACAACAATCCTGACTTACTCCCCATCACATCCGTATTCGGAACAGATCCGTTCTGTACTTCTGCACTATATGTCATTTCCTTGATCCCACAAGAATGCCCCGCGAAAAGACACTACTCTCCTCAAACATTCAGAATACATGTGCATGATTAAGACTTCGTATATAATCAGAAGCTTATCCGGCACTTCATTACATGCTTATATTTGAATCGGGTCAAGAATGTTTAATAAACTCTTAACCTTTGACGTAGACTTAAAGCTATATTTATGTTTGAAGACAGGGATAGGGTTTTGACAAGAGGCCGGAATGACAGCGTTTACACTTCCCAAATGGTATGATCTTCATACACATCTCAGGCAGGACGGCCTGATTGCACCGATTATTCGCGCGCATCTTAATATGGCGTGTTGCGGGGTGGTCGCGATGCCTAATACCAAGCCTCCGGCGGCCAAAATCCGCAAAGACGATCCCCTGCCCTATACCAGTATTGAAGAGTACCGCGAGTTGATCCTGCGTTCCGGCGGGGATGGGTTTACCGATTTTATCGTGCCGCTTTATCTGACTAAGGACACAACGCCGCAAATGATTGCGGACGGCGCCAAATCCGGCCTGCTGCGTGCGGTCAAATATTATCCGCCGCACGGCACCACTGGTGCCGACTTCAGTACGGCGCTCTCGGGCCTTATCCAGTCCGGTGTTATCAAGGCGTTGGAAGATCATAATATTTTACTCTGCGTTCACGGCGAAGAGCACGGGATGGCCAGCGAGGATTACTTTTCCCGCAGCAGCAACGCAGAAGAGTATTTTTACCGCGAGCGGATGCCGCGTCTGATCGAGGAGTTTCCAAAGCTGCGCGTTGTTTGCGAGCATATCACCACAAAAGTTGCGGTCGATCTGGTCAAAAAAAGTGGCGGTGGCGTTGTTGCCAATATTACTCCCCAGCATTTGATTTATACAGTCGGGCATTTGTTGCAGGGCCTTAAATATCATCTTTATTGTCTGCCTTTGGTGAAATTCGCCGAAGACCGTCAGGCCTTGCGCGATGCCGTGCTTGACCCGAACAATACCAAATTCTTTGCCGGAACGGACTCGGCTCCGCATACGGTCAAGGCGACAGAGTGCGGCTGTGCGGCGGGATGTTTTACAGCCGGTATCGCGCCACAGCTTTATGCTGAAGCATTCGAGATGGCGGGTGCGGATTTGAGCCAATCGGCCCAGCAAAAGATATTCGAAAAATTCCTGTGTCATGTGGGACCCGATTTTTACGGGCTGGAAAAACCCAAGGGGACTTTTACGCTGGTGAAAGAGCCGCAGGCGCTTGCAAAAACCGAAACGCCCGACGGTGACATCACGCCGTTGCCACTGGGGTTGGGACAAAAGACGATCCCCTGGAGCATCAAGGCCTGATAGGTCCGGCCAATCTCCTTCAAATACATAGTTTCTTAAAACGGTTCTTAACCATTTATCAGTCACTTTTCAGGTATTCTGGTAGGATGACAGTGATTTTGACGATGGCTCTGGCTATGGCGGGATTGGCGGCGGGTACGTTCTATTTAAAGGCGCACCAGCCCAAGACTGCCAGAGTTCTTGCGAGGACGCGCAAGAGAAGGTAGTGTCTTTTCCGTAGTTTTAATTCTGCGGAGACCCCTTCATGACTCTGGATCGTAGTTTCAGATTATATAATTCCTTGACGCGGACAAAAGAAGATTTTGTCCCGCTGGAGATCGGACATGCCAGGATTTATGCCTGCGGACCAACCGTTTACAGTTACGCTCACATTGGTAACGCCAGAATGGCGGTGGTTTTTGACGTCCTCGCCCGAGTCCTGCGCGTGCTCTATCCAAAAGTCACATATGCATCGAACATCACGGATATCGAAGACAAAATTATTGCTGCGTCACAAGAGACCGGCCAGAGTCCCGAGCAAATTACGCGTAAATTTGAGCGGATCTATAACGAGGATATGGCTGCCCTTGGTGTAGCCCTGCCCGACATTCAGCCCCGCGCCACCGAAACCATTCCCGAAATGATAAAATTGATGGAGCAGTTGATCGAACGTGGGCATGCCTATGTCGCCGAAGGTCATGTCTTGTTCCATGTGCCATCCTTCCCCGAATATGGAGGATTGTCAGGTCGGTCTCGCGACGACCAGATTGCCGGTGCGCGGGTGGATGTTGCCCCGTACAAACGCGACCCTGCGGATTTCGTGTTGTGGAAGCCATCCACCCCCGAACAACCCGGATGGGACAGCCCGTGGGGACGCGGACGCCCCGGATGGCATATTGAATGTTCGGCGATGTCGGAAAAGTTTCTGGGGTTGCCGATTGATATTCACGGCGGCGGGGCTGACCTTAAATTCCCGCACCATGAAAACGAGATTGCGCAGTCTTGCTGCGCGCATGGGCATCACGACCTTGCCGCTTTTTCGCGGTACTGGATGCATAACGGCTTCCTGACCGTTGAGGGCGAGAAAATGTCGAAGTCGCTCGGCAATTTCATTCTGGCCCACGATCTGATCGAACAAGGGATTAAAGGCGAGGTCATCCGCTATGTCCTTTTGTCCGCCCATTACCGCCAGCCGCTTGATTGGTCGGAAGGGGCAGTCGAGCAGGCACAAAAATCGCTTGATAAATTCTACCGCATCTTGGACGAGTTGAAAGATGTTGCGGATATTTCCGTGCCTGTTCCCGACGGGGTGATGGAGGCGTTATGTGATGACCTCAACACGCCCAAAGCCTATGCGGAGCTTAATGTACTGGCCAAGGCCGCCCATGAACAAAAAACACCTGAAGCCAAGGCCGCACTGGTAGCGGCAGGGCATTTGATGGGGTTCCTGAATGAAAATCCGGCCATATGGCTTGCGGCGAATACCTCCGGTGTCGATGCCGCATGGGTTGAGGGATTGCTGAATGAGCGTACTGAAGCACGCGCCGCCAAAAACTTTGCCCGTTCGGATGAAATCCGCGATGAACTCGCCGCCAAGGGCGTTGTGATTGAAGACACCCCCCAAGGGCCTAAGTGGAAGGTTGCTTAGCCTAAACGCTCTCCAGATGTTCTTTGAGTTTTGCGAAATCGTTCGGGATCACGTCGTATTTTTCGGGGCGGTCCATCAGGTCGGCGAGGTGATCCGGTAGCGCGGGGCGGATGCCTGTGGCTTTTTCCACCACGTCGGGGAATTTGGCCGGATGGGCACAGGCCAACGCGACGCACGGGCCCCCAAATTCCAAAGAGTGTTCGAGACCCGACGTATGAAGCGCGTGAACACCCACGGCGGTGTGGGGATCGATAATCATTCCTGTTTCCTGATAAACCCGCGCGATGGTTGCGACCGTGTCTTCGTCGGAACATCTGCGGGCGATAAAGTTTTTGCGGGCGGTTTCCAACGCACCCCCATCCAGAGCATAGGACCCTTTTGTCTTGAAATCGGACATACAGGCATTGAGGCTGTTCGTATCGCGGCCCAGAACGTCAAAAAGGAAGCGTTCAAAGTTGCTCGAGATCTGGATGTCCATGCTGGGCGAATGGCTCGGTGTGACCTGCCCCAGTTTCATTTCGCCGGTTTCAAAAAACCGTGTCAGGATGTCATTGCGGTTTGACCCGATCACTAGCGGGCCGATCTTGCCGCCCATCTGTTTTCCGACCCATGCCGCATAGATATTGCCGAAATTTCCCGTGGGGACGGCAAAGGCGGGTGTGGCCCCCAGTTGTTTGGCCGCGTCGATATAATAAACGGTTTGGGCGATAATCCGCGCCCAATTGATCGAATTGACCGCCGAGAGGTTTTTGTCTTTTCTGAGTTTCTCATCCGCGAAGGCCTGTTTCACCAGATTCTGGCAATCGTCAAACGTACCCTCGACAGCGATATTGTGGACGTTATCGGCCTGAACGCTCGTCATCTGGCGGCGCTGGATGTCCGATGTCCTTCCCTTCGGGTGTAAAATGGTGATCGAGATGTTCTTGCGGTTTTTGCAGGCTTCGATGGCGGCCGACCCCGTATCGCCCGATGTCGCTCCGATGATCGTGATCTGTTGCCCGTTCTTTTCAAGGATGTAGTCGAACAGGCGGCCCAGAAACTGGAGAGCCACATCTTTGAACGCCAGTGTCGGCCCGTGGAACAATTCCATCAGGTAGATGTCGTTGCCCATCGGTTTGAGGGGGGTAATATCGGGATCGGTCCAGACGGAGGGAGCGTAAGTTTCGTCGATCAGGGTTTTCAGATCGTGAACGGGGATATCTTCGGCCATGAACGGCGAGAGCGTTTTGAGCGCGATTTCGGTGTAGTGATGCGCACGGTCAATCGGGGGAAGAATGGGCCAATGTTCGGAAACAAACAAGCCGCCATCTGGGGCCAGACCTGAGAGCAAGACCTCTGTAAAAGTGGCGGATTTTATACCTCCGCGAGTAGAATGATAGCGCATCATTTTCTCCTGTCAGCGCAGAATATCACGAAGTGGAAATAAAAAAAATCAGGTCCTTTAGGGGGCCTGATTTTTTTGAATTGCGGATGCGAAAACATCCTGATGAGGTAGAATTATTTATTCTGTTGCGCGGAATGTATCACAGTTTCAATTTTACGCAAACTTTTTTTACGGTCAATAAATTCCACCCGTGCCTTGCATCGGCGATGATGTGTCGGGATGCGGTTCGAGCAATTCGCTGGGTGGAAGAGGTTCGTCAATCACGTCGTTCCTAGAATCCGGATCGTCATAGGAGCGATAAGACGGAGGGACCGTACTCGGTTCCGTTCCTGCAAGGAACGGTTCCCAGATCGCATCTGCGTCGCCTGCGTATGTCGGCTGGCCGGATTTGGCATTGACCTGAACCATCCGCACGCCTTCGGGGACACGGAACGGTGTCGGAGGGATATCCTTCATTGCTTCTTCCATAAATTGTTTGAAAACAGGAAGGGCAACGGAAGCCCCCGTTTCTTTTTTGCCGAGCGTTTTCGGATCGTCGAAACCGGTGAAGACTCCCACCACCAGATCAGGTGTGAAACCGATAAACCATGCGTCTTTTGAATCGTTGGTCGTTCCGGTTTTTCCCGCCAGAGGGCGATCGAGTACGGCCAATGCTCGACCTGTTCCGCGTTGGACAACCCCCTCCATGATCGAGACCATTTGATAGGTGGTGCGCGGATCGGCGATTTGTTCCCGTGTATCGGGCAGGTCGGGAGTCGCCTGACTTTCCCAACGGATCAACGGGCCGCAGCCGATGCAGGGGCGCATATCGGATTTTTCGACGGTTTTACCCATACGATCCTGAACGCGGTCGATAAAAGTCGGGGTGATTTTCTTGCCACCATTGACGATCATGCCGTAGGCGGTGGTGAGTTTCATCAGGGTCGTTTCATCCGCTCCCAGTACACCCGATAAGTACGGCTTCATGTTTTCGGAAATACCGAATTTCTTGGCGTAATCCACCACCGAGCCGATGCCAATCTGCTGGGCCAGACGGATTGTCATCAGGTTACGGGATTTTTCAATCCCGACCCTGAGCGGTGTCGGACCGTAAAAGTCGCCGTGATAGTTTTCAGGGCGCCAGACATTGCCCGCGGCATCGGTGAAGACAACAGGTGCGTCGAGAATGATGGTGGACGGGGTATACCCTTTATCAAGGGCCGCCAAATAAACGAATGGTTTAAATGCCGACCCCGGTTGACGGTTGGCCTGAGTGGCGCGGTTAAACTCGCTGCCGTCGAATTTCCAGCCGCCCTGAATGGCCAGAATGCGTCCGGTGTTCGGGTCAAGTGCCACGACCGCACCTTGAATAAGGGGGACCTGACGAACTTCGTATTGCGGGCGGTCGGATTTGACTTCTGAATCCGATTTCTCGGCCAGAATAATATCTCCCGCTTTCAGGGATCTGGATTTGGTCCAGTTGAGGCTATCTTGGGTCAGTACAGCCTTCGTTCCGTCGCTGAATCCAATTTCCGTCGTCCCAGACGTTGTGTCGAGAACCATCGCCAGACGCCAGCCCCCCAACATTCCGACCGGTCCCGGTTCATCTTTCAGAACTTGTTGCCAGTTTTCGGTCATTCCCGTTTTTTTGAGCGGGCCGCGCCAGCCGTGACGACGATCATAGGACACCAGTCCGTTTTGTAAGGCGCGTTCGGCAATATCCTGCAGGCGCGGGTCGAGGCTGGTGCGTACCGACAAGCCGCCGCCATAGAGTGCGTCCGCTCCATAGCGGCCAATCAGTTCACGGCGGACTTCCTCGGCAAAGTAAGGCGCGTCCACCACGTCGTCTTCCTTGACGGGAGCCACCACCAGCGGGGCTTCCTTGGCCAGTTCGGCTTCGGCCCCCGTGATATATCCTTCTTCCGCCATGCGGTCGATCACCCAGTTGCGCCTTGCCACTGCCGCCGCATGTTTGCGCGTCGGGTGATAGTTGTTCGGGGCTTTCGGCAGGGCCGCGAGATAGGCGGCTTCGGCAATCGTCAGCTCATTCAGTGGTTTATTGAAATAGTGGAGCGAAGCCGCTGCAACCCCATAAGCCCGCGCGCCTAGAAAAATCTGGTTTAGATAGAGCTCGAGAATGCGGTCTTTGGAGAGGACCCGCTCCATCTTGTAAGCCAGAATCGCTTCCTTGATTTTGCGTGCGTAAGACAGCTCGTTGCTCAAGAGGAAGTTTTTGGCCACCTGCTGGGTAATGGTCGAGGCGCCAACCGGACGACGGCTGACCCCAAGATTTTTCAAATTGGTGACTACGGCGCGGGCGATGGCTTTAAGGTCAACACCTTTATGTTTGTAGAAATCCTGATCTTCGGCGGAAATAAACGCCCGTTTGACGCGGTCGGGGATTTCGTCCACCGGTACAAAAATCCGTTTTTCCTGTGCAAATTCAGCCAGAAAACGTCCATCTCCCGCGTGAACGCGGGTTACGACAGGAGGTTTGTAATCTTTCAGTTGTGCAAATTCGGGGAGGGATTGGCCGTATTTATAGAAGATCGCCGCAACCAGAATCACTCCGGCCACGACCCCTATAAAACCTAAGGAAATGAAAAATAAAAATAAACGCCCGAGCCATTTCATGGGGCTCTTTATCGCACAAGACAAGACAGCGGAAAAGGGTTATAAAACACCTTTATGGACATTATTTCTCCCGACGATCTGGTTCCGTTCGATTTGTTTACCGCAAGCCATCTGGTTGCAGTCGATCTTGTCTATGCCGACCCCGCGCACAGTGAGAATATTTTCGGGGGGCTGTACAGTCGCGATGCCTTGACATGGGGGCATGTCGACATGGTCACACTTGTTCTGGTTGCTGCCCAATTTTTGCACAAAAAGACGGGGTGGATGATGGTGATCAAAGACTGTCTGCGGCCCATCGAAGCGCAGCAAAAAATGGTGAGGACGGAGATCGTTCGCGCCAATCCGCATTGGCTGGAAGAGCCACGGTTTCTATCCCCGCCCGGGCTTGGGGGACATCCGCGGGGGATGGCTGTCGATATCACAGCGCTTGACCATAACGGGTGCAGCATTGATTTCGGGACGCCATTTGACAAGTTTTCAGATAGTCCTTTACCGCAGCATAATCGCGCCCATCGTGAGCACCCCGATTTGCCTGAATTTGTGCAGGAGAACCGCAGAAAACTTGATGAGGCCATGGTTTATGCTGCACAAAAAACAGGACAGGAATTGATCCTGCTTTCGACCGAGTGGTGGGATTTCCGGTTTCCTCCCGCCCGTTCCGCGAAATTCGCTCCGATATCCGATGCGGATTTGTATCCATGGCAAAAAATTGTATCGGGCGAGGCCTTTCCAATTCCGCTCGAAGAGCAAGAGCGGATGAAATTAAAGGTTTTTGACCGTCTGGATAAACTCAGCGATTTTTAAGGGGTCTTTGACGCCCCGTTCCGATTCCACTCCGCTCGAGACATCGACCGCGTCGGGCTGGAGGGTCGAGAGCGCTTCGGCCACATTACCAGCGTGAAGTCCGCCCGAAAGCATCCACGGTTTCGAAAATTTCCTGTTTTTCAGGATCGCCCAGTCGAATGTCCGGCCTGTGCCCCCGTGATCGGTCGTATTTTCCGATTTCGTATCGAACAGTAACCAGTCCGCAACCTGTATGTACGTGTCAACTTTCTCTAGATCCTCTTTTTTTGCCAATGGGATAGCCTTAATTATCGGCAGGTTGTATTTTGACTTGATCTCGGCCACACGTACAGTGGGTTCAGACCCGTGAAGCTGGATCATATCCAGTGGTACGATGCCCAAAACGTGGGAAAGCCAGCTATCGTCAGGGTTCACGAACAACCCCACCATACGTACACCTGTCGGAGCCATACGCGACAAAAGCCTTGCCTGTTCTGGTTCAACATAGCGCGAAGAATCAGGGTAAAAGACCAAACCGATGAAACGCGCACCGCTTTCTATGGTTTTTTTGAGAGATTCAGCGTCTTTTATTCCGCAAATTTTAATATCTGTCATGGTAAAGTCTGATATAATTCAGAGGTTCACATTTGTTTGTGATCTTATGGATTTTTCAGTATAATAAACGGGAAAGCAAGGAAATTTATATTCCGATATATATTTTCCGACGGTGGGAACAATAAATGGCAGTTATTGATTTAGACGACGACCTCGACATTCTGGGGGAAGCCCGCAAAGCCAAGGACGGCGATAAGTACGTTATTCCGCCGGATGCACCGGTTTTGCCCAGCATTATCAGCAACGGGCGGGATGCGGAGTTGGTGGTCGACGTAGATAGTCGCGCCGTTCTGATCTTTGACAAGCCGTTGCCAGAACCCATTGAGTGGGTTGAATATGACATCGACCTCTCGATACTGACTTTTGTGACTTATGAAGGCAAGGTTCAGGGGCTGGGCATGAAAGTGCATAAGCCTTTTCGTCGTTATCTGGGAAGGTCAGAGCAGATACTGCTTGTTCATTTGGGGGAAGACGACAAGGTTAAAGAATTTTATCCGGCCAAATTGGTGGTACGGCATATCGGTTTATAACAAGAACAAAACAATAAGTATTTAAGGTGTGATGGAGGAGAAATATGGATAGAGATGCAGCGATAGGACAACTGTGGCAGTCCTTGTACGAGTATGATTACAAGGCCCAGAATCCTCCGACTGAATCCGGTTTGATTGCTTCTGGCAAGCGGACTTACGCGGCAGGTGCAGCAAGCACACAGGCCACCGCAGAAATTGGTCAGCTCATGATACAAGTTGACAGGGCTCCCCACGTTAAAGAGCTGATCAACAAGGTTGCTAACGGTTCCAATTCAGTTAAGCCCCTTGCGGACGCCATTGCCCAGAAGTGGAAACAAGACCCTCAGCTTATTCAAAAACTTGAGTCCGATTTGAGTAACGACAAAACAGGGACCCTTCAGAAGCGTCTTGAACAATCCTTACTTTCCAATCAAAAAGTCGGGGCGCAAACCATTACTGTCTATGATGGCAAAAATTTGTCTGCTCTCCTTCCGGCTGCTGCCGAACCCAAGCCGACAGGGGCGGCGGCTCCTCAAACAACGGCACAGGCAGCGTCGACTCCCACGAAGCCTGTATCTCACGCAAAGCCAACCGCACAGCCACCCCAGAAGCTTGTAGAGCCGGCTGCTGTTGCGGCGGCTCCTGCGGCTACGCCTATCCCCACCGAGGCGGCTCCATCAGCTCCTCAACCTACCCTAGCCGCGGGGACAGGAGCTGCTACGGCAACTCCTGCGCCAGCTGTTCCCGAGCATGCTGCGGAATCAGACGTTCCGCCACCGCCAAACGGGGCCCCAAAAATAGGTCAACTCTATCAGTCTGCTTTCGCCAATCTGGCCAATGCAAGTGACGCAGAAATTTCCGAGTTCTTCTCAGGGAATGACGCGGGGACAAAGGTCAAGCAAATCGGTGACACTATTGCTGATAATGCATTAAAACTGGGGGTTAGCGAATCCAACGTTGCCGGTTTTAAAAAATATTTTGATGACCCTAAAAACCAGCAGGCCGTTATCAAAAACCTGAAAGAGAATCCAAAATTTGTCAAAACGTTAGCAGAATTCGCCAAAGAGGGAGACGGGGTTGAAATCCCTGAGGCCTTTAAAGAGCCGATGCGCAAGGAAATGGATAAGCTGATTCAAAATCCCGACAATCTTGCCAGCGACAAATATGCCAAGCACTTGGTGGGACGCGTCAATAACGTCAAGCTTCTGAACCAGATATCCGGATTTGCCAAAGATTTTCTTGGAATAGATTTAACCGGAATCTTCACTAAAATTCTGGCAGCCTTTAATTCTCCAGATGGACCTTTGCAAGGTTTCATGGATGCTTTGAAAAATATGGGACGCGCCGGTTCTCTCCATCTCCCCAGCAACCAAGGGAAAAACTTTTTCAGCCGTGTTTTTGACAATCCTCAACACTCTATGTACGAGCGTCAAGCTATGGCGGCAACGCCGACAAACGGCAGCTTGTTCCATGAGGTTGAGCTTAAAGGCGCAGATGGAAAAGTTACAAAAGTCCAGAGACCAAATACCGTTCAGGTTCAATCTGCGGAAGGGAAACCTGTTGACTTAATTCCCGCCGCAGGGGCTGCCCTTGTTGAAGTCAGAGGAGATGCTTACCGAGTCAGGGTTCCCAGCGGAATCAATCAGGATGGAACCGTCAAAACCACGCAGGACGCCTGGCTCAACAAACAGGGATACGAAGATTACAAAAGAGCCGCGGAAAGCGGCGGTGTAAAAATGAATGAGGATATCGCCAGAATAGACGCTGACTGGAAGCAGCTTCGTGAGCAGCAGCGCGGACCAAGAGTCTATGTTGAGCGCGAGTCAGGGCAAACAACCGAAGTAGCCCAACCAGCCGCACCGTCCGTAAGTACTGCCGAGCAAGATGCAAGGATGCCGGGCAAGACAGCATTGGACCACCAGACAAGTCTGGGCTTGATGACGGGTCCTACCGGAGCCTAACCCACCAGATCGGGAAGGTTTTTATAAAGTTCCAGAGCGTCGGGGTTCGCCAGAGCCTCGACGTTTTTCACAGGCCGGTTATGGATGATGTTTTTGACGGCGAGTTCCACGATCTTGTTGCTCTTGGTGCGCGGAATATCCGAGACCTGAATGATCTTGGCCGGAACGTGGCGCGGGGAGGCCCCTGTCCTGATCCGCGTTTTGATGCGGGTTTTCAAATCCTCATCCAGTGTTGATCCCTCTTTGAGGCGCACAAATAGAATCACCCGTTCGTCATTGTCCCAGAGTTGGCCGACCGCAATGCTTTCAAACACTTCTGGGATCTGTTCGACCTGACGGTAAATTTCCGCCGTGCCGATTCTCACCCCGCCAGGGTTAAGCGTTGCGTCCGAACGGCCATGTATAATCAGCCCGTGATGGATGGTTTTTTCAACCCAATCACCGTGACACCAGATATTCGGGAACCTTGCAAAATAGGCGTTGTGGTATTTTTCGCCACCGTCATCATTCCAGAAGCCGACGGGCATAGACGGAAAGGGTTTGGTGCAAACCATTTCGCCGGAGCCTGCTCCTTCGGGGATCGGCACGCCTTCGTCCGAGAAAATTTCAACCGCCATGCCTAGGCCTGGTCCTTGAATTTCTCCACGCCAGACGGGAGAGAGCGGATTGCCCAGCACAAAGCAGGACACAATATCCGTTCCGCCGGAAATCGAGGCCAGATGCAAATCGGATTTAATGGTTTCATAAATATAATCGAAGCTTTCATGCACCAGCGGCGACCCCGTTGAAGTCAGGGTGCGGAGGGTTTTGAGGTCGTATTTGTCTTTGACCACGCAGCCTTCGGATTTGAGGGCGTCGATATATTTCGCTCCCGTCCCGAACAGGGTGCAGCCATGTTTCGTGGTGTAATCCCACAGGGCGTAAGGGTTCGGATAAAACGGCGAGCCGTCATAGAGCATCAGGCACGCACCCTCCGCCAAGGCGGAGATTTGCCAGTTCCACATCATCCAGCCGCAGGTGGTGAAATAAAAGACGCGATCTCCCTGTTTCACATCACAATGCAGCAAATGTTCTTTCAAATGTTGCAGCAACGTCCCGCCGTGGCCGTGGACAATACATTTCGGGATTCCGGTCGTTCCCGACGAGAACATGATAAAGAGCGGGTGGCGGAATGGCAGGTGTTTGAATTCCGGTTCTGTTGCGGCAAAAAGCGCAGCAAAATCCGTCCATGATACCGCGTTCGGGACTGCCGAAATATCCGGGTTTTCCGCAGCAAACGGAACGATGACGGTTTTCTCGACGGTCTTGAGGTGAGGTAGAATATCGACCAGTTTGGCCAATACATTCACCGTTTTGCCGTTGTAGAAATAACCGTCTACCGTCACGAGGATCTTCGGTTCGATCTGGCCGAAGCGGTCCAAGACGCCTTGCACCCCGAAATCGGGAGAGGCAGAGGACCAAATAGCCCCCAAAGACGCGGTCGCCAGCGCCGCAATCAAAGTTTCAGGCATATTGGGCGCATAACCTGCGACACGGTCGCCTTCCTGTATTCCGGCGGATTTCAAGGCCTGTTGGAATTTGGACACCTGTTCGGCAAGATTTTTAAAGGTCAGAATTCGTTCTCGGCCCAGTTCGTCGCGAAAAATCACCGCAGGCGCATCATCGCGGCGTTTCAGGAGGTTTTCCGCCCAGTTCAGCTTGGCTTCGGGGAAGAAGCGGGCCCGTTCCATCAGATCAGCATTTTCGACAATGACTGACCCTTTTTCGCCGATAACATCCGCATAATCCCACATCGCAGACCAGAAACGGCCCACATCCTGAAGAGACCAGTCAAACAGGGTTTGGTAATCGACATCCGGTCCCAATCCGTTTTTACGGGCGAAATCCATCATATGGGTTCGGGATTTGAATTCGGGAGTTGGAGTCCAGAGAGAAGTGGAGGGGTCGGTCATGATTTATGTCCTGTAACTTTTCAGTCGTGCGGTCCGAAGCAGTGTAAGTGAGAATTATGAACCACGCAAGAATGGACAAAATATCCCGTTGGCGTATGCTGCAGAGAATATAAAGCTACAAAACAAGGAACACAGTATGACAAAGACGGGTTTGATTTTTGCCTTGGTTGCGATGTTCGGTCTGGGAGGGGGTTCTTCCGCCTACGCCGATACGACCAAGGACGGTGTTCCGCGCTATGTCACCACCAATGTGATCCCTGAAAAAGACGCCATTATGGCAGGCGAAACCCTGACCATCGCCATCCAGCAGCTTCATGCACCGGAATGGCATACTTATTGGAAAAATCCGGGAGATTCCGGTGAAAGCACCAGCATTTCATGGAGGCTGCCTGAAGGATTCAAGGCCGGATATCTGGAACATCCCGCGCCGCATAAAATTCCTTATGGCCCGTTGATGAATTACGGGTTCGGGGGCGAGGTGGTTCTTTTGACGACGATTACCGCACCGGACCATGTGCAGGGTGAAGAGGTCACATTGACCGCCGATATTTCGTGGCTGGTGTGCAAGGATATTTGCGTACCGGAATTCACCAAGGCCACTTTGGTTCTGCCGGTGGCTACGGTACAAAATTCTGCCCATGAGACCGATCCCGAATTTTTTGCACATGTTCGTGCCGCGATGCCTCAGCAAGTAGTGTGGCAAGGCATGCTCGAAGAGCAGGATCAGACACTAGAGCTTACATTCAAACCTGATGAGGCCGCCCTTGCAGAGCTGGCGCATGCCAGCGATTTGTTTTTCTTTCCCGAAGAGTGGGGGATCTTGCTCAATGCCGCGCCACAGGAATTCAAGGTTGAGAATGGCCATTTGAATATCGTTGTCCAACGCGACACTAGGCCTTTGTCAGCGATCAAGGATTTAAAGGCGGTCTTGCGGTATACGACCGAAAATCAGATCGAGAAGGCTGTCGCCCTCGATATGGCGGTTACGGCTGCGCCGATGCAACAAAAAGAAACAACGGCAGCTTTTACCCCCCTGCCCTCTCCCGAAGAAACAGTTACGATTCCGCAAGCGATTATTCTTGCCATTCTCGGCGGTCTTATTCTCAATTTGATGCCGTGCGTTTTTCCCGTTTTGTCGATGAAAGCCCTGAGCCTTGTCAAAATGTCGTCCCGCGAACAAAAACATGCGGCGCTTCATGGTATTTTTTATACGGCTGGGATCATGGTTTGTTTTGCGGGAATTGCCACTGCCTTGATCGCCCTTAAATCGGTTGGGGAAGAAATCGGCTGGGGATTCCAGTTGCAAAACCCTGTTGTTGTGTTGCTGCTGGCCTATCTACTGTTCGTGATGGCGCTCAATATGTCAGGATTTTTTGAATTTAAAGGGCATTTGTTCAGTAATATCGGGCATAAGCTTGCGGCCCATCATGGTTATGCGGGAACATTCTTTACGGGAATGCTGGCAACCATTGTGGCGACACCCTGCACGGCTCCGTTCATGGGAACGGCCATGGGATTTGCATTGACCCAACCCGCGACGCTAGCACTTAGTGTCTTTCTGGCGCTCGGGTTAGGATTGGCTCTTCCCTACCTTGCCTTGTGCTTTATTCCGGCACTGCGTCACTCGTTACCGAAGCCCGGCGCATGGATGGAGACATTCCGCCAGTTTATGGCCTTCCCGCTCTATGCGTCGGTGGCGTGGCTGGTGTGGGTTTATGCGCAGCAAGTCTCCGGTGATTACGGCGTCCTGTTGTCCCTGACCGGTTTGATCCTGATTGCGTTTTCGGTGTGGATTACGCGCCATACGCCCACCAAACAGCCTTGGAAGACCGGCATTCATGCGTTGTCCTATTCGGCGATTATCATTGCTTTGCTGATTGTAGCGTTGAGCATGATGAAGGCCCCCGAAGAAATGTCTGCGGCAAACGGAAATGGTAATGGGCATTTTCTCGATTCCGTTGCCTATACTAAGCAGGCTTATGACGATGCGATTGCCGGAAACGAACCTGTCTTTGTCAATATGACCGCCGCGTGGTGCATTACCTGCAAGGTCAATGACAAAATCGCGTTATCGACCGATTCCACCAAAGTCTTATTCGAGGACAAGAAAATCGTTTATCTAATGGGGGACTGGACCAACCGGAATTCTGAAATCACTGAATTTCTTGCAAGCTATGGACGAAGCGGGGTACCACTCTATGTCTATGTGGGGCCGAGAGATGATGCAAGCGGCGAGCGTCCCGCGCCGCAAGTTTTGCCGCAAATTCTGACATCGGGTCTCGTGGCCGATGTTATCAACGGGGAAGACCAATAGAAAGGATATTTGATATGAAGTTTTTGATGATGGCGGCTTTGGCTGTTCTCGGATTGTCTGCGTCTGCGCGTGCGATGGACGGAATGGCGGCAGAGGTTGGCAAACCTGCGCCTGATTTCTCTGCAAAGGATATAATGGGCGTGGACGTTAAATTGTCCTACCTTAAGGGTCGGGTCGTCGTTCTGGAATGGACCAACCATGAATGCCCTTATGTCCGCAAGCAATATGACAGCGGCAATATGCAGGCTTTGCAAAAAGAAATGACCGATAAAGGTGTTGTGTGGGTTTCGGTTGTTTCTTCCGCGCAGGGTAAGGAAGGATACACCACCCCTGAGGAGGCCAACAGCATTGTAGAACAACAAGGGGCGCACCCCACGCACAAAATTCTCGATACGGACGGGGTCATCGGCCATCTTTACGGAGCCAAAACCACGCCGCATATGTTCGTGATCGACAAGGACAGCGTTCTGGCCTATGCGGGGGCCATCGACAGCGATTCGAGTTTCAAGCCTGATTCAATCGCGACCGCGAAAAATTATGTGCGTGCCGCCATTGACGATTTGATGGCCGGACGTCCGGTTGAAACCGCTTCAACCAATTCCTACGGCTGCGGCGTCAAGTATTGATTTTTAATAAAAACCCTACCGAAAGCGGGCTGTTTTGTGCCATACTCGGAGGACGTGATTCGTCCTTCGAGTATTCACCGGAAAACCTATATGCCCGCCAAGACCAGTACCAAAAAATCGGAAAAAACGCCTGTTTCCCGTTCTGCGGGTTCTTCTGCGTCCAAGGCCGCAACCAAAGCAACAACCAAGAAGGCTTCTTCCGGTACGCGGCGTGCAACCGTTACCAAGAAAAAATCTCCATCCAAAATCAAAGCCGTTACCCAGCGTCTGGTCGTCGACAAGGGCGGCAGAATCATTTTTGCAAGCCCGTCCATGCTTGATCCGATCGGCCTCGCGGAGGCTACTGCCTGCGGGATGATGCTGCGCGATCTGCTGGACTTCGAAAATCCCGAAGACGCACTCAACGAGCGGCCCTTTATGTTCGGCGCGGCGCAGGACGACAGCGAAGATGCGTGGAGTGCGTCCATCGTTCCGGGAGATTACGGCGCCACCTTTTCCTATCAGGGGAAAAGCATTTCCCAATCTTTCCGTTTCGACCGGATTGATATGCCCGATAAGAATTCCTATCTGGTTATCTCCGGCGAGGATGG
Source organism: Pseudomonadota bacterium (assembly GCA_029558635.1). GTDB lineage: Bacteria > Pseudomonadota > Alphaproteobacteria > Micavibrionales > Micavibrionaceae > UBA1573. Next base: position 210,541 of record JAKQEE010000416.1, on the reverse strand, counting down.
CAAGGGACAGGCTTTTGATTCCAAAGAGCTGATGTCTGTTTTGAAAAAGTCGGCGCCAGAGGCACCTTCGGTTCCCGCATCTGCTTCGCCATCTACCGCATCGGTGTGGGAGCGGAATGTCGATGTGTTCCTGTCAATGGGACATGATTTTCTGATTCTGATGTCGCCGCGCGGCAAAATTATCGAGAGCAATGAAATTTTTTCACTGTCCCTTGGTTACGAGCCGGAAGAGCTTAAGGGCAAATCGTTTCTCGATCTGATTTACAGCGAAGATCGTCCTTATATCCAGCCCGTTTTCAAAACCCTGATGTCGAGCAGCAATGAAGACGGCACACGACCATTAGTAGCATACGAGTGCCGCGTTGTGGCGCATGACAAATCCGTTCGCTGGCTCGATTGCCGGTTGAAAGTTTCCAAAGACGAAGGCGGCGAACATTTGTTTATGGTGGCGCGCGAACTAACGGAAGAAAAACTGCGCGAGATTGAGTTGACCCGCCGCGAGCAACAGCTTTCCGAGGCGCAGGCCATTGGCCATATGGGACATTGGACATGGCGCATAGGCGAAGACCGTCTGGAATTTTCGTCCGAGATCTACCGCATATTTGGCCTCACGCCCGAGCAGTTCACTCCGACCATTGATTCGATTAATGATGTTCTTCATCGCCGCGACCGCGGCCGTATGGCGCAAGCGTTCCAACGCGCGATGATCGAACAGAAAAATTACGAAATGGAGTTCCGCATTATCCGCCCCAACGGCGAAGTGCGTTTTATTCTGTTGCAGGGACGCTGTGAGTTGGATGATGAGGGCGATGTGGTCTCCCTGTTCGGGATTATGCAAGATATCACTGAACGCACACACCATGAACGCGAATTGTGCGAAGCCAAGGAGTCGGCGGAACGCGCCTATGCCGCGAAGTCGCAATTCCTTGCCAATATGAGCCATGAACTGCGTACGCCGCTCAACGCGATTATCGGATTTTCCGAGATGATCGAGCGGCAGATGCTGGGCCCTATCGGCACTGAAAAATATCTCGACTATATTGCGGGCATTCGCGAAAGCGGGACTCACCTGCTTGATCTTATCAGCGATATTCTCGACATGTCCAAAATCGAAGCTGGAAAATACACGCTCGATCTGGAGGATTTCAATCTTTATAAAGTCGTGCGGCTGGCAGTGCATATGATTGAAGGACGCGCGCTCGATGCACAGGTCAAAGTTATCTCTTCGGTTGAAGAGGGGTGCGATCTGGCGATGACAGGCGACCGGCGCGCTATTATGCAGATGATCCTCAATCTTCTTTCCAATGCCGTGAAATTCACCGATGCCGGCGGCGAAGTGCGCGTCGATTGCAAACAAGATCACGAGAATGACATGATTGCCATCACAGTCAGCGATACGGGCATCGGTATTCCGGCCAGTAAATTGCGTTACGTGACCAAGCCGTTCGAACAGGCTGCCAATCAATATAACCGCAATCATGAGGGGTCAGGTCTGGGGCTGGCAATTACCAAAGAACTTACCGAGCTTCACGGCGGTACGCTTTCGATCAAGTCTACGGTCGGGGTCGGCACCAGTGTCACTCTCCACATGCCTTTGAAAGCGAAAGTCTGCAACAAGGCTTAAAATACAAATTTTTCGATACGCATCGGGAAGTAATTATTTTACCAAACTAAACTTTGTTTTTTTTCAAGTACTCTCATCCCAGTAAGAGTACGTTAACTATTTTCAGTCATAAATGATTGGGTAGGGACGCTGATTCGGGTATCCTGTTTTCACTTTTATTCTGGATTATATTTTTACCACCATGCACATTTTCAACGATCTTTACCGCGACGATTTTCTTCTGGACGATGACGAGGATTTTTCGACTGAGCTGTTCGAAGAGAACGAGGCCGTCGCCCTTGAGGATTTGCTGCACCTTGTTCAGGAATATGGCGAGGGGCATGAGTCCGATTTGCGACCGGGACATTTCACGAGCGACGAAGATGCACTGGTCTGGGGGTTGTCGGTTTTGTGCGAGACCAAGCTGGGACGTGATCTGGCGTTCGACGCGCGGTTTGAGGATTGGTCAATTGAAGTTGATGATATCGACAGCAATCACCACATTATTGATTCGCAACTGCGCATTCTAATTCTGCCGCGCTTTGCAGTCTCCGCTGCCCAGCTTTCAAAATCGCAGCCAGAACGCGCGCAGTTTTTGCTGGAGCTGGCACGCGGTCTTCGCGGTATCTGGCATTCGATGACCAACATCCGCGAAAACAAGGATTTGACAGCCGACGACCAGATTTTATGGGAGCGGTTCCGCCGCCTCGATCACGATGTTTGTGCGCTGAGAATGGCTTGGGATCTTAGAACCCAAGGGTTGGGCGGATTGTGGCGGCAGGTTATTGCCTCTGACCTTGGCGATTTCGCTGTGATTTGTTCGGAAATTTGGGACCAGAGCCGCGAGAACGAAGATGAGTTACCTCTCTATGGATTTACACATCTTGTGCCACATTGGCTAAAGGATGAAAAGCTTTTGAATTCCATCGACAGCAAAACGCTCGACGGGATGGACGCACGACTGCAACGGTCAAGGGCGGATGTATGCGGACCTGTCCAGATTTCGGCCAGTGATGTCATGACTCTGTCCACTTTGCCGGCGGAGGGGTCTTATCTTGCACCTCTTGCGCGAACCATACTTTATGCTGTGGATTTCCGCGTCATTCCCGATCCGGTCAATGAAGCGCACTTGCGCCAGATTCTTGAAGATTGCGATCAGATACGCACAAGCCCGCTGGTCTTTTCCGACAGCGAGCTTGAGAAGAAGATATTTCCTAATCGGGTTGATACGATTGCTTAGATTCGTGTCTGCTTTTTATCCAAGTTTCTTTTCTAACGCTTTCAATGCCCTTGGGTCATGGGGATTAAGCTGATATAGCGCACATCCAGCTTCAGTCGCTATGGCTTGGTTGTTTGTTTTGTCTGCCTCAATAATCGCATCGAGCGTACTTATTCTTGTTTCTTTAGGGCTATTCTTACTATCCAACCCTTGTATGACTGCCTGAACAAACGCAGAGGCAAGCGGCCTTGCGATGCCACCAGATTGGGCCATCATTATCAATGCCTGCTCTTTAACAGAGGTCCCACGTGGCGGATTACTTACATCTGAAAAGTCTATTTTTTTAGGCATCACACACCTCGTTTCTGAAATTTTTATTATGTTAAGTTAAATCGGGCAAGAAATCAATAAAAATCTTAAAAATCAGACCGGCTGGACTGTAATACGGGTGCCAACCCGCCAATTTTGGGATAAAGGGTCCATCCGCCGGTTCAGCGCCCATTCAATATACTCGCACTCGCCTACCTTTCCGGCGATGCCCGCCCAGCGCTTGATCAGGCCTTGTGCCGCTTCATTCAGGGTCAGATGAATCTGGTATGTTTTGTCGGCGTTCGTGTCGAGGATTCCTTTTGCGACCTTCACCTTGGCCATTTGCTCTTTCCAGCTGAACCCATTGGCCAACCCGCCCAGAGCCTGAGTGATTTCTTCCTCATAAAACGCCGGATTGTGGTTTTCCCCGAAATAGGCAAAAGCCTTGTCGTTATAAGTGATAACCAGATTCATGACGCAGTTTCCTTTTCTGACTTCTTTGATTTCTAATACAAGTACTTCCACATTGTCCAATTTCAAGACGGATTTTTTGACGATGCGCTCAATCCCCTCTTGGATGGAGGGCAAAAACCATGTAAAAGCATAGGGTTATGGAGCAAACCATTCACTTTCTGCGGGGAAAAGCCCCTCTTTTGCTGGATATGTGCCAAGCCATCGGCCATTCCATTCTCAATGTCGTGCAGGCGTTGGGTTCCATTACACTGTTTTCTTTACAAGCTTTACGGCACTGTTTGACCCCTCCGGTCTTTATCAAGCACATTTTCCGCCAGTTTATCGACATCGGTTATTATTCCCTGCCGGTGGTCGGGATGACGGCGTTGTTTACCGGTATGGTGTTGGCCTTGCAAAGCTATACCGGATTTTCGCGATTCAATGCCGAGAGTGCCATTGCGTCGGTTGTCGTGTTGTCCATCACTCGTGAACTCTCTCCGGTTTTGGCCGGTTTGATGGTGGCCGGACGCGTCGGAGCAGCGATTGCCGCCGAGATTGGTACGATGCGCGTGACTGAGCAAATCGACGCCCTCACCACCCTATCTGTCAATCCGATGAAATATCTGGTGGTGCCGCGCGTGGTAGCTGGAACGATTATGCTGCCGGTTCTGGTTCTGATCGGCGATATTATCGGCGTTTACGGCGGCTATATTGTTTCGACCCATGTTCTGGGATTCAGTTCGGGAAGTTATTTGCACCAGACATGGGATGTAATGGAGCGGATCGACGTTGTCTCCGGTCTGGTTAAAGCAGCAGTGTTCGGATTCCTTGTCACGTTGATGGGATGCTATCACGGGTATAATTCCAACCGTGGGGCGCAGGGCGTCGGGGCTGCGACCACCAATGCGGTTGTGACCGCCTCGATCCTTATCCTGATTTTCAACTATCTCCTGACGCAGGTCTTTTTCTCATGAGCGATCGGCCCAAGATTGAAATGCAAGGAGTGTGCAAGGCTTTCGGGAGCAAGAAAGTCCTTGATGGAATCAACCTTTCCGTTCCGGTCGGCAGTTCGATGGTGATTATCGGCGGATCGGGCACCGGAAAATCAGTGATGCTCAAATGCGTTCTTGGACTCCTGACCGCCGATAAAGGTTCGATCAAAATTGACGGGCAGGAAATGATCGGTGCCGGAACGCGTGAACGCGAGGAAATGATCAAGAAATTCGGTATGTTGTTTCAGGGGGGTGCTCTCTTTGACTCCCTCCCGATCTGGTACAATGTCGCGTTTGGTCTGATTCACGGCAAACACGTCAACAAGAAGGATGCGCGCAAGACAGCCATAGAAAAGCTTGAAGCCGTCGGGATGGGAGAAGCGATTGCCGACCTTTATCCGGCAGAACTTTCGGGCGGGATGCAAAAGCGTGTGTCGTTGGCCCGTGCGATTGCCACCAGCCCCGAAATCATTTTCTTTGATGAACCCACCACAGGGCTTGATCCGATTATGGCGGATGTTATCAACGAACTGATCGTCGATTGCGTCAAGGATCTCGGCGCCACTGCGCTCACCATTACGCACGATATGGCGTCAGCCCGCAAAATTGCGGACCATGTGGCCATGATCCATCAGGGACAGATTATCTGGACAGGACCGATTGACGATCTGGACAATTCGGACAGCCCCTATGTCGACCAATTTATCCATGGACGCGCCCACGGGCCGATTACCGACCTGCAATCCGATTTGTTGAAAAAATCGGCGTAATTCCTTGACCATGAAGAGTTTTAATCCAGTTATTATGCGACGGCGCAAAGCGCCGCACATGTTGCACTGGATCCCCGAACATTGCTCGGCGTTGCGTCGCAGTCGGGGATGACAGGGTGGGATAAAAAGAAAGGGCGGGAAAACCCGCCCTTTCGAATTTCTATCCATCAAACTTCAGATTAGAAGTTGATTTGGGTACCAACGGTAACCGTGGTTGCATCTTCGTTAGATACATCTTCTTCGGTGTAACCGACAGAACCACGGAAGGTCATACCAGGACCATAGGTGTAAACAACACCACCGGTGTAACGGTCTGTATCAACTACAGCGTCTTGGTCTTCGTTCAGGTAAGATACGCCGAGTTTGAATGGGCCAGTGGTGTAATCTGCACCCAGTACCCAGGTTTCGATGTCTTCAGCAGCGCCGAGGTCGAGTTCGGTGTATACTGCACCGAGACCGAAAGCACCGATGTCCAAATCCAAACCTACGTTCCATTGATCAACGTCGTTGTTAGCGGTGGTGTAACCAGCGCCAGCGATAACGCCAACATTGCTGATCATGCCTTCGTAACGAACTGCGAGTTCAACTACGTCGTCCAGAGAGTCAACGTCAGCAGTGAAAGCTGCGTTACCGTCGGTGGAACGGATCGAGTTGTGAACAGCAGGAGAGTAGGAGATACCGCCCTGGAAGCCAGAGAATACTGGAGACAGGTAGGTGAACTTGTCGGTGTGACGGGTGATGTCGTTAGCATAATCAAGCGTTTCGTTACCGCGACCTTTAACATCGGTCAGGAAAGAAACTGGGTTGATGTACTGACGGATACCGTCAACGTTTTCGTCTGCAGAAGGAGCAGCAACTTGCAGCAAGTAAGCAGCACCATCTTCGTCACCGAAGTTTACACGCCCCCAGGAACCTGCGAAGTATACGTAGGATTCGTCGATGTCGAGGCTTTCACCGGTGTCAGCGTAGGTCTCAATGTGAGCACCAACGGTCAGACCGTTGTCGAGGGTGGTTTCGCCACCGAAGTGGATTTCGGTTTGACGCAGAACGTCGATCGTGCGGTCAGCGCCGAGATCAGAGTAGTTCACGTAACCTTTGAAGTAACCACCAAGGTTCAGTTTAACGCCAGAGTCGTCTTGTGCTTTTGCAGGAGTAGCAGCAAAAGCCAGAGCAACAGCAGCAGCGCCGAGCATAAGTTTATTCATGGAATTATCCTCCAATTAGTGTTGAATTCCGTAGTCCTATCCCTAAAGACAGAGCCACATCCTTATTAAAAGTGCCTCTGATTTCAGGAATCCAGACAGACACGGTGTCTATATTCCTCTTCTGCGGGGTATTTTCAAGGATTTGGGGAGTCGCCTTAAGAATTCGGTAATAAGTGTTGTAAAAAAAACACTGGTATTTTCCGTAATCATTGATTTTGTTATTTTACACCCAATTGACCTGCATATTCGGGGCCGACACCTGCGACCCATGGCGGGGTTTCGCCGCGCGCAGCGTATTCTTTTTCAAGAGCGAGGCAAGCTTCCAGTCCGGCGCGGTAATTCGAATATTTTAACTTTACGCCTAGCTCTTCCTTAATCTTGTTATTCTTCACCGATTTGTTTTCGGAATAGAAACTGATGGTGATCGGTGCCAGATTCGCATCCTCAAACCGGACCAGCGGCGGTGGGTCCTTCCCCAACAAGCGGGCGGCATAGGCAATGACTTCGTGACTTGGCGCCGGTTCGTCGTCGGAAACATTGTAGGTTTCTCCTGCCTTCGGTGCATACATCGACTTGATCAGTGTCTGGACAATATCTTCGACATGCACGCGGCAAAAAGCGTGGCCGGGCTTTACAATCCGGCGGGCAATCCCCGAGCGCATCGAATCAAGCGCAGAGCGGCCCGGTCCGTATATTCCCGCCAGACGGAAGATGTGGACCGGCAACCTATGGGCCTTGAATAAAGAAAGCCATTGCTCTTCCGCAATGGCCCGACGCGTCCCCCTGATCGTCGACGGACGAATCTCGGTTTTCTCGTCGACCCACGCGCCGTCACGATCGCCATACACGCCGGTCGTCGACAAATAACCCACCCATTCCAGATCTGGCATCAGGCGCAAAATATCATCGGCATGTTGTTCGAAGACAATATCCCCTTCATGATCGGGGGGGGTGCAAATCAGCAAATGGGTAACATGCCCCATCATCGACACCGGATCGCCCAAGGGTTTATCAGTGTCGAAGACGTAGGCTTCCACTCCCTTGGCCCGAAGGTCGGCGCGCTTTTCCTTGGTGCGGGTTGTTCCACCCAACGCCCAGCCCTCACCCGTCTCTTTCAGGGCTTTCCCCAAATGAGACGCGGTGTATCCGTACCCAAAGCAAAAAAGTTTTTTCTTACCGGCCATAATTCTTTATATTAAAGATGTTCGGCCATCATAATGCTGCGCTTGCGAAAAGGGCAAGTGGTTTTTGTTAAAAATCAACGTCTTTATAATGATCCGCCGGAGAGAAGCCCGGTAAACGGTCTTCGAGAATACCTCCAAAGCTTTTGCGCGATTTGACCCGTGCGTACCATTCGCGTGCGCCCGGATGCTGGTCCCACGGGACGTCGCCAATATAATCGACTGTTGAAAGATGGGAGGCGGCCGCAATATCGGCTTGGGAAAAATCGTCGCCAGCCAGCCAGTTGCGTTTTTCCGTGAGGAACGAGATATAATCGAGATGGTAATGAATATTCGCATGACCTGCACGGATCGCCGGGCCGTTTGGTTCCCCCAGCCCCAAAAACCGTTTCATCATTTTCTCGCCCACCAGATTGTCGGTCACTTCGCGGGAAAATTTGACGTCGAACCATGTCACAAGGCGTCTTGTCTCTGCACGCTGGACCGGATCAGGTCCCAACAGATTGACTTCGGGGTAAACTTCTTCGAGATATTCGGCGATCACCCATGAATTGGAGAGGGTCGTGCCGTCAGGTTCGACCAGAACCGGAACGTCACCTGCCGGGTTGAGCGCCAGAAAATCGGTGCGCCGTTCCCAGATTTTTTCGAGTTTAAGTTCGAAATCCAGTCCCTTCTCGTCCAGAATGATCCGGACTTTGCGGGAAAATGGCTGGAGCCAGAGATGATATAGTGTGCGCATCTTGATTTTAGGTTAACCGAATTCTAAACTAACGACCAGTACCGATTTAAATTTTCTGTATTTTAAAGGATTTATCCATGGACACTCAATATACAAAGGTTGCAATTTTTCTGCACTGGTTGATTGCTTTGCTGATTATCGGAATGCTCGCGATGGGCTTCCTCATGGAAGATATTCCCAATGAGTTGAAGCCTGTTGTTTATCCTCTTCATAAATCCATGGGATTGACGATTCTGGCCCTGACCGTTTTCCGGATCGTCTGGCGACTGATGCACAAAGCACCCGCCCTGCCCGAGGCCATGTCCGCGCTCGAGAAAAACATCTCTCACGCAATGCATACACTTCTCTATCTTATCATGATCGGGTTGCCGATGTCGGGATGGGCTCTGGTTTCAAGCTCACCCAAAGGTATCCCCACCACGTGGTTCGGTTTGTTTGACTGGCCGCATTTGCCGGTGCTCAGCGAAATCGACAATAAAAAAGAGGTCTCGCACAGTTTTGGTGAAGTGCACGAAACGCTGGCGGTGATTGCCATTTTGCTGATCGTCTTGCACGTTGCGGCGGCACTTAAACACCATTTTGTCGTTCGCGACAATATTCTGACGCGGATGGCTCCGTGGCTCAAGCCGCTACCCCCGAAAGAATAAAAGATGAAATTTGTTCCAGTCCTTTTTCTTGCCGTTTTTTTCCTGTCCTGTTCGGACAAAACCGTGCAAGCGAAGGTCTGGAACGTTGTGGATGGAGAAAGTTCGATTTCTTTTTCCGGACAGCAGAGCGACGTTGCTTTCTCAGGTCAGTTCCCGAAATTTTCGGCAAATATCTCTTTAGATCCCGATCACCTTGAAATGTCTTCCATATTGGCTACGATCGATATGACTGCCGTTACGACCGGTGACAAGGTTTACGATTCCACTTTACCGCAAAAAGGCTGGCTTAATGTGGCCGAGTTTCCGGTTGCCACGTACCGCGCAACAAGATTTAAAAAGAGCGGATCGGGATATGTGGCCCATGGCAAACTGACCTTGCTGGGCGTAACCAAGGACGTCGATTTACCGTTTACGCTCGATATTAACGGCGATCGGGCGGAAGCCAAAGGTACCGCCGTTCTCAAGCGTCTGGATTACGGGATTGGCAAAGATGCCGACCCAGAAGGCGAATGGGTCCTTGACAGGGTGGACGTCACCGTTCATATCGTTGCCGTACAAAAAAATTAGGATTTTAGTGTGGACGCCATCAATTACCTTTACGCCGTCATCCTCGGGATTGTCGAAGGGCTGACCGAATTTCTGCCAATCTCTTCGACAGGTCACCTTATTCTAGCCAAGGATTTGTTGGGATTCGATCTGCCGTCGGCCAATATGTTTATCGTGGTGATCCAGCTCGGGGCTATTCTCGCCGTGTGTTGGCTTTACCGCGTCAAACTGTTAGATGTGGCGTTTCACCTTCACAAAAAACCGCAGCAAATGTTCGTGGCAAAATTGTTTGTGGCTTTTCTTCCCGCGGCAGTGATCGGTCTGGCCTTTCACAATTTTATCGAAGATGTTCTGTTTTCACCGATTGTCGTTGCCGTGTCGTTGATTGTCGGCGGATTGATTATCTGGCTGGTCGAGCGCCGTATCAAACCGGTAGCCAAAACACACGATATTGAGTCCATGTCGATCAAACAATCCTTTCTGGTCGGGTGTGCGCAGGTGTTTTCGATGGTTCCCGGTACGTCGCGATCGGGTGCCACAATTATCGGCGGGATGTTGTTCGGTCTGGATCGGAAAATCGCCACCGAGTTTTCGTTCTTTCTAGCCATTCCGGTGATGGTTGGCGCGACGATTCTGGATGTTTATAAATATTATGGTTCCCTTTCGATCGAAGAGGTTTACGTTCTGGTTATCGGGTTTGTCGTTTCATTCATGTCGGCGGTTGCGGCAATCAAATTCCTGATCGCCTATGTCGCGCATCATGATTTCATGGTTTTTGCGTGGTATAGAATTGTGGTCGGGACGATTATGCTCGCCTATTTCCTGATCTAGCTTTGCCAGAAGATCACGCGCGTGTCGCCATAGAGTTTATCGAAGAGGATTTCTCCGCTCAAAATTTCGGGGGACCATTCTTTTTCGGTTTCTATCACGAATAATGTTTCGTTAGTGACCCAGTCGCCGTTTTGGAGCGCGATGATGGGATGAGCGATCAGATTTTTGCGATAGGGAGGATCGAGAAACACTAGCGTGGCTTTATCTTGGTTCGCGGGCCTTGGGCCGATTTTGGTGGCATTGATTTGTTTGAAGGACGCGTTTTCATTCAACCCTAGAAGAGTTGCATTTTCTTTGGCAAGGGCGAGGGAAGTCCGTGCGGAGTCGCAAAACAAACATCTGGATGCGCCTTGAGACAGAGATTCCAACCCCAACGCACCTGTGCCACAAAAGGCGTCAATCACTATCGCGTCTTGTACGGCAGCGCGGGAATAGAGCGCATTGAAGATCGCGAGGCGGACTTTATCCGATGTCGGGCGGATATCAGATCCTTTCGGGGTTTTTAAGGGTCTGCCCCGACATGTCCCGCCAATGATGCGCATCCCTAGAAAATTTCCTTCACGATTTCCGGCGGGAGTTTTTCCTTGAGGAGTCTGGTCGATATTTCAAACACCGCACCACGTTCAAGGTCCCCCAGATCGAACGGGCCGTAGGCGGTGCGAATGAGGCGGGAAACCTCGTAGCCCATGGCTTCCATCACGTTCCTGATCTCGCGGTTTTTGCCTTCGGTCAGGGTCATATTGATCCATGTATTGTAGCCGTCTTTCTTTTGCTGGGCGTTTACGTGTGCGTCGATCGCGCCGTATTTGATGCCTTTCCACACCAGACCGTCCTTAATGCTCTCCAGTTTTTCAGCGAGCGGAGTTTTATCACGGTTGCCATCGGCTTTATGTACGCGGACGCGGTAGGTACGTTTTAACCCTGTTGACGGCAATTCGAGAAGGCGCGACAGGCCGCCATCATTGGTCAAAAGCAGCAACCCTTCGGTATTCAGATCAAGACGACCAACACTGATCAGGCGGGGCAAACCGTCAGGGAGCTTTTCGAAAACGGTCGGGCGGCCTTCGGGGTCTTTGGCGGTCGTAATCAGTCCCGCCGGTTTATGATAGAGAAACAGGCGCGGGCGTTGTTTTTTGGCTGTTTTCTGGCCGTCCACCTCGATTTTGTCCTGCGGCGTGACAAAAGTTGCGGGAGACGTGACCGTTTCACCGTTCAGCATCACCCGTCCGGCGTCGATCAGTTTTTCGGCTTCGCGGCGCGAGGCCACGCCCAGACGCGCCAGAACCTTGGCGATCCGTTCGCCGCGTTCAGGGTCATTGATATTATCCGTGTTTGCCATTACAAAATCCTTATGAATACCGAAGACCCCCACCATACAAGAATGCAAGCCGCACTGGAAGAGGCGCGTTTGGCCGCGGAACGCGACGAAGTGCCCATCGGCGCGGTTCTGGTCGACCGCAGGACGGGCGAGATTGCAGCACGAGCCGGAAACCGGACCATTGAAGCCCATGACCCCACGGCGCATGCGGAAATTCAAGCAATCCGCGCAGTGTGCGACAAAGAGGGGGCGCAGCGAATTCCCGATTATGATCTCTATGTCACGTTGGAGCCTTGCCCGATGTGTGCGGCGGCCATTTCCTATGCGCGAATCGGGGTCGTGTATTTCGGAGCCAGTGACCCCAAAAGCGGGGGTATTACAACGCCGGTTGCCATGTATTCCCACCCTCAACTCCATCACAAACCGGACGTGGTTTCGGGTTTGCTAGAGGAAGAGTGTGCAGCAATTCTGAAAGAGTTTTTTGCAAAAAAGCGTTAAGTATTAAAAAACCCCGCGATTTGCGGGGTTTTTTCTGAATTAGGCTGACACTTTTTTGCGGATGACGTCAGCGTCGATTTTCGAGAGTTCGTCGATGCGGATCTTGCTCTTGGTATTGACCTGATAGGCCACGCGGCAATGGTGGTCGCAGTAAGGCATGCCTTCGGCAGATTTTCCGCCGCAGAATTTGAATCCGTCTTCTTTCGGGTCGCCCACTGGCCAACGGCACATGCCTTCTTTCAATTCGACCATTTGAACACCCGGGCCGATGCAGACATCGGCTTCGATTTTCGGAGCGACAACCGGAGCGATGATGTCGCGGTTTGTGACTCTCTTGGCGCGAGGCTCGGACGTTTTACGAGGAGCACGCGCAACAGGCGACGATACCTCTCCGTTTTCCTGAATGGGAGAGACACGGCCCGACAATTTCAGGCGGTGCGCTTTTCCGATCACTGCGTTGCGGGTGACGCCGCCGATCAGTTTTGCAATTTCAGCAGCGGTTTTTCCTTCGCCCCACAGTCTTTTCAGAAGTGATACGCGTTCGTCGGTCCAGCTCATTCCTTATCTCTCCTCCAGATAAAAGCCTTGTTTCATGGGGTTATCCATTCAGCAAGGCACATGTTTTTTCGGAACTGAAACGACCTTAACAGGTGAATGATTCGCCGCTCAAGAATCTCTGATTCGATTTCTTGCTTTTATCCACAGCGAACAAAAAAGGAGTCGTTTTTAAAAGTTATGCACCGGAATCGAGACCCCACTCGGCATAGTAGTGAGGATCATCTTTCCACTTGGTTGACACGCGCACAAAAAGTTTCAGATGAACTGTTGTTTCCATCATCTTCTCAAGCTCGGCACGGGCGCGGGCGCCGATTTCCTTCAGGCGTGAGCCGCCTTTGCCGAGGATGATCGCTTTCAGATTTTCGCGTGTGACATGAATGACTTGCGAGAGTTTGACGTCCCCATTGTCGAACTGTTCCCATGTTTCGGTTTCCACCGTAATCTCGTACGGGACTTCTTCGTGGAGTTGGAGAAAGACCTGTTCGCGAGTCATCTCGGCCGCCAATAAGCGCATCGGCATATCCGAGACCTGATCTTCGTCGTAGTGCCACGCACCTTCCGGCAAGTTTTTGACGAATTCTTTCAAGACATCCTGAACGCCGTCACCGGTCAGGGCTGAAATCATAAAAGTTGCGGTAAACGGGCACAGCGCATTGAGTTTGGCCGTGAGTTCCAGCAATTTCGGTTTGGCAATGGCATCGACTTTATTGAGGACCAGAAAAACAGGACGGGATTTCACCATCTCCGCGAGGCGCTCCATGGTCTGGAGATCGGTTTTATTCGGGCCTTTCTTTTTGGAATCGAAAAGGTAGGCCACCATATCGCCATCTTCAGCCCCCGTCCACGCTGCTCCCACCATAGCGCGTTCCAGACGCGTCGAAGCAGAAAACAGACCGGGCGTATCCATCAAAATAATCTGGGCGTTATCTTTCAGGGCAATGCCCAGAACGCGCGCGCGGGTGGTCTGGACTTTGGGCGAGACAATCGAGACTTTGCTGCCAACCAGTTGATTGACCAGTGTCGATTTGCCTGCGTTCGGGGCACCGATCACCGCCACAAAGCCGCATTTTTGGTTTGGATTTTCAGACATTCTACTTCTCGTCCTTCAGACGATCATACAAAATTTGCGCGGCGAGTTTTTCCGCCGTACGGCGCGAAGAGCCGGTGGCTTTGACGGGGTCATGGCCTTCGACACTCACGCAGATGGTAAAAACAGGGGCGTGGTCGGGTCCGTCGCGGTTCACAATTTCGTAAGACGGGACGCCCAGCTTTCTGGCCTGTGTCCATTCCTGCAACGCCGTTTTTGAGTCGATGGGCGGTTGCATCAACGTGTATATTTTATCGCCCCACAAGGCCGTAATCACTTCCTGACAGGCCACATAGCCGCGGTCGAGGAAGATGGCGCCGATGATGGCTTCCATACAGTCGGCCAGCAAATTATCCTGTTTGCTGCCGCCCGCGTTTTTTTCCGATTGGGACGTTCTGACGATATCGGGAAGGTCAAGTCCGCGCGCAATCCCTGCCAATGTTTCCGTGCAGGCCAGCGCCGAATGACGCCGCGCCAATGCGCCTTCGTTTTCATAGGGGAAACAGCGATAGAGAATTTCAGCCACGACCAGTCCCAGCACGCGGTCTCCCAGAAATTCGAGACGTTCGTAATTTTCATCTTCGGCTGTGCTGGCATGCGTCAGTGCCTGCGCCAGAAAATCGGGATTTTTGAAGTGGTAGCCAAGGCGGTCCTGAAAAACCCTGAGTTCCAGTTCTTTTTCTTCGTCCGGTGCGGCTTTCTTTTTGGCCATCTTCTATTTTACTTTCAGGCTTTCTCCGTTGCCGATTTTTTCAAAAACGCGGTTGTAACGGATAGACCATGGCCATTTCCACACTTCATAAAGACGCGCAGACCCATTGGTCGAAAAGAAAAGAACTTCGGCACGGCCTTCCAGATTGTCGAACGGGACATAGCCCACGAGATCCAGTACGCGGCTGTCACGCGAATTGTCGCGGTTGTCACCCATCATAAAATAGTGGCCTTCGGGGACCGTGTATTTTTCGGTGTTGTCGAGAGGTTCGTTATCCGACTCTTCATAGATTGTGTGCTTCACACCGCCAGGCAAAGTTTCGACATATTCCATGACTTTTTCCGAGCCTGCGATTTCCTTATCGTACTGGGCCATACCCACCGCCTCACGGGGAACGATTTCGTCATTAATATACAAGCGGCCGTTGATGACCTGAATGGTATCACCCGGAAGACCAACAACACGCTTGATATAATCAACACGCGTATCGGTCGGAAGTTTGAAGACCGCCACGTCACCACGCTCAGGCTCGTGCGCCATCAGGCGTCCGTCAAACCCTCCGATCCCGAAGGGGAACGAATAGCGGCTGTAGCCATAAGAATATTTCGAAATGAACAGGTAATCCCCCACCAGCAGGTTCGGGACCATCGAGGTCGAAGGGATGTTGAACGGTTCGTACAGGAACGTCCGCACCAACAAAGCCAGCAACACGGCGATGACAATCGTCTTGGCGGTTTCGCCGAGGCTTTCCTTATCTTCTTCCGGTTCGTCGATCGGGAGAATGGGTTCGTCTTTTTTAATTTCTTCGGTTTTTTCAGTCATGCTCTGTTCTTATCCAAATTTTGTGCCGAAATCCAGCTTTTAGAGTGCTTCTATCACCACATGGGCCATGGCCAGCGGTGGTTCGTCGGTCAGGGTCAAGTGAATATGGGCGGTTTTGCCCGTAGGGGTCATGTGGCCCAGACGGTGTGCGGCCCCGCCCGTCAGGCGCAGGGTCGGTTTGCCGTCCGGATTGTTGATGACTGCAATATCCTTCATATAGACGCCGTGATTAAACCCCGTCCCCAGAGCCTTGGAGCAGGCTTCCTTGGCGGCAAAGCGTTTGGCATAGGTAGCAATATGCGTTCCCGCAGCACGGCGTCGTTCCGCCTTGGCAATTTCTTCCGCGGCAAAGCAGCGGCGAATGAATTTTTCGCCGAATTTTTCCAAAGTCTTTTCGATTCGCCTTATGTCGATCAGGTCGCTGCCCATGCCAATAATCATTTATGTTTTCCGTGTTTCTTTTGCGGTTCGGTCAGTTTGCGGCCCTCTTTATGCAGGCGGTGTACTCTCCACTGTGTCTGGCGCAATCTGGCCTGACGGACGATCCGGTAGAAAATTATATAAAATAGCGGCCATGACAAGGCTCCCAGAATAAATCCGCCGCAGACCCATGGGACAAACAATTCCAGCGGGTCGTTGGTGATTTCATGCACCAGATTGTTCCATGTAAATTCCGCAGGCATCTCACGAACCGGTAACCCCAGCGCAAAGAACACAAAGTCGCCAAGTTTGTAGGCACCCCACCACATGAAAGGAAAGGTCCACGGGTTGCCAACCAGTGTTCCGATGACGCTGGCCAGAATATTGCCACGGGTGATCCAAGACAGGAAAGCGGCGCTTGCAATATGAGTTCCCGGAACTGGCGCAAAAGACACGGCCGCACCAAATGCCATACCTCGGGCAATTGAACCGGTGGTATCCTTGATACGAACCAGCCGATGCTGGACGTAGCGAAATGTCCGTTGCCATCCCATTGTCGGCCAGAGAAATTCGCGGATATTTTGGATCGTTCTTCTTTTATTGCGGCGGCCAAACATGATGACTCATTTTACTTCTCTATCTTCCTCTGGCGCGTTCGACACTGACAATTTGTGGCGTGGCGCGCAGGGCCGCTACAATATTATTCAAATGTTTGGTGTCTGTCACGGCCACATCGAGATACATGTCCCAGAAATCTATGGTACGGCTGGTGATTTTCAAGTTGGTGATGTTTCCGCCGGATTTACCGATCACGGTCGAAATCGTTCCCAAGGCACCGGGCGTGTTCGAGATCGTAACCATCAGACGGCCCACGCGGTTTTCGGGGTTATCCTGACCTTCGCCCCACGAGACGTCGATCCAGCGTTCGGGGGTGTCGGCAAATTGTTCCAAGGTTTCGCAGTCGATGGTGTGAACCGTGACGCCTTTTCCGGTGGTCACGATCCCCACAATGCGGTCGCCGGGCAGCGGGTGACAGCAACGGGCGAAGTGAACAGCCATGCCGGGGATCAGCCCCTTGATCGGCATCGGCTGGAGTTTGCCCGTTCGCAGCTGGTTCTGCGCCGCCTTGATCGTCGGAATTTCTTCAGGATCGTTCAGTTTTGCCAGTTCCTGATCGGATTTATGGGCGGGGAAGATGCTGCGGAAAATGTCGCGGGCGACAATGTTTCCTGCTCCTATTCCAGCGTAAACGTCATCGACATCCTCGCATTCGCGGTATTGATCGACAATTCCGGCGACGGCCTTGTCGGTGAATTCATAGCCTTCGGATTTGAAAACTTTTTGCAGCATGGCTTTGCCGAGCGTTACGTATTCGGTGCGCTGCTGCTGGCGAATGAAGCGGCGAATATGCGAGCGCGCTTTACCCGTGACGACAAAGCGTTCCCAGGTCGGGGACGGGTTCTGGGTCTTGGCGGTGACGATTTCCACCTGATCGCCGTTTTGCAGTTTGGTGTTCAGTGGCGCAATGCGGCCATTGATCTTTGCCCCGACGCAGCGATTTCCGACATCCGAGTGGATGGCGTAGGCAAAGTCGATCGGGGTTGAACCTGCGGGCAATTCAAACAGATCGCCTTTCGGTGTGAAGGCGAAGACGTGTTCCTGAAAAAGTTCGAGTTTAGTGTTTTCCCAAAAATCCTCGGGACGCTGGTCCTGTTCAAGAATATCCAGAAGCTCGCGCATCCAGCGATATTTTTTAGCCTCGCCAATCGCTTCTTTGACATCCGATTGCTTATACGCCCAGTGCGCGGCCACCCCAAGATCAGCTTCGGCGTTCATTTCCGAGGTTCTGATCTGGATTTCGATGCGCTGGTTTTCTGGGCCAATCACCGTGGTGTGAAGTGAGCGGTAGCCGTTGGGCTTCGGCGTCGAGATGTAATCTTTGAAGCGGCCCGGAACCACAGAATATTTCGAGTGAACCACCCCCAGCGCATGGTAACATTCGGCAATTGTATCGACAACAATGCGGAAGGCCATGATGTCAGAAAGCTGTTCGAACGAGACGTTCTTCCGCTGCATCTTTTTCCAGATGGAATAGCGGGTTTTCTCGCGTCCCGTGACCTGTCCGCTAATTCCCGCTTCCCCGATCAGTTTGTTCAGTTCACGGATAACGGTGTTGACCAGATCGCTTCCTGCCTGACGCAAAAAAGACAGCCGATTGGTGATGCTGTCCCGCGCTTCGGGATTCATGTAGGAGAAAGCAAGATCTTCGATATCTTCCTTGATTTTGTGCAGCCCCACACGTTCGGCCAGAGGGCCGTATAATTCCATTGTTTCACGAGCGATGCGGTAACGTTTTTCCGGTTTCTGGATATGATGCAGTGTACGCATGTTGTGAAGGCGATCAGCGAGTTTGATCAGCAGCACACGAATGTCTTCGGACATTGCCAAAAGGAGTTTACGGAAGTTCTCCGCCTGCTTCCCTTCAATTGTCTGGCTTTCGATTTTGGAAAGTTTGGATACGCCATTGACCAGAGACGCCACTTCGGGAGAGAATTTTTTGGCTATCTCATCATAGGTGGCGTCGGTGTCTTCCAGCGTGTCGTGTAAAATGGCAGTTACAATCGTGACCGTATCCATTTTCATGTCAGCCAGAATGCCCGCCACCTCCAGAGGGTGGGTGTAATAAGGTTCACCTGATGTCCGGAATTGGCCTTCGTGCTTAATTCTGGCAAAATCAACTGCATCCTCGATCAACTTGGCATTGACCTCGGGGTTGTAAGTCTTGATTTGCGATACGAGTTCGGCGGCCGAAGACGTCATTTGGGGGTAATTACTCCATCATTCTGATCTTTCAGGATAAAACCCTATCATGAATGAAGTGTAAAAGCACCTGCTTCGCCAAGAATATTATTTCACATATAGGTTGGGGAAAGCATCTTTTAAAGCCTGAAGCTTTGGCAGGTCATGAATCGTGACATAAAGATTGTCCGGATGAAACGCCACATAGTTCTGGTGGTAAGGCTCGGCTGCGTAGAATTTCTTCAAGGGCTCGAGCGTCGTTTCAATTTTTTTGTCGAAAACCCGTTCCGTATTCAGCTGGGCCATATAACGGGACGCAATGTTTTTCTGGTCGGGCGTGGCGTAAAAAATGGCCGAGCGGTACTGGGTTCCGGTATCCGGCCCCTGACGGTTCAGTTCGGTCGGGTTGTGAGCCACAGAAAAATAGACTTTGAGAATTTGGCCCAAGGTAATTTGCGACGGGTCGTACATGACCTCAACTGCTTCGGCGTGGCCGGTCGAACCACCGCTCACCTGTTCGTAAGTCGCGGTCTCGGCTGCGCCGCCCGCGTAGCCGCTCACGACATTTTTGACACCTTTGAGGTGCAGGAATACGGCTTCCATCCCCCAGAAGCACCCGCCCGCCAACACAATCTTTTCTTCTCCCGCATCCCCCTTTTCGTCGAAGGCAGGGTCGGGAAGCGGGGTGGCAAGGGCGGGGCCAGTCATACATCCAAGCATTATCATCACCGTTCCAATGGCTCTGAGCGTTGTTTTCATTTATTTTCGTCCACCGCGACAAATTTTAGTGACAGGCCGTTATTGCAATATCTCAAACCCGTCGGTTCAGGCCCGTCGTTGAAAACATGGCCTTGATGCCCGCCGCAGCGCGCGCAGTGATATTCGGTGCGGGCCACAATCAGTTTATGATCGGTTTTGGTTTCAACATGACCCTCGATTGCCCGGTAAAAACTCGGCCAACCCGTGCCGGAGTCGAATTTGGTTTCGGACTTGAACAACGGTAACCCGCATCCCGCGCAGACAAATGCCCCCGCACGATGTTCGTCCAGAAGCGGCGACGTGAAGGGGCGTTCCGTCCCTTCCTCGCGCAATATATCATATTGCTGGGGCGTCAGTTCTTTTTTCCATTCTTCATCAGGTTTTGAAATTTTCTCGATCCTTTCTCCAGCCATAGCTATCTGCATTCCAATCGAACTGCAGGCCACCGAGACCAGAACTCCCGTTCCCAGCATCCTCACAAAAGTACGACGCGTACACACATTTCTTTCTTCCATGTACGCATATTCGTATTCTATTTAGATAGAGTTACATTATTTTTCGATAAGAGCTGCGTTCAGGCTTTTCTGGGTGATTTGGAAATTCTGTTCCACCGAACCGCCCAAGGCTTCGACCGATACGTACCCCCCGCCCGTTTCCGCCCCGGAATAGAGATGGTTGACGAAATCATATTGAGCCAAGGTCGCGCCCGTCGTGGGGTCGCGTTTTTCAACCATCCAGACACCCGTATTGGTGCAAGCTCCAATATAGTAATCCGGAGCCTCCCTCATCGGCCCCTTGACCTGCTTCATACAGGCACGTGCCGCTCGAACAGCCGGACTCTGGGGCTGTTCGCCTTCGAACATCGCGCAGGCCGACAAGAGCCCTGTTGCACATAACAGGACCAGAATTCTCAAGAATGAATGTCGTTTTACTGACGGAGTGTCAGTTTGTGTTCGACCACTTTCTTGCCTTGAGGAAGGCTCAAAAGCGTCACTTTCAGATCGACATCCATATAGGGTGTGGTTGGCAGATCGGTGCATTTGGACAAGGATTCGGCAAAACGGTTTGCTGCCTCCACAGGTTCGGTCTCGCTCATGGGTCTGAGCAAGAGAAGAGCGTATTCGTTTTCGCGCAGCTGGGCGATGATATCCGATTGACGGCGGATGCGGACCAAATGCTGGGCCAGTTTTGCTGCAATCAGTTCCGCATCGTATGATCCGTCCTTGGCCGCGATATCCTTATAATTTTCAAAGGTAATGAAAATCGTGTTGGCGGTTTCGCCATAGCGCCCCGCGCGGTCAATACAGGAGAGAAACAGCTGGTTATAAGCCGATTTCGCGATAACACCGCCGGCGCTCGGGAAATCCACTTCGTCATTCGAGAGGTGGCGGAGCAAATTGTTCATATAATCCGCACGTTCGACGATATCCATCACAACGCTTGGATCAAGCGGTTTGCTCATCGCATCATTGAAGCCCGCCGTCACCGCATCTTCAAATCCCAGCGTGTTGGACAGTAAAACCATGTAAAGATTGTTGCGCGATGTGCGGCGGATTTGCATGGCCATCGGCTGGATGGTGGTCATGGGCGACGGATCAACAAATACAATATCCCAACCCAGACGGATGACTTCGTCCAGATTGGATTTGTCAGGGTGAATTTCAACCGTATGACCCATCGGTTCCAGACGCGATTTAATCAGGTGTGAAGTAACATCATCCCGATCGACAATAAGTATTTTCATAATTTATCCTATGACTGTGCTAGGAAGGGCGGTTCCCGACTCTGCACTCCATGATCTCAGAATTCTTAGAAAAAAAAAGTTAAAAAAGCGAAAACAGAGCGAAAATGTCGTGCCAGCGCGCTCTTTTATATTGAGATTGACAAAGACGGGGCTCTTCGTTAGATGTACCCTCCTTAAATGGGCCCTGATGGCGGAATTGGTAGACGCGCAAGTTTCAGGTACTTGTGTCCGTAAGGACGTGGAAGTTCGAGTCTTCTTCAGGGCACCATCCTCTCCCTCTTTTTCCTCAAAATACTTGAAAAATCACGCAAAAACCGATACTCCCAAGGGATGACGATTTACTTGCATCAGAATGATTTGCCGAACGATCTGGCCTTTGGCGGCTCGGTGGCTATCGACACGGAAACGATGGGGTTGAACCTTACCCGTGACCGTTTGTGTTTGGTCCAGCTTTCCTTCGGCGACGGGGATGCCCATCTGGTCAAATTTCCAATGGGATCGGATTACGCCGCCCCCAACCTGCGGCGATTGCTCGAAGATCCCGATATTGTGAAAATTTTCCATTTCGGGCGATTCGACATTGCGTCGATCAAGGCCTATATGGGCGTGACCTGCCGTCCGGTTTATTGCACCAAGATTGCCTCGCGGCTGGTGCGGACCTTTACCGATCGCCATTCGCTCAAGGAATTGTGCAAGGAGCTTCTGGGCGTTGAACTTAGCAAGCAGCAACAATCCTCGGACTGGGGCGCGAACGATCTCAGCGAGGATCAAAAAATTTATGCCGCCAACGATGTTTTGTACCTGCACAAGCTCCGCGACATTCTCGACGGGATGCTGGTTCGCGAGGGTCGCAAAGACATCGCCCAAGCCTGTTTCGATTTTCTTCCGGCACGTGCTGATCTCGATTTGAGCGGCTGGCCCGAAATAGATATTTTTGCCCATAACAGCTAAAAGACCGCAACGATGCAGCCCGCGATGAAAAACGATCCTTCTTCTTCCGACCAAACCGATTTGCAATCTGCGCGGCGAACATTGGAGCGCGAAATCGAAGGTCTTTCCGCTTTGTCTCATTCTTTGAATGGTGAATTTGTCGCAGCGATTGAAACTATTCAGGCGATGAAGGACAAAGGACGCGGACGTTTGATCGTAGCCGGTATCGGCAAGAGCGGTCATGTGGCGCGCAAGATTGCAGCAACACTCGCTTCGACCGCCACGCCATCCTACTACATCCATCCGGGTGAAGCGAGCCACGGGGATCTCGGCATGATTACCGAGGACGATGTGATTATCATGCTGTCCTATTCGGGGGCGAACGCCGAACTGTCGGACATGATTGCCTATGCAAAACGTTTCCACATTCCGCTGATTGCCATGACGGGCAACAGTGAGAGTGAGTTGGCCAAGCATGCCGATATTCCTCTTATTCTGCCGCGTGTGCCGGAAGCCTGTCCCAACGGGTTGGCCCCGACCACATCGACGACGCAGATGATGGCATTAGGCGATGCGATTGCGATTGCGTTGCTGGAGCGGATGGGCCTAACGGCTGAACAATTCCGCGTGTGGCATCCGGGTGGCAAGCTCGGCCAGAAACTTAAAAAGGTTTCAGATTTGATGGTCGGAGGCAACGATTTGCCGGTTGTGTCTGCCGATACGTTGATGGCCGATGCGATTATTACGCTGTCTTCCAAAAATCTCGGTTCCGTCGTTGTTGCCGACAAGAATATGAATTTGCTCGGCATCGTCACAGACGGCGATTTGAAACGCCACATGTCACCAGACCTGTTGCAGCAAAAGGTCGAAACTGTCATGACCAGAGGTCCGCGAACTGTGAAGGCCGATGCACTGGCCGCGGAAGCGCTCGATATCATGCTGAATTCCGCTTCGTCGCCAATTACGTCCTTGGTGGTGGTCGATGGCGCCGGAAAAGTTGCCGGATTGATCCGGATTCAGGAATTGCTGAAAGCCGGATTGGCCTGATTGATTTCCATGACACAAACATCCCCTTCATCCCCGCTTCCCGAAGACGTCACTGTCGACCGTCTGGTACGGAGCGAAGAAGAGATCGCAACGCGGGCCGAGGCCACACGCCGGACGTCAAAAATCGTACGGTGGATGCGTCTGGTCCTTCCCGTTGTTGCGCTCGCGATTGTGGCCGTTCTGATGATCTGGTCGAATCCCGACCAACAGATCAAAGCCGTGCCGCGCGCGGAAGTTTCCCCGCAGACCGTCTCGCGCAACGAGCTGATCAACCCGAAATTCCAATCGGAAGACAAAAACAGCCAGCCTTATACCATCACCGCCGACAAGGCCGTACAAAACGCCGACAATATGGATGCGATCCTGCTCGACAAGCCGGTGGCGGATATCAGTCTCAAAAGCGGGAACTGGGTTGCACTCAAGGCCACCCAAGGCGTTTACAACCAGCAATCGGGGACGCTCGATCTGGATGGCGCGGTGGAAATGCACCACGACACGGGGTACGAGCTGCACACCGACAAGATGAGCATCAATGTCGATGCCCAGAAAATCATCTCCGATCAGGCGGTTACCGGTCACGGTCCGACGGCGGAGATTACCGCAACAGGCCTTGAAGCCGACGGAAAAACCGACAATGTAATCTTCAAAGGTCCTGCGAAATTGATCCTGAGGCCCGTCAATGATACAAGGAAGAGTGAGAAACAGGAATGACCATGCCTATTTTCAAGTCTTTTACCATTTTTGCCCTTACTTGCGTTTTGTCGGCCCTGCCCGTTTCGGCCGCCGAAGAGCTGCCGCTCGAAATTACCGCCGATACGGCTCTGGAATGGAACCAGACAGCTAAAACCTATATCGCGCGCGGCAATGCTCTGGCGCAGCAGGGCGAAATGTCGGTAGCGGGCGATGTCCTCACCGCAGAATATGCCGGTGAAAAAGACAGCACCAGCGATCTAACCAAAGTCACCGCCGAAGGTCATGTGATGCTGAAATCCGCCACGGATACCGCTATAGGCGACAAGGCCGTCTATGATCTGGTTTCCGGCGTGGTGACGCTAACCGGAACGCGACCCAAGGTGGTCAGGGAAAACGGCGATATACTCGAAGCCGACCAGATGGTCGTTTTTCTCAAGGACCGTTTGCTTGATCATGCAGAAGCCACCGGCAATGTCATCATCACCATGGCGGGTGAAAAGAAGGCCACGGGCGATAAAGGCATTTACACCAGGTCCACCAATGTTGCCGAACTGGTTGGCAATGTGAAAATTATGCAAGGGGCCAACTGGCTCGAGGGCGACAAAGCCGAAATGAACCTGACCACCAAAGTCAGCAAAATGATCGGCGCTAAGAACCGTCCACGCGTCAAAGGGATTTTCTATCCTTCTGCGGGAAAGAAAAAATAAGGCTCAGAATGGCTCCGAATTCTTCCTTTCCGCATCGTTATTTGCAGCCGGTTCCGAAAGGTCTGGCGATCAAGCATATTTCCAAATCCTATAAAAAGCGTCCGGTGTTGCGTGATGTGTCCCTTCATGTCGAACGCGGCGAGGCTGTGGCCATTCTCGGCCCAAACGGAGCAGGAAAGACGACCTGTTTCTACATCATTACCGGATTGATCCCACCTGACGGCGGCGACATTCTGCTCGACGGACAGGACATCACCACTTTGCCGATGTATCGCCGCGCACGATTAGGGATTGGTTATCTGCCGCAAGAGGCCTCGATCTTTCGCGGGCTGTCGGTCGAAGACAACCTCCGCGGCATTATCCAGACGCAGGAAGATTTAAACAGCGACGATCAGGATGCGTTGCTCGAAGATCTTCTTGTCGAGTTTTCAATCTCGCATTTGCGTCGTGCACCAGCCATTGCGCTTTCGGGCGGGGAACGGCGGCGGGTCGAAATTGCGCGGGCCTTGGCATCGCGTCCGCATTTCGTATTGCTTGACGAGCCGCTGGCAGGGATAGACCCGATTGCGGTTGGCGATATCCGTACGCTGATCGGCCAACTCAAGACCCGCAATATCGGCGTGCTGATTACCGACCACAACGTCCGCGATACTCTGGGGATTGTTGACCGCGCCTATGTGTTTCATGATGGCATGGTTTTGACCGACGGAACACCCGACGAGATCGTTGGCAATGACGAAGTCCGCCGCGTTTATCTCGGCGAAGGGTTTTCATTATAGTTTTTGATTTTTAGTGATTTCTGGACTGGAGCGGGTGAAGGGATTACTTTGACTGCATTTCATTTGTCAAAGTTGCAAACGCTAAACTCACGCCACGCGTTCATTAAGCTCTTTGTCGAACCCTCGCGGCTTTCGTGATTTCCATCATTTTTTAGTGATTTCTGGACTGGAGCGGGTGAAGGGATTCGAACCCTCGACATTTACCTTGGCAAGGTAACGCTCTACCCCTGAGCTACACCCGCGCTGGCCAGTTCTTAAGACAGGGCGGATTTATACTGATCATCTTCGGGAATTGCAAGAGGGAATCTTTGGATTTTTAGGCGCCAACCTGGATCAGCGAGGCGTAATACCCCATCGGACGGCCCGTGATCGCATCGGGTTCGACAATTACCATTGAAGAGCGCTTTTTGACCTTTTCCGCCACATCATCGCGGAGTTCATAGTGCATCAGGTCGCCTTCATGGTCGGGAATATCGTAAATCAGCATAAACAGCTTCTGGTCACGGTAATATTCAATGCGTTTGACATCACCCGGCAGACTTGACCCGCTTATCAAAGCAAGATCTCCGTCGGGGAGCTGTCCAAGCTGAATATTAAGGGGTGTTGCTGTCATAATCTACGCTCCAGTCGGGCCAAATCCGTTCAACGGGAATTGAGGGGCAGAAGGCTGTGCCGACTTTACCCCCACATCTGCAACCTGAAAACCGTTGCAGGATATGGCTGTCCCGGGACCGCATAGGTTGCCCATATCTATCACTGGGCCTTTTGTATCCATTTCAAATTTTGATACTGCCATATTCTTTCTACCCCTGTTTTTTCCTTCCTTTTATCTATAGCTCACAAAAGTTTCATAATTATTGAAAATAGATCAAATTTGATCTATTTCCGGCTACAGACATTCTTTTGGTCCTTTTGGGACCATAGAATATATTGTTCATTATATATGATTAAATATAAGTCTATCATAGAATTTGAGCCAAAAACAAGTTTTTCCACAGAAGAACGAAACAGGCCGTTCCAAAATGTAGAGATTTCTGTTTTTACCGAAAAAGTTGTGCAGGCAAAGCCTACACTCAACTGCTAGATCCCCGGATCGGTAGTCGGTTGACACCTCCTTTGTCGGGGATGACAAACAGGGAGATTTCACCCTTTTGTCAACACACCCTAGGCGATTTTGGTTAATTCTTCGATATCATCCTTCAGGCGACGCGAGAATTCCGCGATTTTATTGGCATTGTGCGAGATTTCGTTGGCGGCCACACCCTGCTGGGAGATGGCTTCGCTGATGGCTCTGGAAACCTCGAAAACCCCGCCAATCGAGTTGTTGATTTCCTCGATCAAATTGACAACTGTGGCACTCTCATTCTGAATGGCCTGAACTTGCGAATTGATGCTTCCGGTCGCTTCGGTCGTCTGGGAGGAGAGAACCTTGACCTCGCCTGCGACCACGCTGAATCCCCGCCCTGCTTCGCCGGCGCGGGCGGCTTCGATAGTTGCGTTCAAGGCCAGCAAGTTGGTTTTTTCGGCGATTTCACGAATCAAATCGACCACCGTATCAATTTCTTTGGTCAGGGTTCCCAGCCCTTGAACTTTGCCGGTCGAGGATTCGGAAACGCTTCTGGTCTGGTCGACCAGAGTGACGGCCCGCGCCACCTGATCGCCGATTTCGCGGATCGACGCCGTCATTTCTTCCATGGACGATGCCAGACTCTCGATATTTTTCATGTTTTTGCCGATAAAGCCGTTCAGTTTCTCCTGTTTTTCATGACGGTGCGCGACCAATTGCTCGTGCTGTTCGAGGACCTCACGGGATGTCTGCTCAATTTTTTCAAGGTTATGCAGTTTTTGCTTCAATGCCATGACGGCCTGAGCGATCTTTGCAAAGTCGTTTGATCCCTTTACTTCCAGATGGACTGATTCCATCTTTCCGTCGGCTAAAGACTGGATGGAGACGGCTGAAACCGAGAGCATGCGGCGCAGACTTTTAACCGTAAAAAAAGCAAACAATGTGAGAATGAGCGCGGCAAGTCCCAGCCCAGCCATGTAGGTCGAAGACTCTTTGTTTCCAACCACTATGAAAAGGGAGTACAGGAGCGCTGGCGCTGCCACAACCAGCCAAAGGCGGCCAATCACCATTTGAGTCTTCATCCTGCCTCTCCTCAGATTCGATCAACTTACCCAGAAAGAACACAGAAGAAACGTAAATGAAACCACTCTTCAGCGCGGTCGTTTTCATCTTGCACGCTTGAACAGCCATTCGCAACATACTTCTGTACGCATTAGAACGTACTTATGCTACCAAATTTCTTTTTCCGCCACCAGAGCGTTTGAGGTTTTTGATTTTGACAGTGTGTCACAAGCGCGTTATCGGTAAAACATGACCGAAATTATTCCCAAATTCGCGCCCGAGAGCCTTTTGGAACACCTGGGGGAGCTGGAAATTTCTTTCGAGCTTTTTCACCATGTGCCTGTTTTCACGGTGGCCGAGGCCGATAAGGTTTCTGCAGAAATTCCGGGCCTTCATACCCGCAATCTGTTCCTGAAAGACAAAAAGGGAAATATGGTTCTGGTTACGTTGGGGCACGAAACCCCCATTGATCTGAAAAAACTCTCAAATTTGCTGAATATGGGGCGGTTTTCTTTCGGATCGCCCGAGCGTTTATGGGAGAATCTGGGGGTGCGGCCCGGGTCGGTCACGCCGCTGGCTATCCTCAATAATATCCAGCGCAATATCCGTATGATTCTGGAAGCTCAGATGATGGATTTCGAGCGGATCAACGTCCATCCGCTCGACAATTCGATGACGGTGAGCCTTGCTCCGCAAGATTTGATGACAATCCTTGAAAAACACGCTATCACACCCCAGATTATCGACCTTGGACCGGCCGCGCCGGACAAAGAAGAATAGAAAGAGTTTTGTGTGATGTTGTACGGATTAAATCCTTCGGCCCCTGCCCCGAAAAACAGTGCGGATGTTTTCGAAGCCACGACTTCGACTTTTGAAAAAGATGTTCTGGCCGCGTCAATGGAGCGTCCCATTCTGGTCGATTTCTGGGCGCCGTGGTGCGGGCCTTGCAAACAATTGATGCCGGTTCTGGAGAAATGTGTGGCCGCGCAAAACGGTGCCGTCGCGCTGGCCAAGGTCGATATCGACCAGAACCCTGAGCTCGCACAGGCGTTTCGCGTGCAGTCCGTGCCGATGGTTGTTGCACTCTATATGGGACAACCGGTCGGGGCGTTTTCCGGTGCGCGCCCGCAAAGCGACATTGAAAATGTGATTGCGCAATTGATTGCGCTCAAGAACCAGAACGCGCCGGAGGCGATTGATATTCCCGCTGCCCTTAAAGAAGCAGCGTTGCTTCTCGATCAAGGGGATCTGGGCGCTGCGCAGGATATCTATGCCGCCATTTTGCAGCAAGACGCGCAGCATGCCGAAAGCTATGCCGGAATTGTCCGCGTGATGACCGCCGCAGGCGATTTCGAGCAAGCCGAGGCGATGATTGCGGCGGCGACACCAGCCATTGCGAATTCTTCCTTTATGGTGGCGGCCAAGACCACACTGGATTTGGCAAAAAATGCGTCTTCCGCCGGAGATCTGGCCGAGTTCGAGCGCAAAATTTCTGCCAATCCCGATGACCTTCAGACTCGCTTCGATCTGGCTGAAGCCTGTTTTGCCAAGAGTCTAAAAGACCGTGCCGCGGACGAACTGATTGAAATCATTCGCCGAAACCGGACATGGGAAGACGACAAGGCGAAAACACAGCTTTTGAAATATTTCGAAGCGTGGGGATTTGCCGATCCGGCCAGTGTGGCAGGTCGTCGCAAATTGTCGGCGATCCTTTTTTCCTGATTTTTGCGCCCTAT
This sequence comes from Pseudomonadota bacterium, assembly GCA_029558635.1. Classification (GTDB taxonomy): domain Bacteria; phylum Pseudomonadota; class Alphaproteobacteria; order Micavibrionales; family Micavibrionaceae; genus UBA1573. Next base: position 181,309 of record JAKQEE010000416.1, on the reverse strand, counting down.
ATCTGTCGATTATGAGCATATCTTTCGCGCCAGATTTTGACGATTTACCGGAGCAGTTGGCGATTTTCCCGCTGGACGGGGTTGTCCTGTTGCCCAAGGGGGATTTGCCTCTCAATATTTTTGAATCCCGTTATATTGCAATGATAGATGATGCCTTGAAATCCTCGCGGATGATCGGGATCGTCCAACCCTATGGCGACATCCCTTCCATTTTCAAAACCGGATGCGCCGGACGCATCACCCAATTTTCCGAGACGGGGGACGGGCGTTATCTGGTTACTCTGACCGGTATTTGCCGCTTTCATATTCTGAAAGAACTTCCCCTTCATGAGAACGGGTTTCGTACAGCACGAATTGCATGGGGGGCGTTCAGGGACGATATGTCTCCGGCCTGCCTTGATCTGGACCGTGCGGCGCTGATTGACCTTTTGGGAGAATATCTCGACCAGCACGGGATTTCGCTCGACTGGTCTTTACTCAACACCGTGAGCGACGAGCACCTGATGACGACCTTGGCCATGGTGTGTCCGTTTTCGGCATCTGAAAAACAGGCCTTGCTCGAAGCCCCTTGCTGTGTGTCACGGGCCAATCTGTTTTTGTCCCTGCTTGAACTTTCTGTTCGGCATGGCGGACCGTCTTGTTCTTCGCATTAAATTGGTGGTAGAGTTTTTAATGAGCCAAAGTTCCATCGACCCCCGCTTGCTTGAAGTTCTGGTTTGCCCGCTGAGCAAAGTGCCGTTGCGCTATGACCGCGAAAAACAGGAATTGATTTCCGATCAGGCAAAGCTCGCCTATCCGATACGCGACGGAGTCCCGATTATGCTGGTCGAAGAAGCTAGAAATCTTGACAAATAGGGCCAATTTCCTTTACCAAGAGGGCCTTAACCCCTACTGCGTCAGGAGAAATAAATGAACGACCGCCAGCCAACTACCCTTGAAGATAAACTTAACTCTTTTGCTATTAAATCCGGTCTTACAGGAATTGGCGGGGCCCTTACTGTATCTTTCGGGGCTAATGCCTTGGGAAGTTTTGCTACAGAGCCACTCTCCGCAGTCGTTAATGGCGCTTTGTGCTTCACATTCGGAGCTGCTACCAAGTACGGATATACTCAAGCCACCGAGCAGCGCGCTCAAATTGTAAATGGGTATGATCGTTAAGGCATGACAGCACCGCACTGGCCGACTGAAATTTCTTACAAAAAATCCGAACGGGTTTTGTATGTGACGTTTGATACGGGCGAGAGGTTTGGCCTGACCGCCGAGCTGTTACGTGTTGAAAGTCCGTCGGCCGAAGTGCAGGGCCACAGACCCGAAGAGAAAGTGACCGTGACTAATAAAGAGAATGTCACCATTTCAGCGATTGAGCCAGTCGGCAATTATGCTGTGCGTCTAGTGTTTGACGACGGGCATAATACGGGACTTTATAGCTGGACTTACCTTTATGAACTGGCACAAAAATTCCGTGAACCGCACGGACATGTCTGCGGGTGTGGCAAGTCCGGCGGGTGCCATTAATACTTTTCATATATATTTATTTCTTTTTTTAGATAGCTTATTTCCCTCAATCAGGAGATTTTTATGACTTTAAAAGATATGTACGGCTCTTTGGCTGAGGCTCATATTAAAATGGACGAACTCGAAGAAAGTTTACGCCAGAATGGTTGGAAGTCCTCTGTAGAGCTTTTGGCAGATCGGGCTGCTGCTGAATATGCGGCCTATATGAATTCCATCCCAGCTATCCGCCCTTAATTCAAAAAACATCTTTTTCTTGCGCGGTGCGGCGAAATCTGGTTGGATCGTTCCATGATCAGCGTTTACACCAACTCGCTTCTCCTTCTACGACTTACCAACCCCTGAGGCAGGGCGTTGGGTTTGATGCTTGCTCCCTCTCAGGGGACTGAAATTTTCACGACATTCACGATTTAATTGATAGAAGGATCAATCATGCCTGATAGTAACCGTATTATTATTTTCGACACCACATTGCGCGACGGCGAGCAGTCGCCCGGATGTTCCATGAATCTGGAAGAGAAGTTGCGCATGGCGCGGTTGCTCGACGAGATGGGAGTCGATGTGATCGAAGCCGGATTTCCGATTGCTTCGAAAGGTGATTTCGAAGCCGTTGAAGCGATTTCTAGAGAGATCAAGAATTCGACTGTTGCGGGTTTGTGCCGCGCGATCAAACGCGATATCGAAGCATCTGCCGAGGCGATCAAGGCCGCTCCGCATAAGCGCATTCACACCTTTATTTCGACGTCGCCTTTGCACATGAAATACAAATTGCAGATGACGCCCGAAGCCGTGCTGGAGGCAATTACCGAGTCCGTGACCTTTGCCCGTAAATTCACGGACGACGTCGAATGGTCTGCCGAGGATGGCAGCCGCACGGAAGACGATTTTCTGTGCCGATGTGTCGAGGCAGCCATTAAGGCCGGAGCCACCACCATTAATATTCCCGATACAGTCGGGTACGCGATGCCTGATGATTACGCCGCAAAGTTTACAATGTTGCGTGACCGTGTGCCTAATATGAACCGTGCCGTTCTTTCGACCCATTGCCACAATGATCTCGGTCTGGCGGTTGCCAATTCGCTGTCTGCCGTCGATGCGGGCGCACGGCAGATCGAATGTACCATCAACGGGATCGGCGAACGCGCGGGGAATGCGGCGCTTGAAGAGCTGGTGATGGCCATGCGCACGCGTCCCGATGCGATGCCGTATCACAACGGCATCAAGACCGAGATGATTACCAAGGTCTCGCGCACGTTGTCTTCGATTACCGGTTTTGTGGTTCAGCCCAACAAGGCCATTGTCGGCGCCAATGCGTTCGCGCATGAAAGCGGCATCCATCAGGATGGCGTTTTGAAACATGCCCAGACATACGAGATTATGACGCCGGAATCCGTCGGGTTGCACCGTTCCAATCTGGTCATGGGTAAGCATTCGGGGCGACATGCGTTCAAATCGAAACTTGAAGAAATGGGGTATGGCGATCTGGGTGAGAATGCGTTTGAAGACGCCTTTAATCGTTTCAAAGACCTTGCAGATAAAAAGAAACAAATTTTCGATGAGGATATTGTGGCTTTGGTCGAGGATGAAACCGGACGCGATAATGAAAATATCAGATTCACTTCTCTGGTTATTCAGGCTGGCACTAAAGGGCCACAGATTGCTTCAATCGAGATGGATGTCGATGGGACACGCAAATTCGCTATGTCGGAAGGCAACGGTCCGGTGGATGCCATTTTCAAGGCCATCCGCATGATTATTCCGCATGATGATGCCGTCTTGCAGCTTTATCAGGTTCATGCCGTCACAGGCGGAACCGATGCGCAGGCCGAAGTGACTGTCAAGATCGAGGAAAACGGCAAGATCGTCGTCGGACAGGGAACGGATGCCGATACGCTCGTTGCGTCTGCCCGCGCCTATATCCACGCGCTCAATAAACTCATCGACAAGCGGGCGCGCACGGCGCCGCCAGACGTTCACATGAACGAGGTCGAGCGCGCCGGCCCGTAGGCAGAGCCGACCGCTTGACAGTCTCCGGTTTTACTTCAGAATGAGAGGATCCTGACGAATCAGGGTCCTTCTTTTTTACTCTCATTCCTTTTTAGGGGATCTTCATGAAAGCGATTTCTGTTCTTTCCACTGCCGCTCTTGTGGCTGTTTCCTTTTTTTCGACTTCCGCCGCCCGCGCCGACAATAAAGGTCTCGACCTGCCCGGCGATTTTTCAGCCAATGTCGCCCTGACCACCGATTATGTGTTCCGCGGCATTTCCCAAAGCAATGAAGAGCCCACTATTCAGGGCGGGATTGATTGGTCAGAATCCACCACCGGACTTTATCTCGGCCTTTGGGGGTCGGGAGTCGATTTTAACGACGCCAGCGCCGAATTCGACTTTTATGGCGGAATATCGGGCAGCAAGGATGCCATTAGCTGGGATCTGGGGGCCATATATTACCATTATCCCGGGTCGGCAGATGATCTGAACTACGATTTTTGGGAATTGGCCGCGGCCGCCGGATATGATTTCGGAGTTCTGCAAACCAGCCTGTCCCTCAACTATTCTCCCGACTATTTCGGGGCCAGCGGGGACGCTTACTATCTGGCCGCCTATGTTACCGCTCCGCTTCCTTATGATCTGACGGCCAGCGGTCATGTCGCCCACCAATGGATTTCGGATAATGCCGCTTTCGGGACTCCCGACTATACCGACTGGTCTTTGGGGCTGGGATATACGTTCAAAGGGTTTGATCTGGGCCTGACCTATCATGATACCGACCTGAACGAACCCGGAGAATGCGCCGACGGGTGCAGCGGACGAGTGGTTTTCACGATTTCCAAGGCTTTTTAAAAAGTTTGCATAATACATAAATCGGGGGTATAGTCCCCTCACTCGATCACACTTAAAGGAGTTGTCCATGCGCTTCGTTTTGTCTTTTCTTGCCGTGATGGCTTTGATTTCTTCTTCGGCTGTTGCTGCGGAAAATTCGTCTAAACCCGTTCTGGTCAAGGGGACCAAATCGTATCAATCACGCGCTGTAAACACTGAGCAGGACCCATCCGTAGAAATGATCGAACCTGCTGCGGGTGAAGACAATGCGCCAATGGAAAACACAGACCCTTCTGTAAAAACCGAAGAGCCGGTCAAAGCCCCTGCGCTCGAACAAAAATTGCACTTGCCGCGCAAAAACTAGCCAAAAGATTCACTTTCGTGTTTTTAGTATAGGGCCATCAATGATGGCCCTTTCTCTATTTCGTTATACAGCACTTTCCTGTATGATACGAAGATATTCTATTTGCTGGCATCGCTATCAAATCTCTGCGTCTTTCCGATTTCTCAAAAATTCTATAAGGAAAATTTTTATGCTCTTCTCTTTCGTTGATAACGCCAAAGTTTCCGTCAAGCTTCCTCTTTTCATGATTGCCCTTGCGGCCCTGAACGCGGCCGGAGTGGGTTACATGGCCATCAAGGATGCCGATGAAGTTATCACCAATCAAACCAAGGCAGAGATGTCCGCCATCCGCTCACAGACTGTCAAGTCTCTCGATAATTACATCAAATCCATTTCGGAAGATTTGCAAATCACCGCCAGCAGCGATTTCACACGCCAAGTCTTGCGCAATTATGCCACCGCCTGGAACGATCTTCCCGCCGGCGACAAGACCACCTATCTGCAAAAGGCGTATATCGACAATAACCCCAATGAAACGGGGAAAAAGCACCTGTTGGATGCTGCATCTGACGGGTCGATGTATTCGGCTCTTCATGCCAAATATCATCCGTGGTTCCGGAAGTTTCTGGAAACCCGCGAGTATTACGACATTTTTCTTTTCGATGCCGATGGAGATATCGTCTATACAGTTTTCAAAGAACGTGATTTCGCCACCAATGCCGTAAGGGGGCAGTGGAAAGATACGGACATTATGGCCCTGTTCCGCGCCGCAAAAGACAATCCTGAAAAAGACAAAATCTTTTTTTACGATTTCAAACCCTATGCTCCAAGCGCCGACGTTCCGGCAGCTTTTATCGGTACCCCGATTCTCGACTCTGACGGATCGTTTATGGGGGTTTTGGCTTTTCAAATGCCGATAGGCCGGATTAATGCCATCACCCACATTCCGGAAGACGTCAGTTCGACTTCGGAAGTTCATATCGTCGGAGCCGATGGCCTGTTGCGCAATGATCCGAACATTAATGACAATGAAGACCCGATCCTGAAACAACAAATGGATATGTCTTTGGTTGCAAAAATGATGAATGGCGAGACCGGAGCGGGCTGGAGCAATGATGGGGGCGAAGTCACCATGGTTGCGTACCAACCCTATGAGGTTTATGGGACTAAGTGGGGGGTTTTTGCCGATATGTTGCATGAGGAAGCTCTTGAGGCCAATCATGTCATCGAAAAGGGAATCTTGGGATCTTCTGTGGTTATCCTCCTGATCGTTGCTGTGATTTCATCCCTGATCGCCAAAGGACTAACCTCTCCGATCAATAAAATGGTTTCTATTATGGCGACGATGGCCAAAGGTGATTATACTCTGACCGTTCCATCTCAGGACCGCGGAGACGAGATCGGCAATATCGCCCGTGCTGTTGAAGTGTTCCGAGGAAACGGGCTTGCCGTCGAGAGAATGAGGGCTGAACAAGAAGCATTGGAGGCTCGTGCCGAAATCGAAAAACGCACGGCGATGAATAAACTGGCCGACGATTTCGATAGCCGGACGGCGGGGATTATTAAATCCTTGGCGGCTGCGGCCACCGAGATGCAGGCGACTGCCCAACAAATGACCGCCGTTTCCGCCAACACCGCCCAAGCCAGCCGTGTTGTGGCTTCGGCCGCATCGGACGCCGATAACAATGTCCAGATTGTTGCGTCCGCCGCGGAAGAGCTTTCCGTTTCGAGCCGCGAGATTTCGCAACAAATCACAAATGTTGCGCAAAAGTCGAGCCGCGCTTCTGGCGAGGCCCAGCGCACCAACGAGCAAGTTTCCGAACTCAATGTGTTGGCTGATTCGATCGGCGACGTGATCTCCTCAATCAAGGAAATCGCAGAGCAAACCAACCTTCTGGCACTCAACGCCACGATCGAGGCTGCCCGTGCCGGAGAGGCTGGAAAAGGTTTCGCGGTTGTGGCCGATGAAGTCAAAAAGCTCGCGACCGAGACGGCCTCGAAAACCATCGAGATTGACGAACGGGTCGGGCGCATTCAGGAAGCCATTCGCAGCAGTGTCGAGGCGGTCGGCCGTATTATCGGCGACGTGCAGGAAATTGACCATGCCACCACCACCGTGGCTGGTGCAGTTGAAGAACAAAACGCCGCCACCGCCGAAATCGGACGCAACGTGGCCGAGGCTTCGCACGGAACGCAACAAGTGGCGCACAATATCCATGAAGTCGAGCGCAATGCCTCGGAAACCGGAGATTCGGCCAGAGCGTTGAACGAGGCGGCTTCGGAATTGGCGCATATCGCCGAAACCCTGCAGGTTCAAGTTGCGGAATTCCTTTCCGGAATCCGGAGAGGGTAAAAAGCGCGGAATTCCGGCTTTTTTACAGGAATGTCTTGATTTTCGGGTGGGAGCTGTCTATAAGTCTCCCACCCGCTCTTTTTATGTTTTTTGAAAAGGAATTAAGATGGCTCGCGTTACCGTTGAAGATTGTATCCTGAAAGTGCCAAACCGTTTCGAACTGGTGATGGTTTCTGCCCAGCGCGCACGCCGCATCGGGACCGGCGCTCCGCTCACTGTCGACCGCGACAATGACAAGAATACCGTTGTGTCTTTGCGTGAAATTGCAGAAGACACCGTTCAGGTTGAAGACCTTAAAGAGGATTTGATCCGTTCGCATCAGCGTGTCTTCGCTCTTGAAGACGATCAGGATGATGTGATGGAAGAAATGGAAGGCGAAGAAGAGTGGAACGCTCTGGTCGCACAAGCCAATGACAGCGGCTTTGACGCCTCCGAATCTTTTGACGATGATGACGACGATGAAGGCGGGATCGAAGATCTGGCAGGATTCAGCGAAGAAGAAGAATAGGTCCTTCCTGTTCTCCAATTGATTAACCCCGCAAGATATGCGGGGTTTTTTTATGTTTACAGTTATTCCATTTAAAAACACTTGTTTTTTAATTGGAAGTTCTCAAATGCCGGACAGGCTTCGAGTCTAGCCCACCTCGCCTTGCTCAGTGTAATTTCGAATAGGAATCTACCTGATTCCCGTTCGAAATTACACTATATCCAGAAAATAGTTTCCCGAGCCGTCGGCACGCACCATATCCTGCGCGTTATAGGGTTCGAGTTTCTGGCGCAATCTGTAGAGGTGTGTTTCGAGTGTGTGGGTTTCCACACCTTCCTTATACCCCCAGACATCTTTCAGCAAAGTTTCGCGGGAGAGTTTATGGTCTGGCGTCTCGACCAATATTCTAAGCAACAGACGCTCCTTGTCTGTCAGGCGCACTGTATCTCCGCTCTCCTTGTGAACCAATCTGTTTTCATCGGCTTCCAACCGAAATTTTCCCAGATCGTAAACGGTATCTTTTTCCGCCCATTGATCGCGGCCGGAAAACCGGTAGCGCAAGCGGTCGAGCAATTCTCCGAGCCTTACAGGGACTACCACGTCACGATCCGTCAAAACCAACGTGGCTGCGGATATTTCTTCGACAATCTCGACCCCGTCCACCCGTTCCAACTGTTCGCGGACCAGTTCCTTTAAACGGGGGTTTTCAAAATCAAGGGCGATGGTCGATTTGGTAGGCATGGTTAAATTTCATGGTTGTGCCAATTAAGTAAACCAGAGTTTTTTAATTGGCAGTCCTTAAACGCCGGACAGGCTTCGGGCATAGTCTGCCTCGCCTTGCTCGGTACAATTTTGAATAAAATTTTTATTCAAAATCACTTTAACCCGACTTTTCCGAAAATGGTACGGGTCTTGCAAGTTTTTAACGAGAAAGGACCGTTATTTATGATTTATGCTCCCCAGTCCGGGGCGGCTCAGGCGCTGGAAACGCCTAAAAAGCCTGCCTTCCTGATGAAATCCGACCCGAATGGCCGGATTGACGGGAGTGTTCCAGTGATTGGCGCAAGCTCTTCAGACAAGGCAGCTTTTGCCCAAGCTCTTTCAAATACGTCCTCTGCGGCTCCTATTTCAGAAGATGAAGGCGCTTCGTTCGGGTTTTTCGATTTTCTGGATATTATCAATCCGCTTCAGCATATTCCGATTGTCGGAACCATTTACCGCCACATTACCGGAGACGAGATCGGACCTGTCGCGCAGGTGCTGGGCGGCGCCGTTTTTGGTGGTCCGGTCGGTGCGGCCACTGGTCTGGCAAGTGCGATTGTAACCCACGAAACCGGAAAAGATGTCGGCGACGCTGTGGCGGGACTATTCTCTTCCGATCACTCCGGATTGGACGGAACAACGATTGCCCTGGCGGATTTGTCACGTACACGTTCGCCCTATAATGGCTAGCTTTACTTTCTTTTTGCCTGAATGATTTTAAAGCCGTCCTTAGATTGCAAAACCATTATATCTTTAAAATCTTCTTTCAGTTTTTCTTCATATGGCAAATGTACGTTAGCTACAATTAGAAGCGTACTATTCGCGCGTAAAGATTCGGCTGCCTTGGAAATAAAGGCCTGACCAAGGTCGATGCGCTGCTGTTTGCCTTGGTGAAAGGGTGGATTCATCACAACAAAATCAAGGCCGCGCGGTAGCGGGTCGTTGCTTGCAATATCGGCCCAAAGCGCCCCTGTACGTGTCCCGAATTCTTCCAGATTGAGGCGCGCGCAGGACACAGCACGGGAATCGTGGTCGATGACAGTGAGTTTTTTCACGACGTCAAAATTTTTCAGAATATATTTCGACAAATCCCCGATCCCGCAGCCGAAATCGGCACCGTGACCCGCAATTGTGAATATATCGGCTCGGGATTTATTTAAAGTTTCGATCAATAAGGCGGTCCCGCGGTCGAGTTTTTCGAAGGAGAATACTCCGGCTTCGGTCCACTCCCCATCCGCACGGCGGTGTAGAGCGGCGGCTTTCAATGCCTTGTCAATGGTCGCCGGATCAGCGAATTGAGAGGAAGACGTCCAGACCACGCGCGATTTATGCTTTGAAAAATGGTCCGCCGGACAGCCAAAGCTGGCCAGAAGTTTATCCAGACCCTTGCCGCCCCAGTCGTTTTCCAGCGCAACCATCACCAGCGCATCATGAGCCGCGCGTTCCAAGGCCATGGCCACCAAACCCGCGGTTTCTTCCTTTTGCTTTGTACCGATCACTATGATTTTGGCGTATTTATGGTTGTTCGACGGATCAAACGGGAGGCCGCCTTTTGATGCGGCGAGGTCGCTTTCTCCCTTATACGGCGTGTGAAAAACAGTTCCGCGCCCGACCAGTCCGACCGCCCCCATAACAAGGGCTTCGGACAGATTTACGGATATGTCTTCAAGAACATGAAGAAGGGCTTTTTCACTTTCGCGCATCCTTACGTTTAGACCCATTTTTCCAAATAATTTCAACAGGTTTATTTTTACCAAAGGGTTGCTCTTTACCCCTTGGCGCTCTATTTTTTGGGGGACTGTTTTTCAAGGATTTGACACAATGTTTGCCGATGATACCCCCCCCCGCAGAACAAAAAAAATCTGGCCGCTGATTGTCATCTTTCTGATTGTCATCGCCGCATTGGGGGGAACGGGATTTGTCCTTACCATGAAAATCAAATTTGCCGATTTCAAGCCCCCGATGGCGCCCGCCAATGTGGTTATCACAAAAGCCGCTCCGCTATTGTTTGAAGATAAGATTGAAGCCATCGGAACAACCCAAGCCAATGAATCAACCGATCTGACTGCGACTGTGATCGAGACTGTCAAATCAATTTCTGTCGGTGAGGGTGAGTTCGTCTCCGCCGGAACGGTTTTGGCGCAACTGACCGATGATGAAGAGCAGGCCACACTCGATGAGGCGACGCGTGCCTATATCCGTTACAATAAATTGACCAGCAACAAGCTGGGGTCTATTGCCCAGCGCGACGAGGCCAAAGCTGCAATGGATATTGCCAAGGCCAAGCTTGGCGAGCGCAAGATCGTTGCGCCGTTTGACGGCGTTGTCGGTCTTCGTCATGTCAGCGTCGGCGATCTGGTCAGTCCGGGAACGTTGATTACCACGATTGACGACATTGATCCGGTAAAGGTCGATTTTGCCGTGCCCGAAACCTATCTTTCCGCAATCAAGGCCGGATTGACCGTTAAGGCGCGGACCGCTGCCTATCAGGACAAGGATTTCGAGGGAACTATTTACGCCGTCGATTCCCGCGTCGATCCCGATACGCGTTCGATCAGCGCGCGCGCCACTATTCCCAATGGAGATCATTTATTGCGCCCAGGTATGCTGATGAATGTGACTATCGTCAAATCTTCGCAGTCTTTACTGGCCATTCCCGAAGAAGCCATCATGTCGGCGGGTGAACGTCATTTCGTTTATACAGTGACGCCGGAAAGCAAAATCGAGGAAAAAACCGTGACCACCGGATTGCGGGAACCCGGTTATGTAGCTGTGCTGTCAGGCCTTAATGAAGGCGACCAAGTGGTGATTGAAGGGCAGATGAAGACCGGAGCCGGAGCGCCCGTTAACATTGCCGATGAAAAATCCACTGCAGATGCAACCGCGGCAGCCCTAAAGTTTTCGGTGACACGCAAAAAAGAGGCGATTGAAAACAAGAGCGAGAAGGCGGAATAGATGTTTTTATCCGATCTTTCTATTAAACGTCCGGTCTTTGCCACCGTTCTCAATCTTCTTGTTATCATTGTCGGGATTGTCGCTTTTACCCGTCTGGAGCTTCGCGAATATCCGGATATCGACGCGCCGATTGTATCTGTCGAAACTTCTTACACCGGTGCGTCGGCCGAGATTATCGAGACGCGCGTTACCAAAATTCTGGAAGACAGTATTGCGGGTATTTCCGGCGTCAAATCCATTGATTCCAAATCATCTGATGGATTTTCGAGTATTTCGGTCGAGTTCAATCTGGACAAGGATATTGAAGAAGCTGCCAACGATGTCCGTGACCGTGTGCAGCGTGTGCAGAGCAAGTTGCCCGATGAAGTCGATTCACCGCAAATCTCAAAAGTCGATGCCAATACGCGCGCGTTGTTCTGGATTTCGTTCAGGTCACCGATGCGCGATGGGTTGGCGCTCACCGATTACGCCACGCGCTATGTGAAGGATCGGCTTTCGGTGGTGGATGGCGTATCGCGCGTGCAGATCGGCGGTGAACGTCGTTATGCCATGCGCATCTGGCTTGACCGCGTGGGGCTGGCGGCTCGCGGATTGACCGTCACAGATGTGCAACGTGCTCTGCTTTCAGAGAATATCGAGTTGCCTGCGGGACGGATTGAATCGCTCGACCGCGAATTTTCGGTGCGCGTTAACCGCGTTTATAACACCGTGGCCGATTTCGGCAATCTGGTTATCAAGCGTGGCAAAGACGGGTATCCCGTTCGCCTGAAAGATGTCGCCAAAGTCGAACGCGGGGCAGAGAACGAGCGGACCGAGCTTCATTATAACGGCACGGCGTCCATCGGTCTGGGGATTGTCAAGCAATCGAATGCAAATACGCTCGATGTGATCCGCGGCGTCAAGGCCGAGATGGAAAAGATCAAGGCAACGCTTCCCAAAGACATCATCATGGAAACCGCATTTGATTCCGGTATCTTTATTGAGGAATCGGTTCATGAGGTTTATTTCACCATCGGCATTACGTTGCTTCTTGTTATTTTTGTGATCTGGCTGTTCCTTGGGGATTTGCGGGCGACCATCATTCCGGCGGTGGCCATTCCCGTTTCCCTGATCGGAGCGTTTACCGTTCTTTGGGCCCTTGGGTTCTCGATCAACCTTCTGACACTCCTCGCTCTTGTTCTGGCCATCGGTCTGGTGGTGGATGATGCGATTGTGGTTTTGGAGAATGTTTATAAGCGGATCGAGCGCGGCGCGCCGTCACTGGCTTCAGCCCAGATCGGCACCAATCAGGTTGCATTTGCGGTGATTGCGACCACGCTCGTTCTGGTGGCGGTGTTCCTGCCTGTTTCCCTGATGCCCGGCAATTCGGGACGGTTATTTACCGAGTTTTCGTGGGCAATTATCGGGGCTATTTCTTTTTCGGCGTTTACGGCTTTGTCGCTGTCGCCGATGTTGTGTTCGCAGATTTTGAAAAAACCGAAACTTGATGCGGACGGTCATCACAAAACCAATTTCGTGACCGATACGGTCAACCGTTTTCTCGACCGGATGGGCGGGAAATATGTATCGGCACTCGATTATTTTTTCAAAAAACCATTGTGGGTGATTGCCTTCCTGTTTCTGATGCTGGCATTCGGAGCGGGGCTGGTTCATTTCATTTCGTCCGAATATGCGCCCAAGGAAGACCGCGGATATTTTCTGGCCTTTATCAAAGCACCAGAAGGGGCTTCGCTTGAATATACCAAGCGGCAAGTTTCCGTTGTGGAATCCAAACTCCAGAAACTTTTGCCGTCCGGTCCGCTCAATAACAATGAGGGCACAGGCGAAGCGCGCGGTGTTGTGACCATCGTTCCGGGAAGTTTTTCTTCGACCGGCGTTGTGAACTCAGCGTTCTCTTTTATCTTGCTGGAGCCGTGGAGCCAGCGCGAGCGTGCCGTCAGCCAAATCATCTGGGGTGACTTCATGAAGGGAACGCCCGGTCTGTTTCAGGAATTCATGGGCATTCCCGGCGTCATGGCATTTCCTATCGAGCCTGGATCACTCGGTCAGGGTGGGTTTTCTTCGCCTGTGCAATTCGTTATTCTGGGTACGGATTATGCCGAGCTGGCCCATTGGCGCGATTTGTTGATGCCCGAGATCAAAAAAAATGACAGACTCAGAAACGTTGATTGGGATTACAAAGAAACCAAGCCGCAACTGCGGATCGAGATTAACCGCGACCGTGCTGCAGATCTTGGCGTCAGTGTCGAGGATATCGGCAATACTCTCCAGATTTTTATGGGATCGTTGCAGGTCACGAATTATATCGAGGACGGCGAACAATATGACGTGATCCTTCAGGGGCAAGACGAAGATCGCGTCAAACCGATGGACATGACCAACATCTATGTCCGTTCCACCCGCACAAATGATCTGATTCCGCTTTCGAACCTCATTTCGTTCAAGGAAACTGCCAATTCGGGCGAGCTGAACCGTTATAACCGGATGCGGTCCATCACGATTTCGGCGAGCCTTGCCCCAGGTTATACGTTGGGCGATGCTCTGTCCTATCTTGAGACCACGGCCAAATCGGTTTTGCCGGCCGATGCACGCTTTGATTACAAAGGCGAGTCACGTGAATTCAAAGAAAGCGGATTTGCGATTTATCTGACTTTCGGGTTTGCAATTCTTGCCGTCTATCTGTTTCTGGCCGCGCAGTTCGAGAACTGGATTCACCCGTTCGTCATCATGATGGCCGTGCCATTGGCGATTGTCGGGGCGTTGTGGGGGTTGTTCCTGTCCGGTGCGACACTCAATATCTATACCCAGATCGGTCTTATCATGTTGGTGGGGCTTGCGGCCAAGAACGGAATTCTGATTGTCGAATTTGCCAACCAGTTGCGCGATGAGGGGTTAGAATTTTATGAGGCCCTTAAAAAAGCATCTCTCACCCGTTTGCGTCCGATTGTGATGACATCCGTTGCCTCGGCCGCAGGGGCGGTTCCCCTGATTCTGGCCAGTGGTGCCGGAGCAGAAAGCCGCTTTCCCATCGGGATCGTAATTTTCAGCGGTGTGATCTTCTCAACTTTCTTCACACTGTTTGTTGTTCCGACATTCTATTCATTGTTTGCCAAAAATACAAAATCGCCGGAATATACGGGCCGCAAGCTTGAAGCCGAACTCAAAGCTCTCGAAACTTCCAACCCACAGTAAAAAAACTGAACGACATGAGCCATTCTTCTTCCAAAAGGGATTTGACCGAAGGGTCCGTCCGCCGCCATTTGATCCGACTGACCATTCCGATGATCTGGGGCATTCTGGCGATTATCAGTTTTCAATTGGTTGATGCTTATTACATTTCGTTGTTGGGGACGGACCATCTCGCGGCCATCAGTTATACGTTTCCTATAACATACGGGATTTTCTCGCTGTTTATCGGAATGGGGGTTGCTACCTCTTCCGTGATTTCGCGTTTGATCGGCGCGAAGGAATTCGAGACCATCAAGCGCGTGACATCGCATGCTATTGTTCTGGTTCTTGGGATCAGTGTGGTTGCCGCGATAATCGGCATTCCGTTTCTCAATCCTTTGTTTGGCGCCATGGGCGCAGATGAAAAAGAATTGGAAATGATCCGGTCTTTTATGTTTCCTTATTTTCTTGGGACTTTTTTTGTCAGTATGCCGGTGGTTGGCAATGCTGCACTTCGCGCATCGGGGGATGCCGTCGTTCCCGCCATTATTATGACGGTGGCAGCTGTTGCCAATATGATTGTCGATCCGATCCTGATTTTCGGGTTATTCGGGTTTCCCCGGCTCGAATTATTTGGCGCGGCCATTTCGACCGTTATTGCCAATTTTTGTGCAATGCTCGCCGGATTTTACGTGATGTACCGGCGCGAACTGTTTGATTTCGAGCATCTGCGTAACTGGCACAAATTCGGGGATTCGTGTAAACGTCTTTTGATTATCGGACTGCCGGTGGGGATTACCAGCATGTTGCCGTCCTTTGTGAATTCAACCATCACCGGTCTTTTGTCCAAGACAGGTCCGGCGGCGGTGGCCGCGTTCGGAGCGGCAACACGAATCGAAGCCCTTACGCTCGTTGTTATGATGGCACTCTCCATCGGGATGGCGCCACTGGTCGGACAAAACTGGGGCGCCAAAAATGTCGACCGCGTTAAAACCGCCGTGAGGGAAGCCTTGATCTTTTCCGTTTTATGGTCGGTGGTGATGGCGGCTTTGTTGGTCGGGTTTTCATCCCAGATTGCCGATTTGTTTTCAACCGAGTCCGTGTTGCACCATTATCTGGTTCTGTTTCTGATGATTGTTCCCTTGTCCTATCCGCTTGGCAATCTGACCCATAGCTGGGGGTCGGCTTTCAACGCTATGGGTAAGCCGCAAATTTCTTCGGGCCTTCTTTTCCTGAAGCTGATTGTCATTATGATTCCTGCGACGATGGTCGGATATGATCTTGCCGGTGCAATGGGCGTGTTCATTGCCATTGCAGCGGTCAATGTCATCACCGGTGTCGGATTCCATTTCTGGGCATGGCGGCGCATCGGCCACCATGCTTCGAAACTAGCGTAAGGTCCGGAGTTGCTGGTCGATTACGACCAGCGTCGCCATATCCGCGCTTCCCGATTTTTCCATGTCGGCAATCGTTTCCAATACAAATCGGGCGCGCGGACAATATCTCTCGACCCAGTTTTCGGCACTGTCCAGACCCAGTTCCTTCGCTGGAAGATCGTGAATTACATGCGCCGTCATATCGGATTGAATGGTATTGAGCGAGTCAACCATACCCGCCGCAGCCAAGGCCATGTGCGGATTATCACCATCCAAAGCCAATACTTTTGTTCGCAGTTTTTCAAAGCGGAACAGGGACCCGAGCGAGAAGTATACTTGCGCCACTTTCCTGATTTCAATTTTGCGGGCGTGGGCAATTTGCAGGATATCGAACGCCGAGCCGAGCAGCGGCAGCATCGCCACTTCTTTGGCCAGCTTTTCAGGCAGGCCGTTCGAAACCCATTCGTCCACACGCATATCGTAGTTGGCGCGAACATCTTTCGGCAAAATCGCGGTGATATTCTTTTTAAGGTCCAGCAGACCTTTCGAGAAGAATTCCGAATCCTTGCCGCGGTGCAGTTCGCGGCCCAGTTTGGTTAGAATCCAGTACGTTTCGCGTTCGGCCAGTTTGACCGTTTTGAGCATGGCACGAAGCTGGACTGATGCCGGAACCTTGTTATCCTGCGCTTCAAGTTCCGCCCACAGGTTTCTCAGCCCGAAGGCATCGCGAACAATCAAATAGGCGTATGTCACCGTTGCCACGTCCGCACCGGTGCGATCCATGACCTTGCGAATGAAGGTTGGACCCAAGCGGTTGACAACGCTGTTGGAGACCGCCATCGCAATGATTTCACGGCGCAGTTGGTGCGATTCGATTTGTTTTTTGTACTTTTTCTGCAAGATTTCAGGAAAATAGCTGACGACCCAGTCCAGCATGTCCGGATCATCCGGCAACTTTGAAGACAGCAGCGCATTGGTGTAGGTCAGCTTGCCGTAGCAAACCAGAAGCGACAATTCAGGACGCGTCAGGCCTTTATGAATGCGCATCCGCTCTTCCAGCTCTTCGTCATTCGGCAAGAATTCAACCTTGCGGTTGAGAAGCCCTGCGCGTTCCAGCGAGCGCATAAACTCGGCATGTTCGGTCAACAGGTCTGCCGACGTCATTTCCAAGAGCGAGAGTGCCTGAGTTTGCTGGTAGTTGTCTTTCAATACCAATTCCGCGATATCGCCCGTCATATCGGCCAGCAATTTATTGCGGGTCGGCTGGGTCAATTTTTCTTTCGGATCACGAACGACTTCTGAAAGCAGGATTTTGATATTGACCTCGTGGTCGGATGTGTCCACGCCTGCCGAATTGTCAATAAAGTCGGTATTGAGACGTCCGCCTTTTTTAGCAAACTCGATCCGGCCCCGTTGGGTTACAGCCAAGTTTGCGCCTTCGCCAATGACTTTGGCGCGAATATCAGCTGCGTTGACGCGAAGCGCGTCGTTGCTGCGGTCGCCTGCGTCGGCATTGGTTTCATTCGTCGATTTTATGTAGGTGCCGATACCACCGAAGAACAACAGATCCGTGCGCGCCCTCAACATCGCCTGAATCAGTTCGTTCGGGGAAACCGTGTCTTTTTCAAGATCGAAGCGTTTCTGGATTTCAGGGGTCAGTTTCAACGATTTTTCGGAGCGCAGATAAATGCGACCACCCTTCGAGAGTTTTGCGGTATCGTAATCGCCCCAGCCTTTCACGGCTTTGAACAGGCGGTCGCGCTCCTTGAACGTTTCTTCTGTGTCGGGTGCTGGATCGCAGAAAATATGCATGTGGTTGAATGCACCAACCATGCGGATTTTTTTCGAGCGCAACAAACCGTTTCCGAATACATCACCGCCCATATCGCCGATACCAACGCAATCGAATTCCTGAGTCTGGGTGTCATGGTTGAGTTCACGGAAATGGCGTTTGACCGATTCCCACGCGCCACGTGCGGTGATACCCATTTTTTTGTGATCGTAGCCCACAGACCCGCCGGAGGCGAAAGCATCGCCCAGCCAGAATCCATACTCTGCGGAAATGGCGTTGGCGATATCCGAGAAAGTTGCCGTTCCCTTATCCGCCGCAACAACGAGGTAAGGGTCATCGCCATCAAGACGGACCACGTCTTTCGGCGGGATAATTTTCTGGCCCAGACGGTTGTCAGTAATATCCAGAAGACCGCGAATAAAGGTCTGGTAACAGGCGATCCCTTCGGCTTGATACGCTTCACGGCCGCCGGATTTCGGCGGCATCTTGACGACGAATCCGCCCTTCGCGCCCATCGGCACGATCACGGCGTTTTTAACCTGTTGCGCCTTCATCAGGCCCAGAACTTCAACACGGAAATCTTCGTGACGATCGGACCAGCGCAGACCCCCACGGGCAATTTTCCCGCCACGCAAGTGAACCCCTTCGATTCTTGGTGAATAGACAAATATTTCACGGAACGGGCGCGGATCGGGAATGTTTGGCACTTGCGCGCTGTCGAGTTTGACCGAAACCCAGCTTTTGAGCATTCCGCTTTGATCCATCTGGAAAAAGTTGGTGCGCAAAGTGGCTTTCATGGTTGCGAGCAAGGCGCGCAGCACACGGTCCTGATCGAGCGAGGACACATTCTGGAGTTCCTGTTCGATTTTGGCCGCAATGGTGTCCGCCAGATTGGCAGGTTTCTTTTCTTTTGCCGTCGAAAACTTCGCATAAAAATAATCAATCAGCAATTTGGCGATTTGCGGATAGTCGGTTGCCGCCTGTTCCATATAAGGCAGCGAGAACGGAATGCGCGATTGGCGCATGTAACGCACATAAGTGCGCAAAATTTTAACATCGCGCCATTTCATATCGGCTAGCAGAACCAAGCGGTTCAGGCTGTCATTTTCGATGTTTTTATTCCAGATTCCTTTCAGGCATTCCTTGAAGTTCTCACGAACCGCCTGAACCGAAGCTTTGTCTACTTTGTTTGATGCCATGCCATCGATGCGGGCATGAAAATCCTGAATCCAGATAGCATGTTCGGCGCCCATCGGCCAAATCTGGTAGGGGTATTCGGCTTCAACCCTTAATCCCATATTTTCAAGGATCGGCAGAATATCCGACAGAGATACCGGATCTTTTGGAGAGTAGATTTTGAGCGAGACGCGGTCGGTTCCGGAATCGTAAGGTTTAAACAAATCGGCATCGGCATCTCCGCTTTGCAGAACGTTTTCGATGCGCACAATATCGTGCACGGCCTGACGCGTCTGGTGGGCTTCCTGATATCCCACCGGAAAAGCGTTCGCATATTTGTAGGCGAGATCGGCGGCTTCATCTTCGTTTTCAAGACGTTCCACCAGCATATCGTTCAGGCGTTCCGCCCAGTTCTGGCCCTCCTGTTGCAGGCGTTTTTCAATTCTGGCCAGATTGTAATCGTGTTTCATATCCGGCGCGCAAGTCAGGGTAAAGCTGGTTCGCACCAGCGGTGAATCATCCACCGCCGACTGGAATCCGATGAATTCGGCGTTCATTTCCTCTTCCAGAATCATACTGAAGCGGATGCGAATGCGCGTATCGTAACGGTCACGCGGAATATATACCAGACAAGACATGGTCCGGCCAAACGGGTCGGGGCGCACAAAAAGCGAAATGCGCGGGCGTTCCTGCAGGCGCAGGATATCCATACAGGCGGTATAAAGTTTGTCTTCGGAAATCTGAAAGAGTTCGTCACGCGGGTATTTTTCAAGAATGTGACGCAAAGCGCGTTCACTGTGCTCGCCCGATTCAAAACCCGCACGTTTTAGAACGTGGTCAACTTTGTACCACAGGTAAGGAACCGTCGCGATGCCACGCGAGTACGTGACCGACGTAAACAGGCCGATATAATGCGTCTCGCCGGTCAGCTCTTCCTTGTCATTAAACTGACGGACAACGATAACATCAACCGGCACGCGACGGTGCACGGGAGATTTTTTAACAAGTTTGGTTACGAAGAGCTGCGGGAAATTCTTGCGGGCATCCAGATTCATCAGAAACTGGTTGTAATCAACATCGGACAAAAATTCTTTCAGGCGGTCCGCACTGAACAGACCGAGGCCGGAACCTTCGACAATTTTGAGCTTCTTCTCTTTTCCTTTTCCGGTCACGCGGTAATCACGACACCCCAGCAGAGTGAAGTTGTCATCATGGACGTATTGCAAAAACTGTTTGCATTCGCCAAAGAACAACGGGTCCTGATTTCTCAACGGTTCCAGATCTTCCTTGGTCTGGTGAAGATGAGTTTTCATCTGTCTCCAGTCGCGCGTGGACAGGCGGACATCGGACACAATTTTTCTAAGTTCTACATCCAGTTCGATCATCTGCGTTTCAGTCAGACGGCGATTCAACTGGATATACATGTGGGTTTGGGCCTGCAGGTGCTCTTCGACCGCCTGACGTTTTTCCACATATTCGATTTTGCCCGCCTTGCCTTTGCGGGAATAGATGTGCGGGTGGAAAATCTGTTCGATCAGGTAGGACTTTTCCGAGATATAGGCCGTCACCGAATCAATCAGGAAAACCATGTCGTCGGAAACGAGATTGATAACTGTATGAAGTCCAAACCAACCATGCGAGACTTCGGTAGGATTGCAAACTTCAATATGAATCTGGCCGGTTTTATGCTTTGCAGAGAGTTTTTCATGGTGAGAAATAATCTGGCCGAGCAATTGCTCCCCTACACTCTGCCGATCACTCTCGCGCAGAGATCCGCTAAAGATTTTTGTAAATTCACTTTGCTTTTCGCTTTGTTTTTTGGGGGAAGTTTTGGTTTTGTTTTTCTTAGCTGTCGACACGACCGACTCCTTGGACACCGTTGCTGGTAACAGCGAGAAAACATGATATCCCAGAGAAAATCAAGGGGGAGTGCCTTGCACAAAAGAGAGGTCAGATATCTCCATCGATCGAGATTTCCGTTGCCTCGCGTCCCTTCTCGGCCACTTTGAAAGAAACTCTTACACGCTGACCAGGATAGATCATTTCAATGGATGCTTTATCCAAGCAAGATTTATGCACAAATATGTCTTTCATTCCGTCGTCCGGCGTGATGAACCCGTAACCCTTTTCTTCGGCATAAAGTTTGACGATGCCTTTGGTGCGGTAGGCGCCATCCAGCTGTTCGGGATCATAGACAACCGTATCGCTGGAACAGGATCCAGGGTTGAGAACGCTAATCACTTCCAACACGGAAGCCCCTTTTTCACCGTATTCGACACGGCATAGAATCTCCGCCCCTTCGCCCAATCCATGAACGCCCAGTCTTTGCAATTGGGTAATGTGCAAAAAAGCATCAACGGGATCGACTTCGGGAATCACGAATCCGAACCCCTTTGCAGCATTAAACCATTTCAGTTTCGCTTTTGACTCAATTACCCCAGATTGAAATGCGGATTCAGTATTGCTGTTCATTCTTAATTTTTGCCCTGATCAAAATCTTCTGAATATAATATAATATGAACTAAAGTACAGCGTCCAGACTTTAAATGTTGCGCTCAGCTTATGTCTTTATCGACTTCTTATTGCAGCGTACCATGACTTTGCTGCAATTTGATGCTAAAATTATCAGATAGATTTTCTTCTTTTTTCATATAAGGAAACCAAGGGTGCAAAAAACACAGAATTTCTGGGATTCTTCCTATCCTTCAAAAGTTCAATGGAACATACACGGGAATGGCGAACTCTGGTCTGGCCCGATCTATAATTATCTGGAAATTACGCGCAAAAAATTTCCGCATAAACCTGCTTTTTTCTTCATGGGCAAGAGGTGGACATGGGAGGAAATCGGGAGTCTTGTAGACCGGATGGCCAAGGGTCTGCACGATCACGGGGTCGAAAAGGGAGTCAAGGTAGGGTTGTGTTTGCCGAATTGCCCCTATTACCTTATTGCATACTATGCCATCGCCAAAACCGGTGCGACCATTGTCAATTACAACCCTCTTTATGCCGAAGACGAGCTGGCGAAACAGATCGAAGATAGTCAGACCGACTATATGGTGACAGTCGACCTGAAGATCATTTACGACAAACTGGAAAAGATGCTGCATTGCACAAGACTGAACCAGATTATCGTGTGTTCCTTTGCCAAGTCCCTGCCTTTTCCCAAAAACTTCCTTTTTCCATTCGTTAAAAAATCGGATATCGCCGTTGTCAGGAATGACGACCGCAATCTGCCCTTTTCCCGTTTGATTGCCAATGACGGGTTATTTACTCCTCCCCCCATTGATGTTCATAACGACGTTGCCCTGCTGCAATATACGGGTGGGACAACGGGCATTCCCAAAGGGGCCATGCTGACCCATGCCAATTTGACGGCCAATGTCGAGCAATCCATCCGCTGGTTCTACGACATCCATTACGGCGAAGAAAAAATGCTCGCCGTCATTCCGTTTTTTCATGTGTTCGCCATGACTACAGTTCTCAACCTCAGTGTCAAATGCGGGTTTGAAATTATCGCGTCGCCCAAATTCAACCTTGATGAAACGCTGGAGCTTATCAACGAGCAACGTCCGCACTTCTTTCCGGCTGTTCCTGCGATCTACAATGCCATCAACACTCATCCGAACTTGAAGAAGTACGATCTGACATCTTTGCGGTACTGTATTTCAGGCGGTGCGCCGTTACCCGTAGAGGTTAAACGCGCATTCGAGGCCGAGACCGGATGTGTTTTAGTCGAGGGGTACGGCTTGACCGAGACATCTCCTGTGGCTTGCGCCAACCCGATTGAGGGTGCCAACAAGTCGGGCTCTATCGGATTGCCTTTTCCGGGAACATTCATCGAGTTGCACGATACCGAGACAGGCGCTCTGATCGAACAACCACACCAGCGCGGTGAAATCCGGATCAAGGGGCAGCAGGTGATGAAAGGATACTGGCGTAGGCCCGACGAAACCGAAAAAGTCATGGTCGATGGTTTTCTCAAAACCGGTGATGTGGCCGAATTTGACGAAGACGGATATCTGTTTATCGTCGACCGGATCAAGGATTTGATTCTGGTCAACGGATATAATGTCTATCCGCGTGTTATTGAAGAGGCGATTTACAAGCATCCATCCGTCGAGGAATGTGTGGTGGCGGGAATCAAGGATCCGCACCGCGGCGAAGTTCCGAAGGCATGGATCAAGGCCAAGGAAGGCCGCAGCCTGAATGAGGAGGATCTGCGCGAATTCCTGAAGGAAAAGATTTCCCCCATCGAGATGCCCCGCCATTTCGAGTTCCGCGATGAGCCTTTGCCCAAAACCATGATCGGCAAATTGTCCAAGAAAGACCTTCTGGCCCAGGAGAACATCGGCGCCCGCTGATTTCTTTATCCGCGGAGTGTCGCGCCGGTTTTCTGTTCGACCACCGCAACAATCTTCTGAGTGATTCCGTCGATTTCCGCGTCGGTCAGTGTGTGATCGCGCGGTTGGAGCGTTACCGTAATTGCCACGGATTTTTTACCCGGCTCAATTCCCTTGCCTGTATAAATGTCAAAGATTTCGACATTCGCAATCAAATTGCGGTCGACGAATTTGATTGCGCGAACGAAGCTGTCGGCTTCGACGCCTACATCGGCCAGGAACGCAAAGTCACGTTCAATCGGCTGGAATTGCGGTAGATTGACCAGCGGCAGCGCCGTTCCTTTTTTCTTGGATTCAGGAATGTTTTCCAAGAATAGTTCAAAGCCCACCACCGCATCGGTGATTTTCATTTTATCCAGAATGGCCGGATGGATTTCTCCGAAATAGGCGACAACGTTCGCACCCAAACGCAATGCCCCCGAACGTCCCGGGTGGTAATAGGACGGGGCGTCGCGCGTGACCTGTAAATTTCCCGACGGGCCGCCACAGGATTCGATCGTGCGCAAAACATCTGCCTTTGCATCATAGAGATCGACATTGCGCGAGCTGTCTGCTCCGCTCCAGTGTTTCGGACCCATCGTTCCGGTGCGTACACCACAGGCAACAAAAGGTTGTTCCGTTAGATCGGTTCCAAAGAAAACCGGACCAACCTCGAACAAAGCGGCATTTGCAAATCCGCGGTCGGCGTTGCGGCTTGCGGCTTCGATCAGGTTCGGCAAAATGGACGGGCGCATTTGAACGAGTTCGGAGCTGATCGGGTTCACCAGCTTCAGCCGCGCGGCTTGCTGGCGATCGTTCGCGCCGAATTGGTGCGCCAGATCTTCGGCCATAAAGGACCAAGTGATGCATTCCTGCAGTCCTGATGATGACAGCGCCCCTCTTGCCCGGCGCACTTTTACGCCGCGTGGGGTCTCAGCCGGTTTTGCCACGGCTCCGTCTTTCAGAACCGATACGGCAGGGATCGCGGCAAATCCGTGAATGCGGGCAATTTCTTCGACCAGATCGACCACACCAAAGATATCGGGGCGCCACGCGGGAGTTGTGACCGTCC
Organism: Pseudomonadota bacterium; assembly: GCA_029558635.1. Classification (GTDB taxonomy): domain Bacteria; phylum Pseudomonadota; class Alphaproteobacteria; order Micavibrionales; family Micavibrionaceae; genus UBA1573. Next base: position 157,112 of record JAKQEE010000416.1, on the reverse strand, counting down.
AGTTAGGTGCAACCGTGAAGCCTAAGGATTCGAGAATACGTTTTTGTTCCGCTTCGGACACATCGTCGCCCATCAGTTTCGTATAACGGGCGGGGTCGTATTTATATTCTTTTGTGCAAGGAGGAACGTCGCCTGCCTTAATAACCGTTCCGGCTTCGCCGCCGCACAGATCGAGGATCATTTGTGTGGCCAGTTCAACCGCATCAACCGTAAAAGCCGGATCAATACCACGTTCGAAACGGTAACGCGCATCGGAGACAATTTGCAAATCGCGACCCGTACGCGCGATGCGCATCGGATCGAAATAGGCGCATTCCAGATAGACATTTTTTGTATTGTCTTCGCAGCCAGTTTTCGTGCCGCCGACAATACCACCTAGCCCCAGAATGCCCGAGTTGTCGCAGATCGCAATCATACCGTCTTCGAGGGTGTAGGATTTATCATTGAGCGCATCGAGGGTTTCGCCCTTTTTGCTCATGCGAACGTGAATATCACCGTCAAGTTTGTTCGCGTCATAGACGTGAAGCGGACGGGACAGGCCGATACAGAAATAGTTGGTGATATCGACCAGTGCCGAGATCGGGCGCAGACCAATGGCTTTGAGGCGCTGCTGCAGCCATTCCGGTGACGGGCCGTTTTTAACACCTTTGATCAGGCGGCCCATGAAGAGCGGGCAGGCCTCCTTGTCACCTTCCGCGAATTGCAAGGTGACTTTCGGTGTCGATTCAAATCTTGATTGAATATTGGATGTGGGGAGCGGTTTCAGCGTTCCGAGACCCGCCGCCGCGAGATCGCGAGCGACACCACGTACGCCCGCACAGTCAGGGCGGTTCGGCGTGACATTGATTTCAATCACAGGATCATTCAGGCCGTAAATTTCGGCCAAGGGTGTTCCGATGGGCGTATCGACGGGCAGGTCGATAATTCCAGTCTGGTTATCACCCAGATTCATTTCACGTTCCGAGACCATCATCCCGTTTGAATCCTGACCGCGGATTTTGGTTTTCTTCAAGGTGACATCAAGACCTGGAATATAAGTACCTGCCGGAGCAAAGACCGCCTTCATTCCCTTGCGGGCGTTCGGTGCGCCGCAGACGACTTGCAACACGCCTTCGGCGGTTTTGACCTGACAAACCCTGAGACGATCTGCATCAGGGTGCGGGTCGGCTTCCAAAACTTCGGCAACCTTGAACGGCGCATAGATCGACGCACGATCTTCAACCCCTTCGACCTCGAGACCAACATCGGTAAGCTTTTCAACAATCTGGTCCAGCGTTGCCGTTGTATCCAGATAATCTTTCAACCAATTCAGTGTGAATTTCATTTTACAAGTCTTTCGTATCTTATTTTGTGGCGCGGTTGGGGCGATTGAGCGGATCAAACCCGTAATGGGTGAGCCAACGTGTGTCACTTTCAAACATGCTGCGCAGATCGGGGATGCCGTATTTGAGCATCGTTGCGCGTTCCAGACCCATACCGAACGCAAAACCTTGATACACTTCGGGGTCGAGACCGCAATTTCTCAGCACATTCGGATGCACCATGCCAGACCCCAGAATTTCCAGCCATTTCTGGTTTTCTGGATTTGGCGCGCGGCCCAATTTCAGTTCGCCGTTTTCTTTCCAATAGCCGATATCGACCTCGGCGCTTGGCTCCGTAAACGGAAAGAAAGATGGGCGGAAGCGAACGGGCAGATCGTCAATGTCAAAGAAAGCCCGCACGAAGTCTGAGAGGCAGCCCTTTAAATGCGCCATCGTGACGTTCTTATCAATATAGAGGGCTTCCATCTGGTGAAAAACCGGCGTGTGGGTCATGTCCCAGTCGGAACGATAGCACCGACCAAAGCAGATCATTTTGACCGGTGGTTTGTTTTGCATCATATGGCGAATTTGAACCGTCGAGGTGTGGGTGCGCAGCACTTTCTTTTGCGCCTCTCCATCTTTCCGCTCGTCGTTGGGGAGATAGAACGTATCGTGCATTTCGCGCGCCGGATGCCCCAGCGGAAAATTCAGAGCGGTGAAATTGTGGAAATCGTCTTCGATATCCGGACCTTCGGCCACTTCGAAACCCATATCGGCAAAAATCGTGACCAGTTCGTCCATTGTCTGGCTTATTGGGTGGATAGTGCCGCGGCGTTCAGGGCGTGGTGACAATGTGACATCCAATATTTCATTCGCAAGGCGGGAATCCATCTCCTGCGCCTTTAACTGCGACGCCTGTTTTTCGATCAGGTCGGAGATTTCATCTTTCAAAACATTAAGCTCGGCTCCGGCAGATTTGCGTTCATCCGGCGACATGGCGCCGAGCGTTTTCATCAGGTCGGTGATGCGCCCCTTTTTCCCCAGCGCCGTGACGCGAACATTCTCTAACGTCGCCATATCGGACGCGCCCTCGACCAGTTCGACCAGTTCTTTCTTTAATGCGGATGTATCCATGAGTCTTTTATTCCTTAGTCCTCTTTAAGAGAGGCATTTTTGCAGGATTTTGCCGCTTTTCGCAAGCCTATTCCTTATTCATAACTTGGGATTACAGTGCAAACCGATCTATGTGCCCGATCATATGAAATTCTGGGGATTCATGGCCATTTAAAAATAGGCATGTCTTTCCCGGATAGCTTCCGATCTGGTGAAGAAACTGTTCCCAATATTCCGGATAATTTCTCTTCTGGTTAAAAACGATTTGAGAAACACGAACCAACGGCTCTTCCAACAAGGGACGCAGCAAACCCGTCTGGAGAATGGTCTGACCGTTCATATGGGAGGGGCTTCCGTTTGTACCCATAACGATGTGGGTGTTCCCATCACATTCGGTGTGAAATTTTCTTCCCCTAAACTCATGCGTCAGATCTATTCTGTGCCCTGTTTCTTTAACAATATGTGAGTGTAGGGATTTTGCATCACCACTAACGTTGCAGAAGAGTTCATCTACATTTCGTTCAAAGTTGGATGAGCAGTCATCTTCTGAAACACGTTCCAAAGAAAATCCGCAGCCAAACCATTTTGTTCCATCCCTCAGAATGGCTATGTGCCCCCCTTTAATCACATTGACGAGTTTCACCCCATTAAGGAGAACTTTGTACGCCTCAACCAACGGCACACGGGACTTGCCATGCTTGTGCTCCTGCAATGCATCCATCACTGTCAGGGCATGGATTGCATAGATGCGGGAGTCATTATCAAATTTCGGAGATCTTTCTGCGACAAGAGCCGCCAATTGCTCCAGTATCACGGGCCCCGGATCAACCGCTAAATAAGACATGGAAATCATTATTTGCCGTAGACTTTTTGGCGACATATTCGGTAAAGTTCTCGTCACCTCTTCAAGCATCGGGACCATCATGATATCCGGGGGATATATGGATTTCTCACTGAAATTATCCCATATGCTCGCGATGGCCTGCCCTTGTTCCCGTGTGGGAGTATCCTCCAGCATCTTGATCCATCGGGGTCGTTCCCGATCAAAGGCGGCAAGCGGCGATTCAGGGCCTCTCGGCGCTGTTTTCAAAAGAGAATGTAACCGCTCCCACGGCAGTAAGCTTTGCAGGGAGAGGATGGTATGAGTGGAGAACTCTTTGGTCAGCGATAGTGTTGGCTCTACGCAATCTTTAGTCATAACATTAGATTCTCTATCCAATATTATCTCTGACCGCAAGTTTATTTTGCAGGTTATAAAATCCTGACCTTACACCCTTTTATTGCAGAATTGAGTTTAGAGCGGACAAATTGTCGATCATATGATGCGCGCCGCCCTTTTCGAGCCGTTCTTTGGAAAAACAGCCCCATGTCACAGAAACTGTCAGCATACCAAGATGCTTGCCGACTTCAATTTCCTCGAACGAGTCGCCAATGATGAAAGCCTCGGTCGGGTCATAGCCGAATTTGTCCAGATAGACCTTAAGCCGTTCCAGTTTGGTGGTGCGGGTAATCCCCTTATTCAAGGCACGGTCATTGCCGCATATATGTTTGAATTTGTGGTGGACATGGCGCTGGGCCATCTGGCCCTCCAGCTCCTCTTGCAGGTAATTGCTCAGGATCATCGTAGTGACGCCGTTATCCAGCAGCCAGTCAAGCAATTCGTGTGTTCCGGTACGCAGGGGGGAAGCTTCTGACGCCTTGCCGTATGCTTCATAAAATGCATCGGCCAGCCTGTCGCTGTTGGCTAGATATGTGTCAGGATCAATCCCGTTGCGCGCATAAAGGTGGGTAACCGGAAAATCCATCGTCTCACGATAGCGTTCCAATGTGATCGGTGGCCTTTCCAACAGCTTCAATGTCGCATTCGTGCCTTTGACATTGGCAACCGCATCGTCAAGCAAGGTTCCGTTCCAGTCAAAGACCGCCAGCTTGTATTTCATCAGATCAATTCTTTCAGCGCGACATGGTGTTTGATCGGATCAAATTCGATCAATTTATATTCGGCGATGCCTTCAGTATGGAAGGGGTCTTTCTTGAGAATGTCCCAGAGCGCGTCTTTGTCCATGCCCTTGGCCAGCAGAACGCCGCCAGTGCGCGGAACCTGCGGGCCGGACGCCAACAAAACACCTTTGGCATACAGTTCATCCAGATAGGCACGGTGCGGGACAACCACACGCTCCACGTCTTCAATCGGTTTCAGGTAGTGGAGCAAAATAACAAACATTTCTATTTCCTTTAGTGAAAACAAAAAGCGGCCCGATGAGGCCGCTTTTCAAATTCATTTCTACGCTCAATTAAGCAGCGACAGCTTTTTTGGCCTGGTCAACAATCGCTTTGAAAGCGGCAGCGTCATTCACGGCCAATTCTGCCAGAACTTTGCGGTCAACTGCAATGCCTGCTTTGTGGACGCCGTCCATAAAGCGGGAATAGGTCAGGCCGTGTTCACGGGCGGCGGCGTTGATACGTTGAATCCACAGGGCGCGGAAGTCGCGTTTTTTATTGCGACGGTCGCGGTAGGCGTACCGCAGGGCTTTCTCAACACGCTCCAGAGCGATCCGGTAGCAATTGTGAGAGCGACCACGGTAACCTTTGGCCAGTTTCAGAATTTTAACGTGACGTGCGTGGGCACGTGGGGAACCTTTTTTAACACGGGACATCTTTTATCTCCTTCTCTCTTTTCTATTCCACAGCAACCGGAGCCGGATTGTGGCTGGTTTTTTTCTTACCGCGGGCATAGGGCATGAAGTTTTCAAGAATGATGCGCCCGTCCATTTCGGCCAGCACGGATGTTCCGCGGGCTTTACGTTTCATGGATTTGGGTTTGTTCATTTGCATGTGACGCATTTTGGCAGGCTTGAACTTTACAAGACCCGAACCGGTCACTTTGAAGCGCTTTTTTGCGCTGCTTTTGGTTTTCATTTTCGGCATTTTCTTCTCCTTATTTAATGGTTTTACTCTCCCCGTTACTTTGGTATATGGCCCGTCGAGGCAGCCGATTTCAGCCAGACAGGTCCGGTTGGGGACGGGGAGTTATACACAGGGTTGGGCGTGAGAATCAAGAGATTCTTTTATCTATTATTTTCATAATCTTTTCAATCATTTTACTTCCTTCTTGACCCTCCGGACTAGGGGGCTAGGATGGGGGTTTCGAAGGGGAATTTCTTATGAGTGGGTTTTGGGTACGAAAGGGCGCAATGGTTTTTCTTGCAACTTTCCCGCTTTTCTTTTCTCCCCTCACTGCGCTGTCTGCGCCCCTTTCCTTTACGGTCAATATGTCAGAATCCGTCACTGTCGGGACGGGCGGCGGAACCCCACGGATTGCGGTCGATGTCGGCGGAGTAACCCGTTATGCCAGTTATGCGAGTGGCTCGGGCGGATCGGCCCTGACCTTTACCTATACGCCGCAGGAGGGGGATGTCGACCTTGACGGGGTTACGGTTTCCTCTCCGCTGGACCTGAATGGCGGGACGGTTACGGACCTGAACGGCAATGCGATTACCAACCTGACCTTTACCCCCCCCAACACCACCAACGTCAAAGTCGATTACCCGTCGCTGTCGATGGATTTTATCAATAGTGATTACATCCTTTCCGGCACGCATTATGCCACGCTCCCTTCCTTCCTGACCGCGGCAGGGGGAACATATGCCCGTAATTCGCTCGGGACGTATTTTGATTCTTCGGGAAATTTACAAACCGTTTCAAATAACGTTCCACGTTTCGACTACGACCCCACCACCCACCTCGCCAAGGGTATCCTGATCGAAGAACAGAGGACGAATAGCACAAAATATTCAGAGCAAATGAACAATGCGTGGTGGACGAAAGCAGGTCTGACGGTAACTGCTGATGCCGTGGCAGCTCCTGACGGGACCATGACAGCCGACCGCATTATAGAGTCAGCGGCCAACGCCCAGCATTATATTTTTGACGGCAACTCCCTGACAGTTTCGACAGCCTATTCGTTGAATGTTTTTCTTAAAGATAACGGACGGCGCTATATCCAGTTTGCCGGAGCAGGTTTGCAAGCAGCCAATGAAGCCCCCGTGTTTGATTTACAGACCGGAACGGTTTCTTTAGGAGCCACCAATACTGTTTTGAAATCCGCCTCGATAACTGCTTTGCCTAATGGCTGGTATCGTTGCGCCGCCAATGTCGTAGCGAGCGGGACCGCGGGATTTTATATCTACCTTGTCAATTCTTCAACCTATCACGGAACAAATCCCAGCTATCTCGGGGACGGTTCTTCCGGTGCTTATATCTGGGGAGCGCAATTGGAACAGGGCCGTTTCTCGACCTCCTATATTCAAACCACAAATGCTGCTGTGACGCGACAGGCGGATGATTTGAGGGTTCCCACCGGAGCTTGGTACAACCAGAATTCCGGGGCTTTTTACGAGTATGTAACGTGGTATAGCGCAGGGGGTACGACTTACCCGATGTTCTGGCGTGTAGATGACACAACCAACAACAATAGGTGGAACGCATTTTATAATCTTACCGGATCAAGCCGCGGCGTCGACGGGTATAATACCTCGGCCCTACAGGGCGGCTTTTCCCATGCCTCGGCAGTGTCCGAAAGTGGAAAAATTGCGGCGGCCCAAGCATTGAATAATGCGAACGCCGCCTATGACGGTGTTTTAAAAACTCTTGATACCAGCTGGGCCCCGCCAACCGTAACCAGATTGATTTTAGGGCAAGGGGTCGGTGCCGTCCGGTGGAGCAGGCAACTCAAATACTACCCTGCGCGCGTTGCGGACACGCAGTTGCAGTTGCTAACACAGTAGCGATCAGTTCTTTTTGAACGGTTTGAAGGTTCGCTGGAGCAGTTTGTTTTTGGTGAAGCGTTTGTATATCGGAGCTTCACTCGATTCCTCGATTTGCGGGATTTCTGTCTGGGTCAGGCGGGAAATATGCCGCAAGCGTGCAAATAGTCGCGGGTGAGTGGCAAAAAACCCGCCACGTGGGTTGTCGATGCATAGGAACATCACATCTTTCGGAACATACGGAATGCGGGCGCGGCGGTGGATGCGGATCAGAGCGCGCATCAAGGCGTCGGGGTTTTTGGTGATCTGAACGGCAGCCATATCCGCATCGTGTTCGCGTTCAATCAGCAGGAAAACCCGCAACACCGAAATGGCGGCATATCCAATCCAGATAGGAAACAGAAGCAGGCTGTAGAAAAAAACCTCAAGCTGGCGAAGCGATTTTTCTTCGTCCAACCTTTCGAATTTGTTTTCCGATTTGAAATATTGGGGGACACCGGAAAAAAGGTTGGTGAAAATGATTGAAAGGCCCACCCAGCGCGTGTCATGGCTCAGTATATGGCCATATTCGTGGGCGATGACCGCCTCGACTTCGTCGTGGGCCAGAAATTCCAGCAGACCAGAGGTCACATAGATGCGGTCCGTTCCATCAGAGAGGCTGCTGGCCATTGCGTTTCTGGCAATGGTCGGAATGATAAAAACTTCAGGGACCGGCTGGCCCAACTGAATCGCAAGCGTTTCAACCATGTTATAAAGATCGGGGTTGTCGCGGCGATCGATCTGGTAGGCGTGAAAAAGGCCCTCGATGATTTTATCCTGATCCTTGAGGCACATGTAGAACCAGACAATCAGACCAACGGCAATGAAGGGCGCCAGTATCCAGTATAATGAGTCGGCTTGCTGAACTGGTTGGGTGTCTGTCGCGTACCGATCAGCAAAATAGAAGGTCAGGAAGCGAATCTGCCAATAGGCAGTTACCAGCACGATCCCCGGAAAAACAGCCATCAGCGCAATTGATTTATTGCGGGCATTCCAGCGCGAGGTCGAGAGGCCTATCGTCGAGAGTGCCATGCGGTGTGATTATCCTTCTTTCTATTTCTTTTCTACGGGAGCCATTTTAACTTCTGGAATGGCTTTGATTTCTTCTTCTTTGTCGCCGTCAGTGCGGAAATAGGGTTCCTCAAAATAGCCAAACATTCTGGCCATGATATTGCCGGGGAATTGTTCGATTGCCGTATTGTATTCCGCCGTCGCAGAGTTGAAGAAGCGACGGGCCGCCGAAATCTTGTTTTCAAGATCGGAGAGTTCCTGTTGCAGCATCATGAAATTTTCATTGGCCTTGAGTTCAGGGTAATTTTCCGCAACGGCGTATAAGTGATTTAGTGCTTGCCCCAATACGGCTTCTGCTTTGAAGCGTTTTTCGCCAACGCCGAAGGCGTCTTTGGTGGCTGCGCGGGCTTCAGCAATTTCTTTGAAAACCTTATGCTCGTGTCCGGCATAGGCTTTGACCACCTCGACCATGTTCGGGATAGTGTTGTAGCGTTGTTCAAGCTGGACGTCGATATCAGCAAAGGCGTTACGTCGGCGGTGGGATAGAGCTGCGATGCGGTTATAGACGACGATAATCACCGCCGCTCCGCCCAGCAGAAACAGAACCCAACTCCCCATCAAAAACTCCTATATATAATGTTATATATAAATAATATATTTATATATAACATATTACGCCAGAGGGCTTAATTTTCCATTAAGACTCGTTGGTAGGCAGCTCTACGCCGATTTGGGCACGGATGTGGGGGGGGAAGTCCTGATCTTCCCATGGGAGGAATATCCAAGTATCCTGAGCCACTTCCTCGACAAAGAAATCTGCCTGCGCTCTCCCCTGCGGTTTGACATGGATGCAGGCAAAGCTCGCATCGGGCAGTTTTCCGCGCAGAAACCTGAAAGTATTTCCCGTATCCGAAAGATCATCAATTACCAGACAGCCCTGTCCAGTTCCCAGATCTTCGGGAGCCGACAAAAGCACAGCTTCGGATTGGGTCTGGAAATCGTAACTTTTGATGCTGATCGTTTCGACCACACGTATATCCAGTTCGTAAGCCAGAAGACAGGCCGGAACCATGCCACCGCGGGCAATGGCGATGATGCGATCCCACTGCTTTCCGCTTTCTTTGAGGCGGAGGGAAAGTTTTTTGGCAAGAACATGAATTTCCTGCCACGAGACGGGGAGTTCTTTTTGCATGAAGGTTTGTACGACGGGATTGTTTTTGCTTCAAGTGGAAAAGCAAAGCGTTCGGGGATAGCGTCCCAGAAAAGTTCCTGATACTCTTTTTCCATGAAGAATGTCACCTGCTTTATTTTATCTGGACTGGTTGTCCTTTTCTCTATTTCTCCCGTTTCCGCTGCGGATGGGCGCAAAACCCCGATTTTCGGATATAGCTGGCCATTCGGGAACCGTGACATCGCCGCAGAGGTCGAGGATCACCCCATCCTGCTTGAACTTTTTTCCGACCAAGGGTGTATGTATTGCCCGCCTGCCGATCATTTGTTTAACGATCTGATCCGGAAGACCCGGATTACAGGGCTGGATTACCACGTCAACGCGTTGAATGTTGTCACCGACAATCCGTACGCCATAAAAGACAGTTACGACCGTCATTTGTTTTATTCCGTTATCAACCATGCCCCCCGATATACGCCGGAGATGGTTGTTAACGGGCGGGCGCTGGTCAAAGGATATATGTATGGAGACGTTCTGTCCGCACTCAAGGACACCGCTCCGCTGATTTTTCTGGACATTGCCAATGGGGAAAAGAAAGACAGTTATCATTTTCATCTTCAAGCGATGAAACTTGGAAGACTGAAAGGGTTCGACGATCATGTCATGGTCAAGCTGGTCGAATATCTCAAACCTGTCAGATCACCGATCAAGACGGGGCCGAACGAAGGTATGGATATCGAGTATCTTCACATTGTGTCCAAAGTGATTCCGCTTGATAACTGGCTTGGAGATGAGCGCGATTACAGTTTTAACTGGACTCCTTCAGAGAATGCCGCCGGACTTGTTGTGATTCTGGAGAGACAGGATAACGGACCGATTGCGTTTGGGGAAATCAAGCTTCCCTAACCTAATTGGTTACGCCCGCCAGATTTTCTTCCTGAGCTTTCTTGCGCAGCCTGATCTCCAGAAGTTCGGAGAGCAGCATTTCGCGGCGCTTCAAAGATTCAAGAAAGTCACGATCCTGCATCAAGCTGATCGCCTTGATCGCCACCCTTTGCCGCGCAACGTTCGCGGGGGTATCGTAGAGGTTGGCGAAGAAGGTCGGGTCCTGATACAGTTTTTTGGTCAGGATCTCCATCTGGGCGAAATAGCTCGGATTGTTTCCAACCAGTTTCTGGGCATCCGCCGCAGACAGGCCCATCTGGACCAGAACATTCTTCATATAGGATCCCGATGCCGCCGTTCCCTTTGCTTTCATCGCCACCATGTTGGAAAAGGTATTTCCGATTAGTTGGCGAACGGCCATATCCTGATGGAGATTCTGGAAGTCGTCAGTTTTTTCCTGCTTTTTAAAAAGGCCACCGCTTGAATTATACTGAGGATCGCGGCGCGAGAGCATGTGAAACAGAGCCAGCGTCTTTTCTTCATCATCGGTCAGGGTGTTGCCGTCGGTATAATTCACATCCAAGGTCAGAGGCACATCAAAACCGCGCGTATAATCAAGGTCGCGGTTAAAGAATTCATCCGGCTTTGCCTTACTTGATGCACAATAGGCGCCTAGACCCGAGTTACTGTCGACACCTTCACAGTATTTTACCTTAAAGTCCTTGGCCTCGCTCACCGCCCCCATGGTTGCCTCGGCAAATATCGTTTCTGTGGATTGCACATTGCGATCAAGAAGAATTTTGCCAAAAGCCTGTTTGTTGGCTTCAACCAAAGAATCGGTTCCGGGCAATCCGCGGGACAGGGTTCCGAATTTACAAATGGAATCGCTGACCGTGTAATCCTTGATCGTCCGGGCATTCAGTTTTTGTACGGTTCCCAGAGCGTTCAACTCTGCGCGCCCGTCCAGAAATGCGCCAATTGCCATGGCGTTAGTGATAATAGCATTACGAACCTGATCTGCCAGTTTTTTGAATCCGCCAACATAGGTGGCGTCGTAATCACCGCTGCCGAACGAGATGGCTGCGGTCATATTTTCTGCTTTGATATAAAATTCCTGTTGTACCGAACCCGTTACGAGGTACGGGATTTTTTTCTTGGGTTGTTCTTTTTTATGCTCCGGTTCCTCAGGTTGCGATTGAGGCTGGGGGCTAGCCGGTGCCAGATAGGTCGGCGTTTTGCCCGTTGCAGGGGCGGGGCTCAAAGGCAAGGCAGACGGCAGTGCCGGCTGGTTCTGAGGCGGAGCTGATGGCACTGCCACGCTGGAAACAGAGAGCTGGATCGGTGGAGCTGGAACCAGAGTTCTGGGACAGCACGATTCCCCGACATTAATGATGTTGGCCATCGTTGTCGACACGCCATCCGCCAATCCCAGAGGGGTGCGGGTCTTTATAAAGAAATTCCCATCAAGACCTGTGACCTGCGATTGGGAGTTTACGCCGTCAACGTTCAGAACAACGCTCCCCGCCGCCGAAATTTTTCCGTGCATCGCAACAGATGACCTTTTCGGGTCAAAATCAAATGTCAGGCTGGACTGGCCTACGGAAACCAATTCACTTTTATATTCGGGGATTTCAAGCCGGAAGGATAGGGGAACAAAAGAATAATAGCCGAGCTTTTCAAAGGCAAACTGGCCATCTTTGTCCGACCGAGTAACGATGCTGTTCTTACCACCCGTTACCAAAGAGATTTGAGATGAGGGGGCTACACCGGACCCGCGGATTTCTAGCCAGCCCTTCTGGTTGTCGGGAACAGAAGCCGCTTCGCCCTTGCCTCCTGCGCAAGCAAGCATCAACACCCCAAAGACCGCAACCCATTTCAGGGCGCGTCCTGATTTATGTTTTCTTTTTTGTTCAAAGCCGTGCAATTTCATTAAATCATCACTGTCAAATCGTTTGCAACATTATCTCTTGTTGTTATTTCTTATTCTGGCGGTTCTGGATGTCATCCTGATATTTCGAAATTTCCATTTCAAGAATCATTGATAACAACATTTCCGACCGTACAATCGTTTCAAAAATATCGCGTCGCTGCATCAGTCCAAAAGACTGCAGGGCTGCATATTGACGCTCGACGTTGGCAGGCGTGTCATACAAATTGGCGTAGAAGGCAGGGTCCTGATACAGTTTCTTGGTCAAGATTTCCATCTGGGCGTCGTAACTCGGCTTATCCTGATTCCCCAAATATTTTTTAGCGTCGGCTGCGCTCAAACCCAGTTGGGTCAAAACGTTTTTCATGTAGGCCTGCGACGACGTCGCGCCGGATGCCTTCATACCGACGATAGCGTTAAACGAGTTCTCCGCCACGGAACGTTTGGCAACAATCGAGCGCTGGTCGAGGTAGGTCGATCTGCTGTCCGTGACGCTCGTCTGCTTCAGATCTTCCGATTTAATCCGGTCTAAAACATCGTGTGCGTACAAGTTGTTGGCCAGAGCGATTACTGCGTTCTCGTCGTCACTTGGCTTTGCTTTTGCTGCGCCGGAGAGAAAATCAATATCCAGCGTCTTTTTGGTGTCAATTAAACGCGTGTAGTTGATATCAAGGTTGCGGGTTTTATCCGGTGGAGCCGCCGTACAAATTTTCTGCATGGCATTCCCGTAATCACCAGGGTCACAGAAATTCTTGATAAACTGTTTGTATCTGGCGATACGGTCCCGTGTGCCCCCCTGATCGGATGCCATGTTTTTCTGGCCCAATTGACGATTCTGGGACCTTTCGGCCAGAACAATCTGGGTTCCTTTGGCACGCCCCTGAGATGCGGCCAGAGAGCGGGAAAGCGTTCCGAATTTACAAATGGAGTCGCTGACCGTGTAATCCTTGATCGTACCGGCATTGAGTTCCTGAACCGTACGAAGGCTGTTCAGCTCACTTTCCCCATCCAGAAAGGCACCGATCATCATAGCATTGGTAATTACAGCATCACGAACCTGATCAGTGTAACTTTGCATCGCAACCAATACATATTTCGTCCACCACTCATTAATCATCCATTGCTCATGAAGATTCATTTCCTGAGTTACAAATTTGGACCATGTATTACAATCGGTACAGCTTCCACAGGCGCGCGCATCGGAAACCGGCATGGCTCCAAACAGAATGGTCGCAAGGGTTATTATATACCCCCAACTCTTGCCAATGCATTTGCTTTTTCCGAAGCCCATCTTTTTCATGACCATCTCCTTACGGCTGCCCTATTATCTGACTGGTTTGCGCACTGATCTCATCGCTTCTTTTTCCTGATTCAAGCTCAAGAAGAAGCGCCAGCAGCATTTCCGATCGCGCCATTGATTTAAAAATATCCCGATCCTGCGCCAATGACAGTCCGTCCATTGCCGTCGAAGTCCGCTTCACGTTGGCCTTGGTGTCCATCAGGTTGGCATAAAAGGTCGGGTCCTGATAAAGACGTTTGGTCAGGATTTCCATTTGCGTGTAGTAACTGGGCGAAACCGCATCATCAATTCCGGCATAAGGCGTTGCCCCCAAATAGGCGCCATTGGTATATTTTAAAATCTCTTTCGCCGACATTCCCAAACTGGTCAACATAGCCGTGATATATGCTTTGGACGATCCCGATCCAGCAGCTTTCATCGCCACAATAGCATTGTAGGTGTTTTCGGCAACGGAGCGGCGGGCGGCAACAGAACGTGTCAGAAGATATTTTTCAGCTCCGCCCGAAGCTTTGATTTCCGCGTCGCGCGCGCGTTTTGTGTCCTGTCTGTGGCCATAGAGCATATGCCCCAGAAAGACGACATCTTTTTCATCGCGAGAGAGCGTATTATTCGTCAGATCGACGTTCAAGGTCGAGCGATCGTCAATTGTTCTGGTGAAATCAATATCGCGGTTATATTCAACATCCCGGGTTGAACCTGCCGCCTTACAAAAATACCCCAGACCATTGTTATTGTCTTTTCCGTCGCAATAATACTCCATGAACCCGTACAGACGATTCTGGTTATCCTGACCCCGCCCCGACGAAGCGATGCCACCCACCGTACCGATATTCCGAGCCAGGGCAATCTCACTCATAACCATTTGCTGGGCGCTTAAACGGGAATCTGTTCCCGCCAACGAACGAGCCAAGGTCCCGAATTTGCAAATCTGATCACTCACCTGATAATCGCGAATTGTATTTGCGTTCAGCGATTGTACGTTGGCCTGTGCGGCGTCCGCAGCATAGCCATCAAGAAACGCCCCCACCATCATCGCATGAGTTGTAAAGAAATCGCGCCACTGATCAGCCATTGGCTGCAGACCTTCTTTTTCAAACTGGTCTTTATAGAATGAGTCCATGATGAAAAAAGTACGATAATCATCAAACGCGAACTCAATGATATTTTTTGTGCTGGGCTTTTTACAACAGTTCAGAAACCACGGGCAGATACAGTTACAACACTTGCATTTCCATGCGTAGGCATCACCAGAAGACATCAGCACCATCACGCCGACAAGAGCGGCCAGCAAAATATTGCCGAATTTACGGGACGGTTTCTTCATTCTATTTCTGCCCCTTGTTGAAGTAACGATCCTGTTCGCGCGTCACATAGATTTCAAGCAACGTCGAAAGTAGCATTTCCGAACGTTGCAGGCTCTCAAATATATCACGGTCCTGCATCAGGCCGATGGCCCCCAACGCAGTTTCTTCACGCTCGACGTTAGCGGGCGTATCATAAAGGTTGGCATAGAAATTCGGAGACTGGTACATGCGTTTGGTCAGGAATTCCATCTGGGTGTTGTAACTGGGGTTATTGCCGACCAGCGCATCAATTTCTTTTACGTTCGCCAACCCCAGCTCTTTTGCCAGAGCCTCCAAATAAGTTTTCGAAGACGGCCCACCTTGCGCTTTCATCGCGGCAATGGCAGCAAAAGAGTTCGCGGCAACCGAACGTTTGGCAATAACCGAACGAAAATCCAGAAGCTTTCTGGTTTGGCCATCATTGGCCTTCAGCGCCATAGCATTGAAATCGGATGCGCTAAGATTCATAGCCAGATTGTGCGCATAAAGATTATTTCCCAAAGCGATGACATTTTCTTCGTCGTTGCTGAGATTTGCGGCGTTCGTCGGGAAATCCAGCTCAAGATTTGCGGGAGCGTCCAGCGTTCTCGTCATATCAATATCCCGGTTTTGTTGAACATCCGATGCAGCCGCGCATTTTTCAGGTGAGGCCGGATTGCTCAATGTTCCGCCAATATCGTTTTTGTCACAGAATTTTTTCTTAAACTGGTCCCAACGCGCTTTTTTATCCGCAGAACGCCCGATCGTCGCCCCCTTGCCGGCGGCCACACCGGATGCCATGTTGTTTTTCATCAGCTGGCGGTTCTGAACCTGTTCCATCAATGCCAGTTTGACCGTGCGCGTTTTATCGTCGCTCAGAGCCAAAGATCTGCTCACCGTTCCAAAACGGCAAATCTGGTCGCTGACCTGATAGTCTTTTATTGCTTTCGCATTCAATTTCTGAACACTTGCCAAGGCAAAATTTTCAGCCTGACCATCCAGAAAAGCTCCAACCATCATGGCATTGGTGATCACGGCATCGCGCATCTGATCGGCCATTTGCTGAAAGGTCGGAAGAAATTTTTTGGTGTACATTTCATCCATGTAGAAATCATTCTGGAAGTCATCCCCCGTCCAAATGCCAGTTCCCCAGAATATCTCATGCATGATTTGTCCGACCAGAATGCAGCAGTTACAGGCGGGGTTATAATAAGGAAGAATGTTATAGTTGGTCCCAGCCGCCCAAGATCTGGCCGGAACGAGCAGCACAGACACAATGGCCACAAGAGCCAGTTTTCTGCGCAACAGATTTGCGATTCCAGATGGAGAGAAACACATACCCCGACCTATCCCCAAGAGACTATTTTTAGACACCTCTTTCAGGATAACACACGGAAAATAAAACAGAAAGTTTTTATCGCCCGAAATCTTGTTTCCGGTGCGTTTCTAGTGGGCATCGGCCCAATTTTCCGCCCATCCGGTCTCCGCCTTAAGAGGGACAGAAAAAGCGGCAACTTTTTCCATTTCCCCCTTGATCAGGGCCGCCATTTCTTCAGCGCGGTCGGCGGGAACCTCCAGAACCAGTTCGTCATGGACCTGAAGCAAGAGCTTCATGGGGAGTTTTTCCCCTTTGATCAGCCGATCCACACGGATCATGGCCAGTTTGATCAGGTCTGCGGCCGTTCCCTGCAGGGGGGCGTTAATGGCCTGACGTTCGGCAAAATTGCGGCGAGCGGGATTTTTTTCGGAAATTCCGGAGATCAC
Organism: Pseudomonadota bacterium; assembly: GCA_029558635.1. Classification (GTDB taxonomy): domain Bacteria; phylum Pseudomonadota; class Alphaproteobacteria; order Micavibrionales; family Micavibrionaceae; genus UBA1573. The sequence continues at coordinate 140,513 of JAKQEE010000416.1, read as the reverse complement.
ACATTTTCGGCCAAAAATTGTCTTCACATGCCCGAATTTTCGGGCCTCTTCCTTGGATTTCTCCATAAAAGCGTTCAATTCCGGAAAACGCTCCATGTACGTGCGGATGTACGCGGACGCCTCGGAGACCGGACAATCAAGCTGTTTGGCCAGCCCAAACCCGCTGATTCCATAGATAATTCCAAAATTGATGGCTTTGGCCTTGCGGCGCAAATCGGGGGTAATATCCTCCAATGGAATTCCCATGACTTCGGAGGCTGTACGAGCGTGAATATCCTCGCCCTTCAGGAATGAGGTTTTCAGCGCCTCGATCCCAGCCAATTCCGCCACCAGCCGCAGCTCGATCTGGCTGTAATCGGCGGAGAGCAGGACATGGCCCTTCTCGGCCACAAAAGCGGTGCGGATCAGGCGGCCTTCCTCGGTACGGATCGGGATATTTTGCAAATTCGGGTCGGAGGATGACAAACGCCCTGTATTGGTCAAAGCCATGGAAAAAGAGGTATGGACGCGTCCGGTCTTCGGATTGATGTTGCTTTGGAGGCTTTCGGTGTAGGTCGAGCGGAGTTTGGAGAGGTGACGCCAATCGAGAATTTTCTGGGCGAACGGGTTTTCTTCGGCCAATCCCTCCAGAACATCCGCCGCGGTCGACCAGTCGCCGGTTTTGGTTTTGCTGCCCCCTTTCAATCCCATTTCTTCAAACAGGACCACGCCCAATTGTTTGGGGGACCCGATATTGAAGGGGTGACCTGCCTCTTTATGAATCTCTTCCTCAAGTTTCAACAGACGGTCGGCAAAATTTTGCGAGAGTTGACGCAAAATATTTGGATCAACTTTAATGCCATTTTCTTCCATATCCGCAATAACCGGCACAAGCGGGCGTTCGATGTCTTCATAAACACGCGCCATTTTTCCCGGCGCGATCCGCGGTTTTAAAATTTCATAGAGACGAAATGTGAAGTCGGCGTCTTCGGCGGCGTAATCGCAGGCTTTATCAAGCGGAACTTCAGCAAACGAGATTCGTGATTTTCCTGTACCTGTGACTTCGTCGTAGGAAATCATTTTGTGACCGCACATCAGCATCGCGAGTTCATCGAGGCCATGGCCGTGCGCCGTGCCGTCGAGCACATAGGAGAGCAACATCGTGTCTTCAAGCGGGTGAATGGTTTCAATCCCTGCCTTTTTAATCATCTGCAGATCAAATTTGGCGTTGTGACCGATTTTGACAATCGACCGGTCGGCAAAGACAGGAGCGAGGATTTTTCCAATCTCTTTCACATCCGGTTGCGGCGGGAAACCGTTGCCGCTGTCCATCGACAACAGATCGGTTTTCTTGCCGTGCGCAAGCGGAATATAACAGGCGCGGCCCGCACGGGTGGAAAGTGAAATCCCAACCAGATCCGCCATCGCAGGCGTCAGGCCCGTGGTTTCGGTGTCGAACGCCAGAAGACCCGTTTCATTTGCGTCTTCGATCCAGCTTTCAAGCTCGGATGCTGATAGAATTAATTTATATTGAGCAGCATCACCCCCCCACCCAACCCTCCCCCGCAAGGGGGGAGGGCAAGATTCCTTCCCCCTTGACGGGGGAAGGTCAGGATGGGGGTGAATGGATTCTTCCTCAAATTTAATCCGTGCCAACAGCGATTTAAATCCCTGATGTTCCAAAAAGGATTTGAGATTTTGTGAAAAGGGATGGGACGGTTTCAGGTCATCCACCGCAACTTCGACCTGAACATCATCTTTAAGCGTGACCAGTTGTTTGGAGATACGCGCGAGATCGGCATTGGTTTCAAGCGACTCGCGGCGTTTGGGTTGTTTTATTTCTTCCGTTTTCGACAGCAGATTTTCAAGTGTTCCGTATTCGGTGATTAATTGCGCTGCTGTTTTGACGCCGATGCCCGGTACGCCCGGTACATTATCAATCGAATCTCCACATAGCGCCTGAACGTCGATCACTTTTTCAGGTGGGACACCGAATTTTTCCATCACCTGATCGTGACCGACCCTGATCTGTTTCATCGGGTCCATTAATGACACACCTTCACGGACCAATTGCATCAAGTCCTTATCGGACGAGACAACCAGAACCTCGATATTTTGATCGCGTGCGAGCTTGGCATAGGTCGCAATCAGATCATCTGCTTCAAACCCTTCCATTTCCAATGTCGGCAGGCCAAACGCTTCGGAGGCTTCGCGGATCAACGGGAACTGCGGGATCAAATCTTCGGGGGGCGGCGGGCGGTTGGCTTTGTAGGCCGGATAGATATCGTTGCGGAAGTTTTTGCGCGCTGCGTCGAAAATCACCGCAATTCGCGCGTCAGGGTGACCCGTCAGCAATTTGTGGATCATATTGCAAAAACCCATCACTGCGCCGACAGGGGTTCCGTCCCCACGCGTTAAAGGGGGGAGAGCATGATAAGCGCGGAAAATAAATCCCGATCCATCGACCAGATAAAGTGTTTTTTCTTTTGTGGACATGTCCGCACTTTAGGCAATGCAGCATAAAAAAACCAGAGATCACTTGTTCTTTGTCCCAAAAAAACGGACAATATAAAGAGAGGGAGTTTGTTATGACAGTTCAGGGCATTATCGACCGCGAAAACCGCTTTATGGCGCGAAATTATCACCCGCTCCCCGTCGTTCTGGCGCGCGGCGAAGGTGTTTGGGTCTGGGATACGGACGGCAACAAATATCTCGATTTCCTGTCGGCCTATAGTGCCGTGAGCGCAGGCCATTCGAACCCGCGTATTTTGAATGCCATGATGAAACAAGCGCAGACACTGGATGTGCCGTCACGGGCATTTCATACGGAGATTCTGGGGCAATTTGTCGAGCAGCTTTGTGTCGTCACGGGGATGGACAAAGCCCTGCCGATGAATACGGGCGCGGAGGCGGTCGAGACCGCGATCAAGGCCGCGCGGCGGTGGGGATACCGCGTCAAAGGCATTGCCAAAGACAAAGCACAGATTATTGTTGCCGAGCATAATTTCCACGGACGCACCACCACGATTGTCGGGTTTTCGTCGGAGCCTTTGTACCGCGATGGATTCGGTCCATTTCCCGACGGGTTTGATATAATTCCTTACGGGGATGCGGACGCTTTGGAGGCTGCGATTACACCTGATACTTGTGCGTTTCTGGTCGAGCCTATTCAAGGTGAAGCGGGGATTATCGTTCCACCGGGCGGTTTTCTGAAACGCGCGCAGGAAATTTGCAAAAAGAATGATGTCCTTTTTATTCTGGATGAAATCCAGACAGGTATGGCACGCACGGGCAAGGATTTTTGTTATCAGCACGAGATTGATAAACCTGATGGTTTGACGCTCGGCAAAGCTTTGGGCGGCGGAGTGTATCCGGTGTCGGCGTTTCTGGCGCGCAAAGACGTGATGGATGTGTTTGAACCCGGAAGCCATGGATCAACCTTCGGCGGGAACCCGATTGCGGCCTCTATTGGCCTTGAGGCGCTGGCCATTATGAAGGACGAAAAACTCTCGGAACGGTCGCATGAGTTGGGCGAGATTTTGAAATCGAAACTGAACGCCCTTCAAAGTCCCCTTATCAAAGAGGTGCGTGGCAAGGGGTTGCTGATCGGGATGGAGATTGATCCGGCGCATGCGCGGGCAAGGACTGTTTGTGAAAAACTAAAAGAGCGTGGGTTGTTGTGCAAAGAAACACATGAGACCACCGTGCGGTTTGCCCCGCCTTTGATTATCACGCGCGACGAAATCGACTGGGCCGTCGAGCAAGTGGCCGAAACGCTTACAGAGCTTTCGCGTCAACCTTAATTACGAATTTTTTGTTTTCGAAATCCTTATGCACCAGCGATGCTGGGGCGAACACATCACCCATGGCGATATAGATTCCGCTTTTCAAATCGGGGTTGGTAAAAATCGCCTGTTCCAGATTTCGGCGGCCATCCGATTTTTCACCGTTGGCCAACGGCCAAATTGCACCCGTGAATACGACTGGACAAAGGAGGGCTGGATTTCTTGATATCAGATCAAGTGCGGTTTCGCGCATCCGGTCCGTTCCCATTGTGACGATCATGCGTCCGAATCCATCAGCATTGCGAATTGCGCCAACCAAATTGGTGCGGTCAGTATCGTCTATATCATTGCTGTCTTTTTTGCAGATACGGATTGTTTCAACTGCGTAAGCTCCCTTGCAAATTTCCTCAACCATATTTCCGACATGGTCATGGTCGGTCATGGTGGCTTTTGCGGGATAAAGATGGTCTTCTTCAGGATAAAGGGCGGCATCGATTGTGCCGCCCATTGTTATCAGTAGAATTTTTTCTGTTTCCGACATCCGGTTTCTTAGGTCACCGGTGCATCCACTTTGACCGGAAGGTCGGCGGCGATTGGTTCATCACTGAGCATTTCAATCATGCCCGTCGGCTGAACCGCAAAGTTCGCAATGAACAAGGCGTTCGAATAATAGACCACGGCATCGCAGAGGAAATAGCCCTGTTCGTTGCGGCCTTCGTAGCTTGCAGGGCGGACGGTTCCTTCGATCACAGCCTTGGTTTTCGGGTCCATATCCTTTGGTACGTATGGGTCATCCATGCTTTCGGCAATCAGGAACGGGCCTTCTTCACCACGAACGAAAAAGCAGAAAAAGCGTAGATATTCGAGAACATTATCGTCGGTAATGCGGATGGTCGATTTTGCATTCACTTCGTGAATGGGGGGCGATGTGCCGTTCAGGCGGTACAATGTCCCCTGATCGGCCAGATAATAAATTGCCAGTTTGGGTTTGCCCCAGCTGCGGTCTTTCAGGCGGATCAAAACGACATTGTCGTAAAAAGGCAGCTGACGCCAAGAAACTTCGGTTGTGGCCGCTGTTGCCTGATATTTGCCATCAATCGGGGAAACCTGGGAAATAAAGCCTTCAAGCTCTTCGCCGAGGACGGCGTTCCAGTTATTGTCTTCGTACATTGAAAATCCTTGAGAAATTGGACAAATTCTGCGTTCAAAATAGGCGAACGACTATGAAAAGAAAAGCATTTTTTGGTTGAAAAGAGGTTAATGGCCGGAATTTGGTCTTTTTGTGGATAAGTTGATTGACTCTCCCTGCCAAATTCTCTATAGAAGCCCTTCGGAATTCAAGATTGATTGTAAGACGCAAGTTTTTGGAGAAGTATTATGACTAAACGTACCTATCAGCCCAGCCGTCTGGTTCGCAAGCGCCGCCACGGTTTCCGCTCCCGTATGGCAACCGCCGACGGAGCCAAAGTGCTCTCCCGCCGCCGTGCCAAGGGCCGTCGCGTCCTGAGCGCCTAATCCCATCTCACCCGCTTGGAGGATGCCTTGCAAGCGACACGAGACGATATGGATAAAACAAGCCGCCTGATAACGCAGGCGGCTTTTGATTCCCTGCGCAAAACCAAAACCCGCTGGGTTTCCAAGGGATTTGCAATGCAGGCTGCCCCCGCCACCTTCCCTAGCGATAAAATCGGGTTTTGCGTGATTGCCAGCAAGAAAACTGCCAAAAGCGCCGTGGAGCGCAACCGGATGCGCCGCCGCCTGAAGGCCGTGGCGCTTGAAATCCTGCCCCGTCATGCCGTTTCAGGGCAGGATTACATGATCGTGGCGCGGAAAGAGGCCGCAACCCTTGAAGCCGACGCACTGAAGCGCGATATGATCTGGTGTCTGAAACGGCTGAATTTGCTGAAAAATGGTTCGTAATCCGCTTGTCCCTGCCATGCAATTCCTGATCCGGCTTTATCGCCTGATCCTGTCCCCGTGGATGGGAAATCAGTGCCGGTTTCACCCAACCTGTTCGCATTATGCCGAGGAAGCCTTTGAAAAGCACGGGTTCCTGAAGGGGCTGGCATTAAGCTTGTGGCGGATTATGCGGTGCGCCCCGTGGAGCAGCGGGCCGTGGACCGACCCTGTACCAGACCCGTTTGCGTGGAGCGACCTCTTCCGCTATAAGAAGGGCCAAGTAAAATTTGATCAGAAAGACGAAGAATGACCGTTCCTCAGCCTCCGCAGAATTCGCCACAATCCCAACAGGGGATGCACCCGCAAGACAAGCGCAATCTGATTATTTTCATTGCCCTGTCGATGATGATCTGGTTTGCGTTCGACAAGCTGGTCCTCGCACCACGGGCTGAAGCCGTCCAACAAGCGCGCGAGCTGGCCGCCAAGGCTGCGCCGGAGGCAAATATTGTCAATGACGCGGAAAAAATTCTGCCGCGTGACGAGCGTTTGAGTGAAGTCAAACGCGTTACAATAGATTCTCCGGAACTTAGCGGGTCGATTTCGCTCAAGGGCGGGCGGGTCGATGACATCGTTCTCAAAAATTTCTATACAGATCTCAAGAAAACCGATTATGTCGCTTTGATGTCGCCTTCGGGATCGGACGGATCCCATTACACCGAAAGCGGTTGGTTGGCGAGCGATGCGACTGTCAAACTTCCTGATGCAGATACGCTCTGGCAAGTCAAAGGGCCTTCGACTCTGACCAAAGACTCTCCCGTCACTCTTGTATGGTCGAACAGTCAAGGTCTTGTTTTTGAAAAGACCTACGAGATCGACGATCATTTCATGATCACTTTGACCCAGCGCGTCATCAACAATAGCGGCAAAGACCTTTCCTTCTTCCCTTATGCTTCGCTGACACGGCGCGGAATTCCCAAAGGTTATGAGGGCGGCATCGCCTATGAAGGGCCACTTGGCTATGTCGGCGACAAGATGCACGAAATTTCCTATTCCGATATGGAAGACGAACCTTCACAATCCTTTACCGCGTTGAACGGGTGGATCGGCTTCGGCGAGAAATACTGGCTGTCCGCGATTATCCCCGCGCAGTTGAGCGAACACACATTTCGTTTTCAATCGGTTCCCAATATGGAGAAGCCCGAGCTGACACTTTATCAGGTCGATGCCCGTGGTTCCGAGAAAATTGCCAAGAGCGGCAAGACCATTGAAGACACGACCCATATTTTTGTCGGGGCCAAAAAACTTTCTCTCTTGAATGTTTATAGCGACCAACTGGCTTTGAGGCATTTTGATCTGGCGATTGATTTCGGCGTTCTCTATTTCCTGACCAAGCCGCTTTATATCGTTCTGATTTTCTTCAACAGTCTTGTTGGAAATTTTGGGGTTGCGATTATCATGCTGACGATTGCCGTGCGCGCAGCTATTTTCCCGCTCGCCAACAAGTCGTACCGTTCTTTTGCGGCACTTCGTAAAGTGTCGCCGAAGATGGCAGAGATCAAGGCGCGGTACAGCGGCGACAAGCAAAAAATGCAGCAGGAACTCATCAAACTGTATGAGACCGAGCGGGTCAATCCGATGGCCGGATGCTTTCCTCTCCTGTTACAAATCCCAATTTTCTTTGCCGTTTATAAGGTGATCTCGATTGCCGTTGAAATGCGCCATGCGCCGTTCTTCGGATGGATTCACGATCTGTCGGCGATGGATACGCTGTCGATTTTCAACGTGTTCGGGTTGTTGCCGTATGACGTTCCGAGTTTCGCGCATGTCGGGCCGTGGTCGATTGCAATGCTATTGATGCTGTTATTCCAAAAGCATCTTAACCCGCCGCCGCAAGACCAGATCCAGCGCGATATCGCCAATTACATGCCGTGGATCATGACCTATATGCTATCACGCTTCGCGTCGGGTCTCGTCATTTACTGGGCGTTCTCGAACCTGATTTCCGTCGTCCAGCAAGCGATCATCATGCGGTCGATGGGTGTTCCGATTTACCTGATCGACCCTGAAGGTGCGAAGGAGCACCGTGATTCCCAGCAGAAGGAAACCGAGAAAGTTCTGGAAGCTGTGCAAAAAGAGCAGGAAGAGGAAGCGACTAAAACGGAGCAGAAATCCTCATGAGTTCGCCTACTTTTATCCGTCAGGTTTTTTCTGGGCCTTGCGATTTTAAACTCGGCATTGCCGATCTGGTGCAATTGCCCCCTAGTGCTATTCCGGAGATTGCCTTTGCCGGCAGGTCTAATGTCGGGAAATCGTCGCTGATCAACGCTTTGATGGGCCGCAAGATCGCCCACGTTTCGCACACGCCGGGGCGCACGCAGCAGCTCAATTTCTTTGATGTCGGCGGGCATTTCTGGCTGGTTGATATGCCGGGTTACGGGTATGCCAAGGTCTCCAAAACTCTCAAGAAAAACTGGAACGAAGTTCTGCGCGATTATCTCAAGGGGCGTCCCAATCTGCGGGTTGTCTTTTTGTTGATCGACAGTCGGCACGGTTTGAAAGAGAACGATCTTGAAATGATGCAGATGCTCGACAAGGCCGCAGTTTCCTATCGCATCATTTTGACTAAGTCGGACGAGCCTAAACCGTCTGATCTCGAGAAGGTTAAACAGGATGTCGAGACAAAGATCAAAAAACACCCAGCGGCATTTCCCGAGGCCTATCCGGTCAGTTCATGGAAAAATAACGGGATCGAGGAATTGCGGGAAATGGTTCTGACCCTGATCTGATTTATTCCGCCTCGAGAACGGAATAGAATAATTTTTTTCCAGCCGCATTTTGTACACACAGGGCCGGGATTTCCTCGCAATCCGCACAATTAGCGATCTCAAAATCGGCGTTGCTTCCGGCATGCAGGCGGTCGTCGATAAACAAGTTATCGAGTGTGTCGCCACCAACGGTCGGTATTGTTGCGTCATTACGAAGCTTAAGATTAAGTGCTTCGCACACGGGGGTTGTGATTTCGTAAGCCACAAAGAGGACGTCCGGTGTTGTGGACGGCGTCCATTCGACCGAATTAAATCGCCCGACATAATAGCTGGGATCCAAGCCAGCCGAGTCGTCTTCAATCGCGTTGGTCGGCAGGGTTTTGTAATTCAGTCCGCCGCCATCGGGATGAAAAAGTTTGGATATCGTCGGGGGGTCGTTAAAGGTGGCTTCGAATGGCATGATGAAATCAATATCACTGTTCTGGGCGCCTGCCGCCTGCATCTGGGAAATCGCATTGGTCACAGAGGCCGCATAGCCCAAAATTTCGTTGGCGGATACCGTTACCCGCCCCTCATCCAGTTCCGTGGATGAGTCGTCACTATCCTGTGATCGCGAAATGGCAAACATCAAGGCGCCAAAGAGGATGACAGCAATCAGGATATAAAGAAACGCATTTCCGTTTTGATTTCGTGTGCTCATAATCCTAGTTTATCATGGTAAATTGCCGAACGGAATGGTTTAATAGGGCCGGTTAGGAATGATGCGATATGTCTTTTGATTTGTCACTTGATCTGGTGTCTCTCGGGATCGGCTTTGCAGGCGGGGTTTTGCTTCTTTTTGTCCTAATGTGGCCCAAGATTTCCCGCGCGCGGGACATGGGGCGGTTGTTTGACGAAGTCGCCCAAAACTCCCTGATTAAATCCCAAGACCAGTTTCTGGTGCTGGCCGCCGAAAAACTCAAACAAGCGCAGATGGACGGGGCGTTTGATCTGGAGCGGCGCCAGAAATCCATTGCCGATCTGGTCGATCCGATTGGCAAGAGCCTTAAAGATATGGAGTTGCGGATCGAAACTCTGGGTAAAGCTGGCGCCGGACTTGAGGCGCAGCTCAAGAATTTTGCCGAAGACCAACGTTTTCTGCGCGAGCAGACACAAAATCTGGTCAATGTGTTGCGCAATCCGACCGCACGCGGGCGTTGGGGCGAAATGCAATTGCAACGCACGTTCGAGTTGATCGGTTTTGTCGAAGGGGTTCATTACAAAACTCAAAAGGCCGTGATGGCCGATGGCGCCACACAAAAACCCGATTTTATCGTGACGCTGCCCAACGGCATTCAAATTGTAATCGACGTCAAAACGCCACTCGACCCGTATTGGCAGATGCTGGACGAAAGCGGCACGGCAGAGCAAGACCGCGCGTTGGTTCATTTTCGCCAACGCGTGCGCGACCATTTGAAAGCCCTGTCTGCCAAAAGTTATTGGCAGCAATTCGATTCACCGGAATTCGTTGTGATGTTCCTGCCGTCGGAAAGTCTTTATTCCCTTGCGGTTTCACAGGATCAATCGTTGCTGGAAGAGGCGTCACGGGCCAATATCATTCTGGCATCACCGACCACCATTATGGGTCTTTTGCGTGTCGTGATGTATGGGTGGCAACAACAACGCATTGCCGAAGAATCACGCAACGTCGCCAATCTGGGGGCCGAGCTTTATAGCCGTGTGAGTGTGTTCGGTGATCATATGAGCAAGTTAGGGCGCGGATTGAACGGTGCGGTCGAAAGCTATAACAAGGCCATTGGTTCTCTGGAACAAAAGATTCTGCCGCAGCTTCGTAAGTTCAGGGAACTGGAAGTTCCCACGGGTGGTAAGGAATTGCCAGCAACAGAAGCTATCGAGACACCCACTCGCGTTTTATCCGCACCGGAATTTCAGTCGCCTGACAGCGCCACCATCACTTCACTGAGTGACCGCAAAACGCGCGTGGAATAAGATTACCTGTTATAACCTTTGGGCTCAGGATCTCGATACGAGAAGAGGGATGCGGAATTCTTGAATTTGACACCGGTGTGGATTTCAAACAATTCCGTTTCGGTGATATTGCCCAGCGCGTCAATGATGCGCCATTTTCTCAGGCCGAAATTTCCATCCTTGTCTTCGTCAAAGCCCAGCACCAGCGTTCCGGCTGCAGGGTCTTCCCTTTGGACCACAAAAATCTGGACCAGATTTCCGCCGCGCATGATTTTGGTCACTTTCAAATCCTTCCCGAGATTCAGGTTTTTGCGCAACAGGAAGTCGGCCAAAGTTTGCGAGATCGGCGCGTTGGATTGTTGTTTCATTTGTCCATCGTAGAAATAGATAAAGAGGCCGTCGGCCACGACGAAATCCTTGTTCGGCGGATCATATTCGAACCGCAATTTTCCGGGGCGGGAGAGATAGAATTTTCCACGTTGCTGGACACCGTTGGCGGACGTCTGGATGAAGCGGGCTTCGGCGGTTTTGAGGCCAGCGAAATAGGCTTCGGCCTTCTGAACCTCGACAGGTTGTGCCGCATGCGAGATGACGGGTATCGTCAACGCCAGAACCAATACCGAAAAAAACATTCCTAAACGGGCCATTCACGTCTCCTTTGGCTTCCTTTTACTTAGACTAAAACGGCAGGAAGGGAAAGTCCCCCCGTTTTTTCTGGATCCCATTCGTGCAAGTGTTCCTGTGGAACACGCAAACGGGGTGACGTTGTCATTTGCAATTCTGATAAAAAACCCTATTCTGAGCCGCATGATGACCGCACCGAGTTCCCCTATTTCTCCCCCTTATTTTGAAGGGCTTAATGCTCAACAGCTTGAGGCCGTGGAGGCTATGGACGGTCCGGTTCTGGTTCTGGCCGGTGCTGGGACGGGAAAAACACGGGTTTTGACCACGCGACTGGCCCACCTTATTCATACCGGACGGGCATGGCCATCGCAGATTCTGGCAGTGACCTTTACCAACAAGGCCGCGCTCGAGATGAAGGAGCGCGTTTCCAGACTTCTGGAGGGGCAGCCGGTCGAAGGGTGGGCGCTTGGTACTTTTCATGCGCTGGCTGCACGGATGCTTCGCCGCCATGCGGAGTTGGTCGGGCTGACATCCGGTTTCACCATTCTCGATCCGGACGATACGCTGCGCCTTATAAAACAAATCATCGAAGCGCGGAATATCGACCCGAAGAAAAATCCGCCGAAGTTGGTTCAGGCGATGATCGACCGCTGGAAAGACCGCGCGCTATCTCCGCAGGACATCAATCCGCGTGAAGCCGGAGAGGTCGCAAACGGACAGATGCAGGCAATTTACGCCGATTACCAGTCGCGTTTGAAATCCTTCAATGCTTGCGATTTTGGTGATTTGTTGTTGCATATGATTACGATCTTACGCAATCCGGCCAACGCGCAAATCCTTTCCGACTATCATCGCAAATTCAAATATATTCTGGTCGATGAATATCAGGATACGAACGTCGCTCAATATATGTGGTTGCGTCTGTTGACGGCGGAACACAATAATTTGTGCTGTGTCGGGGATGATGACCAATCCATCTACGGGTGGCGCGGCGCGGAGGTCGGTAATATTTTGAAATTCGAAAAAGATTTTCCAAACGCGAGGATTATCCGTCTGGAACAGAATTACCGTTCAACGGGGCATATCCTCGGTGCGGCGGGCGGAGTGATCGCGCACAATCAGGGGCGTCTTGGAAAGACCTTATGGAGCGAGGGCGAACACGGCGAGAAAGTGCGCGTGCACGGTCTGTGGGACGGTGAGGCGGAAGCGCGGTTTATCACCGAGGATATTGAATCGCTTCAGCATAAAAAAACAAGTCTCCAGCAAATGGCTATTCTGGTTCGCGCCGGATTCCAGATGCGCGAATTCGAAGATAAATTTATGAAGGTGGGAATTCCCTACCGTGTGTTCGGTGGACCACGTTTCTATGAACGAGCTGAGATCAGGGATGCGTTGGCTTATCTCCGTGTTGTCGCTCAACCTGCAGACGATCTGGCATTTGAGCGGATCGTCAATGTCCCGAAGCGCAGCATTGGAGATACAAGCGTCAAATCCATCCACACTGAAGCGCGACGCATCGGTAAGCCTATGACAGACGCCGCGCAAAATATGGTTGATGCCGGTGTTATCAAGGCCAAGACAGGTGCGTCGCTTGCCAAGCTTTTGTCTGATTTTGCACGGTGGAGTTCTCTTTTGTCCACGGTCAAGCACACCGATCTGGCCGCACAAATTCTTGATGAATCCGGCTATCTTGCAATGTGGCAGGCAGATAAATCACCGGAGGCGCAAGGGCGCGTCGAGAATTTGAAAGAATTGATTTCGGCGATGGAGGAATTCGAATCCTTGCCTGCGTTTCTTGAACATGTTGCATTGGTGATGGAGACACAGGGCGCGGGAGCAAGTGGTAATGAGTATGTGTCGCTGATGACTTTGCACGGAGCCAAAGGATTGGAGTTTGATTGCGTTTATCTTCCCGGTTGGGAGGAAGGATTATTTCCATCACAAAAGACGATGGACGAAAACGGATTGAAAGGATTGGAAGAGGAGCGGCGGCTGGCCTATGTCGGATTGACCCGCGCGCGCAAGCTGGCCACCATCACCTTTACTGCCAATCGCCGGATGTACGGCAACTGGACCAATGCTCTGCCATCGCGCTTTATCGATGAGTTGCCGGAAGGCCATGTCGAGTCGATAAGTGAATCCGGCCTGTATCAGAAAGGCCGTTCGCAACATTGGGATTCGTCGGGGTTTTCCCCGCAACCCGTTTTGTCCTCCGCTCAGTCTTCCTACATCAAACATTCCATTCAAGGATTCCAAATGGGAGACAAGGTGCGTCATGCGACCTTCGGCGAGGGCCGTGTGGTTCACGTCGCCGGTGCGAAACTTGATATCCGGTTTGCCGATGGGTCAATGAAGAGATTGATGGAAAGTTTCGTTGAAAAATGCGAATAAAAAACCCCGCTGATCGCGGGGTTTTAAATTCCTTAACCTGACCGATTAGTAATTGGCTTCGGCTGCGATTTCTGCATCCGTCGGAGCGGCGGCTGGCGCATCAGCCAGTGTGCGGAGGTAAGCCAATAAAGCTGCGCGGTCTTCCGGTTTTTTCATACCGGCATAGGTCATTTTGGTGCCCGGTGCGTAGGCTTTCGGTTTGAACAGGTAATGGGACAGCTCGACATAGGTCCAGACTTCGCCGCCTTTGGCGTTCAGTTTACCGGAATAAGTGAAGCCTTCATGTTTTTGTTTGGCACGACCGACAACGCCGTAAAGATTTGGTCCAACACCGTTTTTTCCGCCTTTATCAAAGGTGTGGCACGCGGCGCAAGCCTTGGCCAGTTTTTCGCCTTTGGCGACGTCTGCCGTGGCAACCATGGCGAGGGCCGAAGCAAAACCGCTATCCGCAACAGGTTCGGCAGCAGGGGCAGCAGCAGAGGTGTCTTCCTGAGCTTCGGCCGGAGCGGCGGCAGCCACAGATGGTGCGGCTACTTCGATTTTTACGGCGTCTTCTTTGAGTTCGACTGGATTAACAAGTTGCTGGGATACAAACGCGGACAGCCATGTGATCAATCCGACAGAGAGCAATGCAATAAGAAGTGATTTAGGGTTCATGGTAATGCCTGCAGTTCCTTAATGTGTTGAAATTTTTCTGTTGTTTTAGGGGACAACCCCCCCTATATGTGGTGGCACTATACCATAAGGTCTGGCGGGGGCCAGACTCTTTTTTTAAGGAACTAAAAGACATAATGTCGCAAAATTATGCCGACCGGACAGGTAAGATCGCATTTCAGGGAACGTTCGGGGCCTTCTCGGATATGTCTTGTCGCGCCATGTTTCCGAAAATGGAAACCGTCCCCTGCGAGACTTTTGAAGATGCGTTCAATGCCCTTGAGAAAGGTGACGTCGATCTGGCGATGATTGCGGTCGACAACTCACTCGCGGGCCGCGTGGCCGATGTCCACCATCTGTTGCCGCAAAAAAACCTGTTTATTATCGGCGAGCATTTTCAGCCGATTTCCATGTGTTTGCTGGGCGTCAAGGGAACCCAGATTTCCGACATCAAGGATGTTTATTCCCACGTTCACGCCCTGCCCCAGTGCCGCAAAATTATCAAGGAGCTGAAGCTCTCCCCGCGTATTCATGCCGATACAGCCGGAGCAGCAGCGGATATTGCCAAATGGAATGACACGAGCAAATGCGCCATTGCGTCGAAACTCGCCGCCGAGATTTACGGACTTGATGTTCTGCGTGAAGGTATTCAGGACATCCCGAATAATACAACCCGTTTTCTGGTTCTCGCGCGCGAAATGGAACGCCCGACGAAAGGCCATGGCCCTGTGATCACCAGTTTATTTTTCGAGGTGCGTAACATCCCTGCCGCGCTGTATAAGGCTCTTGGCGGGTTTGCGACCAATGGCGTGCAAATGACCAAGCTTGAAAGCTATATTGACCCGCAATTCAATGTCGCTCGGTTTTACGCCGAAGTTCTGGGTCATCCCGACGACCGCAATCTGGGGATTGCTCTTGAGGAGTTGTCCTTTTTTGCCAAGGACGTCAAAGTCTTTGGCGGCTACCCCGCACATTCTTTCCGAAATCTCAAATAACACAGAAAGGTTTTTTCATGCCTACCCACGCTCAACTCGCGTCCCAACTGTTACACGACGCCGCAACATTTTTCCGCACCATCGCCGAACAGAACGAACCCCTGCGTGCGCAGATGATGGAAAACGCTGCTGTCTTTGATGAAGTCGCTATGCTCGTTGAAAAAGATCCGAACGGCGAAATAGAGGGCGGTGCAGGCCACCACCATGAAGGCGGTTGCTGCGGCGGCGGTCATCACCACCATCACGATAAAGACGAAGGCGGAGATTGCGACGGGCAAGGCGGTTGCGGCGGCAAAGGCGGCTGTTCACACTAAATAGCTTTTTGCTATTTTTTATTCTTTTGTTTGAGGCTGCGGGCTGGACAGGCATTCCGCAGCCTTTTCAATTGTTCCGGTGTGAGGGACGGTTTGTATGTAATTTTAACCGCATCATCCATTTTGAGACGACCAATCCGTTCCTGCGTTTTTGGGTGCGTCGATAGGAAAGAAAGATTTTCCTGAAGAGGCTTTAGCATCTTGGGTGATTTTTCTTCAGCATGTGTCAGGAATGCAATCAGCCCGTTCGTCGAGTACCCAGATTTTTTCAGCAAGTTGTATGCAAATAAATCGGCTGCTTCTTCTTTCTCCCGCGAATAACTCAGTTCTGACAATGTCACCGCCATTTGCGCGACACCACCATAGGCACTGGCGGAAGAAGAGAGAGACGAGACAACATTCAACCCCTGCGCCTGAATGATGTATTTCAACGGATCCCTGTTTGAGATGTGGCCGAGCTCGTGCGCCAGAACACCAGCGATTTCCTCTTCGCTTTCGGCACCCTCCAGAAATCCTGTCAGCACTGCCATATTCTGTCCGGGTAAGGCAAACGCGTTGACCATCGACGTGCGATAAATGTGGATGTCCGGTTTGATAGTTTTGTCATCATGAGATGCCAGCAAGCGGTCAATGATGGTCCGCAGATATTTTTTAGAAATTTCATCGTTGCAGGGTCTGAATTCACCGTCCAGCGCCTCGACAGCAACTTTGCCGATTCTGTTTTCAACGCTGTCCGGTACGACATAGGCTAGTTGTTCGGATGACTTGGATAAAAGGGGAAAGCCGTAGAACACAACAGCCAAAGCCACAACCGCCAAGGCCAGCAACGTCGTTATACGGGTCGAGATCAGATAGGTTGCGCGATCAGCTTCTTCAAGCATTGTCCCCATTCGTGTAAACAGTGCCTTGTTGTCGATACTCAGCGTGGCGCCGTATTTTGTTTTATGCTCGAAACTTCCGCCGGCGCCGTCGGTCCAGTCATGATTGACTTTTATGTCCTGATAGGTCCAGCGGTCGATGGGTCTCGCGCAATCTTTGTCCTCAAAAATTCCTATTCCCTGCTTATAGAGACGCAGAAAGACAACAGTTGCACTTGATGTCTTTCCGTCCGTATATCTGCCACAGCCCTTTGACACCACCTACCTCTTTCTTTTAAAGGCCGAGATCAAATCCGACATCGGCTGCCAAGGCATCACCCATACCAGTGGGTCCTGCGTTTTTACCCTGTTCGGCTTTCAAAGCTTCCAGATCTCCGCCAATCATGATATTACGCGTAAAAAACGCAAGGGTCCGATGCAGGGCAATTGGCTTACCTATTCCCAGCGTAAAGATGATGATCAGAAGATTGCCGCCGTAGAGTTTCAGCAATCCCCCACCGGTGATGTTCGCCTTGAAACGGATTCCACCAACGCTCAGCGCCCTGAATTTAGCACGCCAAAGGGCCGCGTGATACCAGAGGCGTATAGCGACGGCTACGAAAATAAAAAAATAGGTTGTCAAAATCATGGGAAGCATGATTGCCTTGACTTCACTCAAGAGTTTTTTTGCTTCTTCCCTTTTCAGGTCTTCCGGTGATTTTTGGGTTTCTTCGTAATACGGCACAGCTTTTATTCCCTGAGACTGGAATGTTTGAGTCGGTTGAGATGTCAGCTTCTCAACACGGGCTTGAGCGTGGCCCATTTCAGACATTTTTCCAGCCATGATAACCGACATTGCAATCGAGTTCCCCACCACAATCAGCGCAATTCCGATCAGAATGGTGATGATATGGGTTTTGAGCAGGCCTTTATGCGTTCCGTCGAATTTGAAGTTAATATCACCGTAGCGCATGTTGTTGGCAATGTAAGACCATTTCATGATGTCGGATTTCGGAATCTTGAATCCTAGGGTGAAGACATTGATGAGCGTTCTTTTGATCGCCAGCCACAAATAGCTTTTCGCCGAGCCTGCGAGCGAGAAGCGAATACCGCGCCATCTCGTGCGAGAGAGGCGGTAGCGCATGGCCAGATAGACAGCAACCGAAATAATCCCAAAGAAAATCGGTAGCGCAATCAGGTTTAAACCCGGAATTTGCAGCGCAAAAATAACCGGCAAGAATATAAGAAGAGCCTTCAACCATCCCAGAAGAAGTTCTTTTCCTGTTCCGGTATATTCGAAACGGTCTTTGCTCAAAACAATGTGCGAGGTCATATAGCGCCGGATGCGCGTTTTGCCCCAGAACGAGTATATTCCCAATGTAATGATACTGAGCAGCAGGTTGATGATGTGGATTCCCATCAATTCCCCGATCCTGCCGCGATACGTCATGCGTGTGGCCGGCGTTTTCACCGGAATCCTTTTTTCCGCAGGAGCTGAAATTTTTGGTCTGCTTTCGGCATTGGTCGCCGGATCGCCGGTTTCTGGCGGTTTGCCTATAAAACTCATTCCATAACTCCTGAATTTGTACTTGGGATTGAATAGCATGCCTACGGCTTTTTTATTTAAGCCGATAAAGTTTAATCAAGTCTTACGGTGTGGATTGCCGACTTTCAGATCAGTTTTCCTTCAAGAAAACTTGCGATTGCGGACGGATATAGGTAAAATTCTGTTCACTCGCGAAGGCGTCCTGCTCTTCCTCTCTTCTGGTCTATTTTCTAACCTCAAAGCCCCTGTTTTATTTGTCCATGGCCCGTTCGTCTTCCATTCGTGTTCAAAAAACCTCGAAATTCTTGCGATTCCTGCCCGAAAGCTGGCAAGACTACCTCACCGAGCGGCTTCATGACGTCAAGGCTCTGGTGATTACTTTTGCCGGAGCATTCCTGCTGCTTTCGCTGTTGACCTATCATGCCGAAGATCCTTCGCTTAATACTGTAGCTGGCCCAGAGAATATCCTGAACTGGATGGGCCAGAGCGGCGCATACGTCGCCGATTTTCTGGTTCAGATATTCGGGGTAGGGTCTCTGGTTCTCGGGCTTGGCTTGATAACTTGGGGCTGGCGGATGTGGAAACAGGAAGATTTCGGGCCTCTGTGGGGGAGGATGATCGCTTTGCTGGCAGCGTCCATCCTCCTCGGGATCGCTGGAGGTGCGGTTTCAGGCGGCAGCTGGATCTCTCACGCCACGATGGGTGGGGCTGGCGGCATTTTGCTGCTCAATAAAATCACTTCGCTGGTTGACGGATTTTTGACGTTTTATCCGCACATCATTGTTGCGGGTATTGCGGGCGTTCTGGGTCTTGTTCTGGCAGCTGTCGGCATGGCGTTACGTCGTAGCGAACGGCAAGCGGTGGTCGAAACCTTCCTGAGCGGAGGGGCTGCCACGATTGGCGGGGCCAGTTCGATCTGGAGCCGTTTTCAGGAATGGCGCGACGCCCGCCGTGCGGAGGAAGACGAATTCAGTGAGGATGATGAGGAAGAAGGGTGCGACGAGGGCGAAGAAGAATACGATGAAGACGAGGACAACGAGGAGTATGAGGACGACGGGGAAGAGTGTGAAGAAGAGGAAGAAGATGACGATTCTTCCGCAATAGAAGTTGTCCGCCCGAAGAAACAGGCCGCAAAGCCCCAAAAATCAAAGGCCATGAAGCAGGCCAAGCTGAATTTGCGTGATGCATCGGAATGGGATTTGCCGCCGATTGATTTTCTGGAAGAAGTTCCTGAAGCGCAGAAAGAAGAAAAGCTCGACGAGGCTTCTTTACGCCGCAACGCCGAATTGTTGCAAAATGTTTTGAATGATTACAACGTCAAGGGCGAGATCAAGAGCATTCACCCCGGTCCGGTCGTTACCCTTTACGAGCTTGAGCCTGCGCCTGGAACCAAGACGTCCCGCGTTGTCTCTCTTTCCGACGATATTGCCCGTTCGATGTCAGCTGTTTCGGTGCGTGTTGCTGTTGTTCCGGGACGCAACGTGATCGGGATCGAGCTGCCGAACAAGCGCCGCCAGACCGTGTTTCTGCGCGAGCTGCTCGAAGGCCCAGAATTTGATAAAACACAAAGCAAGCTGCCTCTGGTTCTGGGCAAGGATATCGGCGGGCATCCGACCATTGCAGATTTGTCCCGCATGCCGCACTTGCTGGTCGCCGGAACGACGGGATCGGGAAAATCGGTTGCAGTCAATACGATGATCCTTTCTCTGCTTTACCGTCTGCCACCTGAAAAATGCCGCTTTATCATGATCGATCCGAAGATGCTGGAGTTGTCCGTCTATGACGATATTCCCCATCTGCTTTCTCCGGTGGTGACCGATCCGGGCCGTGCGGTGGTTGCCTTGAAATGGGCGGTACAGGAGATGGAAAACCGGTATCGCAACATGTCGAAACTGGGTGTGCGGAACATCGAAGGGTATAACCAGCGTATCCGCGAAGCGATCAAGAAAGGCGAAGTCCTGATGCGCAAGGTCCAGACCGGATTCGACCCCGAAACCGGCAAACCCGTTTATGAAGAGCAGCCGCTCGACCTGACCGAGTTGCCTTATATCGTTATCGTCGTGGACGAGTTTGCCGATTTGATGCTGGTCGCCGGAAAGGATGTTGAAAACGCTATTCAACGTCTGGCGCAGATGGCGCGGGCTGCGGGCCTTCACCTGATTATGGCGACGCAGCGTCCGTCGGTCGATGTGATTACCGGCGTAATCAAGGCCAACTTCCCGACGCGTATTTCGTTCCAAGTCACGTCCAAAATCGACAGCCGGACCATTCTGGGCGAAGGTGGGGCAGAAACCCTGCTCGGGATGGGGGATATGCTTTATATGGCGGCAGGCGGGCGCATTACCCGCGTTCACGGGCCCTTTGTGTCCGACCGCGAGGTTGAGGAGGTTGTGACCTTCCTGAAAGCCCAAGGCGAACCCTCCTATCTTGAAGAAGTCACGGAAGGCGATCTGTTTGGTGAAGGAGGTGAGTTTGGAGAAGAAAGCGGCGGATCGGGCGACGAGCTTTACGATCAGGCCGTGGCGCTGGTTGCCCGCGAAGGGAAGGCCTCTACCAGTTTTATCCAGCGGCACCTCCAGATCGGGTATAACCGTGCGGCGCGGATCATCGAACAGATGGAAAAAGAAGGCGTTGTCAGCTCTGCTAATCGCGTCGGCAAACGGGAAGTTCTGGTCGGTAGCCGATAGTAAAGAATTGGTAAAATTCTATCCGTTTATAACCTTACTTTAAGATTATTCCCGTACTCTTAATTGTTTGGTCAATGGGAATCGCGTTTACGGGTTAAGGGTCGTTTTCGTATGAATTCAGTAGAGACATACGGTTTGTCTTCGGATTTTCCTATGGGGTGCGGTTGTGCGGCTTGCCGTGCGGCAAACAATTCTGATAGCGGAGCCTCTGCCATTTCCAGCGATTATGTTTCCAGCAGCAGTTCTACGCTTGCCGAAGCGAATAGTCTCTATAGTGGTTATAAATGGTTAACCACCAGTCTGACTTATAAATTCCTGACATCCTTGCCATCTTATTACTCTTCAAGTAATGACGAGGCTCATAATTTTCAGACATTCAATGCCCAGATGAAAGCGGCGGCAGTTCGCGTTCTTGACCAGCTTGAGAGCTTCACAAATCTTCATTTCACCGAGACAACAAGTACCAACAGCACCAATCAGCTGACTTTCGGTCAGGCCAGCTTGCCGTCCGGCGTCGGTGCATGGGCTTATTACCCCTCTTCCAGTTCTTTCGGTGGAGATGTCTGGACTAACAACATTTATTCGGCGACAACCACACCCACCGAGGGGAATTACGGTTTTTATACTCTGCTTCATGAAATCGGTCATGCCATCGGGTTGAAGCACAGTTTTACTGCCGGACTCACAGGGGACGAGAACACGTCGCGTTATACGGTGATGGCGTATGACTGGTCACCGTTCTACTCTTCGACTTATATGGTCTACGATATTGCCGCTTTGCAAAATATGTATGGTGCCAATATGTCGTGGCATGCCAGCGATGATGTTTATGTGCTCAACGGCACGAAAGCCTACACTGTCTGGGATGCGGGCGGAAACGATACGTTTGATGCTTCATCTTACAGCTCTTCGGTTACGCTCGACCTCAGAGACGGACAGCACAGCTCGGTCGGGATGACACGGAATATCGGCATTGCCTTCAACGCCGTTATCGAGAATGCCACGGGCGGGAATGGAAACGATAAGCTGATCGGCAATGATGCGGACAATTTCCTGTTGGGGAATGGCGGGAACGATATCTTTATTGCCAGCAACGGCAATGATACGATCAACGGCGGTGCGGGAACTGATTTGGTAGTCTATGACATCAGTATTTCAAACTTCCTAATTTCTCTGGTGGACAGCGTAACGCTGTTGCTTCAGGATCTGACGGGGGCATATGACAGCGACACTCTGATTCAAATCGAGAGCTTCGAATTTGCCAACACCATCATGTCTTTTGCCGCTCTGGCAGCGGTGGCCGGACCCTCCGGAGGGTCCGTAGAATTGCTTTCGAAGACAGTCTTTTCGGTTTATTCGGCGAACCGCAAGTGGGTCAATCTTACCTCTGAGCTCGAAGGTGTTGAAGATCATGCCGGTATTGATTTCAAATTAAAAATCGCAGATGACATGCTGAGTGTGGCACGCACCAACAATAACGGTCATGACGAGTTGCACCTGACCATCCATGATGGCTTTGAGGGTTACCTCCAAGCGGTAAAGTTTGGTGATGTCGGTGATGTGGAAGAGCTCTATTTCAACAACATCTTCAAAGCTTCCATTCAATCCGCTACCACGATCCATGATTTGTTACTGGATATCGATCACACTTTGAAAAGCTATATTCTGACTGGCAGCGGTGACGATCTGATTTCCATTGCGACGGGCGCAGAGGGAAAAACAAAATCAGCGCATGAAATTTATAGCGGTGATGGAGATGACACAATTTCCATCGACGGTACATCAACGAATATCAGCGTTTTTATCAAGTCCGGCAGTGGAAATGACGTTGTAACCATTGACACAAACGGATCTTCCAAACTTTATGGCGAAGACGGGAATGATACCTTGAATGGCGCAAGTGGTAGTGACAAGCTTTATGGCGGAAACGGAAATGATCTTCTTTATGGCGAGGATGGTGACGATTTTCTATCCGGTATGAATGGCAATGATTTGCTGCATGGGAACAATGGAAATGACCGCCTCTATGGTGGAAACGGCGATGACACTCTTAACGGTGGAAGCGGGAACGACAAACTATACGGCGACGACGGGAATGATGTTTTGGCAGGAGATGACGGAAACGACCGCCTCTATGGTATGAATGACAATGATACCCTTACCGGCGGGAATGGTGACGACTACCTGAATGGCGGAAACGGCGATGATATTCTGAATGGCGGCGCGGGATATGATGTCCTGATCGGTGGAAAAGGTGGCGACACGTTTGTTTTTGATCTGAATTTCGACGCCGTCGATGTTGTCAAGGATTTCAATGTCAGCGAAGATTTTATTGATTTGTCAGATCTTCTGAGTGGATACGATCCTGTCACAGACGCGATTTCTGATTTCCTGCAGATCACAACCGTTTCAAAAACCGGCTATCTTCAGGTCGATCTTGACGGCGCGGGAGTCGGTTCCGATTTTGTCAATCTGGCAATTGTCAACGGGTTAAAAGGTCAGGATATCGACGATCTGGTCAATTCCGGAACGATTATCGTTGCCTGATTATCTGGCCACCAGAACTTGATAAAAAGAGTATTTTCCCATCATAGGGCCGCCGTCAATTGCTGTTCCGGTTAGTTCTTCCATTCTGAGGCATCCAGATTTTTTACCATTGGTCGCAGCCTGAGTGATCGTCGATGGGCCGCCGTTGTATACGCCGGTAAATTTATTTGCTGTATTTGTACCCGTTTCTATCGGTGGATTTGCCGTTTCTACCTCAATATTCAACAGCACGTTAATGCGATGGCATATATCACGTGATATGTTCGGCAATATCATCACCAGATCGGCCGATGCCGTTCCGACATTGGTAATTGCCAAATCTCCGGTAAAACCCCAGTCTTCGCCACTATTGCTGCTTGCGGGCGGGGTTTCCCAATCCAGGCCGCCGCCATCAAAGGCAAAAACCTTGCAGGTATCCGTCGCGCATCCGGCATTTATGTAGTTGCCGTTATATTCAAAACTGATCTCCGTTTCGCTGGCACCTCGCAATTTCAGGCGAGAAACCGTTTCTGACACCCTGTTGCCTGTGTCAATAATTTCAGAGGCGGTGAGGCGGATCTTTTCCTGAGACAGGTTTCTAGCGCTATCGCCTCCCCGCGAGATGGCATAGGTCAGCGCTGCAAACAAAACAACTGCGATGAGAACAAAAATCAACGCGGAACCGCGTTCGGAAGACTGATGGGATGGGTGTGAAACATTCATCCCTATATTGTACCTGAAAAATCAGGTTTGGCGAATAAAGAAGCGGAAATCCTCGATATGATTTTTGGGAATATGGACCGGAATCCTGTCTATTCCTTTGGCGGCCAAGGCCAAAAACAGGTCCCTGCCCGCTCCAATTTCAATATTATCCAGAATTCCGATTCCCAAAACCGGACGTTCCAGCGCCGCATCCGTTCCGAGCAGTTCCTCGACCGTCTTGCGGCGGAGACGCATTTTCTCGCTCATTTCGGCTGGTTTGCGGATCGATCCATCCTGATGCAGCCATTCATGGGCAAACAGGGATTCCCGCCAACTGGCCAGGACGGGTGCCACCAGCGCCTCGGCCATGACAAAATTATCCTCGCGGCCCTTGAGGGCTATGTTGTCGTGAAATCTTCCACCAAGGTCCGGCAAATCGCTTTTGGCCATTTTTTAGCGTTCCTGTCTATGCCAATTGGTATTGGCGTTTTCCTCCGGCCAGTTTATAAAAGGAAAGCGAATAATTTCTTAATTCCGGAGTTTCCGTTATGACCACAACGCCCACCCCCTCGATGACCTCCCCTGAAGTGATTGCAGTCGATTCCCATGTCTCGGAAGTCCAGTGCAATGGTGGTGGCGGAGCTTTGGGGCATCCGGTGGTTTATTATGCCTTTGACGGGGAACCATCTGTAAGCTGCCAATATTGTGGCCGGGTTTTCGTGAAGAACCAAAGATAACTGGATGACCGGGTAATCAGAAAGAACGTGTCATTCTGAGGGTATGCCCAAAGGATCTCCTTTTTGGTGCTTTTAAAGGAAGATTCTTCTCTCGTTTCATACATTCAGAATGGCAGGCTTTTTCCGGTTATCTGGTGATCCGGTGATCCTTTTTTCAAAACTCTGGACTCTTCTTCCCTGAATTCTATATACTGAAACTATAGGCGGTGCTGCACAAGGCGGGCTGCCGGAAAGTTCAGCTTGCTCAAGAGAGGGGTTCGAAATGACATCCACAAGGCTTTCCCTATTTGATTCTCCGTTGTTTCTAGGATTCGACCAGTTCGAACGTACGCTTGACCGCGTCAAGAAAACCCAAGAGGGCTACCCCCCCTATAACATCGAACAAGTCGGCGACGAGGGTTTGCGCATTACTCTGGCCGTGGCCGGATTTACCATGGACGATCTCGATGTTGAAATTGAACAAAACCAGTTGACGATCCGCGGTCACCAGCGCGAAGAAGGCGAGCGTGTGTTCCTTCACCGCGGGATTGCCGCCCGCCAGTTCCAGCGGTCCTTTATTCTGGCCGATGGAATCGAGGTTCTGGGGGCCAGCCTTGATAACGGGTTGCTGCATATCGACATGAAGCGGGTTGCGCCTGAGTCGACAGCACGCAAGATCGAAATCCGCAATGGCGGGTCAATGGCGCCCATCAACAAACAGATCACGCAAAAGGCCGTGGAAATCGATTCATAATTTCTTCGATTTTCAGGATTTTTTCGGGGCTTTTCGTTCCCAATGGTGGTAGTATTAATTCTATAGAGGTTGGTCGTTCCATGAAAACTGAACATACATCCGATATTTTAAGACATCTTTCCCCTCAGGCTTTTCAGGCTCTCGGGATGGGGCATGTAGCTTATGTCCGCCCGGTCATGATTCAGGACCGTCAGGCTTATGCGCTGCATGCCGCTGACGGGACGGCGCTTACTCTGGTCGATTCACTCGAAGGGGCCGTGGTACTGGCCAGACAGAACGATCTGGACGCCGTTACTCTTCAGTAATCTTAATTCCGTTTTAATGACTCTTTCCTAGAATGAACTGGCAACAGGAGTTTGCGGGTGACTGGACCGATTGTCTTTTCTACGCCTGCCCTTGAACGGGATGTTTCATCCCGTGTCGAGAAGCTCGTTCACAAGATTCATCCTGCCCATCCGGTTCATCTGTTTCGCCGTCCTGTACTCACGCAAAAGGCGCACGATTTTTTATCCCAGTTTTCAGGAACGGTGATGTATGCAGTTAAATGCAATCCCGACGAAGGTGTCATTATCACTCTGGCCGAAGCAGGCATTACTACATTCGATGCCGCCTCGATTGATGAGGTGCGACTGGTCCGACGGCTGGTTCCTGATGCACGAATCCATTTTATGCATACGGTAAAATCTCGCGAGGCCATCCGCGAGGCCTATTTCGATCACGGCGTGCGCGTTTTCGTGACCGATACAATTGATGAGCTGCACAAGATCGTTCATGAAACGCAGTTGGCAAATGATCTTGAAATCTTTGTGCGTTTGGCGTTGCCCAAAAACAAAGAGGCGACGGTTGATTTCTCAGCCAAGTTCGGCGCAACACCCAAGGGGGCGGCATTCCTATTACATGAAGCCAGACTGGTTTGTTCAAAGCTTGGGTTGATGTTCCATCCGGGAACGCAATCGACTAATGTGGATGTTTTTGCGCGCGGCATTGCTCTGGCGGCCGAGGTTATCCGCCGCGCTGGCGTTAAAGTTGATGCGCTCGATGTCGGGGGAGGTTTTCCTGCGCCCTATCCGGGGCAGGAGGTTGCGCCGCTATCCGCCTTTATGGATGTCATCCGCCAAGCTGTGCAGGATCATCATCTGGAAGACCTGCCGTTTTATTGCGAGCCGGGGCGGGCGCTGACCGCCGAGGCTGGATTGCTGGTTGTTCGAGTTGAACAACGGAAAGACAAAGCCCTTTACCTCAATGACGGGGTTTATGGCGGGCTGGTAGAGGCAGCAAAATGGCAAGGTGCGGTACGTTTTCCCGTTCATCTGGTTCCAAAACATCCCGATTTTGTCGTCCCGTCGGAAAAATGCGAGGAATTCCGTTTTTGTGGGCCGACCTGCGATTCGCTTGATATGATGAAGGGGCCGTTTATGCTCCCAGATTATGTTGCCGAAGGCGACTGGATCGTTGTCGGTCTTTCGGGGGCCTATACCAATGCCTGCCGGAGCGATTTTAACGGATTTGGCCTGTCCCGCACGATGCTGATCGATTTTTAGGGCTTCCGCTCTCTCCTTAAATATCCTAAATCCTTATACATGATTTCTTTTGAAGGCCGACTTGCATTTGCGTCCGACCCCACCCCCAATGGGGTGAGGATTCTCAGATTTGAACCGACCGGTGATCCGTTCCCGTTGCACCATGCCGGACAATACGCATTGTTGGAATTTCCATCCTTTTCACCGCGTCCCTATTCGGTGGCCAACGCCGCCAACGGTCATACGTTGGAATTTCATGTTCGTAGCGGGCATAGCGGGGCCGGAGCCTATGCCACCAGTGAACTGAAAACCGGAGATGTCATTCCGATTTCAGGGTATGGCGGCGGATGTTTGTATCAGGCCGACTGTACGCATCCGTTATTGCTGGTGGCGGGTGGAACGGGTCTGGCACCTTTGCTGGCTATTATGGAGCAGGCATTGATCGATGCGCCGGAGCGTCCGGTGATGATTTATCACGGCGGACGGTCGAAGTCCGATCTTTACGCGCATCAAAAACTGGAAGAGTTGACGCATATTTTTCCCTCGCTCTCCTATTCTCCGGTTTTGTCGCATGACGAAGAGGGTGGGATTGCCCATGGTTTGGTTGGCGATGTGGCCTTGAGCCAGCGGGATGATTTTTCCATGCTGCGTCTTTATTGTTCCGGTCCGGTCGAGATGATGCGGCATACACAGGATCTGGCGTTGTCGTTTGGCGTTCACCCGGATTTTATCCATTCCGATTTGCAGGAATTTCCTTTGCCTCTTCCGAAAGAGGTCCCTCATGAAAGATGACGGGCCGTTGGCGCATTTGATTCGCCGCCTGGCAGTGTTGCCCGGGCTGGGCCCACGTTCAGCACGGCGGGCGGCTCTTACCCTTATCACCAAAAAAGACGAGATGTTATTGCCTCTGATCAACGCAATGGAAGAGGCAGCCGCGCAGATCAAGACCTGTCCGGTGTGCGGGGCACTTGACGATACGTCGCCATGCCGCGTCTGCAGCGATCCGGCGCGTGATAAAAGCTTGATCTGTATCGTGGCGACCCTCACCGATTTGTGGGCCATCGAGCGCACAGGCGGATTTCGCGGAACATATCACGTTTTGGGAGGGGTGTTATCCGCCCTTGACGGGATCGGTCCCGATCATCTCAACCTGTCCACTCTTCAGACCCGCGTGAAAGACACTCCCCCCCGGGAAATCATTCTCGCACTGCCTGCCACTGTCGACGGGCAGGCCACCGCGCATGTGGTCATGGATATGCTGACCGATTACAACATTCCGGTCAGCCGTCTGGCTCATGGCATGCCGATCGGCGGCGAGTTGGATTATCTCGATGACGGGACAATCCTCACCGCTTTTCAGGCCAGAGGTTAGAGCTTTTCGGAAATATAAACCGTTCCATCGGTCGATTCGCGCAAGACGGCCATATGGGTTTTGTGAGCGGATCCGTCACCGCCGATTGCAAAATCGTAATAAACCCCCGCCGGAAAATAATGGTCAGAGGTTGTTGCGGTCACAGTCGATGTTCCGAATTTGATATAGACCCCAACCGTCGCATAAAGCGAAACGATTTGCGTTTCCGCATCAAAGGCCGTGCTGTTTCGGGCCGAAGTTGCGGTGGCGGTGATTTTATGCGAGCCGGCATCCTTTAGTCTCAAGGCGGGGATAGGGTTGTTGTTCTGATCGGTTGGCATCAGGGTGGGCATTTCTTTTTCTCCTTTTCAAAAAAAATCGCGCCGCCCCCGATAAGGGAAGCGGCGCAAGTCAAACGGGAAACCTTCCTGCCCCGAACGGGAAAATTCGGGAGACAGCAACAAAACACACAATTCTGGCGTTTCGAGATCAGTATGTTCTTACTTTGTTCTTTTTGTCAAGGAAAAAGTTCTTATTTTGTTCTCACTTCTTCTTTTCTAATAAATTCCGTCAAAAGATTCGGGTTCGGGTTTTTGTTCCGGCTGTTGTTCGGGGGTGGTTTCCTGCGGCTGCGCCTCATCCTCTAGCGAAGTTTCAGTTTCCGGTGCGGGTTGTTCCGAGGGTGGAGGCGTTGGTTCCGGTTGGGTATCCAGAGTCTGTTCTGGTGCGGCTTCGGGCTCCTTAATTTGATCGGCGCTGACTTCACCTTCACCTTGTAGCGGTTTTTCGCTTGACGGCTCGGTCGGCGGAAGAGGTTGGTCAGGGTCTTTGCCCAGACAATCAATGGCCCAAACATCGTAGACCGGATGGTCCATACCGGAGAGAGATGGTGACGACGCAAACATCCAGCCGGAAAAAATCCAGCGCGATTGCTCTTTGGTCTTATCGACTTCCCAAATCTGGAGGAAGGCAGCGCTTTCGGTTTTTTCGACAGCGGGAGGTTTGCGGCAGGCAAGAATCTTGATGTAGATATCACCAAATTTGATAACGGTCCCCACCTGCGCGTCGAAGGTCAGCGTGCGCGCTGTGATCTTATCAAGAGAGCGAAGTCGGATGGTCGGGTATTCTTCGTAGGTCAGGGCGTTTGCATCACCAACACTTCCCAATAGACAGATAGAAGCGAGCGCCGAGAGAATAAAAGACTTGAACGTTTTTTTCATTATTCCGCTTGAGGTTCCGCTGGGACAGCTTCATCAACCGACGGTGCTGCTTCTTCTTCAGAAGGGGCCTCAACTGCGGGAGCGGGAGCGGGTGCAGGTGCAGGCGCCGGAGCGGGAGTCGCATCCGTCGTTGCGGCTTCCGATTTGTTGCTTGCGGAGAAGATGAACTTGCCCAACAATTCTTCCAGATTTTGAGGAGCCTGTGTAAATGTGACTTCGCCACCGTCTTCGAGCATGTCCGGCGATCCGCCGGGTTCGAGAGCCATATATTTTCCACCGAGCAGACTTTGACTGCTGATGAGGGCCACAGTGTCATCGGGAACCTCGACATTCTTGTCAATTTCCATCGTGACCTTGGCGAGGTATTGTTTCGAGTCCAGTTCGATTTTGGCGACCTGACCAACCTTGACGCCGCTGACCTGAACTTCGTCTCCGACCTTTAATCCACCTATGCCTGAAAAGTTCGCGGAGATTTTATAACCGCTGACCGTACCAGCATCACCTTCGCTGTAGCTGAAGACCAAAAAGATCAGAGCGCCGACCAAAACAAATGCGCCCAATACTGTTTCAACAACACTGCGTGACATTCTCTAGACTCCCTTAATTCGATTTTGCCGCGGGAGGAACCCACGCTTCGTAGTCACCCGTGGCCGCATCGCGGCGCCCCCCTTTTAACAAGTGGCCCGCAGGATGGTAGGCTGCGGTTGTTCCTGTCATATTTGCGCGCGGCGCTTTTTGCCATTCACGGCGATAGGATTGTTCGGCTGCGCTCGGGATTGCATCCGTCTGGTAATGCAGCCAGCCATGCCATTCGGGTGGAACGGTGCTTGGCTCCGGATCGCCTTTATACATCACCCAGCGACGCGGGTGATTGTAGCCTTTGCGTGCTTTGGCTTCATAATAGGTGTTGCCCAACTGATCCGTACCGACCTTTTTCGCGCTGGAAAAAGCGGTGACAAACCAGATGTGAACCTGACTTTGCGCCCCGGTAATTTTGAATATAAAATCAAAGAGTTTCATGGCGTTACACCTTATCCCTTGTTCCGATTCCAGTGATGGCCTAAATTGGCCCAATAATCAAGTCCCAAGTAGAACCTGAAACAGGAGATTATGCCATGACCTCACCTGAAAAACGCCTTGCCGAACTGGGGCTTTCCCTTCCCAAGCCGGCTTCCGCCGCCGCCAATTACGTGCCTTATGTTATTTCAGGTTCCCAGCTTTTCATTGCGGGACAAATCCCGTTCCTGAACGGTGAAAAACTCCATATTGGGCGGTTGGGGGATGGGCTTTCGGTCGAGCAAGGGCAAGAAGCAGCGCGGGCCTGCGCCCTCAATATCCTCGCCCAGCTGGGCGATGCGATTGGCGGCGACTGGTCGCGTGTGGTTCGTTGCGTAAAACTGGGTGGGTTTGTTAATTGCACCCCCGATTTCGACAAGCATCCGGCTGTGGTCAACGGGGCGTCCGATCTGATGGTGGTGGCGCTGGGGGACAAGGGGCGTCATGCCCGCTTTGCTGTTGGTACGACCAATCTGCCATTCGGGGTAGCGGTTGAGATTGATGCGATTTTTGAGATCCTGCCCTGAACGGGTCAGACTGATTTCCGGCGAAGCTTTAGGCCACGATCAACCGCGCTGACCAGACGTTCGGACGATACCGGTTTTTTCAGTAAACCGACAAAACCCAGTTTGCTGGCCTCGGCCAGAAGGCCAGAATCGTCGTCGTGTGTAACCAGATACATCGGGATATTGATTTTATCGAGTTGCATATAACGGGCAAATTCCACCCCGTCATGCGGCGTCATAAAATGGTCGATGATGGCCACCGCCACGTCATGTTCGCGGGCCACTCTACGAGCCGAACCGGAATCGATAGCCTGAATCACGCCATATCCGGCTTTTGTCAGCGCATCAGCCATGGCTGCGCGGTCATTTGCGTTATCATCTGCAATCAGGATCAAAGGTTTATCTGTCATTTATACATTTTCCGATGTATCAGATTTTCTGGATGGGGCTTTCTTTTCAGCCTGAGAGCTGAATACAAGCTCTCCTTTTACGCAGTCCACGTGAACCGAACCGCCCTCCCTCAGCTTTCCGAACAGCAACTCTTCGGCCAGCGGTTTTTTGATTTTTTCCTGCACCACACGGGCCAGCGGACGGGCGCCCATCACGGGGTCGTACCCCTGATCCGCCAGATATTCGCGGGCCTTATCGGAGAGCGAGATCGTGACGCGACGGTCGGAGAGCTGGGCCTCAAGCTGCATCACGAATTTATCAACGACCCGCAGAATGGTTTTATGCGACAGCGGGGCAAACGGAATGATGGCATCAAGGCGGTTTCTGAATTCCGGTGTAAAGAGGCGTTTAATCTCTTCCTGATCGTCATCGACACGACGATCCGATTCAAATCCCATCGGGGCTTTGGCCAATTGTGCGGCACCGGCATTCGTCGTCATAATCAGAATGACATTCCTGAAATCAATGCTCTTGCCGTTATTATCGGTGAGTTTGCCGTAGTCCATGACCTGCAGCAAAATATTGAAGAGGTCGGGGTGCGCCTTTTCAATCTCATCAAGCAGCAACACACAATGCGGATGTTGATCGACTTTTTCGGTGAGAAGACCTCCCTGCTCATACCCCACATAGCCCGGGGGCGCACCGATAAGGCGCGAAACGGCGTGTCGTTCCATATATTCCGACATATCAAAGCGGATCAGTTCGATCCCCAGTGTGCGGGAGAGTTGTTTGGCGACTTCGGTTTTCCCCACACCAGTGGGACCTGAGAACAAATAACAGCCAATCGGTTTTTCAGGATCACGCAGACCGGCACGGGAAAGTTTGATGGCGTCGGATAATGCTGCAATGGCTTGTTCCTGATCGAAGACCATCGTTTTCAAATCGCGTTCGAGATGTTGCAACACTTCACGGTCGTCTTTGCTGACCGCTTTGGACGGAATACGTGCAATGGCCGCGACCACGCCTTCGATATCTTTTACGCCAATTGTTTTCTTGCGCCGTGAAGCGGGCAAGAGCATCTGGGCTGCGCCGACTTCGTCGATAATATCAATTGCCTTATCAGGGAGTTTGCGGTCGCTGATATAACGCGCCGAGAGTTCAACGGCGGCCTTGATCGCTTCGCTCGTGTATTTCACTTTGTGATGATCTTCGTAGTAAGGTTTGAGACCTTTTAAAATACGAATTGTGTCGTCGATTGAGGGTTCTTCGATATCGATTTTCTGGAAGCGCCGCGCGAGAGCGCGGTCTTTTTCAAACTGGTTGCGGTATTCTTTGTAAGTCGTCGAACCGATGCACCGTAGCCCGCCCGATGCCAGTGCAGGTTTCAGCAAATTCGATGCGTCCATCGCGCCGCCGGATGTTGCGCCCGCGCCCACAATCGTGTGGATTTCGTCGATAAATAAAACAACATTGTTCATGTCTTGCAATTCCGAGAGAACCGATTTCAATCGTTCTTCGAAATCGCCGCGATAACGTGTACCCGCCAGAAGAGCACCCATATCAAGGGCAAAAATCGTGCACCCAATCAGGACTTCAGGTACGTCACCATCAACAATCTTTTTGGCGAGACCTTCGGCAATTGCTGTTTTCCCGACGCCCGGATCACCTACATAAAGCGGATTGTTTTTGCTACGACGGCAGAGGATCTGGATCGTGCGCTCGACTTCTTTCTCGCGACCAACCAGAACGTCGATTTTGCCCTTTTTCGCTTTTTCATCGAGGTTGATGCAATAAGCTTTCAGGGCATCCTGTCCGGTTTTGACGCCCGCCTCTTCATCTTCTTCCGCACCTTTGGGGGTGCGGCGGGGCTCATCACCCGTCTGACTCGGCACTTTGGCAATGCCGTGCGAAATATAGTTCACCGCATCAAAGCGGGTCATATCATGTTGTTGCAGGAAATAGACAGCGTGGCTTTCGCGCTCGCTAAAGAGGGCAACCAATACATTTGCACCCGTCACCTCTTCGCGGCCTGAAGACTGGACATGGATAGCCGCGCGTTGCAACACGCGCTGGAACGCCGTGGTAGGCTTTGATTCAGCTACATGCGGGTTCACCAAATAAACCAGATCGGTATCGAGATAGGTTTCGATTTGTTCGCGCATCTCGGCCACATCGACTCCGCAGGCGCGGAGCACCGCAATGGCATCCTGATCGGCCGTCAGAGCCAAGAGCAGATGTTCCAATGTTGCGAATTCGTGCTGACGGTCGCTGGCCGCGGCCAACGCTTTATGCAGGGTTTGTTCGAGGGTGCGAGAGAGCATCGTGAAATCCGACCGGTTAATATCCTTACTATATTAGCCTAGGCCATATTTTGCAAAAGTTAAGATTTTTACAAAATACGGTCTTTTTCTTTATCTTTTACGCCAAGTCATGGTATTTACTTTTTGGTCAGATCAGTTGGGCCTTTACGTGCAACAAAATACCGTATTTCAGGAGTGATGCGACGAGATATGGATAAATTCTCCCCACACATCATTCTGGCGCTTGCTTTTGCGGTTCTTTTCCACTTGTTCAAGAGACAAATCGACTCTCTAAAAGATCCGGAAAACGCCAGTGCGTTCAGAAATTTTCTTGAGAGAATAGGGATCGTTTTTGCGCTCCTTTTGACAGGATATCTCCTTTGGATGTTTTTTGTTTTTGCCAATGCGGTCGGCCCCGCCACTGGAAATGAAAATTCCCGTACATCTCAGGAACCAGCAATTGCGCCTGTCCTGACGGAATGGCGTTTGTGCAAAGATGATGGTGACTGTGCTTTGATTAACGGTCCGTGTGGATGGCCTGTGGCCTTTAACAAGAAACACCTGCCTCAGGGGGAGGCCAATTTCTCTGCCCAATCCCGTCAGCATTGCATCCCGTATGTGGCGGAGGGACAGGGCTCCGTCACCGCGTATTGCAGTCCGAGCCGTTTATGCGCCGAAAAATTTTCATCCTTTCCATCCCAAATCAATTTTTCCGGAAGGGGTCGTGTAAATGGAGAGTAACCAGCTTATCTCCTATATCGTTCCCGCGCTTTTTTTGTTCTGGGCTTTGCTGCGCTTGTATCAAAGATACAGGTTTACACCACAAGAAAAACTGGGAAGGGTTGGAAAAGGCATAGTTGCGGGCTTTGTAGCTCTGTTCGTTATTCCTTTTCTTCTTCTGGGTCTTGTTATCTGGTGGGTTGTTCCAGCTTCCGAACTTTCTTCCTTTCTTAGCGGTTCACATCAAAGACCTACGGCTTATACCCTCCCCCCTTCTTGCTCGAGTATTTTTTGGGGAAAGAATTCCTGTCAGGGGGACTCGGATTGCGTTCTGGTTCAGAGCGGCTATTCACCGCCTAGCCCCATCCACAAGGATTTAGCTCAGGCCTACTATGAATGCCTACGGCGTGTTGATGATTCAGGGGCGAGGCAAGAACCGCTTGATTTCTCAGACCGGACTGTAGTTGAGGCAAAATGTATAGAAAACAAATGCCACGCCATTTGGGAGCCCTCTGAAGGACAAAAGTAGCTATTCTCCCGTTTACTCTTTTTCCATCGTGCATTGGAGGGGTTGTTCGTTGGCGCGGGCGAAATCCATGACTTGGTTCACTTTGGTTTCGGCAACTTCGTATGTATAGACGCCGCACAGACCCACGCCGCGGCGATGAACGTGCAGCATAATGTCGGTGGCCTCATCGCGGGTTTTGCTGAAAAACCTCTCCAGTATGTGCACCACAAATTCCATAGGCGTATAGTCGTCGTTTAGCAGCAAAACCTTATACATCGCCGGTTTTTTGGTTTTGGGGCGAGTCTTGAGCGCCAGCCCGTCTTCGCGCCCCTCATCGGGGGTGCGGTTGTTATCAAAACGGTCAGGGTCGTCAGGGTATGTCATTGTGACGGATTCTTAGCAAAGTTCTCGGTAAAGATCAAAAGATAAGGGCCTCACCCTTTCGGAGAGGCCCTGTCTTCATTTCTCTATCCAACCCTTAGGCAGACATTTTTTTCATAGCCTTGGTCACTTGCTCACCCAGAGGCTCACAAGCCTCGGTGCAGACCTTAATGGTCATTTCAGAGATTTTGGTAGCCGCCGACATTGCTTCGTCAAGATTGGCTTGAGCCATTTTGTTCTGTTGCTCAGCCGCTTCGTTCATGGTGCGGCAAGCCATCAAACTTTTCCATGCTGCAGCATTGCGTTCCGCAGAATCCTGAGCCAGTTCCATGCAAGCCTTCATAATTGCTTCGGAGCCTTTCATCAGGCTGGTGCCAACCTGAACATAGCTTTCAATTTGTTGACGCATTGCAGCAGAAGCGTCGCCGGTCATTTTTTCGTATTGGTCTTTGTAGTTGCTCATGTTCGTCTCCATAGCTGTAAAATAAGATTTGAATTCAGGTGCTTTGGCGCCCATAGCGCTTCCGAAAGGATTAAGCGCCTCTGCTCCGATCGGTGCGAAAGGAATAACCGTTGAAGGTGCAGCCTTGGCTGCCTTGGCCGGCTGTGCAGCTTTCGATGCCGATGATTTTGTCGTCTTTTTCTTCGGTGTTTTCGTTGCCATTTCTTTCTCCATTCCCTTTGTTGGAAATCCCCTTCAAGGGAAGTTCGCAGTTGCGGTAAAAAGATATCACATTTTTTTGCGCTGCCACAAATTATTTATTTGGTTGTATGCATAAGTCAAGATTTTTCTTTTGCGCTGCAGCAAATAAATTGCCGCACTTTGTCATAATTTTATTTTCATTTTTCGATAATTTCTGTTGGAGATTTTTGCTTTGCGAAATGATCAAAATGGACAGGCGAAAGGAAGTTCTTTAGACTCGGAATTATGGTTCCGGTTGTCATGTTGTTCTTAAACGCAATTCCTGGCTTTCTTCCTTATCTTCGCGGCACATCTCATGGAGGGGTGCGGTGAAATTTTCCTTTTTTTCCACAACCGTTTTTCTCACGCTTTGCCTGTTCCTTTGCACGGCAATGTTCTCGACTGACGCTTTGGCCGGAAACAAAAAAAGGCGGTCTTCAGCGGGACCCAATCTGAAATATGCCTCGATCGTCATTGATGCCAGTACAGGGATGGTGTTGTCGCAGGAAAATGCAGACCGCAATCTGCACCCCGCTTCTTTGACCAAGATCATGACGATGGCTCTGGTTTTCGATGCCCTTGATTCCGGAAAGATATCCGAGAGAACCCGATTGATCGCATCGAGCCATAGCTCCTCTATGCCGCCCAGCAAGGTCGGGCTCCGGCCTGGACAGAGCATTACGGTTTATGATGCGTTGCGCACGCTTGCCACCAAATCGGCCAATGACGTGGCGGTAACGGTTGCCGAGAATCTGGGCGGATCAGAAGCCCGTTTTGTGCAGTTGATGAATCTTAAAGCCCGTCAGATCGGGATGACCCAAACACGTTTTGTCAATGCCTCAGGGCTTCACGATTACAGGCAGGTTTCAACGGCGCGAGACATGGCAAAACTCGCCAAATATTTGATTGATACCTATCCGCGGCATTATTCCGTCTTTGGATTAAAAAATGCCTATTTTAACGGGAGATCCATGCATAATCACAACAGGTTGATGAGTACCTATCAGGGTATGGACGGAATCAAGACCGGATATGTGGCCGCGTCCGGTTTTAACCTTGTGGCGTCGGTCAAGCGCGGCAATACACGGTTGATCGGCGTCGTTTTCGGCGGGCGGACAGCCAACAGCCGAAACGAGCATATGCGCACTCTGCTTGATCGCGGATTCGTCAAAATCGCCCAGTTGATATCTGCCGGACGCGTGGCTCCGCCGCCTGAAATGCCACAAATTGCCTCGTCCACCCTCACTTCCTCTTCCATCGTTTTGCCGCCCAGAAAGCCCAGCGGTTCCGCACCCTCCGCGCCTGCTCCGCAACCAATCGTGACCGCCAGCAACGCCTATCCCCCCACCGACGTTCCGGCAATGAAATCGTTGCAGATTACGCCGGTCATCCGCGAAACACGCGGCACCGATATCACTCATTCTTTGGGGCAAATTGTCGTTCCATCTGCCAATGGAACAGCGCAACCCCAGACCGCCACCCAGCCCCCCCCTCAAATTTCTCCGGACGGAACGTCCCGCTGGCAAATCCAGATCGGGGCTTATTCCGACCGCTCCAGTACCAATCAGGCCCTTTACAACGCCATGATCAAACTGCCCAAACACCTGAACAGAGGGCAGACCGTTATTGTCCCGCTTCGGACGGCGGATGCACAATGGATGTTTCGTGCACGGCTTGCGGGCTATAGCCAAAAAGAGGCGATTGAGGCCTGTTCTTATCTTAAAGATTGCCTTACAATCGGACCGCAGGACAATTGAGGTTGCCAATGAAATCTGGTTATCAAAGCGGGAATATTCTGGTTTATGTCCTGATCGGGATCGTCCTGATCGGGCTATTGACGGCCGCCATTCGCAATGTCGGCGGGTATAAGGATAATATTGACGCCGAAGACCTGCTTATCAAAGCCGGACAGGTTCAACGTTATGGCGCCGAACTGGCCAAGGGGGTTACTATCATTCTCGAAAAGAATGTGTCCGAAGCCGACCTTCGTTTCGCCCCGCCGGATGACAACACAACGCAGTATGGTGATATTGCTGTTACGCCAGAAAATCAGGTTTTTTCGCCGGACGGTGGACGGGCCACGTACAAGGCTCCGCCGGACGGTGTCAATGATGGAAGTCCGTGGGAGTTTTTCGCAACCAGCCAAATCCCTCAAGTCGGATCGGATAAGGCCGAGCTGATTGCCGTTTTACCCAATGTGACGTCAGCGTTTTGCGAAACCATGAATTCCCAGTTGGGCTTTGCAAGCGGGACAATACCCATTGACGACCCTGCAGGCGCGCCACCTTGTGTCAAGGGGCCGGCGCTTAACCGCTTTGACGGCAGCTTTAACGATGCCTCGCCCAATACTCTGGATGACACCACCTTTTCCAAGCTTCCGGCCTATCAGGCCTGTGTCGTGTGTAGGTCTGATGGGTCATATAATTATTTCTATGTCCTGATGGCGCGATAGGCTATATAAGGCGCATGAGCGCAGATATCCTAAAAGTCGTTTTTATGGGGACGCCGGACTTTTCCGTTCCGGCGCTTGAAAACCTGATCGCCAATCCACGCATTGATGTGATCGCCGTTTATACCCAGCCACCGCGCCCTGCCGGACGAGGGCAGCAGCTCCGCCTTTCTCCCGTTCACCAAGTAGCCGAGCGTCACAATATTCCCGTTTATACGCCACGCAGTTTTAAAAAGGGGCCGCAGGCAGTGGCCGAATTTGCTGCGCTTCACGCGGATGTTGCGGTGGTTGCGGCTTACGGGTTGATTTTGCCCAAGGACGTACTGGATGCGCCGAAATATGGCTGCCTTAACATTCATGCTTCGATCCTTCCACGCTGGCGCGGGGCAGCTCCTATTCAGCGCGCCATTGAGGCTGGCGATACCGAGAGCGGCATTACCATTATGCAGATGGATGTAGGGCTTGATACCGGTGCGATGATCCTCAAAAGGACCGTGGCCATCCGTCCGCAGACGACAGGACAATCTTTGCACGACAGCTTGTCCGCGCTGGGGTCGTCGACGATCGAGGATGTGTTGGAAATGATTCTGAATGGGGAGGAATTGAATCTTGAAATTCAGGATGACGCCCTATCCTGTTATGCGCCGATGCTTTCCAAAGACGAGGGACATATCGACTGGTCGAAACCGGCTGCCGAAATCGACCGTAAAGTGAGGGCCTTCACCCCTTGGCCCGGATGCTGGAGCCTTGATGAAAACAGCAGGCGATTCAAAATTTTGGAGGGGGAAATCTCTTCCTCTTCCGAGTCGGGTTCCGCTGGAGTTTTAATTTCTAGTGAAGGCGATGTGGTGTGCGGGGATGATTCCTGTTACCGTGTCACCAGCATTCAACCCGAGAGCGGCAAGCCGATGAGTGTTTCCGATGCTATCAATGGCGGGCGTTTAAAAACGGGGCAGAAATTCGTATGACACTCAAGCGCTGGAAACTCACAATCGAATATATGGGTACGCCCTATTCGGGATGGCAGCGTCAGGAAGACGGCATCCCATCCGTGCAACAAAAAATCGAAGAGGCGATTACCGGATTTTGCCAGCAGGATATCCGCCTTCATGTGGCGGGCCGCACCGATGCCGGCGTTCACGCCGAGGGGCAGGTTGCCCATTTCGATCTGGATTACGGGGATCGTCCGCTGGAAGGGTATGATCTGGCGCGCGCGCTTAACGCCCATTTGCGGAACGAGAAAATTTCCATCCTGAAGGCCGAAATTGTTGCTGATGATTTTCATGCGCGATTTGGGGCAATCAACAAGCTCTACACTTACCGCTTGCTCAACCGCGTTGCGCCTCCCTCTTTTCAGGACTCTTTGATGTGGCATGTGTGGGGAGATCTTGATGTCTCTGCGATGCGCGAAGGGGCCAAGTATCTTTTGGGCCATCACGATTTCTCAACTTTTCGCGCGGCGGAGTGCCAAGCCAAGTCGCCGATGAAAACATTGGAGCGCGCGGACATTGAAGAACTGCTTTTGCCGAAGGGTGGGCTGGAAATCAGCTTTTATTTCGAGGCTCGGTCGTTCCTGCATCATCAGGTGCGCAATATGGTCGGGACGCTGGTGCTGGTCGGGCAAGGAAAATGGACGCCCGACGATGTGCGCACGGCCCTTGAAGCCAAGGACCGCAAGCATGGTGGACCGACGTCACCACCCGACGGGCTTTACCTGACGCGGATTGATTACTGAGATGAAAATTTCCATGACCCCCTTTGATATTGACGGGCCATTGCTGGTTTCCTATCCGCGGTTCGAGGATGCACGCGGAATGTTCGCCGAAGTTTTCAACGCAGCGGATTTCAAAGCGGCGGGAATTGATTGCGATTTTGTTCAGGATAATATTTCCATGACGCTGAGGCGTGGGACCATTCGCGGCCTTCATTTCCAGATACCACCCTTTGCGCAAGACAAGCTGGTGCGCATTCACCGCGGGCGAATTTTCGATGTGGTTGTCGATTTGAGGACAGGCCGGAATGTCTGTTGCGAGATTGCCGCCGAGGATGACCGGATGTTGTTTGTTCCGAAAGGGTTTGCGCACGGGTTTTGTGCGCTTGAGGATAATACTGAAGTTTTCTACAAAGTTTCTGCTCCCTATAACAAAGAGCATGACGCGGGGATTTTGTGGAACGATCCCGACCTTGCGATTGAATGGCCAGTTGGGGTGCGGGATATTCTTTTATCGGATAAAGACAGAAACCTGCCACGTTTCAAAGATTTACCACAAGGACTCTTTTAATCCGGCAACCATTTTTTTGTGTTCCCCAAGCTCTTCTTCGGATGGGGGGAATATCCGTGGTTCGCGGTAGGGGCGGTCTTTCTTGCTTTTAATGTAAACCTGAGCGCCATCTTCGGCCTGAATGGTTTTCTCCTGCCCCAGACCCAATCCGTGCTGGCGACCACCCAAAAGCTCCAGATAAACGTCGGCCAATAATTGCGCGTCAAGTAGAGCGCCATGGAGTTCACGAGCCGAGAGATCAACACCAAAACGACGGCAAAGCGCATCAAGGTTTGCCGGAGACCCAGGGAATTTCTTGCGCGCCATCAGCAATGTATCGACGACCTCGGTCAGTTTGATCGGCTTGTATCCAAAGGGCTTCAGTTCAGCGTTCAGAAACTTCACATCGAATTCGGCGTTGTGGATCACCATTGTTGCGCCTTCGCAAAAATCCATAAAGGGCGCGACGATTTCGGCAAAGGTCGGTTTGTCTTTCAGGAATTCGGTTTTAATGCCGTGGACGGCGACAGCGCCCGCATCCACTTCGCGTTCGGGATTTATATACTGGTGAAAGGTTTTACCTGTCGGGAGGTGGTTGACCAGCTCGACACAGCCGATCTCGATGATGCGGTGGCCGTCGGCAGGGTCCATGCCGGTGGTTTCGGTATCGAGCACGATTTCGCGGAGCATCTTACGCAGTTCCTTTTTGCAGTTGCCCCACCAGCGTTTTCAATTGCCGAAACGTGTGGGCGCAGCCAAGGCCAGTATCAATTGTTATATCAGCCCGTCTTTTCTTTTCAAGGTTGGGCATTTGCCCTTCCAGAATATTGAAGAATTTCTCTTCAGTCATGTTCGGGCGGCCCAGAACCCTTTGGCGCTGGATCAGGAACGGCGCATCGACGCAGATCACCAGATCACATTTCCGTTCCGAGCCCGTCTCAAACAGCAACGGAATGTCGAGGACAGCCCATTTTGCACCGGATTTTTGCGCGGCGCTTAAAAATTTCTTTTGCTCAAACCACACCAGCGGGTGAAGGATGGATTCCAGTTTTTGGCGGTTTTCTGCGTTACCAAAGACAATTTCGCCCAGTTTTTTGCGGTCGATCACTAATTTCTTTTTGTCCCAGCTTTCAGGGAAAGTCAGGGCCACGGTTTCGAATACCGCCCCCTTGGGGTTCAACAGATCGTGGACCGCGCGGTCGGAATCGAACACGGGCAGCCCCAGACGGCGCAGCATATTTGCCGCCACCGACTTTCCCATCCCGATCGATCCTGTCAGCCCGATGACTTTCATTCAGTTTACCTTCTTATCTCGCGAATTTCTGCATAATTTTATACTGATCCGGCGTAACGACAATTTTCAATTTTCCGCCCCGATCTCCCACCCTAACTTGCGAAAAGGGGATCGGCACCGATTTCCGGTCACCCATCAGATAGACCACCAGCGCGTCTAGCTTCATGGTCTTTAGAGGGGAGAGCGTGTCGGTTACTTTTCCGATTGCATCTGTGCCTTCCATAAGCACCGGCGCGTCCAGCAGAGCTGTAAGGCGGACTGTTCCCTCCGGATCACCAGCGGGGAAAAACATCTCTGGATGACTGAATATCTGACCCTTATCAAGGTCGGTAAACATGACCTGATCCTCAACCCCTATATTGTCGGCCTTCACATCAAAGCGCAGCATTTTGATAAAGCCGAGATTTCCTGGATCGACGGACACCGCCTCAAAATCCCCAGAGGGAGCGGCAACGGCAATGTCGGCGATCCTTCCCACGGATTGGTTGCTTTTGTCCAGAAAACGCCAGCCCAGTATTTTGGCCCCGTGCATGCGGTCATTAAAAAGGATTCCGCCGCTTTTTTCGGCCTTCAGTATAGCGGAACTGAAGTTTTTCATATCTTCGGCAGTCGCGACACCGAGCGGCAGCAGCGTCAGGGCTGCCACAAGGGCCAAGAATTTATCAGACCGGTGCATTTTCACGGTTCACCATTTCCTTTTTTTCCGTCATGATGAGCCTACATCGTTCTTTTCTCTTTCTCCAGTCCTGTTACACTGTTTTCATGACCCAAAAAATCGCCCTTGTTGATGATGACCGCAATATCGTGACTTCCGTTAAAATCCTTCTAGAATCCGAAGGGTATGACGTTGTGAGCTTTCATGACGGGGAGGTGGGCCTCAAGGGTATTCTGGATGAGCATCCCGATTTGTGCATTCTCGACGTCAAGATGCCCCGCATGGACGGGATGGAGCTTTTGACAAAACTCAGAGATGTATCAAGCGTTCCGGTTATTTTTCTGACATCCAAGGATGACGAGGTTGATCAGGTTCTGGGGCTGAGGCTCGGGGCGGACGACTATATCACCAAACCTTTTTCCCAGCGTTTGCTGATCGAGCGGGTCAGGAGCGTTTTGCGCCGGTACGCACCACTAGACAAACCGCAACAGGTTGGCAAAACTTCCGAGCACGTCATTGTGCGCGGCGATCTGGAGCTTGACGACGACCGCCATCTGACGCGGTGGAAGGGCCAGTCGATTAATCTGACGGTGACCGAATATCTGCTGATCAAAACTCTGGCCATCTCTCCAGGGCATGTCCGCACGCGGGACCAGCTGATTTCCGCAGCATACGGTGAGAGCATCTATGTCGACGACCGGACGATTGATACGCACGTCAAACGCATCCGGCGCAAATTCCGCGATGTCGACCGCGCATTCGACAATATCGAAACATTGTATGGTATCGGGTATCGGTATAAGGAATCATGACGCATCAGGATTCTGTTTCCAGAGATAACAACTCTTCAGAAGATTTCCTCTTTCTGGCGGTCAAACCCAGACCTCTGAGTCGTCTGACCTATAAAATCCTGAGCTTTAATTTGCTGGTGGTTTTCGTACTGGCGATGGGCGTTTCCTATCTGGGTAATGCGCGGCACAATCTGATTGAATCCAAGCTTAATAATCTTGAAGGGGAAACGTTCCTTTATGTCGATCTGATTTCGATGATTTTCAAGGGGACGCAGCAAGTATCAAGCGAAGAACTGGTGCCTATTCTCGAAAAGCTCAATTTCCGCAATGATCAAAAAATCCTGATTTATTCTCCCTCGGGAGACATTGTGGCAGATGTTGGTGCTTTGCCACAAAGACGCACCTTTGGGCTTCAACAAAAAGATGACATCAACCTTGTTGAAAAATCATTCCTTTCAGCTATCGGCGTGTTGTCGGTGACTTTCCACCTGCCACCGTTGCCGGATCTTGGCGATGTGCAGAAACTCAACTCCGGAGAGCAAAGTGCCAATATCGAGAACCTTAAAATTGCGGCCTGGTCCTCCGAAGATGGCGGTCTGGTTTTAAGTTCCTATTCCCCTATTTACAAAAATGGAAAGCCTATTGCGGGTTTACGGGTTGTAAGGCGGGATATCGAGGTTGAAGAGAATTTCTCCGAAACGCGGTTGCAGGTTGTCCGCTTTCTGGCACTGGCCATGCTTTTGACCATTACGCATTCCCTGTATCTGGCGGGACTGATCGGTCACCCTTTGAGAAAACTCGCTACCGCCGCTGAGGCTTACCGTCTGAGCCGTAAGTCTTCGGTTGAAATTCCCGATATGAGCGACCGTCAGGATGAAATAGGGGAGCTGTCCCACGCCATGCGCGAAATGACCAAAAGTTTGCAGGACCGTTTGTCCACTATCGAGCAATTTTCAGCCGATGTTTCCCATGAGCTCAAGAATCCCCTGACCTCGCTGCGTAGCGCGCTGGAAACCATTCCACGAGTCAAGAACGATGAAGACCGCCAGCGGCTGATGGATATCGCCCTTCACGATTTGCAGCGGATCGACCGTCTGATTTCCGATATTTCCCAATCGACCCGACTTGATGTCGAGTTGTCCCGCAATGATATGGTTCTGATCGACCTCAGGGATATTCTTATTCCTTTGATCGAGTCCCATCGCGACCCCCTGCACCGCGGGACCGACAATTACTCCAATAACCGCGTGATATGTAACGGTCTTGACCTGCCCGTTTATATTTACGGACAGATCGGACGTCTCGAGCAAGTCTTTCAGAATTTGATCGGAAACGCTTTGTCTTTTGCACCGGGAAATACACAGGTTATTGTTTCCGTCGACCATAATGCCGAACGCGTTAAAGTCATCGTGGATGACAGCGGACCGGGAATACCTGAAAACCGTCTTGAGAAAATTTTCGACCGCTTTTATTCGGAGCGGCCCGCCCGCGAGAATTTCGGTATGCATTCAGGACTGGGGCTGTCTATTGCAAAGCAGATTGTCGACGCGCATGGCGGACTGATTACCGCAGAGAACCGCCGCGATCAAGCCGGCGCGGTGCTGGGGGCGCGCTTTATCGTCCGGTTGAAGAGCGCGGAGAGGCTATAGAACAGCGATGACAAATCCAGACCCTCCCTATCT
Organism: Pseudomonadota bacterium; assembly: GCA_029558635.1. Taxonomy (GTDB): domain Bacteria; phylum Pseudomonadota; class Alphaproteobacteria; order Micavibrionales; family Micavibrionaceae; genus UBA1573. The sequence goes on along the minus strand of JAKQEE010000416.1, from coordinate 95,585 downwards.
CCCCTCTTTCATCTTTGTCACCGGACTTTCGGGCGCAGGCATATCCTCAGCCATGAATATTCTTGAAGATATCGGGTTTCTGGGATTCGACAATTTTCCTCTCTCCCTACTCCCCGCTTTGCTGCAACAAGAAGATGTCGAAGGTCGGTCCGTTGCCGTGGCCATCGACACACGCGCGGCGCAGTTCGATCCGGTAAAATTGATGGACGCGATCAAGAACCTGAAGGCGCGAAACCAGTTTCATGTCAAAATCCTGTTCCTGACCGCTGATGATACGGTGTTGCTGAAGAGGTTTACCGAAACGCGGCGTGTTCATCCGATGGCTCGTGACCGTGCCGTAGCTGACGGGATTACCGCGGAGAAATCGTTGCTATTTCCGTTCAAGCACGAAGCGGGTTACATCGTCGACACGTCCGAATATTCCATTCACGATTTGCGGCGCGTGATCGAAGGATTTGCAGGCGGGTTGCTTCATGACCGGATGAATATCACTCTGATGTCCTTTTCCTATCGTCACGGATTGCCGCGTGAAGCCGACTTGGTGTTTGACGTGCGGTTCCTGCGCAATCCGAACTGGGTGACGGCGCTCAAGGAAAAAACAGGTCTGGAGCAAGAGGTTCAGGATTATGTACGGGGAGACGCGGCCCACGATCCTTTCCTGAGCGGCGTCAAAGGGATGATGGACATTCTCCTTCCCCGCTACCAAAGCGAAGGAAAATCCTATCTGACGGTTGCTTTCGGTTGTACTGGTGGGCGGCATCGCTCAGTAACGCTGGTCGAGGAAATAGGTGAATATTTGCACCATAAAAATCTCCCGGTTCAGATTCATCACCGGGAGACTAAAGGCTCGTAACAGGAGTGCTATTCAATTTCTTTTACGGGTATTTCGGTGTATTGGGCGCAAACCCGACACGCAGACTGGTGTCAGTTGTGTGACGAACGATCCCTTCTGCGGCATCACTGAATGACATTTCCATTTCCGAAGGTTGTGCGGAAACGCTGTTGGCGTGGCTTGTCAAAATTTCTTTGAGACGACTAATTTTCATTTTCTACTCCCTCTAATGTCAGGATGGCGTTTTCTTTTGAGACGCCTTGCCCTGTGTATGTGAAAAATACTATTTCCTGCCGCGGATCCCCTTCAGGGCGCGGTTTGCAGTGGAACAACAGGCGAGAGCCCGTCAGATTTCCCAGTGAAATCAACTCTTTCTCGCCGTTCATCTGTCCGACCAGATTGATCAGTTTCTTTTCGGTCAAATGTAAATCCTCATTATCGTCCAGAACGGCGTAATCCCCGACCGGAGACAATTCCCCGTTTCGGTCTTTCCGGCAGATCAGAAAGGCGCGATCCAGAAGCGGATGCGGACGATAAACGTAAATACCCTGTGTTTCCTGATGCATTTTAGCCCCATTTTTGCCTGCAGGCCTATGTTCCGGTCTGTCTTGGCTTGCATTCCTTTGTTTTTCATCCTAAATCTAGCTCAAAAGTTTTAATACTGTATGAAAAACACCTAGAATTTGAGGAATTTGTTATGACCGCTTCCCCCGCACACAGTCCCGCGTTTTCCGACTTTAAAGTCAAGGATATGTCCCTTGCCGAGTGGGGGCGGCGCGAAATTGCGATTGCCGAGACCGAGATGCCTGGCCTGATGGCCCTTCGCACAGAATACGGGGCCAAACAGCCCCTGAAAGGTGCCCGTATCGCAGGGTGTCTGCACATGACCATCCAGACAGCTGTATTGATTGAAACTCTGGCTGCTTTGGGAGCGGAAATCCGCTGGTCTTCTTGCAACATTTTCTCGACCCAAGATCAGGCTGCTGCTGCAATCGCTGCTGCTGGCGTTCCGGTTTTTGCGTGGAAAGGCGAAACTGAAGAAGAGTATGAATGGTGCATCGAGCAAACCATTCACGGTCCCAACGGTTGGGTTCCCAATATGATTTTGGACGATGGCGGCGACCTGACCAAAATCATGCATGACAAATACCCGAAATATTTTAATGAAATCCGCGGGGTTTCCGAGGAGACCACCACTGGCGTGTTGCGTCTTTACGAGATGGAGCGCAAGGGCCAATTGCTGTGCCCAGCGATCAACGTCAATGACTCAGTGACCAAATCGAAATTCGACAACAAATATGGATGCCGCGAATCTCTGGTTGACGGTGTGCGCCGCGCAACGGATGTGATGATTGCCGGTAAAATAGCCGTCGTGTGCGGGTATGGCGATGTGGGCAAAGGGTCTGCTGAGTCTCTGCGTTCGCAAGGCGCGCGCGTGATCGTCACCGAGATTGATCCGATCTGTGCTTTGCAAGCTGTGATGGAAGGATATGACGTTCTACCAATCGAAGAGGTTGTCTCCCGCGCAGATCTGTTTGTGACTGCTACGGGCAACAAGGCCATCATCACGCTCGACCATATGCGGGCAATGAAAGACCGCGCCATCGTGTGCAATATCGGTCACTTCGACAATGAAATCGAAGTCGCGGGACTTAAAAACCTCAAATGGCACAATGTGAAACCGCAGGTCGATGAAATCGAATTCCCTGACGGCAAACGCATTATCCTGTTGGCTGAAGGGCGTCTGGTCAATCTGGGCTGCGCCACCGGTCATCCGAGCTTTGTGATGTCAGCGTCGTTTACCAACCAGACTTTGGCGCAGATCGAATTGTGGACCAATCACGGTGAGTATCAGAACAAGGTTTATGTTCTGCCGCGTCATCTGGATGAAAAGGTCGCGCGTTTGCACCTCGACAAGCTCGGCGCGAAACTGACCGTTCTGACCAAGGATCAGGCCGACTATCTGGGCGTGGATGTCAAGGGTCCTTACAAATCGGAACAGTACCGCTACTAATCAAAATTCTTTTTATAAAGTTTTATACGGACAGGGCATCATCAATTCCCTGTCCTATTGCATCCAGAAAGCCGAGTGTACGGCGCAGGGTGATTTCGGGTATGCCGCTTTGTTCAAGGTTAGCAAGACGGTCGATATACTCCCCGATCCGGTTCAGTTCTTCCTCCCCGAAATCCGCGCCGAGCGTAACGGCGTTTGCTCCGGTGGTGATGGGAGGGGGTTCCCCGACATTGCGATCATGCACGGCCTTGCCCGTCGATTGGTAAGCGTGAGTGGCGCGGGAAACATAAGTGTTTGCCGGTTCGTGGAATTCTTGTTTAGGTGGCTCCAGCTCACTTTCAGCGAGGGTCTCAGTTGTGCCGGATGAGGATGCTCCGCCAAGCAAAGATTGAAGAAAGCTCCTGAGGCCCGCAACCGATACAACCGTGGTATCTTCCCACGGGATCGAGGATGCCGCATCTTCCCCTCCTCCCTTTTTCCGGCCGCCGTAATGTTCGGATTCATCGCGGCGGATTTCCATGCGCGGATTGGTTTGCTCCACCTTGCGAGTGATCGGTTGTATCAAGGGATCAATCCTGTTCCACATTTCCGGCTGTCAGTTCCTATTGGGGAGAGTCAAAACCTTCGGCTTTCGTCGGAATCTGATCGGTTTTGGGTTTTTCCTTTTCTTCATCCGGCTGCCATGCCCAGACCTGATCCGATTCCTTGTTGTGAATACCGATATAGACAATATCGCAGAGAAGAGGATATTGAGGCTCACCATCAAGCATAACGGGTTGGGTTACGGATGCGCTCACCGGTCTCAAATCCAGAATCAAGGTCGAGTCCGATGTTGGGTCGATGACAGAAGCCACTTGCTGGCGCTCTTCACCCGTTAGATAAATTTTCTGGAAGTCTTCAATCCCGTTGACCAGAACAGCCACAGGAAGCCCGCCGTAATAGTACGGGAAATAGACCAAGCCTTCCGACGGGAATTGGATAGTCAGAGAAGATTGTCTGTCGGCCATGTTATCGAACATAACTTTCACACCGATACGGATCAGGATTCCGTTCTTTCTAGGGTTGAGCGTGTTGAACTTTTTGTTGAGGCGCATCATCTCCACCTGAAGATACGATGCGCGCTCGTTCTCCGGTATTGCCTTATATTTCTCGGTCTTTACGACCATATTCTGGAATTCCGGAGATGTAATATTCGCCAGCTTGACAAAGTCCAGAATGATTTCTTCCGGAGTGGTTGGATAGGCTAACACTTTTGCTTTATCATATTTGACGAACTCGGCGCGGGACGGCAAAGCAGCCGATATCACAATCAGCGTCGCCGCGAGACCGGCGAATAGTGCTCGGCTCGTTTTTTTCCCAAAATGCCATTTACCGAAAGAATTCATATTTTTTTATCCTCTGAACAGGCTTATCCTTATTCTCTTGTGAAAGTAGCAATATTTATTATGCCAGAAAAGCCGCCGGATATAAAAACCAAAAAAACGCCCCGCAAAAAGGCAATTTCCGAAACGGATGCCGAGCTGTGGGGGGTGTTCAGCAATGATATTGTTCCCCTGAAAGGGCGGAAGACCGTTCACCGCCCAGATTCCAAGCTTTATGAGCTTGATCTAACCGAGATTTCCCGCAAAAGAAGGGTGAAATTTACCCGAATTGAGCATGAACACCATCTTTCGCCTGACTCTTCACCCTCGCTTGCCCGTCCCGCGCAGATTGACAAGCGGACAAAAGCGAAATTCGAACGCGGGGACATGGATATTGACGGCACCATCGACCTGCACGGCATGACCGAGCACAAAGCCCATTCCGCACTTTCACGGTTTCTGGGACGGCATATCGAGGCAGGGTCCCGCTGCCTGTTGGTGATTACCGGACAGGGCCGCAATACTTCGACCGGAGCGGCCGAGGGCGTGCTCAACAAAAATCTGCCGTTGTGGGTGATGGCCCCGCGTTTTGCGCCCTTTGTCCTTTCCGCTACTCACGCCCAGAGAAAGCATGGCGGCAAGGGGGCCTATTATATTTTGCTGCGGCGAAAACGGGCGGGCGATTAAAGGATAAACTGGCTGAGGTCGTGGTTCTTCGAGAGTTCAGCCACTTTTTCGCGAACAGTTTCCGCCGTGATTTTAATTGTCTGGCCGGATTTTTCGGTTGCGTCAAAGCTCAGATCCTCGAGCAGTTTTTCCATGACCGTTTGCAAGCGGCGGGCGCCGATATTTTCGACACTTTCGTTTACTTCGAAGGCCACGCGGGCAATTTCATCAATCGCCGCGTCATCGAATTCGAGTGTAACATTTTCGGTTTTCATCAGGGCCTTGTACTGGCGCAACAAGCAGGCTTCGGTTTCGGTTAAAATTTTGCGGAAATCGGATTCCGTCAGGGATGACAGCTCGACACGGATCGGGAGGCGGCCTTGTAATTCTGCGAGAAGATCGGAAGGCTTGGCGTAATGGAACGCCCCCGATGCAATAAAGAGGATGTGGTCGGTGTTGACGGGTCCATGTTTGGTGGAAACCACCGTGCCTTCGATCAGTGGCAACAAGTCGCGCTGAACACCTTCGCGGCTTACGTCACCGCCGCGCACATCTTGACGAGCCGCGATTTTATCTATCTCGTCGATAAACACTATTCCGTTTTGCTGCACCATGTCGCGGGCGGCTTCGAGGATTTTCTCTTCGTCGAGCAATTTGTCGGCTTCTTCGGTGAGACATGCCGCGAGGGCGGCTTTCACCGTCATTTTGCGGTGCTTGGTACGCACGCCCATTTTGCCGAACATGTCACCGATGCTGACCATGCTCATGGATGCGCCGGGCATACCGGGGATATCAAAGCTCGGCATCTGGCTTGACGGGTTGTCCTGAATTTCGATTTCGATTTCCTTGTCGTCGAGCGATCCTTCACGGAGTTGCTTGCGGAAGAGTTGCCTTGTTCCCTCACCTGACTCTTCGCCCACCAGCGCATCGAGAATACGGTCTTCGGCGGTGAGTTCGGCTTTAGCTTCGACGCTCTTTCTCATTTTTTCACGCGTCTGGCGGAGCCCTACTTCCATCAAGTCACGAATGATGCTTTCAACGTCTTTTCCGACATATCCAACCTCGGTGAATTTGGTGGCTTCAACCTTGATAAAGGGAGCCTGCGCGAGTTTGGCCAAACGCCTTGCAATTTCGGTTTTACCTACGCCGGTCGGGCCGATCATCAGGATGTTTTTCGGATAGATTTCTTCCTGCAGAGCCGGATCGAGTTGCTGGCGGCGCCAGCGGTTGCGCAGGGCAATTGCCACCGCTTTTTTGGCAGCGGTCTGGCCGATGATATGGCGGTCGAGTTCGGAGACAATCTCGCGAGGGGTAAAAGACAGCGTGTCGGACTTTTCGCTATGGGCGGCGTTCGGGACAGAAGGCATGTTTAAAGCTTTTCAATGACAATGTTCTGATTGGAATAGATGCAGATATCACCCGCGATTTTCATAGATTTTCTGGCGATTTCCTCGGCGGAGAGATCAGTGCTTTCGATCAGGGCGCGTGCAGCAGACAGGGCGTAATTTCCACCAGAGCCAATTCCTATGATCCCGTCTTCGGGTTCGACGACATCGCCCGTGCCGGAGAGGATCAACGCCGTCGTCTCGTCACAGACCGCCATCATAGCTTCTAGTTTTCTAAGGTACTTGTCAGTGCGCCAGTCTTTGGCAAGCTCGACGCAGGCGCGCAGCAATTGACCCGGATGGGCTTCGAGTTTCGATTCAAGCCGTTCGAACAGGGTAAAGGCATCTGCCGTTGCCCCTGCGAAACCGGCAATAACGGTTCCACCTTTGCCGAGTCTACGAACTTTCCGAGCGTTTGATTTCAGAACAGTGTTACCGAGCGTAACCTGCCCATCGCCAGCAACAACGATTTCATCTCCGCGTCTTAACGCAAGGATTGTTGTTGAGTGCCAATTGGATTTATCTGTTGGATCATAATTTTGCATACCCGTGATATGGACCGATTGTCCGCTAACGTCAATATCGAGTTTTTCTTCCCTCTTTATAGGGTAGGCACGTGTAGCTTATTATGTCCAATTCTGTTGTTCCGGGCAGGGCCACAGGGACGGATTGCAGCGATTTTTTCAACAATATTCCGATCATATTCTAAGTTTTGGCGTTCTCAATACCCCCAAATCTGTATAGACTCTCGGACATGAATAAGCCTATCAATTCAGTTAAATCATTTATTTTTGTGCTCGGCTGTGTTTTCTTCCCACAGCATAATGCCTCGGCGGCCCCCTCTCCGGTCAATTTTACTGTCTCCATGAATGAGTCCGTTAATGTTACCGGTTGCCCTTTGAACTGTCCGCGCATCGCCGTCACAGTTGGGGGGCTGAGCCGCTATGCCAGTTATTCCGCAGGATCTGGAACATCCTCCCTGACTTTCTCTTATACGCCAACAGTTGGTGACCTTGATCTTGATGGTGTTACGCTGTCGTCGCCTGTTGATCTAAACGGCGGAAGCATTTCTGACCTAAATGGCAATGCCATAAGTGATTTAACATTTACCGTTCCGAATAGTTCCGGCATTAAAATCGATTATCCGTCTTTATCTCTGGATTTCATGAGTGACAGATATACGTATTCGGGTAGTGCCTACACTGATCTCACTTCATTTCTAGGAGCTGTCGGAGGAACGTTTTCACGTTCAACAACAGCAACCTATTATGATGCCACGGGGCAGTTACAGACGGCCTCTGCCAATGAGCCTCGCTTTAACTACGATCCTATCAGCCTCCAGAAACTCGGTCTTATGGTTGAAGAATCCAGTACAAATTATGTTCCTAACAGCCAGTTTACCGGGGCGGCTGTTGGCGTTCCGCCCCCAAATATTACAATTAGCGGTGGGGGGGCAGGAGTCACAGCCAGCGTCAGCGCCGTCGGGACATATAATGGCGAGAACTATATGGAAGTTACCTTTACGGGGACATCAGCGGCAGCCGGAACCATCTACCCTTCCGTGAATTTTATTACGAACAATACGACTTCGGCAGCAACCGGGGAAAGTTGGACGCAAAGTCTGCATATTATCTCCTATACTGGCACCAGCCCACAAGCCTTTAACATGGAATTGGGAGAACTTGATGCTGCAAAGGGTTTTCTTACTGCCTCTTATACTCCCCTTGTCTCGGGGAGTTATTTGAGGGCATCGCGCACCTTATCAAATGCCAATACCACCTATATCCGTTTCATGATTTATTCGACGCTCACGAACGGTCAAAGCATTAATCGAACAATTAGATTTTCTGTTCCACAGCTTGAAAAACTATCTTATCAGACATCCTATATCCCGACGACGGGAACAACCAAGACCAGAGGCAAGGAAGATTTGACAGTCCTCGTCGGAAGCTGGTTCAATGCGGCGACAGGAACACTTTATACCAAGGCCCTTAATGGGGGGGATCGCTCTGTTGCGGGACTGTCTGCGTTGCAAACAGATAGTAATAATAGAATTACTTTGATCCGCACATCGACACTGGGCATCGAACATCTCGTTAATGTTGGCGGTGTGATCCAAGCCCTGAAGACCATTTCAGGAAATGGGGACTACCTCACGAATGCTGGCTGCGTCGCCTATGAGATCAATAATGTTATCGGGAGCGTCAACGGGTCTTTAACGACCAATGATACAAGTGTAAATATCCCGTCTATTACAAAGATGCTGATTGGATCGTGGGGAGCCGGCGGATATCTAAACGGTCACATCCAATCAGTTAAGTATTATCCGCAGCGTGCGCAAGACACTCAAGTTCAGCTTCTGACCCAATAAAGAACCGGAAGCTGAGTTCCGGTTCTTTTCATCTTATATTATTCAATGGTCCGCCAGTGGATTGGAATTCCTCCCGGTGGTTTACCAAAGGATTTTGCGGCATTACCGCCACGCTTCACAATCTCGGTAAAACGGACTTGCTTGCCGTCCGGATATGTCCAACCGGATGATCCTTGAGAAATACAGAACTCCCCATCCGCTACACCGAAGATGCCCTCTGCTGCACGGGCAACTGACTGGCGACCGTTAATGTCCAGAATGAGGTGTTTATTTTTGACACCATCCAGACGTGTTGGATCCATAGAGCATTTCAGGTTTCCGTAGCCGTCCGTGTAGCATACAACATCGTGCGGGAAATCGGGAACGCAATCACGAACATCTTCGCCGAGAATTGAGTAATCGCCCTTGACGATTTTTCCGAATGCGATCGGGAAAATGTCACGGGAGCGGAATTGGGAACCGTCGGTATCGCAGTTGATTTTGCGGATCTCAACAGCAGCATCCTTTACAAATGCCAAAGAATGGCCACTGTTAACAGCACAAATTTCCACGCCGTTGTGAAGCTTGGCATAAACAAATCCTTCACCGGAGTTTTTAACACGCGGGGTTAGATCATCTTTACGCGGCGCAGTGTTCACGAAGAATTTTTGACGGCTTCCCAATTTGCTGTTGATCGCCGTTTGCGCCAAGGCAAAGCCTGTTGCGTAAGTATCGAATGCCGGAACCGCAAAAGTCTGGAGTTCGCAATCAACGCCGCTGAGTTCGCCGTGCAGTCTTTGCGTCACTTCGGCAAAGGCCAGATCGTGGAGATCGCCGTAATCGGCAATCACGTAAACGAGGGTGCGGTCCGTCATCGGGAGGGCTCCTAAATTTTTAAAAATGTGAAGTTTGAGTTGAGGTAATGATTGACTAAATTTTCTGTAATAGTCAACAAATCTTCGCGGTCGTCATGCATTAAAATGATATGGGCACTGTCTTCGCGGTTCAGGAATGGATCATTGTCGATTTTGTCTGTCAGATCTTTTGCAGTTTTTGGTGGCCACTTTCCAACGTGCCGCGGGCTTAGCATCCAGTCCGATGTCGAGAATGTAATCATCGCATCAATGGCGGTTTCAAGCTCGGTTCCTGTCCACCACGGCAGTGTGATATCGGGGGTTGGCATTTTCACGAACCCGTTTCCCGCGAGCCAAGACTGGATATCGTTTTTTAATTTTAGCTGGCCGGGGGTCGGTGGCGTTTTTGTTTCAAGGCGAACGCCGTCCCAGAATAAATGTTGCACGTAGTCGCGGTATTCGTTTGGCACAGTTTCAAAATTAATCGGGAAAGCATTACCGCATCCGCGATCCAGATGGGGAAACCGGAAATAGCGGGGGGGCCTGGCGATCCCTGCCTCGTCGTAGGCACGGTCGATCAGATTTTGGGTTCTTAAAATTTGCCCTGTCTGGTTTTCGAACCCGATTTCGGACGTGCGCTCGTGCGCGTAGGAATGGTTGGCGATGGTAAAGCCTTTTTCGATGGCGCGGACGATTTTGGTAAAACCTTCGTCCGCGTCCATAAAGGCCCCGCGAGCAAACAGAACGGCGGGAACATTTTTTGACACCAGAAAATCTGTCAGCTCGTCCGTGTGTTTTGACGGGCTATCGTCGATGGTCAAATAGGCGCGTTTCATGGTTCGATTTCCAGCAAGCCTTTCAGGGCGATAAATTCATCCTTGACCCAATAGACTGGCGTTGCGCAGGTGTCATTCCAGACAAGCGTGACGTTGTCGCGTTTGAAGAATTTTTCGAAAGTCTCAAAGTCAAAGAGGTTATTCCCTACCAGACGGTCGATCACGCCACCAGTCAAATAAATCCCCTTATAGGAGAAGCCGAAGGCCAGCGCCTGATAGGCGAAGATGCCTAGGATTTCATGGAAGAGACGGAGGGTCTGCTGCACCAACGGGTCTCCCCTGCCATGTTCGATCATATCGTTGGTGTCGCGGTATTCCTTGTGGGTGTGGGTGCGGTCGGCCAACAATTTATAGACATTGAACATACCGGGGCCAGAGAGAACGTCCTCATACATTGGCGCATCAGAGTGGCGGAAGCGTTCGACCGATTCAAACACATCGCGGTGCTCTTCCGATCCGAAGCTGGGGAGCATTTGTCCGCCATGCGCGCGCTGGACATAGGGGCCGTGTTTCGTTTCGCAGATATAGGCGAATCCCAGTCCGGTGCCAGAGCCGATGACGCATTTCGATGCGCCCTTGCTACATGTACCGTGGGGGTTGTTCAGCAAGAGAAACTCGTCTTCACTTGCCGTGGCGATGCCCCATGAATTGGCTTCGAAATCGTTGACCTTTAGAAATTCCGCATGGGGCAAAAAGCGCACGCACTCCTCTGCCGTCACTTTCCACGGATTTAAGTCGCCAAAAGAAAGGCGAATGGAAGTGATTTCGTCTGTCCGTTTTTGCGCCACGGATAAAAAATGCATGACAACGCTTTCAAAATCTGGGAACTCACTCAATTTGAATTTTTGCGGTTCGGACAGGGTATTGCCGTCTTCGGAATGCGTGAAGCGGATGTGGGTTCCTCCCGCATCACAAACAAGGATAGTCATGCAGCATTTTCCTTCCTGTCCTGGTGGCGGCTGTCGTCTGTATCACCGAACGGATCGATATGGATCATGATTTCGGCGTTCGGGAATTCATCCAGAATGGTTTGTTCAACCGCGCGGGCAATTTCATGAGCGGACCAGAGCAGCATCGACGGATCAAGTTCGATGTCGAACGAGATCATGTATCTTGATCCTGATTGTGTCGTGCGTAAATCATGAAGCCCTAGCACTTCGGGGTGGGAGCGGATCATCGCGGTGAGTTTGGAGCGGATATTGTCAGGCAGTTCGCGGTCCATCAGCATCGAAAAAGATTTGTAAGCGATGGTGCGGGCCGCACGGACCATCAACCCCGCAACCACCAAGGCGCAAAGCGGATCAAGCCAGCCCGCCGCCCATCCGGCGTAATCGGCGGCCACGACCAGAAAGACTGCGCCATTGATTGCAATGTCAGATGAATAATGAGCGGAGTCAGCTTCAACTGCAAGCGATCCACTTTTCCGTACGGCCATTTTTTGGACTGCCGTAATCAAAGCTGACAGCAACACAGAAAGGCCCATCAAAAACATGGTGAAGACGTGATAGGTGATCGGTTGGGGGTGGATCAGACGTCCCATGGCCTCAAGCAGCAGGAATGACGCGCCGCCGACCAGAACAGCCGATTGCAGCAGTGCTGTAATGCCCTCGATTTTACCATGGCCGAAACGATGGTCTTCGTCTGCCGGTTTCATCGACAATCGCACTGCGAACAATGTCATGACGGACAGTCCAACATCACCCAGCGAATCCATCAAGGCCGAAAGAACCGCCGCCGATCCGCTGTAGGCCAATGCCACCGATTTGGCGAAGACCAGAACGATCACAATTGCCACCGTCACAGTTGAACTGGACAGGGCGGGATTTTTTTCAAATTCCGAACGGATTTTTTCCATGGTGGGAAAAGATTAGCGGGATGGAAGGGTGTTAGAAAGGGATTTCTTTTACTTTCCCGTAAAGTACATTACGGCGGCCCAGATCGCTATCAATCCTGCCAAGGTGAGGGCGGCTTTTACAATTTTCGGCATGGTTACTGTCCTTTGTTGAAAGACCCGGTTTATTCAGTATGCGACCCTTAGGCGCAGGGAGTCAAATGGCGTTTTTTCAAATTTTAGCAATATCGAATTCATTGCGGCAGCATTTCGAGAATTCGGACGGGCAGCATCTTTGTTGCTGTGCGGTGGATTTTTTGATCCTGTCCGCCAGTCCCTTGATAAAATCAGGATGGGTTCCGACCGTGTCCACCCGCGCAAAAGCCGGAATGCCCAGTTCCTTGGCAAGATCACGATATTCTTCTCCAATCTCGACCAGCGTTTCGACATGCTCGCTGACAAACGCATGGGGGTAGATCAGGACGGGAACACGGTCTTTAGCGGCGGCATGAAGGGCTTCTTCGGTGCTGGGGCCTATCCATTTCAACGGGCCAACGCGGCTTTGGTAGCAGATCGCCCAATCGAGATCAAAAAGCCCATAGTCGCGGCTCAGGGTTTCAGCGATTTTGCGAGCAGATTCTTCGCATTGCCACTGGTACGGATCACCGTCTTTTACGATTTTTGCCGGCAGGCCGTGGGCTGAAAACAAAATGCGCGGCTTGCGATGGGTGGTTTGTTCGAGGTCTTTGTAGCGTGCGAAAATATTTTCTGCTGAAGCCCTGATAAATCCGTCATCAAACGGGTAGCAGCAGGCGACGGATGTCGGGATTTTGAGATTTTCTTTTTTGGCGGCACGTTGCCAGTCTTCGATCGAAGAGCGGGTAGTTGTAGTCGAATATTGCGGATAAAGCGGCAGGAGCAGAATGCGATCGGGGTCGTAGTCCCTGACCAGTTTGACGGTTTCATCGGCGCGAGGGTGCCAGTAGCGCATCGTAACAAAGACGCGGTAATCTGACCCCAGCTCGCCTTGCAGCGCTCCCGCCTGTCGCATCGTGTTTTCGAGCAGAGGCGATTTTCCGCCGAGTCTGGAATAGGCACTTCCGGCCTCGTTTTTGCTGCGGCGGTTTGCGATCAATCGCGCGAGGAAAAATCGGACTGGCCATGGAGCGCGGATGATGTTTTTGTCCATAAAGAAATTCAGGAGGAACGGGCGGATCGATTCCACTTTGTCCGGCCCGCCGAGATTAAGCAGGATAATGGCCGTTTTCCCAGTCATGCTGCACGAACCCTTTGGATCAGACGGGCGACATTTTCGGGAGGCGTGTCTTTGTCGATCCCGTGGCCGAGGTTGAAAATATAGGGTTTTCCGGCGAAGGTGGATTTGATGATGTCGGTCTGGTGGTCAAGCTCCGCGCCACCTGCCATCAAGGTGAAGGGGTCGAGATTGCCCTGAACGGGACATAGAGGAAGAAGATTTTTTGCGGCATATTCGGGTGGGGTTTGGGTATCGAGGCCCACAGCGGTCACCCCAGTTTTCTTCACATATTCATCGTATAGAAATCCGGCGCCTTTAGGAAAGCCGATGATCGGTGTATCGGGATGGGTGGCGTGCAAATTCGAGACGATTTTTTGCGTGGGGGCAATGACCCATTTGCGAAATTGGTCGGGCGGGAGGACGCCCGCCCAGCTGTCGAAAATCTGGATGACATTGGCGCCGCGGTTGATCTGATGTGCCAAGTAGACGGAGATGGCTTCGACCAGAATATCCACCAGTCTCTGGAATTTGGGCTCATCGGTCAGGGCCATGATGCGGGTTTTGGCAAAATCTTTGGATCCCTGACGGTCGACCATGTAGCAGGCCAGTGTCCATGGGGCGCCGGAAAACCCGATCAGATCGGTTGAAGAAAATCCCTCTTTGTTCAATTGTGCGCGGATCGTGGAAACGGCCTCGTAGACGGGAGAAAGATTCACGTGAAACATAGAAAAATCAACGGAGTCCAGAGGTGGGAGTTCACCCAGTTGAGGGCCGTGATTTTGTGCAAATTCGAGATGTTGGCCCAGCGCATGCGGGACGGTCAGAATATCGGAGAACAAAATGGCCGCATCAAAGCCATAGCGGCGGATTGGTTGGAGTGTGACCTCGCTTGCAAGTTCTGGGGTGTAGCAAAGATCGAGAAATGATCCTGCTTTGGCGCGGGTTTCAAGATATTCGGGCAAGTAGCGTCCAGCTTGCCGCATCAGCCAGATTGCAGGTGTTTCAAAAGTTTTTCCCTTTAGGGTTTGGTAGAGTTTTCCGGTCATATTTTTGGGCATGTTTTTTCTTTCGGAAGGCATCAAAGCAGAAAGACAACTTTATAAAAAGATATATTTTTTAGGTTTTTGTTCTTAGTAGGGGGGATGAGTCATGGGGATAAAATTTTATCCCGTTTTTATACACATGGGGTGAGGAATGGGAGTCGTGAGGAATCCTGAATTGGAGTCCGGATTGTCCCCGTAAAGTCGTTTTTGGGGAATTCGGGTTTTTCACTTGTGAGATTCTACTTTTAAAAAAAGTTCGGCAGTGTGGGATAAATTGTTCGAGGAATTGTCCATAGGGTTTTGAATATTGTTTTCCACGATTTTATTCAGAGCGGGGCGTATCAGAATGGGAAAAAGTTAACCTTTGCCAGATGGATCAAGAATGGGTAAAGTGGGCCGATATTGATTTTGGGAAAGATTTTTGAATGTTTCAAGACGCTTATATCAAGTTGGACCGTTTGGAGGTCGAAGAACTTTTGGAGAAGACCAAAAAGTCCTTTGACGGTGTATCGTTTAATCCGGACAATACGGTTGTGATGGCCCGGGATCTACCTTTTTATGACGGGTATCGTTTTTACGATCTGGCCGATCATTCGCATATGCCGCCTGCCCGCCGTTTCATTTTGGTGAAAGGTGAGGAGATTATCGTTCTCGACTTCACCAATATGCCGATTTATACGCTTAACGGGAAATCCCCCATTCATTTGAACCGCGATACTGTGAAGGATTATGTGCGGTTTTTCTTTACGTTTGTGCGGGGACGCCACGGGCGGTTCATTATTGTCGAGAGTGTTGATGATATTGCCTGGCGGGAAGAACCACCACCAGCTGCGCGGAAATCTATTTCCAAGCTGATCCAGCCTATCGCTTTTCATTCTTCTGATAAAAATGACGGAAAGTATTATATGCAAGCGCAGATGATGTTTCGCGATTCCCTGTTCCAAGCGGATGTCACGGTCCAGCCGGACGGGTTGGTCCAGCTGTCCAATGAAGTTTTGCTGATTGAGGATATGCCGGTTCTGGATGACACTTTCGGGCAGTAAAGGCCTGAAAATTTAATGAGAATCATCCTTGACTCTTTGTCCGATATGGGGTCATGATCTTGATATTATTCCATTTTTGATGTTTTGGGGAGATTTGAAATGACCCGTTCGGAACTGATTCAGGCTTTGGCTGAGCGCAACCCTCATCTTTATTTGCGCGACATCGAGAAGGTTGTCGACGCGTTTTTTGGCGGCATCACCGATGCGTTGGTGAAAGGAGACCGTGTGGAACTCCGCGGTTTCGGTACGTTTTCAGTGAAAGAGCGGGCCGCGCGCACGGGGCGCAACCCTAGAACCGGCGAGTCCGTTCATGTTGATGAAAAACATCTGCCGTTCTTCAAGACAGGGAAAGAGTTGCGCGAGAAGCTCAACGATTAATCCCTTACGGAAGGTTTTACGGAGATGTCCGGTTTTTTTAAAATAGTCCTGACGTTTCTTTTTGCTGCTATTTTATTCTGGATCATTCTGGTCAATCGCGGGCCTGTTGCGTTTTCGCTTGATCCGCTTTGGAATGCGGATCACTTGCCGATGGCTACGATTATTTTTGCTGCGGTGGTCTTCGGTTTTTTGTGGGGAGCGCTGGTGGTCTGGCTGAATGGAGCAAAGGTCCGTAGCCAATGCAGACAGCAGAAAAAGGAAATCCAAAAGCTTGAAGAACAAACGGGAGTTTCTTTATGAGCCGCGTTTATTGCGCTATTGATACACCTGATGTCGGGCGGGCTGTGCAGCTTTCCCAAGCGATTGCAGAGGCAGGATGCGGCATTAAATTGGGGTTAGAATTTTTTTCCAGTAACGGATCTGTCGGTGTTGAATCGATTCGTCGTGCGTGCCCGACGATTCCTGTCTTTTTGGATCTGAAATTTCACGATATTCCGAATACGGTTGCAGGGGCGATGCGTTCGGTTACGCGCCTTGGTGTGCAGTATGTTAATCTTCACGCTTCGGGTGGGGCCGCTATGATGAGGGCTGGTCTGGATGCCGTAGAGGAAGAAGCCGCTAGATTGGGTATTGTTGCGCCTAAGGTTTTGGCGGTCACAGTTTTGACGTCGATGGATGAAAGTGCACTCACGGATGTCGGGCAATCGTTACCTGTTGAGAATCAGGTTTTGCGTTTGGCGCGTTTGACGCAGCAAAGTGGTTTGGCGGGTGTTGTGTGTTCCGCCAAAGAAATCAAATTGCTGCGTGAAAATCTAGGTCACGATTTTGTGCTGATGGTGCCCGGTATTCGTCCGCCAGGCTCGGATGCGGGGGACCAGAAGCGTGTGATGACACCCAAAGAGGCTGTCGATCTTGGCGCCACGCATCTGGTGATCGGCCGCCCGATTACGGGGGCCGATGATCCGCAAAAAGCTGCGGAAGATATTCTTTCCTCATTTTAAGCTTCTTACATACCCAGAGATTGGGTTACCTGGACATTAATTTGCTGATCCCTATCTCTTAGAATACCAATTGTCGACCCTGCATCTGCAGACATTTTAATGTCTTGAGTGTTTTTTGGTACGGTACTTGCGAAACTATTATTTCGGAAAGCCATCCTGCTGCTTCTTCTAGAAAGCCTTTTTTGGGGCCTTCTGCATAGCATTGCTCTTGTTTTGCCGTGTATTGATTGTAACGGTCTTGCCCCTTGTCCATATACAAGCGGCTACCGTCCTTTGCGCTCATGCCGCAAAGTTCAGCCCGTTCCATAGCTTCAATTCTTGTTTTTGGAAGATCTTTTGACATTTCACACCTGCCCTTTTAACTTATTGATACCAAATATATATGTAAAATATTTATTTTTGGTTAATGGGGCTTTATTTTCCTGTTGTTTTCCGCCAAAAAGGGCCAACGAGGAGTTTGGAATGCAGGATTTTCTGTTGGAGCATTACGCCACTCTGAAGGCGCTTCATATTATTGCGGTCATTTCATTTATGGCGGGGATGCTCTATTTGCCGCGCCTGTTCATTTATCACGTCGAGGCCCCCAAAGGTTCACAGATGTCCGAAACCTTCAAGGTTATGGAGCGGCGTTTGCTCAAGATCATTATCAATCCGGCCTTTGTGGCGGCTTTGCTTTTCGGCGGATTGATGTTCTGGGCCAACCCATCCCTGTTTTCCAACGGCTGGATGCATGCGAAGCTGTTTTCGATTTTACTGCTGGGTGGCGTTCATGGGGCATTTTCCAAGTGGCGCAAGCAGTTCGAGCGGGATGAAAATATCCGTCCGGCCAAATTTTACCGGATATGGAACGAGGTTCCGACGGTTCTGATGATCGCGATCGTTATTCTGGCCGTGGTCAAGCCTTTCTAATGGGTGAGGTGGAGTCCCGCGTAAGGGTTAGGTGTTTGATATGTGTACGCTGGTTCATCTGTTTCGGGTGAGGAAGGCAAGCTTATTACATCCCGAACTCCGCCAGCGTCTTTTGCGAGCGCATGCAGGCGTTGAAAGGAAAATGGCAATATTTTCGTTACTGTTTTTTTCTTTGCTTTCTCCCTATTGATTTCAGCATCAAAAAAGGCACTGGCAGCGGTGCAGTATATTGTTGCGGGCTGCATAAAGATTTGTTCCATGAGTACTTTTTGTCTATTTGCTATCCCCATGGTATTAAAGCGGTCCATTACATCTTCGTGTGTGTAATATGATTGCTTGGGTTTCTGGTTTTTGGGCAGATTGTCGTGGCATTGTAGATTATGATGCGTAACCAGATCTTCCAAAAGAGAAACCAGCTTCGTAGGATTGGCGGTTGCGATTGCCATGGTACCTGGCTCTTCCTCGACCTGAGCTAAATGTATGTCACGTTCCAGTAGGGTTTTATCCAGTAAGAAGTATAGTTGTTCTTTTAAAAAAGCGGCCATTTTAGGGTCCTGATCGCTTTTATCAGGTTCATCTTCGTGGTTCATCCTGTATGGGAAGACTGCCAGAATTATTTCCGATGTGGGAAAATTTACGGCAGGCATTATGGTGAAAGGGAGATCGTTTCCCTGAATGTTGTTGTGGGCAGTGTAGGCGGCCTGCAGCGTCTGATCGTATGCACTGACAATATTTTCAATAAATGCCTTCAGGGCCAGCTTGCGGAAACTCATTTTTACCCAGTCCTTTTATTTATTATGCAAATTTATAGGTGGTTTTGGTGCTAATGGCAAGAAAATATTGACTCTTTTATGTCAGACTTGTATAAGTAATCTGTCTTTGACGAAACTCCTGACATCGAAGGTATTTGAGGTAAGGCTTTTTCCTTAAAGTCCGGTTTCAGGCAGACTGCAATTTCCCCGAGTTTTCCCAGCACCTTTGAAAATTTAACCGATATTAGAAGACAGATTTAAAACCAGATTGTTTTAACTTTTCGTTGCACCGGATCTTTATAGATCGCTTTATCCGCGCAACAGTTTACCCCCACACGATGAGACCCTCATGAATCTTCAGGATTTGAAAACACGTTCCCCAGCCGAGCTTCTGGCTTTTGCCGAAGAGTTGGAGATTGAAAATTGCAACACGATGCGCAAACAGGACATGATGTTTGCTATCCTCAAGTCCCTTGCAGAGCAGGATGTGCCGATTGCCGGTTCCGGCGTTCTGGAGGTTTTGCAAGACGGGTTCGGGTTCCTGCGCTCCCCTGAAGAGAACTATCTCCCTGGTCCGGATGATATTTACGTTTCCCCCTCGCAGGTGCGCCGTTTCGGCTTGCGGACGGGCGATATTGTGGAGGGTGGCATCCGTGCGCCCAAAGAGTCCGAGCGATATTTCGCTCTTTTGAAAGTCGATAGCATTAATGGTGAAGCGCCTGAAAAACTTCGTCATCGTATCAATTTTGACAACCTCACCCCGCTTTATCCGGAACGCAAGATCAAGCTAGAGCTTCAAGATCCCACCAAAAAGAATTTTACGCAGCGTGTGATCGAGCTGACGTCTCCTCTTGGCTTTGGTCAGCGGGCCTTGATTGTTGCGCCGCCACGGGTTGGTAAAACCGTGATGCTGCAAGATATTGCGCATTCGATCGCCACCAATCACCCCGATGCCTATCTGATTGTTTTGCTGATCGACGAGCGTCCCGAAGAGGTGACCGATATGGCGCGTTCTGTTCGCGGTGAAGTCGTCTCTTCGACCTTTGACGAGCCGGCGGCGCGTCACGTACAAGTGGCCGAGATGGTCATGGAAAAGGCCAAGCGTCTGGTCGAGCACAAGCGCGATGTTGTGATCCTGCTTGACTCCATTACCCGTCTGGCTCGAGCCTATAACACGGTTGTGCCTTCATCGGGTAAAGTCCTGACCGGTGGTGTGGATGCCAACGCGTTGCAACGTCCCAAGCGTTTCTTCGGTGCGGCACGGAATATCGAACAGGGCGGATCGCTCACCATTATTGCCACTGCGCTGATTGATACCGGATCGCGTATGGACGAGGTGATCTTTGAAGAGTTCAAAGGAACTGGTAACAGCGAGATCGTTCTCGACCGCAAGATTGCCGACAAACGTGTTTTCCCGGCCATTGATATCCAGAAATCCGGTACGCGGAAAGAGGAACTGCTGGTTCCGAAAGATACCTTGCAGAAAATGTGGGTGTTGCGCCGGATTCTCAACCCGATGGGTACGGTCGATGCGGTGGAATTCCTTTTGGATAAACTCAAGGATACCAAGGGCAACGACGATTTCTTCCAGTCGATGAACCAGTAATTCGTCGTGGCTGTTGCAGACCATATCAAGGACATCAAAGACAAAATTGTTGCGGCTTGCCGAAAGGGAGGCCGCGATGCTTTTTCAGTACAATTGGTTGCTGTATCCAAATTTCAGCCGGATGAGAAAATTCAGGAAGCGCTCGATGCAGGTTTGCGCGTGTTTGGAGAGAACCGCGTTCAGGAGGCATGTGAGCATTGGGGCGTGCGGCGTTCTGTGTACCCTGATCTTGAGCTTCATGTGATCGGGCCGTTGCAGACCAACAAGGCGAAGGAAGCGGTGGCATTGTTTGATGTGATTGAAACGGTAGATCGCCCCGCCCTTATTGATGAGCTCAAGAAGGAGTGTAGAAAACAGCAAAAATTCCCGCGTTTTTTTGTGCAGGTGAATGTTGGCGAAGAGCCGCAAAAAGGTGGTGTAATGCCCGCCGACCTCCCTGTTCTTCTGGATTATGCCGCGCAGTCCGGACTGAGGATTGAGGGGTTGATGTGTATTCCGCCGGCGGACGACCCTCCTGCCCTGTATTTTGCGCTTTTGATGAAGCTGGCCGCGCGGTACAATTTGCCGAACCTCAGCATGGGAATGTCGGGGGATTTCGAGAAGGCCATTGCATTGGGTGCGACCCATATCCGCGTCGGGACTGCGTTATTTGGCGATCGCAAGTGAAGCAAACCCCCGCCGGGGAAAGCGAGGGTTTGCAGGAGGCGGCGGAGAATGACAGTTCTACCAACTCTGCCCGTTCGGGGCGGTTCGGGCGGATCAGTTTTTCGCAAGCTCATCGAGTGCAACCTTTCGGGCGCATCGTCTGTAAGCCTTGATGGCGTCGATGATCTGTTGTTCTCCTGGTCCGGCATTGCGCCGGTTCCAGACCTTGTTTGTTCCCTTTGTCAGGGCGCTATTGCCAGTTTGCGGTGTGGGGCTGAGGAGAGATTGGCAATTTTTTTCAACCAAGTCCGGAGAGGAAGGATTTGTGAAACCAGAGATTTCTGCAGGAGCAGAAACTTTTATAAGCCCGTTGATTGGCAAAAGTATTTCGGCCTTTGCCTTGGCTATGCCGGAGAACAAGGCAAACGCGAATGCAATAAAGAAAATTGCAAACCACATGATCAGAAATGTCTTGAAGGCATTTTTGGGGACAGCTGTCCCGTAATAAGAACGACTTTGCATCTTAACCACCCGAAACCTTTTCGAAACCAACTCGATTTTTTATTGCCGGTTATTCCGGCTTACAGTTTTATTGGACCATGATTTGAATAATATGACAAATAGTTTCGTTTCGATTTTGGCGCGGATTTTTGTGGTATTTTATTGAAAAACAGATCAAGTTGCTAAGGCACTTAACAACAAGGGGTTTTTTATGCGTATCGGGATCGACCTAGGGGGGACGAAAACGGAAATCATATGTTTGGATGAGCGTACGGGTGAGATGTTGACGGATCGCTTCCGTAACAATTCACCACGTGATTATGATGAGAGCATTCATAATATGGCCAACCTTGTCCGCGCAGTAGAAGCTAAACTGGGACAAGAAGGAACGATCGGGGTCGGGATTCCAGGGACAATTGATGAGAAGGGTCTAGTCAAAAACGCCAATTCGACATGGCTGAACGGTCGTCCGCTTGATAAGGATCTAGGTATGGCATTGGGCGGGCGAAAGGTTCGTGTCCAGAATGATGCCAATTGCTTTGCAGTGTCTGAGGCTACCGATGGTGCGGGTGCAGGACATAAAGTGGTTTTCGCTATCATTGCCGGAACCGGCTGTGGTGCGGGTGTTGTTGTTGATGGGAGGCCTGTGTCAGGTCTCAATGGTCTTGGTGGTGAATGGGGACATAACCCCTTACCCCTTCCCCGTGTTTATGCGCCGGATTTTTCACAGCACTTCAAAATTTTTGATGCCGGAACCGACCCTGAGAAGTTGATTAATTCGACATATGCCGCAAAAGGTCGGCCGCAATATTTCACTGATAACCCTGCAGAGGCAGAATATCCAGGGCCGCAATGTTACTGTGGAAAGCGCGGGTGTATCGAACGATGGATTTCAGGTACAGGTTTCGAGGATGATTTCAGGAGGGCGACAGGGCTCCAAAAAACGGGAGTTGAAATTTCTGATTTGGCCAAGGATGGAAATTCAGACGCTAAGGCTGCTCTCAGCCGTTATTTTAACAGGTTTGCCCGTTCTGTGGCCGGCATCATAGATATTCTTGATCCCGACATTATTGTTGTGGGTGGTGGCATGAGCAATAATAAAGGGATTTATGAAGAGGTTCCGAAAATCTGGAACCAATATATCTTCTCAAACGCCCCTGTTACCACGAAACTGGTTCCCGCCAAGCACGGAGACTCATCCGGCGTGCGCGGGGCGGCTTGGTTATGGGCTCCGGGGGAATAGCTGTTGGCAGGACATGTTCGCTATGTTCATCTGGTATCCGATGCAACGGGGGCGACCCTTCAAGGGCTGACCGAGGCAGGATTATCCCAGTTTGAGCATGTTGAAGTGCGCAAAAAGCTTTGGCCGCAGGTGCGAACATTGCGACAGATGGAGCGCGTGATCGAAGATCTCGAGCTTCACGGCGGGATGGTTCTTTATACGCTGGTGGACCAAAGTCTGATTATGCGTTTGGAAGAAGCTTGTCTTGCTTTGCATTTGCCCTGTGTTGCGGTCATGCGTCCCATTCTTGAAGGCCTGACTGGTTTTTTGGGGAGCGAGCCGGTGGGGCAGCCCGGATTGCAGCATAAACTCGACGAATTCTATTTTGCGCGCATGGAGGCCATTGATTTTGCGATGGGTTTTGATGACGGGCAAAATCTGGAGGGGATTGAGACGGCAGATGTCATTCTGGTTGGGGTTTCGCGGACCTCCAAAACTCCGACCTGCGTTTATCTAGCCCGTCAGGGCATTCGGGCGGCCAATATACCGCTGGTGCGTGAGGTCGGCTTTCCGGAGGATGTTCTTCACCTTAAAAAACCTTTATTTGTGGGGCTGACCGAGTCGGTTGACCGGTTGATCGAGTTGCGGTCTTCACGGCTCAAAGTCGATCAGAAGTACGGATTGTCGGGCAATTCCTATGTCGATCCCGAAAAGGTTGAGGAGGAGGTCCAATGGGCGCGCAAATTTTTCCGCAGTCATGAATGGCCAGTTATTGATGTGACAAAACGGTCGGTCGAGGAGACGGCGGCGGCGGTTATGGTTTTGCTGCAGCAAAGACGAGAAGAGGAAGATTTGGCAAAATGATCAAGACCGGAGTCATCGGGTTTCCGATTGAACATAGCAAGTCGCCACTCATTCATGGGTATTGGCTAAAAAAATATTCAATTTCAGGAAGTTACGATAAATTTGCGATTGAGCCTAGTCACCTGAAAGAGGGCGTTCAGAGGCTGGTGGATGCGGGGCTTTCGGGGTTCAATGTCACGATTCCGCATAAGCAAACGATCATGGATTTATGCTGCAGTTTGACGGAAAGCGCACAAAAAATCGGTGCGGTGAATATGGTGAGCGTTCGTGAAGACAGGACACTGGAAGGGGACAATACCGATTCTTTCGGATTTGCCCAGAATGTGCGTGAAACTTTGCCGGATTTTGATTTGATAGGGAAAACGGCCCTGGTTCTGGGGGCTGGTGGGGCTGCTCGTGCGGTGATTGATGCTCTTTATACGCTTGGGGCTTCACGAATTGCGGTTGTTAACAGAACAGCCGAGAAAGCACAGGAATTGGCGCGCAGCTTTTCCTGCGAAGCCGGAGAGTGGGATTTGCGCAATGATCTGGTCGGACGGGTTGATTTCATCGTTAATACGACTTCTTTGGGAATGAAGGGACAGGCTCCGCTGGAGATTGATTTATCTGCAGCGCATGAGAATGTTGCCGTAGCAGATATCGTTTATGCGCCGTTGGAGACGGAATTGTTGCGGCAGGCTTCCGGTAGAGGCCTTCAGACCATCACGGGAATTGGCATGCTGTTGCATCAGGCACGACCTGCCTTTGCCAAATGGTTCGGGGTGATGCCCGATGTTGATGCCGAGCTGCAAAAGCTGGTTTTAGGCTGATTTAAAGCCTTCTTCCCATTCGATGCCGAAGCCGAAGGCGCGATCCATTTCAGCGTGGCCGGGGAAGTATTCGGTGTAGTTCGTCACCACCATGCCGTCGCGAATATTTTCAATCCCCGCAATAGCGCAAAGGCCCAGACCTTTATGGTGGCTCGATAAGGTGACAATCATCGGTTTCTGGCCGGGAACGCGGATGTGAATTTGCGGACGGACCATCGCCCAATCGAGGGCACCCTGATAGATATAGACATAGACCAGAATGCGTTTGAAATCGGGCCAGTGTT
This sequence comes from Pseudomonadota bacterium, assembly GCA_029558635.1. Classification (GTDB taxonomy): domain Bacteria; phylum Pseudomonadota; class Alphaproteobacteria; order Micavibrionales; family Micavibrionaceae; genus UBA1573. The sequence goes on along the minus strand of JAKQEE010000416.1, from coordinate 71,144 downwards.
TGCCATTGAGGTGAGCGTATTCATCGTCGCCTTCGGCATCTCCGGTGCGCTCATCGCCCGACAGGGAGAGATAGGGCGGTTCGTTATAATGACCCATCAGGTCGCCGAAGGCTTGGACTGCTCCGCGACTGCCGTCTTTCAACTCATAAAGAATGCCCAGATCGAGGTCGATGTCGACGGGTTTTGATTTTTTAAATAGTTTTCCGAGGAAAGATGTGTCGGGCTGTGTCTGGTTGTCCCATGCGGCGCCAATACGCACATCACCAAATCCCTCAGGTGGTGGAGAGATCGAGAGCGTGTCGTTGCGGCGGCCCAAAAAGTCTGCGTTGATATCCTGATCGTTCGGATCAATATATCCGGCTGCGCCCAGAGATCCGCGGTGGCCGGAAAATTGCGAACGAACGCGGGTAGCTTCCATCAGGGAATTGAGTGATCCGCCGGTGTTATCGTCTTGCGCCATGATATAAGTTCTCCTAACCCTCGATTAACCCCTGATGGCCAGACGGCCGGGGTTATGGGAGAGACGATGCAGCACTTCATCAAGCTGGTCAAGCGATTTGAACTGGATGCTCATAACGCCCTCCTGAGCTGAAGTCATGTCGATGCTCACTGTCATGCCCAGCACGTTCGAGACCTCTTTCTCGAGCGCGATGGTATTGAGGTCTTTGTCGTCATTTTGTGCAGCAATTTTTTTACCTAGTTTGGTTGTGCGTTTCTTGATGTCTCGGCCAGAAAGGTCGGCAATCATCTTTTCGGTTTGGCGAACGCTCAGGCCCAGTGCAACAATTTTTTTGGCCTGTTCTTCCTGTTGATCGTGGTCAAGGATCAACAAGGTGCGGGCATGACCGGCGGACAATTTGCCGTCTGAGACCATGGATTGCACGGCGGGGGCCAGATCGTTGAGGCGCAGCATATTGGCGACGTAGGAGCGGCTTTTCCCGACTTTTTCCGCCACTTGTTCGTGGGTGTATTCGAACTGGTCAGCCAATTGACGGAGGGCGCGTGCTTCGTCGAGTGCGTTCAAATCCTCACGTTGAAGGTTTTCAATCAGCGCGATTTCAAGTGTTGTCGTATCATCAAGTTCGCGGATGATCACCGGAACTTCGTGGAGCTGCGCCAACTGGGCGGCGCGCCATCTGCGTTCACCGGCGACGATCTCGAATGCGCCGCTTTGCTGCGGGTGCGGACGTACCAGAATGGGCTGGATCAAGCCGTGTTGACGAATAGATCCGGCGAGTTCCGCAAGCGATTCATCCTTGAAAATATGGCGCGGCTGGTAGATGCCGGGGATGATCTGGCCGATTGAAATCAGGCGGCGGTTTGGTCCAGAGCCTTGTTCGTTCGTGGATGTTTCGCCTTTTTCAGCCCCATCATTTATGGAAATCGGAGTGTCCATGTCGATTTCATCATCGCCGAACAGTGCGTTCAGTCCACGGCCCAAGCCGCGGCGTTTGATGTTAGTTTCTTCGGCGTTCATACGGCTTCTTCCTTGGTGTAATGTTCGTTATTCTGGTTCTGAATTTCCTGTTCGGTCAGGAGTTTTTTCTCGCGGCGGATGATTTCGCTGGCCAGATGGATATAGGCCCGCGCCCCAGGGCATTTCATGTCGTAAACAATTGCAGGCAATCCATATGATGGTGCTTCAGACAGGCGGACGTTACGCGGAATTACGGTCTGGTAGACTTTTTCGCCGAAGAATTCGCGCACGTCGTCGGCGACCGCGCCGGAGAGGCGGTTGCGTGGATCGTACATGGTCAGCAACACCCCGTGAATATCGAGTTTCGGATTGAAATGCTGGCGTACTCGGTCGATGGTTTTGACGAGGTGCGAGAGACCTTCGAGCGCATAGAATTCGCATTGAAGCGGGACAACGATGGCGTCCACAGCCACCAGAGCATTCAGAGTTACGAGCGACAAGGATGGTGGGCAGTCGGTAATGACGTAGTCGAAAGGCAGCGGGCGGCGCAGGGCTTCGCGTAGGCGGTATTCGCGGCGTTTGGCGGTGACGAGTTCGATTTCGGCGCCAGCCAAGTGCATGGAAGACGGAACGACGTAAAGGCCTGGGACTTTTGTCGGGACGGCCAGTTCGGCAGCATTCAAGCCCTCTTCGAAAATCAAATCATAAGCGCTTTTGCGGATATCGGAGCGTTTAACGCCCAATCCGGTGGAGGCGTTGCCCTGCGGGTCCAAATCAATCAAAAGGACGCGTTTGCCGACGGCGGCCAACGCGGTGGCGAGATTCACGGCGGTTGTGGTTTTGCCAACGCCGCCTTTCTGGTTGGCAACAGCTAGAAGGCGGGGCATTTTACCTGCTGTGCCTTGGTTATTCTGGTCTAAAGGTTTGAGGGCGGTCGGGGACGCGTGAATGGCCGGGATCATTAAAATGCCTCGTTTTTCTGCTTTTAAAATCTGCGGTAACTGTCTGGATAGGCAAGACTATACAGTTTCGATCCGAGTCGTCAATAAAAGTTATTCCTTAGCGCTGACATTTTTGAGGATGAGAACACATCCTTTAGGGTCAGTTTTACTCTGAATTGTCTCAAAAGAGAATTTAAACTTCCGGAGAGCATCGGCTATTTCATCATCTGCTTTCTCTCCTTTGAGGAAAATCAGGGTCAGGGATGGGATGATTTGCCACCAGTTTTGGGTCATTGTTAGAAGGTCGGTTAGGGAAGCCAGAGCACGGGCGGTGACGATTTCTGGCCCAATTTCTTTAATATCCACATTTTCTACACGATTGTTGTGGATAATGATGGGGGTAAAAGTTTCACGTGAAACAGTAGAAAGGAAGGCGCATTTTTTTTGGTCGCTTTCTACGAGGTGAACCGTAAAACTGGCGCGAGCGAGAGCGAGCGCCAAGCCGGGAAATCCGGCTCCTGATCCGATATCTATCAGTGTTTTGGTTTCTTCAGGAATATGGGGGAGGAGTTGGAGGGAATCTTCGAAGTGGCGGGTTTCGATTTCCGTCAGGGTGGATGGGGCGACCAAATTTATGGCCTTGGACCATTTCAGGAGAAGCGACTTATATATATAGAGTTTTTGATTCAAGTTAGGCGGCATCTGAAGGGGTGTCTTTTCTCTTGACATGACGGAGAAGGGCCATAATGGCTGCCGGCGTTACACCAGGGATACGCGAGGCGGCGCCGAGCGTCGCGGGACGAATATCCTCAAGTTTTGTCCGTATCTCGATTGAAAGGCTTCCGACCTCTTTGTAGTTAAGGCTTTCGGGGATGATCAGAGACTCATCCTTTTTGAAAGCCAGAATATCCGCTTCCTGCCGGTCCAGATATCCGGAATAGGCAGCGTCAATTTCGATTTGTTCGGCGATATCCGGCCCAAATTCCCCCAGTTCCGGCCAGATTCGGGTCATTTCGGCCCAATTAATATCTGGCATACGGAGCAGATCAAAGACCGAGCGGCGGATGCCGTCGCGATTGACGGTGATGCTGTTGGTCTCCAATTCATTCGGACTCATTTTAAGGGAGTCCGCTAGATCACGAGCCTTTTCGAGATTTTCGGATTTTTCGCCCCAGCGCCGGGTGCGCTCGTTGCGGATACATCCGATTTCAAGTCCTTTTGGGGTCAGGCGCTGGTCGGCGTTATCAGCACGCATTTTGAGGCGGTATTCGGCGCGGCTGGTAAACATACGGTAGGGTTCGGGGGCGCCACGTGTGATCAGATCGTCGATCATGACGCCGATATAGGCCTCGCTGCGGTCCAAGGAAAATGATTCGAAAGTTTCACGTGAAACATCATTTGCGCAACCCGCATAGAGTGCGGCGTTAATTCCCGCCATGAGGCCTTGTGCAGCGGCCTCTTCATAGCCGGTGGTGCCGTTGATTTGACCAGCTAGAAACAGCCCCTTGATCGTTTTGCTCTGAAGAGCCGAGGTCAGGTGGCGCGGGTCGCAGAAATCATACTCTATGGCGTAACCATATTGAAAAACATGGACATTTTCGAGTCCGGGGATCGAATGGATGATCTTGTCCTGCACGTCAATTGGCAGGGAGGTCGATATCCCGTTGGGGTAAACGGTGGGGTCGTCAAGCCCCTCAGGTTCGAGAAAAATCTGGTGCCGTTCCTTATCAGCAAAACGCATGATTTTGTCTTCGATGGACGGGCAGTAGCGCGGGCCGCGGCTTTTGATCTGGCCGGAATACATCGGGGCGCGGCTGATATTCTCGCGGATGACTTCGTGTGTTTCTGCCGTCGTGTGGGTCACAAAGCATGAGATTTGTGGCACGGTGACTTTGTCGGTCAGGAACGAGAAGGGTTGGGGAGGATCGTCACCCTTTTGCTCTTCCAGAATGCCCCAGTTGATCGTCCGGCCGTCCAGACGTGCTGGCGTTCCGGTTTTTAGGCGTCCTAGCGGCAGATTCAGCTTTTCAAGGGCCAAAGCTAGCCCAACCGATGGAGGGTCGCCCATGCGTCCTGCGGGCGTCTGGGTTTCCCCTTGGTGGATGATTCCGCGCAGGAATGTTCCGGTGGTGATGACGACAGCCCCGGCTTTCAAGGTGCGGCCATCGGCCAGAATTACGCCTGTAACTCTTTGATTTTCTTCTGTAATAAGGCCTTCGGCAGGGCAGGAAATAATTTCCAGATTTTCATAATTTAAAAGTATATCCTGCATAGAAAGGCGGTACAATTTGCGGTCGGCTTGCGCGCGCGGCCCCCTGACAGCTGGACCTTTCGAGGCATTGAGCATACGGAACTGTATACCTGATTGGTCAATGGCGCGGCCCATGACGCCGTCCAGTGCGTCAATTTCACGGACCAAATGACCTTTTCCCAGTCCGCCGATGGCAGGATTACAGGACATGACGCCGATTGTCTCGAATTTGTGGGTCACGAGGGCCGTTTTTGCGCCCATACGTGCGGCAGCTGCTGCCGCTTCACATCCGGCATGGCCTCCACCAATTACAATGACATTGAAATTCAAGTCGCTCATAGGGGGTGTTTTACAAGATTCTGTGGATAATTTGCAATTTATTTTACTTCCTTTCATAACCCGTTATTAAGGACTTTTGTGGCAAGCTGTTCCGTGGCAAAATAGGCTGTGAACAGCCAGTTCACCTTGAAAGGTTTTTAGTATGAGTGATGTAGAAATTACCAGAAGCTCGGTTGTCGATATTATGGGCGACGAGAATGAGAGCTTTAAACTCAAGCGCGGAGAGCAGGTTAACCTGACTCGTCTTGATCCGACTTTGCGCCGTATTATGGTGGGGGTGGGCTGGGATGTTGTCGGCTTCGAGAGCGAGGCACCGGACCTTGATCTGAGCATTTTCCTGTTGGATAGGCATGAGCAGACCCGTATGGATGAGGATTTCATTTTTTACAATAACCTCAAGAGTTTAGAAGGTGCGGTCGAGCATATGGGCGACAATCGCACCGGTGCGGGTGACGGAGATGATGAAAACGCTCTGGTTGATCTGATGTCGCTCCCTTTTGAAGTCAACCGTGTGGCTTTCGTTATTTCCATCTATGAAGCCGATACTCGCAATCACAATTTCCAGAGTGTGCGCAACATTTTCCTGCGCGTCGTCAATGACGAGAATGGGATTGAATTGATGCGCTTTAACCTCGATCAGGAGTTCACGGAAAGCCCCAACGCTACTGCCGTCATTGTTGGTTTTCTGGAGCGTAATGGGCCGAACTGGTTTTTTGAAGGAACCGGAGCGATGAGCGTTGGCGGTCTCAAGGAAATCGCCACCGGATACGGAATTGTTGTCGCTTACTAACTCTTTGATTTATAAGTAAATATATTAGAACCCTTGGCCCTTCATATTGAGGATTTGTTCAGGACGAATTTTCGGTGCTTTGCCGCCACCGCCGCCGCGGGAACCCGAGAAGCGTTCTTTCTCGTTCATTTCACGTTCGATGATGGCGTCGATATCGGGAATGCGACCAAGCTCAAGTTCCGTAACGATGGCGCGGAACAGGTTACAGCATTTTTCTTCCCAATTATAAATTTTTCCAACCCAGCTTTCGCGCTTGATGCGGAGATCGGATGTATCCCATTTGTCCTGAACGTGGGGGGCTGCTTTGAACCATAAAATTTGTTCAATGCTGGTTTTTCCAGGAGGTGGAGAATCATAGAAAATTTGGATTTCGGCTTCGATTTCATTTCCGTCTGGATTCATACGGACTTCGGCGCTGCACGTTTTTCCGGTTTCTGCGTCACTGGCGGACCATGGGCAGGTTTCATAGGCCGAAAGCGTATAGCTGACACCCAGTTTTTCCAACAGTTCTGATAAAGTCACGCGCATGGAATGTGTTTAAGCTATTTAGATTTTCTCTTCAATGTTTGTTTTGAGGCGACCGTCACTCATTTCAACTACCAGCCGTTCCCCAACCGTTGTTTGCGTTACACTGGTCACTGGTTTCAGGTTTTTGTCACGGAGAACTGCAAACCCCCGTTTTAGTGTTGATTTGAAGGATAAAAGTTCCAGAAGCTGTGTAGCCCTCTCCAGTCTTTGATCCGCGTGGTCCAAAGCGTGTTTTTCGGCACGGTGAAGCTTTTCAATGCTGTGATTCAGGGATTTCTCCGCTAAGGCAATCATCTGGCCGGGGTGGACCAGACGCGGCGCGAGGGTCAGAAGCTTTTGTCCGGCCTCGTTCAGGCGGCGTTCGAGGCTATGTGAGAGGCGGTCGCTGATATGGTCGAGGGTCTGGGTTTTAATGTCGAGCAAACGGGCCGGGTCGCCCAGACGCGCTGAAAAATGACCGAGCCTCTCCGTGTCCTGAGAGATTTTTCTGGCGAGGGTGTTCAGGAGCCTGCCTTTCAGGTCATTTATTGTTGAAATAAGGACTGCGCGTTCGGGAACGGCCAGTTCCGCTGCGGCAGTCGGGGTCGGGGCGCGCAAATCGGCTGCGAAATCAATCAAAGTAGTGTCTGTTTCATGGCCTACAGCTGAAATCAGGGGTATTTTGCTATTGGCTGCGGCGCGTACAACAATTTCCTCATTAAAGGGCATCAGGTCTTCCAAAGATCCGCCGCCACGGGCGACGATCAACAAGTCCGGCTTCGGAATCGGGCCGTTTTCAGGAATGGTGTTAAAGCCATTGATGGCTGCGGCGATTTCCTCGGCTGCGCCCGCTCCCTGAACACGTACGGGCCAGACCAGAACCGGGCGGGGGAATCGGTCGCCAATTCTGTGGAGGATATCGCGGATCACAGCTCCTGTCGGGGATGTCACTACGCCGACGATTGTCGGAAGGGCCGGGATCGGTTGTTTTCGGGCTTCGTCAAACAACCCTTCGGCGGCAAGGCGCTTTTTCCGGTCTTCGAGCATTTTGAGAAGCGCGCCTTCGCCCGCCAGTTCCATTTGTTCAATGACCATCTGGTAGTTCGAACGGGCGGGGTAGGACGTGATTTTCCCCGTACAGATGACGTCCAGACCTTCTTCGGGCTTCAGCCCAAGCTTTGCGAGGGTTGTGCGCCAGCAGACGATGTTCAAAACGGCGTCAGCATCCTTTAAATCGGAATAGAGGTGGCCGGAGGTGTGGATTTTGACCTTTGAGAGTTCGCCGCGCACCCTGACCCGCCCGTAAGTGTCTTCGAGCGTGCGTTTCAGCGAATAAGCCAATTCGGAAACAGTCAATTCCGGCACATTTCCGCGTGGTTGCGGGCTAAGGGAGGCGTCAAAATCATCCATGGAAAACACTCTGCACCGTTTCACCAAAAAATGCTATAATTTCTCCTATGGTCGACACTCCCCCTTTTTTCGTTTGCGGTTCCCGTTCTTTGTCTGACACTCTTGCTGATTTGCTGCAGCAAATCGAGTGGAACGAGGCGCGTTCCAAAAGGATCGAGGAAAAATCCATCTGTTTTGTTGATAAAATCCGGATGGAAAGAAGTGGAAACTCAGAGATAGAGACATTCCTGCAGCATTATTCGCTGGCGTCGCCCGAAGGGCGAGCCTTGATGACTTTGGCCGAATCTTTGCTGCGGATTCGCGATTCCGAAACCGCAGATCGTCTGATCGCCGAAAAGCTGGCGGCTTCGGATTGGACAGGGCTGGGTGAGAAGAATTTGTTTATGCGACTAGCCGGTATCGCGCTCAAAAGTGCCAAGACAACGCTCGATTTGCCGGTGGTACGAAATTTTGCCCGTCCGGTAGTGCGTCGGGCCATGAAAGAAGCTGTGCGTCATTTGGGGGGGCAATTTGTGATGGGGCAAACCATTCTTGAGGCCTTGAATACAGGTAAAGAATTGGCGGCCTCGCATGGGTATCGCTGTTCCTTCGATATTCTGGGTGAAGGCGCACGCACTGACGAGGATGCCGAGCGCTATTTTGAAAGTTACAAAGGGGCATTGCTGGAAATCGGGCGACATGTCGACCTGACTATGCCGCTTGAAAAACGGCACGGTATGTCGGTGAAGCTCTCGGCCCTTCATCCGCGCTATCACTGGACACATGCCGAGCATTGCGTGCCAGTATTGGTTTTACGGTTGCTAGAACTTTCCAAAATGGCAGCGGAGCAAGGTATCCCCCTCACCGTTGATGCTGAGGAATCTGATCGTCTTGAAATTTCTCTCGATATTATCCGTCAGGTCGTGGAAGCGCAGCAAAATAAAAACTGGGGCGGGCTGGGGATTGCGGTTCAGGCCTATGACCGCCGCTGTCTTAACGTTATTGATTATGTGGCGGGTCTTTCACGCGCGACTGGGCAGAAATTGCAAATTCGTCTGGTGAAAGGCGCGTATTGGGACGGTGAAATCAAACGCGCTCAAGTGGCGGGCTGGGCCGATTATCCGGTCTTTCAGCGCAAGAGCCAGACTGATCTTTCCTATTTGACTGCCGCCCAAAAGCTTTTGAAATTGCGCGGGACGATTTATCCTATGTTTGCCACGCATAATGCGCATACTGCCGCCGCCATTCTTGATTTTGCTGCGGATGATCTAACAGGGTTTGAATTTCAAAGGCTGCACGGGATGGGTGCGGCGTTGGGCGGAATTTTGCGCGAAGACGAGCAAATGCCTGTGACGATTTACGCGCCTGTCGGACCGTATGAAGATTTGTTGCCATATCTGGTGCGGCGGATGCTTGAAAACGGAGCCAATGTCTCGTTTGTTGCCAATGTGCGTAATGACAAGGTCCCCGCACGCGACATCCTGAAAGACCCGATTGCGCGCGTAAGGGATGAAAAAGATCCCGAGCCATTGCCTTTGCCGGTCTCTATCTATGCGGACCGGAAAAATTCTTTCGGGCCGGATTTATCGCGCAAACAAACGCGGGATCAGTTTTTTGCGGGTATTCCCGCCAAAGGTTCGTTTGAATTTCCTGTATTGCGGCTTGAGTCCGAGATGGTTCAGGCTGCACAAAAATCTTTTGCCACTTGGCGGATGTTCCCTGCTTTGAGGCGGGCGATTATTCTTGAAAAGGCAGCGGATTTGATTGAGGAGGAAACTCCGCGTTTTATGGCGCTGCTTAGGGATGAAGCTAAAAAAACATTCTCCGACGGGGTTGGCGAGATCCGCGAAGCTGCCGATTTTTGCCGCTATTATGCGGCGCTCGGGCGGGAAGAATTCGTTGAAGACGGTGTTGTTTTGAAGTCAGTCACCGGTGAAGTGAACAGGCTACGGTTGGGTGGGCGCGGAGTGTTTGTGTGCATCAGTCCGTGGAATTTCCCGCTGGCTATTTTTACGGGGCAGGTTGTTGCCGCATTGATGGCCGGAAACAGCGTGATTGCCAAGCCTGCCGAACAAACACCGCAGATTGCAGCTTTTGCCGTTTCTTTGCTGCACAAGGCCGGTGTGCCGAAGGATGTTTTGCAGTTGGCTGTCGGGGATGGTAAAGTCGGTGCAGAATTGGTGGGGCATTCCGGTATTGCGGGTGTGGCGTTTACAGGATCGACCGAGGTTGCACAAATTATCAACCGCACGCTTGCGGCCAAAGACGGGCCGATTGTACCGCTCATCGCCGAAACGGGCGGACAGAACGCCATGGTTGTCGATAGCACCGCTTTGCCCGAACAGGTTGTCGATGATGTAATCCTCTCGGCTTTCGGGTCGGCGGGGCAGCGCTGTTCGGCGCTGCGGGTTTTATATGTTCAGGATGATATTGCGGACCGTGTCATTCATTTACTGCAAGGAGCGATGGCCAAATTGCAGGTCGGGAATCCGGCAGATATTTCAACCGATGTCGGGCCGGTGATTGATGAAGAGGCTCAGCAAAATCTTTTAGCCCATGTCGGGTATCTAGAGGGATTCGCCCGTAAAATTGCAGAAGCTCCATCCCCGCAGGGATCAAATGACACGTTCGTTTCGCCGCAGGTGTGGGAAATTGATTCTCTATCCCAGCTCAAGGGTGAGGTTTTCGGCCCGATTTTGCACATTATCCGCTATAAAGCCAAAAACCTTTCTTCTGTAATCAAGGATGTGAATGGGACGGGCTATGGGCTGACGTTCGGTCTCCATTCGCGCCTATCGGGTCGTTTTGACGAAATCTCCTGCGCGATGCGTGCGGGAAATATTTATATCAACCGCTCGATGATCGGGGCTGTGGTCGGTGTTCAACCTTTTGGGGGCATGGGGCTTTCGGGTTCCGGCCCAAAGGCGGGAGGCCCGCATTATCTTCACCGGTTTGCGACCGAGCAAACTGTTTCCGATAATGTCATGGCCAGCGGCGGGAATATCGAATTGATTTCGCTCAATCTGGATTAGGCTTATTGCCATATCCTTGCGTTCATTTGCTGCTGAAATTCTGCGACCAAGATATGCTAAAAAAGCATATCTTTTTTTCCTGTTTAGGTTAGAATGATAATCAATATTATTTAGGAATAATTCTTAGCTCCTATTTATCTCACACTTTCCACTGTTTCTTTGGGAGTTTCAAATTGCTTAATCGTTTACTCGGGCAAGAGACGGCAGCCAAAATGAAGGCCGTCGACAGGTCTCAAGCCATTATCGAATTCAAACTTGATGGTACGATTTTAAAAGCCAACAAGAATTTTTTGAGCGTGATGGGATATGATCTCGGAGAAATCAAAGGCAAACATCATAGTATGTTTGTCGATCCTGAATATGCCAAGAGCCCTGAATATATTGAATTTTGGCAGAAACTGAGACGTGGCGAGTTTCAGTCAAGTACCTTTAAAAGGTACGGTAAGGGCGGGAAGGAAGTCTGGATTCAGGCATCGTATAATCCTGTTTTCGATATATTCGGTCGTCCATATAAAGTTGTTAAATTTGCAACCGATATCACAGAGCAAAACAGGGTTTTTGCAGATTATAAAGGCCAGATTGAGGCTATTAACAAGGTTCAGGCCGTCATCCATTTCAACCTTGATGGAACCATCATTACGGCCAATGATGCGTTTTTGGGCGCTATGGGGTATTCTCTCGGTGAGGTTCAAGGTAAGCATCACAGTATGTTTGTCGATCCCGCTTACGCGAACAGTGATGAATATGCCGCTTTCTGGGCGAAACTTCGCAAGGGGCAGTATGAATCCCATGTTTATAAGCGTCTTGGCAAGGGGGGGAAACAGGTCTGGATCAGGGCGTCCTACAACCCGATCATGGATTTGGCCGGAAAGCCTTTCAAGGTTGTCAAATTTGCCACCGACATTACAGAGATTATTACTTTGAGTGAGACAACCAACGCCAACGTTCAAAGCGTGGCGGCCGCTACGGAGGAAATGTCCGTATCTATTGCCGAGATCAGTAAAAATATGGCCCTATCCAAGGCGGCAATGGATAATATCATGGAGATTACGGCCCAATCCGGACAAGCCAGTGAGTTGCTGACCGAGAAGGCAAAGGCCATGGAGAATATTGTTACGCTTATTAGCAATATTGCCAATCAGGTGAACCTTCTTTCGCTCAACGCCACAATTGAAGCCGCCCGCGCCGGAGAGTTCGGTAAGGGGTTTGCTGTTGTTGCGGCGGAGGTCAAGAACCTTGCCAACCAGACTGCGGTTTCTACCCAACAGATTGCGTCGGAAATTTCCGGTATTCAAAGTATTTCAGCTGATGTTGCGGGAAGTGTCCAATCCATCATTGATGCTGCAAGTTCGGTCAATCACTATGTCAGCTCTGTGGCTAGCGCCATCGAGGAACAAAGCGCTGTTACTGCCGACATTTCAAACAATTCCCAGAAGGCTTCGAGCGCGGTCACGGAAATCAGTGAGTGCGTTAAAAGGGTCTAGGCGCTTTTGATCCGGTTGTCCGGAAGAGCCTTTAAAAATTGTTTTTGGGGCTGTATAACAAGGGCATGAAGATTTTATTGGTCGGATCGGGCGGCCGCGAACACGCCCTGGCCTGGAAAATGGCCCAATCTCCCTTGTGCAGCAAACTCTATGTCGCGCCTGGAAATCCAGGCATTGCGCAGGTTGCCGAGTGCGTGGCGATTGGTGTGGAGGAGATTGACAGGCTCGCCCAATTTGCCGTTTCCGAGAAGATCGAGTTTGTGGTGGTGGGACCGGAAGCCCCGCTGGTGGCTGGATTGGCCGACCGTTTACGTGAACAGAATATTCCCGTTTTCGGGCCTTCCGCGAAAGCTGCGCAGCTTGAAGGCTCCAAAGGTTTTATGAAGGATATCTGCCGCAAATATAATATCCCCACGGCAGCTTATGAACGTTTTAGCGAGATTGCGCCCGCCCATACGTTTATTGACAAGCTCGGTGCGCCGATTGTGGTCAAGGCCGATGGTCTGGCGGCGGGCAAGGGCGTTGTGGTGGCTGAAACGGTCGAGCAGGCGAAAGATGCTGTTTCCGATATGTTATCGGGCAACGCGTTCGGGGATGCCGGCGCGTCGATTGTGATTGAAGAATTCCTTGATGGGGAGGAGATCAGTTATTTCGCGATTTGCGATGGCGAGAATTTACTAACACTTTCTTCCGCTCAAGATCACAAGCGTGCGTTCGATGGGGACAAAGGTCCTAATACCGGTGGCATGGGGGCTTATTCTCCTGCTCGGTTGATGACGCCTGCGATGGAAGCGGAGGTTTTGGAAAAGATTTTAAAACCCACGGTTTCCGCCATGAAATCCGAAGGATGCCCATTTACGGGGGTTTTTTTCGCGGGGTTGATGGTGGTGAACGGGGTTCCAAAACTCTTGGAGTATAACGTGCGGTTCGGGGACCCTGAATGTCAGACGTTAATGCTGCGGCTCAAATCCGATTTGGTGGAGATGCTTTTTGCTGCGGCGACGGGCAAGCTCGATACGGTGAAGCCTGAATGGTCCACCAACCCGTCCTTGTGCGTCGTGATGGCGGCTAAAGGGTATCCGGGGTCGTATCAGAAAAATACGTCGATCCGCAATCTTGACGCGGCGGGCAAAGTTTCGAATGCGCAAATTTTTCATGCCGGAACGGCGCTCAAAAACGGCGAGATTGTCGCCGTCGGCGGGCGCGTTCTGGGTGTTTCGGCCACAGGCGAGACTGTGGCGGCGGCACGGGAAGCGGCCTATAAAGCTCTCGGTCTGATTGATTGGCCAGAAGGGTTCTGCCGTCGCGATATCGCTTGGCGCGCGCTTTAACGAAGTTCGATAAATGGCCTGCGAATAAGTTTGCTACATAAAGCCGAACAAGAAGGCTGTGGTGACGACGAGGGCAAAATCGCGGTTGCTGCGGAATTTCTGGAGGGATGATTGTGGGTCGTCTTTATCCCAAGTGCGGACTTGCCAGAGAAGGTGCAATAGGCCAAGCGACATGACACCGTAAAAGACGGCCGTGACGTTGGCCAGAATTCCAGCCACAAAAATCAGAGCAATTGTCAGGCTGTAAAAAACCGCAACATAGGTTTTCACTTTGTTGCCGAACTTGCGGGCGGTGGATTTGACGCCTATCAGCGCGTCATCCGCGATGTCTTGCCTCGCGTAAATCGTATCATACCCCAGTGTCCAGAAGAATCCGGCAGCATAAAGCGCCCATGCAAATGGCGGGATGTCGTTCAGAATTGCTGCGGCTCCCATCAATGCGCCGAAATTGAAGGTCAGGCCCAGAACGGCTTGCGGATACCACGTTACGCGTTTGGCCAGCGGATAGATGATAACCGGAATGAGTGAAACAAATCCCAGAATGATGGTTGTTGTGTTGAAGGACAGTAAAATTGCAAGGCCTATGCCCAGCAGCGATCCAAGAAAGAAGACGGCTTGCCGCATCGAGATTTGCTTTGATGCGAGGGGGCGGTTTTTGGTGCGTTCGACCCGCGCGTCAAAATCACGGTCCCATAGATCGTTGACGACACATCCCGCACCGCGCATCACCAGCGCGCCGGTCCCGAAGAGAATAAGGGTTGAGGCAGTCGAGGCGGAAAAATCGGTCAGGCCGTGAGTCGCGGCCAAAATCGACCACCATGCAGGGAGAAGCAGGAGCCACGTTCCGATGGGGCGGTCGAGGCGCATCAGCAACGCATAGGGGCGAAGGTGCTCAGGCAGGTGGGCAATCCATCCTTTTGCGTTAATATCGGTATGTTCCGTTGTGATGGTCATGCGCCCCATCTTGTCTGAATTGGGTTTAGAAACAAGAGTTTTCTGTGTTATAAGCAGACATGACCAGTGATTACCCGCACCATTTACCGCGTTTATATGTCGCCCAGCCTTTGGCTGAATCGAGCGAGGCAATATTGACCGATGCCCAAGCCCATTATCTTAAAAACGTTATGCGCCTTGAAGATGGTGCTGGTGTTCGCGTTTTCAATGCCGAAAGCGGCGAATGGTTGGCAGGGTTGATGTTTCCATCGAAAAAGGCGGCAAGCGTCAGTATTGGTAAATTGTTGCGTGCAGCAGAGGAGACTTCTGTGCGGCGGCATCTGGTGTTTTCGCCGATCAAAAAAGACCGGATGGACTGGATGATTGAAAAGGCGGTGGAGATGGGGGCGACTGACTTTCACCCCGTTCTGATGCGGCGGAGTGTAGTGCGGGATATCAAATCTGAGCGCATGGAAGCGCAAATCATCGAGGCCGCGGAACAGTGCGAACGGATGGATATTCCGGTTTTACATTCTCCTGTGTCTTTGGAAAAATTTATGCAGCAATATGACGGGACTATTCCGCTATTTGCGGCGATTGAGCGTGATGAAAATGCTGCGCTTTTATCCAGTCTTGCGGTGGATGGCGATTTCGCGTTTCTGGTGGGGCCGGAAGGCGGATTTGACAGGGAAGAAATTGAGTTGCTGACGGCTCAAAAATTTACGCGGCCCGTTTCACTGGGGCCGCGGATTTTACGGGCCGAAACGGCCGCTTTGTATGGTTTGGCCAAACTGGTTTAAAGTGGGCGCACATTTCTGCGGATGGCGTTGAGGACCCTGTTTTTGGCCGCTTCCATGCTTGCTCTGGCATAAGTTTCCGTTTGGCCGATGGCACCGCGTGATCTTTTTGTCAGGGCGTCCTCGATAGAATGCATGATCGTATTCGGAAGATTTTCAACCGTATGTCCCAGACCTTTGACACTTTGGTCTATTTCGGTCTGACCTCTCTGCACAGCAGCGTCAACAGGCGAATATATGTGTTGCGGCTGAGCGGTTGGTTGGGCAGTCGGTCGGCTGGCAGAAACCGAGTGATCGACAATCGGGGCCGGAGCCTGAGAATCCATCGAGGGGCGCATTTGCGGCTGCGAAAAGTCAAAACCTTGAATTGGGGTCGCGCTACTGCTGTAATGTTGTTCGGCAGATACTGTCGGTTGCGGAGCGGAAAAGGACGCTGTACTTCCGCCGCCGGAGAACATGCTTTTAAAGCCATCTACCAGATCACTTAAAAACTCTTTTATATTGTTCAAGAAGTCCATATTTCACACCCAATAAATTATATACATAATATATGTAAATTATTAACAGAGTGTTAATTCGGGAGGAAGACAGGGCGGGAGTCTAAACGGTCCAGCCGGTCGTCAGGTCGTTGAATTCATTTTCGAGCTTATCAAGCTGGTTTTTATCTTCCAGTTTGACGTACTGGTTGCCGCCCATCGGTTTGAGTTTATCAATCTTGTCGTAGAGCATCAGCATATAGGCGATGTACTCCTTCATGGATTTGAAGTTCTTTTTGGTGTCTACTTTGGGGCGGGACTGGGGCAAATAATCTTCAACCGACGTTGTCACCGAGAATTCGGAGATATCAATGGTGTCGGTAATCGCGGTGGAGACCAAAGAAGAGGTCGCGGACGCGTTGCCTGCTTCTGCCTGTGCACGACCCGACTGGGCCGGCACATAGATCGGACCGATGTGAAGCCCCGTATCCACTCTTGCCCTCTTCCTGCGTGCTTTTGAGAAGGTTTTCCTGCCTTCATCTTTCATTATAGCCCAAAACTGGGGAGGCTTGCAAAAATAGGGCTACTTGCGCTCGAAATATCCCATGATGCTCGTTTCTCCGACTTTCAGGCTGTTGATTTGGTAGCCAACTTGGGCCGCGGGTGTGTCGGTGACGACGTCGATTTTATCTTTTAACGCGTACAGTGTGAAAATATAGCGGTGCGGGCCGTGGCCAACGGGCGGGCAAGGGCCGCCGTACCCTGTTGTTCCGAAGTCTGTACGTGTCTCCAGAGCGCCCGTGGGCAAATGTGTGCGGTCAAGCGAGGTTGCACTTTTTGGTAGATTCACAATCAACCAGTGCCACCAGCCGCTTCCGGTCGGGGCATCGGGGTCATAAACCGTTACGGCGAAATATTTCGTGTCGGCGGGCGCGCTTTCCCAATTCAGGCGCGGGGCGACATTTTCGCCTGTACAACCGAAACCGTTATAAACATGCTTGTTCGAAAGCGTCTCATCTTCCTTGAAGTCGGGGCTTGTGACTTTGAAGTCTACAGGGTCAGCTTTGACTGGAGAGAATGGAAGAGCGCACATGATCATCACCATAAGTAAACGTCCGAAGTTTTTCATCTGTTCTAAACCTTCTATTTGGGGCGGAAATTCAATCCTGAATGGATCATAGGTTTACTAAAGGTGTGCGGCAATGGGCAATTCCTGATTTTGTTGCTTTTGAGGTCTCTGAGATGATATATATGATTATATAAGAAAATTGTGCCGCATATAAATATGATGAAAGGGGCACGGGGCCATGAAGAAGCTGGATGAACTCCGGACTCGTGTTCTGGATTTCAAGGATCGCGCGATTGCGACTTCAAAAGATTATAGCCACAGAGTGGTTCGCGCTGGCACGCATGTGGCCATCCATTTTCTTCAGGGGGCGGAGTTCGGTGCCAAAATCGGGGGGACGACCGGCCTATTGGTTGTCGGGCTTACTTCGTTTCTTCCCGGCGTCGGTGTCTTGACGACCTTGGCCGCAAAAGGGGTCGGTGTGATCACTCTGACAGCGATGAGTAGCGTAGCGGGAGCGGCAATCAAGGTGGCGACTTCTGGCAAGCAGGTTCTCTCCGAACTCAAAGGCCAGCCTGCCGACATTCCATCCTTCAGAGCGGGTAATGAATCCCTGAAATCTGTAATTGATAAGCTCACAAAAAAACTGACTAAAAAGCCGGAGCCGTCTGATAAAGAGGTTGTTCAGCCAGCCTCTCTGCCTTCCAGTGTCCCTGACTTTGTTGCATCAAGCGGCCTTGAATGGAGTCTCGAAGATACTGTCATTCATGAACCTTTGCCGAATGTGATGACGGAGGCCGAAAAGAATGCGCTGGTGGAGTCTATGCTTTATGATTACGTTCGTTTTCTCGATGTTAGAGAGCATCAGGGATATACGTTTCTTTACGCTCTTCAAAAGAAACAGATGGATCTTCTTGTCCCCGAGTTGACAGATCGTATTGACGCCCTATATGCCGAGAATCCCCAGATGGTTTTGGATGCCATTGAAACGGATGAAGGAAGATTTGCCCTGATGCATGCCCAGAATGCTGCGGAAGTTGATATGCTGATAAATTTATCGCCTGCCTTCTGGAGAAATGCAGCAAACGCTCATCTTGCGGCGTCCAGAGAGGCGGCTCAAGTACCGATCATCACTACGGTTGTTTCAGCAGAAATGCTTACACCAACACCGTGATCTATTTATGTTGCACGTTTACGCCGGAATGTTCGAAGCACCAGGCGAGGATGGCCTTTTGTGCATGAAGCCTGTTTTCGGCCTCGTCATAGATGACTGAGGCGGGGGACGCCAACACATCGTCGGTTACTTCTTCTCCGCGGTGGATCGGCATGCAATGCATGAAAATGGCATGCGGCTTGGCTTTTGCCATCAGGTCGGGTGTCACGCGGTAAGGGATAAAGGCGTCGATCTGTTTGCCTTCCTGACCCATCGACACCCATGTATCGGTGACGATCACATCGGCGTCTTTTGCTGCAGCAATCGGGTCATCGGTCAGGGTGATGGTGGTGGCGACATTCTTTTTGTCCGGCGTTAGCGGGGGCGGGACGGCAACGGTCAGGTCGAATCCGAATTTCGGGGCGGCCTGTGCAAAGGTTTTGGCGACGTTGTTATAGTCCCCGAACCATGCGATTTTGCGGCCTTTGATATCGCCCAGTTTTTCTTCAATCGTCAGTAAATCCGCCATAATCTGGCATGGGTGGGATGCGTCGGTCAGGGCGTTGATGACGGGGATATCGGCGTAGGATGCCAGCTCCTCAACCGTTTCATGGTTGCTCAGGCGGATCATCACTCCATCGACAAAACGCGAAAGGACTTTGGCCGTATCTTCGATGCTTTCAGCTCCGCCCAGTTGCATTTCATCCTTGGTCATCACGATGGTGTGACCGCCTAGCTGTTTCATGGCGATCTCAAAGGACAGGCGGGTGCGGGTCGATTTCTTGTCGAAAATCATTGCCAGCGACAGGCCTGCAAAAAGTTGTGGCGGGGAGAATTTCTGCGCTTTCAATTCGCGGGCATTGGTAAGGATGGATTGAAGCGTTTCGGTTGGAATCTGGTCCAAATTGATGAAATGTCTAACCGGGGGCCGCACAGTTTGGTCGGTCATAAGAAATCCTCGTCAGTTTTTTGTGTCTGACGAGGATGCCGTATTTTTCTTTAAACTTCTACCTGAAAATCGCTTGCTTTATGCGGGAGAAGGCAAGTAGGGATTGGGACCCAAATTTCTTGGGTTGTAACCGTTATCAACCTTATACATTCTCGGTTCCGCCGAAAAGACAGGCTGGACGGGGGCCGGAGCTGGTGCTGCCGCTACGACAGGGGCGGTCACGTTGGCGGCGTTGCTGCCAAATTGGCTGAAAGCCGTCATGAATTTTTCGCCGAAATTCGAAACGGTGTCGGCTATGGCGATCATCTCGTCTCCGACTACTTTCCCAATTTTGAAGCTCGGGATGAATTTTCCAGCATAATTAAGCGCGGTTTTGGTAATATCTTTTACAGGACCGGGGCCAACGCTTTCGACGGCACTCAAAAGAATAGCCGGAGGAGCCACGCCGTTGCGGAAAGCCGTCTTCAGGACGCCCGCCATCGCGCATCCGCCCGCTCCACCACCCATAGGGCAGGACTCATGGGCGACGGCTTTGGTTGGAGAGAGGGAGTCCAACTGGTTGAGCTGGTCAAGCTGTGATGTTTTTGTCTGTACAGGAGTTGTTGGTGAGGCTGGTTGATTAAGCAGCCTTCTTGCTATGCTTGTTATTACGACAAATCCGAACATTATATACCCCCTGTTTCGCTTTCGCGTGTCAATTTATGTATTACCATAAAAATACACATATTTATATAATTATGTCAATAAATATATTTAGGGCTATGGATTTTGGCTATAACTAGTTGTTCTGGGATTGGTTTGTCCATATAGGCATGCCTCGTGTGTACATCGGGTTTTCAAAGAGACTTTTATCTCTGTGGCTTTCCTTGTGGGGTGCAGTGTCTTCGGTATCGGAAAGCGCAGGTAATAGACGTTGTGTCTGGATAATGTCAGATGAGTAGGATTAAACATGATAAATGGCTCACTTGTGTGGCTCACTACCAAAAACCTAGTTTCAACCCATTGATTTTAAATAAAATGGCGGAGAGGATGAGATTCGAACTCACGATAGGTTTGACCCTATGCCCGCTTTCCAGGCGAGTGCCTTAAACCGCTCGGCCACCTCTCCGCACCTGAATTTATACTATTTTTCCTCAGTTCAAGGTGGCCTCGGTTTATGTTTGCCCGCTTTCGCGAGCGGGGCCACCTCTTCGCGCCTTGGAAAGCCCGAAACCTAGCCGCGTTGCCCTTAAAATTCAAGCGGAAAATTGGCCAATTCTTTTAATCCCGCATGAGCTTTGCTTCTCGGGTGAATTTTGCTATCCTGAAAGGGTCTGCTGATCCGCTTACTTTGGGAGAAATATATGTTTGGTCTGTCCACCACATCTAAGACTTTTTGCAGCCTGTTCGCGCTTTTGACCGCTGTCGCGCTGGGGCATGATCTCTATATCTGGCAAAAGGACGGCAATGATTTCTCTTTTGCCTATCTTGGGGGCATTTTCAAAAGGTACCTGCCCGAGGAGTTCAAAACGACTGTCGATACGCTGGGCGCTGAGAATTTCAATATTCTCCTGACCCCTTTCCTTTCCATGCCCGCAGTCTTTCTTTTTGGCGGGCTGCTGGCCTTTTCCTTTGCCGCCGGTCTGGCTGGGGCTTTGGTCAAAAAAGCCAAAATGGGCAAACAGGTTGTTAAACAGGACCTCAAACGCTCGACCATGAGCTATAAAGATCAGGTTAAGCACAGACTGAAATAAAGACCTGACAGCACTTTAACGGAGCCTGCTGCGTGAGCCAGAAAATAACTCAGACCCTCGATCTACGGCAGCAGCAATCGCTGGTGATGACGCCGCAAATGCAGCAGGCGGTCAAATTGCTGCAGATGACCAATCTCGAATTGCAGGATTATCTAGAAGCCGAGATGGTGCAAAACCCACTTCTTGAAAAAGCTGAACCGTCGGAAGACGAACGTGAAGAGCGGATCGAGGAGGACCATCCGGAATCCGATGGGTTTGAGGATTTTGATGCCGGATCGAAAATGGCCGAGATCGGCGCGGGCGGGCGCAGCAATTTTTCCGATTCCCTTCCTGATTTCGAAGATACGCTGGTAAGAGAGAGAACACTGCGCGAACACTTGTTGGGACAGTTGCATATCGAGGCAGAAACACCGCTGGAGCGTAGTCTTGGAACATTGTTGATCGACCGTCTGGATGAGGCCGGATATCTGCGCGAGGACCTTGCCACTCTGGCGCAGCAATTCGGGTGCTCGGCCGATGTTTTGGGTCGGGTGCTTGAAAAACTTAAAACATTTGATCCAACGGGTGTGTTTGCCAAAGATCTGGCTGAGTGTTTGTCGTTGCAGCTTGAGGAGCAGGGAAAGCTCTCCCATACTATGAAGGCGTTGATCGACCATTTGCCGCTGCTGGCGCAGCACGACCTTAAAAAGCTCGCCAAGCTGTGCGGAGTGGGAGAGGCTGAGATCGGCCAGATGGCGGCAGAGATCCGTACGCTTAACCCCAAACCTTCCGCGCCGTTCGAACATGTGGTGGCACAAACCGCCATTCCAGATGTGTTGATGAAGGCTTTGCCCAAGACGGTTGGCGGTGGGTGGCGGGTCGAGCTGAATAGCGATACTTTGCCGCGGGTGCTTGTCAATCAAAGCTATTACACCGAAGTTGCCGGCCGTACCAAGGACAAGGGTGAGAAAGAATATCTTTCAACCCAGTTGGCCAATGCGTCGTGGCTGGTGCGCGCGCTCGACCAGAGGGCGCAGACCATTTTGAAAGTGGCCAGCGAGATCGTTGAGCGGCAGGACGGATTTTTCCTGTACGGGATCGAGTTTTTGAAACCCCTGACCCTGCGCGAGATTGCCGAGGCGATTGATATGCATGAAAGTACGGTCAGTCGCGTGACCACGGCCAAATTTATCGGGACTCCGCGCGGGCTTCTGGAATTGAAATTCTTTTTTACCTCGTCGATCGAGGGGGCGGATGGATCATCTGTCTCTTCGGAAAGTGTCAAGGCACGGATCAAGGCGCTGACCGATGAGGAATCTTCCGATGCCATTCTCTCTGATGACGATTTGGCGGACCTTCTGAACAAGGAAGGGATGGCGGTCGCGCGCCGGACGGTGGCCAAATACCGCGAAGCGCTTGGAATCCCTTCGTCTGTCCTGCGGAGACGGAAGAAAAAATAAGGTTAGAGTCTGCTTAACGCTTTTTTAGCTCTTTCGCGCTTAACTTGAGGCGTTATGAGCGCCATGATTTCAGATCGCGATATTATCCGTGTGCATCTCTCGCTAGAGTTGCCGCAGGCGATTGCCGAGTTGATGGATCGCGGAACTCCTTTGCTGGACGATGAATATTACGCGCTCGAAGTCGGATTGTCCGAAATGACCCCTGAGAAATGTCTTTTGAGCCTTGCCTGTACCGCACGTTATGTGGCACTTGAGAAGTCGTTCGACGAAGCGATGAAGGTGTCCTTGTCATTACAGGCTGACTCAGCTTTCGATGATTATGCGCCCCGTTATCTAGCTGGTCTCAAGCACAGCATGAAAGCGACCTGTAGCGGGTACCCCATCTATATGCAGGAAGATCTGGAGAGTTTTGCCGATCTGTTCTCATTGGTGGCCGATCTTTCCGGCGCAAGCGGGTCGTTGCGTGATATCGCTTTGATCCTGTCCGATCAGGCCGCCGCCCATGCCGAGGCCATTGGTCTCGAAGAGGATTTGTTCGATTACGACCAGAATATGCTCGATCTGGAGCCGGGGCACGATGCTCCGCCGCCGCCACTGGTTGCGGGGGGGAATGTCATTTTATTTCCCCGCAGCTTCCGCAAATAATTTACTCCGCCAGCATCGGACCGAGTTTTTTGCCACCCAGAAGATGAATGTGGAAATGGGGGACTTCCTGTCCACCGTTCAGGCCCGTGTTGGCAATGGTGCGGAAACCTGCGGTTTGCAGGCCCGCTTCTGCCGCGATTTTGGATACGGCGCGGTAGAGTGCTTCGATCTCTTCTGCTGTGGCATTGGCCCCGAAATCGACGATATCCGTATAGGACCCTTTCGGAATCACCAGAATATGGGTCGGCGCCTTGGGGTAGATGTCGTGGAAAGCCAGTACATACTCGTCTTCATAGTGTTTTTTACAAGGGATTTCGCCTCTCAGAATTCGGGCAAAAATGTTTGAAGGGTCGTAAGTCATGTCATTTTCCTCTTTTTAGCGTTCGGAGCCGTCAAAATATTCAGCGAAACGGCATTAAAAAATATATTTTTCGTCATAAAATCAAATTTTTGTCCACATTTACCTGTTTAACCCGGAGGTTATGATTATGTAATTTTAGAAAATAAAAAGCTGCTTTAGGGAAAATGTTATGTTTAAAGAAATTTCGATACGGGTCGTCACTTTTTTGCAAACCAACAAAAATCATGCTATACATTAGGCTATCTCATCGAAAAAATTAAACTAAATATATAAATAAAAACTAGGGAGAAAAACCGATGCCTCGGAATGGATATTGGATTGAGTGCGTTCCGCTCAGTGATAAGCCAAGCGTTCCTGATCTACCGATCGAGCAGTACGTTGAACAGTATAGGGCCGTATTTTCCTCGATCCCCGATCTTGATGTCGTCGCACAGACCCCCGATCAGGCGATTGATCGGTTGCGTCACAAGTTGCAAGCTTTGGGACGATACTACCGGATGAAAGGGCGGGACTTGCCGGAAAGCGACAATCCGGTCCGCCCACCCAGAAATCTGCGCTCGGTGCAGGGATGGATTTCCGTCTATGTCCAGTTCAGCGAGAATTGCCAGAACTGCTAGGGTGCGTTACCTGCTTTGGATAGCTATTCTGCGTCGGGGTCGGCGTTATCTGTTTTGATATTCTCCAGCGGTTGTAGGAGTTTGCTGTAGTACCTTCCGGCAACAAACTTTCCGTCGACTGCGGCGTAGTGGGGGTTCTTCCCCACTAATTCGTAGCCCGCACTCTCGTATAGCTGGATGGCCGCATCTTGTGACTCGCGCAGGTCGAGGTTCATTACAGCGAAGCCTTTTTTCATTGCCGTTTTTTCCGCGTAATCGAGAAGACGGCGCGAGAGGCCTTGCCCTCTGGCCCACGGTGAAATGAACAGACCCGAGAGCTGGATGTTGAATGACTGGGCCTCATTGTTGCGCGGGGGAAGGCACAATTGCGCCGCACCGCAGATCACGCCATCCAGACGCGCTACAAACAGCATCCGTGCCGGCATGATCAGAACACCTTGCCAGAATCGTTCCAATAAATTGCGGTTGGGAAGGTGAATCCAGCCGAATCCTCCGCCTGCATTGATGGCTTCTTCGGTTGCGTCGCAGAGGTCGTTGAGGTCGCCGACGCTTAGTCCATTGGTCACCATCTCGACAGACGGAACAGGTTTTAATGACACATGTTGTGCAGAATCGGATGTCATGCGTTTGCCCCTTACTGCCTCTGTTTACAAAGTTTGATAAATGGTCTGCAAATAAAGGTTTTCTTCGCTTCCGGTACTCAATTACCTCTATGTATGTTCCGTTCCGGTTCTCGAAAACCTTTATTTTCGACGCATTTCTCTTTCTTTGTGAACAGAGGCTCATCGCTTATTATGGTTTGGATATTTTCTTATTCCACCACATAAAGATAAACAAAGTAAGAATTTTGGACAGGATTTTATGCTGCGCCGCAATTATGTGCGGCGCAGTAATTGTGCATAAAAGTTCAATCAATTTCGTGGCGTGTTTTATTGAGAGAAAAGAGGATGCCACCCAGCAGTACAGTCAGTGTAATTCCCAGAGAAACTGCGGGAGAGATGTGGCCGATAAAGCCTGCGTAAAAAACTTTTCCGCCGATAAAAATCAGCACGATGGCCAGTGCATATTTCATGTATTTGAAGCGTTCGATCATGGCGGCTACGGCAAAATACATGCTGCGTAAACCGAGGATGGCGAAGATGTTGCTGGTGTAAATGACAAAGGGTTCGCTGGTGATAGCGAAGACCGCCGGAACACTGTCGAGTGCAAACAAGACATCCATAAATTCGATGCAGATCAGTGCCATGAAGAGCGGTGTGACGAAGGTGACCATTTCGCCGGTTTTGTGGTCGGGCAGTTTGGTGAAGAAATTATGGCCTTCGATTTCCTTGGTGTAGCGCAGATGTTTCTGGAAGAACCGGATCAAGGCGCTGTCTTCGATGGACTCGTCTTCGCCGTCTTTCATCAATAGCATCTTGACGCCAGTGAATAACAGGAAGGCCGCGAATAGATACAAGGCCCATGCGAAGGATTGAACGATCACGACGCCTGCCGCGATCATCGCGCCGCGCATCACCAGAACGCCCACGATGCCCCAGAACAGAACACGGTGCTGGTATTTCCTCGGGACGTGGAAGTAAGCCAGAATCACTGACATGACAAACAGGTTGTCGAGTGACAAAGATAGTTCGATCATGTAGGCCGTGAAATAATCCATCCCGTTTTCATCGCCCATGCGCGACCATAGCCACGCCCCGAAAACACAGGCCAGTACCATGTAGAAGGCTGAATAACCGAGGCTTGCTTTGGTGGTGATGACCGTGTCCTTACGGTTCAGGACGCCGAGATCCAGAATCATCAAGGAGGCGATCACGACGAAGAAAATCGCCCATAAACCTATGGTGACCCCCATGAAATCTTGGTCGAGGAGTAGAAGAAGAGATTCGGTTGTAGACATGATGGATCGGGTTTTAACCTGAAAAGATCGAATTATATAGGAGTATATACACCTGAGGCCGAATTATTACAAGCTGTCTTTTGGAGGGGATAGGGGAATCAGGATGGTGAATACCGATCCTTCGCCGATGGCGGACTTCAGCAAAAGCTTCCCATGGTGGAGGTCTATGATGTTTTTGACAAGGGTTAGGCCCAGTCCGGCGCCGCCACGCAGGTCACCTTCGCCGTTATCCCGCGGCGAATTAGTTTTTTCGAACGGTTTGAAAATCCGGCCCTGATCTTCGGGGGAGATTCCCGGTCCGGTATCCATGACCGAAATGGCCAGTTCTTTGCCGATCTTTTCGGCTGACAGTGTGATCCGCCCGCCCGCCGGCGTGTAATCAATTGCGTTGCGGATCAGGTTCAAAAGGACCTGTTTCAAGCGGCGTTCGTCGGCGCAGATCATGCCGATGTCCTCGCCGCAGGACATGGATACTTCGATCTGCTGGCTTCTGGCCCAGTCCTGAGTCAGGTCGGCAATCCCGCGCAGCATTTTGCAAATTTCGAAATCGTCGTAAGTCAGGGTCATGTAACCTGCCTCAAGAGATGATAGGTCGAGGATGTCGTTGATTAGATTCAGGAGACGTTCCGAGGCTTCTTCGACTCCTTTGGTGTATTCTTTCTGGCGGGTGTTAAGCGGACCGAAATATTCCTTATCGAGAATTTCATTGAATCCGATGATCGCATTCAGCGGTGTGCGCAATTGGTAGGAGACATTCGCGATAAAATCGAGTTTCAGTTGTTCGGCGGTTTCCAGCGCAGCATTTTTGTCGCGTAACGCTTTCTCGATGTTGGCGGTGTCCGTGACGTCCTGAAATGTCACCATGGTTCCGCCGTCGGGCAGAGCAATCGAGGAATAGTGGAGGATGCGTCCGTCGGCGCGGTGGATTTCACCATCTTTGTCTGTCCGCTGGAACAGGTCTGAAATCATTCGCTCGCGTTCTTTTTCCCAATCGTCCGTCACATAGTATTTGCGGCAGCGGTCGAGAATTTGTGAGATGTGCGGGCTGTCTTCCAGTTCTTCGGGATTGAGATCCCACAGACGCGCATAAGACGGATTCCACAAACACAGACGACCGTGTTCGCCGTACACCGCGACGCCTTCGGTCAGGTTGTCGAGTGTTTCTTTCTGGACGGCCATCAGAGTATTGTAAGAGGATTCAAGTTCGAGACCGCTAGTGACATCTTCGAAGGTCATTAGCAATCCGCCTGACGGGTGCGGCATAAACAGTGAGCGCACCACCGATCCATCAGGAAGGTACATCATGTCTTCGTGCGGGCCGCCGGTGGCGGTGAACAGGTCGAGCCAGCTTTGCTTGAAGCGTTTGAAATCGGCCTGTTCGGGTAGGCGGCGGATTTCGCGCAGATACTCCATGATCTCGCCCAATTTCGGCTTTTTATCGAGCCAGACATTCTCCAGCCGCCACAACCGTGAAAAGGCCGAATTGTAGAATTCGAGTTTCTGGTCGGCGTCGAAAATGGCAATGGCCGAATGAAGATGTTCCATCAATTCGCGGTTGGCGGTGATGTTGCGCGCCGATTTCCGCTCCAGCTCCTCTTCGCGGGTCATATCGCGAGCCTGACCGATCACCAGATCAAGATGGGTCAGGGGGATCAGATCGACTTGCAGCAAATGGCGGTTGCCACCGATAATCAAATGACGTTCTTCGGATTGCGGCGTCGCGGTGGTCAGCGCAATATCCACCAGTTTGCGGATGGAATGGCCGCTTTGCGGTTTCTTTTCATTCTTCTTTTTCGGAATGGTGAAAGGTAACTCAAGCTTCTGGTCGAGAATCTCTTCGACCTCTTTGCCCAAGATTCTGGCGTAGGCTTTGTTGCACCATGCGACATCCCCGTTCGAGGTGTGCATCCAGAGCGGGGTGGTCATGGTCCCGAGAAGAGTATGAAATTTCTTGATTTCATGTTCGAGGGTCTGTTTGCGGGAGCGGTTGTCTTCCAGCTCCTTTTCCGTCGCGGTGATGTTTTCGACCCACAAAATATCGTATTGGTCGGACCCGTTCAGGGCGTGGCCGGAGCTGCCGGTGATGCGCAGGATCTTTTTATCCTTCTGGGTCTGGACTTTCAGGACGAATTTTTGTCCGTCTTCCTTCATGCGGATCAAACAGGTTTCCAGAGCGGCCGAATCGCCGGGGCGAAGCGCGTGCTGGATATCGCTGAAATTCTGGATCGAGGTGAGGCCCAGCAAATCCATAAATCCCCCAGAATAGGCCAGAGAGCCATCGGGATTAAAGCCGCAGTAATCCCCTGGAAAAGCAGCCAGAAACGCTTCCAGACGGTCTTTTTCCGTCTGGAGCAGGGGAGTGCCGAACAGTTTTTGCCAGAAAGAGGCTTTGGGCGGGGCGGTTG
The DNA here is from genome assembly GCA_029558635.1 of Pseudomonadota bacterium. Classification (GTDB taxonomy): domain Bacteria; phylum Pseudomonadota; class Alphaproteobacteria; order Micavibrionales; family Micavibrionaceae; genus UBA1573. Next base: position 43,192 of record JAKQEE010000416.1, on the reverse strand, counting down.
CGCTCATGAGGGGGAGTTTACCTGTCATGTTCCTTGCCTTCAAGTCCGGCAATGGTGGGAAGAGAAAATTGTAGATTTTTCGGTTATTGTTATATAATAATATCTATATTCATAATTCCTTAACTGTGGCGGTGTAGGATTTATGATGAGGAGAGGGGTTCGGTCGTGTTTTCAAGTGCATTCTCACAATATGAGCCAACGCCTGTTATTACGACGCGCCGTGATGTGTCGGGTCCGAGTATGACCTCGAATTTTCAAGCCGCTTCTCAAGTTCTTAAAAGCATCAAGGACCAACCTCTTCAGAAGGTCGAGTTTTCGCAAAATACTACACTGACACAAGCCATGGCTGCTGCGCCTTCGACGGCGGCGGCTATAGGTTCCCAAAGTGCGAATATCGCTCAAGGCAAGCAGCAGATCGAATCTCTTAAACAGAATATGAATGCGGCGCCTGATGTGCCGCAGAAATCTGCCAATCCTATTTTGAGTGGCGCGTTGAAAGTGGCCGCGGCTATTGTGAACCCCGCTCCGACTGGTTTGTTGCCTCGTGCTGAGCCTACGCTTTTTGAACCTGCCATTCAGAAAGCCAAAGGCAAGAAAGCTCTGGAAATTTCAAGTTATAGGGCTGCGGCAGACGAGTACGGCCCGGGTGGCAAGAAAATAGCAAACACCACGGAGTATGTAAACGGCTTTGCCAGACAGATTCAGCCGCAGGTGGGAGCAACTCCGCATCCGTTTATGGCTGCACAAGACAGTGATATTTACGTCAAGGATATGATTGCTAGAAAAGAGGGCGAATTAAACCGTGCCGAGAAAGAAGTCGGCAAAGTTGCAGGGGCTATGACCAATTACAGCGAAAAGATTGGTCCGTTGGGTGTCGATGTTAATCTGGCCCAATCCTCCAGAATGGCCGTACCGGCTGTGGTTGCCGCTCCTGCGATGGGATAGGGTTGTCTTATTTCCTGAATGTTTGAAGGTATGAGGCGCAGAGGCTGATGAGGCAGGCTGCGCCAAATAGTATGGCGATGGCCGGAATAAAGTTCGGAGCCAGTGCTATTAAAATCAGCAGCAGTGAAATTTCAAACAAATCGATAACGACCATTTGCGGTTTGAAGGTCAGGGTTCCCAGCAGATTCATCATTATCGCCCAGAACATAAAGGCGACCGGAAGAGCGGCATTTCCTGCGGTCCAGAGCATGGCCATCAGCGATCCGGTGATGATGAAATAATCCCTGAGCAGATGGTCCTTTTCAGACTGTCCCGAATCCATTACGGCAATCGTCAGGCGGTGCAGCAGGAAAAACAAAATTCCGGTCAGGAAATATTGCAGGCCAAAGGCCACCAGCGTGACAATACCCGTTCCCCACATGACCAATGTCAGGTGAAGAGGCGTTATACCTTTTGATTTGGCAAAGCCGTCCAGTTTGGCAATTGTTGAAGACAGGGATGATTTTAAAAATCCGCCTAACATGGCCTATTTCCTATTTATCGTCGTCGTGGCCGTCGAGGTCTATCCCGTCAATGCCGAATGCGAGGGAGGAGAGATCTTCCTGATTTTGCTCGAATTGTTTTTCCTGATGGCGGTAGTGGCGGAAGGCCAGCGGGATGGAAATAAAGTACGCGCTCGAAACCAGCGTCAGCGTGATCCATGGCGCGTGCAGCAAGGCGGCCACGATCAACCCAATTCCGGCCATTAAGGGCACAGCCATGCGTGCCGGAAGTTTCATGTATTTGAGCGAGAGGGTCGGGATACGGCTAACCATCAGCGCGGCCACAAAAATGGCCCAGAGGGCGACCAAAGGTGTTGCGATTTTAAATTCGGAAAACGTATCGGGAGAGAGAAACCAGATATACATCGGAAGCAGTACCAGTCCCGCGCCTGCCGGAGTCGGAACGCCAGAGAAATAGCGTTTTTTCCAGAGGGGGAGTTCACAAGCGGTTTTGGCCTGAACATTGAAACGGGCCAAACGCAAAGCGGCTGCCACCGGAAAGACAATCGAGGCAATCCAGCCCAGTTTGCCCGCGTCAATCATCGTCCATTCGTGCAGCATAATTGCCGGGGCCACGCCGAAGGCCAGAAAATCGGACAGAGAGTCGAGTTGCGCGCCGAATTCGCTTTGCGCTTTGAGCGCACGGGCCACGGCCCCGTCAAGAACGTCAAACAAAGCCGCGGCCAGAAGCATGAGGACAGCGGCTTCAAAATCACCGGTAATGGCTTTTTGAATGCTGGTGACGCCCGCGATCAGGGCCATCATTGTAATCAGGCTAGGGAGCATTTTTATGACGCCGATTCTGGCAACGTGATCCTTATCGAGAGGGGGGATGTTTTCTTCGGAAGGAGGTTCGGCCAGTTTCAGAGTCATGTCATTCCAACCTATATTGCTTCGGTTTCTACCATTGGACCGGATTTTTCCAGATCGGCCAGAATGGTTTCGCCGCCAATGGCTCTTTGTCCGACGGCGACACAGGGGGTGACACCTGCGGGAAGGTAGATGTCAAGGCGTGAGCCGAAGCGGATCAACCCGTAGCGATGACCTGCAGTAACGGAATCGCCTTCCTTGAGATCGCTAATAATGCGGCGGGCGACCAGACCTGCTATTTGCACGACGCCTAGAGATTTTCCGTTTTCCAGTTCGATCAGGGCGGCGGAGCGTTCATTTTCGATGCTGGCCCGTTCATTGCCCGCGTTCAAAAACATACCCGGACGATAGACGACTTTTTTGATTGTTCCCGATACGGGGACGCGGTTGACGTGAACGTCGAAAACGCTCAGGAAAATGCTAATACGGGTATAATCTCCATCCTCTGGTTCGCTTTCTTCTTCGGAAGAATTGTCGCGCAATTCTTTCGGCAGGGGGACGGCTTCGGAAATCGCTGTCACGCGTCCGTCAGCAGGCGAGAGGACCAGCGTTTTTTGCTGCGGGACTGCGCGGACCGGATCACGGAAGAAGTAGAGACACCATAAGGTCAGGACTAGACCGACCAGCCCCAAAAAGGTCGAGAGCATCGCCAGAAGCACAGATACCAGTGCAAACCCGATGATAAACGGCCATCCGGCTTTATGGACAGGGGTGCACAGGGTCTGGGAGATTGTTTCTTTAAGGTCAAACAGGGTTTTATCAATGGCTTCGTTTGTCATTTTTAAATCTTTTCAAAAGTTTTTTGCATCCCCTGTTTATAGATTTCTGTTTTGTTTGTCCGCAGTTATTTGTGCGGGGCTATCATTTCTATTTGCGATTGCGTTTCGAAGGAAGATTCTGTATTGAATTATGACCGGATGCAAGTGTTTTTAGGATTTTCCCTCGCCTCTGCTATGGTGTCTTTTTGTTATTTCTATTGAGAATACAGGTCTTTGATGAGTCAGGTTAAAAGTGTTTGTGTATATTGCGGGTCTTCAACGGTTTCGGACCCCGCTTTTGATGCGCCAACCATTGAATTGGGGCGCCGTTTGGCTGAGTCCGGTATCACGCTTGTCTACGGCGGTGGAAATCCCGGTTTGATGGGGAAAGTGACAGATGCCTGCATGAAAGCTGGCGGAACGGTCATCGGCATTATTCCCGATAATATTTTGAAAATCGAACCGCGCCATGACAATGTTACCGAACTCCATATTGTTCCCAACATGCATGTGCGCAAGCAGATGATGGCGGAACGGGCTGACGCCTTTATTGTCATGCCTGGCGGCCTTGGAACCCTTGATGAAACCTTTGAGATTCTGACATGGAAGTATCTTGGTATTCATAGCAAACCTGTTATTATCGCTAATATCTTCGGATACTGGGACCCGATGCTGGGCTTGATTAACCATATGGCCGAACATAAATTTGTTCGCGAGGAGCATCTTTCGACATTTACGGTCGCGACAGGTGTTGATGAAATTATGTCTATCCTTGATGCGACGGAGCGCGACGATAGTGCCGTCCTCAGCGATAAAATATGAGTGGGTTTTTGGTTTCTTTTCAGGCATATTCACTCTAGTGTAGTTCTGTTTAATGAAGTGGTGAAAGAATAAGGTCGTGAGTTTTATAAACGAAAAAGAACGTGGGCAGATCCAGAATGTTTCCGGCAACGCTTTGCAACGTATCGCTGAAGAGCATATTTCACCTACCCCTGAAAATTACGAGTTGTGGTTTGTCTATTATTCCCGCTCGGTCCCTGAGGTTGTGCGGATTATAGATGGCATTGCCGATTCGGGGCAAAAAATTACGGATTACGTCTGTACCGAAATTTATAACCGTTTCCTTAGTGACCTGCGCAACGAAGAAGCTGTCCGCAATGCCGGCGAGCAGGTCCAGAATGCCATCCACAATGTTTCGGGGATGGTTCAGGGGGTCAAATCCGCAACATCAAGTTATGGCAATACACTGTCCGATGTTAATTCACGGATTAGTGGAGCCAAATCTGCCGACGAGATCCGTGAAGTTGTTAAAATCGCGACCGAAAGCACCCACTCCATGATTCAGCAGAATCAGAAGCTTGAGGAAATGCTGCGTCAATCGTCTGAGGTCATGGAAGAGCTGAAACGTGATCTCGAACATGTCCGCCGCGAGGCTATGACGGACGGTCTGACCGGATTGGCCAACCGCAAGAGCTTCGATGCTGAAATCGACCGCGTGCTGCGCGATTGCACCGCGCGGAAGGCAGTCTTTACCCTCCTTATGCTTGATATCGACTACTTCAAGAGCTTTAACGACAATTTCGGCCATCAAGTCGGGGATCAGGTTCTTCGTCTTGTGGCGCGGACCCTTAAGGACGGCCTCAAGGGCAAGGATTTTGCTGCGCGCTATGGTGGTGAAGAATTTGCCATTATTCTGCCGGATACCGACCTTTCGGGGGCAGTCATCGTTGGAAACGCCCTCAGAAAAGCCGTGGCCAGCAAAGATGTTATCAACCGCAGTACCGGCAAGGTTTTGGGGCGTATCACGCTCTCAGTCGGTGTGGCTGAATATGCCAGCGAGAAAACGGTTGAAGAGCTGGTGGCCAGAGCTGATGGCGCTCTCTATACCGCCAAGCATAACGGGCGGAATCAGGTTGCCGCCGCTCCGGCCCATTAGCCACTGTTAACAAAGTGCGATATACGAGCTACGACATTATGTTTTCTCCACTTCCTGTCCTCGCGTGCCCTCAAGTACGCTGCGGTTCGGTTCTCTAAAACTCTCACTTTCGCCACGTTTCCCTTTCTTTGTTAGCTGTACCTAGAATGTACTGACGCATTTATCATATGATTTTGTACAATCTATGAAATCAGGCGTGGCGGAGAGAGGGATTTTCGTTTAGACTGTCGGCGTCTTTGCGTTTATTTTCCCCGCAGGTTTTGGTCGGTCATGAAACAAGCTATCAAACTTATTATTTTCTTTGTTTTCCTTAGTGTTTTGTATGTTGTCTACAATCTGGCCACTTTCGAGCCCGAGCAAAAAAGGAAGTTCGTTTTTAACGAGCCAGTGATGCCGCCCGAGATGCTGGCCGAGCAGGAAAGCCGCCCTCAGGATGTCGGCTTAACTCCTGAAGAGATCACCAAAAAGGACGAAGCGGTTCGCGTTATTCAGGCTGCGCTGGATAAATACCAGACTTTCGAACAGCAATTGCCCCAGCAGGCTTCGCCGACCCTTTCGGTTCTGAACAATTATTTCATTTCCGGCGCGTTGCCGACCTACTTCCTTGGTTCCATTGATGCCCAAACCGGTCTTCGCAAATTCGGAGAGTTGACTTTCTCGATCGTGAATACTGTTATCGCGGAAGCCAATAAGAAAAATATTTCGTGCCTTTACTATCCTGACGGGACCGAGACCCTGATCGGTAGCGAGGATGACAATGTGATCGAATGCGATGCCATGAATAAAGGTGTCGGCGAAGGCGACCGCTTAATTCTCGGCGGGCCGGGCGATGACAAAATTACCGATACTTACGGCAACCGTATCGTTAATGGCGGTTCGGGCAATGATTCGATTGCTTTGGGTCCGGGACGTTCGATTATCGTTCTTGAGGATGGTTGGGGGCAAGATCAGCTTACAGTCGATTGTGGCGGTTCCAGCGTTCAGGAGCGCGAGATTCCCCCTTCTTTCCCCGTTCCCTGGGTCTATAAAGCAACGAATTTCATCGTTTTGTCCCCGCGGATTGATCCGAACGACTTAGTTTGGGAAGGTCTGGTCCTCAAAAGCAAATCTGGGAACGACCAGCTCACTGTGAGCGAGAACTGTTTTACAATTGTCCCGACAATGGATCAGGCGGCAGAAACACCCGCACCCGTTGTTGCGCCTTAATTCACTTGGTTCGTATATTTATTACATGAAAGGATAGATAGAAATGAAAGCCCCCGTTCGCGTTGCCGTTACAGGCGCTGCCGGCCAAATCGGATATGCTTTGCTGTTCCGCATTGCATCGGGCGATATGCTCGGCAAGGATCAGCCGGTTATTTTGCATCTTCTTGAAGTTACGCCGGCGCTTGGTGCGCTTCAAGGTGTGGTGATGGAACTTAACGATTGTGCGTTCCCGCTGTTGCATGGTGTTGTGACTTCGGACGATCCGAATGTTGCGTTCAAGGATGTTGATTATGCACTGCTGGTCGGGGCCCGTCCGCGCGGTCCCGGGATGGAGCGGAAAGACCTCCTCGAAGCCAACGGCGCGATTTTTGGCCCGCAAGGGAAGGCTCTTAATGACCATGCCAAACGCGATGTTAAAGTTCTGGTTGTCGGTAATCCGGCCAATACCAATGCGCTGATTGCCCAACAAAACGCCCCTGACCTTGATCCAAGTTGTTTTACGGCAATGGTTCGCCTTGACCACTCCCGTGCTTTGTCGCAGCTGGCCGAAAAAACCGGCACGCATACAACCGACATCAAACGTATAACGATCTGGGGCAATCATAGCTCGACCCAGTATCCTGATCTTCATCACACGACGGTGGCGGGCAAGGCTGCGATGTCGCTGGTGGATCAGGCTTGGTACGAATCCGATTTCATTCCGAAGGTGCAACAACGCGGTGCGGCCATTATCGCGGCGCGCGGCGCGTCTTCAGCTGCTTCGGCTGCTTGTGCCGCCATCGACCATATGCGTTCATGGGCACTTGGCACTGCTGAAGGTGACTGGGTTTCGATGGCTGTTCCGTCCGACGGGTCGTATGGTATTCCGCCCGGCGTGATCTACGGTTATCCTGTGACGTGCAAAGATGGCAAATATCAAATCATGCAAGGCCTTGAAATCAGTGCATTCTCGCGTGAGCGCATGGATAAGACCAATCAGGAGCTTCGCGAGGAGCGTGCTGCGGTCGAACATCTGTTTGCAGCAAATTTTCGCAAACAAGCCTAGGGTGTTCTGATATAAACATCAAAACAGCCTAAAAATTGCAGCAAATTTAAAATAAGAATCTGTGCAGTGCCGCACAGATTCTTTTGCTGTGTGCCTTAGAATCCGTGCGTTTGCGTGCACAAATCTGATATAATTAAATTATGGAATTATGTCATTGTTTGCGTAAATGGTCCAGATTCGCAGTGTGGGTTGCTCTTCTCTCCCTTGCTGGATGCGGATTCGTTCCTAATTCTTCCAATGATTTTTCCAGTGCCAAACTTCAGCAAAGTGACCGGATGAGTTTATCCCCGTTGATTTCCAGTGTCGAGAAAGGCCGCTCCATGGATGAATATTATCCTGAAACGGAATATATCGATGTCTTGAAAGTTCCCGTCAAAGAGCGGAAAATGCAGATCAGGTTGGGTTTGGGGCGGAACGATTCCAAGGCTTTGGGGTGCGATTTGGGGACGCGGTTCGATAATAGTTCGGCGTTGGCCTACCAGTTTGATAATCGTCAGTCGCGTGTCTCTTTGCATTTGAGCGTGGACGGGCCGAGCTTTTCAAACCCAGGAAATCTGGAATTCAATTCGGTGATGGTCCGCTTTACGCACAAATTCCAGAAACCGCCGAAAAGCCGCTCGGAAAATTGTCTGTTCCCATCCAAGGTTCAGGGGCTTTTGGGATCTGCCTATAACGAGCTGTTTATCCGCAATAACTATACGATCCTAGACGAGCTTAAGGATCGCGGGCTTGATCTGAAATAGACCCGCGTGCTAGTCTCCTGTCTCTCATTACAGAAACAGGACTGCAAGAATGGCCGAGCGATATAATATCCGCGAAACAGAAGAAAAATGGCGTAAAATTTGGGACGATCAAAACGTCTTTCACGTCACCGAGGATCCTTCGAAAAAGAAATATTACGTCCTTGAGATGTTTCCCTATCCGTCGGGGCGTATCCATATGGGGCATGTGCGCAATTATTCACTTGGTGATGTTGTCGCCCGTTACCGTACGGCCCAAGGGTATAACGTGTTGCACCCGATGGGGTGGGATGCGTTTGGGCTTCCTGCCGAAAATGCTGCGCTCGAACGCGGGGCGCACCCCAAAGACTGGACGTATGAGAATATTACGGCCATGCGCGTACAGCTCAAGCAAATGGGGCTGTCGATTGACTGGGAGCGGGAGGTCACGACTTGTTCACCAGATTATTACAAGCACGAACAGAAAATGTTCCTCGATTTCCTGAAAAAGGGTCTCGCATACCGCAAAGAGATGATGGTCAACTGGGACCCTGTTGATCATACGGTTCTGGCGAACGAGCAGGTGATTGACGGCAAGGGGTGGCGCACGGGCGCGCCGGTCGAGCGCAAAAAGCTCAATCAATGGTCTTTGAAAATTACCGACTATGCCGAAGAGCTGTTGGGTGCGATCAAAACGCTTGATCGTTGGCCGGACAAGGTCAAGATCATGCAGGAGAATTGGATCGGCAAATCGCAAGGTTGCCGGTTTACCTTTGATATTGAAGAGCGTGACGAGAAACTTGATGTTTACACCACGCGGCCCGATACGCTTTACGGTGCTTCATTTGCGGCGATGGCGGCTGATCATCCTCTGGCGCATAAACTCTGCACGGGTAAAGACGGGTTTGAAGAATTCGTCAAGCAATGTCAGGCGATGGGAACGTCGGAAGCTGCCATCGAGCAGGCTGAGAAGATCGGGTTTGATACGGGCGTTCGCGTCAAGCATCCGTTTATGGAGGGTGAAACCTTGCCGCTTTACCTTGCGAACTTTATTCTGATGGATTACGGCACGGGTGCGATCTTTGGATGCCCTGCGCATGACCAGCGCGACTTTGATTTTGCCACCAAGTACGGATTGAAGATCGTACAGGTGGTGGCTCCCGCCGATGGCTCTGCGGTCGATCTGCCCTATGTTGATGACGGGGTGATGGTCAATTCCGACTTTATGAACGGAATGAGCATTACCGATGCCAAAGCGGCAGCCATTGCCAAAATGGAATCCCTGAAGCGTGGGGAAGGTATAACTCAATACCGTCTGCGCGATTGGGGGATTTCTCGGCAACGTTATTGGGGTTGTCCTATTCCGATTATTTATTGCGATGACTGCGGCACGGTTCCTGTGCCGGAGAGCCAGTTGCCGGTTGAACTTCCTTATGATGCGACGTTTGATAAGCCGGGTAATCCTCTCTTCCACCATCCAACATGGAAGCACGTCAAATGCCCGACATGCGGCAAGGACGCCCAACGCGAAACCGATACGTTTGATACATTCTTTGAATCGAGCTGGTATTTCGCGCGCTATGCCGATCCGAAAAATGACGGGATCGGGTTTGCGAAAGACAAAGCCGCCTATTGGCTTCCGGTCGACCAGTATATCGGCGGTGTCGAACACGCGGTGTTGCACTTGTTGTATTCGCGTTTCTTTACGCGGGCCTTGTCCGAATGCGGGTATATGGATACGCCTGAGCCTTTTGCAGGGCTTTACACGCAAGGCATGATCAACCATATGACGTTCAAGGACAAGGACGGCAAGTGGCTTTATCCGAAAGATGTGATGAAGGATGATGCGGGGAACTGGGTGATGGCTACGGGCAATCACGAACCTGTGACCGCGGGTCGTGTTGAGAAAATGTCGAAATCCAAACGTAACACCATCGACCCGCAGGATATTCTTGATTCCTATGGGGCAGATGCGGCGCGGTTGTTTATCCTCTCCGACTCTCCGCCGGACCGCGATCTGGAATGGACCGAGGCCGGACTTGGCGGGTCGTGGCGTTTTGTGAACCGACTTTATTCGATGATCACGGACAAGAAGGATATGATTCTTGCCGCACCAAGCGGGGAGCCGAGCGAGGCAGCTAAAAAGCTCCAGCAAAAGGCCCACCAGACGATCCACGCGGTCGCGCAATCTATTGAAGCGTTCCATATGAACAAGGCTGTTGCAAAATTGCGTGAACTTTCCAACGCGATTGAAAGTTTTGTTCCCGAGGCAGGGGATACGGAACTTTACCGCGAAGCGGTCGAGTATCTGATCCGCGGATTTAACCCGATGGCACCGCATTTGACAGAAGAGCTGTGGGCTGAACTGGGGCATACAACTCTTCTGGCAAAAACTGAGTGGCCCGTGGTTAATCCCGATTTTCTGGTCGAAGATACGGTCACGATTGCGATCCAGATTAATGGCAAGCTTAAGGCCACGATCCAGTTGCCGATGGATATGCCAAACGATGAAGCCGAGAAAGCTGCGCTTGTGGAGGATTCGGTCGTCCGTGCGCTCGACGGTAAAACCGTGCGCAAGGTGATTGTTGTGCCCAATAAAATCGTCAACGTGGTTGCGGGGTGATTTCACCACCACCCTAACTCTCCCCCCTCAAGGGGGAAGGGATTAAAGGAGTAAAAATGAAGATTATTCTTATGATGATGTTATTCTTCCTCACCGCCTGCGGATTTCAGCCGGTGCATGGGAAGTATAGCGGATCGGCTGCACCCTTGCCTTCTGAAGTGCCGTCAGTTGAAATCGGGATGATTTCCGACCGCGAGGGGCAGATGCTCCGCAATGCTTTGATCGACCGGATCGGAACAGATGGTCATGCGCCTTACAAGCTCATGGTCGATAAACTTGAAGAGACCAAAAAAGAACTGGCGATTACCAAAGCGTCCGAAGCGACGCGGGCGCAGTTACGTTTGAAAACCCGTATGATTTTGGTCGACAGATCAGGGCGTGAGGTTTTATCCCGCGATCTTCAGGCGATGACCAGTTATAACGTGCTGGAAAGTGAATTTGCCACACGCGTAACCCGCAATGCTGCCCGCGAGAACGCGATCAATGATCTGGCGCGGCAAATCGAACTCGCTCTTGATCTTTATTTTAACCGGAAATGAAACTTACTTTTCGACAGATCGAACCGTTCCTGAAAAATCCCGACGCTGCGGCGCGGGCCATTCTGGTGTATGGACCGGATCAGGGGTTGGTCAAGGAACGTGCCGCGATTTTGGGTAAAACGGTTGTGGCGGACCTCAACGATCCCTTCAATGCTGCGCATTTGACCGGAGAGGTGATCGAGGATGATCCAGCACGATTCACGGACGAGGTGAACGCCCAGTCACTGATGGGTGGAACGCGGTTGGTGCGCGTCACGTCTCCGGGGACGAAGTTTGCTGTGGTGCTCAAGGATTGGTTGAAATCAAATCCGGGCCATGGGACACTGGTGGTCATTGAGGGTGGAGATTTGCGGCCCCGCGATGCCATTCGTAAAATTTGCGAAGAGGCAGAGAATGCCGCGGCGCTTCCTTGTTATGTGCAAGACGAGCGCGATATGGCCGGATTTTTGCGCGATCTTTTGAAAGAACATAACCGCACAGCTGCAAATGATACAATCACGTGGTTGGCAGGCGCGTTGAGGGGGGATCGCGGTCGGGCGCGGATGGAGATTGAGAAGCTCGATCTCTATAAGGGTTCCGATTTGTCGCCTGTCACTCTTGCCGAGGCGACAGAGGCTTGCGGGGATTCAGGGGCGCAAAATCTTGATGATCTGCTTTATGCCGCGACGGCACGTAATCCGCAAAAGGCGATTTCGACTTATCAAAGGCTGCTGGATGAAGATACCGAGCTGATTGTTATTTTGCGCTCACTTCAGAACCATATTCGCCGACTGCATCAGGTCCGCGCCGCGGTCGACGAGGGTGAGGGTACAATCGAGATTGCAATGAAGAAATTGCAGCCGCCAGTTTTCTTCAAGGTCGAGGACGCATTCAAGGCACAGGTGAATCGCTTTCCGGCTGCGGTGTTGCGCAAGATATTGGCGAGGCTGAATGAAATTGAGGCCGATACCAAGAAAACCGGAACGCCGGCCGAGACTTTGGTTGGTGAGACAATTCTCAAGCTGGCATCTATGTGATGCGGGAAAAAATCCTGAAATTTTTCGGTTTAGGGAGTGCGGCGATTGTCACCGACTTCGTTGTCTCTACCCTGCTTTACTATTTGTTTGCATGGCCGCTGGTGGTGTGCGGGATGGTGGGGTTTCTCGCGGGGGCTGTGGTTGCGTATTTCATCTATCTGAAAGTGACTTTTGCCGAACGCGTGCTTTCCTTTTCGTGGTTGGGGTTATACCGATTTTTGAAGGCGTCGTTTTTGGCGGCTATCGTGCGCGTGGTTGCGCTTTCGCTTCTTGACTGGCTGTCAGGATTTTACGGATTTGTGACGTTGCTGCTTTCTATCTGTATTTCGTCGGCGACGCGGTATCTATTGGCCCGCTTCTATGTGTTTCGCAAGATCGCGCCGCCTGTTACCGATGATCTGTTAGAACAGCCCCCATCAGATACAGTGATCCGGTAATCAGTATACGTCCTGCTTTTTCGTAGGTGGTAGCGATTCCGGTTACGGCGTCTTTCAGATTTTTCACTGTTTTGATATCAGGCACGAGGGGGCGGAGATTATCCGACAGTTCTGCTCCTGAAAGGCTTAATGGTTGATCGGGAATGGTGAGTGTCGTTGTCGAAGCGGCCAGAGGGACCAAAAGTTTTGCAAAATCTTTCGGGTCCTTGGTGTTCAGCATCCCCAGAACTAGATGCGTTTCTTTGCCGTCTTTTTCTTTCCAGTTTTTCAATTGGTCAGCCAACACAAAACCGCAGCCGTCATTATGGCCGCCGTCGATCCAGATTTCCCAGCCGGACGGCACCAGATCGACTAGTGGACCTGATGTCAGTTTCTGGAGACGGCCCGGCCACTTGGCATGGGTCAGACCGTGTTTGACAGCGGAAAGGGTCAAGGGTTTTGCAAATCTGTTTTCGAGGATATGCGCACCCATCGCTGCGGTGGCGGCATTGCCGATCTGGTGTGCTCCTGCAAGGTTAGGAAGCGGCAGTTCAAAAATGTTTGCGTTGGTGTGCAGAATGAAACCATCCGGCAAAAGGTCGAACGACCATTCGTGACCATAGCGGTAAAGCGGAGCGTCCAATTCTTCTGCGGTGTTCATAAAGATATCCATGATACCTGCCGCTAAAGCTTCGGAAGATTGGGGGCCGATAATGCAGGGGGCGTTCGGTTTTATGATGCCTGCTTTTTCGGCGGCGATACCAGTCAATTTATCACCCAGAAATTTGGTGTGGTCTTTGGCAATCGACATGATGAGGGTGAGGGCTGGATTTGGCACCACGTTGGTTGCGTCGAATTTTCCGCCCATACCAACTTCGACCAGCGTGGCATCGGCAGGTGTTCGAGAGAATGCCAGAAAGCCTGCGGCGGTCATGATTTCAAACGCGGTGGCACCTTGATCTGCGTTGATAGTTTCGACTTCTTCAAAGAGGGCGAGAAGGTCCGTGTTCGACATTTCCTTTCCTACCACGACGAAACGTTCATTCAGGTGAACCAGATGGGGAGAGGTCATGACGTGACAGGTGAGGCCTGTCGATTCGATAATGGCGCGGATATAGGCGAGTGTTGATCCCTTGCCGTTCGTTCCGGAAATGTGAATGAGGGGTGGAAGTTTTAGATGCGGGTTGCCGAGATCATGGAGCAGGCGGAACGTCCGACTTAGCTCAGGATCAATGGCTTTTGGGTAGTAGCTGGTTAAACGGTCGATAAGGGCCTGCAAACGCGGGTCCGGATCAAATTGATCGGGAAAGACTCGCGTTGCTTGAGAATTATGCGCTGGCTGCACGCTGTCCAGCCTTGGCCTTTTTGGTGGCCTTGACTTCATCTTCGTTGGCCGGTTGCAACTGGTTGACGGCAGCGCTCGCGTTGCTCAATCCACCGGAGAGGATTTTGGCGGCGATTGTGTCTTTGCCGTTTCCGTTTCCGCCTTTGCCTTTTTTGCTACCACCATTCGGGTCGGCTTCGATGCGGCGCATCAGCAAACCCAGAATACGGGAGAGGGTTTCGTGCAATTCGGCTCTGGGGACTACGAGATCGACCACGCCGTGATCGCGGCAATACTCGGCGGTCTGGAATCCGGCGGGGAGTTGTTCGCGGATCGTTTCCTCGATCACGCGTTTTCCGGCAAAACCGATCATGCACCCCGGCTCAGCCATCTGGATGTCGCCCAGCATGGCGAAAGAAGCGCTGACGCCGCCCGTGGTCGGGTCGGTCAGGAGTACGATATAGGGAAGGCCAGCGTCTTTGACCATCTGGACAGCGATAACCGTACGTGGCAACTGGATCAGCGAGATCATGCCTTCTTGCATCCGTGCGCCACCCGATGCGGGAATGGCGATCAGGGCTGCGTTATTGTGGATGGCGACTTCAGCTGCCTTGACCAGACCTTCGCCAACGGCGGCACCCATCGAGCCACCCATGAATTCGAAATTGAAGGCTGCAACCACGGTTGCGTTGCCGCCGATTGTGCCGGAGGCCACAATGATTGCGTCCTTTTCGCCGGTTTTGGTCTGGGCGTCTTTCAGACGATCAGCGTATTTTTTCTTGTCGCGGAATTTTAGCGGGTCCAGTGGTGCAGCGGGCACGTCGATGCGCTTATATTCACCATTGTCGAACATCAGATTTAAACGTTCAGTGACCGAGATTTTCAAATGGTGGCCGCAATGGGAACAGACATTCATGTTCTCTGCCAAGTCGCGGTGAAACAACATCCCTTCGCAAGCAGGGCATTTTTGCCAGAGGTTTTCCGGTACATCCTTTTGTCCGACGATCGAGCGGATTTTTGGGCGGATAAAATTCGAAAGCCAATTCATCTGGTTTTTCCTTAAATGGTTATCAAGCGGGGACTATAGCGGAAAATGGTGGGCAGTCACAAGTCCGTTGAGAAAAAGGTTAATTCTAGGGTTCCATGTGAAAACCCACGATGTAATCGTCCGGGTTTTTCTTATCCATTTCAACAACCAGCAAGGCGTCCAGAACGTCATCGAGCGGGGGGAACGGTCCTTTATGATCTTTGTAATAATGGGCGGCTAAAGCTGCGTTAAACTCCTCTTGTGCCGAGCTGATGTGTTTGAGGCTTGCGTAATGGACGGGACCGGCAGACAAGACGGTTCCATCTTTCAATAAAGCCGCCATCCCTTTAGCAGGGAGATTTGCGGCCAGAGCGCTGTAGTATTCATATAAAGCGTATTCCAGCAATGTGTCTTTAATATTGTCCATGATATGGAAATATATATGCGTTGTGGGTGGGTTTGGCAAGAAAAATGTCGCCCTCTTGAGAATGCCCCCTTGTCATGCTACCTCTTTGGTCTGTTAACCGAAGAGGATAGTCCGTATGATCCGCGTTGCTTTGATTGCCTTCTTGATTCCTGTTTTTGCATTGCTGACTGCCTGTAGTGGCGGGGAAGCCAAGTATCCGACCGGTGCAGACCGGACAGATGGTGGTGGAAATACGATTTATGAAGAGGCTCCGAGCATTTTCGGGTCTGGAGGGTTGCTGGGCAACTCTAAAAAGTCCGGTCCTGACGAGAACGGGGTGGCGGTCAACGGTTATTTGTGGCGCGCGGCGCTTGATACCGTGTCCTTTATGCCCTTGGCGTCGGCTGATCCGTTTGGCGGCACGATTATTACCGACTGGTATTCCGATGCGGCAACGCCTAACGAGCGGACCAAACTCAACGTGTTCATTATGGACCGCCAGCTTCGCGCCGATGCGATTTCGGTCAAGGTGTTCCGTCAGGTGAAATCCGGCGGGGGATGGAAGGATGCGCCAGTCGCTGCCGATACGGGCCGCAAGCTTGAAGATGCCATTCTGATCCGTGCGCGAGAAATGCGCGTGACCAAAGAGCAATAGACTCGCCGCATTTCTTGCTCTTTATAACTTTCAGGCTGTGACGGCGTAAAGGGCGACGGCGGCAGCGTTTGAGACGTTAAGGCTCGATAAAGCTCCGGCGGTCGGGAGTTTCACCCAGATATCGCATTTATCGCGCACAAGGGGGCGCAGGCCCGGGCCTTCGGCTCCCATGACCAGCAAGGTCTTTTGGTATTTCGGGGCGTCGCCGATTGTCTTTTCTCCGCGTTCATCCATGGCCAATGCGAAAAATCCATGTTCTTGCATGCTCTCAATCGCGCGGGCGAGGTTGGTTTCATAGACAATGGGAATATGTTCCATCGCGCCGCTCGCAATTTTGGCGACGAGGCCTGAAAGCTCCGGTGCGTGGCGGCTCTGGACAATGATCCCGTCGGCGCCGAATGCGCAGGCCGAACGGATGATCGCGCCGAGGTTATGCGGGTCGGTGACCTGATCGAGAAGAACAACAACCGATTTTTCCTTGGTGGCTGCGCGGTTGATAAGGTCGGGGAGGAACGCATCTTGAAGCGGGTCGCAATCAAGCGCAATGCCTTGATGCACCATTCCCTTGGGCAGGGCGCGGTCGATGGTTTCCTTTTCAAGGAGTTCAATGTGCGGCAGGTCAATCCCTTCGGCCATTGCACGTTCTACCATGCGCACCACGTCGTCTTCGGTCTGTTCGGTGGCGTAGATATGGTGAATGGTGCGCTCAGGGTTTAATAGGGCCTCGGCCACTGCGTGCGCGCCAAAAAGATTGATCTTCAGGCGCGGGCCACGGGATTCTCCACGCGATTCCTGTCGCGGTTTCTGATTCGGGTGTCCGCCTTTGGGGGCGTGATGGGATGGTTGTTCCCCGCGGTTCCGGTTATGAACCGACGATTTTCCGCGGCCGTTAAAAGATTTTTTTGATTTCATGTTGCTTTGCTCTTGACTTTATATGCGTTTTCTCTTTTCTTCTGTCCACTGTTTTTTGCGAAACAGGTGTTTATTGCGTCACTTTTGGAAGGGTGGCCGAGTGGTTAATGGCACCAGACTGTAAATCTGGCCTCTTACGAGTACACAGGTTCAAATCCTGTCCCTTCCACCATTTATTTAACAACCCGCCCCGATTGGCGGGTTTTTCTTTGCGCAAAAGCCCAATGTTCGCGCGGTTTTGCAAAAGCCTCGCGTACCTTTAGAACGCAAATTCAGCCGAAATTCTCTCTCAAATCTCACATTCTCTCACAGCCTCTGGCCACTAACTGCGTATTTAGTGGTCATGGCAAAGCCTTGATTTAGCACGACTTCTGAAAAACACGGTTTGCAAAGATAAAATGATGCACGCGAACAATGTTTCGAACTTTTTTTATTTCGTCGTCGTCGTTTTCAATGCCGACGGCAAACCAGAGGAGAAGAACAAATTTGAAGGAGGTTCTTCTCAATGGATTACACAGTACGCAATCCAAATGACATGACAGGCGCAGAGCGTTATGCCGAGATTATTACGATCCTGGTGGGCGCGATTGTCCGCCGCAAGATTTGCCAGCATAATCAATTAAATAGCTTAGAAAATGAGAGAAGTTTGACTGGACTTCCCTCCGCTTCGAAGCATTCATGTCCCAGCCGCAAACCCACGCAAGTGAGAGCGGAGAAAGGGGCAAAACAATGAAAATAGACATATTAAAAGAGTATGCCGCGCTGGAAGCGATGGAGACCAAACAGCTGCTCCAAGTCTGGAACCGGCATTTTGATGCGCCTCCCCAGTCACGCAATAATCGCACCTACCTGACCAATCAGATCATCTATCGGATGCAGGAGCTGGCTTATGGTGGATTGACCAAATCAACGATTGATCGTTTGGAAGCGCTGGCCGAAGGCAAAACCGTCCAGCAGCGTCGCAGTGATGTCGGTCGCCTGGCGGTGGGAACACGATTGGTGCGGGAGGTCAAAGGTGTTGAGCATCATGTGTATGTGTTGGCTGATGGCTATGAATATCAGGGGCTGAAATATAAAAGCCTTTCCGGTGTCGCATTTGCCATCACAGGGACACGCTGGAACGGCAATGCATTCTTTGGCTTGGGCAAGAAAGAGGACAGCGAAAAACAACCCTATCATCGCGCCAGAAAGGCACGTGCATGATGGAGGACAAGAAAATCCTGCGCTGTGCGATCTACACCCGCAAATCCACCGAGGAAGGTCTTGATATGGATTACAACACGCTGGATGCCCAGCGCGAGGCTGGTGAAAAATATGTCGAGGCGATGAAGCATGAGGGCTGGCGGATTATACCAGACCTATATGATGATGGCGGGTTTTCGGGTGGGAACATGGAGCGACCAGCGCTCAAGCGTTTGATTGAGGATATCAAAGCTGGCCGCATTGATATTGTGGTTGTTTACAAAGTCGACCGTCTCTCACGCTCTTTGATGGATTTTGCCAAGCTGGTGGAAATTCTGGACAAACACGGTGTGAGCTTTGTGTCCGTCACCCAGCATTTTAACACCAAGGATTCGATGGGACGACTGACCCTCAATATCCTGCTGTCCTTTGCCCAATTTGAACGCGAGGTCACCGGCGAGCGCATCCGCGATAAATTCGCCTCATCCAAAATGAAAGGTATGTGGATGGGTGGCCCGCCACCGCTGGGTTATGATGTCGTGGATCGAAAACTCATTACCAATCCAAAGGAAGTCGAGCTGGTCAATATTATCTTTGATCGCTTTGCCGCGCTGGGGTCTATCGCCTTATTAGCGCAGGAATTAAATAAATCAGGTCATCGCACCAAGCATTATATCAGCCGCACAGGAAAACCGGTGGGAGGGAAACCCTTTACTGAAAATCCCCTGCGCACATTTTTGCAGAACCGTCTCTTCCTCGGTGAAGTCCATCATAAAGGCAAATATTATCCAGGGCAGCATCAGCCGATTATCACGCAGGCGCAGTTTAATGCCGCCCAAGCCATCTTTGCTGAAAACAGTAAAGGAAAACGCAAACGCACGTTTCAAGCCAAATCAAAAGCTCTTCTGAAAGGTATTTTGGTATGCGGTGGTTGTGGCGGTGCGATGTCCCCCACCCATACGAACAAGGGCAAAAAGAATTACCATTACTATTCAGCGAATTCCTATCGCCGTCAATCATGCGAGCTTTGCCCTGCCAACCGTATCCCCGCTGGTGAAATCGAAGAAGTCGTCAAAGGCCAATTACAGAGCATCTTTGTGAAGCCTCAAGTCATCGTCGATGTCTGGAAGAAGGTCAAAACCGATATTCCCAATTATAACGAAGCAGATTTGCACAGTACGATGCAGCGCATGGGGTCATTGTGGGACATTCTTGTGCCTGCTGAGCAGAAACGTATCACGCATCTATTGATCGACCGTGTCGCGGTACATGGAAATTGTATTGATATTGAATATCGCGCGAATGGCATCGAAAACATTCTTTCCCAATTGCAACAGGAGATAGAACACAAAATCAAAGAAGGAGCGGACGCATGAACCTACAATACCATGCAGAAGATCAAAAAATCATTGTGCGCATTCCAATCAATCTGCGGCGCTGGGGCGGCAAAAAAGTCTTGGTTGGCCCACAAGGGCAAGATTTGAGAAGTCTTGATTTAGAAGTGCGCAAAGATGAAAAGCTGCTTAAGGCGCTGGGTCGTGCGTATCGCTGGCACAAAATGATCGCGATAGGACAATATCAGTCCGTGTCCGAGTTGGCGGAAGCAGAAAATATCAATAAATCCTATCTTCAGCGCATGATGCGTTTGATGCTTTTATCGCCGCGTATCGTTGATGCCATCCTCAACGGACAACAGCCAGAAGGATTTGCACTCACCGATATTGAGAAGGCATTTTCTCCGATCTGGTCTGAGCAAGAAAAGCAATTCGGATTCGCGCAAAGCAATCATTAAATCGCTGCATACAATTACATGCATCTTGGTCATACAGAAGTAGGTATTACCAAAGTAAACCTATCACTTAAATCCTCAGAAAATAAAGACTTTGAGCCGATCACTTCATCATACAAATAGTTGATTAAATACAGCTTCTTCAAATAGTTGCATCTTTTGCATTTTCTTACTCCTGACCACCAACCAGGAGTAGAAAGATGTCAAATAATCGCTACGGCGGCGTGGATTCCTACGCCGCTTTTTTTATTGCCTATAAAGCAAGAACCTTAATCCGCATGCCTATGTTTTCACGGGATGATCTGGAAGATTTAGAGCAGGACATGCTGCTTTATTATCTGCTCTCAATGCCAGATTTTGATCCACAAAAAGGTGATAAGCGAAGCTTCATTAAAACCATTGTCAATCGAAAGGCTTTGATGCTGGTACGTGACGCCGAGAGAGAAAAGCGCTGGACTGGCGCACAGAATTTCTCTTTGTCATTCCAGATCGGTGATGAGGATGATGGCAACACACTGGCGGATATGATCACGGGAGAAAGCGGCATCTGGGGTGATGTCTTTTTCTCCCAGAGCCAGATTATGGCTGAACAAAATATGGATATTGATAAAATCCTGCGCGATATGCCGGACGACTTGAGACAAACCTACAACTTATTGACAGAATATAGCGTAAGCGAGGCTGCTGAGCTTTTGGGTATTCCCCGCACGACCATGTCTAGTCGATTGAAAAAGCTTAAGAAATATATTGAGGACAAAATGGTCTAAAAAATTTTGAAATTCCATCGTCGTTTTTCGATCCAACGGCAAACCAGTGCTGTGTGACCACATCACACATGAAAGGAACTGGTATGGATCAGGCACAGAAAAACGATACGGCAATGTTCAAATGGGTACAACACACCCCTGTCGGGCAGTTGAAAGCCCTTACGGATGAACGTCTGCAGGAAGTCAGGGACACCCTTATTAAGGAAGTGCGGGAAGTTGGCCGCGCTCTGCATTGGGTCGAAGGAGTTATAAAGCTCAAGGCTATAGAACGCGACAAGGCTTAAAGCCTATGACGCAGGATATCGCCGCACCGTCAAAAGTTGTGCCTCTGAAGCCGCCAACGGCTTCGGAATTGCGCACCCGCTTGCTTAGCGCATTGCCATCCATTTTGCATTTTCTTTTACCCGCTGGCGTTCTACGAGGTGGAAAATTCATGGTCGGCAACGTCCAGGGCGATAAAGGCGACAGCCTTGTTGTCGAGATGAATGGCGCAAAAGCTGGGCTATGGCATGATTTTGCCACTGGCGCTGGGGGCGATATCATTGACCTGTGGGCAGTCGTCAAAGGCTTTGACCGTCAAACCCAATTCCCCGCACTGCTACAGGATATTCAAGCCCACCTTGGCGCTGGAATTGATACACGGCCTTATAAGCCTTCATCGCCAGAACCACAGGGGCAAAGCAGAAAGCTCGGAAAACCAACCGCCAAATGGGATTATACCGATGCGCACGGCAATATCATCGCCAGTGTGTATCGGTATGATTCCGAGGGGCGCAAAGAATTCAGGCCGTGGGACGCCGTGCGCGGAGTCATGCGTGCGCCGGATATTCGCCCTCTCTACAATCAGGTCGGATTAAAAGACGCTACGCTGGTGGTGTTGACCGAGGGTGAGAAATGCGCCCAGGCTTTGATCACCAAAGGCATTTGCGCCACCACGGCTATGAATGGCGCAAAAGCGCCGGTCAATAAAACGGACTGGTCTCCGCTCCAGGGAAAACACGTCATCATCTGGCCGGATCATGACGAGCCAGGGCTGGACTATGCCCGCCGCGCCGCCAGTGCAGCAGCCCGCGCTGGTGCGGTGCAGGTTGAAATCCTGAAAATCCCGCCTGAAAAACCGCCTAAATGGGATGCAGCAGACGCGGTGGAGGAAGGGCTGGATATTGAGGACATCCTGCGGCGTTGGGAACGGGTGGCGGTTAAAGAGCCACCTGCCAAACGCACATCTATCCCGATGTACAGCATTACCGAGCTGCAGGCCGATAAAAGCCCGATACCGGATGATCTGATTGCACCGCGCGTTCTTACGCCTGGCGGTACGCTGGTCTTCGGCGGTGCGCCCAAGGTAGGAAAAAGCGACTTCCTCATTTCTCTTCTAACACATATGGCCGCTGGTGTGACGTTTCTTGGAATGTCCCCCAAATGTCCCCTGAAAATCTTCTATCTTCAGGCGGAAATTCAGTACGATTATCTACGAGAACGCGTGAACAATATACACATTGTCCGCGAATATGCTTCGAAGCTTCACAATAACTTCGTGATAACGCCGCAGATAAGCGTGACATTGGACGACAATGGCGTGGAATGTGTCGCACAATCTGTGAAAGAACGCTTCGGTAGCACGTTGCCAGACATTATTGTGATTGACCCGCTTCGCAACGTCTTCGATGGCGGTGGATTTGGCGGGGAAAACGATAATGATGCGATGATGTTTTTTTTGTCGTGCCGTGTTGAGGCTTTGCGGCAGAAAATCAATCCAAAGGCTGGGATGATTATTGCCCACCACACAAAGAAGATCTTCAAGAAACAAACGGAAGAAGATCCCTTTCAATCTTTCAGCGGCGCTGGGGCGCTCAGGTCTTATTATACATCTGGCATATTGCTGCATCGCCCCGATGAAAGCCGCCCAGAGCGCACGCTGTTGTTTGAATTGCGCAATGGCAGGGAAATAACGCCGAAAATTGTGCAGAAAAAAGCAGAAGGTTGGGTGGATGTCACATCATATTCGCCGAATGTCGCGCACATATCAGCACATACCGAGCCTATTGTGCGGCTATTATGTGAGGAAGCGGCACAGAACCGCGTTTACACAGCACGACAATTCTCAGACAGATTTGAAAATCACGGCAGCTTAGGCAGCAGTCGCCTTATCCGTCAAAAGCT
Organism: Pseudomonadota bacterium; assembly: GCA_029558635.1. Lineage (GTDB taxonomy): Bacteria > Pseudomonadota > Alphaproteobacteria > Micavibrionales > Micavibrionaceae > UBA1573. The sequence goes on along the minus strand of JAKQEE010000416.1, from coordinate 20,352 downwards.
GCAGGGCTTGATAGATGCAAACATCATCAAGTTCTTTAAGAATGGTGACGTTTATGGTTTTCAGCTGCCCAAAGGAACGCAGCGTGGCTATCTCTGGGTGGATGGCATGTGCTTGCCTGACGGCAGGTCGATACAACCGACACATTACAAACATGATATCACCGGCGAGATTGTGGCCATTCCCTCAAACAGTACTCAGAGGGATTCATGATGGCATTTTTCTTTGCCCACTGCGCACCCACCGCCCACCTGCTGCCCACGCAAGCGGGCAAAAGGCGGCGATTTATCTGGTGTTTTGCGGATGTTTCAGGTGGGCAGATGCCCACCAAGCCTGCCCACTACCCACCTAGAAAACCCCTGAAGAATCAACGTGCTGCCCAGCTGGGCAAGTGGGTGGGCAGCCCTTTACTCCTACGGAGTAACGCTGACGCTGCCCCTGCAGGGCGCAAGCGTCAGCTCCGTGATTTCCAACCATCAACGAAAGGACAACCTGCATGAAGGATCAAAAACAACTCACCCCTGGCGAAAGCGAAGTTGAAGAACGCTTGCGATCTGCAGCGCGAACATTACGCCATCTGCCGAATGTGAAAGTCCAAGGCTACTTCAGCACCTGGCCGACGATTATCCGCGAGCCATTGGAAATTTTGCAAATGGAGCCAGAGCCGTTGCGCATCACGCCGTCAATGGCGGACATCACCGAAATGGAGGAAGTTTTGTTTGTCTGGCTGAAATGGCTGGAGCCGGAGGAACGCCGCCTTGTGTGGCTGCGTGCCGAGCGTGTGCGCTGGAAACTCATCTGCGGGCGTTTCGGTGTAGGGCGCACCAAAGCGTGGGAAATGTACCGCCGTGCGCTGGCCGCTATCGCGGCAAAATTGCGCTGATACAGCTGATAATCAAATGATCATTCATAGACAAAAAAAGTAATCATTTCTTGGTCTTATTCGCTTGATAAGCGCCGCGAATGAAGCGTTCATGTGATTGTAACAAAGGAGAAAAACCATGAAAACCAACGCAAAAGAACAAGCCATTGACGCTTACATCCGCAAGGTCGCCCACATCGACGCCATGCTGCGCCGCTTGCAAGGAGCTTGCGACGATCATTTTTACAACAACCCAGACAACATTCATTGGGGCCATGTCGGCGACGTCAGCGGGATCGAAGAATCCCTGAAATCCATTTGCGAGAGCGTCTTCAAAGAAGGCGAATACGCACCAGAAAGTAATGTGTAAGGAGCGCAACAAAATGAACAAAACCAGACAAGAACGCGTAGATTCTTACTACACCGCCAAAGAGCAGATTGTGGCAACCATGATGCAGATTGCCAATCGCATTCACAACCCGCCGCGAGCTGAGCGCAAAATGCCAGAGCAAATTATCGTGCACGACATCACCAAACTCAAACAGGCGCATATGAAGCTGCGTGAGATGGCCGACATCCTCGGCATTGAAACCCAGGCGCTGGAGATTTAAAATGGCCAGAGAGATTATAAATGTTGTTTACGCCCGCAAGCCCTATAACTGGCACGAGATTGAATCAGGTAGCCGCCCTGATTGTGGTGAGGCCATTCCTACCGAAATCTCCGAAGTACGCGAAATGACGGAAGCAGAATACAACGCCTTCATCGCCCGCCCGCTGGCAAAACGTGAATGGCTGGCAGGCAAAGGCGGTTATCAAGGTAATATCAAACAAGCCATTGCGCTGGTATGCCCTGGCCGCGAAACCTTGTATGTTGATCCATCCGGCTCTGACTATGGACGATACGTTGGACGAGAGGTAGTTTAATTGTTGGCAGGTAATGATGAAGATAATTTGTTTCAGTGATTTACATTTAGAGTTTGGAAAATTCTTCGATGTGCCAGATGAAAGTACTGCTGATGTGATGATTTTGGCAGGCGATATTATTACCTTTGCTGATTTTTCACCGCTTGAAGAGATTGCAAGATCGTGGCACAAACCGATTTTATACGTTGCCGGCAATCACGAATTTTATACGCGCACACCAATGCAGGAGGATATTGCGCGATTTCAGGCATGGGCTGTTGATTATCCGCATCTACACTTCCTACAGGACGAGCCGATCACGATTGAAGGCGTACATTTCTTCGGTGGTACGATGTGGACGAATTTTAATGGTGGTAATCCGAACGCAATGATAACTGCGTGTCAGCAAATGAACGATTTTCAATTAATCAGAACAAGCGAGAATACGCTATTCAGACCTGAAGATTCGATTTTGCTTCATAATCTTTTCAAGACCAAACTCATCAGCTGGTTTGAAGAACACGAGAAGATGCCAAAGGTCGTTATCTCGCACCATGCACCACTCATTAATCCAAACACACGATATCGCGCCAGCCCCTTACAGCCCGCCTTCAACTCTCTGGATATGATTGAGGTCATAGAAAAATATCAGCCCAATCTTTGGGTTTACGGTCATACCCACGAATGCGATGACCAGATGCTCGGCTCAACCAGAATTATCTCTAACCAGCGTGGATACCCCAATTCCCGAACGGGCTTTGAATGTGAAGACTTTGATCCAGGTGGGGTTTTGATCGAAATTCAGACTGCTTAGCAATAACTTAATGTTTATTATATTGGTCGTTAAGTGCGACAAAGACTACTATAATGAACATTGCGTAGGATTGGCTTGATTTTCTTATCAATGTCTATTATAATGAGCAATATAGGCTATAAAGTCTATCAAAATGAACATTGTAAAAGGAAATAGGCGATGGCTGACAAGGCAAATCTTCCAATCCCCGTGCAAAAGGCCTTGCGCAAGCTGGGACAAGATATCAGCGATGCCCGCCGCCGTCGCCGTATTCCCACGTCTTTAATGTCTGAACGGGCGGGTATGGCACGGGCAACGCTGGCCAAGATAGAAAAAGGTGATCCCACGGTATCGCTGGGCGGGTATGCCTCTGTCCTATTTGTGTTGGGGCTGACGGCACGGTTGCAGGATTTGGTGGATGCCGCGCATGACCTGACAGGTCGTGAGCTGGCCGACGAAGCTTTGCCCAAGCGTGTGTATTTATCACGCTCCACTCAGAAGAAGGCAGGCGATCATGAGTAGTCGGGAAGTGATTGTATCCATCGCGCTGGGTGATGAAACTCACGTTGTTGGTAAACTCTGGTGTCACAACCGCAAAGGACGCGAAAGCGCGTCCTTTGAATATGATCCGTCATGGCTGAAACATCCTGAGCGTTTTGCGCTGGAGCCAGCTCTGTCGTTAACGCCAGGTGCGTTTCATACTACAGCGGATCAAACGCTTTTCGGCGCCATTGGCGACTCTGCACCTGATCGCTGGGGGCGTGTGCTGATGCGCCGTGCGGAAGCTGCCCGTGCCAGAGATGCGGGTGACATGCCAAAGACACTGGGCGAAGTTGACTTCCTGCTGGGTGTCAATGACGAAGCACGTCAAGGTGCATTGCGGTTTTCCGATACGCCGGATGGACCGTTTCTTGCTCCAAAGAGTAAGAGAACCATTCCCCCACTAGTGGAGTTGCCACGGCTGCTTTCTGCGACTGAGCGCTTCCTTGATGATGACGAGAATGCGGAAGATCTACGATTGCTGCTTGCGCCAGGATCGTCTCTGGGCGGCGCACGGCCTAAAGCCTCCGTTATTGACACGGATGGCAATCTGGCAATTGCAAAATTCCCGCGCAAGGATGACGATTTTAATGTTGTGACGTGGGAGGCTGTCACACTTGTTCTGGCCAAAAAAGCTGGCCTGACCGTGCCAAAATGGCGACTGGATTCAATCGTTGAAAAACCAGTCCTGATTATTCGCCGATTTGATCGCGTTGATGAAACCCGCATCCCATTCCTTTCGGCCATGAGTATGCTTGGCGCAAAGGATGGTGAAGCACATATCTATCTTGAGATTGTCGATGCACTTAAGCAGCATGGCGCTGCACCCGACGCAGACATGGCTGAGCTATGGCGCAGGATTGTTTTCAGTATTCTGGTATCCAACGTCGATGACCATTTGCGCAATCATGGCTTTGTGTATGAGCGCGAGAAAGGATGGCGTTTATCGCCAGCCTACGACATCAATCCAACGCCTTTGGAAGTAAAGCCACGCGTCCTCACCACAATGATTGATCTGTATGACGGCACGGCCTCGCTTGATTTAGCCATGTCTGTGGCTGGTGACTTCCGCTTGTCATCAGCGCAAGCGAAATCCATTGTTCGAGAGGTGGCGGCTGGCGTGTCCCAATGGCGTGATGTTGCACAGCAGTTTCATCTTAGCAAGCGTGAAGTAGATGGTATTGCATCGGCATTTGAACATGATGATTTGAAGAAAGCACAGCAGGTTTGATTATCATGGACATCAAAGATTTATTAGAACCACAATCCGTAAAAGCCTTGCGCGAGATGAATGAGAAAATGACTGCCCTGAGCAAGGGAATCATATCATCGCCTCTGATGGAATACATGCGACAGATAGAAGAGCAAAAGAAACTATTTCATGATCAGTTTAGCGGTATTTCTCAGGCACTACGCGTGAACATGCCATCACATATGCGAGCGATAGAAGAAATCACCAGAGGCCTTACACCTTTCGTTGATCAAATTACAAAGATGCACAGCCCTTATCAGGAGCTGATGAAACAAATTCAAGAGCAAACACGACCATTCCAAGAAGCCTTAAAGCAATTTCATGATCTTCAGGATCGGTTGAACTTCTCAGAAATCAGTCAGGCTTTCCGTGGCGTAACTGATTTCATTCGTAATATACCTCCTGAACATTTAATCAAGATTCGTCTTCATTCTGATCACTGGTTAATTAGTGATGACGGGCTTTTAATGCTGGTAGTTGAAGAAGACCTTCGCGATAATGAGGATATAATTCCATTCGTGATTAACTATTACAAAGCCAATGGGTGGTATCGCCTACATACGATTGTAGAGGAATGGCAGACGGATATCGAGCAAGGACGGTTAAAAGTATTTCAGGCCGCCATTGCAATGAGTAAGGACAATAATCACGCGGATGTACATCTGTTGACTGTCCCTGCTCTGATTGCTCAGATTGATGGGTTGGTCCGCGACTTGTATGGTGTCTTGCCTAAGGCCATCAGAAAACGCGTAGAGCAAGAGATTAAAGGCAATCTTCCAGCAGAGCTTAAAGGCAAGCGGACAGATGTACGGCATGATGTGGCCGTTCAGACGGTTGCCGAGATCGTTGACTTCTGGTCTGCAGAGATGCTGCAAGAAGTGATCTTTAGCGGTCTATTCCGAGATTCAAATAAAATCACGCCCAACGAGAGCTATTCATTGTTTAGGCACAAGATCATGCATGGTGATAAAGAATACCTTGGATATGGCAACGAAGAGAATTTCATTCGTCTGATGCTGTATGCGGAGTTTATTATCAAACTTATAAAGCAGGTCAAAAATGGAAGTGCAACCATCGAACAGGCCGCATAAAAATGTTCGAACATAATTGTTACGGACAACGCGAACATTTTTTGGCATTCTAGTCACTATCATCGCGATCATTCCATCCCAAGCCACGCCTCACCGCGTGGTTTTTGCGTTTGAGGCGTGGTGACGAAGGCAAAAAGGTACTTCCGGCGATTGGCCCCTATGCGGCGGGCTAAGGCGCAGGACTTTTTTAGTCACAGACTTTTTTTCTGGGTGCGCATTTTACGCGCCTGATTGCAAAAACAGCGGGAAATAAAGGCCTTGAGAGCTGCGCACCCAGAAGTGCGCACCCGCCTTTTTGTGACTGCGCACCCAAAAGGTTCAAGGAACAACGTGTGGATTTACATCCCTTCACAATTCTGTCCCTGTGCGCCGGTGTCGGCGGACTCGACCTCGGACTTCGCGTGGCGCAGCCAAATGCTCGCACAGTCTGTTTTGTTGAGATCGAAGCCTATGCGGCAGCAATCCTGGCAACGCGCATGGAGCAGGACGCCCTGGATCAAGCGCCTATATGGACGGATTTACGAACCTTCGATGGCAAACCGTGGCGTGGCCTCGTGGATTGCATCACTGCGGGCTATCCATGCCAGCCCTTTAGCGTTGCAGGCAAACAGCTCGGCGATAAAGACCCAAGACACCTGTGGCCAGATGTCTTTCGAGTGGTGCGAGAAATCGACCCGCCCTTGTGCTTCTTCGAAAATGTTCCAGGACATTTACGATTGGGATTCCAACAAGTCCACGATGACCTTCGAAGCCTGGGTTACCGCGTTAAGGCAGGTTTGTTCACGGCGGAGGAAGTCGGTGCATCTCACAAACGGGAGCGGCTGTTCATCTTGGCCTACCGCGAGAGTGTCTTCGGCCAACACGCCGTGCCAGAGCGAGATTGCCAAGGGCGATCCGCGCAGGCGGCTGGAAGTTTCGGTCATCACCTGGGCAACGCCGAACACGATGGATCATCTGCCGCCGCGTTCACCGGAGGCGATGGAACGGATGCTGGGGCCAGAGGGAGCGCGGGCGGGACGGACACGTCCCAGCAATCTGCGCGAACAGATCATGTGGCTGACACCCAGGGCGCAGGAAAGCGCGGAAAATCAGGACACCTTCCTCAAACGCAACGGGGACAGAACGGATCGGTGCTTCGGCTCTCTGTCGGCGCAGGCGAAGGTCTGGCCGACCGTCACCACGCAGGATGCGAAGAACAATGCGGGGCCGAGCCAATTCAGGCGCAACACGAAGCCGCTGAATGTCGAGGCCTGCCTACATTCCCTCTCTTCGCCCCAGGGCCGACAGGCGACTGGAGCGACGTCCCAGAAAGTCTTGAACCCGCAATTTGTCGAATGGCTGATGGGCTGGCCTATCGGGTGGACAGAATTCGCGCCTGTGGAAACGGTGTCGTGCCGCTGGCTGCCGCTTATGCATGGCGCACTCTCATTTCTAGAGCAGCAACAACAACTTTTGGAGAAACAATCTGATGAGCAATGATGTTCAACTGAATGTCGAATATATTTCTGTCGATCATCTGATCCCGTACGCCAAAAACGCCCGCACCCATTCGGATGCACAGGTGGCACAGATCGCGGGATCAATGACGGAATTCGGTTTTGTGAATCCAATCCTGATCGGCGATGACGGTGGTATTATTGCTGGGCATGGCCGTGTGATGGCCGCCCGCATGCTGGGCGTGAAAGAGGTTCCCGCCATCCGCCTTAAGCACCTGAACGAAGTGCAGCGCCGTGCGCTGGTCATCGCTGATAACAAAATCACAGAAAATGCTGGTTGGAACGATGAGTTGTTACGGCAAGAATTGCAGGCGCTGGATGGTGACGAATTCGATCTTGGTCTTTTGGGTTTCAATGATGATGAGTTGGAAACCTTTCTGAATGGTGATGCTGATAGCGAAGGTCTGACGGACGAGAATGCTGCACCAGAGATTCCAGAAACGCCTGTCAGCGTGCTGGGCGATCTGTGGCTCTGCGGCGATCACAAAATTCTCTGTGGGGATTCCACGCTGATTGACAGCTATCAAACATTGCTAGGTGAAGAGCTGGCCGACATGGTGTTCACCGACCCGCCATATAATGTTAATTACGCGAACTCGGCCAAGGACAAGATGCGCGGCAAATCCCGCCCGATCCAAAACGATAATCTTGGCGCGGATTTCGCGGCCTTTTTGTATGACGTTTGCACAAATCTGATGATGGTCTGCAAAGGCGCGATGTATATCTGTATGTCATCCTCCGAGCTGCATACGCTCCACGGCGCGTTTTCGGAAGCCGGTGGCAAATGGTCGACATTCATCATCTGGGCGAAAAACACCTTCACGCTGGGACGCTCCGATTATCAGCGCCAGTATGAGCCAATCCTCTACGGTTGGAAAAACGGTCACGAACATTACTGGTGCGGTGCGCGGGATCAGAGCGATGTCTGGTTCGTGAACAAGCCCGTGAAGAACGATCTGCATCCGACCATGAAGCCTGTCGAACTGGTGGAACGCGCCCTGCATAATTCCAGCAAGACAAAGGACATCGTGCTGGACGCGTTCGGCGGGTCAGGTAGCACGATGATTGCCTGTGAAAAAACGGGACGTCGCGCACGTCTGATTGAGCTTGAGCCGAAATATGCCGATGTCATTGTCAAAAGATGGCAGGAATTTACAGGCAAGAAAGCGATTCATGCTGATAAAGGAGAAGAATTCGATATAATAGCAAAAAATACAAGCTTGAGAGTGCCATAATGAAAGATGCTTTATTAAAAGACTTAATCAACAATGGTTTTGATTTTCTAGAACGCGCTATTCAACAGTTTAAAGCTGAACCAAAGTATTCGGTAATTAATTTTTGCGCCGCTATCGAAATTTTGTTAAAAGCCCGCTTAATGCATGAGCATTGGTCATTAGTAATTGCTGTTAAGGATCATCCGGATATCGAGAAATTTAAGAAAGGTGATTTTAAATCGATAAATTTTAATGACCTTGTTCCGAGGATAGAATCTGTAACTGGAGAGAAAATATCCCCTGATATACAAAAATGCTTTAAGGCGTTAGCTAATCATCGAAACAAGATGGTTCATTTCTTTCATGAGGCACACACGCATGCGAAGAAAGAAAAGCTTCTTGAAGAAATTGCTGTTGAACAATCAAGTGGATGGTTCTTCTTGAGACGATTATTGTCTGGCTGGGGTGATGTGTTTGGTGATTACAGAGACAGAATCTCTTCCATTAACGCGAGTATGAAAGAACATGATATCTATTTAGAAACCGTTTTTAGCCGTATTACGCCTGAAATAGCTTTAGCAAAATCAAACGGGGCTATATTCAGAGATTGCACACGGTGCAAAAAAGCCGCTAGCGAAGAGAATAAGCTAACAGAATATCTTTTTAACTGTAAATGCAGAGTATGCCTTTTTCAGGAATATTTGTTGAAAACCCCTTGCGGTGACGATGATTGTGACGGTTTATTGGAGATTATAGAGGGCGATACTGAAGTATGCTGTACAGCTTGTAACGAACCAATAGATAAAGATCATTTATCTGATCTTTTGGATACCGATTCTGTTGGCACAGATAATTATGCAGACTATACACCTCGAAATTGTGCCATGTGTTCTACGCCTAATGAGGTCATAGAGCACCATGCTTACTACATCTGCAAAGAATGTTTTTACATTACAGATGAAATAGCAGGCTGCGGATGGTGCAATGAATTGCAAATAGGTGGTGGTGATCTTGAAATGAGTGAATATTCTGGATGCGAATTTTGCGATGGCCTGGCAGGCCATCATAGAAACGACTAGACCTTTATAAAATATCGCCGTGCATCATCAACCCGTTCGCTGGTGACGGTCTTTCCTGCCTTTTTCAGCATGGAAAGGAAGCCGCGCACCGTGTGGCTCTGCCAGTCGCTAACTTTGACCATTTCTTTGATGGTCGCGCCTTCGGGACGCTGCATCAAGGCAAAGATTTTATCTTTCTTGCTGCTCTTGGGTTCGGTGACGGCCTGTGTGGCTTCTGGTTTGGGTTTTGCGACCTTGTCAGGCATGCTGCGCGGTTTCGGCGCAGGCTTCTTTGTTACTTGTTTTTTTTGGTGCGGTTTTCTTTTTTGCGGTGGCCATGATGATGCTCCTTTTGTTGAGGTTACATCGTCATGAACGCTTCAATTTGCACGCAAGTAAAGTTGAATAGATCAGGAAAAGTGAGGATTTATGGGGGTTTCCGTCCGTGCTTACGCCCGTCATCGGGGCGTGGCTGAAAACGCCGTGCGCAAAGCAATAAAAGCAGGCCGCATCACGCCCGACAGCAATGGAAAGATCGACGTTGCCAAGGCCGATGCGGCCTGGGAAGCCAACACCGACCACACCAAGCGGCATGATCCGGCAGGGTTCAAGGATATCGACCCCGAAGAGGCCATGAATTCCGTCAAACAGACACTGGTCGAGAATGGCCGCGCTGCGCACGGCATGAACAGCTTCACGCAAGCCCGCACCGCGCACGAAATCGCCAAAGCCCACCTCGCGCGGCAACGCCTGCAGGAGAAAAAAGGACAATTAATCAACAAGGACATGGTGAAAGCACAGGTGTTCCGCCTGGGGCGGCAATTCAGGGACGCATGGGCAAACTGGCCAGCACGCGTGTCCGCACAAATCGCCGCCGAGCTGCAGGTGGACGAGCATGTCTTGCACATGACCCTGGAACGCTATGTGCGGGAGCATCTGGATGAACTTGGGGATGCCAAACTCGATATCGAATGAAGGAGGATATGACAGTCTAGAAATCGAAAATATCTGGCAGCAGGCCGTCAAACCCGATCCGTACCTTCTGGTATCGGAATGGGCAGATAAATACCGCCTTCTTTCTCCGAAATCGGCTGCCGAGCCAGGGCGCTGGCGCACCGCCCGCACGCCGTACTTACGCGACATCATGGATCATCTTGCGCCGTCCTCTCCGGTACAGCGCATCGTATTCATGAAGGGATCGCAGGTCGGCGGGACGGAATGCGGCAACAACTGGATCGGTTACGTCATCCATGCAGCGCCAGGGCCAATGATGGCCGTTGCGCCAACGGTGGAGCTGGCCAAACGTCATTCCAAACAGCGTATCGATCCGCTTTTGAACGATGTGCCGGAATTGCGCGAGAAAGTGCGCCCCGCGCGAGAACGCGACAGCGGCAACACGATCTTGAGCAAGGATTTCCTTGGCGGCTTGCTCATCATGACAGGTGCGAATTCCGCCGTGGGTCTGCGCTCAATGCCTGCCCGCTACCTGTTTATGGACGAAATCGATGCGTACCCAGGAGACGTTGATGGCGAAGGTGATCCGATCCTGCTGGCAGAGCGTCGGTCTGCCACGTTTAAGCGCCGCAGAAAGATATTCATGGTCAGCACACCTACCGTTAAGGGCTTATCCCGTGTTCAACGCGAATTCGAGAAAAGCGACCAGCGGTTCTTCCATGTGCCTTGCCCTGAATGCAACCATTTCCAGCCACTGCGGTTCACGCAACTGCGCTGGCCGGAAAATGAGCCGCAAAAGGCAGAATATGTTTGCGAGAGCTGCGGCTGCCTGATTGCCGAACACCACAAGACAGCGATGCTGGCGCGGGGTGAATGGCGGGCGACAGCGGAAACCACGGATGGAACGATAGGTTATCACCTGTCATCCCTCTACAGCCCAATTGGCTGGTTTTCGTGGGGCGATGCGGCGGCCATGTTCGAAGATGCAAAGCGCAACCCTGATCTGATGAAGGGTTTCGTCAACACCGTGCTAGGAGAGCCTTACGAGGAATCCTCCGATGCGCCGGAATGGCAGCGTCTGTATGAACGCCGACAAACCTATGTTCAGGGTGTCGTTCCGATGGGCGGTTTGTTCCTGACGGCGGGTGTCGACGTGCAGAAAGACCGTCTCGAATGCGAGATCGTTGCCTGGGGGCGTAACAAGGAAAACTGGTCGGTGGATTACGTCATTCTTGATGGCGATACCGCGCGACCGGAAATCTGGAAACGGCTGGACGAAGAAGTCCTGCAGCGCGATTGGCCGCATGCCACAGGCCATACCATGCCCGTGCGGGTGATGGCGGTGGACAGCGGTTACGCCACGCAGGATGTTTACGGCTTCGTGCGCAACCATCCTCAGGCCGTCTGGGGCGGTAACGGCGCACGCGCCAGCCAGCCGCGCACGGTCGTGGCCGTCAAAGGTCAGGATCGTGAAACGGCGCTGATCCTGAGCGTGTCAAAGGCTGATACGGGCGGGAAACGTCGCGGTTTGCGGGTCTGGAACGTATCCGGCCCTGTAGCCAAGATGGAGCTTTACCGTTGGCTGAAGCTGGAATGGCCGACCGACCGCGAAATCGCTGAAGGTGCGGTGTTCCCGCCTGGCAGCTGCCACTTCCCGCAATATGGCGAGGAGTATTTCAAGCAGCTGACGGCGGAGCGCCGCGTCATTCGCGTTGTAAAGGGCTTTCCGCATGCGACCTGGGAGAAAGACCCCAGCCGCAACAACGAAGCCCTTGACTGCCGCGTGTACGCCCGTGCCGCTGCCACTATATATGGTATCGACCGGATGAGCGAATTCAAATGGCGCAGTTTGGAACAAACGCTGGGCGTGGAAGCCGAGATTCCGACACGCGGGGTGGAAATCCCCGTGACCGAAGAAGCCAAGGCCGAACCGCCGAAGCCGCAAACCAAGAAACGGGTCACCTTCCCACAGCGTAAAGCCGTGCGGGCGAATGATCCTTATCTTTAAAGACCAAGATCAGTCCAACGTTTTCTTCGTAGAACGTCTCGCTTGCTCGTATATAAAATTGGAAAGATTTCTTCATAGTACGGAATATGAGGAGCGCGATATTTTATGGGTTGTTCAGTCGTATCTCGTTCATGGGCTTTTCGTGAAATTGCAGAAAGGAGTTTTATGATAGGCTTTACTAATTCTAAAGTATTCCATACCGCGTAATAATTTGCTTTATCAACCATGATAAACCTATAAACGCCTGACACATATCCGGTATTTTCAACTATGTCCTGCATCTGTAGATTTGGATTAAGACGTCTCGCAACTTCATTTTCTATCCATGAATGTGTTCTGCTGGAAAAGTCATTGCACTTTATCTGGTCTATAATATCCCACCACATAGTAAGCGGATCTGGATTTGTAACCTGAGCAATATTAGAAATATTGTGGTACCGACCAGTGGCTGCTGCAAAGTCGTTCATAAAAATTAAAATGTTATTGCGGATATTTTCGTTTTCTAAAACTGGAAGAGCTGCGTTGCTATATGTAGTGCTAATTTCTTTGGCTCTCTGATAAAGCGCCAGTAGGTCATGGCCATATGACTTTATTGTTTTGATATCTGGTGGCTGATAGTCGTTTCTGAACATGTGATCGGATATGATCACCAGCTTTAACATTCTTTCAATGCCAACGCTAAGTTGAAAAAATGATGTGTAGTAATGGCCTTTGTAAACATCGTCAAAACCACCTTTGATCATAAACTCAAAGCCAGAAAGTATAGACGATTTGGCGAGTATTGCTTCCTGCTGAAGCAATAGGAATGACCTTGGCCACGACGCGGTATTTAATTCAATTAAATGATCATACATGAACAGCTCCATCTATTTGGAAGGATTATACATGAGTGAAACGATTCTAGAACTCGAAACCCGACTGGTGCAGGCAAAAGAAGCGCGGCATCGCCTTCTGACCGGCACGCAGGAAGTATCGGTCAGCCTGCACGGCTATGGCAGCACGACCTATACGGCAGGCAATGTTGGAGCGCTGGAGAAATATATCCACGAACTTCAAACGGAAATCGCAAAACGCAGCGGTACTGCCCGCCGTGGAATCATTCGGACAAGTTTCTAAGGCAAAATCATGGTGCAATTACTGGACTCCTCTGGCCAGCCCCTCAAAGCTGCGCCCCGCATGCGTGTGAGCGATACGGCGCACCGTGCTGCATCTTTACGCACGCGAGAGCTTGCAAACTGGATGCCTTTGTTGGGATCGGCTGATAGCGATTTGCTGTCTGAATTGCCGACGCTGGTATCACGGTCGCGCGACCTGACCCGCAACCACGGCGTTGCATCTGGTGCAATTCAAACGCTGGTCGACAACGTCATCGGCACAGGCCTGCGCCTGGCGGCCATTCCCGATTACCGTGCCTTGGGGAAAACCAAGGAATGGGCTGATGAATGGGCGCGACAAGTTGAAACCGAATGGCGTGCTTGGGCGGAAAGCACGGAATGCGATGCGGCCAATGCTCTGACATTCGCGGGCATGACGGCGCTGGTGTTCCGTTCCAGTATCGTGAATGGCGAAGCGCTGGCGTTGCCATTATGGCTGGAACAGCGCGGCACACGCTATGCCACGACCATGCAGCTGGTGGAAGCCGACCGGCTTTCCAACCCTGCAGGGCGGCAGGATAGTAAAACCATGCGCTCCGGTATTGAGATTGATATGTACGGGGCGGCGGTGGCGTATCATCTCCGCAAAAACCACCCTGGCGATGTCTATATGGGCTTTGGGCTTGATGCACAGGATTGGGAACGCATCCCCGCACGGACGGCGTTTGGCCGTCAACGTGTCCTGCATATTCATGACAAGGAACGCACGGGCCAGCACCGTGGAAAGCCGCTGCTGACTTCCATCATGCCAATGTTCAAAATGCTCGACCATTACGAGCGTTCGGAGTTGCAGGCCGCCGTGGTCAATGCCATGATCGCTGCCTTTATCGAAACCCCGCTGGATGGTGAGGCCATCGGCGAGATGTTCGGCGGGTCGGTGGACGATTATCTGGCTGCGCGGAATGAATGGGATATTCGCCTGCAGGGCGGTTCCATCATCCCTGTGTTCCCAGGCGACAAGGTCGCACCGTTCACGCCAAGCCGCCCGAACAGCGGTTACGGCCAGTTTGTCGAGAACGTCCTGCGCCACATCGGCGCTGGCTTGAATATTCCGTTCGAATTGTTGATGAAGGATTTCAGCAAAACAAACTATTCAAGCGCCCGCGCGGCATTACTGGAGGCGTGGCGGTATTTCAACGCTCGCCGCCAATGGATGGCGACCTATTGGGCCAGGCCCGTGTACGAGCTATGGCTGGAAGAAGCCATCAATCGGGGTATCGTGGATGCCCCTGATTTTTATGAGCGCCGCGCGGCATGGACGCGTTGTAAATGGATCGGCCCTGGCCGTGGTTGGGTTGATCCGGTCAAGGAAGCCAAAGCCGCGCAGCTTCGCATGCAGATCGGCTTATCCACGCTGGAAGATGAATGTGCCAGCCAAGGTCTGGATTGGGAAGAAGTTCTCGAACAGCTCGCGCGTGAGAAAGCCAAGATCATGGAGCTGGGGCTTTCCATTAACGATGTTAATAGTATACTTAATACAGTGAGCGACTTGGATTCTGATGGTAAGGATACAGAACAATGAAGTTAGAAAATGATGTTTTAATATCATGGTTTAAATCGCATATTGATATTAACATTAAATCTATTTCTGAAGTTGTTAAAACACCATATTCACTCGTACTAAAAATAGAATCAGAAACAATACCTTATTATCTAAAGCAAACTCCTGAAGATCTGTTTATTGAAGCGGCAACTCTTGAATTGTTATCACAAGAATGTGGTATCAAAACTATTCCTGTTATGATTGCAAAAAGTGAAGACTTAAAATGTTTTGCTACAGTAGGGTGTGGTGATGAAACGCTGCGATCTTTTTTCAAAGGTACTCTTGATAAGGAGACACTTAAAAGAGGGATTTTATGCTATCAAGATATTCAAAATGCGACATCCTCTTTTTTAGATTTGTTTCTTGCAGCGGGCCTACCCGATTGGCGTTTAAACAAATTTCCTGATTTGTATAAAGGGGTACTGAATGATCAAGATTTTATGAATTTTCTTGAATTAACAAATGTTGAGAAGAATAGATTGGAGAATAAAAATGATAAGCTTGAGTCTTTATGTGCCAAAATAGATGAATTAAATATCCAAGATACGCTCAACCATGCAGATTTTCAAAATAACAACATAGTTATAGATCACAAATCGAGAAGTTTATCTGTCATTGATTGGGGAGAGGCCTATATAGGCAATCCCTTGCTTTCACGATACTACTGCATCAATTCAGCAAAATATGTTTATCGGTTAAGCGATGACAGTCCAGAGTACTCTTTTTTAGAAGAGTGTGTTTTTGAATTTAATCATAAAGCCCCTAATGTAATTAAAGAATCCATCAAGGATCTCTATCCAATAATTCATACGCTGGCTTGGCACCGTTTAATAAAGGCTACAGATTACAACGTACATTATGCACGCCGTGATCGTGTGCGAACTATACTGCTAAGCTTTGCGGAGGAGTAATGATTATAAAAAATTGATTTAACGCCGCATAAACCTGCAGAAATTTTTGCAGGTTTTTTTAATTTTCAATATCCAGGAGAAAAATGATGAGGATTTGGAACCGCATCGCCGGTGAGCCGTGGGCAATCACGGAAACAGCGCTGCATACGATTTTGGAAATCGCCGCGCGGGAAAACGAAAGTCCGCAGGCGGTGGCCGCCAAACTTGGCCGCAATCTACAAAACACCTACAGCGTGATGGAACGCGACGGTGTGGCAGTCATTCCAGTCACAGGGCCGCTGTTCCGCTATGCCAACCTGTTCACGATGATCAGCGGCGCATCCAGCTATGAGCTGATCGCCCGCGATTTCACCACTGCGCTGGAAAGCCCGCAAATTAAGGGCATCATTCTTGATATCGACTCCCCAGGCGGTGAAGTGAACGGCGTGTCGGAATTGTCCAACATGGTCTTTGCCGCGCGGGGCAAAAAGCCGGTGGTGGCATATGCCTCCGGCGATGCCGCGTCCGGTGCGTACTGGATCGCTTCCGCCGCTGACGAGATTGTGGTGTCCGAAACCTCAGCGCTGGGTTCAATCGGCGTGGTCGGCATGTATCAAGGGAAATCGGGAAAATCGGCGGAAGCCGTGGAGATCGTATCCTCGCAAAGTCCGCACAAACGCCTTGATCCCACCACGGATGATGGCCGCAGCCGTTTGCAAACCCGCATCGACAGCATGGCGGACGTCTTTATCGAAACCATCGCTCGCAACCGCAATGTGTCCGCCGAAAACGTGCAGAACCATTATGGCGGTGGCGATGTAATGATCGGCGCAAAGGCTGTCAGCGCCGGTCTGGCCGACAGGGTCGGCAGCCTTGAAGGACTGATAGCCGAACTTTCTTCCCCACAGAAAAGCCCTCGCACAGAGGGCTTTTTTAATGCCCAAAACCAACCCCCATCAACACAGGAGAAAAAGCCGATGGATATCGAAACCTTGAAAAAAGACCACCCCGACCTGGTTGCCACCCTCACGCGTGAGGGTGCATCTGCTGAAAAGAAACGTCTGAACGACATTCTTTGCAGTGAAGAAGCTAAAGGCCGTGAAAAGCTCGCAAAGGAAATGGCGCTGAATACCGATATTCATGCCATGGAAGCTCGACAACTTCTGGCCTGCGCCCCTGTCGAAGAACCGAAGGCAACGACCTCTTTTGAAAAGGTCATGTCTTCCATGCCCAATCCCGCCATCACGCCTGCCAGCGACGATGCCGCCAACGATGTCGATGCGGTTGCCAGCCGTATCGCCGCCGCCGTTTAACCCCCGTAACACAAGGAGAAAACCATGACAAAAGCTGAAGGTTTTAAGGATCAGGGGGAATACACCCCTGACAATCTGCTGGCAGGCGAATACCCACGCGTTGAGCGTGTGGTGACGATTGCCGTAGGCGCTGATCTGGCAAAGGGTGCAGTGCTTGGCCGCATCACCGCCAACGGCAAATTCAAACTCAGTGCATCGGCAAGCGCGGATGGCTCTCAGACGCCGGATGCCATTTTGGCTGAACGCGCCAACGCCGCCGACAATGATGTTCAAGCCGTCGTCTATTTCAGCGGCGAATTCAACGAAAACGCTCTCGTCCTGGGCGCTGGTCACACGCTCGACAGCGTGCGCATCGCGCTGCGGGCCAAGAACGTCTATCTGCGCCGCAACCAGAAATAAACCGATCTTTCAAAAAGGAGAAAGCCCATGTCTATCGACATTTTCAATACCCACGTTCTGACCAAGGTCGTGGAAAAGCTGGAGCGTCCCAGCTCCTTCCTGCTCGACGTATTCTTCGGTCAGGAACAAACAGAGGATTCCGAAGAAATCCACTTCGACATCGACAAATCAAAGCCGAAGCTGACACCGTTCGTTTCGCCGCTGGTTGCCGGTAAGGTCGTGGATGACGAAGGTTTTACCACCAAGAGCTTCAAGCCTGCCTATGCCAAGGACAAGCGCCGCTTTGACCCCAATCGCCCGTTCAAGCGTTCGATTGGCGAGAAAATCGGCGGCACGCTGTCCCCGCAGCAACGTCTGGAAGCCAATATCAACCGCACCCTGTCCAAGCAGCTGGAAAACCTGACGCGCCGCGAGGAAGTCATGGCATCAGAAGCTCTGCGCACGGGGCGCATCACTGTCACGGGCGACGAGTATCCGACCGTGGTCGTGGACTTCCAGCGCGATCCGTCCCTGACGGTGGGGCTGGCGGGCGGCAGTCGCTGGGGCGAAACGGGCGTGAATGCGCTGGACAACCTCGAAGATTGGGTTGCCCGCATTCAAGAAAAATCCGGCGCGGTGGGCCGCACCGTGATCATGGATGCGCTGGCATGGCGCGTGTTCAAAGCCGATCCCAAGGTGGAAAAGCTGCTGGATATCCGCCGCCTGCGTGATGCGGCAGATCTGGCGCTGGGACCGATTGCTTTTGGCCAGGGCAACGATCTGGCACGCTATGTCGGCACTATCGGCGATCTGGATTTCTGGGTCTATAACGACCGCTACGTTGACGACAACGATGCTGTCCAGAAACTCCTGCCGGATTACACCGTGCTGATCGGCAGCCCGACTCAATTGGAAGGCACACGTTGCTATGGCGCTATCCAGGACGAAAAGGCTGGATACCGTGCGCAGCGCTTCTTCTCGAAATCGTGGCTGGAGGAAGACCCTGCCGTGCGCTGGCTGCTGTTGCAATCCGCACCGCTTATCGTTCCTTACCGCCCGAACGCTTCGTTCTGTGCAACGGTACGCTAAGGAGGGATGGCCATGAAAATCAAAGCGATCATCACTCTGCACGTTAACGGCAAAGACCATGCGCCTGGCGCAGTGCTGGACATTGCGGACGATGAGGCCGAACGCCTTATCGCACGCGGTTTCGCAACGTCAGGACAGGAAAAGGCTGCGTCTGCATCCACTCCGGCAAAAACGGCCACCACGCCTGCGGGCGGTAAACCCGTCCCGACGATTGAAGATATTGTCGAGGCGATTTCCGGCCTTGATCCTACCAAGGATTACGGCAAGAACGGCAAGCCGAACGTGGAGGCCATCGAAGCCTTGCTGGGCGCGAATATCACCGCCCAGCAGCGTGACCAGGCATGGGAAATCTTCCAGAAAGATGGTAAGGAAGAATGAGCTTCCAAGCCTCAGCTTCCAAAGCGGTAGATGCGCTGTTCGCCAAATTCGGGCGGGCAGCGCATCTCGTCTTTCGGGACAATACCGAGGCCGATGCAACGGTCATTCACCGTTTCCCTGACAGGGTTGTTGATGTCATGGATACGCGCGTGCATACAGGCACAGACCTGTTTGAGCTGCGCTTGTCGGAAATCGACCCTGCCAAGGTAATCTATCAAATCATCATCGATGGCAAAACCTATGTGGCGCAGGGTGAACCTGTGCGTGATCAACACGGGCTTGTACTGAGGATTGAGGCCTATGCGTCTTAAAGCTGCCTTTGAGGGAAAGCTACAGGAATACATGAAGGCCGAATTCGCTACAGCAGAGCGTGCCGTCACGCTGGGCGTGCGAGAGGCAATGGATGGTTTGAAATTGTCCATGCGCCGTCAGGTTACAAGCGCAGGCCTCGGTCAGCGTATGGCCAATACCTGGCGCGGCGATCTGTATCCACGCGGACAAAATTCCATCCGTGCGGCGGGCATGGTCTATACCAAGACCAGCCGTATCATGGAAGGCTTCGAGAACGCAGCGGTCATTCGCTCAAAAGACGGATGGTGGCTGGCGATCCCGACGCCGAACGCGCCGAAGCGTGGCGTGGGCGGCAAACGGATCAATCCATCGAACTTTCCCGAACATTCTTTGGGAAGGCTACGGTTCGTTTATCGCAGCGGCAAGCCGTCCTTGCTGGTGGTTGACAATGCTCGCGCGTCCTATAGCCGGAAAACTGGTCAGCTACGCGGTTTCCGAAAGGCCAGCGACCGTGCTGTCAGCAAGGGGCAAGGCCTTACCACGGTGGTGATGTTCTGGCTCGTACCGCAAGTACAGATGAAAAGGCTCATCACCTTTGATGCGGAGGCGCGGCGCTGGTTTGACCGCCTGCCGCAGTTGATTTTGAAAAATTGGCCGGATTGAGGACATCATGACATCAAAACGAGAACAGGCCCTTGCGGGTCTTTTTTTATGCCTGAAAGACAACATTACAGGGCTTTCCGTCCTCCGAAACGAGCCTTTGCCAACGAAGGTTCCTGCTGATGGGCTGGTTATCCTGCGTGACGGTGACCCAGGGGAGCCAGAGGTAACCTTGTCACCTACGCGTTACCATTACCAGCACCGTGCTGAAATTGAGGCGCTGGTGCAACACGGTGATCCGGTGCAGCGCGATACGGCATTGGATACCTTGCTGGAAACAGTGGCGCAGGCGCTGGACGGTCAGACCAGTCTCGGCGGCCTTGTCGATTATCTGCATATCGAAACACCGGATTTTCTGTCCGAAACCGTCGAGGGTGCGCCGACCATCAAAGCGGCGGTCGTCCCCGTCATCCTTGAATACTCAACCTCTAACCCGCTCAACTAAAGGAGAAACACCATGTCTCGTGCATATGGGTGGAACGCCCGC
>JAKQEE010000434.1 GCA_029558635.1 Pseudomonadota bacterium | reverse complement strand
CCGTCCTTGACTTTGCCGCCGCAGCCCGTTGTGAGCGCGGCAGGTTTGCCGTTGACGACTTGGATCGCGCCCTTGACAGGGCCTGTTTCCCAGACAATGGCGACGCTTCGTTTCGATATTTGCATGCTGATTTTACGCTTTATCACGGATCGGCTCCCTGTTGTTTGGCATTCGATAGTGTTTCAGATAAATAACTTCATAAATTAACCGCAAAAGAACACAAAAATCGCATAGAAAACGGGATTTTTTGTCTGTGTGTTCCATGCGTTCTTTGCGGTTAATTATCTGAATTTCTGGCCTGGTTCAAATCAAGGTAACACTTTTCCGGCAATCGCGGTTGGTGTAACCCGATTCGTACCCGTTCACGTGCGCGAGCGATGCGCCAACATCGGACAACGATTACGGGCGACGATTACGGATTACGATCGGGAACCTTTCATCGTTTCCCGTAATCGTCGCCCGTAATCGTCAACCGTGCAGTTACGGGCGAAAACCACCGCCTCACCGTGAACGGTTATCCCGATTCTTTCTTTAAGTCCCCGCGATATTCCTTTGCCGAAAATCCTTTCCGGCGACGCTGGGATTTTTCCTTCTTTACCCCACAACGAGTCCTCTCCCAAAAACAACCTGAAACTATGCTTTTGCGCGTATCGCGTCAAGAAAAAAACGCTCAAAAGTCGAGGGGGGGGGTAATTCATTGATGTTCAATGTGTAACACAAAATCTTTTTTCCCCTGAAAAAGCTTGCATTCGGCGCGATTTTTGTGTTAATATAGCCGATAGCAAAATTAGGGCTATCGGCAAACAACAAAAGGAGGTTGTCGTGACACAGCAAGAATGGAACATCAAACTCATAAAGGATTCGCTTCAGCGGCTCGGACCTTTTCTGCCCGGAAGCATCAGCCGCCAGTATAATGTCTGCGGCAATCCCAACTGCCGATGCAAAGACCCGAAAAAGCCGAAACGCCACGGCCCCTATTATCAGCTCAGCTTTACGGCCAACGGCCGCAGCTCCACATTATTCATCAAAAAGGATGAACTTGCCGAGGCGCGACTCAGGGTGCGCCGTTTCCGACGCTTCAAGCTTCTGAACGCGAAACTGCTTCAGGCATGCCTGGAGCTGGCGCGCAAACAGGGGCTTTCAACGCAAGCGTGAATGCCGCGCATCGATGCTTCATGACAAGGAGGATGAATAATGATGATGTTCGCCGATGAATCGAACGGACTCGTTTGCGCGGCAAAGCGTTTTTCGCCGGAGGACAGGAAAAACCTGGCGCTCAAGGCCGCGGCGTCTGCCGCGCGGGTCAGCGATCTGGCCGTCGAAAACAACGTAAGCCGCCAGTTCGTTTACCGGCAGAAACAAAAAGCGCAAACCGCATTGGACGAGGCCTTCTCCGGTAAACACCACGACGAGGAAGTCCTGTTTTATCTGCCGGTGACAAAGGCATGGCTCCGTAAAGCCGTTCTCGGTCTGGTTTTAATATGTCACAGCTCGTACCGGGGCGTGGTGGAGTTCATGCGGGACTTGCTGGACTTCAGTATTTCCATCGGCTCCGTGCATAACACGCTGATGGATGCCGTTGGTAAAGCCAAAACCGTGAACGCCGCCGAGCGTCTGGAGCGTGTCAGAGTCGGCAGTCATGACGAAATCTTCCAGGCGTGGATACCGGTATTGGTCGGCGCGGATGCCGATTCCACATATTGCTATCTTTTGAGTTCCGAAAACTCGCGCGATGGCGACACTTGGGCGTTGCGGCTTATGGAACTCGGCGACAAAGGCTTGAGCCCGGATTACACCGTCGCCGACGGCGGCACGGGACTGCGCGCCGGGCAGGCGCTGGCGTGGCCGGATATTCCATGCCGCGGCGACGTGTTTCACGCATTGCTGGAAATGGGACGGCTGTCGGCGTATCTGGAGAATCGCGCATTCGGCGCAATGTCGGCTCTCGAAAAAACGGAGACAAAAATGATCAAGGCAAAAAGAAAAGGCAAGGGCAACAAATTCTCTAAACGTCTCGCCGTGGCCGGCCAAGCCGAAGCCTCGGCCATCAATCTGGCCGACGATATAAACACGTTGGCCGAATGGTTGCGCAACGATATTCTTTCGCTCTCCGGCGCCGACACGGATACACGCCGGCATCTTTTGGATTTCGTGATCGAATCGTTGCGGCAAAGAGAGCATCTGCGTCCACACAGAATCCGGCCGGTTCGCGTCATGTTGGAAAATCAGCGCGGCCTGCTCCTGGCCTTTGCGCGGGAAATAGACGACAGGCTCATCACATCCGCCAATGAACTCAATCTGGATCCATCCGATATGCGCCGGCTTTTTAATCAGCGCTTCAAGGAACGTGCCGCCAACCGAAACCCCGTCACGGATGACATTCCGCGCGAGCTATCTGACGAAAAATCATGCGCCGCGGAGCAAAGCATCCAAAAAATCATCGACAATGTTGTCCGAGCCAGCTCCATTATTGAGAACATCAACAGCCGCTTGCGTTGCTACTTTTTCCTGCGTCGTCAGATCGGAAACGGTTATCTGGACCTGCTCCGTTTCTTCTTCAATCATCGGCGTTTCCTGCGCAGTGAACATCCCGAGCGCGTTGATAAAAGTCCCGCCGAATTACTTTCCGGCAAAACTCATCCCCACTGGCTGGAATTACTGGGGTTTGAGATGTTCAAGCGCGCTGCTTGAACGACAATAATCCTGCTCAAGTCCGATTAAATTCTTGCGCACTCAGGCGTGACAGGCGTATACTGCCTTCTGTTACCCAAAATGGCATGTTTTTGAACCATGCCGGAATTTTCTTTTAGCCGTTGACGGATATTTGAATTTCCGTAAGCGTTCACGGTTCACAGTTCACGGTTCACGGTTGCAGAAAAGAGGGATATTACAATGAAAATTGAACGTTTTGAAGGTATTGAACGATGTATGAAATGGCGGAAACCACGCGAGGCAAGATAGCAGGTTTTAACCGTGAACGGATACGAATTTCCCTTGATTTCATCACGTGCCGGAAAAACTTTCCCATTTTGCTCTTTGAGCTGCGTCGGACAAGTCAATTTTCAGTGTTCGGATTAGACAGTGTAT
>JAKQEE010000411.1 GCA_029558635.1 Pseudomonadota bacterium | reverse complement strand
AGCTGTACGAGACGGACGCGCCGGATTGGGTTGGTTTGGCGAACCGGATGCGGATAAACGGGCAGGAGTGCGCGGCGGTTGCGCTGGAGCTTCGGGCGAGCGGTGCGTACACTGACGGGTTAGCGGTGCTGGAGGAAATATGCAAATAATACAAGGCGACTGCTTAGAGGTACTGAAAACGCTACCCGACCAGTCCGTGCAAACGATAGTCACCAGCCCGCCGTATTACGGGTTGAGGGATTACGGCACGGCGAAGTGGGAAGGCGGCGATTCTGAGTGTGACCATACGATAAATAATCCAGACGCTGACAATAAGGCTGTATTTTCGGAAAGGGTAACGCGAGGAAATAGGCAGGCTTGCATAAGATGCGGTGCAATCCGTATTGACAGTCAAATCGGCTTAGAGCCTACCCCTGACGAGTACGTAGCGAAACTGGTTGCCGTGTTCCGTGAGTGCAAGCGCATACTCAGAGATGATGGCACGCTGTGGGTGAATATTGGGGATTCGTTTGCTGGTAGTGGATGTGGCACAAATGATTATCGAACAGAGAAAAGCCGAAGTATCAATAAATCTGATGTTATGTTCAGCAAGCGACCGCCACAACAAAAAGAGTTGCCGGGTTGCAAGCCCAAAGACCTTATCGGCATTCCCTGGATGTTAGCCTTCGCCTTACGAGCAGACGGCTGGTACTTGCGACAGGACATTATTTGGTGCTTGTCGGGCGGTGCGTTCGTGTACGTTAAGACGCAAAAGGGCGTTATGCCAATGATGGTTAAGGACATGGCTCGGCTTGACCCGTCAACAGTCAAACTGTGGAATGGCGACAAGTGGACGCAATTGCTCGGTGTTTCTAAGTCAGAACGCAAGGGTGATGAACTGGAAATAGTGTTACGTTCTGGCGAGCGGATAAGTTGTACGCCTTCTCATAAATTTCCTACCGCGAGAGGTTTGCTAACCGCTTCTGAATTGACGGCCGGAGATATACTTAGGTCGACCACATTGCCGGACGTTGATAACCCAAGAGATTGCGTACTCGATGAAGATGCCGCTTGGTTTGCCGGTCTGTATATTGCGGAGGGGTCGAGACAACATGGGTGCATTCAGATAGCCGGACACTCCAAGGAAATCGAGAGATGGGAAAGGTGCAACCATATAGCCAAGAAGTTTGGAGGTTATGCAACGCTTACCGTTGATGGCAATAACCAAGCCATAAGAATTTATGGCAAAGTGCTGAACGCCATACTTGATGAACTGGTGAGCGGAACGTACGCCAGCGATAAATGTTTTGCTACGGTGACTTGGCGTTACAGCAACAAGTTCATCGCGTCTATGCTGGACGGCTACCTTTCCGGTGATGGGCATTGGGAAGCCGAGAACAACAGATGGCGATTGGGTTTCACACGCAACTACAATCTTGAACGCGACCTGCGTACCGCCTGCGCCAGATTGGGGTATCGACTTATCCTCAATAT
>JAKQEE010000374.1 GCA_029558635.1 Pseudomonadota bacterium | reverse complement strand
TATCAAGACCGTGGCGCAACAATTTTCCAGTTCGATTTCTTGAACGATGGCGAAGAAAAGATGCCGAAGAAGTTGTTGGAGCGGTTGAAGAGCCGTGACAAGCGGTTGCTGTTTTTGATCAATCCGCCATATGGGACGGCCAGCGAAATGACGGCGTCAGGCGGAACACACAAGGCGGGAATCGCAGACACAAAAGCTGGAGCCACCATGAAGTAGGAAGGGTATGGAAAGGCCACACAGCAGCTTTTCACGCAATTTCTGTACCGAATTCAAAAGATTCAGGAGCAATATGGGGTTGAGTGCGATATCGCTCTTTATTCTCCGACAAACTTTTTGGTCACACAATCCTTTGACAAGTTCCGCGAAAAGTGGTACGCTGATTTCAATTACGTTGACGGGTTCATGTTTCAGGCGTCGGAATTTTCCGATGTTTCTGGAGCGTGGGCGGTGTCGTTCACGGTTTGGCGCGGTGGCGAAAAGAACGCCACAATCAACGACGTGCCGTTGCGGTTCTATCGGTTCGAGAACGATGGACCACAAAAGAAAAAGATTGAGGAAGGCGTGAAGGTGATGGGTTATCCAGTTGTTGCGGCAAACGAGTGGGTGCGGGTCAACATGAAGGGCGTGAAGACTTTTGATGCGCCGCAAACTTCTAACTTTGTCACCGTCAAACAGGATGGACGAGGAAGACTTTGCGAGGGTGCTTTGGGATATATGAACAACAACTCGAATATTGTACAACAAAACACTCAGATGGTGGGGCTTTATTCCTCGTGTTTTTCGGGCGCACACGGTCTCCCCATCCTTCCCGCCAATTGGAACCGCGTGCTGGCGTTGTTTTGTGCCCGCAAAACCATCACTCCGAACTGGATCAACGACAAGGATGAATATTCAGCACCGGATGCATCACATCCCGATTACGATCAGTGGGTAAACGATTGCCATGTTTATTCACTATTTCAAAACAGTTCCAATCAATCCGCCATGCGGGATGTGGAATACAAAGGCAAGATCTGGCAAATCAACAATCAATTCTTTTGGAGCGTCCCAAAAACCATCGCGGATTTGGCCGACAAACACGGATTTGTGGCGCTTCACGCTGATGCCGATACGGCGTCTGAATCGTTTATGTCACAAAGATTGGCGGAAATTTCGCTGTCTCCGGATGCGCAGCAGATTCTTGATCTTGCGAACGCCATGATGATCAACACGTTCAAGTGGCGTGAGGCATATGCGGAAGAGAATCCGAAGCTGCATCTTCACGCATGGGATGCCGGGTACAAGCAGCAAAAAGAGTTGTGGAGCACCTATGATCCGCAAAATTGGGCGCTCTTCAAAAAGAAGTGGAAAGTGTTTGAAGATCGGATGCGGGAAGGGGTTTGGAAGTTTGGGTTTTTGAAACCAAGCGTAAAGCTGTGGAGAGATTGATATGATTTACGTAGTAATCCCGGTTTTGAAAGGTCGGTATCTTCAGGATACGCTGAATTCGATTTTCAATTCATCCATGCGACTTCAGCCGGTTGTTGTTCTGGATGGTCCAGATGCTTTTCCCGGTATTGAATACGGTCTTTTCCGTTCGCTAACCCCTGTTGTCTTGCGTTCAAGACATAACGTTGGAACATATGTTGCCAAGAATAGTGCCGTCAAGTGGATCGTGGAGAACGGTGGAACCCGTGACGACTATGTGTTGTTTCTGGACGCAGATGATACGCTCGAAACTTCAACGGCTGAGGCTCTATATTTGCGTCACAAATCATCCGGCCCCGTGTGTGGGGTGACGCTAGAGGTGACGGTTCAAGGGGTTCCTATCCCCGATAGACGCAGCCGTAGAGCTACTGGTTTGTTGTTCATGACAATAGGTGAATTCGTTGATGCAGGTGGGTATAGACCATGGAGGACTGCCGCCGACCTTGACTTGTGCGACTTCCTAGGGGTGGTTACGGAGCACGATGCGGTTATCCACAGGAAGAATCACCCGGAACAGAATACTAGAACAAATATTGGTATTGGTTCTGTTACAAGCGAATATACGAAGTTGTGGGCTAGGTCCAACAGGGATTTCCCGCGCTCGATGGTTTGTGTCGAACTGGACCGGGAGGAGCGGGAAACAGGTTATGTTGTCGGAATCAAGGGAATTGATTTTTGCCGCCGAAGGAAAGAAATTGACGCCCTTTCTACTGTTTATGACCTCGTTTATTGGCCGGGGTCAGACCTTAGACACTTGCAAGGTTACAATCTGAAAGGCGGCGAAATCGGGTGTTGGGTTTCGCACTTGCGGTTGTGGCGGCGGATTCTTGAAACGCACAAGACAGGTGAGTGGGTTTACGTTTTCGAGGACGACGTGATTCCTCATGGTGATTGGAAGCCGTGGGTTCAAAAGTTCCACCCTTCGACTTCGGAGTCATGGTTCGTCTGGATGGGCAGTTCATATACGCAACCCGCCGAGGGTGGAACAGGGTGGTTCCCTTGTGACAAGAGGACGTGTGGAACCTTTGCCTATGCCGTGAGGGTGGGAAAGGAACTGGCTGGTATGGTGGAACGGGCATCGAAGATGGACCGTGTTCCACCCTCTGGTTTAATACTATACAACAAGAAGGGTGGAACAGATGTTCCATCCCCTGAATACACGTTCAACCTCCCGGTTGATAATTGGCTGGCGCACCAATTGAAAGGGGAAGGTAAATATCTACATCCAAGGGCTTTTATTGCAGACGTGTCCACGTCCACGATAAGGCCGCCTAGGGAGGCTCAGGAACACTTCAAGCGGGCTGGGTGGGAGGAAGTCCCCCCTATCACGAAGGAAGCCTTGGAAGACGGCGTATGGCTCCAGATTTGCGAGGGTGGAACCATCCGATATGAACCGTGTTCCACCCCTCAGTTCTTGACGGTGGAACTTTGTTCCACCCTTCCTTTTAATAATATACAACACAGAGGGTGGAACAGAGTTCCACGACGTGGCTCCGAAGGGTGGAACAATCCGTTGAGCTGTACAAGAACCGGTGGACGTTTCGTATTTGGTGTTCCACCCTCGGAAATACCTGAAGAGGATGCGGCTCACAAAAGGATGGTAGATATTTCCCGCCACTTGGATTTGAAACCCAAACCGCAGGCATCAATCGAGAATTGCATCGGTGTTTCTTACCGAAGGGTGGAACAATTCTCGCGTTATGAGGATAGTCCCAACGTTGTGCGGTTCCTTTATGAATATCCAGACTACTATCCAGAATACGTCAAGTTCAAGCGCACAAATCCACAAGCGACCATCTTGTCCATAAGACGGGGCTAATCCTCTTCCCTCACACGCCCCCGGCAGCGGTCACGATCCGCCTCCTTCTTGCGGTCGGTGTGCGTCCGGTTCCGCCCGTGGATCTGCTCCACGAACGGATTGCGCGGCTGCTTGTCGGAGGGTGGAACAATTATCTTGTTGTCGTCTTTCACCTTAGAGCGCCTTCCTTAGCGTGCTCCACCATGGTGCAATATCCCACTTCTGATTCGTCAAGTGAGAGTGGCATACAACGCCTTTTAT
>JAKQEE010000356.1 GCA_029558635.1 Pseudomonadota bacterium | reverse complement strand
GTTTGGCCGAAATCGCGCGCAGCGGATAGGAAACCACTGCTGCGCTCTGAAATTTCGGCCAAATGCCGCGGCTCTGCGCCCTTTTGACGATCGCTCACTCCTCAGACCGCTTCGGGCTCGCGACATCGCCAAACTGGCGCTTCTGCGATAAATCCGGCTGATCCTACGAGTATATCAGCCGTCTTCAGTCGCAGAACCGCCGCGGCATTAGAACGAAACGACTGCCGTGATACCATTCCTGTATGAACAATCTGCTTAAATTTTGGAACACGACCTCCGATAGACCACCTTTCGTCCACAAGAAAGACATAAGTATTGTGAATATAAAACCTTTCATAAATTATGAAGTCTACATAAACGCCTACACGAACTCTGAAACGCGGGCGGATGATCTTCATTCCGGATTATTCCCTGTTCCACATATCGGAGATATTCGTAATGCCAATCTTTTCATTCTCATGCTCAATCCCGGGTTCAGTCATGAGGATTACATTGCAGAGAACCACTTCCCTTCCTTCCGCAGGGCACTGAAGGACAATCTGAAGCAAAACAAGATGCCTTATCCCTTTCTATTTCTTAATCCGGATTTCTTGTGGACTGGCGGTGGTCATTATTGGGAGAAACGATTTGGCGTTTATGCAAAAGCTCTATCTGATCAACAACATATTACCTATGGTGAAGCACTCCGGGTAATTTCAAACCGCATAGCATGTCTGGAACTTGTTCCATACCACTCAAAAGATGGAGTAAACAACGATACAATTATTCATCTTGAGAGCGTAAAAGTAATGCTCGATTTCTTCCACTCAGATATTCTTCCAAAGGCCAAGAAAGGTGAAGTGGGGTTAATTGTGGCAAGAGGTCGCAGACATTGGATGCGTGGTCAGGAAATCGTCGAGCAGGACAACATCGTTGTTTACTCGAATGGAGAAGAGCGGAGTGCTTCTATTGCACCAAAAACAAGAGGAGGTCGTGTTGTAGAACAATTTCTTCTTCGTAATCACGGCAGTCGCATCGTCTAACACGGCGTATGCGGTTCCTCACGGCTCCATTTTAATTAGCAGCGGAGGTCGCCGTTCGTCACCCATATTTTGCGGCTGTGTTGCTCCGCTTCGCTTCGCAAACAGTGTACAGCCGCAAAACATCGCATACGCCGAAACGTTTGGCCGAAATCGCGCGCAGCGGATAGGAAACCACTGCTGCGCTCTGAAATTTCGGCCAAATGCCGCGGCTCTGCGCCCTTTTGACGATCGCTCACTCCTCAGACCGCTTCGGGCTCGCGACATCGCCAAACTGGCGCT
>JAKQEE010000342.1 GCA_029558635.1 Pseudomonadota bacterium | reverse complement strand
TCTCTTCGACGAAACCGCCATCACCGCCATCCACCAGGGATCCGGCGGCCTGTTCCGAAAAGCAAACCACCTCGCCAGAGGCGCCCTCATCGCCGCCGCTCATGAACAAACATCTTCCGTCTCCGCCAACCATGTCCGCCTGGCTGCAACGGAAATCTTCTAACTACAAAACATAATAACGGATATTTAAAATATGCAAACAAGGGAGGCCCTCACTCGGGCTTCCCGTCCATATAATCTAACAAAACTGAAATCCGTCCCATTTAATCAGACAATACCCGTCCATTTAATGTGAAAATCAACATTCAAGACCCCCAAGTGCTGCACCTCGTGAAGGTGATATTGAAGACAACAGGGAAGATAGGCATTCCACAAGGAGGGCCATTCAGCCCGCTGGCGGCTAATATCTACCTGAACGAGGTGGACTGGTACTTTGACGGGATACGTCGCAAGACAGCGGAAGGGGAATTCGAGGCTGTGAACTATCATCGGTTTGCCGATGATATAGTGATCACCGTAAGCGGGCACCATACCAAGCGAGGCTGGGCGGAAAGAGCCCTGCAACGCCTCTGTGAACAGATAGAGCCGTTAGGCGTGAAGCTGAACATGGAGAAGACGAAGGTGGTGAACATGCTTGATGGTGGCACCTTTGGATTCCTCGGGTTTGATTTTCGGCGCATATTGAACCGTGAAAAGAACCGCCATTACATTTTGCTGACACCGAAGAAGAAAGCCCGCAAGGCCATCAAGGCAAAGATTCGCGAGATCATTCAATTTGGGGGCGCTACCGTCGCTGAAGACTTGATCAAGAGGATCAATGCCAGCGTGGCCGGATGGGTCGAGTACTTCCGGGTTGGCAATTCAAGCCGGGCATTCAGCGAAGTCCGGGTCTATCTGGAAATGAAGGTCAGGACTCTGTTGACACGGCGAAAGCGCAGGCGGAAACAAAGCGTGGGCTGGCGGCGGTGGAGTAACGAGTATCTCTATGGTGTGTTGGGGCTGTTTTGGGATTGGAAAATCCATCCCCTGCAAAATGTGGAGGCGTATTCGTGAAAGTGGCTGCTGGCATCACCAGGACACATAACCCTTTCGGAGAAGACTGCTGGGCGAGCTGCTTGAGGGAAAACCTCACGAGCAGTTCCTATGGGGAGGGGCTGGAAACGGGCCGGGAATATGCCCAGGAACCGCGCCAGTCCTTTCCCCGACAACTCTTTTTTGGCTCATCCGGTTGATGCGTACTTTTTGTAGTTGAAAAAAATGGACATACCCCCCAAAAGGAAATTTATCGAGGATTTCCAGTTACAAAAGGGGGAGCATGTCCACGAGTCTCTTGTACCATGGTTTTGGTTTGGTTGG
>JAKQEE010000305.1 GCA_029558635.1 Pseudomonadota bacterium | reverse complement strand
TGGGGGTATCGGCAAGCAAATCCATTGCCAGCACTGCCGGCGTTTCTGTGGCAACGGGAAGGGCTGTGGGCGCGTCGGTGGGAGGCGCCATCGGTGTGGCGCTGGGCGCCAACGTGATCGTCGGCATCGCCGGAGCGGGCGCGGCGGTTTCAGTTGCGCCGGTGATTGGCACAACCGGGCTTGCCTGCGCGGGCAATTCTGCCGTGGGGCTGGCTTGCGCCGGCGCTTCACTCAATGGCTTGGCGATCTCGACCGGCGCCCACAAATTTTCCTGGGTCGGTTGGGGCGCGTTGCCGAGCATCGAAGCGAATGCCTGCGAGTTGAATACCATCCACGCGGCAAAGCCGATCAGGATGCACGCCAACAAGCCAAGCGCCCCGCCAAACAAAAGCAAACGCCCTCGCGGCTTCGATTCTTCTTTGACTTGAACAGGTTCGGGTTCACGAACAAGTGGAATCCCTTTTTGCGGCTGGCTGACGACTGGCTCGACGCGCCTCGCCCCCGCTTTTGCCTGATTCAACTTTCCCTCAGCCCACTCCACCGCCCTCTGCGCCCGCGGACTGCGCGGGTTGAGTTCTTCCGCTTTGCGCGCATATGCCAGCGCGTCTTCCGGGTTATCGTCGGAGGCGACAAGAATCAGCCAGGCATCCTCGAAATCGGGAGAGAGCAACGCGGCTTCCTCACCGAGAGCGCGGGCGGCGTTCCGGTCATTGCGGCGCAACGCCTCGCGGGCTTGGAGGATCAGTTCACGAGATTGAGAAAAGTTGTCGTTCATAGGCGGGATGTTCATTCCAGTGGTTGGTTTAAGGGAGAGATGGCTTCGTGTAGGACGATTTTACCCTTTTATGTGGGTAAAAACCATCTGATTTGCAGACTGTTTGTTACCATTGAATTTCGACAGTGGTGCCCATTTCAGCCCAGTCGTAGAGCAATTTCGATTCGTACGTGCCGAGCACCACGCATCCGTAGGATACCGGCCTGCCGAGAAAGCCCTCCCACAGGGTTGCGCCGTTAGGCAGGATCGGCAAGGCATGGATTCCGTTTTCGAGCCCGCCCGCCCAGTAAATGCCGAGCCAGTTGGGCATCCAGATATCCCACGTGGCGCCATAGGCATTATCGAATTTGCTTTGCACGGCAAAGACGCCGACGCGCGTCGCGTTGTTGATACCGGTCGAGGCGACAAAACTGTAGATCAGCGCGTCGTTTTCGTAGACGTACATGTGCTGGTCAGAAATATCCACCAGGATATATTTCGATCCCCCGGATATCGGCGCGGCAGGCGGATCGGCTTCGATCTGTTCTGCTTGTTCGAGCGCGACAGAAATTTCGTTGACAATCTCCATGGCAAGCAACGCGGGTGTTTCAGTTGCGATTGGAATTTGAGTCGGCGTTTCGGTGGGGAGGATGACCGGCGTGTGCGTGGGTTTGGCGATCTCTACATGCGCCCACAGGTTTTCCTGCGTGGCGGCGGGTGTGGGGGCGTTGAGGAACGCATCCGCTGGCGAGGGGGTGAAAAAGAAGTACGCGAGAGAAATGCCGCCCAGGGACAGAATCAGCAGTACTGGGAGAAAGAGGCGCCTGGTTTTTGTCATGGGATCAGGTTGGGAATCGGAGTCGGCTCGATATTCTCGTTATTCGTGAAGCACAAAATTCCATCCACCACGCCGGTGGCTATGCGGTTTGTCTCTTTGGTGAGGATCTCGCGGTCGAGGTTGAGGAAGCCGGTCTCGATGATCGCCGCGACCGTGCTGGGGTCGATCTCGCGGAAAGAGTGGTATTCGCGCATGTCGGCGGTGATGCTCCCGGCGTGAAAATCGAGCCCGGTAATTTTTTGATAGCGATCCACCAGGCAGGCAGTGAGGCGGTTGGCGCGATTGATGTCGTTGGTGTTGAGCGCGGCGGCAACTTTAAAGCCGCTTGCCTGGTCGTTGACGTATTCGCACGAATCGTTGTGGATCGATACGATGGCGAGGGCGCGGTAGCCATTCAGGCGCGTGTCGTATTCGTTCAGAAGATCGACCACATAGCCCGCCCCTTGCAGTTGCTGTTGGACGATGGCGGCAATGTCGAGGTTGACATCCGCTTCGGTGAGGGTGACACTGCCGTTGCCGTCCACGCACACGGCGCCGGAGTCGTTGCCCAGGTGACCGGCGACGATTCCGATCCTCAATTGCGGCTGTGCCGTCGAGACCTCATCCGGCGCTCGCGGGGTGAGGAGCAGGCTCAGGCGTTCGTAGAAGTTCCCATTGGCGAGTCCCTGCGAGGGGAGGGCGGTGAACAGGGCGGCAAGCAGGATGGCAACACCAAGCGTGGTGGAGATGGCTCGTAACGGGCGCGGGCTGGATGACATAGCGGGGTAATGGTAACTGTGATGATGGGGTTGTGCAAGAGGCGCGTCTACACTCGCTGTGTCTTTCTCAAACTCTGAATTACCAACTGATGTTACGCAGTTTAAATCAGTTTAGTTTCTGTAATGCGACATGTTGCAGATTAACAATTAAACCGAGCAAAAAACTTCAACGCGAATTACGCGAAACGTTCGAAAACCGCGAAATTTTTTGCGAAACTTGTCCTGAGCCTGTCAAAGGGTTCGCTCAATTCGCGCCTTTCGCGTTAGAAAAACGCCTCGATCAGGATTGCTTGATTAATTTGGAAAGGTACAAAATGTCGCTCTTGCGCAAGAATAGTTAGAAAAGCGAGATAAATCTCGCACTACGATCTTTACTTCATAAGGCGAGTTACCAACGCTTATCTACACGGATCTCACGGAACGCGCGCGCGTTTTCTCGCCCTTCATGGAAAGCCCAGTGTTGACCGTAGGTTCCGCGCGCAAAAGGGAATTTTTTGCTCTCGAATCTGTTTATGTCTCCACGTCTTGAAATCTAGTATCATCAACAAAATTCATCCCAAAGGAAAACTCATGGACTCTCTTCTCTTCATCATCTTCATCGGTCTCGCGGGCGGGCTTGCCATTGGAATGCAAAGCCCGATGGCAAGCATGATCACGCAACGGCTCGGTGTGTTCGAAAGCGTATTCATTGTTCACATCGGCGGCGCGGCGATCGCGTTGATCCCCATGCTGATCTATGGAAGCAAACTGAGTCAATGGAAAAGTTTGCCGTGGTACACGCTCGGCGCGGGATTCTTCGGGCTGGGGGTGATCGCCGCGATCAGTTTTATGATTCCGCGTATCGGTGTTGCGCCCGCCCTTATTATTTTGTTGGCGGGTCAACTGGTGATGGGCGCGGTTCTCGACCACTTCGGCTGGCTCGGCTTGATACAACGTCCGCTGGATGCGGCGCGGATCATTGGGCTTGGCGTGGTCATGCTCGGCGTGTGGTTGACGGTGAAATGATCGCGTGGGCAAGCGCAACAAACACTAACCGCGAGATTTAAAAATGGCTCTCCCGTAATTAACGGGAAAGAGCTTTGCCACGAAGGCTTGCGCTGACGGTTCGTCTTTCGCTCACCGTGTCGAAGTGACACGAAGTACATAACGGGGGAAAAGAGTCCTCACGTTAAAAACGATAGAGCCTTGAAAGTTTTTCTTCGGAGTCGCGGAGACACTGGGAGAAAAAAATGAAAAAATTCCGCGACTCCGTGGTTAAGGGCTTGAGACTTTTGCAAGAGATCCAATTGAGAAAGCCATAGGGCATCCCGATTTTGTTTCCGATTGAGTCGTATAATCGCATTGGAGAACCGCCATGAACAACAAACAACTTGCCGACACGTTCACGCTCATCGCCAACCTGCTCGAGATCAAAGGCGAGATCATTTACAAAACGATCGCGTATCGCAAAGCCGCCGAAAGTTTGATCAGCCTGCCGCGCGAAGCCAGCGAATTTTGGAAAGAGGGCAAACTGCTCGAGATCCCCGGCGTGGGCAAAGCCATCGCCGAAAAAATTGACGAGTTGCTGAACACAGGCAAGCTTCAGTTTCTCGAAAAAACAAAAAAGGAAGTTCCCGAAGAACTCGCCGCGTGGCTGGCGGTCCCGTCGCTCGGACCGAAAAAGATCGCCATGATCTGGAAGACGCTGGGAATCACGAGTCTTTCGGACCTTGAGTCTGCCGCGAAAGCGGGGAAGTTGCGCGACCTCCCCGGCATGGGCGCCAAGTCCGAGACCGCGATCCTCGAAGGGTTGGCATCGCTGGCGCGGCGCACGGGACGAATCTCCATCGGGCGCGCGCTTCCGCTGGCGAATGAAATTATCGCCGCGCTCAAAAAGGTGAAGGGAGTCGTGGACGCGCAACCCGCTGGAAGTTTGCGAAGGATGCGTTCGACGGTCGGCGACCTCGACATTCTCGTCGCGGCAAAAGATTCGGCACCTGTGATGGAAGCTGTTGTCAAACTCCCGCGCGTGACGCGTGTGTTGGGCAAAGGCGAATTTAAATCGAGCATCGAATTCACGGATGGAGTCCGCGCGCAGGTGTGGGTGCATCCGCCAAAAGAATTTGGGACCGCGCTTCAATACGCGACGGGATCGAAAGATCACAACGTGTTGTTGCGTCAACTCGCACTCGATAAAGGTTTGTCGTTATCCGATCATTCATTCAAAAAAGTAAAAGGCAAAGGCGAAATCTTTTGCGCCACCGAAGAGGAAGTGTATAAAACGTTGGGCTTGCAATGGATTCCACCCGAACTGCGCGAGGGACGCGATGAGGTCGCGCTGGCGAAAGCAAACAAACTTCCAAAGTTGATCGAGGTG
Source organism: Pseudomonadota bacterium (assembly GCA_029558635.1). Lineage (GTDB taxonomy): Bacteria > Pseudomonadota > Alphaproteobacteria > Micavibrionales > Micavibrionaceae > UBA1573. Next base: position 23,287 of record JAKQEE010000305.1, on the reverse strand, counting down.
AAAGACATCAAAGCCAATTTGCACATGCACTCCACGTACAGCGACGGAGAATTATCCATGCTGGACATGGCGAAAGCGGCGATCAAACGCGGGCTGAAAGTGATCGTGTTCTCCGATCATTCGGTAAGTTTAGGTGTTGCGAATGGACTTTCGATTGAACGTCACAAACAACAAGCCGCGGAAATCAAAAAGATTCAAAAACAACTCGGCGGCAAGATCACGATTCTTCATTCGAGCGAAGTGGAGATCAAAGCCGACGGCTCGCTGGATTATCCCGACGACTTCCTCGCCTCGCTCGACCTTGTGGTTGCCTCGCTCCATTCAAGTTTGCGCCAGCCTCGAGAGAAGATCACCGAGCGTTTGCTCAAAGCCGTGAACAACCCGCACGTGGACATCATCGGTCACCCCACGGGACGCGAGATCCCCGACCGCGAGGGCGCGGACTTGGACATGGAAGTCATCCTGCAAGCCGCGGCGAAATCGGGCGTGGCGATGGAGATCAGCGCGAGTCCCTACCGCCTCGACCTCGACGATCCGCATGCCCGCCGCGCCAGAGAGTTGGGCGTGCTCCTCAGCATCAACACCGACGCCCACTCCGAAGAAGATTACGACATGCTTCATTATGGAGTCGCAATCGCCAGACGCGCAGGCGTTTTGAAAGACGATGTCATCAACTGCTGGTCTACGGATAAGTTGTTGAAGTGGTTGAAGGGTAGAAAGTAACATCGGTGGTCGAGTAGGTCGAGGCGCCAGCCGAGACCGTATCGAGACCACAGGTACGCATACCAACTCTTGCAACAAGATTGCTTTATGGCGTGGTGATCTCGATACGTCCTTCGTCTCCGCTCCGCTTCGCTCAGGACTACTCGACCACCGATGAAGAAATGAAAGAGGATGCAACATGAAAAATCCCTTCGGCGATCAAAAAATCCCAGGCTCGTATCACAACCTGCAAGAGCGGATGTATAAAAAAGTTTCGGCGAATGTCAATGAGCAGATTCTTGCGATGATGATAAAAGCCTATGAAGATGCGTTGAACGATGAAAATATTGTACTGACCCGTCCCGAAAGAAAACGCCTGCTTTCCCAGATCACAAAGATGGTGATGGAAGATTTGCTCAAAAAGATTGACGGCGGTTCGTCATCTGCTAACTAAAGAGGAGAAACATGGACGAGCAAGGACAAAAAACGATCAGAACAAAGAAGGTGGGAAAGATTTTGATTTGGGTGGGATTATTGTTATTCTTTTTTTACTCGTATCAATCAATCATTGATTGGGAACAGGTGGTCAATCCGCGCCGACAACAGGCGTTAATCCGCGTACTAACTGAATTAGCCCAACCAAATCTCTTTGAAAGCAAAACTCGTCAACAAGTGGCAGGGGGAATGTGGGAAACAATTCAAATGGCATTTCTTGCAACCGTGACAAGCACCATTATTGCGATCGCTTTCACTTTCTTGTCCGCTCGAGCTTCTTCATTTTGGGGACATGCGTTTAACTTTCTCTTACAACCCTTGCTTGCTGTAATCCGCTCTATTCATCCGCTACTCCTTATGTTCCCAGTCGTTACTTTAGTAGGACTCGGTCCAACGGGAGGCATACTGGCGATAACTTTATTTTCGACCGCAATCTTAACAACAGACTTTTCGGACTATGCTCAACAACACACGTCTCTGAACTGGCTTACCCTGCTCAAAGGACATTTTCCCAGCCTTGCTTTCAGACGATTTACTGTCAACCTCGTAATTGCTACCATCATAGGCTTTATGGGAGGCGGCGGTATTGGTTTCTTACTTCAGCAATCGTTTAGTCTTCTGGATTATCGAAATGCAAGCGTTGCGCTACTTGCGATCATCGTTTCAGTTGCAAGTTTGGACTTGTTGAGCCGTGCTGTTTGGCTCAAAATTCAAAAAGGGAAATGAAATGGACTCTAGTCCCAACAAACGCACGATCCTCATCATCGCCAGCGCAGTGGATTTGATTCTGAGCGGGATCGTCCTGCTCATCTACTTCGGTCTCTTTCCCGTTGACATTTCAGGGCTGGGCGTTCCGCGCTGGATGATCGGCTTGATCGGCGGGGTGTGGTTCGCGGGGTCGCTCGCGGTGTTGACGTATCAATTGACGAGAACTGAATAGACCTCACAGGTCTCGGAGACCTGTGAGGTTTTGAATTGGAATCCTATTTTGAATACCATCAAAACGATTCTCTACATGGGCTTCATGCACGGACTCTTCACGGTCTATCTTCCATTTCAACTTGCCTCACGTGATACGCCGTTCGTCAGTTTTGGGCTGCTGGCATATCTTGCTTTTCTGTTTTGGATTGTCGGCGCACTCATCATCATTCGATGCTCTGTTGACATCATCAATCGCGGACGAGGAACGCCCGCGCATGTTGACCCGCCGAAGGAGTTGGTGATCGCAGGGTTGTATCGCTACGTGCGGAATCCCATCTATGTTGGGGCAATGTTGTTTCAAGTGGGGTACATTCTGTGGTTTGGATCAGCGTTGGGGATCGCGTATGCCCTGCTCTTTTTTCTCGGGTTCAATGGTCTCATTTTCATCGTCGAAGAGCCGATCCTGCGGAATCAATTCGGCGCGGCGTATGAGGAATATTGTCAACGCGTGCCGAGGTGGATTCCGCGATTCATTTCCTCTTCCACTCAGGCTCATAAAACGGAAGCTTCACCACCTTCGCAGGGGCATGTTGACGATGATGCTCGACCGTGATTTCCATTCTCACGTCTGTGCCAACTTCAAAATACGGTTTTTGCAAATGCGCCAAAGCGATATATTTCTTCAACAACGGCGACCATGTTGACGTGGACGCATACCCAACCTGCACGTTGCCAACTAAAATTGGCAAACTTCCACGCACTGCCATGCCAGGGATTTGCGGCGGTAAGCCGACTCGTTTGAAGATATTTTCCATGCCCACCCAATCCACTTCGAGCCCCATCATTTTCCACGCCGAACCTTCTTTTTTCTCACGTTCCAACGCACGCCTACCGACGAAATAACCTTTCTTATCGAGCGCAACCGTCCAATCGAGTCCCAATTCAAACGGCGATGATTTCTGCGGCTCGATCCATGCGTGAGTTGTGGATGTGTAATCTACATCCAGCATGAAGAGACCCGCCTCCACACGCGCCATGTCCATTGCAAGGATGCCGACGGGCGTAATGCCGTAGTCCGCGCCTGCTTCCATCAATGTGTCCCACATTTTGATGGCGTCTTTGGCGTCCATCCAAATTTCGTATCCGAGGTCGCCTGTGTAGCCTGTTCTTGAAATGGTAACTTCGATTCCTTTGATTCTATTTTTCATCAAGCGGAAATATTTCAACTCATCCACAGATTTTTCGGCGACAATGTTCAACACCTTGCGCGTGTTCGGACCTTGAAAACTCAGCGCGGCGACTTCATCAGTGACCTCGGTAATCTCCACTTCCATGCCGACGGCGTTCATGGATAGCCAGCGCAAGTTCGGCTCTGCGGCAGTCAGGCGGAATGTCGTTTCATCCAGCCGTGAGACCGTGCCATCGTCAATCATCTTGCCTTCTTCGTCACACCAACCCGTGTAAGCGACTTGTCCCACCTTCATTTTGTGAATGTCGCGGGTAGTGACGCGATGCAACAACGCCGCCGCACCCCTGCCTTTGATGATGTACTTGATTAATGGCGAAACATCAATCAACGCCGCCGAGTTGCGGATCGCCCAATACTCGCGGTCGAGCACATGCTCATACGAGCCTGCGGAAAAATATCCCGCCCACTTGCGCCAGTTTTGCGGCTGGCACAACGCGGAGGTCCGTTCGTGGAAGGGGGTGGTTTTGAGATTGAACATAAAGATTTAACCTTTCGACTATCGAGCTGTTGATTTGATACAAGATTCAGTCTATACTGTCATAGCATGATCGCATTACGTTAAAAGGATTAGTTGCCTATGTCCGAATCTCTTGTGCTTGCTGTGATAGGAATTGCAGGAACTTTATTAGCAGGAATCGTTAGCTTTGTTTTAGGACAACGTGCCGAACGAAGAAAACAATCTCTGTTAATCAGAGCAGAAATGCTTAAGCCAATTGAAGAATGGCTAAAAGGTGCTGAAAGAATGGTCGGCATATTGGGTGATACTATGTCTTCAATAGTTTTAAACATGCAATTGCCTGTGAATTACGATTTTGCCGAACGAAGAAAAGCATCAAACTATATGGCAGAAAAGACAAATGAGATATTAGGAATTATCTCTTCAAACAGCTTACAAACTTGGAGGACTAAACGATTAGCTAAGGAATTGAGCGAAACTATCAGACAGATAGACAATTTAATAAAATTTCAATTACTGCCAAGAGAGAGTGAAATTGTCGGTCGCTCTAATAACGGTACTTTGACAGAAGCTTTTATGATTGAAGCAGGGCAACTTAAACTGTATATCGATTCTCTCTTGCAAAGAGCATATTCACTTATTGCTCAAATAAAAGCTATATTAACCTAGCATTCATTTATTCGAATACTCCGCGGCGCCAAAAAGACCAACAGAGTCAACTCTTACTTAATCGAGCCTGGCTGCATAAGGCAGTTATTTGCTAAGGTTGTTTTTGAAAATTTCATATTCCCTTGCCTCTTGCTCTTGGTCTGCGCCTGTTCATCGTCAATTCTTCTTGTTCTTTTGCGGGATAAAACGATAATGTTTTTTCAAGCAATGCCTTCAACTCAGCCAAAAACGGGTAACGCGGATTAAAAACATACGGGCGCGTTCGCCCGACTGAGCGGCTTGCCAGCACGCCGCTTTTTTCGAATTTATCCAATTGCAATTGAATGGACTTCAAATCTGTTCCGTAAAAGCTGGCGATCTCACGGGCATAACCTTCCTCGCGGCTAAAAATATAGATCAGCACCCGTTCCGCGTTTTTTGAACCAAGAAGCGATTCGATCATGGCGATTCCTTGTGACGGAAATTTACCGTCAAATGACGTATATTTTCCGTCATTATATCACCGCTCGGCTACATAATATCCCGCCCACTTGCGCCAGTTCTGCGGCTGGCACAACGCGCACGTCCGTTCGTGGAAAGGAGTGTTTTTGAGGTTGAACATTTATGATTTAGCCTTTTTCCTTTGCACTTCCATAGTTATATAAAAGACGAAAATTCCAATGACCATGACCGTGATGGCAACCAAGTACCAGTTGAAGAGTCCGTTTGGGAAATCGGCAGTCCTCATCACTGCGGCGATAAGAACGAGTACATGCCAAATGAGGATGCTTTCCAACGGTGTCTTCCATCCGCTCCACCGCGTTTCATTCGACATCATCAACGCGCCGACACCCAGCAAAGCTCCCCATCCGCTCATCACGCGCGCAGTGAGCGGGGTCAGGGTCCAGGGCCAGTTGTTGATGGAAAAGGCTGGGACGAGGAAACTGATTGCGGCATATAGAAGGATGATTGCCGCAAGAGATTTTTGGATTAAAAGAACTACTGGCGGAATAGTGACATCATCTGCCTCAGGTGTACCCGGGTCGGTCTTTCGGTTGTATAGCCAGAGCGCTGGAACGAGGAAAGGCGTGACGATATACAGAATCAGCCATAGGGTGAAGCCGAGGCTACCAAGGGAGAAGCGATCCCAATGCAGGAATGTGGAAATCATCATGAACCACGTAAAAGAAGTGACGGGTAGGAATCCGCCTTGAATGCGATGCCAGCGTTTGCCAAAAATGGCGTTGATGAACAGCCACGAACCGCCAAGGTAGCCTGCGCCCATGTACATGGCAGTCATGTTCGGTTGTATTGCCCATGCAAATCGCTCCCCGGTGGAATCGGGATAGAAGAATAAAATCAGGAACGCCAGCCAGAGAAAGGGAACGATAAGAACGGCTGTCACGCGTGTTACGGGCAGGATGCGATCATCGGTGTTCAAGAGGTTCTCCTATAACAGCTAGATTTCAATTCCAGTATCTCTCTCATTGTCCATGGTCTATCGTCGGTTTGCATACTCTGCCGGCGCGAAGAAGACTAACAACGTCAACTCTTCCTCAATCGAATGGAAGCGATGCTCCACATTCTTCGCCACATACACAATTGACCCAGCCTGCACGGCGCGGTCTTCGTTGCCAACTTTGATTTTTCCCTTGCCGCTCACTACATAATAAACCTCATCCTCCGTATGCGGACTTTGCGGGTCAGCGCCGCCAGCGGGGAGGACATACAATCCCATACTCAAATCAGGGACTTTGAGAAATTCCAAATAAAGTTTGTTCGAGTCTTTTTGTTGTTGGATGAGTTGATTGAGTTCGAAGGCTTGCATACGTTTCTCCAAATTCATGTGGGGGCACAGCGGAACCAGCGCGCAATATGTTCCATGCTCACCCCGCTGTGCCCCTACTTTATCGAATGGATTGAAGAAAATCTTTGACCATCTGATCGTCCCAATATTCCGCGATGCCTTGCGCCATGAAAATGACGGGACCGTTATTGCCATCGAAGATCGTGATCCATTGACGCATCGCCAGCCCTTGGTTGCTCCCCTCGCTCACGGTCACTGTGACGGTTTCGCCGCGCACGACGGTCTCGAACGAATCCACCACTTGCATGGATGTGCCCGACTGCTGGCTTTGTTGTTCGGCGGCTTGGCGTAAACCCTGCTCGATCTCTTCGCGGTTCCCAGACGTTACGCCGTTGTATTGCATCAGCATGATCATCGGTCCGCTGGATTGCTCGGGTATGAGCATGATCGCATCGTAAATGACAAGGGGCATGCCCGTCGCTTTATATCCGGGTGGCAGATCGAAATCGGCGATCTTCTCTTGCATTTGGGCAACGGCGGTCGGGTCTCCGCTCGCCATGTTTCCTACGCGTTTACCGAATTCACGCAAGCCAAAAAATCCGATACCGACCATACATAAACAGATCGCTCCAACGACTGCAAACCCGATCAATAATTTCTTTGATTCCTTCATGGCAATTCTCCTTTGATATCGTCGGATGTGTCGCTCCTGCGCGCGCCGTAGATCTCGGCGAGGATCGCTTCAGCGTGAACAAAGTTGACGGAATCTGCGGGCAGGTTGAGGCGCGTTAAGATCGCGCTGAGGATGTGTCGCGCAAGCGTGGCGGCGTTGGCGAGAGTCGCGCGGCGAGAGAGATATTCTTCGATCACGTGCAGTTCATGTTCCGATACGCGCTCGACCGGGAAGCCCTCCGGCAAGTGCGCTTGTTCGCCCGAAATTTTCAAGGAGGAGGAACGCACCGGCGAGAGATCATCCAAGCCTTTTACGGCGCGGTCATGCACCACCAACGTGCCCGCGGCAAGATCGCCCACGCGCCGCGAATTGGGGTTGATGAACATCGTCACCACGCCGACGCCGTACGCGAAAGGCATAAAATCGATGATCCGCACGAGATTGCGGATCACCACTTCACTCGCGCTGACGGGAGTCCCATCCACGCGGATGACGCGCAAGCCGACCCGTCGTTTGCCGGGGGTTTGACCGTTCCACAGGATCTCGAAAAAAATGTAATAGCCCCAAATGAATATGAAACTGACGATGCCCGCGATGGCGAACATCCAACCGATGATCGTTTCGCTCACGCCTTCGGGCGAGAGGCTGGCGAATAACGCCACCGTTCCGAGGAGAATGATCTGCAAGAGGATGATGATCGTGGAATCCATCAATGCCGCCAAAAAGCGCGAACCGATGCCGGCAACTTCGTAATCGAACGTTACGTTTTCAGGGGTGTCTATCTTGAGCAGGTCGCTTGAGTTGGTCATGGGTATAATAGCCTTATCTATATTGGAACTCTTGCAAAAGTTTTCTTTGCCACAGAGATCACAGAGTTCTCTGAGAAAAAACTCAAAACCTCTGTGTGCTCTGTGGCTAAGACTACGACACAAGACACTTTTGCTTTCCGAAAGATACGGTGCCGAATGAATGTGGATGAATTTTACCAGTCTCGCAAGCGCGAATGGGAATCGTTGAGCGGCTTGCTCGAGCTCGCTCAAAAGGACGCCAAACGCCTCAGCCCCTCAGACGTGGAGCGGCTCGCCGGTCTGTATCGCGCCGCCAGCTCAGACCTCGCCCTCGCCAAGCGCGACTTTCCGCGCCACCGCATTACGCAATTCCTCAACCAACTCGTCGCGCGCACTCATGCGATCCTGTATCAAGGCGAGTCGATAGCAATAAAGAACATCGCTTCGTTCGCCTTGCGCGGCTTCCCGCGTTTGTTCCGCGAGACGTTCGTGTACACATTCATCGCGTTTCTTTTATTCACCCTCCCCGCCTTGTTTGTTGGGTTTGTGGTGGCGTCTTCGCCCGACGCCGCGATGTGGTTGTTGCCTGAAGAATTACATCGGTTGATCCCCATCGTTGAAAATAAAGAACTATGGATCGACATCCCCATCGAAGAGAGACCATACGCCTCATCATTCATCATGCAGAACAACATCCGTGTGTCGTTCCTCGCCTTTGCGAGCGGAGTCAGCGGCGGATTGTTCACACTTTGGATTCTCGTCCAAAACGGATTGATCCTCGGCGGCTTGCTCGGGCTTACGACCCATTACGGGATCGGATTCGAACTCGCCACCTTTGTGATCGGACACGGCGTCATCGAGTTGACCGTCATCTTCATGGCGGGCGGTTCGGGACTCATGTTGGGCTGGGCACTGCTTCGCCCCGGCCTCATGCGCCGCCGCGACGCCCTCGCCATTGCCGCGCGCAAAGCCATTCAGTTACTTGGCGGCGCGGTGCCGTGGCTGGTCGTTGCGGGACTCATCGAGGGATTCATTTCACCCAACGAAAGCATTCCCCCGGTTGTCAAATGGAGTGTGGGGATTCTCTCAGGCGTGGTGATGTATTCGTATCTGTTCTTTGCCGGGCGGGAAAAACAAAAAGCGTGGAAGTTCAAATAAGCTTTCCACTAATCTTCACTAATCTGCATTAATCAATTACCCCATGCAATGTCACCCTGAGGGACGCCCTGCGTCCCGAAGGGTCTCTACGACACAAACAGAGATTCTTCGCTCCGCTCACATCGTCCCGATGTCCTTCGGGAGAATGACATCCCGTAAGATGAATAAAACATTCGCGGAGATTAGTGAAGATTAGTGGATTAATATCTCACAACATCGTCCGACCCTTTAATTCCAAATAGCGGTTGATCACCGCCAGCGACAATTGATTCGCTGGCACATCCAGCGTAAGCACGCCCCGTTTGCGGAGAGTATCCAGCACGAGTCGGCGTTCGTCTAGCACGTGCGCCGCGCTGGCGCGTTGATACGCAGACAACGTATCTGTTGGCACTTGTCCCGCCGCCGCGTGCACATCCGGGTCGCTGATCGTCACCACCAGCGGCAAACTTGTCCGCGCCAACATCGAAACTTGCGCCACCAACGAATCCAAACTTGCTCCACTGCTCAGATCGGTAAAGATCACCACCAACGCGCGCCGCCGTTGCTTCACCGCCAGATACGTGAGCGCCTTGCGATAATTCGGCTCCACCTGTTGCGCGTCCACGGCATACAACACTTCCAACATCCGATAAAACTGACCGCGTCCCTGCTTGGGCGCGAGATAATGGCTTACATCGTCGGCGAAACTCATCACGCCCACGCGGTCGCCTTTGCCGGTGGCAACGTAGCCCAAAAACAACACCGCGTTCACCGCGTAATCCAACTTGGCGATATCCGCCACCGGAGACTGCATCATGCGTCCCGTGTCGAGAACCGCAAACACGGTCTGGCTTCGTTCCGTTTGATATTGCAGCGTCACCGGGCGATGACGACGCGCCGTCGCTTTCCAATTGATGCGGCGATATTCATCGTCGGGCAAATATTCGCGCAGGCGTTCGAACTCCGTCCCTTCGCCGAACATGCGTGTGTGCCGCAAGCCCATCTCTTGCAAACGATTCTTGCGCAGCATCAAGTCATACTTTCGCACGTCCATCAAGTTCGGATACACCTTCACCGACTCGACCATCTTCAACACGCCCTGCCGATCCACCAACCCCAACGGACCGCGCCAACGCATGGTGATATTCCCAAATTTATAATCGCCGCGCCGCAAAGGTTGCAGATGATAAACCTGACTCCACGCGCCCAGCGGCGGGACGCTCCCCTGCATCGTCCGCGTTTCGATCTGGAATTCCTCCGGCGCTTCATCGCGGACCTTGAAACTGGTGCCGCGTCGTGAACGATTCCTCACGCTGACGGTGACGGGGTTCTGCACGCCCAGCGAAAGTTTATTTTCGTGCAAGCGTTCGATGTCGAAGCGTGAAATGTTCCCCGCCATGCGCCAATCCATGATGAAGAGGAACAAGACGAACAGCGCATACAGCCAGCCGATCCATTCGAATCCGCGGACGAACACGCCCAACGCGATCAGCGGGGCGGCGAAGAGTAAAACGAGGATGCCGCGGGGGGAGGGGAGCATGTTGAAAATTTGAACTCTTGCAAAAGTTGTTTTTGCCACAGAGACCACAGAGAAAAAAAGAGAATTTCTCAAAGGTCTCTGTGGACTCTGTGGCTGAGCAAGAGATACTTATGCAAGAGGTCTATTATCTCGGCACTTCCACTTGCGCGAGGATGCGGCTGATGACCGAGTCTGCGTCCAGCCCCTCGATCTCTGCTTCGGGCTTCAACAACACGCGATGACGGAACACGGACGGCACAACGAATTTCACATCGTCGGGCGTGACGAAATCGCGTCCCTGCATGGCGGCGAATGTTTTTGCAGAAGCCAACACGTGTGTAGCGGCTCGGGCACTTGCGCCCAGCAGAAGGTCCGGTGAGCGGCGGCTGGCGGCGTTGATGTTGGCGATGTAGGTGAGGATCCCATCTTCCACGGTCACGCTTGTGATCGCTTTCCGAATTTCGACGACTTGCGCGGCGGTGATCACTTTTTGAATGCCCGAACTTTCGAGGTTGTGCGCGTCGAAGCCTTGATGATTGCGGCGCAGAATTTCCACTTCGACCGCGGGCGGCGAATATGGCACAAGAACTTTGAACATGAAGCGATCCAGTTGCGCCTCGGGGAGCGGATACGTGCCTTCATATTCGATGGGGTTTTGCGTGGCGATGACCATGAAAGGCGCGTCGAGCACATGCCGCTCGCCCTCGAGGTTGACCTGTTTCTCCTCCATCGCTTCGAGCAACGCCGATTGCGTTTTTGCCGGAGCGCGGTTGATCTCATCGGCGAGCAGTAGTTGCGTGAAGATGGGTCCCTTCTTTAAGTAGAAGCGCGAAGAGTTCATATCGAACACGCTCGTGCCGAGGATGTCTGAGGGCATCAGGTCGGGCGTGAACTGCACGCGCGTGAATTGCGCCTGCACCATGAACGACAACGTCTTTGCCATGAGCGTTTTTGCCGTGCCAGGCACGCCCTCGAGCAATACGTGTCCGTTGCTAAATAACGCAACGAGGAGCAGTTCAAACGAGTCCTCCAAGCCGACGAGGACTTTGCCCGACTCTGCTTTGATGGATTCAAATGTTTGTTTGAGTTCTGTGATCTGCATGTGGTTTCTCCGAAACAAAAGTTTATTTGTTTACTTTGCGCGCCTCCAATCCCGAAGGGATGGAAGGATTTTAGAAAATTGGGCAATTCACCATCAAATCCCGAAGGGATGATATAGCATCATACAAAACTATGACACCCCTTCGGGGTTGGCTTGTCTATTTTGTACAAGTCTATAATCATTTCACTCCTTCGGAGTTGTAACTGCTTACGCAAGCTAAAATCTTTTGCCGCGAATTGCGCGAATTTACGCTAATTGTTTTAAAAATTCGTGCTAATTCGTGTAATTCGCGGCTTGGTCTTGGGGTTTTTCGTAAGTCCTAATAAGTTAGTCGCTCATCCATTGCGCGGCTTCGGCGGAGAGTTTCAACAACTCCGCTTCGTTGACATCGGGATGCGTAAGCCGTTTTAACAGCCGCAATAATTTTTCTTTATCCACATCCGAATTGTAACCTGCAAGCGCTTCCACATACTCTTCATCGCTCATTGAGGGGTCGAGGCGGTACCGTTGACCGAAATGCCGCTTCAAGCGGTTGTGATATTGCCGCGCCACTTCTTTGATATGCCCCGCCTTGCGGTTCAAGTTGGCAATGGCGGTGACGTGTTCCATCGGTCCGCGGCGTTTGAGTTCGTGCTTGAGCGGGATGGGTCGCCCGAACTGCCGTCCTTGCGCAATGAGCGCGATGAAAATAGCAAAGACCGTGAACAGGATCGCGTGTCCGCCGGAGGTTTGTTGTAACCACTGCGAAAGCCCGACCACACCCTCCGAGCGAAAACCGCGATGCCATTCATCGAACAACACGGTCCCTTTTTCGCCTGCGACAGCCAGCAGGTTCAAGACCAATGTTGCGGTCGGTTCGTTTTTTAGCTCGACGTTGGTGAATGCCTTTGGCGCGCTAGAAAGGATCACCCGCCCCACGCCCTGTTGAAAGGTGAGCATGATCGGCATCCCTTTGGCGGTGATGAGCGGAGTGTAGTCTGTGCGGTTTGAAGCGATCCCGATGTTTGAAACCAGATCGATCTTTGACTCGATCACCGGCGACCGTAGGATTGGCAGCGCGGGAGAAATTTCATTTGCCTGTTGAGGGAGGTATGAAAAATAGAACTCGAAGTGATTCAGCGCTTCGTTCGTGACGGGATTTGTTCCGGCGAGGATTAACGTGCCGCCCTGTAACACCCATTGATCGAGCAACTTCCATTCGTTGGGGGTGATCGGGTATATCGGTTGGATGATAAAGATGATGTCAACGTCGGAGTCGGGAGCGAACGACAGGCTGAACGCGTCGGCGGTTTGGTAGCCCAGATCATTCAACCATAAACTCATTGCCCGCGTGCCGCTAGGCGCGGAAGATGTGCTGAGGTAGGGGAGTTCGCTTTCATCTGTGCCTTGCAACGCCGCCACCGAGGTGACAAGCACCAGCACGAGGAGGATCCCAATGGCGAGCCAGGTATCGCGCGAGAGTTTCACGACCGCTTCTCCTTTAACTCTTCGACGCGTTTGCTGTAATGCTCGAACGAGTCCTCTCCCAACTCGTGATGCCCATACCAGACGTTATCGAACACTTCGATCACGTCTCCCAGCGGCTTCGAGAGTTCGGGCGAATCGGCGACGCTCCGCAAATATTCGCGGTTGGTCTTCGAGCGGTCGTAACGCATGATGCCGCGTTCATCGAGGATCAACAACGTGGAAAGATACAAATAGCGCACCGCCGCGCGGTAATCGCCGCTGCGCGAGAGTTGTTGCGCTCTTGCCAGCGCGGATTCGGAGGTGAGCGGTTCTTCCTCTCCGTTCTCTTTTAATTGCGCCTCGTTCATAAAATCGGAAAGTAAAGTGCGGGCGATGAAAATAAAAACAACGCCGAGCAGGATCGCCATGAGCACAGACACCACGTCGGACCCGGCAACATCGAAGGTGAAGCCGAGGATCTCATTCAACCAGCGGTTGATCTCGGCAAGGATTCGGTCAAGCCAATCGGAGGCGGGGTTGGGCGCGGCTTCAGCCCATTGATATTCGGGGCGTGCAAGGATCTCGGCAAGCAGGGCTAAGTCAGATGCGCTGAACGCGTCAGTTGGCGCGACCCGCCTCGATTTGAGAAGCGAAGCGAAGGTCTCATCCAGTTTCTTTAGGTCGGGCGGATTCCCCCTCAGCATTTCGACGAGGTACTGCTGATCGAGCGGGATGCGCTTCCCGTCCACCTCCACTTCGGTGACCGCTTCCCATCGCGCCGCAAGTTGATCCAGTTCCTGACGAATCGTCTCCTCTGATTTGTTTTCGAATCGAGCCCCTGCCACGATCGAACGCGACTCTTGTATCAATCCCCAGTATTTTTCTTCGGTAATATGATCGGGTTGCGCGAAAACGGATCGAACTTGCGATCCACAGAAAGCAAGCAGTAAAAAGAGCGGAACCAGTTTATGCAATGTTCGCATTGTCGGCTAGAAACCGTACATGGCAGCACCCACGATCATAAAGAGGAATCCAAAGTAACACGCGAAGATCAGAACGCCGACCAGAGAAAGTAAGGCGAACCGCCCCATGTCTATGCCGGTGATCACAGGCGTAACTTGCCCTGTGTTTGAAATTTCAGGCAGGGTGGTCGAGAGCGTTTCGGATTGATTTTCAGTTTGTGGTGAAAGTTGAAGCGCAAGGTCGAGCCCCTCACTGCGAGCGCGCAGGTCGAAGTACACCACGGTCATCATGGTTAATTGAAGGGGAGTGTACAACAGACCCAACGCCATGGTGAGCAGGTTCGAGACGATCGTATCGACGATGGTTTGCATTTCATAACCAAGATCAGGCAGGGATGCGAACACGCCTTGTAGGATGGCGCTCAACAAATACACGGGACCAGTAACGATCAATTGACCGAGCAGGGTTAACACGAGCGCGTACCCGATCAACCACCAGAAGCGGCTTCGACCCAGGTCCCAGGCGCGGCGGATGGTTTTTGAAATTCCCAGATTTTCAAGCACGGCAATGGGGGCGATCAGGGGACTGACGATCAATGCGATGAAGACGAAGATGCCGGGTCCGCTCAGCCAGCCGACAACGGGAACGATCGCCCAGATCAGAACGATGAACAATATCAGGGTGCAAAGGACAATCGCCCAGATCAACTTCCAGACCGAGCCTGAGATCGCGCGGTAGGAATCGAGGATGCCGATGGGCTTGTCGGTGTAGATGTTTGCAACCGCGCGCGTGATCGCGCCGGTGGCAAAACCGCTCACGAGAATGAAATTTGCGATCAAGAACACGACCGAGCTAATGATCGTAACGATGCCCAACCCCATCGTTGTGGTGGGATCTGCAGATTGCAAAAAATCGGGGCTGATCATGGTGGTCGTGTACAAAACGGTGAAGATCATCTGAATGATCACCAGCGGAATGTAGGGGATAGCGAAGATCCCAATGAAGGTGAGAAAGTTCTGCCGATATAAACGAATGGCTTTGTCGAGAATTTCACCCAACGTCATAGGTCGAATCACAAGCGGTGTTTCGTTCATGGAGCCTCCGAATGGATGATCAGCCCTCTTGCAAATTATTCGTAGGGCGGGTTTTTAACCCGCCAATTTTTTTGCATGATGAGAGCGTCAGGCTACAAGCCTGACCTGCAATTGACTATTTGTGGTTGATTATACAGGACAGTGATGCAATTACGCCCCATCATCTTTGGGTGGGATGGTTGGACCATAATCTAAAATTTGGCGGATCTGTGTTGCCCCCTCCGGCGCGCTGACGATGCCTTTATCTTCCATCATATCTACGATGCGGGCGGCGCGGGTGTAGCCGATGCGCATCCGCCTCTGCAACATGGATACCGATGCGCGTCCCTCGCGGCGGACGAAATCAATTGCTTCGGTGAGCAATGGATCGGTGGCTGTCTCGGCGGGAGTCATATCTTCGAACATGGCGCCTTGCTTGAGAGGAATGTCCGAACTGGGCATACCTACCGACGAGGATTGCGACGCGGCGGCGTAGGGGCTTGCGCCTCCCAGTTGGTTGCGCCAAAACTCCACCAGGTTTTGAATTTCATGGTCAGAAACGAACACGCCTTGCAAACGGACTGCGGCGGGCGCATCCGGCGCTTGGAATAGCATGTCGCCGCGCCCAAGCAGGCGTTCTGCGCCGGGCTGGTCGAGGATCACGCGGCTGTCGGTGTTCGATGCGACTGCAAATGCCACGCGCGCCGGGAAGTTTGCTTTGATCAAACCTGTGACCACATCCACCGATGGGCGTTGGGTGGCGAGGATCATGTGAATGCCGGTGGCGCGCGCCAACTGCGCGAGACGTGTGATGGTCTGTTCGGTTTCTCCCGGGGCGATCATCATCAGGTCGGCGAGTTCGTCAATGACGATCACGAGCAATGGGAGTTTCTTGCTTCCCTGCAATTTCATCTTTGCGTTGTAATCGGCGATGTTGCGCGAGCCGACCTGCGCGAACATGTGATAACGCTTGTCCATTTCGCGCGTCATCCATTGCAACGCGCCGATCACGCGGTCTATCTCAACGACCACCGGCGAAAGCAAATGAGGCACGCCGTTGTAGCCGGTGAGTTCTACGCGCTTGGGGTCAACGAGGATCAAGCGCAAATCATCGGGCGTGTTGTGCATGAGGAAGCAGGATAAAATCGCGTTCACACAGACCGATTTGCCCGAGCCGGTCGTCCCTGCGATCAAGAGGTGCGGCATGGTCTCGAGCGTTGTGTTGATGGGATTGCCGGTTACGTCTTTGCCGAGCGCGAACCGCAGTGGGTTCGTATTTTTTTGCAGAGCATCGCTTTCTAGCAGGTCACGCAGAGCCACCAGCGCCATTTCTTCATTCGGCACTTCGATGCCCACGTAGCTATGTCCCGGCACCGGCGCTTGAATACGGATGCGCGGCGCGGCAAGCGCGAGGGCGAGATCGTCTGCCAGCGACGCGATCTTGTTGACTCGCACCTTGATGCGACCGGTTCTCGTCTCGACGAATAGCGGCTCCACTCCGAACTGCGTGATCGTCGGTCCGCGGTTGATCTCCACTACTTGAACGGGCGCGCCGAACGATGCCAGCGTCTCCTGGATCAAGCGCGCGCGTTGTTGAATGAACTCCTCGTTCACCTCAGGCGCGGAACCTGAATCGAGAATATTTTTTATCTCGGGCAGTTTCCATTGAATGACCGTTTCGGCTGGTTTGACCTTGGTGACGGGCGCGCCCGGTGTTGCGTTTACCACTGCGGCTTCGGGGCGATGCAGGGGCGTGAATCCGTTGGAGGTTACTTCGGCATCGTCGGGGGAAAGGACGCTGTCGGTTTTTGAGATCCGTCCCGCGATCAATTTGCGGATCATTTCGACTAGCGGGCTGAACCACTGGAACAGGTCTTGCACCGAAATGTCGAAGATCATCGTGAGTGTGATGAGAAGCCACGCGAGTAATGCGATGACCGCGCCAGCCGTGCCGAGATTGTTGAAAAGGATCTGCTCGAAGAAACTGCCGATGTGCCCGCCGCCCGCGCCGTCGAAGGCGGCTTGATCTGCCATGGCAGGCTCGGCGATGATCGAGTGCATGGTTGCCAGCAGCCAAAAGAAAAATAATACGAGACCGAATGCGCGTTCGAGTGAAAGCGGCGGAAGTTTTTCGATACGACGGAAGATGAGCCACAACCCCATGACGAAAAATGCAACCGGCAAAATATAAATTCCCCAGCCGAACAAGCGACTGGCGATGCTCATCATACTGCCGGTCAACGCGCTCTTTTGCGCCGAGAACAGGATCAAGCCGGCGAATAGACCGATCATCGCCATCACCGCGCCGACCACATCGAGTTTGCGCTCGGCGGAGAGAGAGTCCCACCAGGAAATTGAAGCAGGCTCAGGCGTGAAGTGAGGCGAAGCCTTTCCTTTTTTTGGCGAAGCTTGCGTTTGTTTTCCGCCGCGCGAGGGAGCCGCGCTTTTTCCCTTCGGCTTCGTTTTCGATTTTTGAGGCAGGAATGGAATCTTGAGAGGCATTTTTTGTAGTATAGCACAAATGGTCTGTTTTTCTTTTGGGGTACAATTATGAAAACATAACGAAAATACTTTGCCACAGAGATCACGGAGATTCTGAGAAAAGAATTTAAAACTCAATGTTCTCTGCGCGCTCTGTGGCTGGTTTATAAGGACTCAACTTGTTCGAAATTCTTTTTCTTGGCACATCGGCATCCGCTCCATCCGCGCATCGCGGGCTTTCGGCGCAGGTGGTGAAGCACAACGAATATCGTTTTCTTGTGGATTGCGGTGAAGGCACACAGCGGCAGATCCTGCAATCGGGTTTGGGATTCAAAAACCTCACGCGCATTTTGCTCACGCATGGTCATCTCGATCATATTTTAGGTTTGGGCGGTTTGCTCAGCACGTTACTGCGTTGGGAAGCGATTGATGAGTTACAAATTTACGGCGGTAAATCCACGTTGGAGCGCGTGCATGATCTGTTGTACGGCGTGGTCTTGCGCGGCAAGCAACCGCCGATGCCATTGCGGTTGAACGAGATCAAGCCGGGCGTTTTTTTTGAAACGGATGATTTTACGGTCACTGCATTTCCCGTTTCGCATCGCGGACCGGATTGTTTGGGGTACGCTTTCGAGAGCAAGGCGCGTCGTCCGTTCTTGAACGAGAAAGCGACGGAACTCGGCGTGCCGTTTGGGCCCGAACGGCGAGAGTTGGTTGCAGGAAGGCGAGTCAGCCTGCCCGACGGAAGAAGCGTTAGTCCCGATGATGTGCTGGGTCCGCTTCAAAAGGGAGTCAAACTCGTGGTGGTGGGCGACGCGGGGAAGACCGCGAATCTGCTCGAGGTCTGCAAAGATGCGGATGCGCTGGTGATCGAATCGACCTACTTAGATGAAGAGACTGAGATGGCAGGTCAATTTTCGCATCTCACGGCGCGTCAGGGCGCAGAACTGGCTGTCAAAGCGGGGGTTAAGAAGTTGATCCTCACGCACATTTCGCGCAGGTATCGCGAGAAAGATGTATTAAAAGAAGCGCAGGCGATCTTCCCGAATACGTCGGTGGCGCGAGACTTCGACACATTTCAGATCAAGAGAGACGAGTAGGCATGGTAGAGATTGGAAATTTCACATTGGGTGTGCTCACCTCAGGCGGCGATGCGCCTGGCATGAATGCCGCGATCCGCGCGGTGGCGCGCACGGCGTTGGCGAACAACGCAAAATTGATCGGCGTGACCAACGGTTTTGAAGGATTGGTGAACGGAGAATTTCGCCTGATGGGCGCGCGCGATGTTGGCGGAATCTTACAGCGCGGCGGGACCATTTTACAAACGCGACGAAGCAAACGGTTCGCGGAGGCGAAAGGTCAACGCGAGGCGATCCGTCGCATGAACGAGGCGGGTATGAACGGGTTGATCGTCATCGGTGGCGACGGGTCGTTACGCGGCGCGCATGCGCTGGCTCAACAGGGAATTAAAGTCGTCGGCATCCCTGCGAGCATTGACAACGACATTTGGGGAACGGATATGTCCATCGGCGTGGATACGGCGTTGAACACCATCATGGAAGCGGTGGATAAATTACGCGATACCGCGTCGTCGCACAGCCGCGCGTTCCTCATCGAAACGATGGGACGCAACTCGGGCTATCTTGCGGTGATGGCGGGCATCGTCTGCGGCGCGGAAATTGTGTTGATGCCCGAAGTGTCTGTGACTGTCGAAGAGATCGCGCAACTCGTGGAGGATGCGTATCGGCGCGGTAAGACTCATGCGATCATCATCGTTGCGGAGGGCGCGAACATCCGCACCACCGATCTGGCGCGCATCATTGACGAAATGGATGTGGGATTCAAAACACGCGTGACGATCCTTGGTCACATCCAACGCGGCGGACGCCCGACTGCGTTAGATCGTCTCATTGCGGCAAGTTTGGGCGTGAAAGCGGTCGAGGCGATCCTCGAAGGGCAGACCGATATTATGATCGGCATGAAAGGCTTGGGCGTGACGACCGTTCCGCTCGCCGACGTCTCTGAACATTCGCGCAGTAACGCCCTCGATTATTACGAGATGGCGAAGACGCTGGCGCGTTGAAAATTTCATACGCTTCAACCACGCCGCGTTCATTGGACGCGGCGTTTTTTATTCCGAATATCGGCGCAATGCAAGAAACTTTCCCGAAACGTTTGTGTTTCAACTCATGTGGGCAAGCAGATCCTACTTCAAAAGGAGAATGAAACATGGATATCAATCAACTGTTGCAACAACTTGGAGGACAATTCGCCGTGTTCCTGCCGCTGGTAGCCATACTCGTCGGGCTGTTCGTGGCGTGGGTGGTGGCGCGATTTGGCGCGTTTCTCGTGCGCCGCGTCCTCGAGCGCCTCAAAGTGGATGAGCGCGCCTCCGGTTCGCTCGATACGAAAACCCAGATCACAAAATGGGTCAGCGGCGCGACCTTCTGGCTGTTGTTCGTCTTTGTGTTGTGCCAATTGGCAACACTGGCTGGAAGGTTTATTGGGATTCCCCAATCCACGGTGGACCCGCTCGGCTCGTTGTTCAATGAATGGCTGCCGCGCCTCATCAACGTTGCGGTGTTCTTTGCGATTGCGTGGCTTGTCGCATCGCTGTTCCGCTTCCTTGTTGTAAAAGTGTTGAACTGGACGCGTCTCGATGAACGATTGGGCGAGAAGTCGGCAGGCAAGACATCCGCCAATGTGAACGATTCCATCGGACGGGCGGTCTTTTGGTTGACCTTCTTGATCTTTATGCCTTCCATTTTAGGGAGCCTCGGGCTCGGTGAAACTGCCACCTCGGTCCAAACCTTGGTCAATCAGTTGCTTGGGTATGTGCCGGGCATCATCGCCGCGGTAATCATCCTTGTGCTCGGTTCTCTGCTTGCCCGCATCTTGCGTCAGATCGTCACCGGCTTTTTGGAAGGCGTGGGGGTTGATCGACTCGGTGAACGCGTCGGCTTGAGCAAAGCCCAAAATGCGCAGCCTCTTTCGATCCTGCTTGGAACCGTGGTGTACGTCATCGTGATGGTGACGGTGATCGGGCAGGCGTTGTCGGCGCTCAACCTCGAAGTGCTGTCGAACATCAGCAATCAAGTGCTCGACGGTGTGACTGGGATGATCCTCAGCGCGCTCGGCGCGGCAGTTGTCTTGGGCGTTGCCTACTACGTTGCTAAATTCGTTTCTGAAGTTGTAGCGAGCCTGCTCGCAGGCATCGGACTCAACCGCCTGCCCGCCGCGCTCGGCTTTAAAACCGCAAAGGATGCGAATCTTTCGGGCGTGGTTGGGTATGTTGTGTTGGTGGCTGTGATGTTGTTGGCGGTGCAGGGGACCGCGCAGTCTATCGGCCTGACCTCCATCGCCGCTTTGGTTGGCGCCCTCATTACCTTTGGCGGCAACCTGTTACTCGGGATTGTGATCTTCATCGCTGGCGTTTATCTCGCCAACGTGGCTTCGAATGTGATCACCACCGCCGGCGGCAGTGACGCGGCGTTTCTCGCGAACATCGCGCGTTGGGCGATCCTGATCTTTGTGGCGGGTATTGCGCTCACGCAAACGGGCGTGACCCTCGCCGCAGATGTGATCCAGATCGTCTTGCTTGCCATCGGCGCGGCATTCGCTCTTGCGTTTGGTTTGGGCGGGCGCGATGCGGCGGCGAAACAAATGAATAAATGGTTCAGCCGCAAACGCGCGAAGTAACAACAGAATAGATGCTGTAAAAAAAGCGCGGACTTGGTTTCAAGTCCGCGCTTTTGATTCCCATGTCGTTGCGAGGAGGAGCGAAGCGACGACGAAGCAATCTCCTTGCATTGGTGGAGATTGCTTCGGGCTATCGCCCTCGCAATGACATGACCAAATTTATATCATCGTCGGCTCTTCATACACCCCGAAGGCTTCCTTCATTACCTGTATGATCTCGCCCAGCGTCGCGTACGCGTGGACGGCTTCCATGATGTGCGGCATCGTGTTCTCCGTCCCCTCCAACGCGATTCGCAGACGATCCAATGTCTGCCCGACTCTTCCATTGTCGCGCGTCTTGCGCAGTTCTTCGAGTCGTTTGACTTGTCGGTTGTATCCCTGCGGATCCATTTCGAGAATCGGAATCGTCAGCGGTTTCTTTTCGGCATACGCGTTCACGCCGACAATTTTTCGAATGCCCTGATCAATCTCGCGTTGATAGCGATACGCCGCGTCTGAAATTTCGCTTTGGAAGAATCCCTTTTCGATGGCAGGGATGACGCCTCCCAACTCTTCGACTCGGCGGAAGTAATCGTACGCTTCTTTCTCCATTCGGTCTGTCATGGCTTCGACGAAGAAACTACCCCCCAGCGGATCCACGGTATTCGTCACGCCCGATTCTTCTGCGATGATCTGTTGCGTGCGCAGGGCGATGGTGACGGCGTGTTCAGAGGGAAGCGCTAATGCTTCATCCAATGAGTTTGTGTGAAGCGATTGTGTCCCGCCTAACACGGCGGCTAAGGCTTGGATGGCAACACGCACAACATTGTTTTCGGGTTGTTGCGCAGTTAATGAAACTCCCGCCGTCTGCGTGTGGAAGCGGCACAACCATGAGCGCGGATTCTTCGCCCCAAACGTTTCGCGCATCTCACGCGCCCAAATGCGGCGCGCGGCGCGATATTTTGCAATTTCTTCAAAGAAATCGTTGTGCGCGTTGAAGAAGAACGACAAGCGCGGCGCGAATTCATCCACGTCCATTCCGCGGGCGATTCCCCAGCGCACGTATTCGAGTCCGTCGCCCAATGTGAACGCCAACTCCTGCGCGGCAGTTGATCCCGCCTCACGGATGTGATATCCGCTGATCGAGATCGTGTTCCACTGCGGGACTTTTTGCGAGCCGAACTCCATCGTGTCCACCACGAGTCGCATGGATGGTTCGGGCGGGAAGATAAATTCTTTTTGCGCGATGAACTCTTTGAGGATGTCGTTCTGGATCGTGCCGCGCAGTTGATCGAGCCGCACGCCGCGATTCTCCGCCGCCGCGAGATACATCGCCCACGTGATCGCGGCAGGCGAGTTGATCGTCATGCTCGTGGACACTTTGTCGAACGGGATGCCCTCGAACAGGATCTCCATATCTTGTAATGAAGAGACCGCCACGCCGCACTTGCCGAACTCGCCAAGCGCTTCGGGTTGATTTGTGTCGTAGCCCATCAGAGTCGCCAAGTCGAACGCGACGGACAGACCTGTTTGTCCCTGCTCCAATAAATATTTGAAGCGCGCGTTCGTTTCCTCTGCGGTGCCGAAGCCTGCGAACATGCGCATCGTCCACAGTTTGGAGCGATGAAGCGTCGGGTGGACTCCGCGCGTGTAGGGGTACTCACCTGGAAGTCCGAGGGAAGAAGCGTAGTCTTTATCCGCCACATCGAGCGGGGTGTAGAGTCGGTTGATGGGTTCGGAGGAGGTCGTGATGAACTCGTCCATGCGCTCGGGCAGGGACGCGAGCGCCTTGCTCAACGAAGTTTCCTCCCACGTTTCGAGTTGATCTTTCAATTCATTGAGTTTCTTTTTATCGTACATGGCGGCTCCTTGGGTGATGGCGGAATTATAACCCCCTCCCTGTCCTCCCCCAAATACGACGATAATAAATTTGTATGCGGATTCAAAGTTTGAATCGTCGGATTTGGGGGAGGTGCCCCGATAGGGGCGGAGGGGGTCGGGATGGTATACTCCCCTCATGCCCCGATTTGAAATTGACGTTGACCCGTGCGATCACATCACCGCTGACGCGATCGGCAAGCCTGGTCAGCGGGTGTTTTATATTCAAGCCTATCAAGACCAGCGCACGATCACGATCATCATCGAGAA
>JAKQEE010000432.1 GCA_029558635.1 Pseudomonadota bacterium | reverse complement strand
AAGGTTGCATTGAAAGAGGCGACGGGCCACGAGTGTTTGAGCGTGGCAATTTATTGCACGGAAGGGTATTGGAGAAGGCGTGAATGTGATTGTACTCGTTGGTCCGGTCACGCAAAAATGAGTGGTGGCTGCACCTCGATTCATTTAAGTTCCTATGACACGGTCACAGATTGCGCAAATCGGGGGATCATGCTTAGAAAAGATCCTATTGGACCACGCCCGTGGGAATATGATGTAGACGCAAAGGAAAAAAAGAATGCAACGTAGATTTATCATGCGAGCAAAAAACGATGTGCGAATGTCCGTGGACGTGTTTGTGGAGGCCCCGGCTTACGTGTTGACAAAGGAGGAGCTTCGCAGGAAAACGGAGGAGATGAAAAATAAAATCCACGCTGTTCTCCGTGAGTTTGGCTACGACGTTTCAGAAATCAAGGTGGGTCGATGAGCCGCGAGATTGGTGACGATGACAACGTGAAATACGAGATGTATCGTGTCATCCAAGATTTCGAGTTGCGCGGTCAGCACTTTCTTGTGGGGATGACGTTCACGCTGCCGACTCCGCAATCTTTACCTCTGCCGCGTAAGCCACATGCCGGTATTTTTGACCAATTTTGGAAAGAATACTATATGGTGATTCGGCCTGTGGCTGGCGGCCAGTTTGAAGAGGTGAAGTTGTGAGCAGAGAATTTGGAGATACCATTGGCGGATTTTTTCATAACAAAATTGGGTATGCTGCCGACGATTGCCAAACGGGGCGCGACAAGCTGACCCAGCTTTGGGGCGAATTTTTACGTGAGTTCGAGGAAGTCGCTTACGCTATCTCGACTAGCGAGGCGTGCGACTCCGGTCCTGATTACCCAATTTTTGAGACGTTGGAACGGCTCCCAGCCCTAGAGCGAAAACTCGCCAACGTGAAATCTTATGTCGAGCCATATCGTCGCGTGGCGGAGGAAGCGGTTCGCAAAGCTTTGAAGGAGAAAAAGTGAAAACGAAATGCTGCTGTATGCGCGAACGTCTCACGAAAAGAACCAAGAAATTGCTGGATGCTCTCTACGAGCATTGCTCATACCTTGACCCGCGAGTGGAAGCCGAGGTCATAATTTTGGGAAACTTGCTTGAAGAAGCTGAACCTATGCTCGGGCACTCTTGTTCGCCAGGGCCGACACCGCTTGAAACCATTTTCAAAAAAGAGCTGGAGGAATTCGAATGAAGTTTCTGCTTATTGCTATGCTGTTTTCACCCACCGCCCTCGCCAACTCGTTCGATAAAGACGCTCGCCGTCTTCTGAAGTGGGAGGACACTCGCACGCCTGGCAAAATTTCCGACTACGGGGTTGCCACGCTTATCGTGACCTCGATCGCGACTCCAAAGACCTGGGAGCAACGTGGTGGAGTGGCTCTCGCTCATGTTGCGGGAGCGGCGACAAATTTTGTGGTGAAGAAAGCGGTCGGCCGCCGTCGCCCGGATGGCAGTGAGTACGTCAGCTTTTACTCTGGCCACACGAGTGAAGCGTTCCTGAGCGCGGGCGCAATTTGCGTCCATAGTAATACGGAAATTTGTGTCGCCTCGCTTCTTGTTGCGGGTGGCGTGGGCTACCTGCGAATCGCTGCGGACAAGCATTGGGTTACGGATGTGATCGTTGGTGCTGGGGTTGGTTACGCCTGCGGGCGCTATATCCCTACGCTGGTAGTGAGGTTTTGATATGCTTGAGGTTGGAAAATATTTTCTTGATCCTGGCAAAATTTCCGTAATTTCCCCGGTCTCCGATATTACGCCCACCAGAAATACGGACGGATACAACAATGGTCGTGGCCCCACGATTCGGCATTTTTGGATTGTGTGCGATGGGCACCGGATTGACTTTGCTGACTCCAACTTCTACAAAGTTGATGAGGCTTTCACTCTTGTGATGGGGTCGCGGGGGGTCAAATGAAAATCGTTTGCACGGGCGGCCGAAATTTTCGCAATCTGGAGCTGGTGAAAGCCACCCTCGACAACCTTTCACCAAGCTTTGTTTACGTCGGTGACTGCCACATCGATTACGAGGACGAGCGCGCAGGCGCGGATCGTCTTGTATACGGCTGGTGTATGCACACGGGTACCCCGCACCGGATTTTTCGCGCGAAATGGACCGAGCTGGGGCTTGCGGCGGGACCGATTCGTAACAGGTTTATGTGCGAGGAGGCTTTCAGCCAGGGTTGCCGACTTCTGATTGCTTTCCCCGGGGGTAAAGGCACTGATAGCTGCATTTTCCATGCGGCCAGGTTAGGGATGGTCGTTCTAAAG
>JAKQEE010000271.1 GCA_029558635.1 Pseudomonadota bacterium | reverse complement strand
GCGGAGCATGTCTGTGACGCACACCGGCACTCGGTGTATCGAGTGTGCTATGTATTCGCGGCGGACCTTGGGTTATAGTGGTACGTGCTTGAAGCACGCAATCTTCAGAGGCACGCCAATGCCCGAGGAGTGGTACTGCGTAGACGATCAGTCTCACTTAATCAACAAATCATTCACTCTCGTCCCCCGTCCTCCCGACGGTACCCGCTGCCGGGATTTGGATGGGAATATCAAGGTAGTGGGGAGGGACGTATGACCATTGACCCTCGCGCATACCCATTCATCGCCATAATCGTGATCCTCGTCGTCATCGCGTGTGCGATCATGATACGCGATATTGTCCGCGACATAAGGGCAGATAAAAAGAGAGGGCTGAGATAAAAACCAAAATCGAATGGGCCACGCATACGTGGAATCCGGTAACCGGCTGTACTCCGATCTCCGAGGGGTGCGAACACTGCTACGCCGCGCGCATGGCGAAGCGTCTGGCGGGTCGCTGCGGATACCCACAGGACGATCCGTTCCGGCCGGGGACGTTCCACGCGAACAGGTTGAATGATCCGCTGAAAATCAAAAAGTCGTCGATGATCTTTGTGTGCTCGATGGGTGACCTGTTTCATGAGGATGTTTCTGAGTTAATCATAGATGAAATCCTAGATGTTATCGCTGCGTGCCCACAGCATGTTTTTATAATGCTCACAAAGCGCCCGCAGAACATCGAACAAAAGCTGTATGCATCGACGCCGAAATGTGGGTGTCGCCATCTTGGTGGTGGTGATTATATGCCGAACGTATGGCTGGGCGTCACCGCCGAGAACCAGGCGCGGGCCGAGGAGCGCATCCCGATCCTCCTCTCCATACCTGCGGCCGTCCGATTTGTTTCGGTTGAGCCGATGCTGGGTCCGGTGGACCTCAACCGTGCGGGAGCGATATGGGCTGACATGAACGGCTCCATTCGGCCAGAATATCAGCAACCATGCCGAACAATCGATTGGGTAATCTGCGGCGGAGAGACCGGACCCGGTGCGCGACCGATGCATCCAGATTGGGCGAGGAGCCTACGCGACCAGTGCAAATCCGCTAGTGTCCCGTTTTTCTTCAAAAGCATGGGTGATTGGTGGCGAAACACGCATGGGTATGCTCGTTGCGATAAAATACAATCTCGCTACCTTGATGGCGTGGAATACGGCGAATACCCAGAGGGCGTTGAATGAAACCCGTCCTTGCCATACTCGCGCTGTGCCTGTGCTCATGCGCGTCAATCCACGGTCCTCAGCGCTACACGTACTCGCTGAAATACCCGTGGCTTACGGATGAGATATACCAGATATGTGTAACCGAGTCCGCGCGAAACGAGTTACCGCTGAATCTGGTGCTGGCTGTTATCGATGCCGAGAGTTCAGGGAACACGAACGCGGTGTCAAAAGCGGGCGCCCTCGGTCTGATGCAGGTGATGCCTCGGTACTGGTACAAGCACGGCCCGGCGAGCGATTTACACAAGCCCGCAATCGGTATCAAGGTCGGCTGTTCAGTGCTGGCGTGGGCGCGTAAATTGGCACACGGCGACGTGGTGTTGACGCTGAGGAACTACGAAAGAGGACCTCGCGGTCGCGGGATAAACTGGAAGTATACGAATAAAATATTACGCAACATGGAGGAAATATGAGCGACCAGATCAGCGAGAAGATGGCGAGGAAATTGGCACGTCAAGTTGCGGATTATACGTGTTATGAACAAGCCGACCAGCTTGACGCAGAGTCACGGTGCATGAGAGCTTGGCGATCCGCCGGTCTCATCAAGCCCTCAAAGCTCGACGAGGTGAGGGAGTGGGTGAGAAGAATGGATGTCTGCCATAAGGGCGATAGCTCTTATGTAGACGGAGCCCGAGACGCCGCAGAACGCTTCGAGGCCGCAATAACTGAAATCATGGAGGAACGCGAATGACCATCACAATGTTTCTTCTCGCCGTACTGTGCCAATTCCTCGCCTATTGCAGCGCGCGCGTGGGCTGGAACCTGCTCGCGGAGTGGTGCCGGTTCTGCGCGATTGCCGCTCTTGTCGCGTGGGGGGCTACGATATGAACATCGGTCTTGTCGATGTGGATGGCCATAATTATCCGAATCTTGCGCTCATGAAATTATCAGCATGGCATAAGAATTGTGGCCATAGCGTCGAGTTCGCCAATATGTTCGGGCAATACGATGTTCTATACGCAAGCAAGATTTTTTCATGGTCTGCCGATGATGAATACTGCTATGCTACGCGCGACACAAAACGTGGTGGTACGGGATATAATTTTAATACCCTACCGGACGAGATCGAGCACGCCTGTCCAGATTATGAACTATACCACTGTACCAGCGCATACGGTTTTTTAACGCGCGGATGCCCGAATAAATGTTCATGGTGTTTCGTGCCAGACAAGGAGGGCGACATCCGTCCACATGCAGAGATCGATGAATTTCTGGATGGGATGAAATCTGCCGTGCTCATGGATAACAATGTATTAGCGTCGGATCACGGCATTAAACAGATTGAGCAAATAGCACGGCGCGGCATACGTGTTGACTTTAATCAGGGATTAGACGCGAGGCTTATCGATGCTCCGATAGCGAAATTATTGTCGCGCGTGAAGTGGTTGGCCCCGCTGCGTATGGCTTGTGATTCTCTGGCAATGTTGCCACGAGTAAAATCTGCGGTGAAATTATTACGCGCCGCCGGGGTTACTCCGCAACGGTATTTTTGCTATGTACTTGTCACCGACATTGACAGCGCACTAGTTCGTGTTGAGTCACTAAGGGCGATAAATGTTGACCCGTTCGCGCAGGCGTTCCGCGACAAAAAAGGAACTCCGCCGACGCGCGAGCAAAAAGACTTTTGCCGGTGGGTCAACCATAAGGCGATATTCAAATCTATAATGTGGGAGCAATATGTATGAAAATTACAATCATAGGGTCCACGTCCTACCAACAGCGGATGCAAAATCATAAATCAGAACTCGAATCGAACGGATATACTGTTTCACTCCCGGCATTCGACGATTTTGATGGCATGAACGAATTACAGGTGTGCGGGTATAATAGAGATAAAATAAAATGGGCCGACGAAATCCATGTAATATGGGATCAGCGGTCAATCGGAACTATTTTCGATTTAGGAATGGCCTTCGCTTTACAGAAGCCGGTTCGGATTGTTTACCTCAATGCAAAAACATTCCCAAATTTCCTTAGTCAATACGCCATCAGAGATGGGGCTACGATATGACCGACCGCGAGAT
>JAKQEE010000270.1 GCA_029558635.1 Pseudomonadota bacterium | reverse complement strand
ATTTCAACAGGAGCGAAAGGAGTTAATCGACAAAACCAATGCCGAAATCGCAAAAGAAAGCCGCGAACTATTCAAAAAAGCCTTTGGCATCTACTTTGAAGACCTGGATGAACTCGGAAAGAAATCAGCGGCAAAGCGGTTGAAAGACGAAGACGATCTCTTTGATAAGATCCGCGCCAAAAACAACAAAGCCCTGGCAGATCAAGCCAAAGACGCAGAAGCCGAAGCCCGTAGACGGCTGGATCTGGGTCCACTCGGAAGATTCAGAGAGGATCTGTTTAAGTCCCTGAACCTTACCGATGAACAAGGCGACTTCTTGCTCGATAGCGTGGGGCAAGCACTCAAAGGCGTCGAAGGCTTATTCACTGCCAGTATCAACGCCCGGCTTCAGGAAAACGATCGCCTGATCCAAAACATCCAACAGCGCCGGGAGCTGGTGCAGTCGCAACTCGAAGAAGAACTAAGGCTTCAGAAAGAGGGCCGGGCGAACAACGTCGCCAGTAAGCGCGAGGAGCTTCTGCAATTGCAAAAGGAACAAGAAGCCGCGCAAAAGGAACGGGACAAACTCGAAAAGAAAGCCAGAGCCGCCCAAGTCGTCAGCGACAGCATACAGCAAACCAGCAGTTTGATTACGACTGCATCCAACCTATTCAAAGGATTCAGTAATATTCCGATTGTTGGTTTGGCCTTAGGTGCCGCCGCCGTCGCCGGATTATTCATCCTTTTCAACAGCATCAAAGCCAAAGCCGCAGCCGCGGCGAAGCCCCAGGAACGATTGTACAAAGGCGGCAGCTTACGGAATCGCCTCAAAAAAGATCGGGGCTATGTGAATTGGCTTGGTGGCAGATCCGACGTGCCCGGCTTCGGGGATGGACACCGCATCGAAGACAGCGACCTCGTAGTCGGTGGCCGCGAAATGGTAGTCGGCGCAGATGCCGCCGCCGCACAATCCGATCGGTTCTGGGATGATGTCAACTCCGGAAAATACAACGGCATCGACTTGGAGACGGCATTGATGGACCCGCGGACGAATAACCGAAAAATCAACGCCGGCTTCGAGAAGAAACATACTAAGATCGTGAGGTTCGAAAGCAAACAAAAGCAATACATAAGCCGCGACGAAATGGAAAGCATCATCAAAGCCCAGACCCAGGACATGATCCGTTACCTGAAATCAAAACCCGATTACATTGCCGAAACCGAGGAAACGGTACGGATTCGGAAGATCACCGCAGATGAACAAAAAATCATTCATCTTGGCTCTTAAGTTTTCGCTTATGCTGTTTTTGTTTCTGGTCCTGTTTGTCTTGCGCCA
>JAKQEE010000216.1 GCA_029558635.1 Pseudomonadota bacterium | reverse complement strand
GACGAGGGATCTCGCAAATTGAGGGTACTCGTCAAACACATAACTGGTATAGTAATTTAGACCGCCGCGTATCGACGGATACTCTCGAAACCCCGAAGTCGCATCCCAATAATTCGTTGTTAAATATATGTCAACAGAACCTATCGTTGGATAATGCAGGGGGCGGTTCTCAACAAAATAATTGTCAAGCGCGATGGCAAATGTATACATGGACGCCGAGCAAGAACCGATCATTTCTTTGGTTCCTCCCAATCTGTTAGAAGTAACCGATCCGCTCAGGCTTCCCTCTGAAATCATAACTGAATCCCAAGGATGCTTAAAAGTTTCGCCCACTGGAGATCCATATACCACAACATCTGAAATCCATCCGTCATCATACGCCCACACATCCATTGAGGTGTTTAACGAATAGTCGTAATTTGTAGTTTTCGGCCCAAAATAGGGAAGGAGTTCAACATCATCGCAGGTTATCCCGCCAGAATAATTTGTCAATACTACATTCGTACTGTAAAATGACTTGTTCACCATAAATAACGCGGGACGAACGTGTGACCTCTTTGGAAGCTCTGCAATCAAATGATGTATTCTTTTTAATACGGTCCACGAGTCAGTCCACCCAATAAAATCTCTTCTAACCGTGGAAGATGGCGCAGCATTTGTGCTGTTGGGTGGCACAATAAATGACGGCTGGTGCCTTCCAGACGGAACTATCCCATTTATCATTGCGGTAATGCCGGGTACCCGCTGTGTATATTGATTGCCGCTTTCAAGTATGAGATCAATCGGAATTATGTTTTCGCAGGTTTTCGTTATCGGGAGGACGCCGGATATTTCTATCGAGTTTGTCGCATACAGATCAAGTATGTGCCAATAACCAAGGGGATTATACACGTATCTGGGCAATAGAGGTTGATAAAAGTCTCCATCAAGGGCAAAATCTGGCCCAATGGCATTTGTTTTGTCCGCATAAACCAGCGTAAACCCCAATTCGTTTGTGACGTATGGATGGTTGGTTGAGTCCCACGAAATCACCAAATTGCTAACATCGTGTATGCCAAGGTCCAGCCTATAATTCCACGGCAGATTATGTTCATCCCACTCATCCGAATATCCCCCGCGCTCAATTTCTGGCGGCAATAGTGTAAACTCTCCAGGATTTTCGTAATCCGTCTCGCACGAAAACGTCTTAAACACCTGCTGGGTAATTGTTGCCCCAAATGGGTATTCGTGTATTGGATATTCAAGAAGCGGGTATGGTCGTCCGCCAACGTCTGCCATTCGCCCCCCGTATGACACAACCGGATTTGAGGAGATAAAACCAGCAGGGGGACAGGCGTAGAAGTTTCCCTGCCCGTAATCAACCTTGGTTTTCATCTCTGCGGCATAGGTGTAAACCCACCACGGCACGTTGTCGTCTATACTTGCAGGCGTTGCGTATGATTCCCACTGGATAAGCGTAGTGTTCGTGTTTATTTCAGTCCAGTATAAAATTTCTCTATATGCCCTCTCTATAAGTTTTGAGATTTGGCTGGGGGACGGCTCCCACATTTCAGCCTTATAGGCGGCTGATGTTGTAACGTATGGAACCATATCAATATAGTTTGTTTCAACAATTAAATAGTCATGGAATATAGGTTCGAAGTCGATATAGATGGCTCTGGTGAAAAAAGGAAGCTTTGTTATTCTGGTCGCAGAAGAAAGTTCATCGACAGCCCAAACCAACTCCATATATTCCCTGGCGGTTGTTATGTGAAACTCATTTGTATCCGTTGTCCACGATTCCGACCACCCATGCGATAGCACCGGAATAGAATAAAGCGCCGCAAAAAGGATGATCTTATTCACGAATATATGTCTCCAGCGTTGCGCGCAATCATATTGGTCGGGGTGCCGTCTACCTCGAATTCAATAGAGAATATACTTCTACGCAGATAGGTCGTTCCGCCAACTAATCCCGAATTGAAATCCGTAGTATATCCCCATGTTTTTGACGGAACTTCAATATAAACACATACTGGCAATATGTTATTGCTTATCCATATCGCTCCATCTGGACATTCTTCGGATTCTCCTGTCCAAAAATGCTGTTCCGAAAACTCATACAAGGCCGTTTTGTGAAACCACATTCCTCCACTACAGACAAAAAGATGATCCGACAACCTTTTGGGATAAAGGCTAAATTTGGTGGCGATGTCTCCGCCAACACCATTGCCAGTCTCCGATTCGGGATAATCGTCCTCCAAATCATCAACTCTGCCCGCTAAATCCCTAACAATACCCTCAAGCCTTGCAATTCGCGGATCATCGCCAAGTCCGGTTTCATTTCCAGACGACTGCATGGGCGGGGATTCGTCGCCATCTCTGCCGCTGGCCTGCTCCCAAAGACGACGACGCACTTTTCGCATAGCCGCCGCGAAATCTGGTTCCGTCTCGCTCATTACGCCGTTACCTTCGTGGCCTTGTACTTGCCCTTGCCGATATAAACAATCCCAGGCGTTTTGCCGGAACCGCCAGTATTTGCAACCGGAGGCCCAACAAAGTTCTTGGCAGAAGTAAGAGACGATGTGATTTTTTCCGCGATGGCGTAGGTGACGCCGTCAATGCTTATGTTATAGCTAACATCCACATCGTCGTCGGGTGTGCCTCCACCGCCACCGCGTACTGCAACCCGCGATGCGTTTCCGTCCCACAGCCCAAACTCGTTTTTCCTGAACGACAGGCTATTGTTCGTTTCGTTGGTGAATCCGCCTTTTGGCACGGACTGCATGTTTTGGAAAGACCGCACATAAGATGTGCCATACCTATCTTTGTACTCAACCCATCCGCTATCGAATGCAACCGCCGTCCGCGTAGTCTTCTGCCAGTCCACTTTTCCGGCCTGGTTCACGCCCTGCGAAACGTCCACGATCACGCCTTGCCCACCCTGCCCCGGCGAAATCGCGTCTCCGTTCTTCTGCTCCTCCGTTTCCACTCTTACCATCGGCCCGCCGGACGTAGACCGGATAATCGCAGAAGGAACAACATGTCGAACTCTCGTTTCCACGTCGTATTTTCCAAAAGCATTGAGCCTGCTCGAAGCTTCGTTGATCCTTCCAACACCACCAGGACCGGGGTTTTCTGGCGCATCTGCATTTCGCTTTACCGTCTCGGTTACGATTTCAAGTGGACCACCTGTAACCGCAACGTGCATCGAAGGTTTTGCCGTCCTCGTCTGCTCCCGCACGTCCAGCGTGTCGCTTTCTTTGTCGTATTGCACCGTTGCGGAAAGCACCTGTCCGTTCCCTGCCGCCAAAGTCACAGCCACCCCGCCCGCGTTCGGCTGTCCAAGCCGCTCCGTCACCCGCGAACGCTCCAACGCATTGTCTTCGTTGTCGTATTCTACCGCCTTGTCGATCCGCAGAATCCTCCGGATGCGCGACATGACGTTCCAGCGGTTCGGGTACTTGCTCTGTTCGTTGCGGACGGTCTTAATGAAGCCGGTCTCGGTCGTCGGCAGAGCGATCTCCGCGCTGGCCGTCTGCGTGGACGTCGTCGTTTCCTCGTAGCTGCGCGCCACCGTCTTTTCGGTGGTAACGAGCGGCTTTCCGGTTTCCGTCGTCGTAACGATGTCCTTTGAGCAGTCGTCCCTTATTTCGATTCGCTGGGACTTAATCTTTCCGGCGGTTTCCAAAATCGTTTCAACTAACTGCGTGGTCACGCCAAGCTGCTGTCGTTGATTTGTTGATTGCGCCGCGCTTACTTCGACGACCTTGTCGCCCGCGTCTCGGTAGCGCGACGTCCGCGTCTTGATGGATATGTCCCAAGTCCCGTTGATGTTGCGCGTGACGTTTCGCGTGTATGAGATTCCGC
>JAKQEE010000189.1 GCA_029558635.1 Pseudomonadota bacterium | reverse complement strand
TATCACACCCCCTCAGGCGGTTCAGCCAAAGGACACGCATTTGAATGGCCTTCGGTTTGGCCGCATTCGGGGCAGGGGTCGGCGGTTACTCCGGGGAGGCCCGGCCAATCGCCATCAGAAACTGCCACTTCCCCCTGTTCCACTGTCGTGATTTCACCGGTTTCAGGATCAACGGTTTCCGTGGGGTCGGTGAAGCGGGAAACTATGGATTCGGCGGTAACAGCGCCAGAATGGACAGGCCCGACATCTTCAAGTTCGTCGGCGGTCTGCATCCCGAGCAACCTTTCTGGGCAATAGAGCCGGCCAAAGAATGCCGCCGCACGGTAGCAGAACATTTGCGAAGGAATGGTTTTCCACTTCGAACCTGATTTGCTATCCCAACCTTCTGCCTTCACCATGTCCCAATCAATCCACGGCCCCTTGCACACCTTTCCGGTCCCCTTCCTGGTTGCGAAGGCCCGGACACGATATTTCTTGTCTTTCGGATCATCGCCGTCAATCTCATATTCCAGCGGATCCTCAAACAGCCCCGAGGAATTGATAAGGGCGATAATCATCTTGCTTTCCATACCAGGGCGACCACTCACGATATAGGTATTCTGGAGCAGCATCATCGGATCGACGCCGAGGCGGAAAGCCATCTGTAGGCCCAGGAAGCAGTTTTCACGCTTGCCCTGGAAGTGAGCCGGGACAAGTTGCGAGTTGGAGAATATGGTTGCAATCCTCCAAAGCTGTTCAAATTTGCCGGTGTCGATCAGGGCGCTGAATTCACTATTGTCCTGAACAACGATCTTTTGCTGCTGTGCCGCTTGCGGCAAATTTTTTTTGGTTTCTTCGTTCATCTTGACCTTCCTCCTTGGTAGGTATTGCGTAATGAAGATGTTTGTACCTGATTGCATTTTGCAGTTGTGCTATCGACCAATTTACCAACCAGCATGGTGACAGAGGCTTGTGCCTGAAATAAAGCCACTGGCCGGCATTAATTTGAGCTACCGCCGCAATTATTCCTTCGACCGGCGGTCCCTGCCGAAATTTCCTTTTTCGTGGCATAAGACCACCTCACAGGTAATTCGGCTTAAACAGCGTGACCAAATTCCCAACGCCCTCATAATTCGGCCAGTTGCCTTTTGCTCGACATTCAGCCTCAATCTTTAGCAGGCGCCGGTATTCGTACTGGCCGCGCACGATAAACTCGGCGTCAAGTATG
>JAKQEE010000174.1 GCA_029558635.1 Pseudomonadota bacterium | reverse complement strand
TCAATTCAAATATCCTCATCGCCGCATCCATCGCATTCTGGTAAACCCTGAGATCCTTGTAGCTGTTGATTCTCTCACCCATTCATCATTTCTCCGATTCCCCGTTTCACCCCTTCTCGGTGTCCCCGCTTCTCGTAACGGCTTGATCAAACCACATCAGTAACTTTGGGTTTTCCTGAATGACCTCTTGGGGAACCTTGCGGCCCACGGTGATGATGGTGGCATAGTCGCGCTCTTGCCAAGCCTCCTTAAAACCGGCGTAAAGAACGTCCGGGTCAAACCATTGCCGGTCTTTAACATCCAGGTTTTTATAGTTTTTAAACATTTGCAAGGATCGCCTGTGCTGATATTCTGGTTTCAGTAGTTCCGAATCTGCTCGCAGGTTGAGTTGGTCAAGCGACATTTTTTCAATCAGAGTAGCAGACTTTATTACACTTTCAAAGCTTATAGCGGGAATGGTCTCGTTGTTTTTAGCATATCCGGACAAGTATTCCGCCGCGGATGTCTCGATTCCCGCTCGGGCGCAAACCAGAAAAGAAACAGATTCTGCTTCAAATTCTCTTTGTGAGAGCGACAATCCTTGCCGGTCCGGCCACCATTTTATGTTGAGAGATCCCAAGTGGCCGCAATACAAGTGGCCGAGCTCATGTGCAATCGTTGCATACGAACTCTCTTCAGAGAATTTGCTGCTAATTGCAAGATCATAAAATACGGGAATTTCGTGAGTTTTGGAAGCGGTTTGAAATTTTTGACTCGCAACGACATCTGCGAATACCTTTCGAATCGAGCCTCCGGCTTGCGAACCCAATCCAGCCTTCACAATACGAATACCATCCCGCTTGGCATTATCGACGACGTGCTCTAGCCGTTTGCCAGCCTTTCCCTGCTGTACCGCAAAGGGATCGAGCACGCGCTGTGGGAGCGGCTTGGCGTGTTCTGTTGGTTCTGTATCGCTTACGTCGAATACAAACATCACTGGTCCCATCGGTTGCAGGATAACCAAGGGCCGTGCATTAGAGTTGATAT
>JAKQEE010000165.1 GCA_029558635.1 Pseudomonadota bacterium | reverse complement strand
CGAAGTGTTATTTTTATTGAAACCAATCCCGATCGGAATCGTAAAAATTTTACTTCCCAATACGCCAAGAGAGGTATCACTCCTGACCAATTCCATTAAAATCTCGTGGTTATACATCACGGCATCGATTTTTCCGGATTTCAGGGCGATTTCCATATCGGATATCGTGTTATATTGCAAGATGGTCGCGCGCGGGTAATGTTCGGCGATATACGCATCTTGAACAGAACCCAGAAGGACACCCACTGTTTTCCCATTGACATCTTCGGGGGCTGCCATTTTCAAGCCGGTTGTATTTTCGGGCTTTTTGATCATGAACACGTTTGGATTTAGAAAGTAAGATTCGGAAAAATCGACTTTCTTGGCCCGCTCTTCAGTTCGAACCATATTGGCAATGATGACGTCGGCCTTCCCCGATTCGAGAGCGTTGATCAACGCGGAAAACTTCATATCGAAAAACGCGATCTGCATCCCCAACTCGGCGGCTATTCGCCGCGCCAGTTCGGGATCCAGCCCGGTGATATTTCCGTCCCCTTCGACGAATTCAATCGGCACGCGATTGGCGGTTACCGCCACCTTCAGCGTCGGCCCCGTCTGGGGGACCGGAATCTCCACCCGTTCTTGCAACGTGTGATCTTCCTCGATCCATCGGTGGATCATGTCGTTCAACGTACCGTCCGCTTTGAACTTTTGTAAGATGCGATTGATCTCCGACAGCAGTTCCGGTTGTTCCTTTGAGACCACGACGCAAGCCGCTTCTTCCGTCAAGTTACCGGGCAACAAGGCTAAATCCGGGTTATTCCTGACCGTATTCAAAGCCGTTGTATAAACCGTCACGACGGCATCAATTTGGTTGGCTTTCAAAGCGGCGACAGAATCCATCACATCGTCGAACACACGTAAATCCGCATCCGGATACTTCTGGCGCACGGTCATTTCGCCGGTAGTCCCGGTTGTGGCTCCTATTCTGGCATTCGCCAAATCGTCGGGTTTGGTGTATCTCTCGACGATAGCGAGCGGTTTGGACGATTTCGGGCTTTTCACGAGCGCCCCTAACCCGGCGGAATAGTAGCTTTCGCTGAATAACACCCGC
>JAKQEE010000158.1 GCA_029558635.1 Pseudomonadota bacterium | reverse complement strand
GTTCTTCTCCAGCGAGAAGCGGATAGCGGTGCTGGGGTTGAAAGGGTTCGGATAGTTCTGTTCCAGCTGATAAGAAGCCGGCACCGAGGAGACTTGTTTGACTGAGCTCGGCCCGGTATAGGGCTCGGTCGAAGGAATGTCAGCTTTTAAAAACAGAAAATCCGGTTGAGTGACAGGAGCGCCGTCATTGAAAGCAAAAGAACCGGCACTGGCATCGCTTTGATACATGACATTGAGTTTGCCAGCCTCATTCCATTGCGACAGGTAGGGATAGCGATCGTCAATGTCGATGCTGTTGGTCAGATTGACCGGTTCGCCCCACTGCAGGCCATTGTCGGCGGAGGCGGCAGCCCATATTTCACCATAAGCCAGATTGGTAACAGGATCGAGATTGGTCGAATCGCCGACAATCGCAAAAAAGCTAAGGATCAGGGTACCGTTCTCGTCCACACCAATTTTGGGATAATCGACATGCAAATGATTGACTCCAATATCGCCGGATCCCAGGCTGGCGGCAAAATGGAGCGAATCCCAGCGTACCGCGACTGTTGGTTCGCCGTTGTTGACGCTCTCGGCCCAGTGCATGATGCGCAAGGTATCGAAGAAATAACTGATGCCATCTTCAGTGGGCGCGACATCATCCACCATCGTCCAGGCCAGGTGCAGCTCTTCTCCTACATACACAGCGGTCAAGCCAAGCCAAAAACCAGGCAATACTTCCTGCGATGTATCGGCAGAAAAATTGGTGATGATGTAGGGATCGCCAAAAGTACGGCCATAATCTTCAGAGGTCATACCGATTATGTTGTTTTCGCCCCATTGACCCAGTTTGGCGATATCCAGACCCTGGATCAACAAGGTCGTTACCTTGCCGCCGGCGCTGCGCACCGTGCAACCGCGGATCTCGTTGTCAACTTCTGGGAAGAGATCATACTTTTCGCCAAATACACCGGTGTTGGGATTGCACCAGCTCCACATGGCTGGAACGCCGTCGCCATCGTCGTAACCCGTAAAGAAAACATAGTCATCGGTGGGGACGACAACATGAGGCCAGGTAAACTCGCGGGTTCCGCGCGGCTGTACAAACTCGGTAAAAATACCAAAACCGGCCAACGCGTCTACATAGATCGCGGGTCCGATTATCGAACCGGTGGGAGTGGTATGAGAGGCGATGACAGCGCTGCCCATGCTGTTGATGTCCATGGAATGATAGCCGGCCCGGCGGGGTTCGACACCACCGACAAAGGTCCAACTGTCACCGAAATCGTCAGAGAACGAATAAAACGTTTGGCGGCCAGTACCGGTGCCGGAAGGATCCGTGGCACCCATAAAAGCGACATGCGCTGAACCATCGGGCAGTACAGCGAGATGCTTCTCATCACCGCCATTGGATTGATAGTCATAATAGACGGTAGAGCGATCGCCGGCAACCGAGACACCGGGCGATTGGGAGACTTTTGACAATTGAAACAAACCTTTTGGGGGTGTGTTGCTTTGCACCTCCGTAAAATTCACGATACGATCGTGCTGCACTTTAACCTTGGCGGCAAAAGCAATGCTTGTGATCAGTAAGCCGGCCAGCAACAACAGAGTAACTCTTTTCATAATCCTTCCTCCGAGTTCGGTATAACGAGATGCAGAGATCGCTTTGCCCAATGATCTGCAATGAGTCGCTAAAGAAATGTCCTCGTATCGACTCAGTTTTGGGTGCGACAGTTGTTCCTGCAGTATCCTTTTCGCTCTACGCGTTTTGCTCGCTCGACTTTGCTTTTTACCTCCCTTCATTTTCTAAAATAGAGCTAAGATCTTTTTTTGAGTGATTTCTACTGATTGAGTTTTGCAGCTCAGCTCTTAATCGATATTCGTTTCAGCGCCTTTAATTAGCCGAATTGTTACAGTGGTGTCGCATCTCACGACTAGACACGAGTGAAATTGGCAACTTTTAAAAGTAATGATAAAATTGGCCGTTGGCAAATATTATTTATTTTAAAGCGATAGATGGTTTCGGCACCCTGTTTAGTGGTCACCTTTTTTTGCAGATATCGGACAACACCATGGCGCTATAAAGTAAGATCTGAACTGGATCGACGCGTCAACAACGGTATGCACCACTTGAAAATGCAGCCACCGTTCTAAACCTAGT
Source organism: Pseudomonadota bacterium (assembly GCA_029558635.1). Classification (GTDB taxonomy): domain Bacteria; phylum Pseudomonadota; class Alphaproteobacteria; order Micavibrionales; family Micavibrionaceae; genus UBA1573. The sequence goes on along the minus strand of JAKQEE010000158.1, from coordinate 281 downwards.
CCACAACTGAGGTTCTCCTGCGAAATCGCTGTGAACCAGTTGTTGCCAACAAAAAAAAGAGAGGGGAAAAAGAATATCCCCTCTCTTTCTGGTGTTGTTTGTGCAACTTTTATTTCATCAGCGTCATCTTGCGGGTCAGCGTGGTGTTGCCCGCTTCGAGGCGATAGAAATAGAGGCCGCTGGACAGCGACGAGGCATTCCAGGTCGCTTCATGCGTACCGGCATTCAGATAGCCGTCAGCCAGCACGGCGACTCTTTCGCCCAGCATGTTGTAAACGGTC
>JAKQEE010000146.1 GCA_029558635.1 Pseudomonadota bacterium | reverse complement strand
TGCCGCTGAGGCTTTCGGGAACCTTGCCGCCGGTAGCGGATCAATGGCGCAGGTAGCGCAGGCCCTTATGAACCCAATCGCAAACTTGGCGATTGAATTGGGGGTGATCCTTCTGGGGGTCGGCAAAGGGATAGAGGCATTAAAGGCATCGCTGGCGACGATCTCCGGGCCTATTGCCACCATCGCCGGTATTGCCCTGATCGCTTTAGGTACGGCAGCGAAAGCCGGGGTTGCAAAGTTGGGAAGCGGTGGCGGTGGTTATTCCGGTGCCAGCACGGGAACATACGACCTGAGATCCGCGGGCAACACCCCGCAACTGAAAGGATTGAACGCCTCGGCCATTAAGGTAGAGGTTGTCGGGGAAACCGTGATCCGGAATAAAGATATTTTCATCGCCTACAAAAACGCGGAGTCTTTTCGCAAAATGAAAACATGATCTGATGGCATACGGCATAATATACAAGCTCCGGGCGGAAACGCAGAAATATAAGGATGATATAAAAATCAACATCCTCAAACTTGACTATGCCGGGGCGCAGTATGATAAATACCTCGGCGCCGGGGGTGTCACGCTTACCAAAGACGACGCGGGCGTGATCTGCGGGACCTCTTTGAGGTTCACAATCCAGGCTGATACCGATTTTGAATACATTGATTTTTTTGAGAGCGCCCCCCTTCAATACCGGGTTGACTTATACGTTAACGACGAATTGATATGGACCGGCTTTATGGTGGGCGACGAATACCGGGAAGAGTTTAAGGACCCCCCATATGATGTTTCCGTTACAGCCACAGACCGGCTGGGGCTATTGAAAAATCACGATTACACGATTCATTCCACGGACCCGGAAACAAAGACCACCAGGATCGACGCAATCCGGGAGATTCTTGAAAATACGGGGTTGGCGCTTAATATCCGAATTGCCTATGACCTTGCCCTATCGGGGGTAAATCTATTTTCGGTGGAGTTTTCAGACGACTATTTCGACGGTTGGGACTGCTATTCCGTCCTTGAACGACTGATTCCCCCGGACGCCACCATTACGCAGTCGGGCGGGGTGTGGCTTATCAGGCGCAACGAACGCGACAGCGAGGGAACACACAGCACCTACTCATACACCGAAGGCGCTGGGTACGTCATAACTACGGGGGCGGGTGAGAGCGTGTTAAACCTCGCTCCTATGGGGGGAAGCAATATTTACCCGATAGGTACGGCGGAACTTTCAATGCGTCACGCCTGGAGCAACCTGACCCTCGTCAGCGAACACGGGAAGCGCCAGTCGATGTTGCAGAACCACGATTTTGCAGACGACCTGACGGCCTGGACAGAGGTAGGGACGACCGGCTTTGTAGCCACCTATCAGGGCGAGAGTGGGACATTTGTAAAAATTACGGGCGCCCACGGGTTGAAAAAAAATGGCTTGCCAACGGTGTCGGTGAAACAGTCGATCCCCTTTGAGAGCGTTGACGGTGAGGACTTCATTTTCCGGATGAAATATTCCGTCACCGGATACCTTGCCCTTGCGCTTGGTGCAGGACTGGTCGGGAAGAAAAAGACCGAGTTTGAGATGAAGGGGCGCATAGAGTTTAATAACGGGACCTCTACCTATTACCTGAATCAAAAAGACGGATGGAACCTGAGTGACCCGGATAGTTTCGGGGAAAAGGCCGTGGGGAACATTGTCGGTATAAGCTGGAAGGACTTTGCCATTTACGCCAATAACCCGCCCAATACCGGCGCGGGAACGCTTACCATCACCCTTTATGGCCTGTGGAACGATCCCAGCGTTACGGAGGTCGATGTAAATTATACCGATGTTGTAGTCACGACCTCGAAGGCTGAAGAATATCCGGGGGCCTATCGTTACGAGGTTGCAGTCAGGGAAAACGCAACGGAAAACGGGGAGGTTACGATTCTCCCTACGGATGCGCCCGACGTGGCCAATTTCAACAGGATTTTCTACACGGGTCAGACGGTTTCGGACGAGGCCACCACGGGCTTTGTAAATGCGATGCTCAACAGCCTCGTGTTCCTGCATGGCACGACGCGGCAGGTGATCAGCGGGTCATTCCGTGGCCCGGGGCTTGGTCTTAACTCCGTTCTGCAGGTCGCAGCCGCCGGTGGCCGGAAATACACGGTCGCTTCCGGGGAGTGGGACATTTTATCTGACAGACTCAGCCTCGATCTCTTGGAGATTCCCGGCTCCGCTTCTGGAAGCACGTGGACCGTGCCTACCACGGATTACGACGGCACAGGAGCGTGGGATGATACAACCAGCGCCCCGTCATCATCGGGTGGAAGTTCGACCGTGGAACCCGCTTATAGCCGTGGCGGGTCGTATGTTGAAAAGTCGTGGTTCGATGAATATTTTGAGATCGTAAACCCCGGCACCACCGGCGAATTTATCCGGGCGCTCCGGGACTTTGCATCTACCGGTGAAATTGTGGCTTACAATACGGTCAGCGGGATAGAAAGCAATTTTGTCGCTTCGTTCCTTGACTTGGTCGACACCCCGGATTCATTTGGGACTTCCGGTCAATTTGTTGTTGTAAACGCAGCCGGTAATGGTCTAATATTTTCAGACTCCGGTGGAGGGTCAGCAAGCGGGGTATCTGATCACGGGTTGCTTTCAGGGCTTGGTGACGATGACCATCCGCACTATTTCAATCAGACCCGCGGGGATGCGCGCTATCAGCTTAAAGATGCGGATTTGACCTCGATAGCGGCCCTACGGGATAGTTATACGGGCGGTGTTATTTTATTCAATGGCAGCGAGTGGTCGCTGAACGACACGTACATGGATTTCGATACCGTCAATTCATTCTTCCAGCGCAAAGATGCAGACTTAACCGCTATTGCCGCCATTGGGGCGAGTTTCGGATTTCTGAAAAAAACTGCCGCGAATACCTGGGGAATTGATCCATCCGTTTATCTGACCGCCGAAACAGACCCTGTTTTTGCTGCTGCCTCCGGGTCATTCTCCACCACGGGGCATAATCATAATTCGCTTTATCTTGGTATTTCGGCGAAGGCTGCCGACTCGGATAAACTTGACGGGCATGATTCCACTTATTTCGCGGTAGCATCCCACAATCATAATTCGCTTTATCTTGGTATTTCGGCAAAGGCTGCCGACTCGGACAAACTTGACGGGCATGATTCAACTTATTTCGCGGTGGCATCCCACAATCATAGCGGAGTTTATGAACCCGCTTTTTCAAAAAATACGGCCTTTAATAAGAATTTCGGATCAGCTTCCGGGGATGTCTGCCAGGGTAACGATGCACGGTTGAGTGACTCCCGCACGCCGTTATCACAC
>JAKQEE010000129.1 GCA_029558635.1 Pseudomonadota bacterium | reverse complement strand
CGCGCCGGGCTACATCGGCACCTTCGACGCGCCCGGCATCGCCGTCCTCACCGCCTACGGCGTGGATCAAGCCACCGCCGCCGGGTACACGCTCACGTTGCATGTCGCGCTGTGGCTTCCCATCACGTTGCTCGGCGCATACTTTCTGGCAAAAGAGGGAATTCACTGGAGCGAGAACATTCGCAAAGAACTCGGGGAAACCGGGAATGAAAGTTGAGGTAGACCAAAGCGGCAAGATCGGCGACACAAAAGTCCCAACCGTGCTGGCTTTTTCGAACGGCAAAAAGCTTTCCATCTTGATACCTGCAACAGTTAAACGGGAATGTATCCTTCGTTTACGAGAAAAGCAAAAATTGGAGACCAGGCTCTATATTCAGTTATTCGCTGTTGGGCTCTATCTACTTCTCAAGAAAGACATCAAGAATCTGGAACAGATCGTGATCGATTTCGAGTACCCGGGGCACGAGTCGAAAATCAAGGAGCATTTGATCAACTTGTTCCAACGAGCTGGTATAAAAATTTCCCGAGCAAAAATTCACTTCGGCTTTGTCCGTAAAAAATCAAACGCGCATAAACTAGCCATTGAAACATTCAAGGGCAACGCCAAGCCGCATCTGATTGTTCATGTTGACGATATTCTAGGGGAGTTCAGAAAATAAAATTGATCGGGGACTCCTTGCGGAGGACATCCCAGTTCAGCTGTCAGTGATGTGCTGGCAGGTCCCTGGGTCACCCGATCACTGATTGCATGATACACCTGTGAAGGGTACGCGTCAAGCGCGGGTTTGAAATTTATAACGAAATCACCAGAAATGCCCCTTTTGCCTGAGTTATACTAGGGATTGCTCGACCAAGGAACCAAAAGGCAAGAAAATGGCACAACCCGAACTGTCTGCACGAAAAAAACTCAGGGTGTTGATCGCCGACGATATTCAGGAAACGCGGCGTAATACGCGTTTGATGCTCGCCACGATTGACGATGTCGAAGTGGTCGCCATCGCGTCGAATGGACTGCAAGCGGTCCAATTTGCGAAGGAACATCGCCCCGACGTTGTCCTGCTCGACATCAACATGCCCGAAATGGACGGGTTGACCGCC
>JAKQEE010000117.1 GCA_029558635.1 Pseudomonadota bacterium | reverse complement strand
GAGATATTACCAAAAGTTGTGGACGAACAGGAAAAAGTGTGCACCTTCTGATACTCCTTTGTCAAGCGGCTTTTTGCATGATACCGTCTTTGTAAACCGCGTTGTTTATGAGGTGAATAATATGCTGATATCCGTTTAATCTTCGCCAGTGCTTTTCTGCCCGTCGCGCCAGTTGAAAGACCATCGTCAGGGTTGCAGTACGCGACCCGCACCCTTTTGTCTGTCGCGTTCTGTGGCGCACCGTGGCAAAGGTAGACTCTATCGGGTTTGTACTGCGCAGATGCGGCCAGTGTTCTGCCGGAAAGTCATAGAATGTGAACAGGACTTCCTTGTCTTTGGTTAAGCATTCCACGGCTTTGGGCCACTTTGCGCTGTATTCATCCACGAAGCGATCATACGCTTTGATAGCCTCCTCGTAGGTTCCAGCCAGGTACATGTCGTGAATAAGACTCTTGGCGTGGGTCTGCTTATGTTTGGGAAGTTTGTCGAGAATGTTTGCCGTCTTGTGTACCCAACAGCGTTGCGCACGTGTACTGGGAAACGCCTCTTCCAAAGCGCTCCAAAATCCAAGTGCGCCGTCGCCTACGGCCAGTTTTGGCGCTTCCCGCAGACCTCGCGCCTTGAGTTCACGCAACACCTCAAGCCATGACTCTTTGCTTTCGCGATTGCCGTCATGCACCGCCACCAATTCCTTGACGCCGTCTTCACGCGCGCCCATAACCACCAATACACAAGGGCGATCCGGCTCAAGGCGCACATTGAAGTAGATGCCGTCAGCCCACCAGTACACATAACGGCTTTGGGAAAGATCGCGTGATTGCCAGTCTTCATAATCTTTCTTCCATCCCTCTTTAAGGCGCACAATATTAGTTGCTGAAAGACCAGCGGCGTTGGGGCCGAGAATCGCCTCAAGGGCTTCGCTGAAATCATTGGTGGCCACGCCTTTGAGGTATAACACGGGAATCAAGGCGTCAATGCTGGGAACACGACGCATGAACGCTGGCAATATAGCGCTTGTAAATCGTTGGCCCTTTCTTTTGTCATTCACGCGTGGCCGTTTGATGGGCAGCGGTCCCACGCCTGTCACCAGGTTGCGCTCGGGCATGTGCCCGTTACGCACAACCATACGATGGCCGTTTTCATCGCGTATTCCCTGATGTGCTTGCAAGTATTCGGCAACCTCGTTTTCGATGGCCTGCTGTAACATTTTCCGCGCTCCTTCGCGCAATAATTCGTCCAAGGCCGATTTCATTTCATCAACAATTCGCTCTTCGCTCTGATTTCTGGTATCCTGTTTCATAAGTGTATCCTTTTGTTTGTCTCATTCCGAGACGGTTCTGGGTTTTAACTATACCAGAAGGATACACTTACTTTTTCCTGTTCATCCACAACTTTTGGTAATATCTCGGGAAAGACAGCGCTGGTGACAGGCGCCGGAAGTGGTATCGGGCAGGCGACAGCTATTGCCCTGGCTGAGGCAGGTGCAAAGATTATTCTTTGCGATATTAATGCCGAGGGACTCGAAACCACGGCAAAAACGATTGGGGCTGATGCCTGCCTGCTTAAACAAAAGGTAGATGTTTCAGATCGCACTGCAATGGCTGCCTTTGCCGAAGAGGTTCACCGCAATGTTCTGGCGGTTGATATTCTTATCAACAATGCCGGCGTATATGTTACCGGGGGAGTACTTGACCTTTCGCTGGAAGATTGGGACTGGGTGCTCTCCGTTGACTTGTGGGGCGTTATCCATGGACTCCACTATTTTGTCCCGCCCATGGTGCAACGCGGCATAACCGGACACGTTGTCAATGTATCCTCAATGGCTGGATTCTGGATTGCACCTCAGATAACAGGTTATCTCACCGCAAAGTTCGGTGTTTTCGGATTGTCGGAAGCGCTTCGGGAAGACCTACGCGGCACGGGAATCGGCGTGACAACAGCATGTCCCGGCATGATAAACACCAACCTCATCCAGACAACCCGGATCCGTCACGCCGAAGATGAAGAAAGACGCCGTGAACAACTCAAGGAAGCCTATCAGCGTCGCAACTATGGTCCGGAAAAAGTTGCCAAAGGCATCCTGAAGGCCATCCGAAAAAATCAGCGAATCGCCCTCATTTCTCCAGAGTCAAAAATCATGTATTACATGGAGAAGTATTGTCCAACCCTCAGTCGTTACATCGCCAGACGTGCATTCAAGCAGTTATTTTACAACGATGATGAAAGGTCTGGATAATGGAAACGAAAACAGACTTGTTTGCCAAACTAATAAGAAACAGGTATCCCTCGATATTATCAATGGATACCTGTATATAAATTTTAGACTTATCTTTCGTCTTTGATGTGCAACACGCTTACGCCAATGCTTCTTTGCAGAACTGTACGCACCGGGTTACTTCCTTGACGGCGTCAGAACCTTCGGGGATATCGTATTCCAGTTCGATGTCGCAGGGGAAGGTCATTTTATTTGCCTTCAGGAATTGCAGCACTTCTGCAACCTGGGTGTCACCTTCGCCGAAGGGCATGTTAGGAGCGCTGGACAAAAGTTTTTTCTTCTTCCTGTCTTTCAAATGCAGGCTGAGGATGCGATCCTTGTTTTTCTCAATCATCGGAATGACTGGTTCGCCGGTGCCTGCCACATAATGGCCTATATCCAGGTTGATGCCGAGGTATTTGCCATAGGACAGCAGGTCGCCGTCATAGGTTGTGGGTGTAATCTGGGTATGATTATGGAACCCGATATAAATTTCATGTTTGTCGGCAAGGGGTCCGAGTTTTTTGGCAAGGGCGTTATCCTCCGGGAGTTCGCGGGTAATGCCCTTTGCACCGCACGCCTTTGTCGCCTGGAAATAGTATTCCATCTGTTCTTCGGACATATCACCATCGCCGATATTGCCGAATTTGACGATATGAATATTCACGCCTGCATCGTTATACAGTTTGCGCAACGCCTCGTAACCATCCATAGGGCCGCCGATGCCGGTTGCGGGTGTATGGGCTTTCGCGAACCCTTCGGCAGCGTCACCCATCAACTCCACGGAATTGATACCGCACTGCACGATGTACTTAAGCAAATCTTCCGCACTGCTCGGCATGGAACGGTAACTATAGGTGATAACGCCTATCTGTACACCGTTAAAATTCGAGTTGGGTTTCGCATCGGCAGCCCGGGAATAGCGAGGCAGCATTGCCGCAGTCGCCAGCGCCGCCGCACCACCGATAAAGGTCCTTCTGGACATGTTCGTGTACTGTTTGTTCATGATATTTCTCTCCAAGGTTGTGAAATATATCGTTCGCAGGCACTGCCCGCAGTCCATAATTCCTCATAATAAACGCCACCACCGTCATTGCGAGCATATCACCCCACGGTTCGGGGTTTTTCTTGAAAGAACTATTTGCAGCCTATCATGGGAACGCCGACGTCCTCGTCGGCTGGGTTACGCCGGATGCGTGCCGACGAGGACGTCGGCGCTCCCAGGATTGTTCTTTCAAGAAAAACCCCGAACCGTGGGGTGATAGGCTCGCAATGACGGCAGCGGCCGTTTAGAAATAAGATACTCTTACGCCCAGCCGTCGAAGCATTTCAGCAGGTCTTTGATGGCGTTTTCCGGGCTGTCCGTATAACCGCATTCGACGGCGACAAACTTGTCGTAGCCCGCTTCTGCAATCGCCTTGAAAACATTGGGATAGTTAATCTCGCCGGTGCCGGGTTGTTTGCGTCCAGGATTGTCCCCGATGTGCATGTGGCCGATGCCTGCGATGTTGTCGCGGATATTGGGAATCAGGTTACCTTCCGTGATCTGCTGATGATAGATGTCATACAACTGCTTCACATTCGGGCTGTCCACGGCCTGCACAATCAACTGCGCCTGGTCGGTTGTGGTCAGCCAGAAATTCTGATGATCGCGCAGTTGGTTCAGGGTCTCCAGCACCATAACGATTCCGTTATCCTCAAGCATCCCCTTGATGCGGCGCAGGAACTTGATAACATTCTGGGCGGCCTTGTCGTAACGAATGGTCCATTTTGAACTGGTTTCACCGGTAAGCCCTACGATGCATTTGCAACCCAGCCCCTTAGCCTGTTCAATTGCCTTCTTGCATTGTTCTTCCAGACGATCATGCTCACCAAGGTCAAGCATCTCGCCCTGGGTAATGCGGCCTGCGCCCATGATGCAACTCCACTTGACACCTGTTTCATTGGTGGCTTTGACGAAATCATCATACCTGCGTTTGTCCTCACCGGCACCCAGATTTTCTACCGCCGGGAAACCCCATTGCGCTGCGAGATTGAACACATCCAACGGCGAACTTCCTTTTGGCAGGCAATCCTCAAGCCATCCGTAACTGCATGATATCTTCAACGGCAGTTTGGCGAAGGGTTGCCCTTCCGGCACTGCCGCCAATGCGCTATTACTTGAACCAATGGCGAATATACCGGCACCTGTTGCCGCCGCCGTCAGAAAACTTCTACGCTTCATATCCATCGTTCACTCCTTGTGGTTAATGCTTCGTTTATCATAACCCGTACAACACAACAACTCTCGTCATTGCGAGCCTATCACCCCTCGGTGTGGGGTTTTTCTTGAAAGAACAATTTGCAACCTGGGAACGCCGACGTCCTCGTCGGCTGGGTTACGGACGATAGCGCAAGGAGCCGCGAGCATGCCGACGAGGACGTCGGCGTTCCCAGGATAGGCTGCAAATTGTTCTTTCAAGAAAAACCCCGAACCGTGGGGTGATAGGCTCGCAATGCCGGTATAACATTTTTATCACCAGATTTTCCACTCTTCTCGATAGGGCCGTGTCAGCATCTTGTTTGCTTCTTCGTCACCGACGATCTGCTCTGCCTTTGGATCCCAGTTGATAACGCGCCCGGTCTGTGCTGGAACATTGATCATGTGGGCGATGGTGTCGCAGCGAATGGCCATTTCCACAGGGCACACCGTTTCTTTCCGTGATTTCACGCAGTCAATAAAATTACGGACGTGTCCTTTGGATTCATAGACCCGTTCCGCATCCGGTTTCAGTTCCTCTTTCCACAATTTCTGATTACTTGCATAGAACGAACCAAATTTGAAATCACCAATCCAGCCTTCGGTGCCGTGAAACACCACACCATCCCCGTCGTTCAGTTTTTCCTTATAATATTGAGTTACCACAGGGCGTGCAGTGTACATATCCATCATGTGCAGTTTCACGCCGTTTTCGTAATCGCACATGATGTCCCATGTCTCCAGAGTACGGAAGATGCCTTCCGTGGGCACCTTGCCTGTGCCTTCATAGCGTATCGGGCTGGTGTGGTCGGTACGGTTGCCCCATTGTGCCACGCCCAGCGGATGAATCGCACATCCAGCCACAAATCCCAGCGAGGTTTCAGGGCAATGATAGCCGCCCCAAGGCGTGCAGCGGTCTGCCGTATAGGGCACAAGC
>JAKQEE010000110.1 GCA_029558635.1 Pseudomonadota bacterium | reverse complement strand
CCGCTGGCGGTTCGATTTCGCCTGGCCGTATCTGTTTATTGCGGTCGAGGTCGAAGGCGGCCAGTGGGTGCGCGGGCGGCACACGCGCGGGGCTGGCTTTGCGAACGATTGCGAGAAATACAACGCCGCAGTCGAGCGCGGGTGGCGAGTGTTCAGATACAGTACGTCGATGGTGACGGAGCCGAAATACTACGCGCCGCTGTTTCGGGCGTTGGGTGTGGTGGTAGACAACAACTAACCTATGAGGTGTTAAAATGTACGACAAGAACAGCGTCAACAAGGTTATTCTGATTGGCCGATTGGGCAAAGACGTAGAGCAAAAGGTTACGCCGTCTGGCTCAGAGGTTGCAAATTTCAGTGTTGCGACCAACACCGAGGGCAAGGACAAGGCTGGCAACATCACCGAACAGACCGAGTGGCACAAGGTCGTGGTCTGGGGCAAGGCGACCGGGTATCTTTCGCAGTATGGACAAAAGGGCGCGCGGGTCTATGTAGAGGGGCGGCTGCAGACTCGCAAGTGGACGGACAAAGAGGGCGTGGATCGATACACCACCGAGATTTTTGCAAATCAGGTACAGCTTTTGGATTTCAAGCCTGCCGACAGCAAGCCGAGCGAACAACCGGCAGAGCCGCCGACGGTAGACGAGGATGACCTGCCGTTTTAAGCGGGTCGTGACTGCGCCGGGGTCAATTGGCCCCGGCTGTATTGATGAGGTGCGCTATGGTTCACGTCATATCTTACGATGGGATTGCTCTTGAAAACGGGTTATTGAGTAGACTTGACACGCTTGATGATGCAGATGATTACACCGTAATACCGCTTGACGATCCGCGCCGCACAGAAAAGTTCGCGCGGTTTTTAGAAGGCACGTCGTGGGGAGAAGTCGTTTATTGTCACGGGGTTTTCAGACGTGGAGAAATTGACGCAATGCGAGCGCGGTTTGAATTATTCGAACCGCTTGACAACGCATCGAAGATGGCCGAGGACTTAACAGAGCGGGAGAATACAAATTTTATGCAAATGATCCCGCCGGATCAACTGTGTTTTGGCTTTGATGATTTTTGGATGCAGCGATTTTTGCGCGGTGATTATTGCGATAAGAGAAACGCGCATATAAAGAAAATGAAAGAATTGCGGGCGGGCGTTGCATGAACCAGTCGAATATTAAATATCACATCATTGCGCTACTCGAAGCCGAGGGCGTAAAGTTTGCCAGCGTGGGACACCGCGACAGACTCGTTGCGCGGATTGTTGCGCTGTTCGTGCAGGAGTGCGCGGGGGTGATT
>JAKQEE010000080.1 GCA_029558635.1 Pseudomonadota bacterium | reverse complement strand
CCGCGCCGTGCCCAGCCGCGCCCCTAAACCTCTTCCCTCAAGAACCCATCTTCCTTGAGGGCGCCGACGATATCGCCAGCGATCCCGATCCGTCTTTTTCCAACGTAACCGCCTATGACCTTGACTGTCGTCTGGTAGTTGAATCCGCGACGAGCGGCCCACCCCTTGACAGTCAAGCCAGATGCTTTAATATTTTTAACCGCTATTTTTAAACTCAATTGACTTGCCCCCTAAATGTAGCATAATCGTGAAACAAAAGATGAATTAAGATGAAATTGTTTAACTGTATTTTTACTCCACTCAGTTTATTGTGTCAACAGAAAATTTCATTATCGTGAAAAAAATTTCAACAGGAGAGGGAAGCTAATGGAATTAAAGGACAAGATCAGGGCCGTACGGGAAGCGGTCGCGGCATATATCCTGCGGAACGCCGGCAGGTTGAATGCCGATAAGGTTGTCAACCTGGAGGAGATAAAAAAAGCCCGGCATTGTACCGGGCAATGAGGAGAGGAGGGAGGGTGTTGCAGAGGATTGTGGGGAGGGATTAAGGTTTTTGAACACGTTTAAACACCCGCGCCCAAGTCGGCGTTTTCATCAGCGCACCAGCAGCGCCCACCGATGCGCCGAGAATAACCGCTTCTTTCGTGACCTGCCCGGACTCGACCGCCAGTGCTGCCCCAGCCGCACCACCGAGAACCACACCGGCCAATGTCGTTTCGTATTCCTTCAGCCTTGAGAGTAGAAATTCTTTCATTTCGCCACCTCCGTAAACGAGAGCACCGGATACCCTGCGTCGATGATTTTTTGCACCTGCGCTTGCAATGCTGCATCTTGGCAGTTCAGTAGCAGCGCGTTCAACTTGGTCGCGTTCAGCGCTTTCCACGCTTCATAGGAAAGTTGTGCTGTCGCGCAATCCTGCGCCGGGATAGCTCCGGTCTGACACCCTGCCGCCGTGAGTTGTGCTGCTGCAATCTTGGCGGTCTGCGTCGTTTGCGCCAAATTGACCATTTCCTGGGTTGTGCCGACTGTCGTGCAGCCAGCCAGGGCCGCGAGTGCCACAAAGAGGATTATTTTCCGCATCTTTTCTTTACCTCCTTCAAGGTAAGCTCGTGTAATTTCTTCGGGCTGATACTTGCCGCAGAGTAACCGGCAAACCAGCCAATCGTTTGCAGGGCCGCGCAGCATATTTCAGAACAGAACCATTTATCTGCCGACTGCCAGCCAATCGGAATAGGGAGGAACGAGAACAGCACCCCGCGCACATCGTAGCCGCAACGTGTCCCATCATCGTTGAATTGCTCCCTCTCGCACCATGCCCTGATATGCTTTTCATCGTCCCTTGAAATGGGGAGCAAGTAAAAATCGTAGTCAGTCAATTTCTCGCCACTTGGAGGGCCGGTAACGAATCCGACACCGTTATTCAGCTCGCGTGACGAGAACCATTGACCGTCCGAAAATATCAACTCGCAATGGCAATACTCGGAGCGAGTGTAAAACTTGATGAGCTTCCCGAAAAAGTTGGTAGCATTGTGCTTAAACGCTAAGTACATCATGTCAAGCCCCTATTCATGCGTGTTTACAGGTACGACTTCCATATCTTCGATCTGAGCGTGTTTTATGGAGCAACCCATATCTACCCCTTGCCCATAATCCCGTTCAGAA
>JAKQEE010000048.1 GCA_029558635.1 Pseudomonadota bacterium | reverse complement strand
GCTTATCTGGAAAAATTCGGCATTAGCTGCGCTTATATCAACGGGTCGCTTTCGCGCGAACAAAAAGTGGAGCAGGTGGAAGCGTTTCGCGAATCCCGGTGCCAAGTCATGGTCTCGACCGATGCCGGCGGTGAAGGCATCAATTTGCAGTTCTGTTATTGTGTGATCAATTTTGATCTACCGTGGAATCCGTCGCGGCTGGAACAGCGCATCGGCCGCGTCGACAGAATCGGACAGACCCACAATGCGCTGATTTTCAACTTTCATCTCATCGATACGGTCGAAGACCGGGTACGACAGATTCTCGAAAAAAAGCTGAAAAAGATCAAGGAGCAGTTTGGCGAGGACAAGTATGCGGATGTGCTGAACCTGTTACAGGACAAGTTTTCCTTTGATCAGATCTATATCGATGCGATTCGTCTGAAAACGATCGAGGATGCCGGTCTGGACAAGCTGGGAGAAGAGATTGTCAGCCATGCCCGGACCATTCTGTCCAAAGATGAACTGTTGCTCCCCTTTACCGAATTCAGCACCGATGCCAAAAACCTGATCAACACCCAGCTGAATCCCACCATCAAACATTTGGTTCTGAACTATCTCGAGTACAAGGGAATCGAGGTGACCCCATACAAAGAGGATCCGGATTATTACTATTTTGCCAATCCCTTTCACGGACAGCCCGGTCAGATTCCCACCTATCGACAGGTCACCTTTGAAAACAGCGCCTCGATCAAAAAAGAGCGCATCGAATTCATCAATATCGACCATCCGCTTTTAGTGGCGATTCAGCGGGAACTGGAACAGCACAGCCAGCAGGGCCGGGTTGCGGCCATTCGCGCAGCCATCAACAAATTCCAGACCATCCGCGGATACTGGTTTGTCTATCGATTGACCATCACCAACAACGACGACAAACACAAAACCGCATTGGTTTCGGTTTTTATGGAAGACGCCGACTATGCAAATCACCGGATAAGCCAGTATCTTATGGATCGTCCTCTTGTCAACGCCGACATGGTGCAGAATTACACCTGTCAGGCAGATATTCAGGGAATCGCTGATGCAGCGTTAAAAGAGGCCGAACAAATCGCCCGCGACCGGTTTTTCGCTACCCGGGTTCTGTGGATGCAGGAATTGGATCGTTACGAAAAGAAATTCGGCGACTATTATCGCTTCAAGGAAAACG
>JAKQEE010000027.1 GCA_029558635.1 Pseudomonadota bacterium | reverse complement strand
ATCCAGTCCCTGGTGTCTCCCTCCAATCTGGGCATGCCCCGCCGGACGGCCATCGGCGTCGACCACAACCGTGTGTCGCTTCTGGTCGCGGTGCTCGATAAGATCTGCGGCCTGCAACTGGGCGGTTCCGACATCTTCATCAATGCCGCAGGGGGCGTTCGCGTAGACGAACCGGCCGTCGATCTGGGCATCGTTTCGGCGATGGCCTCGAGTTTCCTGGACCGTCCCGTCGATCCCCGCACGGTGATTTTGGGCGAAGTGGGCCTCACCGGCGAAGTCCGGGCCGTCTCTCAAATGGAGGCGCGCATCAAAGAAGCCGCGCGGATGGGGTTCACGCGCTGCCTGATCCCCAAAACCAGCGCCGCCCAGCCGCCCGGACTTCCCAAAATGGACATCCGCCCCATCCGATCGCTTGCGGAACTGCTTGAAAATCTCTTTTAAAAATTTTTTCTTTTAAAGGCGTGCCTGCCTTGACAGGGGGTAAATCATGCATAAAATAGCGCCGCTTTTAAGGATTGTTATCTGACATATTAAAAAGGGAGAAAGGAGAAGAAACAGCATGAAAATCAGACCTTTACAGGATAGAATCATTGTAAAAAGGCTGGAAGAAGAAACCAAAACCAAAGGCGGCATCATTATTCCTGATACGGCCAAGGAAAAACCGATCGAAGGCAAAATCATCGCTGTCGGCAAAGGCAAAGTCACGGAGGAAGGAAAGGTTCTTCCGCTGGACGTGAAAGTCGGCGACAAAGTTCTCTTTAGCAAATACGGCGGAACGGAAGTCAAGATCGACGGCGAAGAATACCTCATCATGAGAGAAGACGACATTCTGGGCGTGATTGAAAAATAAGACACTTTTAAGGAGGACAATATAATGGGAGCAAAAGTACTTCTTTACGATGAAGAAGCAAGGAAATCGGTTTTAAAGGGCGTCAACACCCTCGCCGACGCTGTGAAGGTCACCCTCGGTCCGAAAGGCCGCAACGTCATTATCGACAAGAGCTTCGGGTCGCCCACGGTCACCAAAGACGGCGTCACGGTAGCCAAGGAAGTTGAACTCGAAGACAAATTTGAAAACATGGGCGCGCAGATGGTGAAAGAAGTCGCGAGCAAAACCAGCGATGTCGCCGGCGACGGCACCACCACCGCCACCATTCTGGCTCAGGCCATTTATCGCGAAGGCGTCAAAGCCGTCGCGGCAGGCTCCAATCCGATGGACGTCAAACGCGGCATTGACAAGGCCGTGGAAACTGTCGTCAAAGAACTCCGCAAAATGAGCAAACCCACCAAAGACCAGAAAGAAATCGCCCAGGTCGGAACAATCTCCGCCAACAACGACGAAACAATCGGAAACATCATTGCCGAAGCCATGGGCAAAGTCGGCAAAGAAGGCGTCATCACCGTGGAAGAGGCCAAAGGGCTGGAAACTGAACTGGAAATCGTCGAAGGCATGCAGTTTGACCGCGGTTATCTCTCTCCTTATTTTGTCACCAACGCAGACAAAATGCTGGTTAACCTCGAAGACGCGTTGATTTTAATCTACGAAAAGAAAATCAGCGGCATGAAAGATTTGCTTCCCATTCTGGAACAAATCGCCAAAATGGGCAAGCCTCTGCTCATCATCGCGGAAGACGTGGAAGGCGAAGCGCTGGCCACCCTGGTGGTCAACAAAATCCGCGGCACGCTGCATGTGGCCGCGGTTAAGGCTCCCGGCTTCGGCGACCGCCGCAAGGCCATGCTGGAAGACATCGCCATCCTCACCGGCGGCAAGATGATTTCCGAAGATATGGGCTGGAAACTGGAAAACGTCAAACTGGAAGACCTCGGTCGCGCCAAAAAAATAATCATCGATAAAGACAACACCACTATCGTTGACGGCGCCGGCAAGAGATCCGAACTGGAAGGCCGCGTAAAACAGATCCGCGCCCAGATTGAAGAGACCACTTCCGATTATGACAGAGAAAAACTGCAGGAAAGACTGGCCAAACTGGTCGGCGGCGTGGCTGTGATTAAAGTCGGCGCGGCAACCGAAACCGAAATGAAAGAAAAGAAAGCCCGCGTGGAAGACGCGCTGCACGCCACCCGCGCCGCTGTCGAGGAAGGAATTATCCCCGGAGGTGGCGTCGCCTATCTGCGCACATTGCCCGCGTTGGCTAAACTCAATTTGGAAGGCGACGAACAGATCGGCGTGAACATCATTAAAAAGTCCCTTGAAGAGCCAATTAAGATGATTGCCGCCAACGCCGGCTTCGAAGGCAATATAGTCGTGGAAAAAGTTAAAGAAAAGAAAGGTGCTTTCGGTTTCAATGCCCGCATTGATGAGTATCAAGATATGCTGGAGGCAGGCGTTATTGATCCGACCAAAGTCGCCCGTTTCGCTCTGCAGAACGCATCCAGCGTGGCTTCACTGCTTTTGACCACGCAGTGCATGGTAGCCGAAAAACCGGAAGAAAAAGG
>JAKQEE010000390.1 GCA_029558635.1 Pseudomonadota bacterium | reverse complement strand
AGAAGTATTTTGGAGCGCCTTGGAGCGCCCAACTTTAGTTGGGCATCATGTTTTTGGGCGATCCCCGTTACACAGGTAAAGACGAGAGGAAAGATGTTTTCGAATGCTTATGTGTTTTCATCTGAGCGCATCGCTATCGTTAACGCAAAGGGTTCATGCCCGACTAAAGTCGGGCGCTCCACCCGTTCGGCATGGGTTTGCAAAAGACTCGATCCACGAAAGTTGCGAATAGACAAGAAGAATCGTTCGAAGATGGGATTGGAGCGCCCTGGAGCGCCGTTTTGGGGAGCGCCGACATTTATGTCGGCATGGGTTTTTTGAGCGCCGCGGCTACGTCTTTCCAGTAGGTGAGACTTCAGTTCGGCGTCGTGTTAATCCAATTGGTGTTTCATCAGAAGAAATCGGTCCTTAATATCGAGGTAATTACGTTCAAAACCGCTAAATAAGCCGCCCTGAAAAGTCGGCGCTCCAAAAAGGCATATCGAGCAAATCCCTTGTTTTTACTGTATTAACCTGGAGGGTCGGGCGCTCCAGAGGGGGCACTACGCGATCGCGTGTATAGACAATCCCATAAAAAAACGGCTGCCTGAGCAGCCGTTTTTATCGTTACTTAATTGAACCTATCGAGGACTCGATATAGATACTTCGGCAGTTTTCGTCGAGAAGCCGATGTTACCGGCGAGGTCGGTCGCCGTCGCTTCGAGGGTGATAGTTTCGCCAAACGGTAAGGTAATACCCGTTAGCAATTTGTATGCATTCTCTTGACCCTCGATCTCGATTTCATCCAGGTCTTCCAGATCATACAGGAAGGTTCCGGAAGCCGTCACCGTCAAAGCCAATGCCGCGCTCTCCGGCTTCTGACTGAACCCAAATTCGATCCACGATTCGTTGATGTGTTGGTTTCGAAACGCGGCGAAGTGGGTTAAGGTCGGCGGAAGTGTGTCAAATAACGCTTCGAAAGTGAAGGAGAAAACATTGTTCGCGTTGTCGGATGTCGTCGCGGTAAAGGTCAGCACGATTTCGGTTGCTTCAGTATCCGGGAGATTTGGAATCGGTTCCGCATTCACGTTCCCGAGAAGGGTCAGCGTCGTTTTCGTCGCATATCCCGAACACTCTCCCAATACGGTTCCGGTTGCAAACGATTTGTTGAAACTTATATCCGGGAAAGGACTGCCATCTTCGGTAGAAACACTCCACGATACGAGAAATGGATTGTTAACATCCCAGTTCGCGTCCGCCAAACGGATCGTAAACGTCGCGTAAGCGGGTGAAGCGGGGAGGACGGGAATCTCTCCTTCTTCCCCCCGCAGGCCTTCGGTTTCTAAGATTTCCTCGATATCAAGCATCGACGAGAAGAAGACGTTATCGACAGCAAACTGCATGGATACTTCCGTCGCGTGTGTAATATTCCCGCCGACGCCGCAACCTGCGCACGGGGCTTCCAGTGTGCAGCCCTCGCAGCAGCAGTCATGAACCGACATTGTCGCCGTGACTGTCGCTAAATCGAGGGCCGGGATTTCCAAATCCAGAACGGCATACGCATAGTCGTGCGCGAACTCACTCACTTTCGTCGCGGCGTAAGTGCCTTCTATCGTAATTTCGTTTCCCCATAAGGATCCTTCGCCAAGAATCACTTTTTCGTCAAAGAAATCGAAACTCCCTTCCCAACTCCCGATTCCCTTGTCCACATACACTTCGAAATTTATTTTTTCATCATACGGTTGCAGGCATTTCGTGTCGATGGCATAAAAGGCCAAGGAAACCTCTGTGGATGAAGCCGGTTCGGAAAGAGAAAAAGGAACGGTTAAAATGGTCGCGGATGCCGTCGGATCCGCCATATCCAATACAAAGGAATGAGACGCAACGTCATAGTCCTCTGTATTCAGCGTTACGGTCACTTCCGTCGCTTCTTCATTGTCGTATAAATGGATAACAACCGTGCCATCCAGTGTCAGCGTCGCGTATTTCGTACACTCCGTCGCATACGTGACCGTCGTCGAGAAGGCCGTCGCTCCGGTAAACGTTCCGCTCTCGGTCGTCTCGATCGTCCCGTCTTCTCCTTGCTGCGCGATAGTAAAGTGATAGCATAACTCGCTGAACCATTCTCCCCCTTCGACGCTCACCTCATACACCAGCGTCACTTCCGTCGAAGTCGGGCAGACTTTTGTCGTGTAACCCTTCCCTTCTTCGTCTTTCAGTGTGATAGACCCGATTAACGGGTTTTCCAGGAGAACGATGTCGAAACGCTCTTTTGTGCTTTCTATTTCGTCGTTCCATGACGCTCGCGCCCAGAAGTAATACTCTCCCGGTTCCAGAGGATCCTCCACGGCATCTCTTCCCGAGGACTTTTTCCCGCCGAAATTTTCTCCCAGGTCGTTAATCCCGAAAACCAGTTGTCCTTCTTCATCCAGAAGGAACTCGGTGTCAGAGTCCGGCCATCGCTTTGCTTCTCCGCTGCCGAACGGTTCAACCATCAGCTGTACCGACATGTTCTGCCGCGCTTCCCCTTCCGGCAAGTCTTCCCGGTATTCCAGCGTCCCTAAGATATAGTTGAAAGGTAAGAAGTCAGATGAAGGGAATCTTTGACTCGAATCATCGTTTTCGGAGTCTCCGTAGACGTAAATAGCCGGAATGCTTCCCCGATCCGAAAACGGGGTCTGTTTCTCTTCAAGCGTCAGGACCAATCCATATTCCGGTTCGGGCTCCGGTTCCCCCGCCAAAGTGAACGCCGTACCCCCAACTGCCGCCGACGACCCCGCCAAATTCTTCGCGCTGACGGTCCAATCGAATTCGCCGGCGCCTAATGTTTCCCGCATGGCGAGATAATAAGCGTGAGCGGTATTGTAGGGTCCAAATGTCTCCCGGCTTCCCGACGCCGCCCGTTTCGTGATCGTAACATCATAGCTTGCCGCTCCCGCTACCGCATCCCATCGCAACTCGACACCGGCTACCCCTACCAACCCCGTCGCTCGAAGGTTGATCGGAACGCCCGGTATCACCGGTTGTTTGGCGCAGTTCGCGAAGAATACGATGAGAAGCATAACCAAAAGATAGG
>JAKQEE010000389.1 GCA_029558635.1 Pseudomonadota bacterium | reverse complement strand
GCTTTGGATCGGCGCGGATGATTATGATTCAACGATTATTTTCGGATTTTTTAAGGAGTTTAACATCGTGATTACCCACGGCGCTTATGCAGAGTGCAGTATTGAGGTCGAGGGGATTTCATAACATTTTTAAAAAGGAGATAATATCATGGCCATAACAGCACTACCCGATATTCCACAACGGTCAGACCCGGCGACATTTTCAACAAAAGCAGACGCCTTTCTTGGCGCTTTACCGACTTTTGTCAGCGAAGCAAATGCCCTGCAAACCGATGTTAATGCGAAGCAGGCGGCGGCAGCGGTTAGCGCGGCGGCGGCGTCTTTAGACGCGGATGATGCGGCGGATGCGGCGGATGCGGCACAAGCATCGGCTAATTACAAGGGCGAATGGTCTGCTCTTTCCGGCGCTGCGACTGTCCCGTATTGCGTGTCTCATGACAATATGTACTGGATGTTGACAACCAATATCGCTGACATCACGGCGAAAGAACCAGGTGTCGCGTCCGAATGGATTTCAATCGGGGCCGGTGCGGATTTAATCGCCGCTGGTCTTGCTCACGCTATTGATGGAATCGGCGTTTTGGGTAAGGAAATTGAAAACATCCGCCTGCGCGTCCTAATGACCGGGCAGGTGACAATCACCAACGCCAATACCGGCCAGCCGCACTGGTTGATGACCACGGCGCTCACCACCAATGTATCGCTGCCGTACTCATTGCCGAACGCCAATTATACGGTGCTGGTAGAAATTGAGGATGCGGATTTTAAAGAGCGGGTAGGCGAGATCAAAGTCAGCAGCAAGGCCGTCAACGGATTTACGATCACCGTTACCGGCAACACGAACAATATCGACCTGCGCTGGACGGTTGTCGATCCGAATTTCTGGACGAGATAGGGGGAGTGAAATGAATATTATTGAAATGAACGCGGGGGAGAAAATCTCCTATGAAGCGAGCGAAACGGTAATCAGCCTCAACGCCGGTGAAATAGAAATTGACCTTGCCGCACGCCAGAGGGACATCACTGTTTTCATCGACATTTTCTGGAAAGCAGACGGCGAACTGCAAGAGGAATCCGGCGACGCTTACGCGGCCAACATCATTATTCCGCCGTGGGTAGAGCGTGAGGTGGACACCGGAGAAACCGATGATGAAGGGCGGGCGATTTACACCAAAGAGCGCGACCCATTCGATATGGACAACGTAACCCTGCAACTTTGGGCAATACCAGAACATCATAAAAACAAGGAGGAGTAAGCCATGTCTTTTACCATATCCATCCCCGATGCATTGAGGCAATCGGTTGAGGCTGCCAGCGGCGGTCGCCAAACAGTTCTGTACGACGATCTTAACTACCCGAGCATTATGAATATCATTCCGGCGTTCAACGTGGAAGATATTGATACCGACCTGGGTACGGGGCTGCACCCGGCCTTTAGCGTCAATGGCACAACCAAATCCGAAATCTATGTTGCGACCTTCAAGGCGAATGTCCACAACGGTCGCGCCCTTTCCCTCCCCGGCTACGACCAGACATGCTCCGTCAATTACGACACGGCCAAGGGGTATTGCACGGCCAAGGGGACCGGCTGGCACATGCTGACCAACTGGGAGGCCGCAGCGCTTGCCCTCTGGTGCATCAAAAACGGGCAGCCGCGTGGAAATACCAATTACGGCAGGCACCATGTAGCAACATACGAAACCGGCAGAAGGCAGGACGGCATTGCTCCCGGTACCGCCTCGGGCACGGCTCGGACCCTGAACGGTTCCGGTCCCGCTTCGTGGCGGCATGATGGCACCTTTGCCGGGATAGATGGACTGGTCGGCAATGTCTGGGAATGGGTTGACGGGATGAAGATCAATAACGGCAACTTCTATTTCCCCGATGACAATTACTACGCCCAGGCCGAAGGGTCATGGAAGGATCAGGGCGTCATTATCGCCAATGACAGCGGGCTGAAACTCGGCGTAGCCGGAACGGACACCCTGCACACGTCCGGCGGTCCGACGGCCTGGAAAACGGTAGCCCGCACGGCGGCGTACTCGTCCCTGTCCGATGCGATCAAAAACCGCTTCCAGCAGGCAATGCTTGACCCGGCATTTGACACCTCGAACCCGGTCGGCAGCATGTGGTGGAATTGCGATGGCGAGCGCATGCCGGCTCGGTTTGGGCACTGGGACCTCGCCGGCTACGCGGGAGTGGCCGTGCTGAATCTCAACCATGTACGCGGCTACGTCTACACGACCTATGGTTTCCGCCTCGCCTATATCAGTTGAGTGTAGTCTGTTAATCTGTCGGGGCGGGCGACAGTCCGCCCCTATTGAGGATGGAGGAGTAGTTATGTCTTTTACGATTTCAGTTCCAGACGCATTGCGGCAATCCGTTGAAGCGGCCAGTGGTGGTCGCCAGACGGTTCTTTACGACGACTTAAACTATCCTAGCATTATGTCCGTCATCCCGGCGTTTAATGTTGAAACCATTGACACTGACCTCGGCACCGGCCTTCACCCCGCGTTTTCCGTCAACGGAACCACAAAGTCGGAAATTTTCATCGCCACGTTCAAGGCGTATGTCCACGGCGGGCGGGCATTATCCCTTCCGGGTTATGATCCGACCACCTCGGTCAATTTCGACACGGCCAAGGGGTACTGCACA
>JAKQEE010000383.1 GCA_029558635.1 Pseudomonadota bacterium | reverse complement strand
AAAGAGCTTCGCGCTTTAGAAGAGTATGAGGACAAGCGATATGCCGCAATTCAGCAGATGAATCCAGAGCGGGCGGCGATGATGATAAAGAATCCGATTACGCGCAAGTATGAAGATTTGAAGGAGTTTAAGGCCGGCTCGCCAGACCCCGTTGACATATCAAAAGTCAATACCGCTTACGAAGAAGCCAGAAAGTCGCATCAAACCGTGTCGAGGCAGATGGAAATTCAACAGATAGATCCGATTGAGTTCAAGAAAAAGGCGATTTCCGACGCTGTTTCATTTGGCGCAGAAGATTTTGAGAAACAGGGCATTGCTGATATTTATAACAGCATTTCGGTAGATAACGATATGTCTGCTAAAGAGATTATTAATGCGATTGCTGCGAGTGGTTTTGGCAATGTCTTTAATGCTGAAGCCTTCCAAAAGGCTATGACCGAATACGAAGAAGCAAAAAACATGTCGCCGCAGGTTTTAGATGCGCAAAAGCGTATGCTTGAGGAAAAGATTGCGCAGATCGAGCGGGACGCTTATGGGGTTGATGCTGAAAAAGAAAGGTCAGATGCTATTGCGTGGCTTGAAGCAAATCCAAATGATCCACGAGCTGATGCTGTTCGGCAAAAGCTCGGTTTGTAGGATACAGTAATGGCATTTGACCCAGACAAATTCATTCAGGGCGGAACAAAAAGCCAATTTGATCCAGATGCGTTTTTGGCAAAGAAAAAGTCATCTGCATTTGATCCAGATGCGTTTTTGAAGAAGCATGGAGTGGCTTCCGCCGCAACTGCCCCGGCAGGACCAGCCCCCGCGCAGGCGGTGGCCTCTGCGCCGGTTATTCCTTCCGCTCCATCTTCGCCTGTAGCCGCCTCGCCGTTGCCGCAGGCCCAGCCAGCTGCGCCGCCATCGCCCAGCTTCGGCCAGCCTGGGTACAACCCGCTGTTGCACGGCGGGGATAGCAAACCGCCTCTGGATTTGCGGATCAATCGCGCTCTTGGAATCAAAGACTACCGCGACGATGGTCCGCCCACTATGTCGGAAGTTCGCGCTCGCCAATCCGCTCCCGCCGCGCAAGCGCAAGCGCCGGTCAATCCGGTGATGGAACCCGAAAAGATGCCCCAAGCAAACGATCCACTAACTGTTGCCTTTGGGCCAGAGGGCGAGCGGATGCGGGCCGGAATCGACCAATTTATTGATGAGCCTTCTGCG
>JAKQEE010000380.1 GCA_029558635.1 Pseudomonadota bacterium | reverse complement strand
AGTGCATACTCTTTTCCCATCCAGCCATTGCGCCAAGAAAGGCGGCTTTGTAACCATCAAAATTACTGGTTTCAACAAGTTTCTTGATTTCATCAAATTCGCTCATGAGGCTCCTTTCGAGCAAAGAGGCGGTAGAACGGTCAGCGTGAGCGGCGCACGGGTTGACCGCACACCACACACGACCAAGATGATTCGCCAAATTCAATACCTGCGTTATGCCCGCATGGTAGTGCGTCCGCCTCCACGCCGTGTTGGGCGGCATTTCTTTCTGGCGCAACGTATCGCTGATAACAAGGCTCGCACCACATACGACCCCTGAAAAACGTTGAGTTCATTCCAACCAATGCACCACACTGCCCGCACGCCATCAATGTGCGATCAAAAAACCATGCCCACACGCGCCAAAGGCGGTCAACTGCACGCTGTGTTAGGTGCGCTTCAAGCCTTTTGGCTAATTCATTTGCGTAAGTATCGCTGATTTGGATGTACCTATTTCCTTCTGGGCTATCTTCGCGCCAACCAATGCGTGTTGCATTTTTCAAAACGTGTAAAATTTCTTTTTCAATTTGCATATTAGCACCTAACGGTTTGCGTTAGCGGTGATGGGGCGGGATAGGAAAAGCCCCAAGACCAGAAAACGCCATCAGCCTAGATAAGGCTGGTAAATGCGGCAGAATCCCCATCATCCGCTGCACGCTGTGTTGGCAAGCCTTTGGAGAACACAAGGTAATAAGAGTGTGTCTTTCGGGCGTGCTGTTGCTTCTGGATGTGCGGAGACAATAAGACATTATCGCGGGAAAGGATAATGCACTCATGGCAAAAAAAGCCTTCAATCTCGGCACGATTGATAACAAACACATGGGTTAGAAATTGCCTGTGATTATGCACAAGGTCTTGACACTTGAAAATTAGCAATCCTTTGTTTTCGAGAACGCGGTAAAACTCGCTCAGGCTTTCGATGTACATATCCTTCAACTGCTCCAGATTTTCAAAAGCAGAAAAGCGATTTGTGATAATGCTTGTGTCGCTTGGATAGGTAACAAACGGCGGGTCAAACATAATGCTTTTTACGCTCTCGTTTTCAAGCGGTAAGTTTGTGCAATCGGCTTGCTTGACTTCTGGCAACTGCGGCGCAACATCAAATTTATACTTCGGCTGTGGCAAGCCTTTCCAGAACCTACCCACCGAATAGCACGGGTCAACGTCCACGCCATGACCGCCGTTGTAAAGCCACAAAACATCATTCAGCAATTCGCGCTCATCTTTGTAGACGGTGCGAACAACCCGCTTAGGGTGTGATGCTTTGGGTTGAATATCGAACATGCTTGTTTGACTTTGCATACCATTACCTTTTGAGGCTTGCCAACGGTTTGCGTTACTGGCAACGGCGGGTTAGCGCACGTCACCACTTTTGGCAGAGTTGAAAGTTTGCACGATGCGCCGCTTCTGGGACGGCTGCAAGCCGTTGTCCAGCGCACGCGGTGTTAGGCGTTCTGAGAGATACACGCCTGTTTCAACTTCGTACAACTCACCAATATCTACCAAGTAGTCGATCATGCGAGCGGCATAAGTAAAGCCACAAGCAAGATTACGCTGAATGCGAGAGATGGACAAACGCCCGTCTCGCTCCAGGACTTCGCCCACCTTCGCCATATCTGCGAATGGGCTACGCCGTGATTGTTTTTCTACTTTGACATTTTCCATAAGTGAACGCCTAACGGTTTGCGTTAGGCGCACGGCGGATTAAGCCACGCGCCCACGCTAACCAATTATTTGTTATGTAGAACCGCTACATTGTCGGACGGCATAGCCGTGTCGCCTGCACGCTGTGTTAGGCTTCGCCAATGTGAGCAAACGAACTCATTTTGAGAAATGCCACACGCTACACACTGCGAAGGATATACATTGTCTGGAAAATTATGAAAATATGCGTATGGAAGAGTAACATAAGCATGTGCCTTTAGCGGATGACCGCAAACACACAACTCTTCTATGGCTTGCAAGCCCTCTTCATAATTTTGAACATCGGAGATATAACGCTCATTTATTTGCATAAGAAGCCTAACGGATTGCGTTAGCGGCGGGTGGAGGGCTTAGACGAAGCCTTCCGAGCCGATAACTTTTCGGGCTTAGATAATGCTTGAGGTGGGGACAGTACCACCCGTCCGCTGCACGCGATGTTAGCCGCCGCCATGACGAACA
>JAKQEE010000111.1 GCA_029558635.1 Pseudomonadota bacterium | reverse complement strand
TGCGGCGGCGATTCCTGATGCTCGTCTACCGCAAATGGCAATCGGATTCGGTACTGACCTCTATGCGCTGGTCGAGCAGCTCTACAAGACCGGCCTGCGCCTGATGCAGATCGACGAAAATCATGTTTCCAGAAAACGCTTTCCGGAAATTTTCCAAAGGATCGGCTGGTGTTCCTGGAATGCCTCGGAATTGGGCGCCAAGCTCAACGAAGAGCATGTTCTGCAGGGAGCCCGGACTTTCACTGATGCGGGTTTCCCCCTGGGATGGGTGCTGATCGATGATGGTTGGCTGCAGAGCCGCGACAACAAACTCTGCTCTTTTGATCCCGATCCAAGCAAGTTCCCGCAAGGATTCGGTCCGTTGGTCAACAGATTGAAAAGCGAAATGGGTATTCGTGAGGTCGGGATCTGGCATGCAGCAGATGGTCATTGGGATGGAATCGAAATCGCTTCCGAGTTGGGCCGAAAATATGCGCAAGATCTGTTTCAGTGGACCCAGACCGCCCCGTTTGTCTGGAAAGGCTGCCAAGACAAGGCTTGTCATTTCATTCGTCCCGATTCAGGGGCTCTGCGCGATTTTTATATGACCTGGCATGAACTGTTTCGCAAACAGGGGATCTCCTTTGTCAAAGTGGATAACCAGATCGTGGCCGAACGCCTGAGCCAAAACAACTTCCCCATCTGGCAGATGGCAGAAGCAATGCACCGGACATTGAACGAATCGATTGAATGCCACTTTGATGGCGCGGTCATCAACTGCATGGATATGTCGACCGACGCCTGCTATCTGTTCGGCAAAACCGCGGTGGGAAGAGGAGTCGAAGACTATTTTCCGTTCAAGGAGGATGAAACTTACGATTTGAATCACGGCAATGCCGCTGCCCATGTTCTGCAGGCGATAACCAATTGCCTCTATTTCAGCCAGCTGGTCTTTTCAGATTTTGATATGTTTCAGACGCACCACCCGCACGCGGTTTTTCATGCAATCGCTCGCGCTCTGCACAACGGGCCGATCTATCTCACCGATGTTCCGGGCGAACAGAAATTCGACGTCTTGTGGCCGTTGATCACCGCAGACGGCCGCATTCTGCGGCCGGACACCCCTTTGCTGCCGAGTCCCGAATGCCTCTTCCAGGTGCAGGACCCGCTCCCCTTTAAGGCCTTTTCGTTCAGCAATGGCGTGGGATTATTGGGGATATGGAATTGCGCCGACGCCGATCGAGTGAAAGGATCTCTTTCAACAGCGGATTTGCCCGGACTGGCCGGCCGGGAATTTGCGGTTTATGATTATTTTGCACAAAGAGTGATCTGGTTGACCGCCGCTGATCAGGTGCCGGTCGAATTGAAGCGCATGGATGTTCAGCTCTATTGGTTTTCACCGGCTGAACGCGGTGTTGCCCCGCTTGGGCTTCTCGGCAAATACAATGCGCCCAAGACGCTTGCCTCGTTTGACTGGCGAGGCAAATCTCTATTCGTGAAAGTCATAGAAGGGGGGGAGTTGGGCATCGCCTGTCGGCAGGCACCCAAATCTGTGAGTATCGACGGCCGGGAATGCAAATTCAACCATCGTGACAGCCTGCTGCGCATCGATGTACCGACGACTGGCTCTGCCTGCGAGCTGGAACTGGCCTTTGCTTGACGACGAAACAGGGGAGCGAGATTTACTCAACTGGTTTTCAGCAACCGCAGTTTTGGTTGACCACCAGGAAAAACAGCCACTTTTCTAGGGCAAATCGACCTGCAATTGCTCGAATTGTACTCCACCGATTTCGAACAGCCGGCAGATTTTCTGGTGGTCGATCGGCATGGTGATTGAATCGACATCTCTGGCATAAAAAACCCGGGCGATGCCTTCGGCGACAATGTTCTTGGCGCATTCCCCGCAAGGGTGATGCGTGACATAGAGAGACCAGCCTTCCAGATCGGTTTTGGCCTGGGTGATCGCATTCATTTCCGCATGGCGCACCAGATCGTATTTGCTGAATTCACCGGCGCTTTCCTGACGGTTGTGCCACCACGCCGCTACATCCGGAATGCGGCGGGGAAAACCATTGTAACCGACGGAAATCCTGGTGCGATCCGGCGAGACCAATACCGCGCCCACCTGGGTTGTCGGATCTTTGCTCATCGATGCGATGACGAATGCCATGCGCATCATCACGGTATCCCAGTCCTGCGGTTTGGGCAATGTCGGGCGATCTGTCATGCTGCAATCGCTCCTTTTTGTTGACTTGTTTGCCTGTTTCGGCCATGGCTTGACCTGGCCACTGATGGCCGGCGGTGCGCTCTGTTTGCTGACAAGTTAAAACTTTTCATTCACGATGTCAAACGCTTTCCTACAGAATCCTTCCAGCATGAAGTTGTGAAAGTATCTCAGCCGCTGTTGTCATCGACGCATCAGTCAACAGAGGATAAGTATGAACTGTCAAGGGTATGATTTTCTCACCCGCCGATCTCTGATTGCACCTTCAGTGCAATCTCGGATGATTCGTCGCCGGTTTCTGTCGATCGCTTTGACCTGCTTTGTCGCTGTCACCACTGCGCGGTCGCAGTTGGGCGATCTGTCGGCGATTGAAGTTCATCCACAGGGAGTGTCCCTCTATTCCGGTTCAGATTGTATTCAAATTGTCGTTCGAACACCGCAAATCGCGGAAATGATCTGCCAAATCAACGGCCGTGCGGTTCGGGACACCCTGGTAGCTGTTGTGCGGGAATGGCCGCCGTTTCCGGTGATGATCGATACTGCCGGCGATCGCATTGCGTTGCGCACATCCGCTTTTCTGCTCGAAATCAATAAAAAACCGATACGCTTTCGCGCTTTCGATCGTACCGGGAAATTTCTTCTCGGCGAAACATTGGCGCAGGGCTGGCACGAAAACGGGCTTAACCTGACTCTTGCTCCCCTCAATGCGCTGTACGGTCTGCACAATAGACGTCGCGGAGCATTGAATTTGGCGGAGGGAGGGGAAATCACTGCCGGAGCCCAGGGCGAGGCGGGCGCACCGTTCATCTGGACACCCTCTGGCTGGGGAATCGTGGTCAATACCGATGGAGGCGATTTTGAAATCCAGGGGGATCAATTGGAATTTTTTCGCGCTGCCGGCGCGGATTCGGCAGCAATACAGATCTTTTTTCTTTTTGGGCCGCCGCGCCAAATCTTTGCCGCTCTGGCAGATGTGTGCGGCAAGGCCCCGCTCTTTCCCCGTTTTACACTGGGCTTGATCAATACTGAGTGGGGATGTGATGAGCAGGAATTGCGGCGCGATGTCGAACTCTATCGAAATCGAGGAATTCCACTTGATGCCTATGCCCTCGATTTCGATTGGATGGATTGGGGAAGCGACAATTACGGCGAATTCCGCTGGGGAACAAAATTCCCCGGCGGACCTTCCGGTACACTCAAGTCGCACCTCGATTCGTTGGGTGTGCGTTTGATCGGCATCCGTAAACCGCGCATTCACATTGCAACGCAACAAGGCCAACACTGTCTCGACAACGGATATTTCGTCGACCTCGTCACCGATTATTTCAGCGGCAAAGCCGTCGGCCGTCTCAATTTTCATCTGCCGGCGGTGCGGAACTGGTGTTGGGATAGTTTTTATCACATCGGTGATGCTTTTCGCACCGGTATTATTGGATTCTGGAACGACGAAGCCGATGAGTACGGCGGCAACCTGATGTTTATGCAGATGCAACGGGCCAACTTTGAGGGACAGCGCAGGGTCAGCGATCAGCGCGTTTGGTCGATCAATCGCAATTATTATCTCGGCGCGCAGCGCTATGCCTACGGCCTCTGGTCGGGCGATATCCCCACCGGATTTTTGAGCATGGCTGAGCAGCGCTTGTTTATGCTCAGCAGTGTGATGCTGGGCGCCGCCTGGTGGGGGATGGATATCGGCGGCTTTCAGGGGACTCCGACGCCGGAAAATTATTATCGCTGGATACAGTTCGGCGCTTTTGTACCGATTTTTCGCGTCCACGGCACTTTCAACCAGGAACGCGAGCCATGGAATTTCGGACCTGAGGCCGAACGCCTAGCGGTTGCGGCGATTCGGCTCCGCTATCAACTTTTGCCCTATTTTTATTCTGCAGCATGGCAACACCACCAATACGGACTGCCGCCGGTGCGACCGTTGATCATCGACTATCCGGAGGATCCGCTGGCCGTCAACTTGACCCGGGAATGGCTCTTTGGCGATGACCTTTTGGTTTGCCCGGTGGTCGAATCGGGCAGCAGCAAGATTTCGATCAATCTGCCGCGCGATTCCTGGATCGACTATTTTACCGGTGAAAAGTATAGTGGACCTGCTTATGTGAATTTGACTGTCGCACCGGAGACGCTGCCGCTGTTCGTGCGCGCCGGAGCAGTGATCCCACAAGCGCCGGTCGGTCTTTGGAGCGACGATCCGCACGCCCAAAATCGGCTTGATATTGTCTGCTTTCCCGGCGGCGCCGATACCACCTGTCTATACGAAGACGACGGCTTGACCTGCGCTTATGAGCAAGGCGTGTTCACCACCACTCTCTTGGTCCACGCGCATACCGAAGCAAAAGCATGGCTCGAGATCCATCCCCTCACCCATCTTTATTCGCCGCCGCCGCGCACGATCCGTGCGCTTTTCCCCTATCTCGAAGCTCGGCCCGATTCGGTTTTTTTCGACGGCAAAGCAATTCCTGCTGCCGATTCCGGCGCCGTGTCCTGGGAATTCGATCAGCAAAAGCGCTGCGTCCAGGTCCACTATGTCGATGACAGCAAGTTTCATCGCATCGAATTCGATTTAAAGCCGGACTTGACCCCGCCAGCCATCGATTCGCTGGAATGCCGATCATCGACCCGTCTTTGGCTTCGATTTTCAGAACCGGTTCTTCTCGGCTCGGATCAAAACAGCGCTGAAAATACCGCCAATTATGAATTGTCCGGCGGAGTTGCGGTTGAATCCGCCCGTGCCGATCCTTCTCAACCTGCCGTTATCCTCGATACCTCGCCACAAGGCTGGGATCAACTCTATACGCTGACTGTTTCCGGAATCGCTGACCGCAGCCGCAACCACAATCGAATGCCGTTGACCGACATACAATACCGATGTCATTATACCCCGGTCAGACAAATCGAATTGCGCGACGGTCATCAGGGATACTTGGGCACACGCGACAGCCATATCGCCGAGTTTTTTCCCAATAACAATATAGGGCGCAACAGCGGATTGGAAGCTTGCCGATTCGACGGCAGCAATCAATCGGACGACAAGACGATTCTGCTGAAATTCGACATGACCGGCGCCCTGGCTCCGGGCGACAGTCTGATCCGCGCCGAATTGATTCTTACCCTGTCGCAGACGCGGAACGGCACGGCGGTAAAATCGCTCGGAACCTACCGGGTGCTCAAGGCCTGGGAAGAGGGGACGCGACAGGGAGGAATCGATGGGCTGTATGCCGCACAAGGACAGGTCACCTGGTTGAGCGCCCGCCATGACCTTGAATCCTGGAATAGTCCGGGCGGCGATTGCGATGCCGCGGCCTCTGATGTCTGTTTTGTCGGCGATGCTTCTCAACCCTATCGTTGGGACGTCACTTCCATCGTCCGTTGCTGGATGGCTGCACCGGACAGCAATTTTGGTTTTTTGCTCAAAGAACAGCAGCCGGCAACGACCAACGGCACCAAAATCTTCCATTCGCGCGAAGCCACAACCGTCTCTTTGCGGCCGCTCTGCCTTCTGCAGATCGCTGAATCAATGCCGGCGCGGGTTGTTGCGGAAACTGCCGCTCCCTGTCAGTTCCACTTGTCTGCCAATTACCCCAATCCTTTTAACGGTGTGACCTCTTTGCGGTTTGATTTGCCCACCTCGGCTCCAGTGACTTTGCAGGTCTACAATGTTCGCGGAGAACTTGTCGATACGCTTGTGGACGGTCCTTTGTCTGCCGGAGAACAAAAAATCGCCTGGAAGCCGCGAGCTGCCGCCAGCGGAATCTATTTCTTTTGCCTGCGCCAGCAAGACCGTGTGCAGATCAGGCGTGGCCTTTACCTCAAATAATGCACTCGCCAGAGGCAACTATGTCCCAACTCGATGGTTTCTGCACTTCTCCTACCTGGAACCAACACCCGACTCAGATTGCGGTTTTACCCGTCGGTTCTTTTGAACAGCATTCCTGCCATTTGCCGTTGGCCTCCGATACTCTGCTGGCGAGCTATTTCGCAGAGGTGCTGGCCCGCCGCCTGGACGCCGCCCTGTTGCCGGCCCTGCCGTTTGGCACCTGTTTCGAACAGAGCGGCTTTCGCGGCTCGATCGGCATCAAGCCGGAAACCCAAATGGCGCTCTTGCGCGATATC
>JAKQEE010000328.1 GCA_029558635.1 Pseudomonadota bacterium | reverse complement strand
GAATGAATTGGCGGCAAGTTTCCTGAGTCAAAAGAGCTTCTTGGAGGAATACTTGCAGTGGTGGACGACCGAGGAACTTGCAACGTTTGGAAGGACTTTCCAATAGCGGAAAAGGGGCGGGTAAAAACCGCTCCTTCTCCGCATCCTGATTTCCGGAGGGCGATAGGGGATGTCAAGAAAAATCATAGGGATAGCCGGCGCGCTTTTGCTGGCCCTGTTCTCTTTTCTATTCGCGAATGAAGGCGTGGTCTACAATGACTTGGCCGAGGCGGAACAGGCCGGCAATCACCTGGCCGTCTATAAAAACGATTCCGGCAAACCAATCCTTATCGATCAGTTTCACTTAGAAGAAGCGCTGACGCCGTTTTCCTACGTAATCCTTCCTCTCGAAGCAGCGATCGACTCCGATACAGTCTTGATCAAAGCGACTCTAAAAGTTCAAACGTCGGGGTCGTGGTTATTCGGGAAAGTAAAGAGCGAAAGCGCCGGTTATTACCCTGTGTTTCTTCTAAACAACAAGCCGTACGTCGTCGTTCATACGATGTCCCTCTTAGAAAGCAGCATTAACCTGCTCGAATGGGTAGAATCCACCTTCAAAAGCGGGGGTTCCTCGGAGTTGGAGTGCGAGTTTTACATCGACGAAGCGATCCGGAAAGAGGAAATCGCTTTCGAAACATTAGTGAAAATCGGGAAAAATGGAGAGGGTGCCGAATCAGGTCCTGTCAAAGGAAAGACGACGAAGAAAAAAGCGTTGATCCTGATACACGGTTGGCGTCCTGCGGATAAAGAAGATTTTTTCGACACGCGCGAGAATCGTATCTCGAACAGGTTAGAGAAATGGAAATCTCTTATTCGGGCAACAACCGACACAACCGCGTTCGAGGAATATGACATCTATGCCTACGTCCACGATGGAACCTTTTCGACCGCATCCTTTTTCGCGGAAAAACTCAGAGATATTTTAGTCGCGGATGGCTTCTTTGAACAATACGAGCGTATCGATCTGATCGGCCACAGCATGGGAGGGCTTATCAGCAGGTATCTTGCCAATGAGGAAACGCCCGCCGGGGAAAAAGTGGGGGACAAGGTAGGCGCGATCATTACTTTTAACACGCCGCACGAGGGCTCTCCGTTTGGCAGCCTCTATCAAATTTTGACCGCGAAGATGAACCGCTATCCATTCGATAAACCGGGATGGAATGATCTCTTGTCGGATATCGATCAACAAGCCGCCCTTAAAACTATGTTGAAATTCCTGTTTTCTTCTCTCGCGCCAGGAACGTCGCAATCATTGAACCTAAGCGCTTTCGGCGAAGCCATCATACAGCTGTTACGTTTTAACCCGATAATGATTCCGGCGCTCTTAGGAGACCTCAACATCCCGTACTTAGGTGGGATGCTGAGCCCCTACTGGTCTTACCGGTCGCTGGAATCCACCGACCCCGTCGGCATGTTGAAATTGCAGGAAAACCTCTGGAAAGAATCCGAAATCCTAATCTTTCAAACGGCGAATGAGTTGGCTCTGTTGAACAAGAATGACGCTTATTTGCGTAAACTGAACGTCCTGTATTCAACGATCGACGCGACAGGGCTAAGCCAAATGCGCCTGGCGGCGAGCATTATGGCGAGTCTGCTGCGACAACAAGGAGAGCCGGAGGAAAACCAGAAAAGTGATGGGATCGTGAATCTCACCAGCCTTCGATTTGATTCCGCAAATCTTCCAGAAGATAGATTGCGCTATTTCGAACAATTAGACCATTCGGAGCTTCTCGACAGCGAGGACGCGATAAGCGAGGCCATACGAATTTTAACATCGGCCAACAAGGTTAAAATAGTAGTGAAATCCTTCCCCGCAGGTTTGGGAGACTATCCGGAAACCACGCTCGTCGAGATGGGAGAAATCTTCGAGACAACGGCTCAAAAAATCGAAGGATACGCGTTCGATTATTGGGAGATCGAAGGGGCAGGGGGGATTACCACATTCGAAAGAGCCGGCATCGCTTTTCAAACGTCGTGCCCCTTGCAGTTAACAGCGGTTTATAAAGAAGAATCGCTGGCTGAGAAATACTTGAAAGAAAACTTGGAAAAAATACCCCCGGGACATTATCTTCTCGGCCAGGCCGGGATTGAGGAGGTTCAAACACTGTTCGAACAGGGCGATTTCGAAAAAGCATCTGTTTCTTTTACGTTCAACGGGCTAAAGAGAAACGTCGACGAATTCGTTCTGCCTGACGGTTCGCATGTGGAAGTCTATAAATCAAAATCCCGCGATTCGATCTCGCTGATCAAAGACAAGACGACGGGTAAATGGACGAATGATCGCGAAAAAGCGTGCTATGGATACCTGAGCGAATACTTGTCTTTTCAGGCTTCTATGCTATACAACGTAACCGTCTTCCGGAAACTGCTTGACCTCAGCGATAAAACCTACGCGCTTTACGGGCTTTATGACAGCGTAAACCTGGTAAAGGAAATCGTCGTCGCGGGTGGCAGCTTGTTTATCAACAAAAACCCGGTGTCTGTAGCTAAAAACCTCATCGAAGCCTTTTCACAGATTGGCCTGACCCTAATTCGACAGAAACGCGCCGAAAATGTGACGAAGCTCTACCGGCAGTATGTTCTGAAAGCCTACGACCTGCTCCAAAGCGAACCGAAGACGCTAACATTCGACGATCTGATATACCTTGCCTCTTTTAAGGTATGTTACGAGGACCTTCAAGAACTGTTCATAGCGACATTCAACGATTTGATGGGCCATACCAAAGAAATGACCTGG
This sequence comes from Pseudomonadota bacterium, assembly GCA_029558635.1. Lineage (GTDB taxonomy): Bacteria > Pseudomonadota > Alphaproteobacteria > Micavibrionales > Micavibrionaceae > UBA1573. Next base: position 1,586 of record JAKQEE010000328.1, on the reverse strand, counting down.
CTTCACAATTTATGGGAAGAATCTAAAAACCTTCTGGAAGACTTAAGCGACTTAGGAGGGGTAGCCCCGGAACTGGAAGCGTTTATCAAAACCGGGATCGGGCTAAACAAACTGTATGGATTTGGAGAGGCCGCGGTTGACGGGGATACCGAAGGGATGATAAAGAGCGCCGTCGAATTGCTTATATTCGGTTTGGACACGGCCTTAGATTATTGCGACAGCCTCGGAAAAATCGGTGGGGAGCTTGGAGAGACGACGACGAAAGTCCTTAAAGCGTATGAAAAATACCAACTGGGGGCGAAGACCGCGCAATCCGCCATCAACTTCTTATTGGAATACGATTTTTCGGGGTTGTTAGGGTTTGAAATGAAAAGACCCTGCGCGCAACTCGCGGGAGTGATTGCGGGCGTCAACTGGGTGGACAGGACGTATTATCGGGAGATCGATATCCCGGACCCCAATCTTGATATGGCGATAAGGCAAGCGAAAGGTTACACGGGACGAGCCTCCGGACCCATCTATCGGGCGGATGTGGAAGGAATCACGAGCCTAACCGCCATCGAAAAAAACATCAATTCGTTCGAGGGCATCGAAAACTTGACAAATCTCGAGAGCCTGCAACTCAAGTCAAACAATATCGAGGACATAACGCCTCTCGGGTCGCTAACGAATCTGAAATACCTGCGGCTTGAGGGCAACAGGATATCGGAATTAAAGCCGCTTCGGAACCTCAACCACCTACTGGTACTCGAATTAGGCGACAACGCCATCAGCGACATCACGGCGTTGTCTAATCTGACAGGGCTTTATGAGTTAAATCTCGCTCTAAACGGTATCAAAGATATCACACCGCTAAAAAACCTGACGGGACTCCAAAAGTTATATATTTCGTACAACGAAATCGAAGATTTGAGTCCGATATCGGGATTGACGCAACTCGAATCGCTCAATTTTTGGAATAACGCGGTGAGAGACATAAGGGCTCTTCAGGAATTAACGTTCATCAGGGACATAGCATTCGGGAGGAACCCGGTTACCGACTTATCCTCCTTGATAAACAACGAAGGGATGAAAGAGGGGGTAAAACTGGACATTCGGGGGATCGCGTACGATCCGGAAAAACTGGAAAGCCTTTACGAAGATGTCAAAACGCTGGAGGCGAGGGGGGTCGTGATACAGCATACGCTCCCCGTTCCGGAAGAACCCTACGCCGGAGAGATGGTCTATGTCAAAGGCGGGACGTTCCAGATGGGGGATGAGGTCGGAGATTTGTCGGAATTTTGTCGCCCTATACATACCGTTGTCCTATCGTATAACTTTTGGATTGGCAAGTATGAAGTCACGTTCGACGACTACGACGAGTTTTCCTCGTCGGTGGGAAAACCATTAATAAGCGATAACGGCTGGGGCAGAGGAAAAAGGCCGATTATCTCTGTCAACTGGTTGGAAGCGATCGGGTACTGTAACTGGTTGAGCGAAAAAGAAGGGATCGCGAACGCGTACGACAGTAACGGGAATCTGCTGGACAGAAACGGGAACATCACGACGGACATCAAGCAGGTAGAAGGATACCGATTGCCGACGGA
>JAKQEE010000318.1 GCA_029558635.1 Pseudomonadota bacterium | reverse complement strand
CAACAAGAACCCGTTCTTCCGCTTGCGCCTCTGGCTTTTGTCTTAACCGATTCATTTTCTGTTCACCAGCTTCAAGCACCCGGCACATTCGCATGAAGCGATCCCATTTTATTTGACTTCGAACGTTAGGGGTGAGTCTCCGGTGATTCCGCCGCAGGCGGGGCACCGGTAGACTCCAGCCCGTGGTTCGAAGAGAAGTCACGTTTCGTTTCTCTCCCCACCCTACCCGCGAATCTACCCAGTCCTTTTCTGCCGCTTGCGCACCGGGCTTTTTGAATCAACCATTTCATTCGATTTTTCGCAATCCTCAAAAACCCGGCCCGTTCGCATCAGCCAATTGTTTCTAATTGGCTTCGAACGTTAGGGGTGAGTCTCCGGTGTCCCCGCCGCAGGCGGGGCACCGGTAGACTCCAGCCCGTGGTTCGACTTTTTCTTGATTTGCTCTGCTTTTACATTCGCTTTGTACCATTCACGTATCTTCATCAAATCTGCTGAATTATACTCATACAACGGGAATCCATAGGGATCGTCGTAACGAGCGACATTTCCGAAACCAGTTGTTATCCATCTTCCCGTTGTGTCCTCCAAAACTACCAGCCTGATCCTGTCCCCGACATCTTCTCCCCAAAAAGACACACTCATTATTTCGGATGCGCTTTTAAGCTTCTCAATTTCAGTCGGACTACACATGCCAATATTTTCGGCAGAATCGAGAAAATCAAAAAAGATTTGGCGTTGCTCTGTAACATCAGAGGTAATCAGACAAGTACGAGATTCGTCAGCCGGGATATTTATCTGGATTTTGGCATTTTCGCTAACTTTGGGAAGAGCAAGGGCTGAATTACAAACAGCGGATGCCAGAACCAGCATTATTATAAATCTCATGTGTCTCATTATATTTCAGTCGAATCGCGGCGCTCACCAACTTTGGCTCGAGCCTAGCAGGCGCAGCCTGCGACGGCCAGCCAAATGTTGGTGAAGCAACTTGTTCCGAGGCGCGCTTCGCGCCGAAGGGGCAAGTTGCGAACGAAGTGAGC
>JAKQEE010000315.1 GCA_029558635.1 Pseudomonadota bacterium | reverse complement strand
ATAAGCCATAGCCGTCGCACCACCAGCCTCTGCCAACACTTTCGTGATAGCCGCCGTCAGCGTCGTTTTACCATGGTCAACGTGACCAATCGTTCCAATGTTACAATGCGGTTTCGACCGTTCGAACTTTTCCTTAGACATGTTTTTCTCTACCTCTGTTGCCTGAAGATGATGTCAATAAACCTTACGCTCCCCCCCTCTTTACAAATAAGTTCAGGCGAGCCGTAAAACCACGAGAGATTTAGAAAAACGAAGGGCTTCTGTCAACCGGATTCTAAAAAAAACGATTAACGTGCCCCGAATTATGGTTAGGGCCGAAAAAAGCCCTATAAAAGCTAGGCAACTCTGGTCAACGGCTTGTACTTGATCCGGTGCGGCGTATCAGCATCCAGCCCAAGGCGACGATGGCGGTCGGCCTCATAATCCTCATAATTGCCTTCAAACCAGACGACCTGAGAATCGCCTTCAAACGCCAGAATATGCGTGGCAAGGCGGTTCAGGAACCAGCGGTCGTGGGAAATGACCACCGCGCAACCCGGATATTGTTCCAAAGCCTCTTCAAGCGCAGACAAGGTTTCGGTATCCAGATCGTTGGTCGGTTCATCAAGCAGCAACACATTGGCTTCGGTCTTGAGCATCTTGGCGAGATGCACGCGGTTGCGTTCCCCACCTGAGAGCTGCCCGACTTTCTTCTGCTGGTCCGTACCTTTGAAGTTGAACGAGCCGACATAAGCCCGCGACGGGATTTCGATCTTGCCCATTTGCAAAATATCATTTCCGCCTGAAATTTCTTCCCAGATATTTTTGTTGGGATCAAGCGCATCGCGGCTTTGATCGACATAGCCGAGTTTGACCGTGTCGCCCACGCGGAAATCGCCGCTGTCAGGTTTTTCAACACCTGTAATCATACGGAACAACGTGGTTTTTCCCGCACCGTTCGGCCCGATCACCCCGACAATCCCGCCAGGTGGCAATTTGAAGGAGAGATTGTCAATGAGCAAGCGATCCCCAAACCCCTTGGAAATATTTGTGGCCTCGACCACCAGATTCCCAAGGCGCGGCGGCGTAGGAATAACGATCTGGGCGCGGCCCACAGTCTCGCGCTCGTTGTCCTGAAGCATCTGCTCATACGCCGCAATCCGCGCTTTCGATTTTTTACGACGCGCTTCCGGAGTTTGCCCCATCCACTCCAACTCACGCGCCAAAGTTTTCTGGCGGGTGGCCTCAGTGCGTGCTTCCTGCTCCATCCGTTTGCGTTTCGCATTGAGATAAGCGGTGTAATTGCCTTCATACGGAATTCCAGACCCACGGTCGAGTTCCAAAATCCATCCCGTGACATTATCAAGGAAGTAACGGTCGTGGGTAATCATCACGACAGTTCCTTTATAATCGGTCAAGAACCGCTGCAACCACGCAACAGACTCGGCATCAAGGTGGTTGGTCGGCTCGTCAAGAAGCAACAAATCAGGTGCTTCAAGCAACAACTTACAAAGCGCCACGCGGCGTTTTTCGCCACCCGAAAGTTTCGAAACATCCGCATCAGGCGGCGGGCAACGCAGCGCATCGAGCGCAATTTCGATCTGCCGCTCCAGCTCCCATCCATTGCCGTGATCGATCTCGTCTTGAAGCGTGCCCATCTCTTCGGTGAGCGCATCGAAATCCGCGCCCTCTTCACACATCTCCATACCAATCGCATTAAACCGCGCGATTTTATCAAGCATCGGACGGCAAGCCTCCATCACGTTTTCAAGAACGTTTTTGGAAGCATCAAGTTGCGGCTCCTGTGGCAGATAGCCAACGCGTGCATTTTTATCGGCCCACGCTTCGCCGACGAATTCCTTATCGACACCCGCCATGATCTTGAGCAAGGTCGATTTCCCCGCCCCGTTCGGACCCAACACGCCGATCTTCGCGCCCGGAAAAAAGCTGAGCGTCATATTGTTCAAAACCGTCTTCCCACCCGGGTAGGTTTTGCTCAATCCGTTCATCACATACACATATTGGTAACCGGCCATATTATTGATTCCATCAAATTTTTTACTTCAAATTCACCTGTACAGAAATTGTGTAAATGGCCTGTCTTCCAAAAAACTCTGAATTTTTGGCCAAAATGCTGGGATTTGCACACATTTTCTGCTGACTAGCCCCTGTTATAGAGAGGAAGATATGAGAACTCAAGTAAGATAAAAGCTTCCTCACTTCCAATTCGACCATCGTTACAAAGGAGAGATACAGCTACGCTCACTTTAGGCCAATGAGTCAGGACGGGATTTTTGTTCACTTTTTGTTTGACTTTAATAATAGGATTTGATACCTATTACAGAATATCGCTATGACTCCGCCCGTTCTACAGATTTGAAGGGGCGGTTTTTTTATGCCCGCATTTTAGATAAGGAGTAGTTTTCATGTTAGTGAATGTTGGACGGGGAATGAGCCCTGTTTCCGCGAGGAGATTTTCCCCGCTTGATTTATCACCGGCCCTATGGCTGGACGCCGCCGATGCATCAACAGTTATAGAAACCGCCGGTTCAATTAGCCAGTGGTCTGATAAATCCGGCAGAGGCTACCACGCCGTTCAAGGCACGTCTTCGGTCCAGCCCGATTATGCCTCTGATGCAGTGGGCAGGTGCGTACAATTTAACGGTGGTAACCTGCCTTTGGCCGGAACAACGGATTACTTCCAGCTCAGCAGCGCCGTTTCTGGGAAGACCGTTTTTTTCATCGCTGACTGGAATGGAAATAATTACAGCTTCGTTTTGGGAACGGCAGCATCAAATAGCAATATCTTCCTCCACAACACAGGGTATGGGATCAGCATTGACGGCGGTGTGTCAGATTTGGGTGAGTGGTTTGTGGGTGGAGTCTCACGAGGATCGGGCGGCAATATCGGGACGCCGGTGTCTACAGGTGTTTCCTTGATTCATACCATCAAATTCAGTTCCGACGATCCGGCCTACCCCTTTTCACGAATATCCACCTACAACGATAACGCAGGTGGCTTCGGCGGTAAAATCAGGGAGATCATCATGTTCGATCGCTATTTAAACGCTTCCGAAATGAACCGGATCGGGACGTATCTTGCAAACAAATGGAGTTTATCATGGACAACTATCTAATTCTTGAATTCACGGCACTGGAGCAGGCGCAAAGAGCGCTGGCCGCTATCAACCAAATCGCTGTCGCGTGGTGGGCTGGTCAAGGCTATACCGTGGATAACGGAACGCTGGTCGGGAAAAACGCCGCCAACGGCACGGACGAACCCAGCAAGCAGCGCACAATGACGTGGGACGAGGTGAGGGAAAGCCCGGATGGGACGTTTTACTTTTCAAGCCCGTCGAACGACACCCGCTTTGCCGACTGGCGCAATGACTTGCCGGACGGGCTTGACACCGCAACGGAGAAAGCGGTTCCTCCTACATGGACCCCGAGCGGAGAAGAAATTTAAGAACTTTTTATAACGTGCCCCATATTAAGAAACAAAGACGGGAAAACATTGACATTATCGTCCGGCTCATCCGGGTAATCCATCTCCCCCATATTTAATAAAATTCGGGAGAGGGAAGGGTGAGGGGAAATTGTGAGGAGAAAAAATCCGTGTTCTTTGTGTCCTCTGTGGTAAACCCTTTACCCATCCCCCTTACGTCATCGCCCGAGTTTTGAAAACACTCTAGGGCGATCCAATTCTTTCCTCTGGATTCCCTTAGAACTGCTCACGCAATTCAGGGAATGACAATACCAACAAAAAAGGCCGGACATCTCTCTCCGGCCTTTCCGCTATATCTGCCACATCACTGCTCGATACAGTAAAGCACTTCCGCATTATCTTTATTACTACGACAATCATTTGTACCACTGGTTGAAACCCAGATCGTCCCCGTACCAGTTGTTGTGCCGTATTGATGATAGCCCGCCCCATCAGAAGAAGACGTCCAATCAGCACAGGGGCTTTCATAAACCGCCTTCCCCACACTATTAGTATTTGTTGCCACGCTGGTATTCAAATCTGCCCCAGTTGCAGTTTTGTTAATGGGAGCAAGTAAAGGCTGGACACTTGTATTCCACAAGTTTGGAGCATAGACAACAGTAGCTCCTGTAACCGTCCTAAGTTCACTCCAATTATAACCAATTCTATTGATGGCCCACTCACTTTCTTTTGACAAATCTCCGGAAAGGATAGCTTTCCAGCTTCCGCCCAAACCAGCCGAAGAGGCTGCTGTGTTACACTTAACGTCAGCGCCGCCCAAACCGCCGAGGTTACCCCCTGCCCAAGAGTTCTTATGAACAAACACACGTTTAACAACCGTTCCGGTTGGATCCCCCGTCCACACACGCCATGTGACGGCAGAGCTAGGCCCAACGGTCACGGTCATGGAATGACTGGTCGAGGCCGTAGCGGCAGATGTCATGGTCAGTTCGAGCGAATCGCCGTTCGACACAGTCGTAACACCTGATGTTCCGGCAACACCATTGACCTTGAACCCCGGCGACCCGTCCGACCCCGTAATCGTCACCGTTACCGATACGCCGGACCCAAGCCCCGCGACCGTCACGGCATTGGATGTCGTTAACGTCGAGGTCGGCACCTGAATCGCATAGGTAAAATCCCCCGTCGTCGCCGGCATCGATGGCTTTTCATCAATACCAACATTTTCCCCAAGACAATAAAGAGATCTGCTGTTATTATAACAGTTCCCCGTATTATATATCCAATTACTAAGTGCCGAGGCTGTGGTTCCAATCCCTGTTGCTGATGTAACAACCGCGCCACTCGTCCAATCGTTACAGGTCACAGAGTAAGTCGAGGAAGCCCTAACACCTGAACTGGATGTATTGGTCCAAACACTAGTAGATATAGAAGTTCCATTCTGCGTAACATTGATTGGATTCTGAATTGTTCCGTCCCACAAATCATTCCAACCATTGGCAACAATAGCGCCATCCGGTCGTTTCAGTGTCGCCCAGTTAAAGCTCAGTCTATCCGCAGCATTAACTGTGCTCGAAGATAATATGGCAGTCCACGTTCCACTATATCCAGCCGTGGTTGCCGCAGACTGACAGTCATTATCCGCACCAATCAAACCACCAAGATTGGGATCAGTTGGTGTTTCCGTTACAAACACCACGGCTTCGTTCGCCGGATTGGCATAGCCGACCCACCAGTCGTAGGTGTCGGTGCCAAGGGTGATAGTCGCTGTGTTTTTGGTGCCTTCAACATCCGGCGCATCCATCACGAAAGACAGCGTATCGTTCTGATAGGCATTGACCGTCGCACCACCGACCGACACACCATTAAGCAGAATATCAACCGCGCCCGCCGACGGTGTAATCTGGATCGGCACAGGGCCGGACACACCCGAAAGTGTTACAGTATTGGAATAGCCTTTCCCGCCGCCGGACCCGGGCGTGGTTACAACCTGACCGGTAAACGACCCGATCGAGAGCGGATCAACATCCGTTCCATCACCCCCCGTCGTTTCCATGCAGAGAAGACGAGTAGCGGTAGTAGAACCTTGATAGCCACTGCTAAAATAAGAACCTCCACCCGTGGACGAAGTATCTCCATAAATCGGATTGCCAGCTGTTGTTCTTGACCATGAATCACCATCATTCGAAACGCCGCTAGGGTTAACCCCACTTGTATTCAAACCTGTCCAAACCCTTCCGCTAGCAGCAACACCATTACTCTCGGTGTAATTCATCGGCGCAGAAACCGATCCGTCCATAAAATCAGCCAGAGACGTTGCCACCAGTGCCCCGTTCATATTTTTAAGCATGGTCCAATTCCATGGCAACCTATCGGCCACAGAAACATTATCACTCTGCCCAACTACAGCCACCCAATTGCCAGCAAGGCCCGCTACATTGGCGGCATTTGTGCAAAATGAATCAGCAGCTCCTACCCCTCCAAAAGAACAATTTCCAATTGTGTTGGCTGATGTAAACACCCTCACAACATTCCCCGACTGGATGGTCCGTACCGTCCATGTATAGGTGGCCGTGCCGATGGTGAGGGTCACAAGGCCTTCGGTTCCCGCCGCCGGGGCCGCAACTTGGAGCGTCACGGTTTGGCCATTGGTCACGGTCGACGCCGCTGATCCGTACGCCCCGCCATTGATCGAGAACTGCGCCCCCGCCAATCCCGATACCGAAACTGGTGCAGGCCCCGTCACCCCGTAAACAGTGATG
>JAKQEE010000314.1 GCA_029558635.1 Pseudomonadota bacterium | reverse complement strand
CATCACTGTTTACGGGGTGACGGGGCCTGCACCAGTTTCGGTATCGGGATTGGCGGGGGCGCAGTTCTCGATCAATGGCGGGGCGTACGGATCAGCGGCGTCGACCGTGACCAATGGCCAAACCGTGACGCTCCAAGTTGCTGCCCCTGCGGCAGGAACCGAGGGTCTGGTCACTCTCACCATCGGCACGGCAACCTATACATGGGTTGTGCGTACCGTTCAGTCCGGAAACGTTGTACGCGTGTTTACGACAAGTAGCACAACGGCTGGAAATTTAGGGGGGCTAGGCGGGGCCGATTCAATTTGTACGTCTGTGGCTAATACTGCAGGTCTTGCTGGAAATTGGGTTGCTGTTGCCCAGACAACCACTGGGGCTTCCGTTGAAAGCCGTTTACCATGGAATTGGACCGCTCTTAAGAACATGAATGGGGCACTGGTTGCAACATCGATTTCTGATTTTCTGGACGGATCAATTTCTGCGCCAATGAATATTTCACAAGGTGGAACCCCCACGGCGGCATCTTTTGTGTGGACTGGCCTTGCAACAACAGGTCTGGGCCAAGGGAGCAACTGTTCAAATTTTACATCTGGGACAAGTGGCTTCGGAACTATTGGAGATACAGGAACGACAGCTGGTGGAAATTATTTTTATGTTGGAACTGGGACCTATGCTTGTAGTGTGAGTTATCGCCTTCTCTGTATGGAAACGACGGGGGGTGATGGAACGGATGTTGATCCGTTGTCGGTCGGGTCGTTCACTGGTCAGGTGGTGACCACGCCCGGGTCTGGTGGTGGCAAAGGATATTCCAATACTGTAACACTTTCGGGTGTGTCCGGCCCTGTGCCGATCCAGATTACACCGTCGGCGGGCGCGGTTGATATTCTGCTTAATGGTGTGTCGGTCGGTGGTGCGACGGTCAATGCCTATCAGAACGATACGCTCTCTTTCGTGATGGACGCGCCGGATGTTGAAGGCACCAAAAACACAGCGACTATCACCCTTGGCACCGACACCTACGACTGGTGGGTCGGATATGCCAATCCGGCAAATGAAGCGATGGTGTTTGTGTCATCGGCAACGGTGGAAGGAAGGTATCTCGGTGGACTTGCAGGGGCGGACAGCTATTGTCAGTCTTGGGCAACTTCTGCGGGGTATAGCGGAACGTGGACAGCTCTTATATCATCTTCAACCGTAAGTGCTTATGACCGGACCTCATTTAATTGGGGAGTGTTGAAGCGCCCCGACGGTGTAGTCATAGCAAACAATTGGGCCGATTTGTGGGATGGAAGTATCCAAAACCCGATTGGCGTGGACCAGAATGGCAATGCCGTTGCGGCATCCTATGTATTGACAAACTCTCTCTCATCGGGGGACGTAAAGAATACATCATCATCATACACGTGTAATGATTGGACAGCTGATACTCAGACCTTTTCAGGAAGTTCTGCGGTTTCAACATCTTCATGGTTGAATTCCGGCCAACAAGTTTCTTGCTCTTCAGATAGGAGACTCTATTGCTTTGGAATAGGGGTTGGGACGGATACGAAACCATCCATGCCGGCGACGACGGGGCAATTTGAATATGCGATTCAGGTGCCGACATCGACGCTGACGACATCGAATGCGGTGACAGTCGCTGGGCTTGGGTCCGGTGTTGCGGCGACGGTTACGATTACGGGGTCGGACGGGTCGCCCGGGTTCAAGGTCAATGGTGTTGCCGGAACATCGGGTGTGACCACGGTTCAGAACGGAGATTCTCTTGAACTGACCATGACCTCTGCCGCTACGGCCTCGACCGGTTATTCCATGACGGTCACGGTCGGTTCCGGCTCCACCATTACTTGGCGCGTGTGGACGGGGTGGGATGGTGTCGGGAGTGGTATCAAAAGGGTGTTTGTTACATCAACAACATACTCCACGCTTCTTGGTGGTCTTGTGGGAGTTGATAACAAATGTCAGACACGTGCTGCGGCAGCGGCTCTTGGTGGAACATGGAAGGCAATAGTTTCCGGTCAGGCAGAAGCAGATTATGCAATAAATCGGGTCGGTTATAACTGGAATAAACTTCGCCTTCTGGATGGGGTTTCTGATGTCGTGCTGGCGGGTAATATGTGGAAGACAACATCTCAGAATTTACTGAACGCAATTTATCTAAATGAGTTTGGAGCAAGTACCATTGCAACAGATGTTGGTACATCAACTTCGCCTTCTGGAATGATTATATCAGGAGCGGGTAATTGTTCTGATTGGGCATCCGGTTCTGGAACCTTCCAAAGGGGGACGTCATCATCGACAAACTCGCTATGGACTAATTCATCATCCTACAATTGTAATGGGGGAACTACAGTTATGCGTCTCTACTGCATCGAGCAGTGATATAATGGTTTGAAGTAGGACTCCGGAAAAAGCCGGCCCAAGATCTTTGAAATTATACCGGATCTTTTATTTTCGGCGGGTGGCTTGTGTATGGTGGGGTATTTCTTCGGGGATTATTTTTATACAAGAGAACAGGTTGCGCATTTCACAAATTAGCTCTGCGTCTTCCACCTTCTATGAATCCACAGCCATTCGGCAGGGCGTTCGGTGATCCAACTCTCTAATAAATCGTGAGCTTCGCGCAGCAACGTCTCGTCGTCTTTGGATAAATCCATCGGTGGATAGACGGTAACACGAAAATTGATCCCGTCCACCCGTTCAACCCGTGCAGGGATCAATGGACAGCCGAACCGCTTGGCGAGTTGAATAAAGGCCGTCGACGTCATGGCGGGACGACCGAAGAAATCTGCGGCTACACCGCGGTTATATTTCTGGTCGATCAGAATGCCGATGCGCCGCCCTTGTTTGAGCGCGGACATCACGTCGCGCATCCCTTGGGACGATTTCGGATAGGTCCTGAGCGACCCGTCCATACTGCGACACGATTGCAAAATCCCATCGACATACATGTTGTTGGGTGCACGGTAAATCAGATCGATGTCGATGCCGAGGTCTTTGACCGACGGCCCAGCCAGTTCCCAATTGGCCAGATGTCCCGAAAAAAATACGGCGGGCATATCTGTCCCGATCAGGGATTGCACATGCTTGACCCCCACCAGCTCGATATGGTTCCGGTAAAGCACGGGCAAATGCGGGTATTCGGCAAACACGCGTCCCAGATTTTCCCACATGCCATGAACAATCTGGCGCGTTTCATCCGAGGGGGTGTTTAGGCTTTGTTCGATATGTCGCGCGGCTTTGCGGCTTGCTGAAAGTTTGGGGCCGATAAACCCCAGAATGGCGCCACCCACGGCCGAGGCATGCGCCGCAGACATTCTCCCGAACAGGAAAATGAGCGAGCGCGCCAACGCGGCTTCAATCAGATAGCGCACCCGCTTCATCGCGCGGCCTTTTCTTGGATAAAGGAGAGCAGGGACTCCGGAGCGTCGAACACAACTTCGATCGGCAAAATGTCGATCAACGGTTTGGCCGGACATTCGGGGATACGGACGAAATCTTTTTCGGTGGTCAGCAGGCGTGCATTGTGCGCCCGCGCTTCGTTGGCCAGCTTGTCCAGCTCGGTCGCCTTGAATTCGTAATGGTCGGCAAAGCCGTGGAACGCCACAACCGACACGCCGATGTCATCCAGAGTCTTTTTGAATTTTTCCGGATAACCGATTCCACAGAACGCGATATAGGAACCGGAAAGATGTGATGCATCGGTTTTGATCTGGGCGGTAAAGACGGGAAGCATCGCCGGAATTTTGGCCCGCGCGCCCGCCAAATCCTCGCCGATCAGAATAACGGCATCCACCCCGCGAAACCCGTTCTCGAACGTTTGGCGCATCGGACCGGAAGGAATGAGCTTGCCATTCCCGAACCCCATCAACCCGTCCACAACGCAAAAGGAAACGTTCTTGCGGACCGTATAGTTTTGCAGCCCGTCATCAAGGATGACAACATCCGCACCCGTATCATGCGCATAAACTGCCCCCGCATGACGATCTTCGGCAACGATGGTCGGAGCATGGCGGGCGAGAAGCAACGCTTCATCCCCCCAGACCAACGCTCCGCCTTCCTCGGTTTTGTCGACGCGTTCCGGTCCTGCGACATTTCCGCCATAGCCGCGAGTCACAAACATCGGCGAAGAAAAAGTCCGGCTGCTTTCAATCAATTTGGCCAATGCAATGGCCGTGGGGGTTTTGCCGGCGCCGCCCGCCACCAGATTGCCAAGGCATAAAACCGGAATAGGAGATTCCTGAGGAACGGCGAAAGCCTGATGAAGCCCCGACAAGGTTGAATAAAGTGCAGCGACAGGGGAAAGAGCCAATGAACAAAGAGACGCAGAACGACGATACCAGAAGGACGGAGTTTTCATTTTTGTTCAGCTTTCAGAACCGGAAGATGTGCCATCAGAAACACTGGCTCCAGCTCCTCGATAATGGTTTTCAGGATATGGGTTTTACTCTGGGCAAAATCATACCCTTTTTGCCGCTGCGTGGCGAGGCGCCCCAAATCGGAAAATAAAGAAGCAAGAGCAGGGGGTAGATCGGATTTATGGGCCAGCGGAATGGCCGCCCCGTTCCGGTCCATCTGGTCGTAAATATCCTGCAAATTCTGGATATCGGGACCGTGCAATACGGCGCACCCCAGCAAGGCTGCTTCAAGCGGGTTGTGCCCGCCGCCGCCATCGTCACTGAAACTCCGCCCGATGCAGGCAATTTGCGCCAGACGGTAAAACAGCCCCAACTCACCAAGACGATCCACCACATAAAGTTTGGTTGAGGAATCGGGAATGGGCTTTTGGTTGCGAAAATCGACACTTGCACCGTTTTCTTGAAAAAATGAGTCAAGTTGTGCCGCGCGTTCCGGATGCCGCGGGACGATCACGCTCAGCAGATCGGGGAAAGACTTTTCAAGCTGGCGGTGAACGTCCAGAGCTAGCTCTTCTTCGCCCGCATGGGTGCTGGCATAAACCCACACCGGACGCCCACCAATGGCTTGGCGCAGGGTTTCCAGCTCGGCCGCATCACAGGGCAAAGGCTCGGCGCAATATTTTATATTGTCCGTCACGACGACGCTGCGCCCGCCCAGCGCAGTATAATAATTCTTGTCCTGCTCGGTCTGGGTCAGAATGACGGTAAAGGAAGAAAGAATCTGTTCCGCCATTCCTTTAGCTCGCGACCAGTTGCGGAATGATTTGGGCGACATCCGCGCGTTGAGAAGTGCCACTGGCAAATGCCGTTTGTTGAGTTCGACAACCATAACGGGCCAAAGTTCGGATTCCGCCCATAAAACAACATCCGGCTTCCAGTGGTCGAGAAAGCGCCGTACCCATTTTGTCCGGTCAACGGGAAGGTACTGGTGAAATGATCGAGGAGGGAGGCGCTTGGCCAGAAGTTCGGCTGCCGTGCGGGTCACACTGGTTATCAGCACATGCGCGCTCGGGTTCTGGTCAAGAAACAGGGAAACCATCGGTAACATGGATTGCGCTTCGCCGACACTGGCCACATGCACCCACATCAACGCTCCAGCGGGGCGGGGCAATGAGGGGATGCCACACCGTTCGTCAAGGCGCGCCGGATCTTCCTTGCCTTGAGCCACGCGACGCGACAACACCGCCCCGATCAGGGGGCGTCCGACAGTCATCGTCTTTTTATACAGCCAGAACAAACTCATAGAGGAAAAATCTTTCAAAATATCTCAGGCCCTTTATAGGGCCTGAAGACAAGAAAACCAAGGAAGAAGATGCTAAACGCCTATTGGCATTTTGGGTTGGCTTTGCCATCCGGATAGCAACCGGGGTTCGGACAGACGATTTCCGGATTGTTACCCTGCGCCAGAGAGACACCTGTCTTGATCCCCGCAGAACAGGCACCGGCTTCAGACTTTGGGGCCACAATCGAGGTAAAGAGGCTCATCTTGTCATAGGGAGCATTGGCCCCGCCAACGGTCATGACGCTGGTGACTTTTGCCCATTCCGCACCCGGAGAATTACAAGCCGTAGGTTTGATTCGCGGGTCACTGGCCTTGGCTTCGCCGAGCGTTTGCAGCATGGTTAAGTTCAGGTTTCCGCATTGGGCCCCCTGCCACAAAGCCGAGATATTGGAGCAGACGCTGCTCTGCTTTGGTCCAGGAAGGTTTCCGCCCCCAAGGGAATGGTTGAAAGATGCGGTGAGATACGATTGAGCCTGATTCGTAATGGTTTTCAGACCGTTCCCGTTATCTTTGGTAAAAGAAACACCCATTGCGCTGATCCACTGGCTGTAACAACCCAGTGCTAGAACACTATCCGGCTTCCAAATCATTTGCTTGTTGGTCATCATTTCGCGCTGGGCTTCCCCCCATGCGCGCTCTTTCAACCGATCAAGGAAGGCTGGATCGCAAGCCGTATCAATAGCCGTCGCAGCCTGAGAAGGAAGAGGTGCCCCGATCACACAGATTAGAGCGGAAAAAGCAAATACCTTGCGGCAAAAATCAAAAGACACCATGTATAGACACTCCCGAACCAAGACCGACCCACCAAAGGGCATTTTCACCAGAAAAGACCACCAGCTTATAGTTTACAATAGGATAGACCCATTTGGCAAAACAAAGATCGGTATTTTCCCAAATTTTGGGATAAATCAGGCCTCTTCCAGATCAATATCCAGAATAGACATATTAAAATCGTAGGAAATCTCGCCCTCGTCGTTATCTTTGTAGATGGTCCCGATGGCCTCTCCATTTAGGTAAACCTCGACCGAATCGGCGACTTTGCGCTCACGGACGGTCAATCCGGGATTACCGAATTTCTTCTGAAGATAGGTTTGCAGTTTGGCAATGTCGGTTTTATCGAGGTTCATAGTGTTGCATCTCCTTATTTATTTTTGTGAGTCATACCGCGTCGGAGACCGGTAGTCCAGTCTGGATCTCGTCTTGCACAATACGGCAAAGCTCTTTGCGGTCCTGCCCGATCGTGGGCGTAACCGGAGCCAGAAAAGTCAGGCGGACGGTGGCCCCACGGTTTTTCAGGAATTCCCAGATATGCGGAGCGAAATCCATCTCTCCATACCAAGAATACAGGTCGCGGGACTGCGGGGTGGGTGGCGTGCCGTTGACGCTAATCAACTCCAGAACGAATGGCTGGATCGGAACTGGAGTCATATGCGACTCTTCTTTAGGGATAACCAAAGAAAACAAACTGGATTTGAACGGCAAAAGAGATGTTCCGGCGGATGACGTGCCTTCGGGGAACAGGATCAGACTCTTGCCTTCTTGCAGCATCGTATCGAGTGCCCCCGCAACTTTTTTGGCGTGGGAGGAGTTACGGCTGATAAAGGCGGTCTGTTGAACCTTGGCCAACGCTCCCATAACCGGCCAACCGGCCACATCGAGCTTGGCGACAAAAGACGCGAGCAAATAGGACCCGATCACCGGAACGTCGAGATAGGACAGGTGATTGCTGACATAGATCACTTGCTTGCCATGAATGGGGTGGCCGCCAATTTCCGTTTTCAAACCGGTGATCGCACACACGCCCTTGTGCCAGAGACGGGGAATGTAATACGCGCCTTTGCCTTTATAAAAGACCAGCAGGATGATTTGCAGAGTGGTTAGCGGTAAAGTCCATACGGCCAGAGCCAGAATTTTGAGAATGGCAAAAAATGACGACATGATGAATATAACTACTTGGAAAAATTTTGATTGAATTCGGAATCGCTGACAATTTCCTTCTGGATCTGTCGCTCGTAGTGCTTGAGATATTTCGCTTTCACCTGACTGGTCGGCATGACGATGCACACGTCAATACAGTTGAAATCGGAATCGAGATACGCGCCTTGCCCGATATAGGCGCCAACCCTCAGATAGCCTTTGATCAGCGGCGGCAGGGACGCAAAGATGCGCTTGGCATTGACATCTTCCTTGGCGGGAAGATGCAGCCCCGCAGTACAATCCTTGATCGCTTTGGGACATAAATTTTCCGGCGGGGCGTGGAAATAGTGCAGATAAGCCAGTTGTCCGGCGACGGCTTCGGGAGATACACCCTGAAGGCTCGCGCACCCGAACATCAGGTCGATCTGGTGGGTGGCCAGATAATCGGCAATCCCCGCCCATAGACGCTGCAAAATATATTTCGTCCTGTATTCCGGCAGAACGCACGACCGTCCCAACTCCAGCAACTTGGCGCCACTCTCTACCAAAGGCGAAATGTCGAACTCATGACTAGTGTAGAATTCCTTGTCGGCAGGAAGTTTGTCACGACGGAACAGGCGATACGTGCCAACGATTTGACCATCTTCCGGCTTGCGGTCTTCGTCGATGATAATCAGATGATCGGCATACTGATCGTACTCGTCAAAATCGCGCTTGGCTGCGGCAACTGCAGCAGGGGGATGAGCGCCAAACTCTTCATAGAAAACGATGTAACGGAGGCGCTGGGCGGCCCGAACCTCTTCTTCCGTTTGTGCGAGACGCAGAACGATCCGGTCTTGAATGTCCTGCCCGTCATCATCGTTGGAAGAGGGTGATGGGAGTATCTGTTCGGAAGTCACTCGAAAACCTGTTTTTTGTGTTTCATCAAACTTGCAACATCGTAGGGGGTGGGGCATAAAAAGGTCAAGAAAACTATTACCTTTTTCCCGATGATTTCGGAGGCTGGTATGACATATAAAATACTCTTTGTCTGCACTGGAAATATCTGCCGCTCGCCGATGGCCGAAGCGGTGGCAAGGCATAAAATCGGCCAGATCGGCCAAGTCCGACAGAGCAGCACATTTGAAGTCGATTCAGCAGGAACCCACTCTTACCATGTCGGTGAACGCCCCGACCCCAGAACCTTGAAGCTGTGTGAGGAAAAGGGGATCGGGACTGGGGGAATGCTGGCCCGCCAGATTGTACGGTCCGATTTTGAAGATTTTGACCTCATTTTGGGCATGGATCGGGGCCATGTCAGCCATATGGAGCGCATCGCACCCCCCGAATTTCACCCGAAAATTGCCCTGATGATGGACTATGCGGGGTTCGGGGAGCAAGACGTCCCCGACCCGTATTATGGCGGAATTGAAGGGTTTCATGAGGTTTATAATATGCTGGACAGGGGGTTGGACCAGCTAATCTCCACGATTTTGACAAAATAGTTAAAAAAAGCGCTTGCATTTATGTAAAATTTTATGTAAATTATAATTATAGGGGTGAGGAAAACGGGCTTCATGTCCGGTCGGTTAAAAAGGTCGAAACGACCAGTGTCTATAAGAAAGTAAAGTGTCTGGTAAAAGCGGGCAGGCGGCGGAGAACAAGTGGGGTAATGGGAATTTAGATTTCAGCAAGAGGGCAATAAGAACGGTTTTTATCCATTCTGGTACCCGAAACTTCAGAGTCCGCTCCTCAGGGTCAAACCGGGAGCGGTTTTTTTGTGTCATAGAGCTATGTGGACAAATAAACCGGAGCCACTTACCCTCAACCCGCTATTTGTTCTATTTTTTGGACATGAGCCTTCTAGTTGAGCCTGAATCGGGATCGACATTTCAACATTGCCCTCTGGGAAAATCATGACAGACGACAAAATTTACGCTGAAAGCTTTTCAAGAAACATCGGTGTTATTTCCGAAGACGAGCAGCGTATATTACAGCAGCTGACAGTTTGTGTTGCCGGTCTTGGCGGCATCGGAGGGGCTGTAGTTTCTATCCTTGCAAGGATGGGTGTCGGTCACTTCAAAATTGCAGATATAGACACCTTTGACATTAAAAACATCAACCGGCAGGTTAGCTCGAGTCATTCTTCATTGGGAAAAAAGAAAGTTCACGTCCTACGGGATTTGATTAAAGATATAAACCCGCACGCACAGGTCGAGTGTTTCGAAGACGGCGTTCAGGATTACAACGTCGATTCCTTTCTCGAAGGCGCTGACATCGTCGTTGATGCGATTGACTTTTTCTGTTTCTCCCCAAGGAATATACTGCAAAGCGCATGTTACAGGCTAAAAAAACCTGTTCTTTTTTCCGCACCCCTTGGGGTCTCGGCAACCTTCTTGATGTTTGCTCCGGGTGGAGTGGGCTTTAAAGAATATTTTGATTTCAAGGATGAGCTGGACAATTTTGGAAATCTGATCAGATTCACAATTGGGCTGACTCCATCGGCCCTCCACCTCAAATACATGGACTTCAGACCGGAACGACTGGTTGAAATCCAAACAGGACCTTCTCTTTGTCCCTCGGTACATCTTGGAGGCGCGATTATTGCTGTTGAGCTTCTAAAGTACGTCACGAAGAAAGCTGAGCCCTGTATCGCTCCGGATTATATGCAGATTGATTTGTTACGCAATAAGATGGTCAAAAAAAGGCTATACCTAGGAAACAAAAACCCCATTCAGAAATTAAAATACATACTGGCCTACAAAAAGTATTCTCCTTATAAAGAGGAATTCCTGAAATTTATAAAATGACCGGACGGTAGGTGGAGACCTAACACGCATTCATTGCGCCGATAGATGCGATTATCTCTTCTTCATTATAACCTTGCAGAGCAGGGGCAGGCTTTGCCGCGATATCTCCGGAAAGAGTGCTGGCCATGGAGTGCAACCGCCCGTAATCCGTCATAAACGGCAGAAGAATAGACTTTTCGGCCTTGGCGCGGTCATAAAGCGAATTGATATTGAACATCACTGGTTGACGAATGCCATGCAGGTTGATGGTTCCCCCCAGGTTGTCGGCAAAGAACCCCAGACGACGCAACGAGCGGATCAGTTTGGGTTCCATGGCTCCCATACACTCCAGTCGGTTGGCAAGCAAGGCCTCTTCAAACGCCCCGCGGAACAACCCGAGAGGCATAAAGGGAATAACGCGGCGTGACAGGAAATAAGTAACCGGGTTGGTCAACTTAAGGCCGCTTGGCAAATGGAGGTCTGGAAGAACGCTCCCGTCATTCAGACGGCGGCGAAAATTCTGAGAAACGCACAGACGCGAAATTTCACACAAGGATGAAGATTTAGCCTCATTCTTAAGAATGGGATGATCGCAACTGGTCTGCATCGGGAAAGAGTTAAGCGCTTGTTCCTGATCGGGCATAATCACACGGATGGTCCCGATATTCTGTCCGGTAGGACGGTAACGCAACAAGACATGACGGGAACGTTTGTCGTAAGCATCGTACTCCAGCCCGCCCTCATGAACCTGAAAGGTCTTGAATCCGTTCTCGACACAAAAAATCTCATTCCGCAAGCGGAAAACCTGCTCACGCAGCTCGTCCGTATTGGCACTGACAATTTCGAAATTTTGCTCATAGATTTTTCCAAACAGAAAAGCCGATGCCTTCATCGAGGCACATTTCACGATATTCATAACACCAACCCGCCATATAACATTGAATTTTTTATAATTTTGCTTTTACCAAGCCTACTTGATCCCCATTAACTAGTTATGAAAAAGATTGGGGATTTGAGTAAAAATTTATCATAAAACAAAAAATTATGGAAACAAAAAAATAAAAAAGGAGTAAATTTTGTTATCCGTTTTTCTTGACGCAGCGCACATTTCGCGTCTATGTGCTTTGATATCATTGAAAAAAAGGAAGACCCCGATGATTTCATCCAAAGTGCTCGACGTTACCAATCATCCCAGCTTCGACAATCATGAACAAATTGTCCATTTTGAAGATCCGGCCACGGGTCTTCAGTCTATTATCGCCGTACATAATACGAATTTGGGGGCATCTCTGGGCGGATGCCGGATTTTCCCTTACGCTTCTTTTGAAGACGCCCTCACTGATGTTTTAAGACTTTCAAAAGGGATGACCTATAAATCGGCATTGGCCAGCTTGCCTCTGGGAGGAGGAAAAGCGGTGATCTTTGGCAACCCGCGCCAGATTAAAACTGCGGAACTTTTTCACGCATTCGGTGAGGCAATCGAAAGTTTGAACGGCGCCTATATCACTGCGGAGGATGTCGGTTCAGCCGAAAGCGACATGATCGAGATCGCAAAGAAAACAAGTTATGTTGCCGGACTTCCCGAAGCCATTCATGGCCAAGAAGATGGAGTCTCTGGCAATCCGTCACCCGTGACGGCCTACGGTGTCTACTGCGGATTGAAAGCCTGCGCTAAAGAGAAATACGGAGATCCATCGCTGGCAGGACGCAAAGTCGCCATTCAGGGGATGGGGGCCGTCGGTTATGCATTGGCGCGTTATTTGGTTGAAGATGGCGCAGCGTTAGTGGTGGCGGACCTCCATAAAGAAGCGTTGGAAAAAGCACAGGCCGAATTTGCGGACAAAGTCTCAATCGGTGATCCAATCACCATCCACGCCGAAGATGTCGATATTTTTGCACCCTGCGCCATGGGAGCAATTCTCAACGACCGCACGATCCCTGATATAAAGGCGGCCATCGTTGGCGGCGCGGCCAATAACCAGCTTGCCGAACCGCGGCACGATTTGATGTTGAAGGATCGTGGAATTTTATATGCACCCGATTACGCGATCAATTCGGGCGGAATTACCAGTGTCGGTTACGAATACTTCGCCCGCACCGGACGCAACCCGTACACTCATCCTCTGACCAGTGGAACGATGATGGCGCATGTCGCGCGTATCGAGGAAACGCTGGGGCAGGTCTTCACGCTGGCCGATAACAAAGGCCTCTCGACCGGAGAGGCAGCCGACCAACTGGCGCGTGAAAAATTCATGGAAACTCCGCTCCCTAGGGTATCAACTCAGACCAGTGTCGCGTAATCGCGCGGTAGGATAACGGCTCGGTCACCTCGTAAAGAGAGACGGGAGTGTCAAGCCGTTGCCCCGTGCGCCGTCCAAGCGGCCCCGCATTCATGATCGCTCGACTGCCTTCAGAAATAAAGGGAAAACTGCCGAGCGGCAGCGACAAGGAAATTCCGGAATAAAGATTGGTCTTCCCGCCATAAATATCGCGGTCGGTTTGGTTGGTCGCCGTCACACTGGCCGCAACACGCACGCCGTTGTCGAATGTGTTGGAGAGGTCAAGCGTTCCGCCGACATCCCCCGCCAGATATCGTCCGACGCTGGCATGAAGGGTCGCGCCGGAATTTGCAAACTCGTAATGCCCGTTGAGATGACTGGTCAAAACCGCAGGATCGTCATTCATTCCCATGGCCAATACCGTTTCCGGATTGCGCTTCAATACACGGCTTATTTCCAGACCAAGCGCCCACGGTTTGGCAAACGGGCGATATAAAACTTCTCCCGTTACGCCACCATACATTTCTTCAAGATAGCCAAGACTGGCTGCGGCATGCAGATCGTTGCCCAATGTCACAAACCCTGACAGATATTGCCGTTCCAGTACAAAACGGTTTTGTGTAAACAGATTGATATCTGCCCGTCCTTCAGGGTTGTGGGCATCCGGATAATCGGCAAAGAGGCCGAGATTCTCAGCGAGATTGAAACGGAATTCCATATGGCCCAGAAAATGCCGTCCGAGCCGTTCGGTAAAGGCAGGAAGCAGGGCGGTGCGTGCCATCACGCTTTTGCGGTCTTCGAGCAAAAACAGATCGGTGACCCAATTGACCCGAAAGGAAAAATGATCGTCCATCGCCGCACGCTTTTTCGAGAGAGGATCCGGAAGAAAAGAGGAAAAAGATGTATTGCGCCAGATTTCCTCGGCGCTGCCCTGTCGGTCCAGTTCGGCGCGTTCCAGATCGTGGCGGTTGATGGTGATGACAGGTCCCTTCATCCCGTATCGTGAAAGAAGAAACGCGATTTGTTCGGGCCGCGTTCCGGCGGAATTCGAAAGTAGCCGCGCACCTTGCCCGATCTGTGAAGCAGTAGAGCGAATATCGTCAAGATCGAGGCGCGCCTGCGCATGAAAATCGTTTTTGGTTGCTGCGTCCAATCCAAGAAATCTGGTCTCCCTTGATCTCCACACTTTTTTCAACGGATTGGGTTTTTCTTCCCGCGGATACAGATTAACAGGTGAGGGAGGTGGTGCATCGCGCCCTACCCAGTCCTTCAGGTTTGGTGATAAACTGATCCGCGCCAGAATGGTGTCTGTCCCTTGCAACGCAACGCCCGCATCAATCCAGTCATAAGGACGGTAAGCGAGACCGATGCTCCACGGCGCGGGGGCATCAAAAGACGGATCGGCAAACCGTTCCGCTGTCCACTTGTCGCTGTTCCAGTCGGCTTTGAGAGAAAGGCCATCAATCGGCAAATCATACTGCACACCTCCGAACAATCCCGCGCCGCCCGTAAACCAGTCTGACGGACGGTTGGGACTTTCCCCATCAAGCGCGCGATGGTCGTTTGAAAAAGCATGTAGCAAAAGTGGATTGGGAATTTGCTGCCGCGTTCCCATCCGTCCCCACCCGACGCCGAGTGTAAAATCGAAATCCTTATACCGCTTTGACATCGCCAGATATTCCGCCGCCATGCGTTTGTGTCCCAACGCCGATTGCAACCCGACAGAAATTTCCGGTCGCCACTGACGTTCGCTGAGCAGCCGCAGCTTCACATCCATGCCGGGAAAAAGGTGGGTATCGTTCTTGTCCAGAACCGTTTGGCGCAGTCCGAAATAGAGGCCGCTTGAAATCTGCGCACCGACACTGCCATGCACATAATGACCGTCCCGTGAAACAGTGGTGCGGATTGTGCCCTCATCATCCATCCGCGCGCTCGGCACAGTGTTGAGTCCAACGACACCTGTAATTGAGGCAGAACTTTTCGCTTCGGCAGGCAAGGATAAGCAGCCGAAAGTCAGAAGAAACAAAAAAACAGTCAGATGAAACGATCTCATCAACCAATTGATCCATAACGTGTTTTAAAAGATATGCACAGGCAGATAAATGCATATGTATGTCAAAGTAAACTGTTAATAATTGCTGACTAGACTCACAACCAGAGGATGAAATATTATGCTGAAAAACATAAATTCCGGAAAATCGGTTTTCAGAGTCTGGAAGAAATGGCTCACTTCGTCTTTTGATGGTGAGGCGATGTTCGGGGAAAGGGCTTTGGAAGATGCGCTTAACTCTCTGGATCTGGCCCTGATCTATTTCGACATGGATGGAAATTTGAAAACAGCCAATTGCCGCGCCTGCAAGCTGATCCCCGATCTGGGGAGTATGGAAGAAATGGAAGAATCGTGTCGTGCCTGCAAACTGGCGCATGGCTGCACGCGCGCAAACCGTCCGATCAAGAACCTCCCGCAATTCATCGGTTACATCTATGACAAATCGGTGGACGCTCACGATCAAACAGGTCTGTTTCTGGAGGAGGGTTATAAAGATACGGACAGTTTCCGCGAAATCATCGAATTGAAAGACGGTAGGTATTTTCTGGTCCGCGCTGTTCCGCAAAAATCGAATGGAACGATTGTCGAGCTGACCGACATTTCGATGGTTAAAACCCGCAATGACCACCTGACGCAATTGGGAACCCAGAACCACATCCTGATGGAGGCTATCCAGACCTCGCGTCTGGGAATGTTTGTGGCTGAAAACAAAAGCGAAGAACGCAAGGTGCTGTTTGTTAACCAAGCCCTATCCAATCTTCTGGGAACGGATTGTAACGATTATCTTGATCAGCCCATCTTTAATTTCTGCAAAAGAGAGTTCAGGGACAGTTGTGAACAATTGCGCGAAATCGTCACTAAAAATGAGAAGGCACACGTCTGGAAAGAAAAGACATTGCCGAGCGGCGAAAAAATTTGGCTGGAGATCGACCTTTCGCCAACGGGAAAAGACAACGATTTGCTGATCGGGATTTTCGCCGACCAGACGCAGGTCAAATTACAGGAAAGCCGCCTGCAACAGACCCAGAAACTCGAAGCCATCGGCCAATTGGCAGGCGGTGTGGCCCACGACTTCAACAATATTCTGGCGATCATGGAAGGTTATGCCCGAATGACAGAAAGCGCGTGGAAACGCGGTGATGATATCTCCCAGAACCTCAAAAAAATCTATCAGGCGATCCAGCGTGGCAGCGGACTGACCCGCCAACTTTTGACATTCGGCAGGCACAGAATCTCTGAGGATGCAACAGTGAATCTGTGCGCTCAACTTAAGGAGATTGGAGGTATGCTAATTCCTCTGCTTGGCGTGAACATAGTGCTTGATTTGAAGCTGCCAAACCATCCGCTCTATATAAAATCTACGGCCGATATTGTCTCACAGATTGTCATGAATTTGTCGATCAATGCCCGCGATGCCATGCCGAATGGCGGAACTATTACGATTGAGGCCAAGAATAACAACGACGGATGCGCGGTGTTGAAAATTTCCGATACCGGAACGGGCATTCCCCCTGAAGTCCTGCAAAAAATATTCGATCCGTTCTTTACCACCAAGGAACAGGGCAAGGGAACGGGGTTGGGTCTTTCGATGGTCTACGGTCTGGTTCAGCAAATGAAAGGCGAATTGAACGTCGACTCGGAAGTCGGAAAAGGAACGACCTTTACCATCTGGATTCCCGAAACCGAAGCGCCGGAAGAATTTCGGGTTATCACCAAAAATAACGGCAAGGATCTTGGACTGGAAGGAAAGACAGTTGTTCTCGCGGAAGACGAGCCTGACCTGCTGGAAATTATGGGCAGTACGCTCGAAGGGTTTGGCATGAAAGTGCTGAAAGCGGCCAACGGCAACGAAGCGCTCGAAATTCAGGATAATTTTGAAGGGGATATTGACTTCTTATTGACCGACATGGTGATGCCGCAATTGGGCGGGCTGCAACTCGCGGAATTGTTCCATCTGGTTCGCCCCGAAGCGCGAATTGTGTTTATGAGCGGTTATCCGGTGCGCGGTGAGATCTCGGAAGTCAATCTGCCGGACGACGCCATATTTATGGCCAAACCGATCATGCAGGAAAATCTGAAGCGGGTCATGGAGCAGGTGGCGCAAGGACAAAGCGTTCAGGCCGCTGCCGGAGTGATGTGGGAGTAAATGGGTAAGAAAAATATTCTAGCCGTTCAAGGAGGAAATAATGGCAAAAGAAGAAGGAGTTTCTGGGTTAAGGGTCTTGGTCGTTGATGACCAACAGGAAGTCAGGTCGATGCTGCGCAGTATGTTGACTGAACTGGGGATTACCCAGATTTTCGAGGCCAGCGACGGCAAAGAGGCGATGGTTTTTACTGATAGCGCGATGGATATGATTGATGTCGTGATCTGCGACTGGAATATGCCCAAAATGTCGGGAATCGAACTTCTTCGCCAGATGAGGTCGGTTTTCCCCAACGTGCCGTTTCTGATGGTTACCGGACGAAGCGATATTGAATCGGTGTCTCAGGCCAAAGCCAACGGCGTAACGGCCTATATCCGCAAACCGTTTTCTCCGGCACACCTTGAAATCAAACTCCGTGTTATCAAGTCGAAAATGGATGCCCAGCGTGTAGCTTAATCCACACTCCTTCGTTGCGCGGCGCTCCGGCCTGTTATACCATAATAGGATGGCAGACTTTGACTTGTGCATCATCGGAGGCGGAATAAACGGCGCGGGAATTGCCCGCGACGCAGCGGGCAGGGGATTGAAGGTTCTGCTGGTCGAACAAGGTGATTTGGCGTCTTGCACCTCCTCGGCCAGTTCCAAAATGATCCATGGCGGCTTGCGCTATCTGGAATTCTTTGAATTCGGGCTGGTCCGCAAATCCTTGGCGGAGCGCGAAGTCCTGATGGGCATTGCCCCGCAAATCATTTGGCCGCTTGAATTCTGCATTCCTCATAAAAACGCCATTCGCCCAGCATGGATGGTTCGGTTGGGATTATATCTTTATGACCATCTTTGGCCGCGAAAAACCCTGCCGGCGTCAGGGCAGGTCAATCTGGCGCGGCATGAATACGGCGAGCCGTTGAAGAACGGAGAAGGGGTGGGGTTTACCTACGCCGACTGCTGGGTGGACGATGCGCGTCTTGTCGTTTTGAATGTATTGGATGCGTCGAGCCACGGGGCAACGGTCAAAACCTATACACGCTGCGAAAAAATAGAACCGCTGAGCTGCGGATGGAAAGTTACGTTAAAAGACCTGTTGGCAGATAAAGAAGAACATCACACGGCCCGTGTTGTCGTGAATGCCACCGGACCTTATGCCTACGAATTTTTGAAATCGACGGGTCAGGTCATGTCGGACACGCCGAAACTCCGTCTGGTACAGGGTGCCCATATCGTTGTTCCGAGGCTTTATATCGGCACACAGGCCTATTTGCTGCAAATGCCGGACAAGCGCGTGATTTTTGTCTTCCCTTATGGGGATTACACGCTGTGCGGCACCACGGAAACGGATTTTAATGGTGATCCTGTGGAATCGGCGGCATTGCCATCTGAAATACAATATCTCTGTGACGCATTGAATGAGAATTTCAGACGGAAAACTGCACCGAAAGACGTGATCTGGTCGTTCGCAGGTGTCCGTCCGTTGTTCGAAGATCATGAAACCGACGCCCGCAAAGTCTCGCGTGATTATCGCTTCTACGAAGACAAATCGAGCGGCAATCTTCTTCTTTCGGTTTTCGGTGGCAAACTGACAACCTACCGTACATTGACCGAAGAGGTGATGGCAGTCGTCAGAGGCGAGTTTCCGTCTATGCGCGAGAGCTGGACGGCCACAAAAAAACTGCCCGATTGTCCGGTTGATTTCTCGAAACCACCGACTGACGATGATCTGCGTTATTTTATCAAGAAAGAGTACGCCAGAAGATCGGAAGATATATTGTGGCGGCGAACCAAATGGGGGCTGACGCTCCCGCCCAACGAGGTCGAATTGATCAAAAAGAAAGTTCCGGCGTTGGTGAAGGAGATTACAGGACATGACGCAGCCTAAATTTCTTTCAGTTGATCAGGGAACGACCTCATCACGCGCCATTGTCTTTACAGCGGACGGAACACCATTGGCTACCGCGCAGAAGGAATTGAAACTCCACTATCCGCAAAACGGCTGGGTTGAACAAAACGCAGACGATATCTGGAGTGACACGCTTCACTGCGTCCGCGAGGTTATAAAGCAACACGCGGACATAACGGCATTTGGCATCACCAACCAGCGCGAAACAACTATCCTGTGGAACCGCGAAACGGGCAAGCCTGTCTATAATGCCATCGTCTGGCAGGATCGCCGCACGGCGGAAGAATGCGCGAAATTGAAACGCGGTGGCTATGAACAAAAGATCGTGGAAAAAACCGGGCTGCTTCTCGATCCGTATTTCTCCGCCACAAAAATAAAATGGATTCTGGGTCATATTGAAGGCGCCGCAGAACTGGCTCGTGACGGAAAGCTCGCCTTCGGAACGGTCGATAGTTTCCTGCTGTGGAAATTGACCGGCGGCAAAGTCCATGCAACGGACGCAACCAATGCCAGCCGCACCATGCTCTATAATATCCGTACCCATGAATGGGATGAAGAGTTGCTGCATCTTTTCGGAATTCCCCGCACGCTGTTGCCCGAAGTCAAGGATAACGTCGCCGATTTCGGAACCACGCAGGACGACTTGCTGGAAAAACCCTATCCCGTCCGCGGCATGGCGGGCGACCAACAGGCGGCCCTGATCGGTCAGGCTTGTTTTGAAACCGGCATGGTCAAATCGACCTACGGCACCGGATGTTTTGCGTTGATGAATATCGGTGAAGAGTTCAAAGTCTCGCAAAACAAACTGGTCACCAGCATCGGATATCGCATCGGCGGCAAAACGAATTACGTCCTTGAAGGGTCGATTTTTGTAGCGGGCGCGGCGATTCAGTTTTTACGCGACAATCTGGGGTTTTTCGCAAGCGCCGCTGAAAGTGAGAAACTGGCTGAAGAGGTCAAAGATAACGGCGGCGTCTATTTCGTACCCGCCCTGACAGGACTTGGCGCACCGTACTGGAACCCCAACGCCCGCGGCGCCATTCTGGGCCTAGCCCGCGACAGCACCCGCGCACACATTGCCCGCGCGGCGCTCGAAGCCCAAGCCTACCAGACCAAAGATTTGATGGATGCCTTTGTTAAAGACAGCGGAATTGATCCGGCGATTATCCGCGTGGACGGCGGTCTAGTGGCTAATGTTTTTATGGTGAAATTCCTCTCTGATATGCTGGACCGCACGGTCGAAATTCCGTCTTGCGCAGAAACAACGGCCTTGGGCGCGGCCTATCTTGCGGCGCTGGGCAGCGGCACTTTCAAAAATCTGGAAGACATTGCCGGAAACTGGAATTGCGCCAAACGTTACACACCGTCAATGGACGCTGTCACGCGCGAAACGCTTTATACAGGATGGAAAAAAGCCGTTGGCGTGGTCAATCACGCGTCTTCAAACATATAGCCGACCCGCTCAAACAAAGTTGGGGTGCGGCGCTGGCGGGAAATCTCCAAAAGCCCCATTGCGGTAAATCCGTGGATTTGGACAGTGCAGGGGTCGTCATCGACCAGTCTTTCGATATGGGTCAAAAGTTGTTCCCGCTCTTTCTCGGTTTTAAGGCGCAGGAAATCAATCATAATGATGCCTCCCAGATTGCGGATACGGATTTGGCGGATAATTTCCGTCGCAGCTTCCAGATTGATCGTCAGGTTTGAATTCTTGTCTGCGCCGCGGTTGACGTCGATTGCAGTAAGTGCCGCCGTCCCCTGAATAATCACATTCGAACCGCTGGCCAGCAAGGCATAAGGCTGGAACAAATCTTCAATCGGTTTAATCAGGTCATAATGATCGAGCAGCGCCAGATCTTTCGTCGCGTTCTTGATTTCAATCGGTTTGATTTTTGTGACAAGGTCGGGCGCAAACAGTTCGCACCAATCTTCGGCGGTTGAGAAATGATCCATCGTCACCACTTCGATCCGTCGGATGGACTTGAGGGAGTTGTCACTGAGCGACCGCTGCAGCGCGTCCGGCCCCTCCATAATCAAAATGGAGTCCTCTCCGTTGGCAAACTCCGAAAGGCCTTCCCAGATGGCCTTGAGGATACGGGACTCACGAATCAGAATATCGTTTTGCGTATTGGCGGCCGACGCACGCAGGATGCATCCGTGAACTTCTTCCATGTGGGTGAGCATTTCGGTGAGCTGCTTGCGGAGCTTCTTGTCACGAATACGCGAAGAAATGCGGTTGCTATCGTCGAGCGGTGTATAAATCAGATAGCGCCCCTGAATGGCCACATCCATACTGACCACGGGACATTTGTCTTCATAGGGAGTGTCGTCTTCATATTCCGGTTCGAGATACCCTTGCTTGGCCTGAACCAGAACGAATTCACCGGCCTTGAGCAACTTGCCGATAGGCGTCTGCCCGCCTTTGACCAGATTGCCTTTTTTGTCGAAGGACCGCACATCCTTGTTGTAAAGAATGCCGGTGACTTCACCGTCGAGATCAAGAAAAGCAGCATCAAGCTTGGCATCAATCCGGTCGACCCGCGCCCAGAAAATCGACCCCCACCGGACCAGTTCGTGCGGCGGATCAACCTCCAGACCTTCGATCTTGTGGCGTTCCGTTGCTGCTACCCACAAACAACCGTCTTGCTCTTCAATGATGATGTCCAAAGCCGACCCCCTCCAACATGTTCATTGTATCATACAATGATAATCCGACGATATTGGAATATGACCCGTTGATGGACGAAATGAAACGGCCCGCCAGACCCTGAATGGCATACCCGCCGGCCTTGCCGTCCCATTCGCGGCTGGCGACATAGGTTTCGATCTCGGAAGCTGTTAAACGCTTCATTTTGACCGAGGTCACGATCAGGCGGGAATGAAGGGTCCCGTCCGGCAAGCGCAGTGCAATTCCGCCGTAAACGCGGTGTTGTCGTCCGGAGAGAAGGGTCAGAAACTGGCGCGCTTCATCGTCTGTTTCGGGTTTTCCGAGAGAACGGCGTCCGACAGCCACGACGCTATCCGCTGCAAGAATTATTGAATCTGGAGAAACGGGAAGGGCAGCCGCCTTCTCGCGGGCCAGACGTTCGGCCAAGGGGCCGGGCAATTCTTTGGGGAAAGGGGTCTCGTCGATATCTGCGGGGATGATCTGGTCGGGAACAATCCCGATCTGGGAAAGCAACTCCACCCGCCGCGGAGAAGCCGAAGCAAGGATCAAACGGGTGACTCTATTTTTCACGGAAGATGATCCGCCCCTTGGTCAGATCATAGGGAGTCATTTCAACGACGACCTTGTCGCCTTGCAAAACACGGATGCGGTTTTTGCGCATTTTTCCGGCGGTGTGGGCCAGAATTTCGTGGTCGTTTTCCAGCTTGACGCGGAACATGGCATTGGGCAGCACTTCGCTGACAATCCCTTTAAACTCGATTAAATCTTCTTTGGACATGGAACTCCGGTACGTCTTTTCGTCAATAAGTTCCCCTAATTAAAGGGTTTTTGCGGGAAATGCAAGGACCTGAGCGTTTTGGGGCCGGATGGCCTTGGCGGGGAGAATGGGAAGCTCGGGCTCGGGAAAGTTCTCCGTTAGGGCCATATAGACTTTTCTGGCCTCCTCGACAACGTCATTTCGATAATGCGCCAGTTGGTGGGAAGGGCAGGCCAGAGACGTTGCCTCTTCAATTTCCCCATAAATCTGGAGTAAATCCTGGGGAATACAGACAGGCATAACCCGCTCCCCGCTCAGCAGAGTGCTTGTGTAATCAAGGGAAAACAAAACATGAGTCAGGCGGATCAAATGGATTTGCTTGACCATTTCCGGATCTTTGGTGGGGACAATTCCCGGACATAAGCCGGGGAACGCACGCGCAACCATAGCTTTGAATTCATCCGAGCCTTTTTCCATGGCTTGATCCATAAAATCCATGTCTTCTTTCAAGTAAAGGTAAAACATGGACAGTGTAAGCGTGTCGAGTGTGGCCTTGCCTTCATCGCAGAAGGAGGAGTACAGGCGCAAAGGGTGAAGACTGTTCATCACAAACCTGTGCGTTGCCAGATGAGAGTTTTGATTGGAGCTTTTCATGCAATAATCAAAAGCAAAACGGAAAGGATCAAAAAGTGCCTGAGCATTATCGTTCAGGCCGATGGCATGAAAGAGGTAGTCCGCCGTCAGATTTTCGGGATGCATCTGGGCAATCTTATCGATATAGCCGTAAGTGATGACATCAGAATGATCATGATGGTTGACCATAAACGAGATTTCCTGAATCTTGCGGGCAATCTCCATTTCAAGTCTGGTTGGCTCTTCCAGATAGACAGGCAACGGGATATAGACCGCGCCCTGATAATATTCGACAATCTCATCAATATCTTCTTCCAGAGACATTTGGCCGGTAAGCAATTTATTGGCAAAAATGTCGAGGTCTTGCCATTCGAATAACAGGTAACAGAAAGAGGCAAGTGAAGAGAAGCCTTGGTAGCTCTCGGGGTCTTCATCAATTTTGTAAACTTGATCAAGTAATGACAGACTCTCTTCGGGAAGGGCGTCAATGACAGACTGGTTGCCTCGGTCAACAAGATCTCGCGCAATCAGAACATAATTAAAATAGGACGGGACGTTGGGCTCACCCAGAAAATCAGCGGCAAGATCCGGAGCCTTTTGCAGGACTTCGAGAATGCTGTTCATGACAAAGGCCTGCTCGGCAAGAACGGGGGAATCGCTTTTGCGCATTCCCAATTCTTCGGCCATTTTGTCAAAAAGAAAGAGAAGGAGAGGGTCGTGCCCGAATTTTGTTCTCCACAAAACGGTAAGAACCGAATCCGGCAAGTAGGAAAGATGTGCGGCTGAAAAATTTTGAGCCAACATACGCAGTAAACCCTGTTAGGTTGTGGTTTCTTATTCTTCGGCCTGACGCGAGCTTTCGCGAAAAACTTTCGCGCCGCAGGCTTCGAGCTTGTCTACAAGATTTTCATAACCCCTGTCAAGATGATAAATACGGTCAACAGTGGTCTCTCCCTCGGCAACTAATCCCGCCAAAATCAGCGAGACGGATGCCCGCAGATCGGTGGCCATGACTTCCGCACCTTTGAGTTTTTTAACGCCACGGACAATGGCGGAATTGCCCTGAACCGTAATGTCGGCGCCCATGCGTTGAAGCTCTGGCACATGCATAAAACGGTTTTCGAAAATGGTTTCCGTCACCATGCCTGCGCCTTCGCACATGGTGAGCATCGTCATGAATTGCGCCTGAAGATCGGTCGCAAACCCGGGATAGGGCTCGGTCATGATGTCTGTTCCGACCAACGGCTTGCCATTGCGGTGAACAATCACATCTTCGCCGCTTTCTTCAATCGTCACACCGGCCTGTTGCAACGGCCCGATCAGCGACGTCAGAAAATCGGTGCGCGTATGTTTGAGCGTTACTGTCCCGCCGGTCAACGCCACACCGATCATAAAGGTTCCGGTTTCAATCCGGTCGGGGATAATGTCATGCGTCATACCGTGAAGATGGGGAACACCTTCGATGCGGATTTCAGATGTACCGAGACCGGAAATCTTCGCACCCATTTTGATCAACGCTTCGCCTTGGTCGATGATTTCGGGTTCGCGGGCCGCATTCATCAAGACGGTTTCCCCCTTGGCAAGTGTGGCCGCCATCATGACGTTTTCGGTCGCGCCAACAGAAACTTTTGGGAACAAGATTTTTGCACCGTGCAACCCACCCGCAGGCGCGGTGGCCTTCACATAGCCTTCTTCGAGGGTAATGTCCGCCCCCATCGCACGAAACCCGTCAAGGTGCAGATCAATCGGACGTGTTCCAATCGAACATCCGCCAGGGAGAGAGACGGTGGCTTCGCCAAAGCGACCCAGCAACGGGCCCATCACCAGAACACTGGCCCGCATCCGGCGCACAAGATCATAAGGGGCTTCGGTCGAATGAATATCTTTCGCCTGAACGAACATCACGCCGTCACTGCGCAGCGTCATCTCGACGCCCATTTCTTTCATCAACGCGGCGAGTGTTTGAATATCCTTGAGGCCCACAGGCATATTGGTGAACTGGATCGGATCACCCGTGAGCATTGCTGCGCACAGATGCTTGAGCGCGGCATTCTTCGCCCCGCTGATCGGAATCTCGCCGTTCAACTGCGTGCCGCCCTGAACGCGGATCTTATCAAGGCTCGACGCCATCATCGCCTTATGTGGGTCGATAACGATAAATTCCGGTGCTTCGACTAAAGGAGAATGTTTCAGGTTATGCATTTGGCATCCTTCTTATCCGTTCAATGTGGTAGTTAGCCAAAAGTTCGGCTACATTCTCACCTGATTCAAAATTCTTTTGCGTTTGGAGTTGTTCTATCCAAGCCTTGCATAACGGAATTACACTTGTCGACATTGCGGCTCCGAAAAGAAAACCATATGCCATTCCCTCCCCAGGGTTTGGAAAGGCAGCCCCAGCAAAGGTGGAGCATAAGGTAAATGATAATCCTTTTATGAAAGGATGAAGCATGTTTAAATCCTCGGCAATGTCACACCGCGCTGGGCCATATATTTGCCCGAGCGGTCGGCATAGGACGTTTCGCATGCGCTCGATCCCTTGAAGAACAGGAACTGTGCAATCCCCTCATTGGCATAAACTTTGGCAGGCAGGGGAGTCGTGTTGGAAAGTTCAAGCGTCACATGGCCTTCCCATCCAGGCTCGAGCGGTGTGACGTTCACAATCAATCCGCATCGCGCATAAGTCGATTTGCCAAGACAGACAACCAGCACATCTTTCGGAATGCGGAAATATTCAACCGTACGGGTCAGAACGAAAGAGTTGGGCGGAATGACGCATACATCCGTTTCGCGCTCGACAAAACTTTGCGTCGAAAAATTTTTCGGATCGACAATGGCGTTATCGACGTTAGTGAAAATCATAAACTCGTTCGAACACCGCGCGTCATATCCATAGGACGATAACCCGTAAGAAATAATTTTCTCGCCGTTTACTTCGCGGTTTTGTTTCTCGGCGAATGGTTCGATCATCCCGTGGTTCAAAGACTGCTCTCTGATCCAGTGGTCGGGCATAATGCCGGGGACGGCAGAGAGTGAATCGGACGGGTCTGGTTTCAAAATCGCGTTGCTCATTCTTCGGTGTTACCTTCCGTGTTGTTCTTTTGGTCATCCCGAGCCGCCGTTTGCTCTTTCCGCCGTTTCAAATTTGCCCGCAAAGCCTCGGCCCGTTTTTCGGCCAGACGGCTTTTGCGTGGATCAGGAACAGGCGATTGTCCGGCTTTTTGGGTCATTCGTCCAGCTTTGTCGTTAAGATATGGGAATTTAGACGGGGAAAATACACAAAATAAAGTGGGGACACCAGAAAATTCTGGGTGACAGGCCGGAATTTTTATTGTAAACACAAGCCCGCTTTAATTGGTAAGCTGCTGTAGCTCAGTGGTAGAGCACGTCCTTGGTAAGGACGGGGTCGGAAGTTCAATCCTTCTCAGCAGCACCATTATGCTCACAAAAAAACCGGCTTTCGCCGGCTTTTTTTTATCTTATTTCGCGCGTTTGTATTTATCGCCATCGAGCGGGGTCGGATCGAATTTGACCGGCTCGGGCGGCGCGGCGCAATCCATCGGCATGGTCAACAGAACCTTCCACTGCTCGGCCCAACCGAGGACATGATCGGCATTGTCAACCATTGTCGCATTCATGCAACGCCCATCGACAACATTCTGGGCAAAGCTGTTATAAACAGCCGGAGGCGTCACGCGGTCCATTTTGCCGAGGAAGTGACGTTGCGGAACGGCAGCCAGCCCTGGCGCGAAATCGACAGGGGTGAGGGAGTCTTCAGAATAGGAAACATTATGCAGGGCAGATGTTGTTTTCGGATCGAGATTGCCAGCCACAGTGCGCAAAGATAGGATATCCTGACGTTTGGCCGCCAGAATCGTGGCAATCGCGGCCCCGCCGTCATATCCGACCAGATTGAAAGACGGGATGCCGTAACGCGCCTTGATATTGTCGAGCGCAACCTCGTAATCGTCGATCACTTCCGGCGCAAAACGCTTGGAGGTCCAGTATTCGGACGGGCAGGCCTTGCCTTTACTCCACCCCTTATTGTATTGGCACGGACGCGCGATCCAGATCACGTTGGCCGAGCCGTCCTGCGCAGCCAAGCGCAACGCCAGAGGATCTTCGGGGGTTGGGTCACCGCTGACCGTGTTTTCATCAAGGTAGGGGAGGCCGTCACCTTCGATATAAATGGTGGCCGGTTGGTATTTCTTATAAACGCGCTCGCGCGCTTCAAACATGAACAATTGGCCGGGGATGTCACGTTCCAGCATAAAGACCGGCATAGCTGTCCGCTTGACGGCATCATCTTTCATAACCGGATTGGCGGCGCACCCCGAAAGGAGTGTGGTAGCCAGACCTAAAACAACAGCGGAACGGACGAAAGACATAAAAGAATCCCCTTGAAGAGTGTGGAATGCAATGCGGAGCAAAGTCTATCATGGAATGGAAGCAAAATCACCCCCTCAAATGTCCCTACATCACTCTGAAATCTCGATCAAAATCGGCGTATGATCTGATGGTGTATCCCACCCGCGTGGGATACGATCTATTTTGGCAGAGACCAAACGGTCGGTCACAGGCGGGGAAGTCAGAAAATGGTCGATCCGGATGCCGTGATTTTTGGGCCACGCTCCCGCCTGATAATCCCAGAATGTATAGGCATCCCCCTCCGTATCGAACGCACGGTAAGCGTCGGTAAGCCCCAATGACAAAAGTGTGCGCCACGCACGGAGTGTATCGGGATGGAAGAGAGCATCGCCGCGCCACAATTCAGGATCGTAACAATCTAGGTCCGTCGGGATGACGTTGAAATCCCCGCCGACAAGGAAGGGAATTCCGGCCTCGCGCAGTTCCTTCAGTCTGTGATAAAGACGCGCCATCCAGCCCAGTTTATAGGAAAATTTATCCGTCCCGACCGGATTGCCATTGGGGAGGTAAATGTTGATAAGGCGCAACCCGTTCCAGTCCAGCTCCAGATAACGTGCCTGTTCATCCGCATCGTCCCCTGCGAGGCGGGTGGCAATCACCGCCGCGTCACCGCGCCCCTTGCGAATGAGCGTTGCCGCGCCGTTATAGGCCTTTTGCCCGACATAATGTGCGTCATACGCTTCTGAGATGTCAGGTAAACTCTCACCTTTAAGCTCTTGAATAAAAAGAACATCCGGATTTTGCTCTGACAGAAAACGCTGCACATGGGCAAGTCGGGCCTTGATCGAATTGACGTTCCACGAAACAAGGGTCAGGGGCATGGCTAAACCGAGAACGACTCGCCGCATCCACAACCGGACGTGGCGTTGGGGTTAATGACTTTGAACTGTTCCCCCATCATCGAGACGACATAATCAATCGTCGCCCCATTCAGGAACGGAACCGAGACCTCATCCACCAGAACAACATCGTCGATGGTCAAATCGTCAGCTTTGGGCGCGTCATCCCACGAAAAATCATACCGGAAGCCGGAACATCCGCCCCCCGACACGGACAAACGCAGGTAAAGACGGGAATTGCCCTTGGCGGTCCGCATATCTTCAATGCGGTTATAGGCAGTGGGGGAGATGGTCAGGGTTAGGTCAATATCGCTCATAACCCCAATATGGGGGCTAACCATCTAAAAATCCATCCTAAAAACTTGACAGAACGGAGCGAGCCATTGCATAAGAGGGCAAATAAATATTACATAACGAGAGTAGATATGGACACAGCATCCAACCGTCCCACCCATTCCATCCCCCCAAACCTTCGCGACGACAAGAATATGGTGTTGAATATGAGAGGTATCGGTCTCGCCGAGCTGGAAGTGGGAGCTTTGCATGCCAACGGAATCTTTTTTCTGGGGACGCTCTTGTCATACACGGAAGACGAACTGAAAAACGAAAGTCGGGGGTATTTTACCTCGGACATTATTCACAAAATCAAAGAGGCTGTTGCAAAAGTCGGTGACTATCACCTTGGACAAGCTCAAGCACTGACAAGGCTGGTGCGCTCAGTGGGCAGGGAAGACGCAGACGCCATCAAATGGGCCTATGATATCCAAAAGGAACGTCCGGCCCCCCAAATTTTGAAAGAGCTGCCGAAAGATAAGAAATACCGCGCAAAGTACAGATCGGAATGGCCGAAAATAGTTCTGCCAGTATCGAAGGAAGCGGAGTCCGCCCAAGTTGAGGCAGAGCCTGATGCGGAGATGCAGGATGATCTGACCACCATGAACCCCGAAATTGACAGATTGTTTAAGGTCTTGTTTTCACCGGAGATGGATGATGATCTGGGGCTCGATCCGGACGCCGAGGAACAGGACTCTGATGAACTGGATGTGCTAGCTTTGTTGGATACTAAGGGGCCGAAAAATTCCACTAGAAAGACAAAGGCCGGAAAACTGACCCAAATCGTTCTGAAGGTCTTCCTTCCCCCACAAGGAGACATTCCTGATCTGGCAGTGAAAGCAGGGGAAGTGGAAAAAGTCGTCAGGGCACACTGCGCCGAAATTTTTATGAAGGCTGCCGAACAACGTGACGGGTATGAAAGCGACCTTGACTGCGTCAACGCAGCGATTGAGGAACATCTGCCGTTTGGCCTGTCGGGAAAATATACCCCCCCTGAAGGTAGCTGGGAAATTGACGTTGCGGTGGAATTGCCGGAAACGGAGTATAGCTGGAACGTTTTGGCGGCCATGTTTAACTGCAAAAACCGGATTTCCCACCTTGCTGCCCAAAAGGTTGAGGCTGTGTTCCAAGCCGATCCGGTCCTTGCGGCATATATTTATGAATAGAAAAGTCCGGTTGAGATTGGGGGGCGCGCGGTCTAGAATCGCCCCATGTCTTATGATTCTTCCGATGATTCTTCTTTGGCGTATAATTACTGCGCCCTGCCACTTGCGTCCTATGCTTGCCGACCTGACCGGTCGCGGGGCCGTCTGATCGACGAACCTGAAAGTCTCCACCGCACAGCATTCCAGCGCGACCGCGACCGTATCATCCATTCTTCGGCCTTTCGCCGCCTGAAATACAAAACGCAGGTCTTCGTCTATCACGATGGCGACCACTATAGAACCAGACTAACCCACACACTCGAAGTTGCCCAGATCGCCCGCACCATCGCCCGCTGCCTGATGGTCAACGAGGATTTGGCCGAAGCAGTGGCTTTGGCTCACGATCTAGGCCACACCCCGTTCGCGCATATGGGCGAAGACGTGCTGAAAGAATGTATGGAAGATTGGGGCGGCTTTGCGCATAACGACCAGTCGCTGCGCATCCTCACCACGCTGGAACAAACCTACCCCCTTTGGAATGGATTGAACCTGACATGGGAAACACTTGAAGGTGTAGCCAAACATAACGGCCCGCTCCTGAAAAAAAGACAGGCCGTCTCGCGCGCCAATTTGCCGATTGCCTTGTTCGAGCTTTCGCAAAAAATGGATCTTGAGCTGCATAATTACGCGTCGATTGAGGCGCAGGTTGCAGCCATTGCCGATGACATCGCCTATAACAACCATGATATTCAGGACGGGATCAGTGCCGGATATTTCACCCTTGAAGACATCTCTGAACTGAAACTGATCGGTGAAACGCTGGAAGACGTTCGAAAAACCTATGGCGATTTGCCGAAAAAGATTCTGCTGGCCGAAACCATCCGTCGCACGCTGGGGGCCATGGTCGAAGACGTTCTGACCGTCTCTAAAGCCAATCTGAAACGGATCAAACCGGACTCGCCGCAAGACGTGGCTCTGGCGGGGGAACAGATTGTCACCTTCTCGAAAGGGATGAATGCCAAGGTTGCGGAGCTTCGTAAATTCCTCTTCGCCCGTATGTACCGTCACTATGAAATCGAACGGATTGCCCTAAAGGTCAGAAAAATTATTCCCGACCTCTTTTCCGCTTTTATGGACCATTATAAATTACTCCCCGAGACATGGCAGGCGAAAGTCGAACAGGTCGGCGGGGACAAAAACAAAAAGGCGCGGGCGCGCATTGTTTGTGATTATATCGCGGGCATGACCGACCGTTACGCCATCCGCGAACATGAAAAACTGTTCGATCTGTATTGGGATACGAAATAGAAAGAGGAATTGGATCATGTCGAGAAAGAAACAATTTGGAACCAGATCGCGCGACGAGTTCGATGATGAAGGGTTTTTTGAATCCGTGCTGAAGCGTCAGGGCACAACACCGATGCCACCCTCGATGGCGAAGCTGTTGATGATGGTCGCGGGTCTTGCGGTTGTCGCGACGATTGTCGCCATCGTCTGGGCCACATGGCCAAGTGGCGATAAGGGCCGCGTGGATGAGAACGCATTGCCGGTTCTTCACGCCGACGCCGAAAGCTATAAAATCAAACCCGAAGAACCGGGCGGAATGGCTGTTCCCAATAAAGACAGCACGATTTTTGAAACGCTAAACGCCGGAAGCGAAAAGAAAGACGTTGAAAATCTTCTCGACGATGCAGAAGAGCCGCTGACCAAGGAAGAAGCCTTCGGCAACGAAGAAGAAACGGAAGAACCGGAGCAGTCTGCTGTTGTCGCCGAAGAACCCGTTAAAGAACCTGAAGTGAAGGAAGTAAAGAAAGAGGAGCCGAAGCCCGCTCCTATCGTCGCCAAGGTGGAAGAAAAACTGGCCCCGAAAGAAGAACCAAAGCCGGTGGTAAAGACTGAACCAAAGCCCGCACCGGCCGTTGAAACCATAAAAATTTCAAGCGGAAGTTCCTATGTACAATTAGCTGCCGTGAAATCGGACGCCGAAGCCAAAACCAAATGGGCCAAACTGCAAAGCCAGTACAGCGTTTTGAAATCAATGCCGCTGCGTGTGCAAAAGGCCGATCTTGGCGCAAAGGGAACATTCTACCGCGTTCAGGCCGGACCAATGTCGTTGAATGACGCGCAAAACGCCTGCGCCAAAATCAAATCCGCCAAGGGCGATTGTCTGGTGATCAAGCAAGGTGAGTAAAAGGATGAGTAAGGATACGCCACTTCCTTTGGCTGCGGTTTTCTCTGTCGAAGGGGAAGTTTTGACCTACGCGGAAAAAAGTTTATTTTCCGCCGCGCAACCGTTCGGCTTTATCTTGTTCGGGCGCAACTGTGTGAATCCCGAACAACTCAAACGCCTGACAAACGAACTGCGCACCTGCGTCGGCTGGAATTGCCCGATCATGATCGATCAGGAAGGTGGTCGCGTTGCCCGTCTCAAATCGCCGCAGTGGGACGAATACCCGCCCGCCCGTTTTTACGGCGGGAAAATCGAAAGGGGCGAGGGGAGTTTGCGCCTGCGTCAGGATATGACCGACATGGCGAAAATCCTGCTGGATTTGGGCGTCGACGTAAATTGTGCCCCCGTGTGCGATGTGCTGACCGATAAAACCCATGAGATTATCGGCGACCGTGCCTATTCGAGCGACCCGAAAATCGTGACCGAGGCAGCAACCGAAACCGCGCTGGCATTTCTCGATGCGGGCGTCACGCCGATTTTGAAACATCTGCCGGGGCATGGCCGCGCCTGTGTCGACTCGCATCACGACCTGCCGCGGGTGGATGCGACGCTAGACGATCTTCGCAATACCGACTTCTATCCCTTTGCGGAACTGGCGAAAAAGCCGTTTGCGCCTGCTTGTTGGGGGATGGTCGCCCATATCATTTTCAACCAGATTGACCCCGATTTTCCCGCGACCTTGTCAAAAATTGTCATAAATGACGTTATTCGCGAGGAAATCGGCTTTAATTCCTTGCTTTTTAGCGATGATTTGGACATGAAAGCCCTAGAAAACTATGGATCAATTGCCGAGCGAGCCAATCTCTCCTTGCAAGCAGGGTGTGATCTGGCCTTATATTGCTGGGCTAAGATCGAGATTATGGAACAACTGGCCGCCGAGCTGCCGCCCCTTTCCGCCAAAGGCTGGGAAAGATGGCAGTACGCACTTTCCGCCAAATGGTCCGTCTAGGAATTAAGAAATATTAAAGGCATGACAGAAACCGCTATACAGCAAACAACGGAATTTACCGAAGAGCAAGTCGTACCGCCGCAAAGCGACAGTGACGCGCTGCTTTTGAAACTCGACACGTTCGAAGGGCCGATTGACGTGCTGCTGCAACTCGCGCGCGACCAGAAAGTCGATCTGACCCAGATTTCGATTTTGCAACTGGCGCGTCAATATCTGGCCTTTATCGACCGCGCCCGCGAACTCTCGTTGGACATTGCTGCCGAATATCTGGTGATGGCCGCATGGCTCGCCTACCTGAAATCGAAATTGCTCCTGCCTAAACAGGAAACCGAGGAAGAAGAGCCAAGCGCCGAAATGATGGCCGAAGCACTGGCCTTCCAGCTTCGCCGTCTGGAAGCCATTCAGGACGTAGCCGCGAAACTCAAAAACGGGATGCGCCGCAACCTGACCGTCTATGGCCGCGGCGAGCGGGAGAAATTCACGGCTCCCGAACCCGATAAATACAGCGTCGATCTGTACCAACTTTTGAAGGCATACGGCGACATCACGCAACGCCAGACGTCGAGCCATTACAAACCGCTGACTTTCCCCGTCATGTCGATGGAAGACGCCATGGCCCGCATGGTCAAAATGCTTGGCCGTCTGCCAAAAGCAGGGGCATCAAGCGTCTGGACCACGCTCACGAGCTTTGTGCCCGAAAAAATCACCGACCCGCTGTTCGCCCGCTCCAGCATTGCCTCGCTTTTGACGTCGGCACTTGAACTGGCGAAGCAGGGCAAAGTCGAAATCCGTCAGGACGATAATTTCCGCCCCATTTATCTGCGCGCGGTTGAGCGCGAACCCGTCATTACCGAAGGAACTGCCTAATGTCAGAAGAAATCATTGAAGATCAAGATATTGAAATCGAAGACAGCATGATCGAAGAAGAAGAGATCGTGGAGGAAGACGCGCCCGAAGCTCAGGAAGAACAGGCCGAAATGGTCGCGCTCGACGATCCGGCGGAACAAAAACGCCTGATCGAGGCGTTGCTCTTTGCCTCGCCCGAACCGGTGACATTGCGCACCATTCAAAACCGCCTGCCCGAAAGCGCGGATGTGGGCGGCATCTTGCTCGAACTGCAAT
The DNA here is from genome assembly GCA_029558635.1 of Pseudomonadota bacterium. GTDB lineage: Bacteria > Pseudomonadota > Alphaproteobacteria > Micavibrionales > Micavibrionaceae > UBA1573. The sequence goes on along the minus strand of JAKQEE010000314.1, from coordinate 135,425 downwards.
CCGAATATGAAGGACGCGGCGTGAACCTTGTGCGTCTTGAGGATGCATGGGCGTTCCGCACTGCTGCTGACATCGGCCCCTATCTGGCTATGAATAAAAAGGAAGAGAAGAAACTCTCCCGTGCCGCCCTCGAAACGCTTTCGATTATTGCCTATCACCAGCCTGTGACACGTGCCGAAATCGAAAATATCCGTGGTGTGGCCACCAACAAAGGCACGCTCGATGTGTTGCTCGAAGCCGGATGGATCAAACCGGGCCGCCGCCGCGAAACACCGGGCCGTCCCGTGACATGGATCACCTCGACAACCTTCCTCGACGAATTCGGAATCTCGGAACTCAAAGACCTGCCGGGTCTTCAGGAACTCAAAGCCTCCGGTCTTCTTGATAATCGCCCCGCGATTGAAACCATTCCGGGCGCAGCCGATCTGTTCGCAAACGAGGATGGCCAGATTGAAGGCGCCGCCGAAGAAGAGAGCGAAGCCGAGAACTATGAGAATATCGGTGAATTCGACCAGATCGAAGACTCTGATGACGATCAAGACGAACTTCAAAAAGAAAGCGCATAATCATGTCCTTGGGTCCATGGCAAATACTTCTGATTTTGGCTCTGGCGTTTCTGTTGTTCGGGGCCGGTAAACTCCCGCGTCTGATGGGCGATGTTGCCGAAGGGATCAAAGCCTTCAAGCGTGGCATGAAAGACGAAAAATCTTCGATCGAAGATAAAGACAACAAAAAAGACGAATAAATCATGCTGGACTTTAGCTGGTCCGAATTGCTGATGGTGGCGGTCGTGGCAATCATCGCCATCGGCCCGAAACAACTTCCCGACATGCTCTACGGTCTTGGCCGTATCGTGCGGCGCCTTCAATATATGCGTTTTGCGCTTGGCAAACAGTTCGACGATTTCATGGAACAATCCGACCTCGCGGAGATGCGCAAAATTTCCGACCATGTTCATGAAATCGGCAACACAATCCACCATGTTGAACACGACGAAATCGAAGCTGAAAAGAAAATAGCGGCGGAAGAAAAAAACGGAGAGAAAAAGAATGGTGGAGAATAAGGATCATCTTTTCTCGCACTTGGCCGAACTCCGCACGCGCCTGATGTGGTCGGTGGTGGTGATGGTCGCTGCGTCGATCCTTGCCTATTTCTTTGTCGAGGATATTTACGGCTTTCTGGTAAAGCCCTTGGCCGACGCCATGGGGCCGAATGACAGCCAGCGCCTGATTTATACGAATCTCACCGAAGCTTTTTTCACCTACATCAAAGTGTCGTTTTTTACCGGATGTTTTGTGACCTTTCCCTTTATCGCACTCCAAATCTGGAAATTTGTCTCGCCGGGGTTGTTTGAATCGGAAAAGAAAACGCTCTTGCCGTTTTTGATTGGGGCCCCAATCCTGTTCTTTTGCGGTGGGGCTCTTGTCTATTTCATGGTTTTGCCGTTGGCGTGGAAATTTTTCCTGAGCTTTCAAAGCAGCGCCGATCAAACCACGCTTCCCATCATGCTCGAAGCCAAAGTCGGCGATTATCTCGATCTGGTGATGATCCTGATTTTCGCCTTTGGCCTGTGCTTCCAATTGCCGATTGTCATGGGTATTCTGGCCAGAGCAGGGGTGATAACGGCGGAAATGCTGGCGTCCAAGCGGCGCTATGCCGTCGTGGTTATATTTATCGTCGCGGCCTTCCTGACCCCGCCTGACATAATATCCCAAGTTTCTTTGGCCGTGCCGATGATGGGTCTTTACGAAATCTCAATCCTTCTGGTCAAATATATGCATCGGAACACGCCCAAAACGCATCATGACGCCACTTGACCGCTATAACCAGCATTTGACTGCCGGTAAAATCGACCCCGACCCGCTACAGGAATCGGCAGCTCAGGCTTTGACGCGCCTCTACCATGAAACGTTGGATTATGAAGAATCCCGCAAAAGCTGGCGTCATAAATTCAAATTCATTCCATCGCGAAAAATGCCTCCTCGAGGAATCTATATTCACGGTCCCGTGGGGCGCGGAAAATCTATGCTGATGGATATTTTCTACGACTCTATACCTTTAGGCATTAAAAAACGCCGCGTCCACTTCCACCAGTTTATGATCGAGGTCCATGACTATATCCATTCCCGTCGTTCCGATTACGGCATTATTGAGGATATGGATGCCGCGCTGCCGTCTTTGGCGCTGGTCATCTCGAACCGTTCCCGCGTTCTATGCTTTGACGAATTCCATGTTACCGATGTAGCCGACGCCATGCTGCTTTCGCGCCTTTTCACTGCCATTCTTGATCAGGGGATTACGCTGGTCATCACCAGCAACTGGCCGCCCGGTGAACTCTATCAGGGGGGATTGCAACGCGACCGTTTTATTCCTTTCATCAATTTGATCAAGGCGCGGATGGAAACCATCACGGTAGATAGCCCTGTCGATTACCGCGCGCGAAAATTGAAAGAAATGTCGGTCTATTTCTCGCCGCTGAATGCTGAAACAACGAAACGCAGCGATGATCTGTTCCTAAGCTTGACGGAAGGCGTCGAAAGCCTCCCCGATCTGATCGAAGTCAAAGGGCGGACCATTCAGGTGCCTAGCAGTGCCAAGGGCGTCGCCCGTTTCAGCTTCTCGCAACTGTGCGAACGCCCTCTGGGAGCTGAGGATTATCTGGCCATTTCCAAAAGATACCACACAGTCTTTCTGGAATACGTCCCCAAGCTGGGATACGACCGCCGGAATGAAGCCAAACGCCTGATGACGCTGGTCGACGTCCTGTACGATCAGGGCCGTAATTTGGTCATTACCGCCGAAGATTTACCGCAAAAACTCTATACTGGCCACGACCATGCCTTTGAGTTCCAGCGCACTATTTCCCGCTTGTTGGAAATGCAATCCGATGCATGGTTGAACCGGGCAAAATAACTGCTAAAATCAGTACATGGGACTCTTCTCGTCATTTTTTTCGAAAAAAGAAAAATCTTCCTCGTCTGAAGAAGAGAAGAAAATCGCCCTGAGCGGCAGCGATCAGGAACGCATGAAACTGGCCAAAAGTCCAAAAGCCAGTCAGGAAATCATTTGTTATATGGCGGTAAAGGACAACAACGCTGATATCCGTTTGGCATTAGCGGGACGTTTGGCGGCGTTGTTACCCGATTTATCCCGCGACAAGCAAAGCAGTCTGTATAAATACGCAGTTGAAGCACTGGGAGTTCTGGCCCTCGACGAAGTTCTAAAAATCCGCAGCATTCTTTCGTCAGTTTTGAAAGATTACGTCGATGCGCCGCCCGACGTGGTGGGCAGGCTTGCCCGCGACATTGAACGGGAAGTCTCGGAACCGATCCTGAAATATTGTCTGGCTTTGCCGGATGAGGATTTGCTGGAAATCCTGAAGGCCTACCCCGCGAGCTGGGCGGTGCAGGCCATCGCGTCGCGCCCCAAACTTTCTGGGCCAGTATCGGGCGCCGTCATTGAAACCGACGACCGCGAAGCCGGACGCATATTGATCGAAAACAAGGGTGCGGATATCTCGCTTGAAGATCTGAAACATATTGTCGATAAGGCCAAGGACTATCCCGAATGGCAAAAACCGATTGCCATGCATAAAAATATTTCGGCCGAGATGGCAAAAGAGCTGATCGGCTTCGTCGACCAATCGGTCAAAAATATTCTTCTCGAACGTACGGATTTTCCTCCCGAACTGACCGAAGAATTGACTACCATTGTCAAACGTCGCAAGAAATTCGCCGACCGTATGAGCATGGAAGGCAGCGCCGAAGACCGCGTCTTGTCCTACCTAAAAGAGGGTAAGCTGGATGACGAGGCCATAGGGGACGCGCTGGCGGTTCGGGACAAGGAGTTTATCATGGTCGCGTTTTCCGCATTACTCAAAACGTCCAAAGCCAACGTCCAGAAGATTTGTGAGATGAAAACGCCCAAATCCATCGTTGCAATGTGCTGGAAAGCCGGATTTTCGATGCGGACTTGCCTCAAGATCCAGCAGGAAATGGTACAAATTTCTCACAAAGAGCTAATTTACCCCCGAGGCGGGACGGATTACCCGTTAACCCCCGAAGATATGAACTGGCAACTGGACTTTCTGGGGATCGGCAACAAAAATAAATAAAAATCGTATATTTCCCCTGGGGGGGAATATCTATTTGCTGCGTTTAACCCTTCACACACAGAATTTCAGGAGGATTCCACAATGACTGCATTTTCAACTTTCAAAAAACTCTCGGTTTCGGCACTTGTACTGGGTGCTCTGGCCATTCCGGCGCAGGTCCGCGCGGAAGAGGGGGCTGGCGCGGCAGATATTCGTGCCAAAATTCAGGCCGCCCATCAGGAGCGTGTCGAAGATGCCAAGGAACGCCATGAGCAACGCGTGGAAGAGGCAAAAGAACGCCACGAACAACGTGTCGAGGGCGCGCATGAATATCATGACCAACGCATGGAAGACGCCAAGGACTATCATGAGCAACGTGTCGAAGACGCAAAAGAGCAGCACGACAATCGCCTTGAATACATGAAACAGGAGCGTGAAGAGCATAAGGAATTCATGCAAGACCAGCGTCAGGACCATCAGGAATATATGAAGGAACAACATCAAAACCGCGTGGAAGACACCAAGGAATTTCGTCAGGAGCGCAGGGAAGACCGCAAAGAGCGCAGGGAAAATCGCGGCAACCACTAATCAATCTGACCAAATTTTAGGGCCTTTGGAGACATCCAGAGGCCCTTTTTGTAAAGACAGGAAATTGCCCGAAGCTATGCTGGCTGTGGTGCAGGCATATCATGCCTGACTTTGGCGATAACTGCCTTTGTTTCAAAAGCGGCATCCAGCAAAGGGCTGGCGGCATTTACTGCATTTGCAGAAAATTTGTTGTAGCGTTCGGCAACGACGGCGCTGTTGTCTGTTCCGCGGAAAAATATCGGGTTGTTGTCCGCAATTCTGCTATCAACTTTGTTGACAGCTTCGATGCCACCATTGGCAAATGCTCTTGCACCTGCATCCCCCATATTGTGCCGACGGTAGACTTCGGCAGTAAGGGCATGAACGTCGTTTCTAAGAGATGGGTTTTCATTGACAACGTCAACAATCTTGCGGGCCAGAACACTACCTGCAAGGATGTTGTTATCCTTCAGCTCCCTGACTTCCTGTTTGCTGATACCATCCGTAATGTCGATCCCCATCTGGCGGATCAGCGTACGAATAGGGCTGTCTGCAGCGAGCTTGCTGATTTCACCGCGCATCGTCCCGTCGAGGTAGTGGAGAGAGCCACTGGCCGAAGATACGTGCTTTGTCCCTTTAACTTCTCTTTTTGTTCCGAAACTGCTTTCGATAGTGGCAATTCCGCCAATGACAGCAGCAAAGTCGCGAGCCGACATTCCGGCTTGGGAAGAGTATCTTTCGGAAACGACAACAATATCACGCGCGAGCGCTGATCGGCGTTCGTCACTGGAGAGATTAAAGGATGGCAAACGTGTCTTGTCGAAACCTGCGTCCAGTCTTTTTTGCAAACCGCGCATGGTGGTGTCTGTACACTCGGAATCAAGGGAACATTGCCCGAGATATTCTTCACGTCTCCTGCCGACCAAGAAGAGGTCGTCGCCATTCAGTCCACGTCCACGAATATGAAGAATCTTCATCTCGGCCACATCGCGGTCGGCGGTATTGGCCTCCATAACTTCGCGCTCGCTCAGAATTCCTCTGCTTTCGAGCTCTTTGCTGGAAAGGTTGAAGAAATCTTCACTAATAGAGGAACCGAAAGAACGGGCGTTCTCCAGAATAGATTGCAACCACGCGATCGCGGCATAATCTTCCAAATCTTTTTGTGCTTTTGCGTCGACTTCTTTTTGATCGTCTAAACTGTCAAAATGACTTCCCGTCATTTGAGCCATCATGCGCTGGAAGGCTTGGTTGCCATATGACCATTCTCCGTCAATAATCGACTTCCCGCTATTGTCGATAGCGATAGAACTTCCGTGCTTTTCAGGGTCTTTGTTAATAGCCATACAACACACCTTTTTCTTAATTATAGCCCATCTTACCTGATGAGGGGTATAAAAGTCAATATTTTCACAAAAATCCTATATAGGGGGTAATAGGGACATAAATGGCGGATATCCAGCAGTCTTAATAGTTCGTTTGGCGTGTTTTTTGTTTTTTCAGGTCCTTCCTTCAAAAAAGGCCACCATACACAAAGAGTATATATGAAAATATTCCTAAAATCAAGAGGAAAGCCGGAAATCAAACCTGCCCGACGGTTTTGATCTTGGCCTTGGCGTGGATTTCGTTTTGCGACATCACCATCGTCTGCGGGCGGAACCGTTCGACCACCGACCGGACATAGGGGCGGATCAACGGTGAAGTCAACAGCACGGGGCTTTCACCCGTCTGCGCAAATTTATCAAACGTGGTACGCACCCCGACAATAAAATCCTGCAACAGGGAAGGGGCCATCGCCAACTGGCGCTCTTCGCGATCACCAATGAGAGATTCAGCAAAAGCCTGTTCCCATTTGGGCGACAAGGTGACAAGCGGCACGTGCCCATGCATATTGATGTTCTGTTCACAAATCTGGCGTGCCAGACGCGTGCGCACATGCTCGGTAATCATCATGACGTTTTTGGTATAGGTCGTGGCTTCGGCGACACCTTCAAGAATAGTGGCGAGATCACGGATTGATACGCGCTCGTTTACAAGGTTCTGCAAAACGCGTTGCAGCCCGCCAACCGAAATTTGCGACGGGATCACGTCGCTGACCAGCTTCTGGTAATCCGCCGGAAGCTCGTCGAGTAAACGCTGCGTCTCGGTGTAAGAGAGCAGATCAGCCATATTGTCCTTGATAACTTCGGTCAGGTGCGTGGTAATCACCGTTGCCGCATCGACCACCGTATAACCTTTGAAATGGGCTTCCTCGCGATACCGCATATCAATCCACATCGCGGGAAGACCAAAGGTCGGCTCGACCGTATTTTCACCGGGCAACGCAATCGGCTCACCCGTCGGGTCCATACACAGCAACATACCGGGGCGAACTTCGCCGCGTCCGGCTTCAATTTCCTTGATGCGCACGACATAGGTTCCGGCAGGCAATTGCAAATTGTCCTGAATGCGCACTGAAGGGAGGATATACCCCATCTCTTCGGCCAATTGACGGCGCAGTCCCTTGATCTGGTCGGGGAGCTTCACACTGTTCTCGCTGCCCTGAACGAGCGGGAGCAGCGCATAGCCAAGCTCCAGCCGGATAATATCCATCGCCAGAGATTTCGAAATCGGATCTTCCGCCGGACGCGCGGCAATGGCTTCGGCCTCTTCCTGTTGAACACGGTTTTCCGCTTCGATCTTTTGCCGCTGGAAGGAAAAGAAAGATACTCCTGCCGCCACGCCGGACAGAGCCAGAAACGGCCATAGCGGCATACCGGGCATCAATCCGATAATCAGGATCAGCACAGCGGTCATGGCCGTTGCCCGCGGATAGCGGCTGAACTGGTCCATCAGGGCTTCGTCGGCGGCGACCTCGACACCGGCTTTAGATACCAGAAGACCTGCGGCAACCGAAACGATCAGCGCCGGAATTTGTGACACCAGACCATCACCGATGGTCAGCAACGAATAATTGTTGGCGGCTTCGGCGAGTGACAAATCTTTCGCCGTTGTGCCGATAATGATCCCGCCGAGAAGGTTGATGAATGTGACGAGCAAGCCCGCAATCGCATCCCCGCGCACGAACTTCGCCGCACCATCCATCGCCCCGAAGAACGTACTTTCTTGTTGCAGCTCGGCGCGTTTCTTCTTCGCTTCCTCTTCGGTGATAATGCCCGCCGACATATCGGAATCGATTGCCATCTGCTTGCCGGGCATCGCATCCAAACTGAAACGTGCGGCAACTTCGGCGATACGCCCCGAACCTTTGGTGATCACGATAAAGTTCACAATCACCAGAATGGCAAACACGATCCCGCCGACAACATAGTTGCCCTGAATCATGAATACGCCGAACGCTTCGATGATCTTGCCCGCGGCTTCGTGCCCCTGATCCCCTTCCGACAAAATCAAACGCGTCGACGCAAGGTTGAGACCTAGACGCAGCGCGGTGGAAATCAGCAGAATGGTCGGAAAGGTTGAAAATTCAAGAGGCCGCCGGATAAACAGCGTAATCATCAAAATCATCACCGAAAAAGTGATCGAAATCGAAAGCCCGATATCCACCATGGTCGGCGGCATCGGGACCAGCATGAACATCAGGATAATGACAATCCCGACCGCCAATGCCAAATCGCCGCGAAAAATACTTTTCATCGCGGATTTTCCAGTAACTCCGGACAGGGCAGAAGGCGGATTGGCCATAAGGAATGCAGGTCTTAGGTCGAGATTCGAAAATTGACTTATATATACCCTTATATTTTAACTTTTCTGGAAGCCAAGGGCAATCAATTGCTGAAGGGTATCAATAACTATTGACGTAAAACGTAGACAACCTTATGACATAACATAATATTCCGGAAATAGAGGGTGTAAAACTATGGGTGTAAGTATAGGCAAGAGAGAACTGACTGATAAATACATTCAGGCTCTGGAGGCAAGTCACAAATATCAGGTGAAAGACCTGCCATGGCAGAAAAAAGAAATCTCCCATGCGCTGGTTAAAATGATAGCAGCCTCTTTGGTCTCTGTTTTTGCCGTCGTAAAGACCTTCGACCGGATTGATTCCACGGAACCGGGAACTTTTACGATGGCGGGTTTTCAGACCGAAGCGTTGGAGGAATGTGTCGGGACAAGAGATGTTCCCGCTTGCGAACTGGCTTCGGTAAGAAAGAGCAAAGACGAGTGGCGACAGGACCGGTGGAAAGGAAATAGCTTGATGCTGGCGGGAACCTTGATTTCATTGTTCTACACCCGCGCCAAAGCAAAGGATATGATGAGGATGCAGGAAGATCAAGAGGCCGCATCAAGCGAGAACGCAAAGAACGAGGCCAGAATTTTTGTGTATCGGGAGCAACTGGAAAACTGGGGCAGAAAACATCAACCACCAGAACGCCCTGCGGCTACGGAGATCGTACAACGGATTTGGAAAAACGCTCCGTGTTGAAAAGTAGGGAATGGAAAAATGACTGATGACGAAACATATCCTGTAACTATTGATGAAATATACACCTCTCTCAATCCGGCACCAATTCCGGTGAAAAGAACGATGAAATACGGGGAGAGAAATGTCCAGATTTTTCATGACAGGAATTATAAAGTCAGAATTTCTGCCAAGGGAGAAAAAGGCCGGAAAAATTTCAAGGTGGCGCTCGAATTGGTGAAGGAAGAGGAAGCCCGCGGGGGAACGCACAAAAGAAAATGGGTTCCGCTGAAAGACAAAAAGATTTTAAGATCCTACGTTTTTCCTGAAATGGGCAATTTGGATGAAGATCAATGCCGGAAGAAATTCGGAGAATTGAAAGACGGGTTTGAAAGACGGATAGAAGAGGAATATTTGCCGCTTTTAAGAATTCCGTCCAGAACTCTGGACAAACTCAGGGACCTGAAAAACCCCGTTAAAGCGGTTGTCGAAGAGCCTAAAAAGTTCGCCTATCTGGTGGTTCAGTGCGGCGTGTGGACTTTGCTCTTCAATGAGAAAGCAGAGAACGGAGGGGGGATGAAACTTTTGAGCATTCCATTTACTCAGGACAACATAAAAAACCTCAAGGAAGCCTTGAAACTCGCTTTTAGAAAAGAGGCGGGAGCAGAGCTTGATTCCATCACAATTCCCAAAAAACTATCCTTGGAAGATTCCAGTGTAACATTGTACGGCGCAACGGCAAGGGTAAAGTCCCTGGCAGCGGTCAGCAGAATTATCAGTAACCCGAGTGTAGTGCAGATGAGCTACGGTCAGGTGGCCAATAACCCGAATATTGATGAAAGATCCAGACTGGTCTATGCCACCATAACCAATCCGGAACCAAAGCCCGAAAAGAAATAAAAAGGGAATTAGCCTACGCTTCCGGCACGTCGATCCCTTCGTCGCGGTACTGGGCGAGCTTGTTCCTGAGCGTGCGGATCGAAATCCCCAGAATATTGGCCGCGTGGGTACGGTTGCCCAGACAGTGACCGAGCGTATTTAAAATCATCTCGCGTTCGACATCGGCAATCGTCCGCCCGACCAGAGTTTCCACCCCGCCCGCATTGACAACTTGCTGCGCGGATGCAGACGATACCCCCGCAGGATCGGGAGCTTTGGTGGCTGGCATCGCAAGAGCAGAGCGCGATTCCATCCCCGCGATATGCACGGCGTCCGCTTCGATTTCATTTTGCGATGACACCAACACCGCGCGGTGCATGGTGTTCTCAAGCTCACGAATATTCCCGCGCCAATGATGCGCGGCGATTTTGGCGGCCGCTTCAGATGAAATTTTTTTAGGCGGTAAACCATTCTGTTCGGAAAACTTGTCGATAAAGAATTGCGACAGGGCAGGGAGGTCGGCCTTGCGCTCCCGAAGCGACGGCAAACGGATATTGACGACATTCAAACGGAAATAAAGGTCTTCACGAAACTCACCTTTATTCACCGACTCTTCGAGATTGCGGTTGGACGTCGCGACAATGCGCACATCCACCTTGACCGCGTCGTTGCTGCCGATCCGCGTGATCTCTCGTTCCTGAATCGCACGAAGCAATTTGGCTTGCAGAAGCGGGTGCATTTCCGAGACTTCATCAAGGAGGAGCGTCCCGCCATTGGCTTCTTCGAATTTACCCAAACGACGGCCCACTGCTCCCGTAAAAGCACCTTTCTCATGACCGAACAATTCGGATTCCAAAAGGCTTTCAGGAATGGCGGCACAGTTCACCGCAATAAACGGACCGTTGCCGCGTTTCGATTTACGGTGGATGTAACGTGACATCACTTCCTTACCCGTGCCGGACTCGCCGGTAATCATGATGGTGGCATCTGACGGCGCAATTTTATCGGCCATCGCCACGACCGATTTCATGGAAGGGTCGGAGGCAATCATCGCGTTGCTCTCTTCAGTCACGGCCTCGATCACTGCGGCAATCAATTCTGCATCGGGGGGGAGGGGGATATATTCCTTCGCCCCGTCCTGAATGGCTTTGACGGCGGCGCGGGCATCAGTGCCGATCCCGCATGCCACAACGGGTACGTGAATCCGCTCGGCCCGAAGCGACTCGATAAACGGACCGATCTTTTGCTTGATGTCGATCATGACAAGGTCGGCGCCTTTGCCGTTCCGAAGTGCGCCAAGCGCTTGTTCGGCATCCTCGCAATGGATGACCTTGGCCCCGCGTTGCAGGGCAATCTTCCCCGCCGCCGAAATATAGCCTTCCAACTGTCCGATAATCATCAAGCGCATAACAAAATCCCTTTACGTCTTGCATGATAGGGGAATATCCCCGACTTTCCAAGGGGATAAGAGATTATAGCCGCTATATATTTGACATAAATATATAGTATGATATATACTTCCTCCATTGCTCTACAGAACAAGGTGCGGCGATGGGACAAAAGAAAAACCAGTATTTCGAAAACATGACATGCCTCAGAAGCGATGGCCCGATTTCCCCAAGCCGCAAATGCGTCCCCGAAAACGCACTCCTGATTGAAAATATGAATGATATGACCGGAAAAATGCCTCCCGTCACATATTTGGGTTTGATTGATAAGGACAGGGGCGAGAAGGCGGCAAGATTCCAATTCAAGACGGATCAAGGCACTGGGGAATCATTCGACCTCTATATCAAGGATGTCAGAAAAACAATCGTCAATCTGACCCACACAATGGAAGATATGAGACGGAAAGAAACCTCCGGTTTAAAAGAAGAACCATCATGGATCTATTTCTCCCATACGCTCGAAACGATGCTCAAAGCATCAGGCGATTTGAAAATGGGAATCTCCGTCAACAAGGAGCTTCTTGAACCCAAAGCAGATGCGGCAAGCGGCGGGTCTCCGAGGCAGGCTACCACACCGCTTCAAAAACCCAATATTTTAGTGATGTAGAGGGGAGCTTCTAGCTCTGCTCTGATTTCACAATCTCGGTCATGGTGATGCCCAAACGGTCTTCGACGACCACGACTTCGCCGCGGGCGACAAGACGGTTATTCACATAGATGTCGATGGATTCACCGACCTTTCTATCAAGTTCGATCACGGCCCCGCGTCCCAATTTCAGGAGTTGAGAAACTTTCATGGAAGAGCGCCCCAGCACAGCCGAAATCTGGACAGGAATGTCGTAGATAGCGGTCACATCGCTCGCCATCGGCTCACCGATTTCAAAAGGGTTCTCTTCCTTGCCCTCGTTCGGGTCGGAAATTTCGTTCGGATTGAAATCACCGGTTCCGGTTTCAGGATTATCTGGGTCGCTCATGCGCTGTCTCCCTCAGTCACATCATTCTCTGATTCGCTATTGTCGCTTTTTTGGGCCTTCGGGGCAAGTCCATCTTCGATTTCTTTCAAAACGGCATCGACCAGCATCCCTTGATCCCGCAGGGCGCCGCCATTTTCCCACTTCATCCGGCAACTGCCCATCTCCAGATCGTCGGCTTGCGTGATCTGGATTCGCCCCTGTTCCGATTCGATCAGAAGTTCGAGGGACGCGGAAATCTCCGCGAAATCGGCGGCGGGAACTTCAATTATGATTTTGGCTTGATCCTGCTGGGCCAGAATATTGCGGACCACATTGAGGATTTCGTCGATACTGTGCGCCGCCGCCAGCGACGGAAAAATGCGTGTCAACAGGGCACGGCAAAGAGACAGAACGTCCTCTTCGAATTTCTTTTCGCGCATTTGTTCGGCCAGCAATAGGGCACGAATTTGGTCGTGAATACCCGAAATTTGCGAAGCGATATATTGCTCGCGGGAAACGCGGGCTTCTTCTATGCCCTGTTCACGTCCAAGTTCAAAACTTACATCCTTGGCAGCCCCTAATTCTTCGAGTGAAAAGACAGGGGGCGGAGGAGGAAGGTCCTCATCCCGATCGCGTGCGTTCGGGTTGTCAAAATTGTTGGCATCAAAAAAATATTTTCGTCGGTCGTTGTTCACGCAGGCATTTCCTCGACTGGCATTAGTAAATCATCGCGTCTTCTTCTTTATTGCCTTTGGAAAGGATAACCTCTCCACGGGATTCGAGATCTTTGGCGACGGTAACGATATATTGCTGTGCTTCCTCGACATCCTTGAGACGCATTGGTCCCATGGCAGCCATGTCTTCTTTCATGATCTTGGCGGCGCGTTCGGACATGTTCGAGAAGAACAGGTCTTTGAGCGTATCGGTTGCACCTTTCAGGGCAATCGGCAGCTTATCCTTATCGGCAGCGCGGATAATCGTCTGTACGGAAGAAGGATCGAGATTTCCCAGATCTTCGAAGGTGAACATCAGGGCGCGGATTTTCTCGGCGGCATCCGGCGCGGTTTCTTCGAGAGACCCCATGATACGGCTTTCCACGGCGCGTTCGAGGTTGTTGAAAATCTCGGCCATAAGCTCGTGGGAATCGCGGCGCGTGGTCTTGGCAAGGTTGGCCATGAACTCGACGCGGAGTGTCTTTTCAACATCGTCGAGAACTTCTTTCTGGATGGCCTCCATACGCAGCATGCGGTGAATGACCTCCAGAGCGAAACCTTCAGGCAACAACGCCAGAACGCGGGCGGCGTGATCGGTCGAGATTTTGGAGAGAACGACCGCCACCGTTTGCGGATATTCTTTTTGTAGGAAGTTGGCGAGAACCTCTTCATTGACGTTGCCGAGTTTCTCCCACATCGTCCGTCCGGCCGGACCGCGGATTTCCTCCATAATCTGGCCGATTTTATCTTTGTTCATCCCCGCCTTGGACAGAAGGCGTTCGGTGCTTTCAAACGTCCCGACCAGAGTCCCCGAAGATGACATCTGCTCGGCGAATTCCATGAACAGACGCTCAACCACCGACGCACTGACGCGCCCCAAATTGGCCATCGTCTGGGAGATTTCGAGAATCTCTTCCTCATCCATATTCTGGAATATCTTGGCTGTATGTTCCTCGCCGAGAGACAGCAGGAAAATGGCTGTCTTTTCGACGCCGCTCAATGTTCTGAAATCTTCACGCGACCGCATTCTATGTGTTCTCCTGTGACATCCATCCTCTCAGAACCGAAACGGTTTCTTCGGGATAGGCTGAAACTATATCTTCGACTTTCTTGAGGGAAGACGCTTTCACACGGCCTTCGACTTTCTGCACGTCGATCATGGCTTCTTCCTCGCTGCCCCCTTGGGCCAGAAGGAAGTCCGCTGCTTCACCCCCGCCGCCATGCCCCGCCATTCCGGGCGGCATCAGCGCGGGGTTTTGTCCATGTGCGGAAGGCAGAAGACCCATGGAAGGATCGTAGCCACCTTCGGGTTCACCGCCTTCGGATTCAGTGGATAGCAAACGGCCAACCATAGGCTGAAGAACCAGAAGCACAACCAGAACGATCATGATCGCTACGGTAATAACTTCAGCGGCATCCAGAAGATCGCCACGGTCAAAACCGAGAATTTTGGTTTCGTCATCTTCAGGCGTGGTAGAGATATCGGCAAACTGCATATTTATGACTTCAAGCGTATCACCGCGTTTCTGGTCATATCCAATGGCGGAGGACACGAGGGCCGTCAGGTTTTTGATTTCCTCTTCCGAGCGCGGCTTATAGGTTTTTTTGCCTTCGGCATCAGTATCGTAGGTCCCATCAATCAGAACAGCCACGGAAAGTTTTTTGACTTCACCAGTTTCACGAACAACGGAACGGATGGTTTTGCTGATTTCAAAGTTGGTGGTCTCTTCCGTACGTGCAGCGTTGGAGGTCGGTCCGCCACCGTTCAACAGATCGGCATTGCCGCCTGGAATGTTATTTTGAACGGAAACTTCGCTCGAGCTTTTATCTGTCTCGCTGCTTTTATCTTCAACGGTTTGGGTTGAACGGACAACTTGGCCTTCAGGATCATAAATTTCCTGATTTTCACTCAGGCGGTCGAAGTTGAGATCGGCCACCACATTGGCGCGGACATTTCCGTACCCGACCGTGCGCCCGACGAGGTCTTCGACCACGCGGGTCAACCGTTGCTCGTAATTGCGCTTGGCCTCATCGGCTTTTGCGGAGAGGAGGGTGGAGTCATCTTCATTCCCGCCAGCCAGCAGAACGCCTTCGGAATCGACGATGGAAACGCTTTTGACTTTGAGATCGGGAACGGCGGACGCGACCAGCGACTGGATGCCCGCGATTTGATCGCGATCAAGGCCGCCGCTGCTCTTCAGTTTCAGAAAGACGCTGGCAGTGGCCGGACGGCTTTCGCGGCTGAACAATTCGCGTTGGGGCAGAACCAGATGGACGCGTGCACTGCGTACCGGCTCAAGTGCGGAAATCGTACGGGAAAGCTCGCCCTCCAGCGCACGGACCTGATTGATGTTCTGGACAAAGCTGGTTGTACCGAAACTCGATTGCTTGTCGAACAATTCATAACCCAACGAGCCTCCATTGGGGAGCCCCGACTGCGCCAGCAGCATTCTGGCACGACCGATTTCTTTTTCCGGCACACTGACCTTCGTGCCATCGGGAGTAACTTCGTAGCGGATGTTCAGCTCTTCGAGTTTGCCGGCAATAGCGGCGGAATCTTCACTGCCCAGATCCTTGTAGAGCATTTTCATTTTCGGACCAGAGACTTGCATTGAGATGTAAATAAAGAAAATGAACAGCCCGAGCAGCACAGCACCCATGATGCTCAGACGCGCAGGGCCCAGCTTTTTTAATGTGTCCAGAAAATTATTCACAGGTCAGGTTCTTTCCGCTTTTATCTTGTCATTGTCATTCCGGCAGGGAAAAAACCGACACATGTATGACAGACATCTCTGCCACTGATCATGCTCAGGTGATCCCGATACCCTGACAAGTCGCATGACTCGCCAGTTTTATTGTATCAGAAACAGGCGAATCTTTCCATAGTTGTTAATGAAAAAAACCAATAGATTCAATGCTGTATAATTATGTGAATCGCAGAGTGTTAATTGTCGTAAAATAATTAACAAATAATTAAAAATAACGACTCGATCGAGTCATCTGTGAATTACTTGGGGGGGTGAAATAGATCAAATCACTTTTCAAGTAGTTGTTAGGTTGTTAACAGTTTTTTTACTAAAAAAACAGGGGTTTAGGAGGAAAAATCCTTGACTTGTCCTTTGCGGCTCCTGTATGATGATAATAGGGACGGGTGTATATCTGCAGGATGCAGGTTTAAGTCCGAAGGAAAGGTAAGGGAAGTAAAATGATTGAGGCAGTCAATGCCGCAGTATCGAATGCCCAAGTGATCCGCGCTGTCGCGGAGCAGACGGCTTCGACTCAATCTTTTGCGGCAAATCCAACGCGTGTTCAGACAGCGGGAGTTACGGCTCCTTATCTTAGTCCGCATGTTGATCTCAATGGGGGATCCAGCAAGCCTATTTTGGTCGTCCGTGATTCGGAGACCGGAGATCGTGTCCGCCAGTTTCCGACCGAGGGTCAAATCAGAGCTTATCAGCGCGCTCAGGCGAATCAGGCTCGTGCTGAGGCAAGCGCACAGGCGGAAGCCCAATTCCGCGCACAACAGCAAAGTGCCGATCTGGTCGAGAGCAGCGTTCAATACCGTCAGGCCCGTCAGGAAGTCAAAGTGCAACAGAATCTCCCTCTTCCGGGATCAGGGAAGAGCGGCGATACCGGAACCCGGGAGCTCAAAGTCGGCGGTTCAGGCGCTACGACGGGGACAAAGACGACGGGAAGCCTGAACTCGGTAGATACCGAGGCCTGATTTCAAAAGGCCATAAAATAGATCAAAGCCGCTCTTTCGGGCGGCTTTTGTTTTTGGAAAGACGGGAAATTGTTTATCCCATGCTCACGCCGCTGGCCTTGAGTAATTCATCTTCATGGGTGATGAGATCGCGCGCTTCGCGCAACGCTTTATAATAATGCCCTTGAACGATATGGGCGTTGATTCGCGCAAAGAAGACGGATGTGCTGGGCGCGGCGGTCTGGATCATTTTTAACAACTCGAAATATTTCGGATGATATTCCCGCGGATTACGCGCCAGATACATACACTGGATCAGAAAATACACTTTGCGGCACGGCGTTGCGGCGTCTTCTTCCTGCATCACATCTTTCTCGCGCAGGATCGGTGTGTCGCCGGAGATGTGAAGGCGTGTCCGTTGCTTGTCGTTGATGATAACGGCAGAGCCAATCAGGATTTTTTCTTCGGGTTTCAGGTCGATAATCAAAGCCATGATAGTATCTCTTTTCTACATTTACTTATTGTGTTCTGAAATTTTCAAGTGTGACCAGTTGCGGTTCGGCAGCCAGAGGCTCGCCATCCGCCAAGTCGGGAATATGCTGGCACAAATCGAGGTAAGTGTGCGGCTCGTCGTTTGGACCCGCTGACGTCAGGTAATCGTGAATCTGTGTCAGGAACGACAGGGCGGTTTCACAAAACTCGCGGCGCGTCTTGATGGTTGAAATATCGGACGACACGATGTTGCGCAGCGTAACGGCCAGATCAATGCTGTTGGTAATGTCGATCCGCGCATTCTGGATGTTATGCAGCGATGAAAAATCAGGCGGACGAATGCCCAAGCCTTTGGCGGTCAGATTAATCCCCTGAGTCAGCAAAGTGGATTGTCCCGCCGGATCGAACAGAATGGTCAGAGAATCTCCCTTGAGCAGATTGACTCCGCCACCCGCCTCCGACTTTTCGATATAGGCATCAAGCTTTTCCAGTGTTTTGTTATACCAAAGCTCCAGATCGGCCAACTTGTCTTTGTATTTTTTAGCGCCGCCGTCTTCTTGCAAGAAGTTACGGGCGCGCACACTCAATCCTCCGGCTTCTTCAAGAATGCCGATAACCTCCTGAACCGAGGAGAGGGAGGATTCAAGAGTATCGAGATTGTCATCAAACCCCTGAAGGACCTGAAGAAATTCACGACGCGACAGCTTGGCGATCTCCAGAATGGATGAAGCGGCATCGGCAGGCGAAGCGGCCTTGTGTCCGGATTTCGAAAGATATTGTCCAAGTACGGGGGAATAAAAAACGGAATTGCTTACGCTCATGATGGTGCTGGTCCTCCTTTCTGGGGCCGATTTAAGACGGGCGCAAATCCTCGCACCCTGCACACATCAATTGTGAACGGTAATTCTTAACAGAGTATTAACAACTGGTATTAGGCAAGCAAGTTATACCGCACCTGTCCGGTTGCTTCGTCGATCATAATGCCGAGGCTGGTCTCGATAACATGAGAATCGGAGCCGGACGCACCAATCGCGGAGACATCTCCCCCCGCCAGACGGAACGAAGACGATGAGCCGTTCTTGCCGTCCTGCTGCTGCGCCATGGCTTGCCCGAACGCATTGCTGTCATGCGACATATCGAAATTGAGCGACGAGCCGTCCATTTGCACGCCCGCATTTTCAAGCGCCTGTCTGAGCGCATGGGAATCGCGGCGAAGGATCGTGAGCGTATCCTCCTTCTCGGTCAATAGACGCACCTTCATCGGTTCGCCCTTCTCGTAAGAGAGATGGATTTGCACACGGCCAAGCTCCGGTGGGTCAAGTTCGACACTGAGTGTCTGGGTTTTGACTTCGCCGTTCTGGACGGTTTTTTCAATCATCGCCGTAACCGCTTGCGCGACAGGATGGGCTGCCGCCGCCGAACTATTGGTCAACACCGGATTGGCCAGAGCGTTTTGCGCGGAAGGAGATGACGTGGCGGGTAAAGACCAGCTGGCCGGATCGAACGCCAGCTTATTGGCTCCATTTGCCCAGTCTTTGTTTTGTCCCAAAAACCGTACTGCGGCACTGTCCGGATTGGAAGCATCAAGTTTCAACGCTCCTTCAAAGGACGCCACTTTTTCGGCATGGGCTTTGGGGGTATATGCCTGCAGAAGATCGGCATCAGCAGAAATATTGCCTTCGCTTTTCAATGCGGCCATTTCTGCGGTTGATAGCGGCTTTCCGGCAAACGGGCTGGCGTCACCCTCTGCATCGGTGCCGGAGGTAGCTGCACCGACGGCAAGGGCATCATCGGTTGATGTAGAAGAGGAAGCGGCATCCTTTGGACGGTATATATCGGAAATGATATTGGCAAAAGCCAACCAGTTGACTGCATTGGCATCAGGTGAAGTATCATCAGTGGGGATGCCGGGGGCATCGGCGTCGTCAGAAACAGAATCTGCAGAAACAGACTCTTCGGACGATGCAGGAACCAGCGTTACCAAAACCAATTGGACGGGCTGTGACGCGCTACCATCTGCGCTGTCATCCGTTGCATCGGCGTTCGTGCCAGCGTCCACATTCGGAAGGTTTTGGAGCTTCTGGAATTTATCAAGCGCCGCGGAAAGGGATTGTGCGACCTGTTCCATATCTTCCGGCGCAACATTGGCCGCTACCAGCAAAATATTCCCGTTGGCCAACGCATCGGAATGCGAGCTGACCAGTTCGGAGAGTTGATCGAGTGTCAGAGAGGCCATGCCATTTGTTTCAGTCCCCTCCGGCAAAAACTCGCTGGGCACACCTGTGGTCAAGGCCAGCAGAACATTTTGCGGCAATCCGGTTGTTTCCCCGAGTTGGCTCAAGAAATTCTGAAATTCGGCATCATTGGCCGAGAGAACCTGAAACCGCGCATGCATGCCGCCCTGCATGGCAGGGGACATTTGTTCGCCCGTTAAATCGGCAGCATTCGAATTTTGCAGGAATTGCAGAAAGCCGAAAAATTGTCCGGCGGCCGCTTTGGAATTGGGATTGGCGCTGCCAAGCCCGCCCAACATCGAAAGAGGGGACGAGGTGGCCGGAGCGACCATGGAAACGGAAGGAGAGGTCATGGTAAAATCCTTTTCAGGTTAAATGGCTTCGTTGATCGCAGTGGCAACCGGACGGTTTTTCGGCGAGGTTTCGATCTTGCCGTTGCGTCCGTAATTCTTTTTATCCTTGTTCACCATCATGCGCGCGGCCTGAAGCAAACGGTTCTGGATACGCTTGACACTGCGGGCCCGAGCTTCACAGGCACGCTTCGACTGCACGGCCATGTCGGAAAGAACGGCATGGGAAGAGATCAGGCGTTCTTTCAAAACAGGATTGCACAACGCAATGGTTTCTTTTTTGGCTTCGATTTCGGCAACACCGGATTCACAATCACGGATCAAACGGATTTTCTCCGGTTGGATTTCCTGAAACTTGCTCATATCGTTGGCAGTCAGACTATCGAGCTCCTGAGTAAATAACACGGTCAGTTTTTCCATTTTCTCCAGAACGGAGAGAAGCAAGCGTTCGGCCTGTGCAATCGGGGAAGATGGGGCGTTTGTAGTTAAAGCTTGTGCATTCATTCTTTGTCTCTCCTGCTATTCTGTTGCTGTTTTGGCTAAAGTCGCCTGTTGGGATTGTTCCTGTGTTTTGAGCAATTCGGCTTGAACCTGAGCTGCGATGCCGATCCCGCCCTTGGCTGCGATCATTTTACCGTATTCCTGAACCATCATGCCGCGGAAGACTTCTTCACCTTTGCCACCGCCGAATGTGTCGTCAACTTGCATCATATCGAACATCGGCTTGATCATTTCCGAGATAAAGACAGCTTCGAAATCCTGCGCCGCCTGCGCCGAGCGGTCGGCCAGAAGCTTGTCGGCGGAACGCGAAACCTTGTTAAGGCTCGCCTGACCTTGGGCGGTCTGGATCATATTTTGCGTGGCGGTTGTTCCCAGATTGCTCATCTTTAATCCTACATGGTCTCGATTTCAGCTTGCAGAGCGCCTGCGGCTTTAATGGCTTGCAGGATGGTGATGATGTCGCGCGGACCCACACCGAGTTTGTTCAATCCGGTCACAAGGTCTTGCAGCGTGACGCCGCTTTCAAGAATGGTCATTTTCGCATCACTTCCCTGATTCACGTTAATATCGGTACGTGGAACGATCACTGTGTCGCCTTGCTCGGCAAACGGATTGGGTTGCGACACTTGCGGAGTCTCGTTGACCTTGATCGTCAGACTGCCTTGTGCGATGGCCACGGTGCTGACGCGAACTTCGGACCCCATCACAATCGTGCCGGAGTTTTCGTCAATCACAACGCGGGCCACTTGGTCGGGCTGGATAGGGAGTTGTTCGATGTCGGTAATCAGGTCGACCATCGATCCGGGATAGCCCGTGGATTTTTTGAGAACCACAGTGGCATCATTGCTGGCATAAGACAGATCGGCAGAGGTAAAGCCGTTAATCGCCTGCGCAATGCGGCGTGCCGTGGTGAAATCGGGATTTTTCAGCGCCAGACGGATTTCTGGAAGATCGTTGAGACTAAACGCAATCTCGCGCTCAACCACCGCACCATCGGCAATCCGTCCGCGGGTCGGAATATTTTGCGTGACGGTCTGCGCTTCGCCGCCCGCCGAAAATCCGGCAATCGCCACCGGACCTTGCGCCACGGCATAAACTTCCCCGTCAGCACCCATCAACGGTGTAACGAGAAGCGTACCGCCCTGAAGACTTTTGGCATCGCCAAGCGTGGAAACGGTCACATCAACACGCGACCCTTGGGTCTGGAACGGTGGCATCGTGGCCGTGACCATAACGGCAGCAACGTTGCCGGTGTTCAAATTTTGTCCGCGCACGTTAACCCCCAAACGTTCCAGCATCGCAATCAGGGATTGGCTGGTGAAAGGGGAGTTATTGAGCTTGTCGCCCGAACCGTTAAGCCCCACAACCAGACCGTACCCGATCAGGGCGTTGTCGCGCACGCCTTCTATATTGACGATATCTTTAATGCGGGCCGTCGCAGCGTGGGCCGCAGGCATAAGGGCAGCCAAAAACAGGATCGAGGCGATCCAGAGTGCCGATACCAGAAGAACAAGCTTTTTGATCATCATCGTTGCGCGTTTGTTTGTCATCATAACCACCCGTATTTTTTATTGGTTTCATGACCCATTGGTCCGATGAGAAATATGCGAGAACCGTGCCAACTTATGAATTGTTTAGAATCAATAGGTTAGATTATGATTTAGGGTGGGCAAAACTTGCCGAATGAAGCGCCGGACAAAATTTGCTATACTGAAAAGAAGGGGGAAAGGGAGTATAAAACCATGAAAATCGAAGGCCCGAATAAAACAGGAAGCACGTCATCCACCAAAAAATCCGGGGGATCGTCCAAGTCAGGATCAACGGCGTTTAGCGGTTTGCTGGGTGCAGACGAGTCAGAGGCACCAGCCCACGCCGCCGCCGCAAGTTCGATTGCCGGCATTGATTCCTTGCTGTTGGCTCAGGAGGCCGAAGACCCGACCGAACGCGCGGCCAGAAAGCGCATGCACAAACGCGCGGACGATTTGCTTCAGGAACTGGATAAAATCAAGGTCGGAATGCTGACCGGAACGCTTTCGGTTGGCAACCTGATCGACATTGCCGATGTGGTGGCCTCTCACCGTGAGCGCCTCAAAGACCCGATGCTGACCAGCCTTTTAGACGAAATCGACCTCCGCGCCCAGATCGAAATCGCCAAAATGCGCGCCGCCCTGGATGCGAGCACAGTCTTTTAACCAATCTTAGGTAAAATCAATATCCGTGGATGAGGTGGGCGGTTTTCGCCTAATGGACTTGATCTTTTAGCTCAAATTCCATAGTCTCCAACTCAATTTTTAAACCTAAAGAGTAGGGTCAGGTATTCTATGTCGAAAGCAGGCAGCGTTATTGTTCCTCCAAATTACAAACCGACGGACAAAGAAGAATTCATGAATTCTGTTATGAAGGAGTATTTCCGCCAGAAGCTGATCGCATGGCGGGAAGAGCTGCTGCACGAATCGGAAGAAACCATTCACAACACCTTGCAAACGACCGAATTGCAAAAGCCTGATCTGGCCGACCGCGCGTCCGCTGAAACCGACCACGCGCTGGAGCTCCGTACCCGCGACCGCGAGCGCAAGCTGATTACCAAAATCAATGAAGCCCTGATGCGTATTGACGAAGACACTTACGGGTACTGCGAAGAAACAGGTGAGCCGATCTCTGTTGGTCGTCTCGATGCGCGGCCTATCGCGACATTGTCACTTGAAGCGCAAGAACGCCATGAGCGCATGGAACGCACCCACCGCGACGAGTAAGTAGGGCGGTTTTTTACTCTCTGCTAAATCCGAACTGAAGCTCCTGACCTCGTTTCCACAGAGTGAGCGAGATGATGAGTGCATTCCAGAACACGCTGACGCCGGCCGAGATACAAAACAGCGTGTCGTGTAAATTCGTCAGCCCATACATCAGCGATACGAACGACGCCCCGAACCACATCAACCACGCGCTTAACGAGACCGACCGCGCCTCGATAGGCGACGAGCGGTAAAGCTTGACCGCTTGCGGCAGAAACGCCCAGCTGTTCACAACCGGCAAAAATGAATAGGCAATGGCAAATATTGATCCCATACCCAAAACTATAGCAGAATATATGAATTATGCAAAATAGTTAGTAACCCATTAATTATTTACATATAGAATTACCTGAAAGAATTGCGGTCAAAGACTTGGGACAGACAGGGAAACTGAGGAAAAAAGATGGCTGAAGAGGTGGTGCAGGAACAGGTAGATGACAGTCAAGATTTTGAGGTCTTGGCCGGGGTAGCGGATGCGGAGCCCCAAACCAAAGAGGGCGATCCAAAGAAGAAAAAGGAAGCCGCTCAACCTGCCAGAGTTGTAAAAAAGAAGGAAAAGGACGAAAAGCCGGTCGCCAGCTGGAAACAAAATCTGAGAGAAATGCTGACGTCATTTATTAATGGCTTGGGCTTGGGAAATTTTGGCGATTTTCTGATGGAGTTTCTCCATCTTGATAAACCCAATAAAACTCCCGAAAAGAAACCTGAAAAGCAGCCTCAAGCGGCAGCCACGGCTCCGGCTCAACCGGGGAAAGAAGAACCCGCCCAGTCTCCGAAACCTACTGAATCACAACCCGCAGCAGGACCGAAACAGGAATCATCCCAAGATGTGAAGGGATACAGTCTCGGTAACTTGGATGCGGACCTTGCAGAGGCATTAGGGCCAGAGGCTCCACAGCAAGCCCCCCATGGAAGTGGTAGCGTAGTTATATTGACGTCTTCCCAAAAACCATCCTCGCCGGAAGATTACCTATGTACGGCAGGAGAGACGCATGAGTCCCCGTCCTCTCTATTTCTGGATAATTTGTCCGATATCACGCAAAACCAAACCCCGTTGCCTGCAAACAATACGGGCATAGCATTGCAAATGACAAAGACACTTGGCCAATAAAAAAAGCCGGTCGCTTGCGCGAACCGGCGGGGAGTTGGGTGGGTAAGGGTAACTCAGAAACTCATAAATTCTTTGCTCATAACCTCTTAGAACGGCGAGATAATGTCATAGAGCTGTTGTCCGTAACGCGGTTGCTGGACATCGGTAATTTGACCGTTTCCGCCATAGGCGATCCGTGCATCGGCAATTTGCTCGTAAGAAATGGTGTTGTCAGTATTGATATCCTGAGGACGAACCACGCCGGCCAGCGTCAGCACACGGTTCTCGTAATTCACGCGCACTTCCTGCGTTCCTTTGATGACCATATTGCCGTTGGGCAAAACCTGAATGACGGTCGCGGCCAGCTTCATGCTGATTTTTTCCTTACGGTCAGTCGTGCCGTCACCTTTGTAGGTGGAGGCAGCATTGGCACTGGCCAGATCGGACGTATCCGTAATTTTCGGAACGACAATCGGCACTTGATTTTCAAGACCGAACAAACTGGGAATGCCCATGCTTTCATCGGTCGAACGCGTGCGGTCGGTCGAGTTTTCCATTTTGCCTTTGTCGTTGATGTCAATGACTACCGTCATGATGTCGCCGACTGTTTTGGCACGTTGATCCTTGAAGAACCCTTGCTGTGCACCGGTCCAAAGAGAGTTGCCTCTCTTCTCGGCAATTTGCGGTGTGGGCATCGGCATGGAAACCGGACGGTAATTGTTCATCTGCGTCGGATTGACGATGGCGGACTGTTTGGGAACCTCACCGATATTCTTGACGCGGTCCATCGCGCTGCACGCCGCGAGCGACAGGGATGCCATCCCCAAAATTAAAACTCTGAATTCTTGTCTCATGTTGTTACCCACCTTTCTTTCTGAAAGTTTTTAAGTCCTTTTGTTTGGTTATTGTACGCTCACCAGCTTGTCGCCCTTGACAACGCCGCGCAGCGATTGGTTGCTCGATAGATTGACGACACGGATCAGATCGCCTTCGGCACCGTTCTGCATCGCCTTGCCTTTGGCGGTGAGGGTCATGGAGCCGGAGTTGAACTGGATCAGGATTTCATCACCACGTTTGACGAGTTGCGGAGAGATCAAATCACGCTCGCGCATTGGCGCACCGGCCTCGACGGAACGGGCAGGGGTCTTGCCGATCATGGCGTCGGCGTCGACGATGGTGTCATAGACCGTGTTGCGAACATTGACGGGAACCCAATCGATGTCGGCCGCACTGATAATGTCGCCCGCTTTGAGGGAAGACCTTAGCACAGGTACATTCTGGACCTTATCGATCACTCCGCTCAAAGACAGGGTCTTGACGGGATTATCGGCACTGGGTGCAGCGATAACTGCCGTGAACACATCACGCCCCGGCGTGTAGCTCATCTGGGCCACTTCAACCGTAGGGGGCAAATCACCGGACAGGGTTATGGAGGGAATAGCCCCGCCCAACGTCACTTCAAAATCCCCCGCAACGCCTTTGGCAGATAGGGACTGTTTCAGCGCATCGAGAATTTGATCCTGAGAAACAGTTTGCGCCGTGCGGATCACCACAACCTGATCGGCTGCGGAATGGGAAACCCAGTCCACGTCATAGAGGTTGGCGACACGCGTCAAGGTTCGCGCATTGATAATCATGGTTTTGCCGGGGGCAGGGGCAGCGCCGAGTACGGCATCGTTTGTGGCCTCGATATCATCAAAGAGGTCGGAAAGATGAACAACAGAATCGTTGACACTGGCTTGCGCTTTCAAAGTCGCCGCATCGGCGGCAGGGATATGCAGAAACGCATACAGCAACCCATACCCGACACCGATCACCAGCGCCAAAGTCTTGAACGTTAGACGGCACATGTAAAGCACACTTTGCTTGGTTTGCTGGATTTGATACTTGGTCATTTTTTGTACTCCCTTAATCCCGAAGATGGTGTTTAGCTGATGATGCCGTTCAAAAGGTCGGAGGCCTGCATCAAACGCTCAGTCGAGACAAAGAACGCCCCCGTGCTGAATTCGAGGAAGGCGACAGCCATCCCGCCGAGACCGACAATCGTCGCAACACTGCGAACGCTTTGGAAGATGATCTGGTGGCCGGTGCGGCTAAAATCGATGTTCATGGTTTCTCTCCTGTTACGCAGTTGGATGTTTTTTCCTAGCTATTTAGCTATGCAAGTCCCATGCCAGTTGCGTAATTATGTCCAATTCTTAACCTTCTCTTAACTATCTGAGTTGATTGACAGTATCCATCATTTCGTCGGACGTGCTGATGACATTCGAGTTCATCTCGTAAGCCCGCTGGGCGGTAATCAGCAACGTAATCTCTTTCACCGAGTCGACGTTGGATTGTTCCAGCAAGCCTTGCTTGACGGTCCCGACATTGTCGCTGCCCGGTGCGCCGACCGTGGCCTGACCGGATGCTTCGGTTTCAAGAAACATCGTATCGCCGATGGACTCAAGTCCGGCGGGGTTGACGAAAGTTGCCAACTCGATCTGTCCCAAATTCTGCAAGGCGACCTGCGCCGGCAACTTGGCCAGAACTTCACCCTCGGTGTTGATCTCGACAAAAATCGCATCGGCGGGAACGGTAATTCCGGGCAAAACGCGGTATCCTTCGGAGGTCACGATCTCGCCGTCCTGATTGGGTTGGAACGATCCGGCACGGGTATAGGCGGTCTCGCCGGTCGGCAATTCAACTTGGAAATACCCTTTGCCGTTAATGGCCAGATCGAATTCGCCATTGGTGATTTGCAGAGTCCCTTGCTCGTGGTCGCGGTACGTGGCGGCCGGACGCACACCAAGACCCAAAGACAGTCCCGCGGGAACAATCGTGCCGGAAGCGGAGGAGGTAGCCCCCGGACGGGACAGATGTTGGTACATCAAATCCTGAAATTCCATCCGCTGCTTTTTAAAGCCCGTCGTGGTCATGTTGGCGATGTTGTTGGATATGGTATCCACATTCATCTGCTGGGCCAGCATGCCTGTCGCGCCGATATCAAGTGCTCTCATTTTAGTCTCCTTTAATCTTTCACAATCCCTTTAGTATTGATCCGTTTGTCCGTTTTTGTTTATCCTTAGGCTGAAGTTGTTCTAGCCAGCTTCTGGATGGCCCCCATCTGACGCTCATGCTCGTTGTTCATCATCCGCATTGTGGATTGATAGGTACGCAGAATGTCGATCATCCGTGTCATTTCCTGAACGGCATTGACGTTCGATCCTTCCAGCGCGCCCTGTGTGACCTCGGTTTCAGTCGCCGGACGTCCGGCAACGGAAGCGGAATAAAGTCCGTTTCCTTCCGGTTTCAGATCTTGCAGATTGTCGAATTCGACCACGGAAATTCTCCCGACCGCATTGCCGTCGGCGGTAATCTCGCCCGCTTTGGTTACGACGACGTCTTTCGCGCCTGCCGGAATGGAAATCGGATTGCCGCCGGGGCCGGAAACTTTAAATCCGGACGGCGTCACCAATTCATTGCTGGCATTCACGGTAAAATTGCCGGCGCGAGTGTATTGGACCTGACCGCTGGGGGTCATCACTTCCATAAAGCCCGGACCGTTAAGGGCGATGTCATAAGTCCCCCCCGTCAACTGGATGGTTCCGGGCGTTGTCGTATCATACTGGCCCATGTCATAAACCATCGACAGCGGGTCCTGATCTTTATAACTGGCACCCGCTTTGGCGATATATTCCTGAAACATGGGGTTTTGTGCCCTGTATCCGGGCGTGTTGGCATTGGACACATTGTTGGCCACCATCGTCATGGCGTGGTCCAGAACAAGCTGTCGTGACAAGCCGACATAAAGACTGTTTTCCATTTTTATTCCCTTTCACCCAAAGAGAGTTGAATACACTACGGGCGTTAAGCCTCTGCCAGAGACATTGCGAAACCCGTGCCAAAACGGAAAACGGCAGAAATCAAAGAGTTTTTTAGGAGGAGAGACGCGAAAAACATCACCGCTGGGCAAAAAATGGTCTTCTGGTAAAAGGCGGGGGAGAAGCGGCACATTTTGCCGACCGGAAAATTGACAAGCTTCGCAAAAAGAAACATTGTATTGCAGTTTTCAGAAAACCGAAGGGAGAGGATCATGAAAAATAGTCTGGCAGGAACTCTGGCAAAGGCAGCGGCACTTGGGCTGGCAGCTGTAGCGTGCGAACTAGCACGCAGCGTTGTAGGTGAAGACTCCAAGCCAGAAAGTTCAAACAATTCCGCTCCCGAAGAAGTCAAACTGGGATTTCTGTCTTTGACTTATGTACTGCCTGAGTTGAAAAAAGTTCAGGTCGAGTTGGAGGGATGCACGGCGCTGCTTCATAATAAGAAGATATTAAAGGGAGAAACAATAGCTTCCGATGACTACAGACGGTTCTTCCATCGGGTTGCATTGCCGGTTCTAACGGCGGTTGACGCGAAAGGGGTTAATCCTGACTTGGAAACGCTGCACAGAGCTTCAATATATGTAAGGCAAGCAGATAAAGCCCTTTCCGAGAAAATTGAAGAATTTGTCAGTGATGTGCAAAACGCCCAGATATTCCTGAGAACCACTGGGGAATTTACCGGTAATTTGGACATGGGAAGACCGGTTTCGGAATATACTATGGGGCATATGCTGTATGTGGATATGTCCACCGCCGACTTGAATGAACTGTTTAAGGAAGGGCAGGGTATTCTTGCCGATATGGTGGAAACCTATCCCGAGCTGGAGTTGTATTTGCAGCAAGTGGATCAGGCAATACGCGTTGATGAAGGGGCAATTATTGGCAGATATACCCGCGCCTTGGTTTAGAAAGAGTAGCATTACAGAAAACCCCGTTCTAGAAAGCGGGGTTTTCATTTTTCGGGATGGAATCGAGATGCGGTTTGAACATCCTCGCGCGGTTGGATAGAATGAGACGTTATATGATTCCTTTTATTCAAAAGAGATAGGCCCCGTTCATGAGCGAAGAGACTGAAAGCCCCGAAGCCGGTGAAGGCGGAGATGTAGCCCCAATCGATGGGGGCGGCAATAACAAGACCAAAAAACTGCTGATGATTATCGTTCCAGTCCTGTTATTGGTCGGGGGCGGTGCCGGACTCTATTTCAGCGGAATGCTGGATAGCCTTCTGGGAAAAGAACAGGCTGCGGCCGAAGGCGGCGAACATGCCGAGGGCGGCGAGGGTGGACACGGTGAAGCCAAGGAAGGTGAAGGCGGCCGCGGCGACGCAAAAGAAGGAGAAGGCGGGCACGGCGGGGGAGCAACGGCAACCTTTATGAAAGTCCCCGATCTCATTGTTAACCTGAGCAGCAGCGGTCAGCCGCGTTATTTGCGCCTCTCCATTCAGCTTGAGTTGAATAGCGAAGAAGATATGAAAAAGGTTGAGGCGGTCCTGCCTCGCGTCATTGACCAGTTCCAGACCTACCTGCGTGAGCTGCGTGTTGATGATTTGAAGGGTTCGAAAGGAATTTACCGTCTGCAGATGGAGCTTTTGGCCCGTGTCAATGCAGCCGCATCGCCAGTCGAGGTCAAGGATGTGCTTTTTCAGGAAATTCTGATACAATAGCCATAAAAAAGAGAAAATAGTGAGTTGGCCCGTTTTTTGTATATTAAGTCACTAAATACAAAAATGGACCGAATGTAAGGGATACCGGAAAAAGGACGTTTCAGTGGCTGATACCGAAACAGATCAGATGAGCGAAGAAGAACGCCGCATGATGGAGGAATGGGAATCCATGGCCGGCGACGATTCTGCTGGCGGCGGCAATGAGACGGCGGCCCAATTCGATATGGATGAAGTCCCGGCGGCGGATGCCGGCGGCGGTATGGGAGCGGAGCCGGGCGGGACGCGTATCCTCAATCAGGCTGAAATCGACTCTCTGTTGGGATTTGACAGCGACGAAGGAGCGGAAGAAACATCCGGCGTGATGGCGCTCATCAATGCGGCGCTGGTGAACTACGAGCGCCTGCCGATGTTGGATATCGTTTTCGACCGCTTGGTCAGGCTGATGTCCACCTCGCTGCGTAACTTGACATCCGATACGGTGGAAGTATCTCTCGACCAGATTTCGACCGTCCGTTTCGGCGATTACCTGAACTCTATCCCGCTCCCCGCCATGCTGACGGTCTTCAAGGCCGAAGAATGGGACAATAACGGTCTGGCTGTGGTTGACAGCGCGCTGATTTATTCGGTGGTGGACGTTCTGCTCGGCGGACGCAAAGGCACACCGTCGATCCGCGTCGAAGGCCGCCCCTATACGACCATTGAAACCAAACTGGTCGAACGGATGCTGAATGTCATGCTTCACGATATGTCGACGGCGTTTGACCCTCTCTCTCCGGTCAGCTTCAAGTTGGAAAACATCGAAACCAACCCGCGCTTTGCGGCGATCACCCAACCCGGCAACGCTTGCGTTCTGGTGCGGATGAGAATCGACATGGGCGACCGCGGCGGCCGCATTGAAATCCTGATCCCTTACGCGACGCTGGAGCCAATCCGTGAATTGCTCTTGCAAATGTTTATGGGGGAAAAATTCGGTCGGGACTCGATTTGGGAAACCCACCTGACCAACGAACTCTATATTACGGATGTACATTTGCAGGCGGTGATGGGCGAAAAAACCGTCATGCTGCGCGATATGCTGAATTGGAAGAAAGGGACGCTGGTGATGTTCAATACCAAGCCGACCGATGAAATTGAATTGCGATGCGGCGATTTCCCGATGTTCTCCGGCCCGATGGGGCAAAAAGAGGGGAGCATTGCCGTTAAGATTGAAAAATATATTCCTCCGGAAAAGGAATAACTTAAGTTTTGATGCGTAAAATATAAGGACAGATAAAGGAATAAAAATGTCCGGTTTGATGTTGGGTTTGGATATCGTCATTATCGTCATGCTGGGGGCGACGATTTTCTATGCAGCACGCCTCGGCAAGCATTTGAGTATCTTTCGCGCCAACCGTTCCGAAATGGAACGTCTGATCCGCGAGCTCTCCTCCCAGATCACCCGCGCTCAGGAAGGCATCTCGACGCTTGATGATATCTCCAGCACGCAAGGCGATCATTTGCGCCAGATGGTGGCCAAGGCCCAAGGACTGTGCGACGAACTCGAAATCATGACCGAGGCCGGAAATTCACTAGCCGAACGTCTTGAAAAACTGGCTTCGAAGAACCGCGCCATTGCCGACGATATTGGACAGAACGCCTTGAATACAGTCTATCCGGGCCAGAAAGCCGAACGGCCCGAAAAACCAAAATTCGAAGATTCATTGCCGCGCGCATCGAAAGAACGGGTGGTTCCGTCACTGGAACCGTCTTTTGCCATCCGTGATCCTGACTACGAAGAGGAAACCGATGAAGGCAATGAATTTATGAGTAAGGCCGAACGCGATCTGGCATCGGCCCTGAAAAACCGTAACCGCAAATAACACAGAATATACACAGGTCAGACTGATGAACCCCTTCTTCCAGAAACTTTTGACGCGTCTGAGAATCCTTCCCATCCTGATTGCGGTGGCGACACTGGCATTTGTGGTGCGCATTGGCGATGCAGTTGTGACTTATAAAAGCCTGTCGGGAGAGGCGGTTGCAGAAGACACTTCAACCAAACACGAAGACAAAAAAGAAGAGCCGGTCAAAGCCGCTGATGCCACGGCTGACGCCGTGGGAACCCAACCATCGGGTTCGGCCCTGAAATCATCCTCCGACTCCGAAGAAGGCTCGACTGCCAAAGATGTAACTTTACCCTCGATGGATAAAGGCGGAGACAAAGCGGAAGACAAGACAAAAATCTGGGAAGACGCCAATGATGTGGATATGGACTATTCCCAGCTCAAGGAAGACATGTATAAGGATCTGGTAGACCGCCGCAAGAAACTCGATGAGCGGGAAAAGACACTGACCGAACGTGAAGCGCTTCTCGAAGCCGGACAAAAAGAACTGGACCGCAAGTACAAGGAACTGACCGGACTGCGCGACGAGATTCAGGGTTTGTTGAAGAAACAATCGGAAGAAGAAGACTCCCGCCTCAATTCTCTGGTCAAAATATACACCGGTATGAAACCCAAAGACGCTGCCCGTATATTCAACACTCTTGATATGGACATTCTGGTCGAGGTGGTCGGGAGAATGCCGGAAGGTAAGACTTCTCCCATATTGGCAGCTATGGAACCGGACCGGGCGCGGGCGCTGACGACCCTGTTGGCCGAACAAAAGAAACTGCCTGAGGTTCCATAATCATAATCTGCGTCAATTTGTATAAATAATTGTTTTTTATCTGGAACTTTTTGTTAATCTTTTCATGGAAAGATAAGGCAATAGGGCCGATCGACCGTTTCTGGGCGAGCTATCCGTTCAAAGTATTCTTAAGGAGTTAATCTATGTCCGTTGATAAAAATATGAATGTTCTCATAGTCGATGATTACAAGACAATGCTGCGCATCATCGGGAACCTGCTCAAGCAATTGGGTTTCAACAATGTTGATGAAGCAACCGATGGGTCTATGGCTCTCGAAATGTTCAAAAACAAAACCTATGGTCTGGTTATTTCCGACTGGAACATGGAACCGATGTCGGGTCTTGATCTGTTGAAACAGGTTCGCGTACTGCCGGCCAACGCCAATGTTCCGTTTGTGATGGTCACCGCAGAGAGCAAAACCGAAAACGTCATTGCCGCAAAGCAAGCCGGTGTCAGCAACTACATTGTTAAGCCGTTCAATGCGGAAACGCTGAAGACCAAACTGACCTCCGTACTGGGTGAATTCTAAAAACATTCAAATCCAAACTTCATTCCCCTGGGGAGAATTCCAATGGACAGCGGAAAAAAAGAAATTGGCCGCGACAAGGTCATTCACCTGATTAATTCGGTGATTGAAAAAGTCGGTGCCGCCGAAGAAGTTTCACGCGAGCATATTTATGCCGAGCTGAAAGACCTTCACGATATAATCGAATCGGCCCGTTCCGAAATTGGCGCGACGCAAGTCGGTGATATTTCGGGTAAACATATTCCGACGGCAACCGACGAATTGGATGCGGTCGTAGCGGCCACCGAAGTGGCTACGGGCACGATCATGGATGCCTGCGACGCCATTTCCGAATATTCGGAGAATCTGGATCCGGCCCACAAAGACTTCCTTCTGGGCGAAGTGACCAAGGTTCTGGAAGCCTGTTCGTTTCAGGATATTACCGGCCAGCGCATCACCAAAGTTGTCAGAAGTCTAAAAGCAATTGACGAGAAGGTGAACCAATTGATGGATGTACTGGGTGAAAAGCTCCCAGCCCATTTCAAGGAATCTGTAGATGAAGATACCAGAGTGGGCGACGCCCGCCTGCTCAACGGCCCACAAATGGCAGACAAAGCCATCACCCAGACCGATATCGACAAATTGCTCGAAGACCTGTTTTAAAGCCATTTGATAAAGATTTGATTTGATGGGGGTTTCTTTCAGGAACCCCCGTCGCCGTCTTGCCGTAAATGAACAGGTATGGCAATTTCTTAAGATGAACCGAATCTGGCGCCACCTGTCGACATCCGTCACGGCATTTGCCTTATTGTCTTTGTCAGCCCCCCTGTCAGTACAGGCGGCGGATGAGTCTGTTTTGGAGATTCGCGGCGGCGATCATGACGGATATACGCGACTGGTCTTCGAAGGAAAAGAACCGCCGCATTATACGACCTCGAAAACAGCTAACTCGCTGGTGCTGAAATTTTCAAAGCCAGCACGCATGGATGTTCAGGGACCGTCACCCGAAACTCTCTTGCGCATCGACGAGTATAAAACACTTGATAGCCAGTCGGTCGAACTTGATTTTCCACAGGGTATAACTGTGCGCCACTTCGTGATTGGCAATCGCGTGATTGTCGATTTGAAGGGAGCCGCGCCGAAACAGGCCGATGCCAAACCGGAAAAGAAGGCGCTGGAAAACAAGCCCGAAAATCTGACCAAAGCAATTACAGAAGTCAAAACTGAAAAAGAAAACAAACCGGAAGAACCGACGCCCTCCAAACAGGTCGAGGACATCGCCAAGAAAATCGGCAAAAATTCCGACCATGTAAAAGTGGACGAGTATAAGGAAGCGGTTTCCGGTGACGAAAAACCACAAGAGGAAACGCCACCGGCGCCGGCACAGCCGTCATTGCCTCCGCACCAGATCACCGTTGCCGGAACCACATCCTTTGCCATGGCGGCCTTTGAAAAGGGCGGCAAGCTGTGGGTTGTGATTGACCGGCCCGATGTCGTGATCCCGCCGCAAATCGAAGGCCCTGACGTTAAAAAATTCGGAAACTTTGCGCGTCTGGAAAGCAAGGAAGTCTCGGTATTCAGGCTGAACATCCCCGAAGGATATAAACTGCACGGATCCGGCGGCGGCCTGCTGTGGAAGATTGATGCGAATGATAAAACGGAAGAGAAATATCCGCCGCATCCCCTGACGCAAAACTTCGCTGACAAGACCGATGCGTTGGATAAGGAAAAATCGGGACCAAGCCTGACATTCGATGCGACATCGTTCCGCCGCACACAGGAAATCGAAGATCCGGACACGGGTGAGAAGATCACACTGGCGCTGGTGGAAGACGCCCACGATTATACGGGCGGCCCGCAAATATTTGCCGAGCTTGATACCTTGCCCTCCATAGTGGGGCTGGCCCTGATCGGCAAGGTGGATGACCTGAAGATCGAGAAAAGCGCAACCGGAGCCGAGATTACGCGCCCCGCGGGTCTGGCTCTGTCTCAGGAAAAAGATATCCTGATGTACAAGACGGCTCCGCCAGTCGAGGAAGAACATCCCGCTGGGGAAACCGAGCTGACCAAGATTTTCGATTTCAAAAACTGGCAGGCCGGAGGCATCCCGTCCCTGACGTCCAACCAGCGTTTGATCCTCTCAAGTCTGCTGGAACAAAACGACCAGAAAAAATCGGAAAATCTGATCACGCTGGGCCGGATGATGATCTCGAACGGCTTTGCCCCCGAAGCATTCGGCTATTTCGATCTCGCTGAACAATATTCCCCCGACCTTGGCAAGAATGCGGAATTCGTGGCCTTGCGCGGTGCATCGGAAGCCTTGTCCGGAAATTACAAAGAAGGATTCCGTAGTCTCTCTCTACCGGCGCTCGATAATGTTGGCGAGATGGGCTTTTGGAAGTCATACGCGCTTTCGGGTCTTGACGATTGGCAGCAAGCCGCCAAAGTTCTGCCCCAGCAAGTTGAATTTTTGAAAAACTATCCGAGTGAAGTCCTCCGGCCTTTGGCAACCAAACTGGCCGAGGTCGCATTGCGCGAGGGAAATGTCAAAAAGGCCGAAGAAATTCTGAAGGTTCTGGAGGAAACGGAAACGCCGAAAACGCCGTTGGCCTATCGTGCGGCGCAGACCTATCTCGAGGGCGAACTGGCGCGCCAGAAACGCGATCTTGAAAAGGCCAAGGAGATGTGGGGCGAACTCGAAACCGGACAGGATGATTTGTACCGTGCCAAGGCGCGTCTGGCTCTGGCAACGCTTCGCTACGGACAAAAAGAAATTACAATCGACAAGGCCATCGACGATCTTGAAGGGCTGCGTTACGCATGGCGCGGCGACGAACTCGAGGCTTCGATTAACTACAATCTTGGAAAACTCTATCTCGAAAAAGGCCAGCCGGTCAGGGCGCTGGGTCTGATGCGTCAGGCGGCCGGCCTGATCCCGAATTCCGAGCAGGGCAAAACAATCGCCCACATCATGCACACAACCTTTCAGGATCTATATCTGACCGACAAAATCCAGACATTGTCGCCGCTTGAAGCCCTGACGATGTATGACGAATTTGCCGAACTGGTTCCCCCCGGCGCCGAAGGCGACCGTCTGGCCCGTCAATTGGCCGAGCGTTTGGTTCAGGTTGATCTGTTGCCGCGGGCGATCAGCCTCCTCAAAAATCAGGTGGATACAAAACTCTCAGGATTGGAGGGCGCTTCTGTCGCTATCCGTCTGGCCTCGCTCCAGATTCAGGATACAAAACCGAAAGGTGCGATGGAATCGCTCGATAAGGCCGAAGAATTCCTGACCGGACAAAAAGCCGAAGACGCAGACCCGAAACGTCGCCAGATCGCGATGCTGCGCGCCAAAGCGTCTTCACTGATGGATAAGCCGCAAGACTCGTTCAAGGCACTTTCGCTG
Source organism: Pseudomonadota bacterium (assembly GCA_029558635.1). Taxonomy (GTDB): domain Bacteria; phylum Pseudomonadota; class Alphaproteobacteria; order Micavibrionales; family Micavibrionaceae; genus UBA1573. Next base: position 99,106 of record JAKQEE010000314.1, on the reverse strand, counting down.
CTGCCGCAGGATGAGGATGTTCTCCGCCTTCGTGCCGATATCGCATGGAAATCGAAAAAATGGCAGGACTCGGCGGACGCACTTGAGCAACTGATTGCTAAACAAGATATTTCGTTAACGCGCCCACTGACCGATGAACAGGCGCGCCTTGTCTTGAATTGGGCGCTGTCACTTTATCTGGCGGACAATCGCTATGTGCTGGCCAATTTGCGCGAACGTTATGGCGACCTGATGGCACAAAGCAAGCTTGCCAAGGAATTCGAAGTGGTGACGCGCCCGCGCCAGAACGTCTTGTTGGCCGACCGCGACACGATCCAAAGTGTGATCGGCGAAACCGATATCTTCAAAAACTTTTTGGATAGCTTCAAGGAAGACCTGACCGGACCGGTATCTGATAAACCTGCAACGCCGACTGGTGCAGGGCAGGGGAAACCCGCGGCAGGCAAGGCACCCGCCAATATCCCCGAACCGCTGAAAAACACCCCGCCGGAAATAAAAACCGATGAAGTGTTGGCCGATTAGATAGATTGCTTAAGGTTGGTCTTTGGGAACGGCAGCGCATGCATTTTTGGCGCAGGTCGATGCAGGATCGACTTCCTCCACAAGCCCAAAAAATTTCTTGCGGACACAGGCGGTTTTTTGCGTACTGCAAACGGTCTTCATGGAGCTGGCTGTCAAGGGGTAGGCGCAATCCATTCTGGCATTGAGGCTCTTGTAATATTTATCGGCCTCTTCGGCAAAAGGTTGGGCGACGGCATGAAGCGCACAGCCCGCACCAACCATCACGCAGTCACTATCCTGAGTGCATTCAAACCATTTAGGGCTCTCTTCAGCATGCAGGCAAGCCGGATACATCGCAATGGCGAATACACTGGCGCATAACAAATTTCTCAAAGATTTCAGCATGACATCACTCTTTCGGAAGTGTATCGACCGTTCCGGTAGGCAGGCTACTGACCAAAGCGTTGGCATCCATGTCGAAGCTCTTGATGAGCGATCCGCACACCAGATTCCATCCATCTACCAACACGAAGAACACGATCTTGAAGGGGAGGGAAATCACAATCGGCGGCAACATCATCATACCCATCGACATCAGGATGGACGAGGTGACAATGTCGATCACCAGAAACGGCAGGAACAACATAAACCCGATTTCAAACGCCCGCCGCAGTTCCGAAATCATAAAGGCGGGAATGACGACAGACAGGGAAAGGTCGGTCGGCTTTTCGACCTTCGGTTCTTTTGAGGCTTCGATAAAAAGCTGCAAATCCTTTTCCCGCGCGTGCTTGAGCATAAACAGTTTGAACGGATCGGTGGCTTTATAAAACGCATCGACCTCGTCGATCTGCTCGTTCATCAACGGCTCGATCCCTTGCTTATAGGACTCTTGAAACGTCGGTTGCATGATAAAGAAAGTAAGAAACAAAGCGAGCGAGATCATAACCGTGTTGGGAGGTGATTGTTGCAACCCGATAGCCGACCGCAGAAACGACAAAACAACGATGATCCGCGTAAACGACGTCATCATGATGAGAATGGATGGGGCGAGTGACAGAACAGTGAGTAACGCCAACATCTGGACAACGCGGCCTGTCACCGTGCCTTCACCGCCCGCAGTTGCCCCGCCACCCATATCGAACGTCAGCACTTGGGCGAAGGCAGGGGCGGCAAAAGTACCAACAGCAAACAAAGCCGCAATCGCCAGAAAGAAACGGGCGGTAAAAACGGAGCTAGACAGTTTTTTTGTCATCTTCATCGGCCTTCGCGGGAATCTGTGTTTCCACGACAGTTTCGCCCGATGGCCCCAAAATAACAAGATGGTCTGTGTCATCTCTCCTCAGGAGAATTGCCTTGCGGCGCGGGTCGAGCGGCAGAACCTCGACAACCTTCATGCGCCGCTTGGCAACGGGCGTCATCATGGACGGGCCGTTAAGTCCCAACTTGCGGAGCAAAATCCATAACCCGCCCATCAAAGCCAGAACAAAGATCAGTGAGGCTAAAAAACGTAGAATTTCGGTGCTTTCCATTATTCACTGTCCTTTGGCGGTGCTGAGGCGTCAAGCAACGCATCAAACGGATTGGGTTGATTATTGGCTTTATAGACGTAGGACATGACCTCGGCAACCGCCAGAAACGCTTCCGAGGGGATCGGGCTCTCCAGCTCGATTTTGGCGAGCATTTCAGCCAGAGCGGCGTCTTCCCGCACCTTGACCCCGTTGGCGAAAGCAAGCTGCAAAATCTGCTCGGCAATTTTTCCCCTGCCGGCCGCCGCAATCCGCGGGGTCAGGTCGTTCTCATCCCCCGAAACGATAGCCACAGCGGTCGGGTTTTTCGGTTTTTGCTTTGTATTTGAAACACTTAAACCGTTTTCCGAAATATCGAGTTTTGGAGGATCATCTGGCATGGTTTTGGCAAATCTCTCTGGTGGGTAAAAAACCGATCCAAGATAAACATAAGGGTTAGGATCATGACAATCGAAAATATCGGCCTGTTTCAGGCTATGAGCGCAAAAATGAATTATCTGGCCGAACGCCAGAAAGTGATTTCCCAGAATGTCGCCAACGCCGACACGCCGGGCTACACCTCCCAAGACCTGAACAAAGTTGATTTCGGTCGCATGGTCGATAAAATCACACAAGATCACAAAAGTATTTCTCTGGCGACCAGCGAGGCAGGTCATATGCTCCCCCCCAATCAAGCTATCCCAGCGAAGGAAGGCAAAAACAAGACTCCATATGAAGTTGCACCTGATGGCAACGCGGTTGTTTTGGAAGAACAGATGATCCGCGCCAGCCAGAACCAGATGGATTACAGTCTGATGATCAACCTGTACCGCAACAATGTTGACATGATGCGCACAGCCTTGGGCCGGCAACAGTAGGATAGGGAAGGAACGAAACCATGTCTGACTTGATGGGAACCATGAAAATCTCCGGCGCTGGTATGAAAGTGCAAAGCGAGCGTGTCCGCGTCATTGCGCAGAACGTCGCCAACGCTGACACCGCTCCGACCAAAGCTGGGGAAAAACCCTATACCCGCAAAACTATCACCTTTAAAAACCAGCTCGACCGTGAAATGGGTGAAAAGCTGGTAGCAGTTGACAAGGTGGAACAGGATACCAGTGTGGACTATCCTAAAAAATATATGCCGGGCCACCCTGCCGCCGATGCGGACGGGTACGTCCTGATGCCGAACGTGACCAGTCTGGTTGAGGCACTGGATATGCGCGAAGCATCGAAATCCTATGAGGCCAATATGGGGATTTATACCCAAACCCGTGATATGGCATCGAAAACGATTGATATGTTGCGTTAAGATTTTTGTGGTAGAATAAAAGGAATCGAAGGAAAAGCAAAATGGTCGATATGATTGCAAACCCAGCCGCCGCCGCCAGCGCCTATGCGAATATGGCGAAAACGGCTGTCGCTTCGGACGGCATGTCGTCGGAATCTGCCGCCGTTCCCAAGGCTTCGTTTGGCAATATGCTCGAAGATGTGGCCCGTTCGTCGATCCAGACCATGAAAACCGGTGAAAAAGCATCCGCCGCAGGGATCGCCGGAACGATGGACCCGCTGGCCATTACGCAGGCCGTCACCGCCGCCAAGCTGACCCTTGATACAGTGGTCGCTGTGCGCGATGCTGCGGTCGAGGCCTATAACAAAATTCAGGGTATGCCGATATAATTTATCGAATATCCCTTTGCCTCGCATCCTGAATCCCCCTAGAATACCCCTATGGACGAAACCGAAGTCATCGACCTTGTGCGCGAATCGATTATGCTGAGCATTGAGCTGAGCGCCCCCGTCATGCTCGTGGGACTGGTGGTCGGCACGGCGGTGGCATTGGTTCAGGCCTTGACGCAAATTCAGGAAGTAACCCTCGTTTTCGTTCCCAAAATTCTGGCCATCTTCTTCGCGATTTTTGTCGGTTTACCGGCTATGACTGTTACTCTGATCGAATTTATGAATATGCTCGCCGACAAAATCGTTGCGATTAAATAAAGAGGAGGGCCAGAATGAACGGCGACCTCCAGACCTTTCTGACCACCGGCGTTTTTGCGTTTATGCTGACCTTCGTCCGCATGGGCACGGCCATCATGATCATGCCGGGGATCGGCAATGCCTACGTCCCCGCCAATATACGCCTGATGTTCGCGCTGGCGTTTTCCTTTGTGTTATTCCCGTATCTGCAGGCCAAAATCCCGTCGCCCTTGCCGGGCACGTTTATGCTGTTCACACTCATTCTGATGGAATTTGTCGCTGGATTGTTTATCGGCACGGTGACAAGGGTGTTGCTTGCCGCGCTGGACGTGGCCGGTATGGTGATCTCGACCCAGTCGTCGCTCGCCAACGCGCAACTCTTTAACCCCGCCTTTGCAGGGCAGGGGTCGGTCGTGGGGGCGTTTATCACACTGGCGGGAACCTTGCTCCTCTTCGTCACCGATATGCACCAGCTGATTTTTTTGGCGATGATCCGCAGCTATGAACTCTTCCCGCTGGGCGAAATCCCCGATGTCGGCAGCATGGCGGGGTTGCTGGTCAAGGAAGTGTCATTGGCCTTCCTGATCGGAATCCAGATGACCGCACCGTTTCTGGTGCTGGTCCTGATGCTCTATATCGGTATGGGCGTGATGTCGAAACTGATGCCACAGGTTCAGGTTTTTATGATCTCGATCCCCATCCAAATCTGGTTGGCACTCGTCACGTTCGCGATGGTTTGCTCAACCATGATGCTCTTCTGGCTCAACTGGTTCGGCGAGGGAATCTCGATTTTCCTCACGGCGAAATAACCGGAAATTTACAGGGATAGAAGGTAATGCTCAAGCTGTCGGCGGTGATGGGAGGTGTCACGCAGGGAATTGAGTTTATCTTTAACCCGAAGGATCGTGTCGAGATTATCGCCTGAAGCAACACTGGCATACTCTAGAATAAAGTTTTGACCTACCTCTTGATCAACGCTCCACCAGAACATACCGGAAGCCGCATAGACAGCCCGTCTGATTTCGAGTTTTTGTAAGTCGTAATCTTGGTTATTAAAAACCTCAGTGGCATATTCAGCTATGGCCTTTTGCTTGTCCAGAGTCATGAAATTCTCCCTATATATTTTTGGTGACACACGATCATAGGTTTCAAAATTACGAAAAACAATCACTTTTTCATCAAATACAAAAAACCGCCTCGTAAGGCGGTTTTGATTTTTAGCGGTTAGTCCGAATGAACTTAAACCCCAGAATTAGAAACCCTGACGCTCTTTGCGCTTACGGTCCAGCTTACGCCAACGACGAACGGATTCGGCTTTTTCGCGTTTTTTCTTCTCGGAAGGTTTCTCGAAATCGCGACGCATTTTCATCTCACGGAAGATACCTTCACGCTGCATTTTTTTCTTCAATACGCGAAGAGCTTGCTCGACGTTATTGTCACGAACAGATACGGTTACCAACTAAAATCACCCCTTTCCGGTCTAAAATAGACGGCTTTTCTACCACGTCCCAAGGGGATTGCAAGGAAAAACTACCCCAAAAAGCTAAAAAGTAAGAAAAATCAGGCTTCTACACTGGCCATTTCCAAAGGCTGGGAAAAATCCACCCAGTGCTCGGGCTTGAATTGGAAGCTCAGCTCTCCGGTGAGGTTCGACCGCTCGACCGCCCCCGCATAAAGTTGTTTCATGCGCGATTGCATCGGGGGGCTCAGCGGCGATTTGGTTCGCACGATCAGGTCGAGCTTCTGGGCTTCCATAAATCCGTCCACCTGAACCCCGCCCATGCGCGACAGGTTCAGATCAAACAGGAAGCGAAGGCGGCGTTTCTTGCGCTCTTCGTTTTCTGCCCCCTCGTCGGGTAGATGTTTATAGTAAAGCGGAATTTTGTGAATTTGCTGCTCCCAAAGCAGGGGGATCGTCACACCGCGCCAGTCATGCGGCATTGCCATGCCCTGGGTTTTGGAGGTGGCAACCATATCATCGGCCGCACTTTTCAGAATACCATTCCCGCGAGTCGTCTGCCGGAGAATATCGAGCGCGTTTTGCGGCATCCAACTGTCGATGTCGCCTGACTTCACCATCGCGAGGAAAAACAGCGCCATCGCACCAAGGTTATGCGGCTGGGCTGGTGAGGGCAAAATTCCGGCCAAAGATTGCGCAGCCGATGCCGCAACGCCCCCTTGCATCGGCAATTCGTTCAGTGCAAAAAACAACTCTTGCAATGCTCCCCAGCTTGCAATGCCATGGGATGCGGATGTGGAGGGATTCTGAGGTAAAATCGACATCAGCAGCGGCGCGGACGCAGCGTCAGGTGACGCGGGAACCTGAATGTTTTGCGCGGCAAACTGCATCACATAATTCTGGATCATGCCCGATGCTGGTGCAGGGACCGCGACCACAGGCAACCCTTCGGCGCTTTGCCCGACCACTTGCGCAATCGTAATGGCGGTAGAGCTTTGAGATGTTGGGCTAACCGACTGAGATGAAATGATTAAAGTCGCAGCGGGTGCGGATTGGGTCGCACCAGCTGTCCGCGGTGTCCCAGTGAGGGGGAGGGACAAAGGCGCGGTGGCATTTGCTTGCAGCTGTGAAGCGGGAGTGGTTGAAGCGGCGCTATTCTGGAACCCTAATATCTGCACATCAATCGGCACGGTCGGATTAAAGCTGCGCGGCGTAGCTGACGCGCCACTTGCGACGGCGGGGTTTTGTGCGGACTGAATAATCTGTTGAGCTTCAGGGGATTGAAGAATTCTATTGATATTTTGAATCAATTGTTGTGTGGCTGAATTTGGGCTGGATTGCAGCGTAGGAGGAACCGAAATGCGGGACAGCAATGTCACCAATTGCGGCCGCAAAGCGGTGTCGGATGCAGGGAGGCTTTGAATATTACTCACCAATGCACTCAAAACAGGCTCGATAGACGCCGAAGCCGTAAGTGCAGGGAAGGAGGAAGTGGAAAACGGCGCGCCAAAAGTGGTGTTGCCGGTTTGCGGTAATGTTGTAACAGGATTTGCAAGGGCGTTTGCCGCCGCATTGGGCGGAATGGGAATAAGGCGAACAAACTGGCCCAATTGTAACTCCCCACCCGCAATCCGTGACGCGGCATTGGACACAGGCGGTTGAAGCGCGGTGGAGCGTGACTGGATCACGACATCAAGAGTCTCGCTGTCCAGATTCACGTTGCGTTCCAACGAGGTAAGTGGCGTGTCTAACCTGATCTGTTGGGAAAGTGTCGGCGCAGCTTCAGGGGGCGGCGGTGCGGCACGGATCGCGGCATTTTGCGGCGCGCGTCCGGCGGGAATGTCAATCTCCAGACGCATCCCCTTGGGTAGTCCTTGCTTGTCCTTGAGGATCAATTGGACAATACCGCGCTCGGTCTCGACAACCAAAGATCCGTCAGGTTCTTGTCCGGCCACCGTGCCTTCGACCCGTACGGGGGAGATATTGTTCTGAAGGGTGGAAGGAACCGAAATCAAACGCACCGCAACCGCTTGAACGGCGGCTTTGGCACTTTTGGCGGTCTGCGTCGGCGGCAAAAAAGAGGTCGGACCCGTGGACATGCCCCATTATACCAGAAAATTTATAAATGAAGCCCCAAAACTGCCCAAAAGCAGGAGGAATTACCCGCGCGCGGCCTTGGCCATGGCGCGGCCTTCCTCGACCATTTCCTTGAACGCGTATTGGGCGATTTTTTCAATGTCCCCTGCCGCGTCGCAGTTGGGGGAGCGGGTCAGAAGGGGTGTCTGGTGACGGATCGTTTCCTTGACCTTCGGATCCTGACGGACCATGCCGGCCAGTGGCGGCGACAGGCGCAAGAAGTTTTCGCAAGCCTTGAGAAGAGTTTTATAGGTCTTCTCACCTTCGGTCTTGCTCGAAGCCATATTGACAACGATGGACACGTTTTTGGACATACCGGCGGCGGACCCAAGCTTGATAAACGCATAGGCGTCCGTCAAAGAGGTCGGTTCATCGGTCGAGACGAGCAAGGTGCGGGTGGCGGAAGCCGAGAACATCCTCACTGTGCGGTCAACACCTGCCCCAAGGTCGATGATGATGGCGTCATACGCATCCGACAATTCGATCAATTGATCGCGGAGCATAGCCAGACGCTGGCTTGGCAAAGCCGAAAGCGAAGCCTGACCGGAGCGACCGGCGATAATGTCGAATCCACCATCCTCGTAGCGCTGAACAACCTTATCAAGGGAGAGGCGTCCGCGGATGACATCGTTAAGATCGCGCTTTGGCATCAGCCCGAGCTGGACGTCAACGTTGGCAAGTCCAAGGTCGCCATCAAACAGCAAAACATTTTTCCCCATTCGGCTGAGGGCGTGAGCCAGCGAGATCGAGAAGAAGGTTTTGCCAACTCCCCCTTTGCCGGAGGCAACAGCAATGATGTTCTTGCCGCGAGGGAAAGAGCCTGACCCTGAAAATTCGGTCGTCGTGTCCTGAGTGGTTTTCGTATCGGTAGCCATCATCGTCATCCTGTCGTTTTTTGGCGGGAAAGGGAAGTCTTATTTTGAGTCTGGGTTCCAGATTCGGATTTGAAGAAGTAAGATGCAAGTTTACGCGGAGAAAGAGGTTCAAATCCGTCGGCCACACCGGAGGATGTAGACGCTTCGGCAAAGCTAAGTCCGCCCTGTTGCGCTGCAGCCAGTAGTCCGCCAAGACGGCGCGCCATATCAAGTCGCGTAGCCACCATGCGGCGTACGCCCAGAGCGGAAAAGATTCGCGCCATCTCGCCGGTTTCTTCGGCATCGCCCGCGCCGGCAATCACCAGAACAGGCTCGATGTTGCCCGCCGCGATCAGGCGCGCCAGAGCAGTCATGTTATCCGGAGAAAACGGATTGATGCCGAACGTGTCGATCAGGATTTGGTCTTTGCCCTGCGCCGCTTCGATGGATTTCTTGAGGTCGGCGGCAGTGCGCGCGGTCTTGAGATCAATTTCAAGAAGCTTGGTAAAGGCCTGAAGCTGCTCGATCCCACCTGCCCGCAGGGTGTCGGCGGAAATAACAGCAACGCTAAGGCCTTCAATCACGGCCCGCGCGGCCTGTTTTGCAAGAGCCAAAGTTTTGCCCGATCCCGGAGGCCCAACAAACATCAACGCCTTTTTATAGGCACGGTCGGGAAGAGGGGTGAAGCTGAACAATTCGTCAAGGGCACCGATAAAGGCAATCGACGGTTCATCAACATTCAAAACTTCGGCGCAATTGACAATCTGGTCGAGAACATCTTCCGGTGCGCCATGTTTCAAGAGGGTGTCAATAATCGCTTCAGTCAGGGAGCCGTCTTGTTCCTGCTCGTCGTCATATTGGAGCCAGTCAGTGTCACCCGCCACATCGTGGCCGCCCATATCATGACCCAATTCAAACGCAATGGCACGCGCCTTGGCGGAAGGCGAGAGGTCCTGTTCTTCAATAGCAGCAGTAACGCGGACGGATTTGCCCCCGTTCTCTTCACGAGTGGCTATAATGATAGCGTCCTCGCCAAGACTTTCGCGTACCATCTGCATTGCTTCGGTCATTGTTTTTGCATAAAACGACTTGAGTCGCATTGGAGAGAATTCCAGACTTGATTCGCTTATAGTATAGTCAAGACGCGACTCTCTGACCAGCAGAATATGCGGAGATCCTGCCATCTCATCATAAAAAAGTTAATCAAAGATTAATGCGTTTTAACAGCCGGAAAAGTTCTAGCTTTTGCTGAGATCGTCGAGATAGCGAAGAACGTCGACCGAAGATTTGTCCGCTTGTTCGATCTCCTCCAGCGCACCATCAAGATCGTGGGCTGTATATTTGCGCGCAGCCTCAATCCCGTGTTTATGGACCTCGATATGGTGTTTTTCGATGTCCTTGAACGCCTGAAGATTCTTATAAGGAGATGAGGCATCCGAATAATACCATTTCCCGAGACGGCAGGATTTGTGGTCGGCCAAAGAGTTTGGATCGAGTTTGGCATGACCAGCCGCCATGCTGTACAAGCGTTTCTTCCAGATCACGTGGTCGGACTTGGCCAGATTGATAGTGGTATGTGTAAGTTCGAACGAGGGGTAATGGCCCAACAATTCGACCAGAGTCACCTCGGCCTTGTCCATGGAAGACAGGGTTGATTCAATAAGTTCGACGGTATCACTGGTCATATTGGCAATGTTATTGACGTTCCCCGAAATTTCGCTCACGGCTTGGTCCTGATCTCTGAGAATGTTCAGAATATCACTCATCTGGTGAGAAACCTGTTCCGAGTTACCCTGGATGTTATGGATGGCAGCTTGATTGGCCTCTAGCTTGTCCCGTCCGGTCGTAACCGCGCGGGAAACGCCGACCATCAACTCGGAAATCTCTTGCGTGACATTGGTCAGGCTTTCGACTTTTTTCTTGATGTCGTCGGCGGATGCAGCGGTTTGTTCAGCCAGACTTTTCACTTCGCTGGCCACAACCGCAAAACCCTTTCCGGCTTCGCCCGCACGGGCAGCTTCAATCGTAGCGTTTAGCGAGAGTAGTTTGGTCTTTTCCGAAATCTCGGTGATCATGCGCAAAATGCGGTGAATTTCCTCGGTGCTTCTGACCAGCTCTTCAACTTTCTCTCCGGTGTCGGTGACAACCCGCTCGATTTCATTATTGGCTTGCTGCAAAGAAGAGGAAGCCGCAGTCCCTTCATGGACGTTTTGGAGCATCTGCTCGGTCAAATGAGATGCATTTTGCGAAGCATCCAGAATAGAGCCGGAAGAGGCGGAAAGCTCTTCGACAGCCGCCGCCATCCCTTGGGACCGATGATTGATGTCCATTGCAATGCGGTTGAGTTTTGCGCCGTATGCGCTGGCTTCGTTGATATTGACCGACAGGGAAACGGTTTTTTCCAGATCGTCCTGAAACTGGGCTTGGGATTTTTTGATCGAGTCTTTAATGCTCTCAAGATTGTAACTTTCAGCCAGCTTGGCAGCTTGATTGAATTTACCTTCCGCAACCAAAGCAAACAGACGCTCGACATCCTCGCACGTAACCGTGCATCCGCCGATTTCAATCGTTTGATCGGCTGTCGATGGTGTCTCGACGTTTTGGCGAGCAGGTTTTGAAGAGAAAGAGAATATACCCATGTATGACCCCACACAGTTACATGTACCAGAACAAATTAAAGAATCGCTACCCAAAGCAAAAGACCCACCATAGTGAACGAGGTCCCGCAAAAGAGCAAGCCCCATCCCCTCCATCTTCGGTACGAGTTACGCAACTATAATATAGGCATAGAGATCATTTTAAATAGAAAGAGATTTAAAGTTTATGAATTTTTTCGCATTTGAGACACTATGTCGCTCCATACTCTTGACATAAGTAAAACTAATGGATGAAGCTAGTGAAATGTAATTTGCCGTAAGCGCGTCAAAGCCTTCAGTGTTCAACGTCGTTGAGGATTAGCGGTTGAGATATACATATCTCTTGATCGCGGTCTTTGGTTTAGAAAGAGGGTTGCGCCGTCAAAGCCGTAGTACCGGAAGAGGAGGCTCCCTGAGGCATGGCGGGGCCAGTAGGATTTCCGGTTGTGAATGTCAGATCGGTTTGCGGAACGATAATCGGATCGTTGGTCGCCAGAACGCCGACAGATGCCGTGCTGAACTCGTTATAAAGATCGACGTTGGAAATAATGACCGGAGACAGATGCGGGTCCGGTTCCTGAGCTTGCGGTTCCATCAGGATATCATCAAGCAGATCATAGGACCCAAGCGAAGAGTCGGATAGGGCGGAGTAAGAAGGCGTACTTGGATCGGACCCCATCAAATCTTCAATTAGGTAATCCAGAGAATCTTTCGGAGAATCCTGATTATGCAGGTATTCGGCATAACCGTCGGTAATGCCGCATTCAAACCCGTTATCAACATAGAGGTGGGGGTTGAATTCAACCATTTGTTCCCATGAGGAGGCCGGAACTTCGGTTGCATAGTCACGTACGGACAACTCAACCTCAACGTCGTCAAATGCATCGACGATATCGCAGATCATCTGCATATTGGCGCAAAACGCTTTTTGCTTGAGCTCTTGTTCGTCCTTTTCTTGTTTTTTCTCGATCTCTGCACCATCCCCGTGTTTCAGAATTTCGGTGCTGTATTGCAGGTGCGGATTCCAGAAATGCGCTCCATTATTGTGAACGAGAACCAGAGAGTTTGTCTGTTCGGATATGCGATCATGATCGACGGAAAGATGGGAATCCATCCGGAGGTAAATACCGTTCTTTTCTTGCAGCTTTTCTTCTGTTTGAGCCATCTTTGCTTTCCCTGTGCTCTAAATTTTACAGAAAAAAGTTAAGATCGGGTTAAATTATGGTGAGGCATATGAAATATCATAAAAACTATGGGGAAATAATGTGGGGGCATGCAGGAAGAGGAAAGAGGCGGCAAGTGCCCAACGCTCTTTTCAATAAGGGGCAGGGATGCTATTCCTGTTGCAGTCGCGAAAGACGCGATTCTCGAATCCTTTATAGATCTGTCTAACCGGAGAACCATCATATGAATATCCATGAATATCAGGCCAAGGAACTGCTGGCAAAATACGGCGTCGCCGTCCCGAAAGGTATTGCCGCGATGAGCGTGGCCGAGGCTGTCGCCGCTGTCGATCAGTTGCCCGGACCTTTGTACGTTATCAAGGCCCAGATCCATGCGGGCGGTCGCGGCGCAGGGAAATTCAAAAACAATCCGGAAGGCAAGGGTGGTGTTCGCCTCTGTAAGTCGAAAGACGAAATCAAGGCAGCCGCCGAAGCGATGATGAACCAAATTCTGGTCACCAAACAGACGGGCCCCGAAGGCAAGGAAGTCCAGCGTCTCTACGTCACCGATGGTGTGGACATCAAAAAAGAATATTACTGCTCGGTCGTCCTTGACCGCGGCACGTCGCGCGTGACCTTTATGGTCTCGACCGAAGGTGGAATGGATATCGAAGAAGTCGCCGAAAAACATCCTGAAAAAATCATCAAGGCTACGATTGATCCGGCCGCTGGCTTCTCCGGCTTCCACGCCCGCAAACTGGCCTTCGGTTTGGGTCTGGATGGCGATGCAGGCAAATCGGCCCAGAAATTCTTCGCGGCTCTTTATAAAGCCTTTGTCGAACTCGACGCGTCGATCGTTGAAATCAACCCGATGATCGTGACGGACAAAAACGAAGTTTGCGCTTTGGATGCGAAAATGAATTTCGACGACAATGCGCTCTTCCGCCATCCCGAAATCACCGCCATGCGCGATGAAAGTGAAGAAGACGAAAACGAACGCGTCGCCAAAGACTGGGAACTGTCCTACGTCCGCATGGACGGCAATATCGGTTGTATGGTGAATGGCGCAGGTTTGGCGATGGCCACGATGGACATCATCAAACATTACGGCATGGAACCCGCCAACTTTCTGGACGTGGGCGGCGGCGCAACGACTGAACGCGTCACGGCTGCTTTCAAAATCATCCTCTCTGATCCGAAAGTGAAGGGCGTCTTGGTCAACATCTTCGGTGGCATTATGAAGTGCGACATCATCGCGAACGGGATTATCGCCGCCGCGAAAGAAGTCTCGCTCAGTGTGCCGCTGGTGGTGCGTCTGGAGGGAACCAACGTGCAACTCGGCAAAGACATCCTGAACAATTCGGGCCTGCCGATCATCGCCGCCGATAACCTCGACGATGCCGCGCGCAAAATCGTCGACGCCACCCAAAAAGCCCTCAAAGCCGCTTAGCCGCTTAATAGAGAAAAGAAGGAATTGAAAAATGTCAGTACTTGTTAACAAAAAAACTAAAGTGATCTGTCAGGGCTTTACGGGCGCGCAGGGCACGTTCCACTCGGAACAGGCCATTGCCTATGGCACCAATATGGTGGGCGGCGTAACGCCGGGCAAAGGCGGCACGAAGCACCTGAACCTGCCGGTATTCAATACGGTCAAAGAAGCCAAAGACGCCACAGGCTGCAACGCCTCGGTGATCTACGTTCCGCCACCCTTTGCGGCCGACGCGATTCTGGAGGCGATTGACGCCGAGATTGAACTGGCCGTGTGTATTACCGAAGGCATTCCGGTTCTGGATATGGTGAAGGTCAAACGCGCGCTGTGCGGATCAAAAACACGTCTGATCGGCCCCAACTGCCCGGGCATCATCACGCCCGACGAATGCAAAATCGGCATTATGCCTGGCCACATCCACAAACGCGGCAAGATCGGAATTGTTTCACGTTCCGGTACGCTGACCTATGAAGCGGTCCATCAAACCACGATGGCAGGCCTCGGCCAGTCCACCTGTATCGGCATCGGCGGCGACCCTGTCAATGGTACCAACTTTATCGACGCGCTCGATCTGTTCCTGAACGACGACGAAACCGAAGCCATCATCATGATCGGTGAAATCGGCGGCTCGGCCGAAGTGGACGCGGTGAACTTCTATAAAGCAGCCGCGAAGAAAAAGCCGATTGCCGGATTTATCGCAGGTGCAACCGCGCCGAAAGGCAAACGCATGGGCCACGCCGGTGCGATTATTTCGGGCGGCAACGACACAGCCGAAGTCAAAATCGCCGCAATGAAAGAAGCAGGCTTTGAAGTCGCCGAAACGCCGGCCCACCTCGGTGAAGCCGTTCTGCGCGCCATCGCCGCGTAATTGATGTAAGAGATACAAAAATCAGAACCCCGCATCATCGTGCGGGGTTTTGTTTTCAGAAGTGTGGAAAGCTACTTGCCTGGGGCAGGGGCAGGCGCAGGAGCCGGAGGACAAACCTGAACCACAGGGGCCGTCCACGGGGTTTGCCCTTGTTTGATTTCCTGACGAACACGACAGGCAGCTTCCGAGTTATCCCTAAAAATACTGGCGTCTGTCATTCTATTTCCTCCATTACTATTTAAGTCTCTCACCACGAATTAATTTACCATAAAATAAAAGCCAATGCAAATTTCCACTTTTTAAGTCCTTGATTCTCGGATACTCTATCCCCCATGACACGTTTGACCGACCTTCCCGAAGACATTCAATCCCTGATCGTAAAACTGCCCTTCAGGGTGGGGTACTATATTTCCGCCAGTGACAAGACGGGGGGCGAGCAGGCTGATGAAGCCGAAATGCGGGCGCTCCAGAACATCGTCACATTTTATGTCGAGGATACGCTGAAATCCGAATTCGCTCAGGAAGCGATGCTGGAAATGCTCCGTCATAAAAAAGACTGGGAAAACTGGAAAGAACATATCGAAATTGTCCCCGAAGAGTGCCTGAAAATGTCGGAATCGTTGGTCGGAACGATCGACCTCAAGGAAATATACTCCTTCAAATCCAATTTGCTGGAGATTGCGATCTCGGTGGCCCAAGCCTACCGTGAATTCGATGACAAAGTTCCACCCATGGAAAAATTGAAAACGCATCTGAGCATTTTATTCCAGCGTATTCGCGCCTTGCTGAAAGGCGAGGAAATGCCCTCGACCGATACGATGCTCAATATCAGCCGCGAAGAGCGTATGGCAGTTGGCTTGATCGCCGACTCTCTTGGAATACCCTTTAAAATCTAAAACCCGTAAAAGTGGATTAGCTATGTCTGAACTGGAAAGATTCCTCCCCGCAGATCAGGATATTTTGGTTGGAATTGTATACCGCGTAGGCCATTGGATCAGCCACGTCGACGATACCGATATCAGCGACGTCTCCGAAGAGATCGAGCGCAAGCAAATGATGGCCATTTTGGGCAAGATCGCGAACGCCAGTAAGACGGCCGCGATTGTCAGGGATCTGGCCGCCGAAGCATTGCGCCAGACCGGAAGCTGGAATCGCTGGGAAAAGCAAAGCATGTCAGTTGAGCAAGACATCGCTGCCGCAGCCAAGCTGATGAAGGGCCAATCCACTGACGAGGAATACAAATCCTTTGCAAACGCCCTGATGGTAATTGCCACCGCAGTTGCGCGGGCCTTTCGTGAAGAACCGGAAAATAAACCCGAGCATGAAAACTATTTTTCATGGTTGTCCGAAAAGGCCGGAGAACTGGTTCTCTCGATCAAGGATAAATCTGCCCATAAAGATATGAATATATCTCCGGCAGAAGATACGGCCTTGACCGAATTGCACAATATGCTGTGGAACGCGTAATGCTCAACCCCAAAGACAAACAACGTCTGGCCAAACTTGTCTACCGCTGTGCCATGTGGGTGTCTTTGTCCGACGAAAAAGGCGGCGCGAGCGCGCAAAGCCTTGAAGAGCGGGTCCTGAAGAGAAGCATTCAGGATTTGTACCGGAAATTTGCGAACGGATCGGACGAACGTGAAATTTTGGGAATTGCTCTGGCCAATACGCATAACTGGCGGGCATGGAATGAAAACCTGATTAACCTGATTCCGGAATTGAAAGAGGCGCGACCAGTTATGTCTCCCTCCATCCGCCGTTTGGCGATGGATCTGGCCAAGGATGTTGCCACGGCCTTTCAGGAACGCTCGATGGTCTCGTCATGGGTTGTCCAGATCACGGTTAGCATCCGCAGTTTGTTTTCCAAACTGAATCCGAATTTGACACCGCAAGAATGCGCCAATATTTCTGGAAATGAAAAGGCAGCCTTGTACGAGCTGGCTGACGCTCTGGAAATCACAGATTTCAATATATAGGGGCTGTTCCCCTGTTCCAATCGTGCTAATATTGGCGCAAGAAATTTTTTCCCACAACAGAGAATATAGAGAATGACATCCGCATCTTCCCTGAAAACAATTCTGTCCGGCGTGAACGCCGAGTATATTGCCAACCTGTACCGCGAATATTTGAAAAGTCCGGCAGGGGTTGACCCGAGCTGGCAATCGCTCTTTGCCGATCTGCGCGACGACGAGGCCAGCCTGCTGAAACAAATGATCGGCGCGAGCTGGAGCGAAGAAGAATACCGCGCCCCATCCACGCCCTTCGGACATGTCACGACATCGGAACAGGCTTCGCAAGCTGCGGTGCGTCCGGCCAATCAATACCAACGTCCCTCAGTCGCCCATCCGGGTTTGGGAGAAGGGGAGGTCCAGCAGGCCACGCGTGACTCGATTGCCGCCCTGATGATGATCCGTGCATACCGCGCCATCGGCCATCTGGCTGCTGACCTCGATCCGTTAGGACTGAAACAGATTGAATACCACAAAGAATTGGACCCGAGCTTCTACGGCTTCGGGCCGCAGGATATGACCCGCCAGATTTACATCGGCGGCGTGTTGGGAATGGATTACGCCAACATCACGCAGATCCGCGAAGCTCTGCACAATATCTATTGCGGCAAGATCGGTGTTGAATTCTTGCACTCGACATCACCTGAAGAAAAAGGCTGGATCCAGCAACGCATCGAAGTGTCGCGCAACCAGACCCCATTCAGTGTCGAGGAAAAAACAAGATTCTATAACCACCTGATTGCCGCCGAAGGACTGGAACGGTTCCTGCACACTAAATATGTTGGAACCAAACGCTTCGGGGTCGATGGCGGTGAAAGCTTTATTGCCTCACTCGAAGAAACCATTCACCGCGCAGCCGAGCTGGGATGCGAGGAAGTGGTGCTGGGTATGGCGCACCGCGGACGCCTCAACGTCCTCACCAACGTCGTCGGCAAACCATATACCAGTCTGTTCGCCGAATTTCAGGGCCTCGCATCAACGCCCGAAGGAATCATGGGCACAGGCGACGTGAAATACCATTTGGGTTATACCAATGACAAACAATACGGGGACAAGGGCGTTCACCTGACTCTGACCGCCAACCCGTCCCACCTCGAAGCCGTCAATCCGGTGGCCATCGGCCGTACCCGCGCCAAACAGTTTCAGCGCAAGGATACCGAGCGCGGCAAGGTTGTCCCAATCGTAATTCACGGCGACGCAGCCTTTATCGGGCAGGGTGTAGTGGCCGAGACGCTCATCATGTCGGAATTGCCGGGATACCGCGTCGGCGGCACGATCCACATCGTTATCAACAACCAGATCGGTTTCACGACGATGCCGAAATATTCCCGTTCCGGCCCATACTGTACCGACATGGCGAAAATTCTCTCGGCCCCGATCTTCCACGTTAACGGTGATGACCTCGAATCTGTCATTCACGTCTCGCGCCTCGCGGCCGAGTTCCGCCAGACCTTTAAGAAAGATGTGGTTGTTGACATTTTCTGCTATCGCCGCTTCGGACACAATGAAGGGGACGAGCCGTCCTTTACCCAGCCTTTGATGTATAAAAAGATCAAGACACTTGAAAACGTCCGCGAAATCTATGGCCGCCAACTGGTCAGCGAACGGACGTTGACCGCCGAACAATCGCAGGAAATGGTCGCTGCCTTCCAGAAGAAAATGGAGGAGGCGTTCGAGGCCACCAGTAGCTTCAAAGCCAATAAAGCCGACTATCTTGAAGGTTATTGGACGGGATTGAAAGTTGCACATGGTGACGCCCGCCGCGGCAACACCGCCATCAGCCCCGAAAAAATGCAACAATTGGGCAAAGTGCTGACAAGCTACCCATCGGACTTCAACATCAATTCAAAAATCGCCCGCCAGTTGGACCAGAAAGCCGAAATGTTCAAATCCGGACAAGGGTTCGATTGGGGCACGGCTGAGGCTTTGGCGTTTGCTTCGCTTCTTGATGAAGGACATCATGTTCGCCTGTCGGGTGAGGACGTGCGCCGAGGAACCTTCTCGCACCGCCATGCCGTTTTCTACGATCAGGAAAACGAAAACCGTTATACCCCGCTTAAAAATATCGGCCCCAATCAGGCGCCGTTCGAAGCACATGACAGCCCGCTCTCCGAATTTGCCGTGCTGGGGTTCGAGCTTGGTTATTCTTGGGCCGAACCGCAATCACTGGTTATCTGGGAAGCGCAGTTTGGTGACTTCGTCAACGGCGCACAGATCATCATCGACCAGTTCTTGGCTGCATCGGAAAGCAAGTGGCTTCGCATGTCGGGTCTGGTGATGCTCTTGCCGCACGGGTTCGAAGGGCAGGGGCCGGAACACTCGTCCGCGCGTCTCGAACGCTTCTTGCAACTTTGCGCCGAAGAAAACATGCAGATCACGAACATCACGACGCCTGCCAACTATTTCCACGCACTGCGTCGCCAGATTCATCGTGACTTCCGCAAACCGCTCATCAATATGGCGCCGAAATCACTGCTGCGTCACAAACTGGCGGTATCCTCCGCCGATCTCTTTACGGGCCAAAGCACGTTCCACCGCGTTTTGTGGGACGATGGCGCCGCAAACCTGAAAGCGGACAAGGATATCAGACGCGTCGTTCTGTGTAGCGGCAAGGTCTATTACGACCTCCTTGAAGAGCGCAACAAGCGCGAGATCAAAGATGTCATGATCCTGCGTGTCGAACAACTCTATCCGTTCCCCGACAAGGTTCTGGAAGAAGTTCTGGCCAAGTTCCCGAAAGCGGATGTTGTCTGGTGTCAGGAAGAACCAAAAAACCAGGGCGCATGGTTCTTCGTCAACCCGATCATCGAGGACATCCTCGTCACGATCAAACACAAGGCCGGTCGCCCGAAATACGCCGGACGGATTGCTTCCGCAGCACCGGCCACCGGTTACGCCAAACGCCACGCGCTGGAACAGGCGCGCTTGGTAGATGATGCACTAACCATCTAGAGCAGAATGCAGACAAATAAAAAATCCCCCGACCTTCGGGGGATTTTTTATTCAAAAAGGTTCTAGAATTCGTATTCGTAAGTGAGCAACAGGCCGAGGCCCTGACGGTCGACACTGTCTTCTCTGGCCTTGACATAGCCGAGATTGATGCCGACTCCATTGTCGAAATAATACCCGCCGGTCAGTTCGGCAATATAATCATGAACATCATCGCCGGTAGCCACATCGAAATTGCGGAGCGTATAATCTGCGGCAACCGTCCAGTTTCCAAGAATGGTCAGGTCAACCGTTGAAGTCAGGTAATCGACATTGTCCGTCGACCCGTCAACATTGTCGATTCGCGCCCATTCGACCAACGCATGACCTTCGACATCGTCGCTAAGCTCTGTGATGTAATCCACACCGATAACATAGCCGTTTTCATGGTCAAGGCCCGTGTCGACATCGCCGGGTGACTGGCGGCGGTAGGCAATGTGGGTATTAAGACCTTTGAAATTGCCGATGTCTTCACTGTCCAAAGCAACCGAGAAAGACGATAAATCTTCTGTATTGCTGATTCCGCCATCATTTTTTGAAACGCGACCGCGTTTGGTAATCACTGAATTACTCAGGAATGTCGTGTCGGCAAAAAATACGTTGGCGGACAATGTGTGCTCGCCAAACCCTTCAACGGGGAGGGGAACAAATCCACCGAAACCAATCCGTTCGGTCAATTCGTAATCTTCGGCGAAATCATTGCCGTAGATGCTAAGCCCCTGTTCGAACGCCGTTCCGAAATTCGGATTGAACTTACCGGCATAAAGCCCGAAATCGTCGGTGGTATAGGTCAACTTGAATTCTTCGGCAAACAACCCCTGACCGTAGAAATAAGAATCATCCCCCGCATCGGGATCTCTGACCGGTTCGAAAACCAATCCGGCTTCAAGGGCAAGGTTCTCGTTAAACGATAAAACAAAATGCGGCTCGGTTTTGGTAAAGAGTGTGTTGGCTTCCTCGTCCGGATCGTCGGAGTTGAAAATCCAGTCATTCTGGATTTCGACGGCGACTTCGCCTTCAAGGTGAGGGTAAGATACTTCGTCGGCATAAGCCATCTGCGAAGAACACAACAAAACGCCCATCAGAGCGTAAACCGAGACTTTCATTTCCACTGAACCTATTATTTTTGAGTTGTTATAAAAACACGCAGAGACTTGAAATTTTACATCCCAAGTTTAAAGAGATTCGCCCCGTGTGCAAGGCGAATCGGCCATACGGATTTTTCTTATTTTTTCGAGGGTTTTGCAGGGCGACCCGACGTCCCAAGCCCGATATCCTTGGCGAGCTTGCTGCGCTGTTTGGTGTAATTGGGGGCCACCATCGGATAATCATGCGGCAAACCCCAACGCTCTTTATATTGTTCGGGGGTCATGTCATAGGCCGTCTTCAGGTGACGCTTGAGCATTTTGAGCTTTTTACCGTCTTCCAGACAAACAATATAATCAGGCATAACCGATTTGCGAATGGGAACGGCAGGCTGCGGACGCTCGCCAATAGAGGCCGAGGCCTTGGTTTCAACGCCAAGAGTTGAAAGCGTCTTGAAAACCCGCTCGATCAATGCCGGAATCTCGACCGCCGCCACCGTGTTGTTGGACAGGTGCGACGCCACGATTTCCGCCGTGTAGGAGAGTAATTCCGAATGTTTATTGCTTTCCGCCATAATAAAACCGTCAAAATCCCAGTAAAATAAAGATGATATGCGGCATCTATAAAACAAAATATTGAGTAAGAGCAAGTAAAAATCAGTTTTGTTGCATTGCGCTATCAATTGAATTAAAAGAAGCCGGAACAAACGGTGTAAAGAAAAGGGATCGGCATGACGATTAAGGAAAACACAGAAGATTTCGAACGCGAAATTTTGGTCGAGGCAAGCGGTTTCCGTGAATATGACGCCCGATGGCTCTACCCTGAGCAAATCAATTTGCGTGGCGTACAGGAGCTGGGCAAAGCCATCGGCACATTGATGCACGAAAAGGGAGTTGCTCCCCCCGCCATCGTCGTTGGCCATGATTACCGTTCATACTCTGCGACGATCAAACAAGCTTTGATTATCGGATTGATGTCCGCCGGATGTCAGGTCAAAGATATCGGTCTGGCCCTGTCTCCCGTCGCCTATTTCTCACAATTTGAATTGGATTGTCCTGCCGTCGCCATGGTGACGGCCAGCCACAATGAAAACGGCTGGACCGGAGTTAAAATGGGGATTAACCGCCCGCTGACTTTCGGCCCTGACGAGATGACCCGCCTGAAAGAAATCACGCTCTCGGGTAAATTCACCCTCAAAGACGGCGGATCGTATGAGTATGTCGACGATATGAAATCGCGGTACGTCGCCGACCTCGCCAAAGGCGGAAAAATCGGCCGCAAACTAAAAGTCGTCGCCGCGTGCGGCAATGGCACAGCCGGGGCCTACGCTCCCGACGTCCTTCGCGCCATCGGTTGCGACGTGATCGAGATGGATTGCGACCTCGATTACACCTTCCCGAAATACAACCCGAACCCCGAAGACATGGAAATGCTCCACGCGCTGAGTGCTAAGGTCAAAGAAACCGGAGCCGATTTCGGCTGCGGATTTGACGGGGACGGCGACCGCTGCGGCGTTGTGGACAATACGGGCGAAGAAATTTTTGCCGATAAAATGGGCGTGATTTTGGCGCGTGATCTGGCCGCGCAATACAAGGGTGCAAAATTCGTGGCCGATGTTAAATCGACCGGCCTCTACCATTCCGACCCCGTTTTAAAAGAACTGGGTGCGCAAACCGATTACTGGAAGACCGGACATTCCTATATGAAACGCCGCGTCAATGAAATTGGCGCATTGGTAGGCTTTGAGAAAAGCGGACACTATTTCTTCAACGCGCCGCTGGGCCGCGGGTACGATGACGGAGTCATGACGGCGGTCACAATCTGCCGTCTGATGGACCGCAATCCGGATAAATCCATGGCCGACTTGAAAGACGCATTGCCCAAAACATGGGGATCGCCCACCATGGCACCATTCTGCCCTGACAACAAAAAATACGGCACGGTTGATACATTGATAAAAGTCTTTGAAACCTACAAAGCAAATGGTGCGTCATTGCGCGGTCAAAAAATCATCGACATCGTGACAGTCAACGGCGTGCGCTTTACGTTCGAAGACGGCACATGGGGTCTGATCCGTGCATCGTCCAACAAACCGTCACTGGTCGTCGTGGTCGAAAGCCCTGTCTCGGAAAGCCGCATGTTCGATGCATTTGACGCAATCAATGACGAGCTGAAAAAATTCCCCGAAATCGGCGAATACGACCAAACCCTGAAACGCGCCGCCTAACCCGCAAGCTCTTTGCCGCGTTTGGTGGCGGCATCAACGGCGCGGGTCATCAGGTCGGTTAAACCATGTTCAGCCATCAGGATTTTAAGCGCGGCCTCGGTCGTTCCACCGGGGCTGGTCACGTTTTGACGCAGCGTTGCCGCGTCAGTGTCGGGCATAGATTGCGCCAAAATTCCAGAGCCGATCACTGTTTGGCGTGCAAGCGTCATGGATAAATCAGAAGGCAAACCCGCTGCCGTACCCGCCGCCGCCAACGCTTCGATCATATGAAAGACATAGGCCGGACCCGAACCGGAAACGGCGGTCACCGCATCCATCAAAGATTCATCATCAATCCATTCGGCAAACCCCACCGCCGACATCAGTGACGTGGCCAGTTGCTTTTGAACAGCACTGACATGCGCATTGGCGCACAAAACACTCATCCCGCAACCAATGGCGGCGGGCGTGTTGGGCATCACGCGGACAATGGGTTGTGACTCGCCGATGTGAGATTCATAAAACGCAATCGTCTTTCCTGCGGCAATTGACAAGACAAGCATATGCGGCGTCAAAAGTGGTGCAATCTCAGCAAGGGTTTCCGCCATCACCTGCGGCTTGACTGCCAGAACAACGCAATCGAACGGCCCGACAGCATCACCAACATTTTTGACATCCGCTTCGGGAGAAACCGGATCGGCAACAAGGATGTGAAGATCAGAAAAACGCTCACGCCAGCCGTCGAGCAAAGCACCACCCATCTTACCGCAACCAACCAGTAAAATGCGCGAAGCGGGAATCATATTACGACAGCCCAACCGCAGGCATCAACGCAAGCGCCAACTGGTCTTCGTCATGAACTTTCTCAGAAGCGAGCATCAGGAACGCCGGATAATGCAAATCGCAATCGTCCATCGTGATCTGGATCAAATCTTCCATCTGGCCGATTACATCGCCAGCCGACCCGACCCCGCGCAACATTTGCGTATGGCGGAAACAGGGGATCATGGTCTCAGGTGACAGGTTGAAATTCCCCAACCACAATTTGCCGTTGATCTCATTCATCATCTGGCAGGCTTTGGGATATTGGAAGTCGGCCAGACGCATGTCGAATTCGGCCGCGAGCTGCATGACCTCCTGCGAATCGTTCCACAAAAACATCATGCGGTAAGTACCGTGCTTGCCTTTAAGCTCCAGATAAAGCTCGTCACGGTTCATCCGCGAATAGGTCCAGTTCTGACGGATCAGAATATCTTCGATCCCGTCCAGAGGATTCTGCATATCGTCAAACAAATTGTCATTGGCGTTGGAAGCAGACATCATCTCGTTTCTCCCCGGAATGAAGCGACTGAATTAAGCGCGTTTTTTGGCTGGTTTCGATTTTTTAGACGCAGATTTCGCAGCGGTCTTTTTAACAGGCTTTTTCGCCACCGCTTTTTTGGCCGAAGCCGCAGTTTTTTTCTTGGCGGCAGGTTTTTTTGTAGCCACACCGAGCATCGCTTCAAGCGAAGCAATGCGGGCTTTCATTTCTTCCTGTTCCATACGCAGCTTGGTCACAACGCCTTGCAAACGATCGACATCGTCATTGGCAGCGGAAAAAGCGGAAAAAGAAGAAGAGGGGAATTTGTCGCCCATCTGGTCTTTCAAGCCTTCGCCCAATTGTTTACCGACAGCCGAAAGAATGCTAACGGCTCCGCCGGCAACACGGGTCAAATCGTCGAAAAGTTTGTTGTCGAGGCTCATGACAAAATACCTGTTTTTGGTTTTAGGGTTGGAAAGAGTGTGTATCACCTTATATGAGGGAGTTGCAACCCTTCCGAAAAAGCCGTAAGCAGGTTTCGGTGGATAAAACCCGGCTCTGTCATCCGCGACAAGGGGGGCGAGCTGACCGTAGGTCGGGGATCCAGTGGTTAAGTGAAGCGGAGCTTCGCAAAGTTATGGATCCCGTTCGTGCGAACGATCCTTCGGATCGTGCTAACGGGATGACAATGAATGGTTTTGGAATATGGCTTTTGAGTTCCCGAAAATCGACCCTGTTGCCCTTGATCTGGGAGTAATCCAGATTCACTGGTATGCGCTATCCTATGTTGCGGGCTTTTTGCTGGCATGGCAGGTGGCGCGTTACCTGACCAGACTCTATAAAGATGACCGCCGACCGAATGCGACCGACATTGACGATTTTATCAGCTGGGCCATTCTGGGCGTCCTGTTGGGCGGGCGGCTGGGCTATGTGCTGTTTTACAATTTGCCGACCTATCTCGATCATCCTCTGGAAGCTCTCAAAGTCTGGCATGGCGGCATGTCGTTCCACGGTGGGGCCATCGGGGTTATTCTGGCCCTTATTCTTTATGCCAAGATTAAAAAGGTGGAGTTCAAGAGACTCGCGGATGTGACAACCACAGTTGTCCCGATAGGTCTGTTTTTGGGAAGGTTGGCCAATTTTGTCAATGGCGAATTATTTGGCCGGACAACGGACACACCATGGGGTGTCATTTTTCCGCGCGGCGGTGCCGAGCCCCGCCACCCGAGCCAACTCTATGAAGCCGCCGCCGAAGGCTTGCTCCTGTTCCTGATCCTGTTTGCCCTGATGCACGTCAAAGCCGTGCGCGGCAAAGGCGGCGTCATTGCCGGTGCATTTTTGGCCCTCTACGGCGCCTTCCGCTTTGTCATAGAGTTCTTTCGTGAGCCGGATGTGCAGCTCGGCTTTTTCTTCGAAGCCGTCACAATGGGGCAGATTCTCTGCGTCCCGATGATGCTGGTTGGAAGTGCAATTATCATCTGGTGCGCGCGATGCCAAACACCCTCGCAGAAATCATAAGGCGGCAAATTGAGTCCGGAGGCCCGATCTCGGTCGAGGCCTACTGGAATTTGTGCCTCGCCCATCCAGAACATGGCTATTACATCAAAAAAGACCCGTTGGGGGCAGGGGGTGACTTTACCACCGCACCCGAAATCTCTCAACTCTTCGGGGAAATGATCGGTGTCTGGGTGGCCGAGGAATGGCACCGTCTGGGCAGCTCCAAAAAATTGCATCTGGTCGAGTGCGGACCGGGGCGCGGCATGTTAATGGCGGATTTGCTGAGGATTGCGGGCATGATTCCTGACTTTGCCGCGTCATTGCATGTGCATTTGGTTGAGACCTCGCCCAGTTTGCGGGAAAAACAAAGCGCAGCGCTCTCCTTTTGGCAAAAAGACATAATCTGGCGCGAGTCTTTGGCTGATTTGCCGTCTGACGCACCCATAGTGTTTATCGGCAATGAATTTCTCGATGCGCTTCCGATACGGCAATATGTCAGGAGCGGCAATGACTGGCGCGAACGCCTTATTGGCTTCGAAGATAAGTTTTTGTTTTTGCTTGGAAATAAAATTGATGCTGTGGATATGCCCGACGCAGAAGACGGCGCAATTTTCGAAGTTTCCCCTGCGCGGCAACAGGTGATAGATGAAATGGCCGCGCGCATTAAAAAGCAGGGCGGGGCTATCCTGATGATCGATTACGGCCACAGCAAGAGCGGCGTCGGCGATACATTTCAGGCTGTTCAAAAACATGAATTTGCAAATGTGTTGGAAAATCAAGGGGATGTCGATTTAACCTCTCATATTGATTTCGCACGTCTCGCTCTTGATATTTTGAATCAGGAAATCGTAGTAACACTCTGTACTCAAGATGAATTTTTACGGAGAGTTGGTGTTATGCAGCGCGCGGAACAGCTGAAGAAAAACGCCACAGTGAAACAGGCTGAAGGTATTGATGCGGCTTTGCATCGCTTCCTTGATGACGATCAGATGGGAACGCTCTTTAAAGTGTTGGAAGCTAGATCATGATAAAACCGCCTGCACTGACTTTCCCCGACCTGTTCGGCCCACGCATTACCCACGGATTTTTTGGCCGCAAAGGTGGGGTCAGTCACGGCATATTCGAAAGCCTCAACGTCACCCTCTATTCCGGCGATGACGTGGATAGAGTTAAAGAAAACCGCGACCGTGTGAGGGTGGCTCTGGGCGGGCAAACACTTCTGACCTTGAAGCAAACTCACTCGCCATGCTGCCTCCTACCGTCCGAGGCCGGACCGGCTGAGGATTTCTGCGAAGGCGACGCGCTGGTCACCGACCAGCCGGACATTGTTCTGGGGGTGATGACCGCCGACTGTGCCCCGATCTTGTTGGAAGGGCAAAAACCCGACGGTACTCCCGTTATCGGCGCAACCCATGCCGGATGGGGCGGTGCCTTGAAAGGCGTCTGTGAATCGACCGTTAAACGCATGATCGAACTGGGTGCTGTGCCGGACACTATCCGCGCCGCCATCGGACCGTGCATCGGCGTGGAAAGCTACGAAGTCTCCCCCGATTTCCTCAAATCGTTTCTTATTGAGAATGAAGAAAGCCGGACATTTTTTACGGACAGGAACGGTAAGTCGCATTTCGATCTGGTCTCTTACGTCACCCATAGGCTGGAAAGGGCGGGTGTGCGGCACATCACCGCGTCCCATGTTGATACATATAAGGAAGAACAAGACTATTTCAGCTTTCGCCGCGCAACCCATCGCGGCGAAGGCCAGTATGGCCGTCAAATTTCGGCAATTACAATAAAACGTTGACATAAAATGACGGCGCTGGCTATTTAGCGTAAACCAGAACATTCATGAGGAGCTTTTTCATGAGCGGATATGTAATGCCGGAAGAAATAGTTAAAGCGGGTAATTTGGCCTTGAAATTTGCAAGACACGCTTTCCCATACATTTCTAAAGCTTTTGCGATCTCACACAACAACAGGATAGAGGCTAAATTTAATGACGTCAGTGTGATGGCGGATTGTGTGGGCGGACGCATGATTGTTACAATTAAAAAAGATATATTTTATAGCATTTCCTTTGTTGCGGCTGACGAGAATCCATTCGGCCGGTTTCATGATCCTTCTGTTTCGGGCTGTTGTGGTGAGATCAAAGAGTTATCATCTATGGTCGACCAGGCTGTGGAAGGTATAAGACGTGCAGAACAGGATGGAGTAAAGGCCTTTATAGAGCAGCACGTTCTAGCAAATGCGCTTGCCTGATGGGCGGCAAATTGACCCGTCATAAAAACTTGATTTTCTGGGCGGAATTTTGAATAGTGCCCTCAATCAACTTCCATATATAAAAAAGGGCCTCACGACCATGAAACTGATTGCCGGTAATGCCAACCAACCGCTCGCACAGGCGATTTCCAAATATCTCGATATTCCCTTGGCCAATGCCAGCATCAAACGGTTCTCCGATATGGAAGTCTTCGTCGATATCGACGAAAATATCCGTGGCGAAGACGTCTTCATTATCCAGCCCACCTCGGCTCCGGCCAACGACCACTTGATGGAACTCCTGATTACACTCGATGCCCTGCGTCGCAGCTCGGCCCGCCGCATCACCGCTGTCATTCCTTATTTCGGATACGCCCGTCAGGACCGCCGCACCGGATCACGGACCCCGATCACCGCAAAACTGGTGGCCAATCTGATCACAACGGCAGGGGCCAACCGCGCCTTGATGCTCGACCTCCATGCCGGACAGATTCAGGGCTTCTTCGATATTCCGACCGACAACCTGATTTCCTCTCCGGTTTTCGTTCCCGATATGCAACGCCGCTTTGACGGGAAGGACGTCATGGTGGTATCCCCAGACATCGGTGGTGTGGTTCGCGCCCGCGCGATGGCCAAACGCCTGAACGCGGATCTGGCCATCATCGACAAACGCCGTGAAAAGGCAGGTGTCTCCGAAGTCATGAACATCATCGGCGATGTGAAGGGCAAAACCTGCGTCCTGATCGACGACATTGTCGATTCTGCCGGAACGCTGTGTAACGCCGCTACCGCCCTGATGGAAGAGGGGGCCGACGAAGTTTACTCCTACGTCGTTCATGGGGTCCTGTCGGGCAAGGCCGTCGAGCGGGTTGAAAACTCTGCAATCAAGAAACTGGTGACGACCGACAGCATTATGGCAACTGATGAGGTCCTGAAATCCAGCAAATTCGAACAACTGACCATCGCCCCCCTGATGGGCGAAGCCATCCTCCGCATCGCCGAGGACCGCTCGATTTCCGCACTTTTCAAGTAAATCGGCTAAATAAACCTTGATTTCGGGGCGGTTTTCTTGCTAAACCAGCCCATCCTGATCGGCACCCCTGGAGGCCGGCAGGGTGTTGTTTTTACTAAATTTGAAAAGGAAATTTGCTATGTCAAAAAATTATGCATTGGCTGCGCAAAAGCGAGATAGGGCCGGTAAGGGGGTCGCTCGTGCTTTGCGTCGTGAAAATCGTATCCCAGCAGTGATTTACGGAGACAATAAAGCTCCGGTTCTGATCTCTTGCTCGGCGAAAGATATTACCCTTCAGTTCCAGAAAGGCGGAATGAGAACTCATATCTGTGATCTGGACGTTGATGGCCAGAAAGTGAGTGTATTGGCTCGGGATATTCAATTGAACCCTGTATCTGATCGCGTTGAACATATTGACTTCATGCGCGTTGGTCCGAAAACCAAAATTATCGTTCAGGTTCCTCTGCACTTTGTTGGTCAGGACGTTTGCCCCGGTATCAAGGCAAAAGGCGTTTTGAACGTCGTGCACCATCACCTTGATCTGCGTTGCGCAGCTGGTGACATTCCCGAAGCGATTGAAATTGATATGTCCACGGCAGATCTGAACGCCGCGTTCAAACTCAGCGACATCAAGCTGCCGAAAGGCGCCGAAGTTATGGGTCATCAAGGTGAAGATCTGACTCTGGCCAACATTGTTGAGCCTGTTGTTAAAGCGGCCGACATTGCTGCTGAAGCTGCTGCCGCTGCCGCACCTGTTGTTGCCGCGCCTGCTGCGCCCGTAAAAAAGGACAGCGACAAAAAAGCCCAAGGGATGAAAAAATAATCTGACCCTGAATAACGAATCTAAATCCCCCGTCCGGCCTCTTCGTTCTTGGCTCGTCGGGGGATTTGCTTTAAGAATGACACCATGTTTTTGATTGTAGGATTAGGAAACCCCGGCGCAGAGTACGAGCGCAACCGCCATAATATCGGTTTTATGGCGATAGATGCCATTGCCGAAAAGTACGGCTTCCCACCATTCAAAAATAAATATAAAGGCCTGTATGCCGAAGGCATGATCGCTGGCGAAAAAGTCGCGCTTCTAAAACCCCAGACCTATATGAATGAATCGGGACGCTCGGTCGGCGAAGTTGCAAAATTTTATAAAATCCCGACATCGGATATGATCGCATTTCATGACGAACTGGATGTCGCCGCCGGAAAACTGAAAATCAAAATCGGCGGGGGAGCTGCGGGGCATAACGGCCTGCGCTCGATGGATGATTGGTTGGATAACCCGAATTATAAACGTGTGCGCCTCGGCATCGGTCATCCGGGCGACAAAGACCGCGTGACCGGATATGTGCTGGGCAATTTTGCGAAGGCAGATGAAGAGTGGCTGGAAAAACTTCTTCCAGCTATCGCCAAGGAAACGCCGCTCCTGATCAAAGGCAACGACGCGGATTTCCTGACCAACGTCGCCCGCGCCACGCAACCGCCAAAACCGAAAAAAGAAAAACCGAACGAAGAATTAAAAGCAAAGGAATAGAAAAATGGGATTTAATTGTGGAATTGTAGGGCTTCCGAACGTCGGGAAGTCGACGACCTTTAACGCGCTGACGGCAACGGCCGCGGCACAGGCCGCGAATTTTCCGTTTTGCACGATCGAGCCGAACGTGGGCCGCGTCGGTGTTCCTGACACACGCCTTGATAAACTGGCCGAAATCGGCAAGTCGCAAAATATTGTCCCGACGCAACTCGAATTCGTCGATATCGCAGGTCTTGTGAAAGGGGCCTCGAAAGGCGAGGGGCTGGGGAATAAATTTTTGTCCAACATTCGTCAGGTGGACGCGATTATCCACGTTCTGCGCTGCTTCGAAGATGAGAATATCACCCATGTCGAAGGCTCGGTCGATCCGGTACGCGACGCGGATATTATCGAGACCGAATTGATGTTGGCCGATCTGGAAAGTTTGGAACGCCAGATCGACAGCATGTCGAAAAAAGCAAAATCCGGCGATAAGGAGTTGAAATCCCAAGTCGAGTTCATGACCAAAATCCGTGACACACTCAACGAAGGCAAACCCGCCCGCACGGTCGAAGTTCCTGAAGACATGGAAAAAGCAGTTCGCGAATTATTTTTGATGACCAGCAAGCCGATGCTCTATGTTTGCAACGTCTTGGAAAGTGACGCCGAAAAAGGCAACGCCATGACCGAAAAGGTGGCAAGCATGGCCAAGGAAAAGAAATCGGAATACGTCATCATCTGCGCCGAAATTGAATCGCAAATCGCACAACTGGGCTCTGAGGACGAAAAGAAAGAATTTCTGGAATCATTAGGCCTTGAAGAACCGGGCCTCAACAAAATCATCCGCGCGGGGTACAAGTTACTAGGCCTTGAAACCTATTTCACGGTGGGCCCGAAAGAGGCAAGGGCATGGACCATTCCCGTGGGTGCCAAAGCTCCGCAAGCGGCAGGCGTCATCCACACTGATTTTGAACGCGGCTTTATCCGCGCCGAAGTGATTGCCTTTGCTGATTATGTGGCGTGTGGCGGCGAACAAGGCGCCAAAGACCACGGCAAACTCCGCTCCGAAGGAAAGGACTACACCGTCGCCGATGGTGATGTGATTTTGTTCCGGTTTAATGTCTAAAAGAATGAAGTATGAATACAGATATTCGCACCATTCCCAAAGCCGAACTTCATGTCCATATTGAAGGAACCGTAACACCGTCTACGGCGAGAGCCATCGCACAAAGAAACGGCATAGAAATCAACCCCGACATTTTTACGGACGACGGAAATTCATACCGTTGGAACGGATTTATTGATCTTGTAACGCGCGTCTATCAGGAGATGGCGCACTGCCTGCGCACATCGAGCGATTATGAACTCATTATGTACGATTATTTGTGCCGCTGTGCCGCTGAAGGTGCGATTTATGTCGAGCCAAGCGGATACCCCGGTCAATGTCTGGTGTCCGGTATAGATTATAAAGAGATGATCGACGGTATGGTTCGCGGCATCGACCGCGCCAGAGCCGATACGGGAATAGAGGCGCGGTTTACCATGACGTTTGAACGACATCGCCCCGGGGTCGAAGCCGAACGCGATGCCGATCTGATCCTCTCTTATCCTCATCCATATATTGTCGGGCTGGATATCGCGGGAGGAGAGCGGGAAGAAGATCTTGGCGCATTCGAATCCGTATACAAGCGGGTCTTGAAAGATTTTGGGCGACCTCTGGGTGTTCGTGCCCACGTAGGGGAGAACATTGGGCCTGTCAATGTATGGGATGCGCTGAACCGACTACCGATCGACCGCATTGGCCACGGTGTGCGGAGTATCGAAGATCCCGCACTAATCGTGGAGCTAAAAAAGCGTGGCATAACCCTCGAAGTTTGCCCGACCAGCAATATTCTGGCGATCAGCAATTATTCGGATTATAAAAGCCATCCACTGAGAAAACTTTACGATGCGGGCGTGTCCATTTGTCTGAACTCCGACGATCCTGGACTGTTCGGCAATTCAATCGGTATGGAATATAGAATTGCAAAAGACGAATTCGGCTTCACAAACAGCGAGCTTCTGGGGTTGACCCGCAATGCAATTCGCGCATCATTTGCGGAACCGTCGTTAAAAGAATCCTTGTTGGGGAAAACAGGAACAAAAAAGACAGACTAGTGATCTACTTGACTCCGTAGATCTTCATATAGTCCTGAACTTCCATATTGCAAAGCTCTTGGAAATCCGGATTAGGCTCGAGTGCGCAGTTTTTCTTCAAGTCATCAAGTGCTGCCTGATGCTCTCCTATCCTATGATACAGCTGGCTTCGCTTATTATATAGGTCTCTGTCCTGTGGCGCTGCTTGAATTTGTTGGGTCAGTGCGGAGATCTCTGCCTGAGCGGATGCAACACTGTCCGCAAGGGCAGACCCAGCTGACATTGCAAGCAATAGTGCCAGTACTAAATGCATATTCTTCATAGAGTTCTCCAGTCAAACGGGGTTATGCAGCTTCAGAGTTTTTTTTAGCCATATAAGGCCGTCCGCGAACGAGATTTTCATACGCTTCGCGCAAGGCGCGGCTCACGGGCCCGACCGCATAAACCGTGTCGTCGATCTTGCCGATAGGCATGACTTCGGCAGCCGTGCCGGTGATAAACACTTCGTCGGCAGATTTCAAATCTTCCATCGTGATATGATCTTCTTCAAGCGGGAAGCCCAAATCGCGGGCCAGTTCGATTGCCGTCTGGCGGGTAATGCCATTGAGGAAGCAATCAGGCTTTGGCGTGCGAATGACGCCGTCCTTGATACGGAACAAATTGGCACCAGTTGCTTCCACAGGATAACCGCGATAGTCACACATCAATGCGTCGATATAACCGGCCTTTTCGGCGTCATGCTTGGAAAGCGTATTGATCATATAAAGCCCCGCAGCTTTGGCATGACAGGGCGCAGTATCCGGGGCAGGCTTTTTCCACGACGAAGTTTTGAGCGAAATGCCGTGCTCGCGAAGCTCCGGCGAGAAATAGCTGGGCCATTCCCATGCTGCAATCGCCACATGGGTCTTGGTGGACTGCGCCGCAATCCCCATTTGCTCGGACCCGCGCCACGCAACAGGGCGAAGATAGGCATCAACCAGATTATTGGCCTTCAGAACCTCTTCCTTGGCTTCATTGATCTGCTCTTGGGTAAAGGGCATCTCCATCCCCAGAAGATCGGCAGACTTGAACAAACGGGCCGTATGCTCGACACTTTTGAAAATTTGGCCTTCATAGGCGCGCTCACCCTCGAACACACAGCTTCCATAATGAAGCCCGTGAGTGATGACGTGGATTTTAGCCTCGCGCCACGGAACCAGCGCCCCGTCAAACCAGATAAAACCGTCACGATCGTCAAAAGGGATTAAAGCCATGATCTACCTTGCATTTTCTCTAGAAAACTCTTTATAACCAAGTAAATTATAGGGAAACCCCCCGAAATGCAAGAATAGGGGGAAAAAGGAACAAAAATGGCCGGCCCCGCCTTGTTCAGTGAATCGGATAAGCCCCATATTCTGGTGATCGACGACGACGACCGGATCAGATCGCTTTTGTCCCGTTATTTGCGGGAAAACGGATTTGTTGTCGCCACGGCCAAGGATGCTGAGGACGCAGGCGCAGTTATGAAACTGGCGCTGTTTGACGCACTGGTGGTTGATGTGATGATGCCCGGCAAAAGCGGATTCGAATTCACCAGAGATTTGAGGGCATCGTCGCAAATTCCAGTTTTGCTTTTGACCGCCTTAGGTGAAACAGATAACCGGATCGAGGGTCTGGAATCGGGCGCCGACGATTATCTGGCCAAACCGTTCGAACCCAAAGAATTGCTATTGAGATTGCAAGCCATCCTCCGCCGCAGCCAGAACGTCACCAGACCGATGCCGGAAATCAGGGTCGGGAAGTGGACATGCAACCCCGAAACGTCGGTCGCCACGGATGGGGAGGGGAGCGAAATCCGCCTGACCAGCGTCGAAATGAAATTGCTGGAATCTCTGGCGCGGCACGGCGGAAAAATTTTATCGCGTGAAGAACTAGCGCGCCTGTGCGGCGTTGACGGCAATGACCGGACGGTGGATGTCCAGATTACGCGCCTCAGAAAGAAAATCGAGGAAGATGGCCGCTATCCGCGCTATATCCAGACCGTGCGTGGCCAAGGGTATATATTGAAAGAATAGAATGGCGTTTGAACTGAAAAAACTGAACCCCTGGTACTGGATCCACAAAATCTTACCGCGAACGCTGTTTGCCCGTTCGCTGCTGATTATTGTGATTCCGGTTCTCCTGATGGAAATCGTGGTGATGTCGGTCTTCGTTGACAATCACTGGCGCAAGATCACCTCGCGTCTGGCGTTTGGTGTGGCAGGCGAAATCGCGATCATGGCCGACGAAATCGAAGGCGGAGTCACGGACAAACGCCTCGAAAAACTGACCAACTACGCCGCGCAGAATCTTGACCTTCTGATTACCTATGAAAAGGGGGAAACTCTCAAACCCGAAATCGTTTTCGAAGGAACATGGGAGCCTTTTACGGCTATGGCTCTTTCGAAGGCATTAAGTGAACAGGTTCGTCGTCCGTTCAGCCTTTCGACTTCGCCGGATGACAAGTGGGTGAATGTGGGAATTCAACTCGATGGCGGAGTGCTGCGTATTCTGGCGCTAGAACGCCGTTTGTTTTCGTCTTCGGCATATATTTTCCTGCTCTGGCTGGGGGGAAGCTCCGTCATTCTGTTCTCGATTGCGGTAATATTCATGCGCAACCAGATTCGCCCGATCAGACGGCTGGCGCTGGCCGCCGAACGCATGGGAACGGGTCGTGAAATATTGTCCTTCAAGCCTGAAGGCGCCCGTGAAGTCCGCGCGGCAGGTCGGGCATTTCTTGAAATGCACGAACGCATCACCCGCCAGATCGAACAACGCACGGCGATGCTCGCCGGGATTTCGCATGATCTTAGAACGCCGCTCACCCGCATGAAATTAGGTCTCTCGTTTTTGGACGGAGGCGATGATGTCAAGGCATTGAAACAAGATGTCACCGATATGGAACGCATGATCGACAGTTATCTCGATTTTGTGCGTGGCGAAGAACGCGAGATGGGAGAGCCTATTTTCCTCACATCCTTGATCACCAAAATCGTTGAAAAGACCCGCCGCCACGGAACCGAGATCGAGTTCATTGGGGAAGAGGATATCCGGATTGTGGCCCGCCCCCTGGCGCTGGAACGCTGCCTGTCCAACGTGATCGGCAATGCCGAAAAATTCGGATCGGGAATCAAGATTACAATTGAAAAACAGACGGGCAGCATCGCGATCAATATTGACGATAACGGCCCGGGTATACCGCCGGAACTTTATGAGGAAGTCTTCAAGCCGTTTTACCGCGTCGATAATTCGCGCAACACCACAACCGGAGGGGTGGGGTTGGGGCTCCCGATTGTAAAGGATATTGTTCACGCACATGGCGGCCATATCACACTGGATAAAAGCCCGATGGGGGGGCTGCGGGTCAGAATAGAATTGCCCCAATAGAGAAAAACAAAAAAGCCCCGCACAGCAGGGCCTTCCTTTTTTTAAGAAGCCAAACGCTTATGCGCTCTTTTTGGCTTTCGATTTTTTTCCGGCAGCTTCTCTGGCGGTGCATCCGATTTCTTCAATGCAATCGGAAACGCGTCTGTTGATAATGTCGCAAGCCTCGCGCGTCGACTTGTTGCAGATATCGCCGACTTCTTGGAAACCGGACACGGTGTGCTCATAGGCGTTGCGGATCAACTCGGCACCGCGCGCAATTTTTTCTTCCGGCGTGCCTTCATTGATGATTTCTTGCGCGATTGTGGAATTGTCACGGACCATCTGCGACAAAATTTCATTCTGGCGCTGAATAATGGTTTGAATGCTCTCGGCGGCGACCTGTCCGGCCTCGGCATACGCCTGCACCGACTTGCGTCCGGCCTCCATCAATTCTTTCATTCCGGCTGCGGCATTGGGAGCCATAAAATTTGAGGCCATATCAGGTTTCAACCATGCGTCGAAAGGGGTCTTCATTGCGTCTATATCTCCAGAGGTAGGGATTCGTTTGGCAACCGCAGTTGCACTAACCTTTATCTGCTTTTTCAAGGCTAAAAGTCAATAAATGAATAATGAAATATGCCGGTATTCACCATAAATAAGCGAAAAGGATAAGCTTACGGAAAATTACATGACTTTGTAGCTGTTATAGAGAGAAAAAGCCCCTCCGTTAGGGATGTCTTAAGTCCTTTATGGCGGAATGAAATCAAAATACCAAACTCACACTAAGTTTCGGACTCGCTTTGTTACAATGAAATACGGTTATTTGGAGGCCCTGAAGTCACAGGAAGGCAATAGCTCGATCAAATCATTGATCCGGGAGCATCTGGCCTTTTTTATGGCGGCCGTGAATGGCTTTATCCTGACGGCAATCGCCTTTCTGGTTTCAAACTTGTTTGTGGAGCAAGTGGTTCGGGATGAAACCTCCAGTTTGAAAACATCTGTTGAAAAAATTGTCACCACAGATATCCAGAGATTGGAAAGCGACGTCATTTTGTTGACATCTCTGGTGACGGCTCAAGAAGGCGCTGGAAATACAAGGCTTCAGGGAAATGACAACGTTTTGCAGAAGGCGCTTGGTGAGGGGTTTTTCTCGGAAGTTTACACAGTTGATAGCTCTCTATCCAAAGACAAAGTCCAGACTATATATCGACGATCAAGACTTGGGTCTGGACAGTCTCACGACAAAATCGCCTCAGTGATCTCAAAATACAAAAATGAAATCTCCAAAAGTAAAAGCTTTGCAACGATCATTGATAACACGGCCTTTCCGGGCTACCACATCAGCGACAAACCTGACATCACCGCAAGAGACATCATGTTTATAAAACAATTGGGGCAGGTGACGCCGTCAACGGAAGATGACGGATATCTGGTTGCCCTAATGAGCGGAAAAGAAAACGCTGTTTTCTACAACATGTCGAAAATTCAGGGCATGACGATGTACGTTGTGTATGACGAGGTCGGAAAACAGCCGCTATACAGATGGAGTAGGGACGGTCAGGCCAATTACAACTCAAATATCATTTTTTCGATCAATGTAAAAATCGGCAATACAGATAGCACAATCAGCTGCATTTTGGAACAAACCTCCCAGATGAGCCTGTTGAGAATTGTGCCGTGGATTCTCCTGATATTTTTGGGAAGTCTGACGCTTTTCATTATGCTTTTCGTCTGGAAATCGCAAAGCTCATCCCGCACTTTGGCAAAAACATACAAGGAGCTTGAGGCAAAGAACGCGGAACTGGGCGCGGAAGTCAATGAACGCGAGAGACTGAACCATATCCTCAGAAAATCAGAGCGGGAAAACAAGGCGATCATCAATGCCGTTTCCGACGTGATCTTTGAAATCGGGCTGAGTGGAGAGATTTTGTTCCTGAATGAATCATGGATCAAACTGACGGGAATGCCCGTTCAGCAAACCATGAACAAGAACCTGTTTGAACTGCTCCACCCGAAAGATCAGGAGGAACAGAGAAAATTTGTATCGCAACTGATCAAGGGATTGCGGTCGAGCTACCGTGCCATGACGTCGATCCGGACAGCGGAGGGAAAATACCGCGCTGTCGAGATGACGATTTCGATGATCCGTATGGATGAAAACCGCAACATGCGTGTAGTCGGAAGCTTTACCGATATGGAAGACCGGCAAAAGGCGGAATGGGCGCTCTCCGAAGCCGAACGCAAATACCGTTCGATCTGGGAAAATTCAGCCCACGGAATTTATCAGGTAACGCTTGATGGACAAATTATTTCGGCCAACCCCGCCATGGCGCGCATTTTCAGTTACGACGCACCGGAAATTATGATGCGCGAGATCAAAAACGCTCATAAGGAATTGTTTTCCAATGCCACCGAGCGCAACAGGCTTTTGCATGAAATCGAACGTGAAAGAATGCAGGAGACCCACGAAGTCAAGGCCGTAAGAAAAGGTGGCGTCCAATTCTGGGTTCAGGAAACGTTGCGTCCGGTTTTTGACGAGCATGACGCTCTGATTTATTTCGAATGCGGCATCGAAGACATCACAAAACGCAAAGACGCCGAGTTGCAGCTTCAGGACGCCAAACGCGAGTCGGATATTGCCAACCGCGCCAAATCCGAATTTCTGGCCAACATGAGCCACGAACTTAGAACGCCGCTCAACTCGATTATCGGCTTCTCGGAAATCATCCGCAACGAAGTTTTCGGCCAGATAGAACCGCGCCCTTACTGGGAATATGCTCGTGACATTCATGAAAGCGGCAAGCATCTCCTCTCCATCATCAACCAGATTCTGGATATCTCGAAAATCGACGCTGGCGAACGCGAACTGCGCGAAGCGCGGATTGATATGAAGAAACTGGTCCGTCAGACGCTTG
The DNA here is from genome assembly GCA_029558635.1 of Pseudomonadota bacterium. Lineage (GTDB taxonomy): Bacteria > Pseudomonadota > Alphaproteobacteria > Micavibrionales > Micavibrionaceae > UBA1573. Next base: position 60,222 of record JAKQEE010000314.1, on the reverse strand, counting down.
AGCTGATGCTGCCGAAAATCAAGGAAGCCGGACTTTTCTTTCCTGAACCGGACATAAGCCAACTGCCATACATGATTGGTGAAGAGGTGGCTATTCGTCAAATTCTCACCAATATTCTCTCGAACGCGATCAAATTCACGCCCGAAGGCGGCCATATCAGCATAGCCGGAGAAGTGGATGATGCCGGAGAACTGAGAATCTCGGTAACGGATACGGGGATCGGGATTGATCAGGCGGAAATCGAACGCATTACGTCGCGGTTCGGCTCGCTTGACGGACGCCTCAGCAAATCGGCATATGGTCTGGGGCTTGGGCTGTCGCTCGTCAACTCGCTGATGGGACTCCACGGCGGACGGACGGAAATCATTTCGCAAAAGGGTATTGGAACGACCGTCACACTGATTTTCCCGCGCGAGCGCATGGAAAAAGCTCTATAATCCCGCCAATAACTCTTCCGCTTCGTCCTTGTCCAGAAGGATGGCCCGTCGTGCCAGATCATAGGAGAATCCACCGCGCGCGAGTGAGGATAGCGACCGTGCTTCATCATCCGCACGAAGGGAATAGGGACCGATCTTTTTCTTTTTGCAAAACCGGACTGCCATCAGAAATTCATGCCCCGCATCGGCATCGGGCATCGCGGCCTCGATACATTCATCTGACAACCCCTTGAGTTTAAGACTATAGAGAATGCGCTGGCGCGACAGTCCGCGCTGGGTCAGGGAATAGATCAATCCGCTGGCATATGCCGCGTCATTCAAGTAACCGAGAGACGTAAATTTTGAAACCAGATCGTCGAGCATCCGGTAACATGTTTCCTTGTTCTGGTCGGGATGATCGCGACAGGAGAGGTCGATCTTGCGCTTCATTACCTTGCGGAATTGCGCGGTCGATGCGGCGAAACGTTGCAGATAATAGGCTCCTGAATTCTCCAGATAGTGCACCGAAATTTTTTTGCGCGGCTTCGGCCCCGTTTTATCGGTGTTTTTTGCCCCTTTTTCAATATTCGGGCTTGATTTTTCAGGAGCAAATGCTTTGTTCATACGGATAAAATACAAGGAAGCCCCGAAATTGTCCAACACCCTCTCGCCGACCAATCCCCAAAATCTGACGCCGCGCCGTATCGGGGCATGCAACTGGATCGGACTGAAAACCCTGATCGAGAAAGAGATCGGGCGTTTCATGAATGTGTATATGCAAACGCTGATCGCCCCGATTGTCACCCTGATGCTGTTTTTCGCAGTTTTCACGCTCTCCTTCAAACAGCATATCGCCGAGGGTATGGGAATGACGGCGATGGAATTTTTGGCCCCCGGCCTGCTGATGATGACGATGATCCAGAACGCCTTTTCCAACCCGTCTTCGTCACTCATCATTGCCAAGATTCAGGGCAATATTGTGGACATTCTGATGCCGCCACTGGCTGCCTGGGAAGTGCTGACCGGACTGGTCGTGGGCGCACTGACGCGCTGCCTGTTGATCGGGATTTTGGGCTATGCGGCCATGAATCTGATTGTGCCGCTGCCCGTGGCGTCCATATGGCATATTTTGGTGTTCGGTCTTCTTGGCAACTTGATGCTGGCCGCTTTGGGCATTATGGCCGGTCTCTGGGCCGAAAAATTCGACCACATGGCCACCGTGACCAACTTTATAGTCACCCCCCTGACCTTTTTATCGGGAACATTCTACGCTTTGAGCGCCTTGCCGGACGAGTGGCAAAAAATAGCCCTGTTCAACCCGTTCTTTTATATGATAGACGGGTTCCGCGCCGGATTTATAGGTCACGCCGAAGTATCCGAAACGACGGGATTGGCGGCTCTGGTGATGTTGGATGTGCTGCTCCTGATTGGGGCGTGGGCCATGCTCAAAACCGGATATAAAACGAAATCGTAGTAAAGAATTATAAGTAAAAAAGCATGACAGACGACGCAACGGAAAATACAGGTGCAGAAACAGGGCAGGTGGTATCCTTTCCATTACCCGATGATAGTCATGTCCTGACTTTCGATCTGGAGCGTGCCAGCTTGCGCGGACGGATCGTTCGTTTGGGGAAAATCCTGAATGACATTATCGACCCGCACCCGTATCCGGATGCTGTCAAGCCGCTGGTTGCAGAAACGGTAACGCTCGCACTGTTGTTATCGTCCATGCTCAAATATGAAGGGGTCTTTATCCTTCAGGCTCAGGGCGACGGGCCAATCGTACGCTTGGTCTCCGATGTAACTTCCGCTGGCGACGTTCGGGCGACTGCCGGATATGATGCGGAGAAACTGGAAAAACTTCTTGCGGAAAATCCCGACCCGACGATCAGGGATTTGCTGGGCAATGGCTATCTGGCTTTCACCGTCGATCAGGGTGAATATATGGAACGCTATCAGGGGGTAGTTGAACTGAAAGGCAAAAGTCTTCAGGATTCCATCCACCATTACTTCGCCCAGTCTGAACAAATCGGTACCTCGATCAAAATGGCGGTGGGGAAAGATAAACAAGGTAACTGGCGAGCAGGGGCCATTATGCTCCAGCACGTGCCCGATCACGAAAATATCCCGCAAGACGCAAAGCCCGTGGCCGAAAACTGGAACCGAGCGCAGATTCTGCTTGAAACCTGTACGGATGAAGAGATGCTCGATGCAAAACTGCATGATGATACGCTTCTCTTCCGTCTGTTCCATGAAGAAGGCGTGCGCGTCTATAAACCCCAACAGGTCTGCAAAGGATGCCGTTGCACACCTGAAAAATTGCAAGGCATCTTGGGGCTTCTCTCGGCGGATGATATCGCCCATGCAACAGTGAACGGCGCGGTCGTCATGACCTGCGAATTCTGTAACAAGGATTTCAAATTCGATCCTGAAAAGCTTTAATCGCTTGAAATAGGAATCTGTCATCCCCGACAAGGGAGGCGTCAGCTGACCGCAGATCGGGGATCCAGCAGAACATGTGCTACGCTTTGCGCCGCCTACTTTATCACTGGATTCCCCGCACTCGTTCCGGCTTTACGATGTAAAGTCCTTCACTTGGCGGAGAATGACGATGTCTGAAACAGGCAACAAAAAAGCCGACCTAATGGGGTCGGCTTTTTGCTGAATGTCTAACCCTTATTTTTCAAAGGTGATTTCGGTACGGCGGTTGGCCGGCTCGCGGACTTCATCGGCGGTCGGAACCATCAGGTTCTCTTCACCCATGCTGTCGACTTTGAGCAGGTCGGCGGAAACACCACGCAAGACCAAAGCTTCGCGGACGGCATTGGCGCGCTTGGCCGAAAGACGTTTGTTGTATTTTTTCGAACCCGAAGTATCGGTGTACCCGACAACGTTCACAGCCGAGATACTTTGTTTTTTAATTTCGGCAGCGACCGAGTCAAGAACACTCGAACCACCGGCATCGACTTTGGACGAGTCGAAATCGAAGAACACCAGATATTTGGCATCTTCAGGGGCCATCGGAGCCATCGGAGCCGGAGCAGCCGAAACCGGAGGCATCATTTCTTCCGGAGCAGGCGGCGTGGTCACTGGACCCAAAGCGTTCAAAGCGTCAAAGAACTGGCTTTTGCAAGCGATGATATCGGTATTCTGCCAGTTTTCTTCTTGTTGCTCGATCCAGCAATCGAAACGGGCCTGAGCGGTCGCAGCCACTTTAGGGTTGCCTTCGCGGGCGCCGGCATCAAGAGCCATAATCAGCTTGGCGCGTGCTGCAGACAATTCTTCGATATGTTCTGGCTTGAGGTTCCAGTCGGACACTGGTTCCGGCAGAACAACTTCACCGGCGGATGCCGCCAAACCTTTGCGAGCGAAGTGCAGAGCGTCGGAATAATCGAACATGGCATTCTGTTCATGGTTGGCCATATCGCGATATTCGGATGCCAGAGACTGGGTGAACGGACTGCCGACTGCCTGAGCTTCATTTAAAGCCTCGACTTCGGAATGGCTCTTGAAACCGGAACATCCCGAAAGCAGAAGGGATGCGGCCGCAACGAGGGCCAAAGATGAAATACCGCGGATGCTGGTCATTGAGTGCTCCATAATATAAAGACTGAAATTGGGCGGAGGATCAAGATTCTCCTAATTGTCCAATGGTTTTACTAGGGAAAAGACACGCTTGTAAAGCCAGTTTTTCCTTAATTTAAGAGAACGGTGGACAAAATTCTTTTCTTGACATTTCGATGTAAAAAAGACATTCTCCCCCGCACCTCATGTTTATTGACATAAACGAATCGCCGGAGATGCCAGCTCATCCATCGGCGAAAATAAAAGAGAAACAAAAACTTATACCAATTTAAAAGACATTCAAGGAGTGTGAAAGAATGCAAAAACCGCTTGCAGGCATGAATGCGGCAATTCTCGTCGCCAACGGATTCAATGAAATCGAAATGACCTCTTTGCAAAGAGCTGTTCTGGAAGCGGGCGGAACTCCTCATATTATCAGTGTCGAAACATCACTGGTGAACGGCTGGCGCGGCAATGGCTGGGGCCTGAACCACCCGGTAGGAAAGACCATTTCCAACTCTCTGGCAGCCGATTACGACCTACTGGTAATCCCGAGTGGCGAACGCAGCCACGAAAAACTCAAAACCACCGCTCACACCCGCCGTTTTGTCGGGGGCTTCATGACCGCCTACAAGCCGGTTATGGCGATTGGCGAGTCGGTCAAGCTGATGGCTGAAATCGGCCTCCTGTCAGGCGTTATGGTCAGCGGACCGGAAACCGTCAAAGAAGCCGTTGTAAAAGAAGGCGCGGTCTGGTCTGAAAACGCCCCGGTAATCCACCACAATCTCTTCAGCGCCGAAATGACTGAAGAAAATGGTACCGAACTCGTTGAGGGCTTCATCAATTTCGTGTACGACCAGTATAACGGGGAAGACCACGACGAGCATCAGGAAGCAGCCTGAATCCCCGCTTTATGAATAGATAAGGGAATCAAGGAAATGCGCGCCGACATTCAGACATTGGTTGATGAGATCACCTATGCTCTCCAGCTATTACGGAGGCATCTTTGACTGGGACGTCGCCCTTTCCCGCCTAGACGAACTGAATGCCCTATCGGCCGACCCTGAATTGTGGTCGAACCCCGACAAAGCCCAAGCTCTGATGAAGGAAAAAAATCGCCTCGAAGCACAGATCGAGGAGGTCAAACGCGTCGAAATCACCCTCAAAGACAATGTCGAGATGATCGCCATGGCCGAAGCCGAAGGCGACGAGGCGCTGGTCGAGGAATCATGTAACCAGATTAAGGAATTGGCCAAAGAAGCCCACAAACTTCAACTGCAAAGCCTGCTGTCAGGTGAAGCCGATGGCAACGACGCCTATCTGGAAGTCAATGCCGGAGCAGGGGGGACCGAGGCCTGCGACTGGGCCGGAATGCTGTTGCGGATGTATGTCCGCTGGGCTGAACAACATGGTTATAAGGTATCCTACCTCGACGAAACCGAAGGCGACGGCGCGGGGATCAAATCCTGCATGATTAAAGTCGAAGGCTATCAGGCCTATGGCTGGCTGAAACATGAAAGCGGCGTCCACCGTCTGGTTCGCATTTCCCCGTTTGATTCCAATGCCCGCCGTCATACCAGCTTTGCGTCCGTATCGGTCTCTCCGGTGGTAGACGAGAAAATCGAGATCGAGATTCTGGAAAAAGACGTCAAAACCGATGTATTCCGCTCCCGCGGCGCGGGTGGACAGTCGGTGAACACTACGGACTCTGCCGTTCGCATGACCCACCTGCCGACCGGAATCGTGGTGAGCTGTCAGAATGAACGCTCGCAAATCCAGAACCGCGCGCAAGCCATGGCCATCCTCAAGGCCCGCTTGTACGAGATGGAACTGCAAAAGCGCGAAGCTGCCAGCGGCGCCCAATATGACGCGAAGACGGAGATCGGCTGGGGTCACCAGATCCGCTCTTACGTGCTTCAACCCTACCAGATGATCAAGGATCTGCGCACCGGAACGGAACGCACCGATGCCCAAGTGGTGCTCGACGGTGATCTGGACGATTTCATGCACGCTTCTCTAGCCCACAAACTGGGCGGCGGCGAATCCGGCAAGATCGAAGATATAGCCTAATAAATTTGTGAAGAACGGGGCCGAGCGCATTGCGGAATTGGCGATTCTGGGCTATGACAGGCCGAGTTCCCACTTTGCTTAGAAGCTTTCAGAAAAGGTCTTGAGAATGAACGTTAAATACGCGCTGGCCCTTCCCGCAATCATATCCTTGTCGCTGGCCGGGTGGTCACACGCGGCCCATGCAGGGTTTGACCTGACAATCAGTGAGGTCACGGTTGGTGAAGCCCCTCAGAAACGGGAAGAGCAACCGTATGACGTGCAAAAGGGGATTGATAAATCCGCACCCGCACTGAAAGTCTTCGATGAAAAATATGTTCCCGACTCCGTCCGCAAAAAATACAACCTTCCGGAAAACTGGGCCGCACAGGGAGACGGGCAGGCGAAAGCAACTCAAGCACCAGAAATTCTGACGCCGGAACCGATGGCCGAGACTCCCCAAAGCGAACAACTGGTTGTCATGCCCCCCCCGAAAAACGGTCCAGCCGTGGATTCATGGCGCGCACGCAAAGGAGAAAATGTCCGCGATGTTTTGCGCCGCTGGTCCGATCGCCAATCGGTCGATCTGATGTGGGCTTCACCCAGCACCCCGAACCTGCAAAAAGATTTCTCTTTCTTTGGCAACTTTCAGGATGCCGTCAACAACCTGCTGAAAGAGGCGGGTGGCGAAGGGCTTCATTCCCAATTCCGCTCCGAAGGACTTGATCCGGTGATTATGGCGCCGGCGTCGACCATTACCACCAACCTTCCGGTTCCTGCCGAAGCGCAAAATGAAACGACAATTATAAATATCGTGCCGCAAGCATTCCAACCCGCTCCGGCTCCGAAAGAAATGAAAGAAACCAGATGGTACGGATTGTCAGGCACGCCGTTGGCCGAAGTCCTGCGCGTCTGGTCCGAAGATGCGGGTGTCGATCTGATCTGGCAAGCCGAAAGCAATTACGCTTTGAAGGAATCCGTATCGCAGGTCGGAACATTTGAAGATGCGGTCTATAAGGCATTGAGCCAATACGACAACGACGCCGTTCGCCCTGTCGGGGAAATGTATAAAGATCAGAATACCGGACGCAAAGTATTGGTCATCCGGACCGACGCGTCATAAGGAAACAGGAAAGCCGAAAGATTCAGGAGTATTGAAAATGATAAAAATAACGCTGAAAAATGTAGTGATGACAACTCTTCTGGGCGGTAGCGCTCTGGTCGCGCCGATGCAAACCGGATGGGCCGCAACCGCCGTCGAAGCACAATCCTCGTGGGCGATCAGCCGTGTGGCGAGCATCTCGCAAGGCAGCTATTGTACGATGGCCCAGAAATTCGGCAACAACTCGATCCTGAGTGTCGCGCGCAACATGAGCGGGGAGTATTCGCTGGCGCTTGATTTTCAGTCTCCGGCTTTCATCGCTAGCGGCGATGAAACTATTACTCTACAACCCGGAAAAGGCGAAAAGCAAAGCTTTAAAACCACACCACAAAACCAGCAGGTCATCGTGATCGGCTTAGGAAATGACGAAAGTTTTTTCAGTCAGCTCGATAAATCGGATGTGATCAAAATCTCCTATTCCGGCGGAGAACTGGAATACAAACTGGAAAACTTCAAGGATGGCCGCGGCGAATTATCGGTCTGCCTGTCCGGATTGAATAACAAAAAAGAAGCGCCGTCATCTGGCGACGCGGCGTCACAGGAACTGGCAGAAAAAGTGTCTGCGGTTGCACCGGCAGCCGCTCCGCAGGAGCCAAGCGTGGAAGGTCTTCTCGAGGCCCGTCCGACGCCTTCGATGGGATCGGAACCGATCTCCTCGACGCAAACCTCCGTTCCTGTCGGAAAAGTTGAGGTTATCGGAGAGTCAATATCTCCCGCACCGGAGAAAAAGGTTGTTGTCGAACAGAAAGTTGTCGAGGTCCCGGCTGTCGATCCCGAACAGTCGCGCAAACTGGAAGATTTGCAACTTGAAAATGCACAGTTGAAACGCGCTCTGGCCGAAACCCGCCAAAACTTCGAAAACGTTCAGGCTAAAGAGCAGGGCGCAGCGGTTAGCGAATTGCGTGAAAAACTCACCACCGCCGAAAGTGAAAACAAATCATTGAAAGACCAGCTTGCGTCAGTGAAAGCGCCTGACACTAAGGGGGACTCTGATCTGACGAAGATGCAGGCCGATGCCGTACGCATGACCCAGCAGATCGAAACGCTGAAGGCGGAAAACACCACTCTGCGCAACCAGTTGGAAATTGCATCTTCCGGAGTGGCAACCGCCCCGACGGATGAGGGCAAGGAAATCGAAGATTACAAAAGCCAGTTGGCCAGCCTGACGTCCGAGAACAAATCATTGCAAGCGCAACTGGCGGACGCACAAAAAGTGGTAAGTCAGCAACCGGCAGCCGGAGATGACAATGAACTGAAACATCAAATCCGTTCTCTCAATACCCAACTCGAAACGTTGCGCGGCGAAAAAGAGGTGCTTCAAACGAACTACGAACAACTCCAGAAAGAATCCGAAAGCGGTCAACTGAAAACGGTTGGCGGCAACTGGGATCTGGAACAGGCCACCCGCCGCTATCAGGAAAGCCAGCGTGAAATCAGACGCCTTGGCGCTTTGCTTGATGATGAGCGTGTTAAATGTTCGGCCGAAAAAAAAGAGCTGGAATCAATGCTCTTCGACCCTGAAATCGCCAAAGGTGCCCAGATCGCCAAGCTGGACGATCTTCAAGGTCAGGTAAGAGAAAAGGAAGGCAAGATCAAGGAAATGGAAGCCTCGATAGTCCAGTTGCAGGCTCAGGCGTCTCCGGAAAAAGACCAGCAGATCGCGTCTTTGAAATCCGACTTGTCGGCGGCACAAAAAAATCTTTCTGAAACTACGGCGGCAAAAATCGCACTGGAATCCGAACTGGCCCAGAACAAGGCAGGGCAACAGGAACAAGGTGATTTGAAAAACCGAGTTGCAACGCTTCAGGATAGCGTGAAAGAGCGCGAAGCGAAAATCAAGGATATGGAAGCCCAGCTGACCTCCTTGCAACAAGCCACTGCCGCGAATACGTCGAACGCCTCCGAAAAAGAAGCCCAGTTGATCGGCCTGAAAGGACAGATGGTCGAGAAAGATGCCAAGATTGCAGAGCTACAAGGCGAGCTGAAAAAATCCACAATGTCTGTGGAGCAAATGCAACTGGCCAAAGCCAATGCGACATCGAACGAAGCTTTGCTTGCAACCTTGAAAGAGGAGCTGACCTCGAAGAGTACGCAGCTCGGGGAATCCGAAGCAAAACTTGCACAAGCCAACGCACAACTGGCGCAGCTTCAGGCCCAATCCCAGATACAATCGCAGGGACAGTCGGTTCAGGCCGCATCCGTTGCCAATCTTCAGGCGCAAGTACTTCAGGGGCAGCAACGCATTGGCCAGCTTGAAACTCAAATCAAATCCATGCACCAACAACAAACCGCCCAGCAATCTCCCGCTCAGCAGGCATCCTATGTCCAGCCTTCTTACGGAACGGAATCTGCGGCTCCTCAGAGCAAAGGAACCGTTTTCCCATCCAGTGCGGACTATGCGTCTTTCCTGAAATCGGCAGGCGTTCCTGTGAAGGGTGGTCTAACGGAAGTGCAGGGTGGAGATCCATCCTCCTACAAAGCCTATAGTTGGAAAACAGACAGTCTGTACGGCAGCATTGAAATGAGAAAGGCCGAAGGCCCCGCCGCTTTTGACAGCGTGGTCAGCCAATATCTGGCGCGCGCCAAGTCGCGCTGCAATGGAGAGTTTGCCGCAGTGCCGTCCTCGGTCAAAGCGCAAGGCGGAGTGGAAAAGAGCGCGTCCTATGAAATCGCCTGTGTCGGGCAAAGCAGTTCCAGTTCGGCTTCAATTCTCTTCACGCTTGAGAGCGGAATCGTCTCGACCATTGCGCACGAAGGACGAGCAGAAGCCATGGAATTGGCAATCGACGCACGCGATAAAATCGCCCGCTCCAGCCGCTAAAGGGCAAAAAACAAGGATTTTCATAAAAAGGATACAATTTTATACAAATTGTAAACAACCTGATAACCATTTTGTGCCATTCTGGAAGTATGGAGCCTGAGTCGTCAGGCCAGAAATCTATAAAAAACAGGCTCACAGCGTTATGGCGGATAGTACTCTCTGGCTGGAACATCTCTCTTCATCTTTGCGCGCAAGCCGCCAGCTTGCCTATTTGTACCATGTCGAGGAAGACAAGTACGAGTTTATGGGGGATGTCATGGGCGTTCTGGGGGTCGCCGCAGACGAGTTGCCCACGAACAAGCAGGGCTTCAAAAACATGGTTGCCAAAGATGATGTAATCGAGCGTCAGCTGGCAATCGCCGATGCCATCCAGAAAAGCCGCGAAGCCGAAAAGAATTTTACCCTGAGATATAATTTGTGCCGCGCCGACGGAACCGAAATTCCGGTGATCGAAACGGGAATTGCGCGCTTTGATGCCGCGACGGGAAAAACCACTATTCAAAGCCTGATGGCTCTGGATACGGAAGCCATCGAGCAACGCAAACGCCTTGTTCGCAAACTGGAATTCAGAAGCGCGGTTGAATCGACTTTGTCAGGAAACGAAGATCGCCGCCATTTGATGGATGAGCTTGGGCGAATTGGCGAACAGAAAGATAAAAAAGGATTTATGATTCTGGTCGGTTTGGACCGGATGTCGCTGGTCAATGAAATCTATGGAAGCCTTTTCGCCGACGACCTTTTGCAAGAAGTCCAGAAAATGCTGAAATCCTTGATGAATGGAAAGGCAGTCGTCTACCATATATCTGGAGACATATTCGCGTTGCTGTTTGAAGGTCATAACGCTGGAGAAATGAACGATATCGCCCAAAGCATATTGAGCGTCTTCTACAATCAGGCTTTGGAGGTTCAAGGTCGTCCGGTTCACCAGATTGTTTCGCTGGGCGGCGTCAGGTTTGACGAAAAAGAAATTTCATCCTCCTCTCTGCTTAGCCGTGCTGAACTGGCACTGAACGATGCCAAGGAAAGGGGAAGAGGGTGCTTCATCGAATACACCGAAGGTCTGGGCAGGGAAGTCCAGAGTTTCAAAGAGGTGCTCAGTGTCGGCGACGAATTCCTGAGAGGATTCAAAGATAACCGCGTCAAGATCGCCTTTCAGGGGATCGTCAGCTCGCGAACGAAAGACATTTCATTCCACGAATGTCTGATCCGTCTGATTGACGAAAACGGTGAAGTCCATTCAGCCGGAAAGTTTATCGCGGCCATTGAAAAGATGGGGCTAACCAGACTGGTCGATACATTTGCCACCCGCGAGGCCATTCGCGAATTGAAAGAATTTCCGGTCATCTCTTTGTCGGTCAACGTCTCGAACCACACCTTTACCGATCCCGAATGGCTCAAGGCCGTGACGATGGAGCTTCGCGATCATCCTGATGTTGCGCGCCGCCTGATTGTCGAGATCACGGAAAGCGTGGTGATGAGCGATGTGTCGCAAACCACACGCGTGATCCGCACCCTTCAAGATTTGGGATGTAAGATTGCGCTCGATGATTTCGGCGCGGGACAGACGGCTTTCTCCCAGCTCAAGGATCTGTCGCTTGATATTGTGAAGATCGATAAATCTTTCGTTCGCGAAATGGACAAGGAAGAAAACAAACTCTTCATCCGCACTTTGCACTCTCTGGCTTCAGCGATGAATCTCGAAACAGTGGGCGAGGGCGCTGAAACAACCGGCGAAGCCGATGCACTAATTAAGGACGGCATCGACCACATTCAGGGATATGTGTACGGGTTCCCGACGCTCGACCGTCCGTGGTCGCCTCCTAGCAAGCATTAGTAAAAAACCGCTCCATCACAGAGCGGTTTTTTTAATTTCATACGACAGATAAAGGACTAATCTTCACTGCCGGTCTTTTTACCCTGCATGGAGAAATTGGTAAAAGCCTTCATGGTCTGTTCGAAAATTTCCATGTTCTTTTTGCTCATCTCTTCAAAGCTGCCCATCGGGAAGATGCCGCCGAAAGATTTGTTGAGCTGGTCACGGAACTGGTCTTGCTGCTTTGTGAAATCGCCGAAAGCCTGTTCCAGATAATCGGGAACGAATTTGCCCATATTATCGCCATAGAAACCGATCAATTGGCGCAGAAAATTGGTCGGCAGAAGGTTCTGGCCACCCTTCGACTCCTGTTCGACGATGATCTGGGTCAGGACCGGACGGGTGAGGTCTTCACCGGTCTTGGCGTCATAAACAACGAAGTCATATCCCTCTTTAACCATCTGGCACAAATCGTCCAGAGTGACATAAGAACTGCGGCCTGTATCATACAAACGGCGGTTCGCATATTTCTTGATGACAGTCGGCTTGTCGCCACCTTTTTTAGAAGCCATATTTCAAATCCTTTTCTTGAAATCTGCTATCTTGCATTCACAGTTTAAAATGTTGCAGGATAGTCCTTATAATTAAACACAAAATTGCGTGCGACACAATGACTTTGCTGCGCAGCGGCACTGAATGTCATAATTGTTGTGCGAGAAAAATATTATGTCAGGTGCAGCAAAAGACTCTTTATTGAAGCCGGCAATCAGACAACGACCGCTGATGTTGCATCTGGGGCTGGCGTCCGCAGCGCTGGCGCAACCACGCCTGCTTCGCGGGCAATCCGTTGGCAATGATTTCTGGCAAGATGAAGAGGGGCAAAGCACAAAAGCCAGCATGGAAAAAGTCGTTGAGGGATTACGCAAATATCAGATGCATCCCTTTGAACGCAAAATGCAACGCAAGAGTATCGTGTGGTCCGACGGCGAAGCAAGACTTGTTTGGTTCGCAGCAAAAACCGCCAAAAAACCGAAATCTCCCAAGGCGCAAATTCTGGTGATCCCGTCCATGATCAACGGGTCGGAGATTCTGGATATTGTACCGGAAGAACAATCTTTGCTGCGCTGGCTGGCGGGGGAAGGGTACGACGTCTTCCTGCTCGAATGGGGCAACATGCGCGAAGACGAGGAACTGGCGGATATTGAAACGGCGCTCTCGGTCAAAATGCCGAAGCTCCTCGACTGGTTTGCGAAAGAGAAAGCTGACATCCCCCTGTATGGTCTGGGCTATTGCATGGGCGGTGTCTTGCTGGCCGCGATGGAAATTTTACACCCTGACATTTTGGACGGGCTGATCTTTATTGCAACCCCGTGGGACTTCGAAGCAGGCGGTAAAGAGAGCTTTGCCGAAGCTATCCGCAAATGGGTGGGTGAGGGGGGATTGCTGCGCGTGGCCCATCTCGACTATATGCCCAATGAATGGTTGCAACTGATCTTTGCCGGAACCGACCCGGCCATGGTCGCGCGCAAATTCTCCTCCTTCGCGGATATGGACAGAGACAGTGCCAAAGCCAGATTGTTTGTCGCAGTCGAAGATTGGGTCAACGGAGGCCAAGACCTTCCTGCGGGTATCATCCGTCAGGCCGTTCAGGACTGGTACGTCAAAAACAAACCTGCCCAAGGCAAATGGCGTGTGGCCGGCAAAACAATCAAAGCAGAAAAAATCAAAAAACCGAGCTTTGTGGTCGTCCCCGCCAAAGACCGGATCGTTCCGCCAGCCTCGGCCCGCTCGTTGGGCAAACAGATCAAGGGATCTGCCATCCTCACACCTGATTGCGGCCATATCAGCATGATGGTCAGCGCCAAGGCCAAAGAAGAGGTTTGGAAACCACTCAATGAGTGGATATCAGCGATAAAATAGGGGTTGCGTTGCAATTAAACTTATGAAAAGAAGGGCGCCTAAAAAATGTAAGGTATAAAGACCATGGCGGCTAAATCAACAGATCAATCCAGACGTGTTAAACGGGCAAAACGGGAGTTTGGTAACGACATCACAAAAGCTGTCATAAGCGGTGTGGCGACTGTCGCGTGTATCACAGGGATTTTTGTGAGTGCGGCAGGTGGCCTCGGCGAAGAAAAAGCCAGTGTCGGGGAAAGGAGCTTCTGGGTTCTGATATTCGGAGCGGCCTCTGTTGGCGGTGGCCTTGGAACTTTATGGACGGTCAGGAATGTCAGTTATTCGGCGCACAAATATGATTGCATAAAAGAGTCGGTGCGGCAGGAATATGATGCCGAAGCACACTGTCATCAACCACAGACTCCGGAACGGCATTTGTAAGAATTTACGCACCGCACAAGAATAAAACCTTTAAAATATTAACGATTTTGGGCATAGTCTCCGCGTCCACAAATTGAACCCGAGGAGACCCCCATCATGTTGCAAGACCCCGTCGTCATTGTTGCTGCAAAACGTACTGCTATCGGATCGTTTTTAGGGGGGCTTTCGACTCTCTCCGCTGTCGATCTGGGAAAAATTGTGGTTGATGCGGCTCTCGCCGATGCAAAAGTTTCTCCAAGTGATGTTGACGAATTGCTGTTCGGGCAAGTTCTCACCGCCGGATGCGGACAAAACCCCGCACGGCAAACGGCAATTGCTGCGGGCATTCCGGTCGAAAAAACCGCGATGACGATCAATCAGGTCTGCGGATCGGGCCTGCGCTCGGTGGCACTCGGATTGCAAGCCATCAACAACGGCGACGCAAATATCGTTGTCGCAGGCGGGCAGGAAAGCATGAGCCAATCAATGCACGCCGCCAATCTGCGTAATGGCACAAAAATGGGCGATATGTCCTTCACCGATACGATGATCCGCGATGGGTTGTGGGATATTTTTAACGGCTACCATATGGGCATCACCGCCGAAAATATTGCTGCAAAATTTGCACTGACCCGCGAGGATCAAGACAGTTTCGCCGCCACGTCGCAACAACGTGCCGAAGCCGCAATCACCGCCGGAAAATTCAAGGATGAAATCGTCCCTGTTATGATCAAGAATAAAAAAGGCGACATCACGGTTGATACCGATGAATTCCCCCGCGCGGGCACAACGGTTGAAACATTGGCCAAATTGCGCCCCGCATTCAAATCGGACGGCACGGTGACGGCGGGCAATGCATCGGGAATCAATGACGGCGCGGCGGCTCTTGTTCTGATGCGCGAGAGCGAAGCGAAAAAACGCGGATTGACCCCACTTGCCACCATCAAATCATGGGCCACCGCAGGGGTTGATCCGTCCATCATGGGAACGGGTCCCATTCCGGCGTCGAAAAAAGCATTGGAAAAAGCGGGATGGACGGTTGCCGATCTCGACCTGATTGAATCCAACGAAGCCTTCGCCGCCCAAGCCTGTAGCGTAACAAAAACGCTCGGCTTTGATACGGCGAAAGTAAACGTGAATGGCGGCGCGATTGCATTGGGCCACCCGATCGGCGCATCCGGCGCACGGATTTTGGTCACACTGCTGCATGAAATGAAACGCCGCGACGCTAAGAAAGGCCTTGCCACACTCTGTATCGGCGGCGGCATGGGTATCGCAATGTGCGTAGAACGTCATTAATTAGAGGAGAGTGTAAAGAATGACCAGAATAGCAATCGTAACAGGTGGAACGCGTGGCATCGGATTGGCGATTACCAAGGCTTTGATCGCCGAGGGGCACAAGGTCGCGGCTCTTTATCATGGCAATGACGAAGCCGCGCAAAAATGCGCCGCCGAGACAGGTGCGAAAGTCTACAAGGCTGACGTCGCCGATTTTGCCGCGTGCCAGAAAGTGGTCGCACAGATCGAATCCGAAATGGGTCCTGTCGATATTCTCGTGAATAACGCGGGCATCACCAAAGACGGCATGCTCCACAAAATGCCGGAAGACAACTGGCACGCCGTGATCGAAACCAATTTGACATCCTGTTTCAACATGTCCCGCGCGGTGATTGCGGGCATGCGCGAACGCGGATTTGGCCGGATTGTGAATATCAGCTCGATCAACGGGCAAAAAGGCCAACTGGGTCAATGCAACTACTCCGCCGCCAAAGCCGGAATGCTGGGTTTCACCCGCGCATTGGCATTGGAGAGCGCGGCAAAAGGCATTACAGTCAATGCCATCTGCCCGGGCTATATCGCCACCGACATGACATCCGCCATGCCGCAGGAAGTTCTTGATTCGATCATCCGTCAAATTCCCGCCGCCCGCATGGGCAAACCCGAAGAAATCGCCGATATGGTGACTTTCCTCGCGTCCGACCGTGCGGCCTTCGTCACCGGAGCGACGATGTCAGCCAACGGCGGCCAATATATGGCGGCATAACTGCATTTTTTTACATTTTTGACTTTCCACGGAGGCGAGCCATATCTTATAAAGATATGGCCCCTTTTTCTTTATTTTCAACGACCTGAAGGATGATTATGTCTGCCTTACACGCTTCCAAACAGACCCCATCGCAAAACATGAATGTACAAGACAATTCTCCGCAAAACGTTCAGGGGTTTGACGACCCTCCGAAAAAAATGCCGAAATGGGTGAAATATGCGGGGGGGAGCCTCCTCGTTTTGGCTTTGCTGGCCGGAGCGGGGGGAGTTGTGGCCACCCAGATGATCGACCAGCAGAAATACAAAAAACTGATTGTCGAGAAAGTGGCCGAGGAAACCGGATATCAGGTGGACTGGCAGGGAGATATCGCCCTTTCATTCTTGCCGCTCCCGCACGCCAGTGTCAACGGACTGACGGTGACGGCGAACGATCAGAAAATTCTCTCGGTCAAATCGGCCGATGTCGAAGTGGCATTGCTGCCTCTTTTGTCCAAAAAAGTTGAAATCAGGGATGTCTCTATCGACGAACCGCAAATTTTGTTGGTCACGTCGAAAAACGGACAGCAGACCTGGATGACCGAACAAATCTTGAGCAAAAGCAAAAAGAATCAGGTCTCCTCGCCGGAAGAAATAGCTGCAGAGGGGCAGCCGATGGAGATGTCCTTTAACGTGATTGAAATTACGAATGGCAATCTTGTGTGGGACGACCAGTCGAAAGGAGCGCGCCAGAACATCGAGGATGTCGATATGCGAATGAAGGCCGACAGCCTGACCGGTCCGTTTGAAATGAATAGTGGACTGATCTGGAACGGTAACAGAATTGAAAGTAAAATCACGACGGCAGATCTGGATATCGAACGCGGGCTTTATCCGCTTCAGGTCAAGCTGGCACTGCCCGATAGCAATGTCAGGGGAGAGTATTCCGGCGTCATTTCTGCCAAGGACAAACTCTCCGCCGAAGGCGATGTAACACTGGAAATCACCGATTTGCCGGCCGCCCTGAAATCCATCTCGGGGAATGAAAACCTGTCTCTGCCGAGTGAGTTGAGCGGAAAAACCAGCTTGTCGACCAAACTCCAATACACGCCTGAAAAAATCACGCTGGAAAATATGGAAGTCGGTTTGGGAGCATTGGCCTACGGTGGGAAGTTTGCCATCCAGACCGAAAATGACATTCCCAAAATTTCATTTAATCTGAAGTCCACCAGGAAATCGGAATCCGGATCGTCGGCGTTGGTCAAATTCATGGATGATCTCCAGATATCTGCGACAGGTTCGATGAACGGAAAAAAACTGATAATCGACCAAAGTCGCATCAAACTGAATGACAACGATCTGGCCCTGAGCGGAACGGTAACTCAGGGGGACAAGCCGACCGTTGATTTGTTGGTCAACGTCAAAAAACTCGACCTCGACCAGTTGCAGAAAAAACTGGGGTCCGGTTCGTCTGAATCCGCTCCGGCTTTGAGTGCAGGTGGACAAAGCGACAAATCTCCGGCTGGAATGGATATGCCGTTTGACGGGCGTATCCGCGCCGATATAGATAATGTCACTGTCGGAGGCAGGGGGTATTCGGGCATTCATGCCGACATCTCGTCAATCGGAAACGCTCTGCAAATTACAAAATTGGCGGCAACCCTGCCGGAAAAAACAACAATCAAGGCTTCCGGATCTGTTGCCGATACCAAAAACGTATCGGGTCTGGACTTGACAATTTCTGCAAACGTACCGAATGCCGAATTGTTGGCCGGAAGCTATAACGCCACGTTGCCGGAACTTCCACGTAAAATTGGACCTGTCTCCGTAAATGGAAAATTGACGGGAAGTCTGAAGGCGCTCGGCTTCGATATGGGCGTTCAAATATGGGGAATGAAAGCAAGTGGCGCCGGAACGGTCGCAAACCCGCTCGATACCCCTGTTATCAACCAGTTGAAATTCGGTCTGCAACACCCGAGCTTTGCCGATGCAATGCGCATCGTTCAACCGGATTTTGTTTCGACCCCCGGTTTCGCCGGACCGCTGGATTTGTCTGGTCAAGTGGCATGGGGTGATGACCAGTATCATGTTACCGAGATCAAGGGGATGTTTGGAAAAACCTCCTTGTCCGGTGCAATGGATGTTGCGACGTCACCGAAACCTTCGGTAACGGGGGATTTGAAACTTGGCAATCTGGTGCTGCCGACAGCTGCGTCGAAGAAAGCTCAGTCTACAGGGGCAGTAGCCCAGCCATCCGACAAGGCGCGCTGGTCGCGTGAAGCTATTGATGTTGCGTGGATGAGATCGTTCGACGCCGATTTGAAAATCTCGGCTGACAGCATTTCACAAAATCTGTGGCAATTTACAGATGCCAATCTGGAATTTGTTCTCAAAGACGGGACACTGACAATTGGTGATATGAGCGCCGGACTCTTTGGCGGTCAAGCTTCCCTGAATGGCGAAATCAAAAGCGGAGCAGGCGACCGCGATCCTCTGACGATCAAGGGCAAAATGACGGCAACGAACGTCGACGCGCAAAAACTGCAAAGTGCGGTCATGGGGGCGCCGAATGACACAGTTCTGGGAACGATCACGAATGTTGATGTCTCCGTCAATGCAACCGGATTGTCGCCCGCGGCGCTGGTCCAGACTTTGGGTGGCAACGGAACACTTAGCGGACAAAACCTCGTCGTCAAAGGGATTGATGCCGCCCAACTCGCCATGGCTGCCAAAGGCAGCTATAAACCGCTGGACCGTGCAGGCACTCTGTTTGGATCGTTCGGTCAGGGGCAAACCGAATTCACGACATTTGAAAGTGCGTTTGCCATTCAGAACGGTGTCGTGAATTTCAGCAAGATCGACTTCGACGGCCCGAAAGCGACGCTTCAAAGCACGGGCAATGTGAATCTGCCCCAGTGGACGGTCGATTTAAAAAATACTATGACCGTCAAGAACACGGACATTCCGCCGTTTGAGTTTACGGTGAAAGGTCCGCTGGATAATCCTGCCAAGGCAGGCGGCGACGTGATTGAAAACTATTTGCGCGGCAAGCTCGAAAAGAAAGCTACGAAATTGATCGAAAAACAGTTGGGTAAATTGCTGGGCGCACCCGCTGCCGAAGAACCGGCAACTGCCCCGGCTCCCGCACCGGCCGATGGTCAGGTGGCTCCGGTCGAGCCGACCCAGCAACAACCTCAAGAGCAGGTTAAACCCGAAGATCAGTTGAAAAAAGACGCGCTGAAAGCCTTGGGCGGTCTACTCGGGCAATAACAGATTGAGCCGATAAAGAACGTAAAGCCGGAGCGCGCTGGACAGATTGGTGCTGCGCGCCTCGTCGATTTCTAGGATCAGGGCCGAGAGGGACTTTCCGTCTCGCTCCGCAATCTTCGCCAATGCATCCCAGAATGGCTGTTCCAACGACACAGACGTCGAATGTCCCGCCAGATTGACCGAGCGTTTGATAACGGGTGCGGAGAGGTCAGGAAAACTCATGTGCCGCCTCCCAAAGAAAGGCTCAAGGGATGATGTCCCCGTATGGGGTCTGTAGGAAAGTTTCCTTTACTTCCAAGATATGATGAAATCATCAGCTTCAATCCGGTTTCAATTCTTGCGTCTACAGGAGCAATGGATGTGGGGCGCCCGTCTGCAGACAACCCGAAACTCTGCATAAGAAGACTCTTTTCTGCTGATAAAGGTTTTTGGGCTTCCCCTAACAACCAGTAATTTGAAAGTGCCAGAACATAGGGGCGCATCAATCCGTGTTGCAACCACTGATCCTTATAAAGGGTACGGTCAATCAAAGGATTCGTGATAGAGTGGACATTAGGCTTGGCATGATAGAGCAGGGGAATTTCAATTCCAAAGGCCAAACTCCTCGGGTTGTCGAGATCGCCGAAAAACAAGACATCTTCGTGAAAGTCATTTTCAACAGCGTATCGGGCTGAAAGAAAAAACCAGTGCAGATAGGCAATCTGGAACGGCATATGAGAGAATAAATCAAGCTCCTCAAGTTTCTTTCCGGCGGCAGAGGAATGAATGGGGGCGTATTGCGGGTAGTCGGCAACGAATTTGTCGGCAATGGGAAGGCAACAGCTGGTAAACAAAATGGGAATGCCATCCGGTTTGACATCGCCATGCAAGACGACATCAATGGCTCTTTCGTATAATTTATTCCTACAAGTCATTGCCTTGGCTTCGCTCTAAATAAAACCAGCCCGTAAGGGCTGGTTTAAATGACTAGCATATCAATCTAGCTTATGCAAATTAATCGCGCGGTTTGACCATATCTTCGGGCACAATCCACTGCGTGAACTGTTCTTCGGTCAACAGGCCCAGCGCAACACCGGCTTCCTTCAGCGACGTGCCCTCTTTATGGGCTTTCTTGGCGATCTTGGCTGCATTGTCATACCCGATATGCGGGTTGAGCGCGGTCACAAGCATCAGGCTTTCATACATCAGCTTCGAAATACGGCGCTCATCTGCCTCGATCCCCGCGACGCAATTGTCGGTAAAGCTGTGACACCCGTCGGCCAACAGGCGGATGGATTGCAAGACGTTGTATATAATGACGGGCTTGAAAACGTTCAGCTCAAAATGCCCGTTCGACCCGGCAATAGTCACCGTCGTATGATTTCCCATCACTTGGGTGCAAAGCATCGTCATGGCTTCGCACTGGGTCGGGTTGACCTTGCCCGGCATGATGGAAGAACCAGGTTCGTTCTCGGGCAAGATCAATTCGCCGATCCCACAACGCGGACCGGAGCCGAGCAAACGGATATCGTTGGCAATCTTCATCAGCGACGCGGCAATCGTGTTAAGAACTCCTGAAAGCTCGACCATTGCATCATGCGCGGCCAGTGCCTCGAACTTGTTTTCGGCCGTGACAAAGGGAAGTCCGGTAATGTTGGCCACTTCCTCGGCGAAACGTTCAGCAAATCCGGCCTTCGAGTTAATGCCTGTACCGACTGCCGTGCCGCCCTGTGCCAATTGCATCAGGCGCGGGAAGGTGGTCTTGACGCGCTGGATGGAAAATTCCATCTGCTTCGCGTAACCGGAAAACTCCTGACCCAGAGTGAGCGGCGTAGCATCCATCAAATGCGTGCGACCGATTTTGACGATATGAGCAAACGCCTTGGCTTTTGCATCGAGCGCGGCGTGCAGATACTCAAGCGCGGGAATTAGATCGTGATAAACTTGTTCACCCGCAGCAATGTGCATGGCGGTCGGGAAGGTATCATTCGACGATTGACCCATATTCACATGGTCATTCGGGTGAACGGGTTTTTTGGACCCCATCTCGCCGCCCATCATCTCGATTGCGCGGTTTGAAATGACTTCGTTCGCATTCATGTTGGTCTGCGTGCCCGATCCCGTTTGCCAAACAACCAGCGGAAATTCACCAATCATCGACCCGTCGATCACTTCTTCGGCGGCTGTGACAATCGCCTGACCGATTTTGGGGTCCATAACACCGAGCGCCACATTGGTTTGTGCAGCAGCGCGTTTGATAATTCCTAAAGCGCGGACCAGAGGCGCGGGCATACGTTCCCCACCAATTTTGAAATTGCCGAGCGAGCGTTGCGTTTGCGCGCCCCAATAATGGTTAGCGGGAACTTCAATTTCGCCGAACGAGTCGGTCTCAACGCGAATTTCTATACTGGGCTCTAAATCTTGTGCCTGAGTTGCGGGTTTCATGGATATCTTTTCTCCGGTACGGTTAAACTCTCTATTTTTAGCCGATTTCGCCTCTGGATAGAAGGGAGAAAGCCGTATAAACTGCCCTGCATGTGAATAAATCCGGATAAAAGCCAAGGGGCAAAAAATGAAACAAAACAAGCGGATAGTTGGAGTTGTTGGCGTTGGGGCGTTTGGCGAATTCATGCTAAAACACCTTATCCCTTACTTTGACGTGCGTTTGTATGATGCCCACCGCGACCTCACGGAAATCGGTAAAACCTATAACGCCGAAATCTGCACACTG
Source organism: Pseudomonadota bacterium (assembly GCA_029558635.1). Classification (GTDB taxonomy): domain Bacteria; phylum Pseudomonadota; class Alphaproteobacteria; order Micavibrionales; family Micavibrionaceae; genus UBA1573. The sequence goes on along the minus strand of JAKQEE010000314.1, from coordinate 38,082 downwards.
GATGAAGTATGTGAGAGTGATATCATTTTGCTCGCCGTACCGGTTGCCCACATGGCAGAGGCAGTTGAAGCCATCAAAGACAAGCTGAAAAAAGGCCAGTTGGTCATAGACCTCTGCTCGGTCAAGGTGGTTCCTGCAAAAATTTTGGCCGACATGATCCCGCAGGATGTCGAAATTTTGGGAATGCATCCGCTCTTCGGTCCGCAAAGCGGCAAATTTGGAATTCATGGTATGAATCTGACGTTATGCGATTTGGGACGTTGTACCCGTACGAAATGTGTCAAAGAGTTTCTCGAAAAGAATTTGGGGCTCAAGGTCCATGAAACCACGCCCGAAGAACATGACCGCGAAATGGCCTATGTCCAGGGCTTGACGCACATGATCGCCAAAGTCTACGCGCGTATGGACGTCCCTGCCATCCACCAGAAAACCAAGACTTATACGCTACTTGAGGAAATGGTCGAGATGATCCGCTATGACAGTGACGAATTGTTTTTGGCCATCCAGCGCGATAATCCGTTCGTAGGTGAGACTAAGGAATTGTTTTTTCAGGCGGTCAAGGACTTGGAAGAAAAACTATCGAAATCATAATCAAAGAACGTCCGGATTTTGGATTTCACAAGGTTGGGATCAACCTGACGATTCACTTCTGCACGGAATTCAGTTTCGCCATCCATTCCCGCAACATACCACCCGATATGCTTGCGCGCGATTTTGATACCGGCCTCTAAATCGTAATAATCCAGCAACGCGTCATAATGCTCCAGCATCAAATCGCGGATTTCCGAAGGGACAGGGGCGGGGGCATAACACCCCGTGCCGAGATAATCTATGATTTGGCGCAAAACCCACGGCTTGCCGTAGCTGCCACGCCCGACCATCACTCCGTCCGCACTGGATTTCTGTAGGGCATTGCGGGCATCTTCGGGGGTAAGAATGTCGCCATTTACAATCACGGGAAGCGAAACAGACTCTTTCACCGCGCGAACCGCATCCCAATCGGCAGAACCATTGTAAAGCTGGTTGCGCGTGCGTCCGTGAACCGTAATCATTTTGATCCCGACATCCTCGGCAATTCGTGCCATCGACGGTGCATTGAGCGTGTCATGATCCCACCCCAGACGCATCTTGACCGTCACGGGGACGGATACGGCCTTGACCGTTTCCTCCATAATCCGGCGAGACAAAGATTCATCGCGCATCAGGGCAGACCCGCCCATTTGTGTGACAATCTTTTTAACCGGACATCCAAAATTTAGGTCTATGATATGTGCCCCACGGGCTTCGCACATACGCGCAGCTTCGGCAATCACATCTGGTTCGCATCCGGCCAATTGCACGGCAATCGGAAACTCTTCTGCGTAATCCAGACGTTCGCGTTTCTTGGGGGATTTGCGTGCGGCCTCGACCATCGGGCGCGACGCCAGCATCTCGGAAAACACCAAACCCGCCCCAAATTTTTTAACCATGCGCCGATAGGGCAGGTCGCTGACCCCCGACATCGGGGCCAGAAAAACCGGTTCGTGAATGGGGACAGGGCCGACTGAAATCATAATCAGTAATGTGGCGGTTTTTCAGCCGCTGCCATTTCGGACACGCTTTTGGTGTCTCCCGTTTTATCGTCAGCAGCGCCAGATTCCATATCGTCAATGCGTGACATGAGCCTGTCGATCTTCCGCTTCAGAAAATCAATCTCTTTCCACTGTGCGGTGGTCATATCGCTTAACTCTTCGATCTGCTTGTCCTGATGGGCAACCAGCATCTCGAGTTTTAAAAGTCTGTCATGGTCTTCCGACATAGAATGTACCTTTTCATTGTCTTCTTGTGTGACAAAAATTCTTCTGAAAAGCCAGTTTTTTTGTGCTACACGGAGGTAAAGGAAGAGAAAATAATGAAAAAATTTCTAGAAATGCCGTTTCTGGGCCGTGGATTTAGGCCGTTTTTCCTGATGGGGGCCATATATGCCGTCTATGTAATGACAGTATGGGGAGGGGTTTACGGCGGAAGTGGCATATCGCAGACATTATTCGGTGATCCTGTTCTCTGGCATGCCCACGAAATGATATTCGGCTTTACCGTGGCCATCATCGCAGGTTTTTTACTGACCGCAGTCGCCAACTGGACGGGTGGAGCTCCGACGCGTCAAGCCCATTTGCTTGTTCTGAGTCTGTTGTGGTTGGGGGGGCGTGTGGCGATAAATTGTGCAGATGATCTGCCGTTATGGTTCGTGGCAATACTGGATTGCAGTTTTCTTCCCGTACTGGCGGTTAGTTTATCCATTCCTTTAGTCAAAAGCCGGAACAAAAGGAATTTTGTATTCCTGTTTTTGTTGGCGGCCTTCTTTACCTGCAATGTTCTATTTTATTCTTTCGCAGAAAAATGGCCGCTTTATCCGGCATTGATGATTATCATGATTATGATCTCCCTGATCGGTGGGCGCGTTATTCCCGCCTTTACCGTGGCCGCATTGCGCCGCAAGGGAATGATGGTATATCAAAAGGATCAATATAGCCTTGATCTTGCGGCTGTAGCGTCGCTCGGCGTGTTGATTATATCAATGGCTGTAGTAGGGCCGGAACATATAATTACCGGAACCATCGCACTGATTTCATCTGTTCTTCATGCGATCAGAATGAAAAACTATTACCTGCTTCCGTCATTGAAAGACCCGATGTTGTGGATGTTGCACGTGGGGTATTCATGGTTGGTTGTAGGTCTGGCATCGCTTTCGGCCAGCGCATTCTGGGGGTTTCCGGTATCGGCGGCAATCCACGCACTGACCGCAGGTGCTATTGGCACGATGACCATTTCCATGATGACGCGCGTGGCGTTGGCCCACACGGGCAGGGAGTTGATTGCAAATCCGCTGATGCTCACGGCGTTTTTTATTATGATTGGCGCGGGCTTGCTGCGGGTAATTGGGCCTGTTTTAATGGCCGATGATCTGGCGCTATCAATGGAAATTTCAGCCTACATGTGGGCGGCTTGCTTTGCGATATACATTATCAACTTTTCTGCTATTCTGTGGTCGAAACGCCCTGACGGGCTTCCAGCATAAGAACGCGAGCGATGAGCAAAGCTTTTACCAAAGAAGATGACGGCGGAAACGGTGCGGAAGACGACTTTGAAGAGGTCGATCCGCTTCCGGCTGATATCAAGAACCTGATGACCCCATTGGGACACAAAACCTTGTCCGACGAACTGGAGCATTTGATCCGCTTCGAGCGCCCGAAGATCGTTGAAATCGTGTCGTGGGCTGCAGGCAATGGCGACCGCTCAGAAAACGGAGACTATATCTACAATAAAAAGAAACTGCGCGAGATTGACCGCCGTCTGCGCTATTTAACCAAACGCCTTGAGACGGCAGAGATAGTTGACCCCAAACGTCAACAGGGGATAGAGCAGGTCTTTTTCGGTGCCACTGTAACTTACGTCGATGACGAGGATAATGAAACGACCGTCAAGCTGGTGGGCGTCGATGAGGCCGATTTTGCGGTGGGGAAGATCAACTGGATATCTCCAGTGGCAAAAGCCTTGTTTAAAAAGCGTATAGGCGACAACGCCACCATTAATGCGGTTGGTGGCGTCATTGCAATCGAAATTATTGATGTCGTTTACGAGACCGAGGAAATTTAGCGGGTGACGGGTTTGCCCCTCGCCATCCATGCGCCGATCCCGCCCGCAAGATTATAGACTTCATCTTCCGTAGCGGTCATTTGCTTGACGATATTGCAGGCGTTCATCGACCGTCCGCCGGCTTTGCACTGGAAGACCAGTTTCTTGCCTTTCGGGTAATTGTCATGATTGTAGGTCACTGGAAAAATCGACAAGGGCAGGGAAACCGCACCTTGGATGTGGCCGGAGGCAAATTCGTCCTTTTCGCGGACATCTATCAGGACGGCTTCGCCGGATTTCAGCCATTGGTCAAGTGTTTCGACGTCGATATTCGTAATCATTTTGCGAGGACTCCTTTGTCCGAAGATTTTTTGAAAAAATGGCAACATGTCGCAGATCGAAAAAGGTTGAAGTAATCCTTATAAATTCTATACTCAAACCGAGCCGGACCAACCTATTTGAAGGACTTAGAGGAGTCAAGATGACAAAGAATTATCAGGAAATGACCAAGGATATTACCCAGTATATCGGAGAGCTGCGCAAGGAAGTCCCCGATGCGATGACGGGGTTTTCTGCTATGGCCAAAGGCGCGCTACAAGACGGGGCGCTGGATAAAAAGACTAAAGAGTTGATCGCTCTGGCCATCGGTGTGGCCATGCGCTGCGACGGATGTATCGGTTTTCATGCCAAGGCATGCGTGGATTTGGGGGCAACCCGTCAGGAACTTTCCGAAATGCTGGCCATGACGGTTTACATGGGTGGCGGGCCAAACCTGATGTATGCAGCAGACGCACTCCGCGCTTATGACCAGTTTGTCGAGCTGACTGCCGGGAAAGAATCTGGCGCAGCTTAGGCCTTGTACTCTTTCAATTTGGCCGTCATATACTCGATCAGATCGGCGGCCAGATTGTCCTTGTCAAGGGCGTAGGCGATCTGTGCCTTGACGAAGCCGATGTCGTTTCCGCAATCAAGACGTTCACCCTTAAATTCACAGGCATAAAATGGTTGCTCTTTGACCAGATGCGCCATGGCGTCCGTCAGCTGGATCTCTCCGCCCGCTCCTTTTTCATGACGCTCAAGATGGGCGAAAATTTCGGGTTGCAGAATGTAACGACCGAAAATCCCCATGTCGGAGGGGGCATCCTCCGGCTTCGGTTTTTCAACCAGACCGTTAATGCGCACGGCATCATTGTCTTTTTCTATAGCCAACATACCGTATCGGGTCGTGTCTTGCGGCAGAACACGGCAGGAGGCAATGATATTCCCTCCATGCGCATCGTAAATGTGCATCATCTGGGCCAGACAGCTTTCAGTGTGGCGCACGGTATCATCGGGAAGAATAACGGCAAAGGGTTCGTCGCCGACCAGATCCTTGGCGCACCATACAGCGTGTCCAAGCCCCAGGGCTTTTTTCTGATAAGCTGTCTTGACACTGTCATGGGAAAGCGTTGATGCCTTGACCTTGTCTATTTCTTTGGTTTTGCCGCGGGATTCGAGCATCTCCATCATCGCTTTTGGCTCTTCAAAATGACGAAGCAGAATTTCTTTGCCATCGCTGACCACAAAAATGAATTCCTCGATGCCTGCCTGAAGGGCTTCTTCAATAGCCATCTGGATTAGGGGGCGATCAACAATCGTCAGCATTTCCTTCGGCATAACTTTCGTTGCTGGCAGAAGACGGGTACCCAATCCGGCAACGGGAAGAACGGCTTTGCGCACTTTTTTATAGGGGTGGGTCACGAGGTTTGGCCTCCGGATCGCAATGTTTTGGGTCAAAAATAACGCCGCCCTTATGACATAAAGCTCATGGTTTGTCTAGTTTTAGGAGATATCCCTGTTGGCTGTCAAAAAAATATTGACGGCAAAAAACGGGGTTGTTATCTTCTGTTTTGTTGTTCTAGCATAATAGAACATTAAAACAAGATTTGGTAAAGTGTAGGTAAACGGGCAGAAGTGCGGAAAAACATGAAAAAACATCTGGAAAAAAATAGAAAAAATATAGAAGAGGAGCTCTTCGCAGCGATCTTGACGGTGCGAGACCGTAGGGAGTGCAGGGCTTTTTTCGAGGATATTTGCACCCCCGCGGAAATCGAGGCCATGGCCGACCGCTGGCAAGTGGCCAAGCTTTTGGTTAGGGGAATGCCGTATCGCGAGATTTCCGAAAAAACAGGGGTTTCCCTCGCCACGGTGACACGGGTGGCGCGCTTTCTCTTTAATGGAAATAGCGGATACAAAACAGTTATTGAAAGAATGGAAAATAAATCATGAGGGAAAATGTAAGATTAAAACTGGCAATCCAGAAATCGGGGCGTCTGGCGGACGATTGCCGCGATCTGCTCGAACAGTGCGGCATAAAATTCACCAAGAGCAAGGATCAGCTTTTTTGTCAGGCACAAAATTTCCCGCTCGACCTGTTTTTCGTACGCGATGACGATATTCCGGCCTTTGTGGCGTCCAGCGTCTGCCAGATAGGGATTGTGGGGCGGAATGTCCTTTCGGAAGAGATGATCTCATCGCCCAACCAAAAACTCAAAAGCGTCAAAGAAATTATGGCGCTGGGATTTGGCAAATGTCGTCTGTCGCTTGCCGTACCGCACAGCTTTGCATATGAGGGTGTTTGTTCGCTCGAAGGAAAAACAATTGCAACGTCTTATGAAGGCCTGTTGTCCGAATTTCTAAAACAGAACAATGTCAACGCCGAAATCGTTGATATGCGCGGCGCGGTCGAAATTGCGCCGCGCGTGGGCATGGCCGATGCTATCTGCGATCTTGTTTCGACTGGCAGTACCTTGGCTGTCAACGGATTGAAAGAGGTAGAGGTGATTTTTAGAAGCGAAGCGTCCTTGATCCGCAACGAAAATATTTCAAGCAAACTGGTGGAAATACTCGATCGCTTGTTGCTCAGGATCAAGGGGGTGCAACAAGCGGGGGCCAGTAAGTATATCATGCTGCACGCACCTGCCGCCGCCCTTGACGACATCCGCAAGGTTATTCCGGGCTCTGACTCTCCAACCGTTCTGGCGTTGCAGGGGCGTAATGACAAAGTGGCCATCCACGCCGTCTGTAACGAAGGAATTTTCTGGGAAACGATGGAGGATCTGAGATCGCGTGGCGCAACGGATATTTTGGTTGTCCCGATTGAAAAAATGCTGAATTGATTGAGAAGAAAATGAGTGTAAAAAATCTGGCTCGTGCCGCTATTCTTGCCATGCCGCCCTACAAATCAGCACGCTCCCTCTATCAGGGTAGCGAAGATACCGTCTATCTGGATGCCAACGAATGCGCCTATGAACCCTATATCGGGTCAATGGGTAACAACCGCTATCCGGCCAAACAACCGAAAGGCGCGGTCGAGGCTCTGTGCCGTCTGTACGATGTTTCAAGTCGGAACCTGATCCTGACCCGTGGAGCGGACGAAGCCATTGACCTTTTGGTGAGGGCCTTTTGCGACGCCAGAAAAGATCAGGTGATCATCTGTCCGCCAACTTTCCCGATGTACGCACAGGCTGCCACCATTCAGGGTGCAGGAATGATAAATGTTCCATTGGTCGCGGATTTTGCGTTGGATGTTGATGGAATAAAGACCAGCGCAACTCCGACCACCAAAATCATTTTCATTTGCTCGCCCAACAACCCGACCGGAAACGTTATCCCTGTCGAAGTAATTGTAGAATTGTGCGAGTTCTTTAAAGGAAAATCGTTGGTTGTGGTGGACGAAACCTATATTGAATACGCCAAGACAAAAACCTGTATCGGCATAATTTCAAAATACCCCAATCTGGTGGTGCTAAGGACAATCTCCAAAGCCTACGCTGCCGCGGGCGTCAGGGCGGGGGGAGCCATCGCGGATGCAGAAATTATCGAACTGCTGATAAAGATTCAGGCGCCATACCCGATCCCGCAACCGGTTGCCCGCGAAATCGAAACTATTCTGGAACCTAAAAATCGTAAAAAACTGGAAGAGAAACTTGGAAGTACCATTAACCGCCGCGATTTATGCCTGCCGCGACTGGAAAAATTGGCGGATGTCGAGAAAGTTTTCCTAACCACAACCAACTACGTTCTGGTTAAGGTCAAAAATGCCGCTGAGTTTGTTGAAAAATGCCGTGAAGCGGGGGTAATCATCCGCGACCAATCCTATCAGATCGGACTTGAAAACTGTGTCCGCATCTCCATCGGCTCGGATGAGGATATGGAACGGCTTTTCGCCGCGGTAGAAGGTAGGGAAATTTTACCAATCAAAGACGACCGCACTTCCTGCACCGTGCGCAAAACCAAAGAAACCGCAATTGAGGTTAAAATCAATCTCGACAAACAAAATCCTGTATTGGTTGCAACGGGCATCGGTTTTTACGATCATATGCTCGAACAAATCGCCCGCCACGGTGGATTTTCCCTACAACTCTCTTGCGAGGGGGATCTGGAGATTGATCCGCACCACACGGTCGAAGATTGCGCCATTGCTCTGGGAACAGCGCTCAAACAGGCTTTGGGCGATAAGCGGGGTATAGGTCGCTACGGTTTTGTTGTGCCGATGGATGAATCCTTGTGCGAAGTCGCCATTGATTTATCGGGGCGTTATTACCTTTCATTTGAGGCGGATTTTTCCGATCAAGCGGTCGGCGAATTGCCGGTTGATATGGTAGAACATATTTTTCGTTCACTGGCGGAAAATCTGGGGATGAATTGCCACATCAAAGTCAAAGGGGAAAATACCCACCATATGGTAGAGGCCTGCTTCAAGGCTTTTGGTCGTGCATTGGGCATGGCGATACGAAAAGACGGCGACAATTTGCCAAGTACAAAGGGAGCATTATGATTACGATTGTCGAAAGCGGCGGAGCCAATATCTCCTCGATCCTGTTTGCTTTGGAACGGATCGGCGTTAAAGCGGAATGGACCGCAGACGCAGATAAAATTGCAAAGGCCAGCCGCGTGATGTTGCCGGGTGTCGGCGCAGCTGCCGAAGCCATGAAACAACTGCACGCTCTCGAACTTGACGAATGCATAAAATCCCTGACCTGTCCGGTCATGGGGATTTGCCTCGGGATGCAAATGCTCTTTGAGACATCAGAAGAGGGAAATGCGAAGATGTTGGGCATTATTCAGTCCCCCGTTGTCAAATTTCGCGAAGAACCGGATAAAACCATTCCGCATATGGGGTGGAATGTCGTCGCGCTTGAACAAAAGGATCACCCATTGGTGGCAGACATAGACAGTGGATCGTTTTTCTACTTCGTTCACAGCTACTATGCGCCTTTTGGCAATTATACTGTGGGGGCATGTAGTCACGGGTCGGAAAAATTTTCGGCCATCGTTGCGCAGGATAATTTTATGGGATGCCAGTTTCACCCCGAACGCTCCGGCGCGGTCGGCAGTAAAATTTTAGAAAACTTTTCGAGGCTTTAAATGATTGTTTATCCGGCTATTGATTTGATTGATGGAAAGTGCGTTCGGCTTTTTCAGGGAAAATTCGACGCCACCAGAACCTATGATGTGCCGCCGCTGGAAGTCGCAAAAGGCTACGTCGATGCGGGCGCGCAATGGATTCATATTGTAGACCTCGACGGCGCCAGAAACCCGGGCAGCCGCCAGACAATCCTGATCGAACAACTGGTCGGAAAATCGGGTCTGAATGTCCAGAGTGGCGGCGGAATCAGAACGGTCGAGGATATGAAGACATTGTTCGAAATCGGCATCAAGCGGATCGTGATCGGGTCGATGGCGGTCAAATCCCCTGACTTCGTGAAATTCGCTCTGGAGGAATTTGGCAGCGAAGCCGTATGTATCGCGGTGGATGTCGCTCCCGCATCAGAGCAAAGCGAAAATTATAATGTTGCCATTTCCGGATGGCAGGAAAACAGCAATATACGTCTTGAAGATTTGCTGAATGAATTCAAAGGAACTCGATTAAAACATATTTTGTGTACCGACATTTCCTGTGACGGAACAATGGCGGGAAGCAATGTGTCCTTGTACAGGAAATTGAAGAAAACATTTCCGGAACTTGAAGTTCAGGCTTCGGGCGGAGTGGGAGGTCTTCAGGATGTCATCAATCTGAACGATGTTGGTGTCGGTGGCGTTATTATCGGCAAAGCCCTGTACGAAAACAAAATCAGTCTGAAAGAAGCATTAGAGGTTTCCTCATGCTGACCAAACGGATAATTGCCTGTTTGGATGTCAAAGACGGCGTTGTCGTCAAGGGAGTCCAGTTCCGCAATCACACCGTGATGGGTGATATTCTTGATTTAGCCGGGCGTTACCGTGACGAAGGTGTGGATGAGCTGGTATTCTACGATATCACAGCTAGCAGCGACAACCGCGTCGTCGATCAATCATGGGTCAACAAAGTGGCCCGTGTGCTTGACGTGCCGTTCTGCGTCGCAGGTGGCATTCGTTCGGTCGAGGATGCCAAGAGAATATTGAACGAAGGCGCGGATAAAATATCAATTAACTCACCCGCGCTGGAGCGACCGGAATTTATCACCGAGCTCGCAGAAAAATTCGGCGTTCAATGCGTGGTGGTGGGTGTTGACTCGCGGATGGAGGATGGCGATTGGGTGGCTTATCAATATACCGGAGACGAAAGCAAGACCGTTATAGCCAAACGCAAAACAATGGATTGGCTCCGAACCGCACAGAAATACGGGGCCGGAGAAATAGTTTTGAATTGCATGTCGCAAGACGGCAAACGCGATGGATATGATCTGGATCAATTAAAGGCGGCCCGCGACGTCCTCAAAATTCCGTTGATTGCATCGGGTGGAGCGGGGGAAATGCCGCATTTTTACGATGCATTTGAACAGGCGCATGTGGACGGGGCATTGGCGGCCTCGGTGTTTCATACCGGCGCGATCCATATCGGTGAACTGAAATCCTATCTGAAAGACAAAAACGTAAGAGTAAGGCAATGACAAATCTGGCAGACAAAATTGATTGGCAAAAAGTAGATGGGATGATCCCCGCTATTGTGCAGGACACGACAACCAGACAGGTCTTGATGTTGGGTTATATGAACCGCGAAGCACTGAATAAAACACTGGCAACAAGACATGTCACATTTTTCAGCCGCACGCGGCAGGAATTATGGACCAAGGGTGAAACGTCCGGGAACATTCTGAAGCTTGAAAATATGTATCTCGATTGCGATTCCGATACACTCTTGGTCCTTGTCAAACCCGCGGGGCCGACATGCCACACGGGTACGATCAGTTGCTTTGATGGGGATACGGCGTCTCCTATATCCTTTCTCTCGGAACTTTCAAATCTGATTGCTGAGCGTAACAAAATGCGCCCCGCGAACAGCTATACAACCAAACTTTTTGAATCGGGGCGTTCGCGTATTTCGCAAAAAGTCGGGGAGGAGGGAGTTGAGCTGGCTTTGGCCCATATGAAAGACGACAAGGATGAAATCCTGAACGAAACGGCGGATTTGTTGTTTCATACAACAGTTCTGCTCGAAAATGCAGGACTGTCATTGGACCGGGTCTGTGAAGTCCTTAAATCCCGTCACACACAAAAAGAGAGCAAGTAACATGATTTTTTACAACACCGAGACAGATCCGGAAGCAACCCAAAAGCTGTTAAACGCGGCCAGAGCAAAAAAAGAAACGGACGATATCTCATCAAGTGTCGCGTCCATCATCAAGGATGTCCGTGAAAACGGAGATAATGCCAACATCCGTTACGCCAAAAAATTCGACGGTGTAGACATCGCGCCCGAAAATTTTTATATCGACTTGGCAAAAATCAATGCAGATGACCTGCCACTCTCGGAGAAAGAGACATCGGCCATCAAGTTTGCCTTCAAACGTGTTTATGAGTTTGCGCTAAAAACCAAGCCGCAGGATTCTGCCCGCGAAAGGGGAGGTAACTACGTTGCACAGAAATATGTGCCGTATGACAGTGTGGCTTGTTATGTGCCTTCAGGGGCCTTTCCCCTAATCTCGACGGTGTTGCACACCTGTGCCTTTGTGAAGGCGGCGGGAGTAAAGGATATCACCATCATTACGCCATGTAAGAAGGACGGTATTCACCCTGCGATTTTGTATGGAGCAAAAATCATCGGCGTAAACCGAATTCTGCAATTGGGCGGGGTTTATGGCATCGCTTCGGCAGCCTTCGGAACGGCAACGGTAAAACCCGTACAATTTATCGCTGGCCCCGGAAATGCCTACGTCACCGAAGCCAAAAAACAGGTCTTTGGCCAAGTCAATATCGACATGCTGGCGGGGCCTTCTGAAATCATGGTGATCGCCGACGATACGGCCAATGCGGACTTCGTTGCTGCCGACCTCCTGTCTCAAGCCGAGCACGGCACAGGATTGGAGCAAGCTGTTCTGGCAACGACATCGCAAACCCTGTTCGATACCATCGAAAGCAAAGTCGCGGAACAACGCAAACTCTTGCCCGAAAGTGCATCGACCGACCGTGTAATCAAAACGGGAATGTTTATCATCAAAGCACAAACGCTTGAAGAATGCGCGGAGATTTGTAACGCCTACGCCCCAGAACACGTTGAAATTCTAACGGAAAATCCGGAAAAACTGGAGCCATCCATCACCGCAGCAGGTGCCATCATGATGGGACCGTGGACGCCCGAACCGATTGGTGACTTTGTGGCGGGGGCAAGTCACGTTTTGCCGACGGGCGGCGCAGCCAAAATATTTTCAGGCCTCAATACCTCACACTTTATGCGCAAAATCAGCCTGCAACATTTTGATAAGGAAACGCTTTCAGGGCTTCGTGAGGCCGCAGAAACATTTGCCGAAATGGAAAGTCTGTCCGCGCACGGACGTTCGGTTTCTATCCGCTTTCAGCAATAGTCTTCACAGCGGGGTAATCGGTTTTGCCGGTCCCGAGAACGGGGAGGGCATCGACGATCAGAACGGTGGCAGGAACGGCCAATGGCGGAATACCGTTAATTGACGCGTATTCCGTCATCGCGCCGCGCACGGCGTCAGGGCAGGTGGTCACCAGAACCAATTGCTCGCCCTTTTTGGCATCGGCGACCGCAACGACAGCATGCGCATGGTCCGGCCACAGCGCAGCGGCAATGGATTCCGCAACAGCCAGAGAGACCATCTCGCCCGCGATCTTGGCAAATCGTTTGGCGCGACCCAGAATGCGGATAAACCCTTCTTCGTCGATCTCGACAATGTCGCCCGTATCATGCCACCCGCCTTCTGGTGGTTGCAGCACCGCCGGGTTTTCATCTTTGTAATAACCGAGCATCACATTCGGCCCGCGCACATAAAGCCGCCCACCGCGATCCACGCCTTCGACAGGCTCCAGACGCGCATCCATACCGGATAACAACCTCCCGACAGTGCCCTCTTTCTGGTGCATCGGCGAATTGACCGCAATGGCAGGGGAGGTTTCCGTCGCGCCGTATCCTTCAAGGATGCGAACGCCAAACTTGTCCATATAAACCTTGCGGGTTTGCTCTTTAACTTTCTCTGCCCCCGCAAAGATATAGCGCACACCGTAAAAATCATAAGGATTGGCCACCCGCGCATATCCCGACAAGAACGTATCCGTCCCGAACAGGATAGTGGCATTGGTCGCATAGACCAGTTCTGGAACAATGCGGATATGAAGAGGGTTGGGGTAAAGGAATGTCCGCACACCCGAAAGCACCGGAAGCAACGTTCCACCCGTCAGCCCGAAGGAATGGAACATCGGCAGACAGTTGAATACAATATCACGGCGATTGAACGCCACACGGCAAGCCAGTTGAGTGATGTTGCACGTCAAATTCGCATGGGACAAAACCACACCCTTGGGCGGCCCTTCCGACCCCGATGTAAATAGGATCACCGCAGGCTCGTAAGGGGAGACACGGCTACCCGCACACGGAACGGGACAAATGCCTGCAAGTTTGTGTTTGAGCGAGAGTGCGGGTTTAATGTCCTCAAGATATACAATCCGGCATTTGGCAGACATGGCTTTCACCAGAGTCTCCAGATGCCCCATCTCGACAAAACGCCGTGATGTAATAACCGTTTTGACATCAGCCGTTTTGCAAGCGGAGACCAAGGCCTTTTCACCTGTCGTGAAATTGAGCATCGCCGGAACCCGCGCCTGCGCTTGTAAGGCAAAGAATGTGACCAAAGCCCCAAGACTGTTGGGCAACATCACAGCCACAGCCTCGCCTTGCTTGCTCATGCCTTTGAAATAGGACCCAAGAACCAGAGATTTTTGTATCAAACCTGAATAGGTCAGAGGCACGAATTCAGGATCCTCCGCTACCACGAAATCTCCCCCTTGGACGGCCCGTGCTTGCAGCAACCCATCCCACAATGTACGGTCGAAATTCGTGGTCTCCAACATCATATCCTCCATGACGTCATACAAATTTTGTGCCGCCACCTGCCGCCGCGCACGACCTTTGAGACGCGGGTCGATTTTAAAACTGAACGGCTCCAGAAATGTAATCGTGATTTTAGGGAAGAGTTTGCTGGGCATCAGACCTTTGAGCATCGAAAATCCCGTATATTGGACCCCGTCAATCCGGACCGGAAGAACCATCGCATCGGATTTATCGGCGATCAATCCGGGGCCGTCATAAACCTTCATCAGGCTTCCGGTGGTGGTCAACCGCCCTTCGGGAAAGATCACGATATGGCGGTCTTCTTCAACCTTACGGATCAGGGATTTGATCGAATAAGGATTGGTGGGATCCATCGGAAACGCATCGACCAACCTCAGAAATGGCCGCACCCACCACCATTTGGACACCTGCGTCTTGACGGCAAACATCGGACTGCCCGGAAGAAACGCAGCGAGAAGGGGAGGGTCGAGTAGCGACACATGGTTCCCGATAATCACCGCGCGTTTGCCGGCCTTGGCAACATTGTCAAGCCCTCGCAATTCAACCCTGTAAAGGAACTTGAACAGGATTCTCAAAACGGTCTTGAACAGATAATCCGGTAAGAGGTCGCAGATATAAATGGCTACGGCAACGTTAGCGAGCGCATAAGCCAAAAACAAGTCGCGGATTTGCCATCCCGTCGAGATCAGCACACCTGCAACCACAGCTGACAAAACCATAAACAGGGAATCGACAATGGCGCTCCCCGCCATAATCTGGGCGCGCGTGGATTCTTCCGTCCGGTCTTGCAAGATGGTGGCAAGGGGAACAACAAACAACCCGCCGAACATCGCAATCAAAACCACGTCGGCAATAATCCGCCAATGGGAGGCATAGGAAATAAACTGGGAAAGGGGCATCAACGTGCCATCTTCCAGACGGATGGCATGGGCGGTTGCGGCATAAAGATCAAGGCTGAAAAGCGTCAGGCCAATCGCGGCCAGCGGCACAAACATTGCCGATACTTCGCCGCGCAGCAGGCGGTTGTTGAACAGCCCGCCAACACCGATCCCGATGGAGAATAGAACCGTAAACATGGTCAGTACATCTTCTTCGGCAACCAGCGTATTCTTCACATAGTTGGGGAATTGCGAGATAAACAAGCTGCCGATACAGAAAAACCACCCCTTGCCGAGCATCGAAAGAATGATGTCACGCCGTTGGGAAAAGTTGTATTTCAATACCGCCCACGTTTCGCCAAGCGGGTTCGGATTGAATGTGATTGCAGAATTGGCCGCCGGATGCGCAGGAATATAATGAGAAGCAAGATAGCCGATAACGGCAATCGTAACCATGCCGAAGCCGATATAAACTTCTCCATGATCCATCGCCATGATCGAAAGTCCAGCAATCGTCCCCAACAAAATAGCAAGAAATGTTCCCGTGTTAAGGAGCGCATTCCCGCCGATCAATTCGTCCTGACGGAGTTTTTCCGGTAGGATCGAGTATTTGCACGGCCCGAAAAACGCCGATTGCGCACCGAGAGCAAAGAGATTGATAAAACAAAGAACAAGCGATCCCGACCACAACGCCGCCGCACCGAGCAAGGCAATGCCGACCTCGGCCAATTTGATAACGCGGATAACCTTGAATTTCGGGAATTTATCGGCGAGTTGTCCGCCCATTGCCGAGAAAATAAAGAACGGTAAAACCAGAATGCCTGCCGCCGCTGTGGTAAGAAGCGATTGCGTCTGTTCGTCAAACCCTTCGGCGGTCGCCACGCCGTATAGGATCAGGATAATTAGAGCATTCTTGAACAGGTTGTCGTGAAACGCGCCGAAAAACTGGGTAATAAACAACGGCAGAAAACGACGGTCCTTCATCAACAGGAACTGGTTATGCATCATGTTTGAATTCTCCGTGTTTCAAGAAATGGACCGTTTGCTTCCAGACGAATGGTCGGTAGATCATAGCAGTATGGGAAGACTTGACAATCATATGGTCGCGCATTCCTTCAAGTTTGCTGCGCTCAATAGAAACTTTTCCGTCATTGGGGCCGGGGAAAAAGATAGCGGAAAACGGATCGGACCACCATTTGGCATCCCCCGCAATCACCCCGACATCATAATAGGGTGGATCGGTGTTTTGTTCCTGTATAGAGGTTGTAAGCTCTTCCCCTGCAGGACCGAAAACAAATTTATAAGGCGAAAAATCCTTGAGCGCATCGGCCACTTCGCTGCCTTTGTTCGGCGTGCCGATCATCACCACCCGCCCGATTTTATCAGTCGGAATATCGTTCTTAAAAAAAGACAAATAGCGCCGCGTCAAAAGCCCACCCATCGAATGGGTTACAAAATGGACTTTCGGATGATCGTCCCAGAAAGAGGCAGTCAAAAAATGGGAGTGTAGCCAACCGGCGAGATCATCCAGATTCATATTGCGCGAAGGGTAGGTAATGTTGAGCGTACTATAACCTTGCGTCCTAAGGTAAAGTTCGAACGGCCACAGCGTGTGCTTGCTGAGCGCAATCCCGTGCAACAGAACGACAATTTCTTTCCGTGAACTCATGAGAGTAACTTAGTCCTCCTGTTTTGCGCGGTTGAGGAAGCGCGTATAAAATACACTCAATCCGATCAAGCTCGCGCCCAGACCGAGGAAGGAGAAAATCCTGAGGAGTCCTTCAAGATGAGCGGCATCAATCAGGAATACTTTGACAATAGTCAGGGACAGCAGCCAGAATCCGGCTTTGCGGATCGCAATATTAGAGAGTTTGATACCGTAACCGAGAAGCAGAAGGCTGCCAAACAACCACACAACGGAGTAGGTGTATAGTTCTGAGTTCTCGGTATACCCTCTGGTCAGAATCGGATTGTGGTACATATGCCGGATATTGAAAGTGATAAGGATAAAGAGAAATGCGGCCACCAACCCTTTAAAGAGCGACGCCATGGAGGCGGAATGACCCATCCACAGTTTGTTTCGCAAGGCATAAATGGAGATCAGCAAACCCGTACCATAAGTAAGCGTCAGGCCGTTGAAGATGGGGATTTCGCCAGCATTCTGGCTGCCGTCGAGTATAGGGTTATAGAGGAACCCGTCGAAATAGACGATCCGTGCCAAGGCCAGCATGAGAAGCCCGCTCCCGAATTGTTTAAAAATAGGATCTGTCTTGGAAGGTTTTAAAAGCCCCCATCCCAGACCTGCAACCATCAAGGTATAGATCCCGCGCTCCAAAAACGGAGTATATCCCGAAATTCGGGTTGTAATCTCGAACCCGTGCGTCCTCACCACCGTATAAAGTGTTGCCGCAATACCGAGTAACGGAAGGATGAATAAAATGTAGAGGAACTTTGAGTCTTGCTCCCGTTGCAAATGGTAGAGATAGAAAGCCGCCCCGAGGAATGCCGACGGGATCAGATAAGTTCCGGCAGCAAAGGTGAGGGAGAGCATCTCAGGAGAAAGATGGACGCCCAAGTGCAGAACGGAGCGCGCGATATTGATAAGAAATGTCCCGATTATAGGAATATTCAACAAAACAACGAGAGAGGTCAGAGCAACGGCAATTTTTTGCGTAAAGGCAATTGGCACGTAACGGTAAATCCACAGCAAGGCTGCAGCCTCGGCGGCAAAGGCCGCGGGAAGGTAAGAGTGTGGCAACTCGATGGCCATACCCGCCGACAAAAATGCCGTCGCGGTCGAGGCATAGGCCGCCACAATGAAATCATGTCCTTTTTTCCGCCAATGAGGAATTTGGGAAACAGCAGCCGCTGCAAAAAGCGTGGCTGTCACACCCCAGATTTTATAACGGAAATCCAGTGTGGTAAAAAGTGCGCTTTCTTTGAACTGGGCCCAGAAAATAAGATAAAGCGCCAACGCCGAGATCGTCTGCACAACAACCCAAGGGGTAGGGGAGGCCGACCGACGTTGCGCGAACCAAGGGGCAATTGTATAGATTGCGGCAATACCGGAACCAACCAGAGCTGCGTCGGTAAAACCGGAATGGGAGGCGAACAGAGCAAGCAGCACAAGGTCAGCCGCCATCTTGCCGTACAAGGCCGGACTGTAAAGCGTCGGACGAACGTAAGTGAGAAGAGCCGTCGCCAGAGAAAGCAACAACGTAATCGCCCATTCGAACAGCCCGAAATCAATGCGGGTCTGTAATAGGATAATCAAAAGCGTTGCCGCTCCGATGGCAACAAAGTTAAGAAGAAAAGAAGACGCGTGAATGTCATCCACATTTTCTTCTTCTTTCCACATGGGCCGCGTCAGGAACAGGGTCAGGGACGAAACGGAAACCGCAAACATCACCACCACGGAACCGTAAGCGTGAATGTCGTGACTGAACAGGGATAGGAACGCCCACAGGAAAGACGCAGCCAGCGTCGCGAGCGACAGCCCCCACCATTTTTTCCGCGCAAGGACGACCTGCAACCCGCCGTACAAGACAAAGAGGTAAGAGAACAAACCGATAAAGTTCTCATGTCCTGTGTTGAATAATGCCGGAGTCAGATATCCGCCGATGATGCCGAACACAGCTACCGGCGCGCCCATACGCAACGAGAGGGCCATGGTGGCCGCCGCCACAGCCACCATCCCGAGAAAACCGGTTGTCGGCAGGAAGATGTGATAGAGATGAACGGCCGAATAAAGCGAAACGGTCAAACTAACCAGACCCGCGCCGACCATGCCTTGCCCGACACGTTCGTTGTTGGCGATCTTGGCGGACTGAAAGATATAACGTCCGGCGGCGACCAGCCCCATCCCGAAAATCAAACCGAGAACAACACGCGTCGCGGGGCCGAGCAGCCCGATATCAATCGTGTACTTGACCAGAAAGAAGGCCGCACAAGCCAGAGACACTGCGCCGATCCAGACAGGAAGCTTCGCTCCCATATTAAATTCAATACGTGAGGAGTCTTTTGATGGAACCTCGCAATAGGGTGTGTCGTAAAAAATTTCCGAAGGCGCGGGCCCGGAATCCTCCTCTCTCCACTCGATATTGTTCCAGTCGATGTCTTTGGCGGAGTCCTGAGTCTCTATAATATCCGGCTTTTCTGTTTTGATAAGTTGTGGAGCAGTTTTTTCTGGTCCCGCTTGAGTTTTCTCGACAGGGGCGGGTGCGGTTTGAGAAGAAATCTTGGAGAGTTTGTAGGAGATATCCTCTTTCATTCGCTCCATGTCACGAACAAGACGCTCGACATCATCAGTGAGTCTGCCGATACGGAAAAAATTCACCCAAGGAAGAATGACAACAACGGCCACGAGCAAAATTATAAGAGAAATCAACATTTCAAGATCACCTGTTCTCCATCTCCAGAATAAATATTGAACACCGTTCAATATTAAGTATGGCGCAGGGTTGAGTATAAATGCAATAAAATATTGAACAATGTTCAAAAATAAATTATCCTTATCTTTGAAAAGGTTAAAAGAGGAGTGAAAAATGGCTCGCCGAAAGGATCACACCAGAGAAGAGTTGGGGAACCTAATTCTCGACGCCGCGTGGCGGATCGTGGGGGAAGAGGGGTTGTCCTCCCTGACGGCGCGCCGCATCGGGACGCATATAGGCTATGCCCCTGGCAGCATCTATAATGTATTCCCTTCGATGAATGTTCTGATGCTCCATTTGAATGCCCGAACGATCGACATTCTTTTTGAACGCTTGAATGTGCCGCCGCCAAAGGGTGAGGATTTCATTATGGGCATGAAAAAAATGGCTTCCCGCTATATAAACTTCGCTCAGGAATACCGCCCGTACTGGATGGCTTTGTTTTCCGTAGATTTGGGAGAGGAACGCCGCGCTGAGGTTTGGTATGACGATAAAATTCAGAATCTTTTCAATCCACTGGAAGGTTTATTGCAAGTAAAGAATCAGGGTGGAAATGCAAAAAACGTGTCGGACGATGCTCGTATTTTGTGGTCGTCGGTCCATGGGTTGGTTTATCTGGCTTTGACCGGAAAATTGCCGCTAAAAGACGGCAGCCGGACTCTTGAGGGCATGATCGGGCGCCTGATCGAAACCTATGTGTCGGGGCTGGAGTCTAAAAACCGGTAAAAGCGGCACGCGGCCTTTTAAAATACGACAAAATAGAGTATCCTCTGTAACCAGAATCTGCCTCTCCAACCGTCTCAGGGGAATATCTTGTCAAAACCATTCAATATCTTGCTGGCAACAGTATGCTGTCTGTCCTCCGTACTCTTTGGGAATGCGGCCCGCTCGGAAACATTGCCCGAAGCCGTGCAATCCGCAATCAACGGAAACCCGACTCTGGATCAGGCCGTAGCCGCCCAGAAAGCCGCCCGCGAAGCCGTCGTACAGGAGCGTTCGAATTATTTCCCGAAGCTCTCAGCCTCGACGTCTGCCGGACGGGTTTACGGTGACAACGCCACCAGCCGCGGATTGAGCGTGACTCGTGGCGCCGGATATTCCGGCATGTGGGAAGGGTCTTTGACGGTTAGCCAAATGCTCTTCGACGGATTGAAGACCCCGCGCTTGGTCGGGGCAGAAAAAGAGAAAGAGCGCGTTGCTGAAGCCACGCTTGAAGCAACGCGTGAAGCTTTGGCTCTGCAAACCGCGCTGGCTTATATGAACGTGCTGCGCGCGCGCGAAAGCCTGAAGATTTATGAAGACTATAAAGGTCAACTCGCCTTCTATACCGATAAAATCCGCAAGATGGTCGGGGAGGGGATAGCGGATGACTCCGAGCTGCAACAAGCGGAAGTCGTCATGCTGGAACTGGATAACCTGATTACCGGGTTCAAAGGGCAGGAGCTGTCGGCCAATGCGGAGTTTACCCGCCTGACAGGACATATGGCGGACGAAGCAATGGTTCGCCCCACGGATATCACCGCGCAACTTCCGGCAACGGCAGACAATGCGATTGCCATGGCCACCCGCAAACATCCGCAAATGGAAATGGCCGAACATGAAATTCAGGCCGCAGGCATGACAGCGGACGCACGGGAGTCGGCTCTGTTCCCGAATGTGACGGGAGAATTGTCAACCTACCGCAAAGATGTCAAAGACCTGATCGGCGGCGAAGTTGATGACGACCGCGCAATTGTTCGCGCCACGTGGGAATTTTCGACCGGCGGAGCGGAGCTGGCGGCCATCCGTAAAGCCAAGCAGGAAAAGGCCCAAAGCGAAGCCAAAAAAGGCGAGGTTTTGAGGGCTCTGGAATCTGGCGTCCGCACAGCCTATGCCAATCTTTCGACCTCAGCGGAACAACGCGATATTCTGACCCGCAAACTGGACGCCACCAGCAAACTCCTGAGCGCCTACCGCTCCCAGTTCGAGGCCGGAAAAGTACGCATTCTCCAACTGCTGCAATCGGAAAACCAGACCATGAACTCCCGCGTCGATCTGCTCAATGCCGAATACCGCAATCTAGCGGCCCAATATTCCGTATTGGGAAGTATCGGCGCACTGCAAGAAAGCCTTCTGGCGCCCGTAATGGCACAGACAAATAACAATGGCCAATAATCAAGGACAAAAACCGGACGATCTGCTGCAATGTCTTGTCTTTCTGACGGGCTTTTACGGACGGTCGAAATCGGCTGACTCTCTTAAATCGGGATTGCCTCAGGACGAAGGCGGGTTCTCGCTGACGCGCTTTATTCAGGCCGCCGACCGCGAAGGCATCAACATCCGCAAAAAGGGCGACCTCTCGCTGAAAGATATCGCCAACGAAACTCTGCCGTGCGTACTGATCCTGAAGGGTGGGCGGGCTTGTGTTCTGCTGGCGAAATCGGATCAGGCCGCGACGATCTGGAACCCCGACGCCAAAGCCCAGCAAAAAGTCCCGCTCGCGGACGTCCAGAAAAACATGGACGGCACAGTCATTCTGGTCCGCCCGAAATCCGAATTTGTTGACCGCCAATTATCCTTTTCCGAAGACAAAAAAAATCTCGGGTGGTTCTGGAACGTCGTTCGGGAAAACCGTTCTATTTATACCAAGGTGCTTCTGGCCTCGCTCCTCATCAATATTTTTGCGGTCGTCAGTCCTGTCTATATCATGAATGTCTACAACCGCGTGATCCCCAACAATGCGGTTGAAACCGGCTGGGCTTTGGCCATCGGCGTGCTGCTCGTCTACGCCTTTGATTTTATCATCAGGACCTTGCGCGGGTATTTCACCGATTTCTCCGGTCGCAATATTGATGTGCAGGTGACGCGCAAACTCTATGACCGCGTACTGGATATGAAGATTGCCAACCGTCCGACATCGAGCGGGGCCTTTGCCAACATGCTCCGCGAATTCGACTCCGTGCGTGATTTCCTGACCTCCGCAACGTTGGTGACGCTGGTTGATCTGCCCTTCGCCATTATTTTTATTCTGGTGATCTTCATTCTGGGGGGGGCGATGGGCGCTGCGGTTCTACTACTGATGGTGGCCTCACTTGTTGCCTCCATGATGATCCAGATTCCGTTAAGCCGCCATGTCCGCAAAAGCATGCACTCCGCCGAAACCAAGCACGGCCTTCTGGTGGAAACGATCTACGGTCTGGAAAACATCAAAATGACGGGTGGTGACGGACGTTTGCGCGCACGTTACGCCGCGCACGTTGCAGAAAACGCGAATGAATCGATGAAATCCCGCCACTATTCCGCGCTGAGCGTCAACATCTCGACTCTGATCCAGCAAATCGCCTCCGTGGTGATTATCGTCTGGGGAACCTATATGATCCGCGATCTGGATATGCAGATGGGCGCGTTGATCGCCTGTGTGATGCTCTCGGGCCGCGCCCTGTCTCCGGTAACGCAAGTCGCAAATTTGATGAGCCGTTATCACCAGTCGCGCTCCAGCCTGCGCATTTTGAACCGCGTCATGACCGCCCCTGTCGAGCGTCCGGCCGGAAAAGATTTTCTGCATCGTCCGTCTTTGCAAGGAGCGATTGCATTCGACCGCGTCTCTTTTGCTTATCCACACACGGATCGCAAGGTTCTGGATAATGTCAGCTTCACCATCAATCCCGGTGAAAAGGTCGGGATCATTGGCCGTATCGGGTCGGGAAAAAGCACCATCGCCCGTTTAATTATGGGGCTTTACGAGCCGTCGGGCGGAACCATTCTGGTGGACAGCACTGATTACCGCCAGATCGACCCAGCGGACCTGCGCCGTAATATGACGTGTATTTCGCAGGACGTAACCCTGCTGCGCGGAACGGTGCGTGAGAATATTACCATTTCTTGCCCCGACGCAACCGAGGAAGAAATTCTGGCTGCCTCGACCGCTGCCGGCGCACATGCCTTTATTTCCAGTCACCCGATGGGCTACGACGCGCCTGTCGGCGAGCGCGGAGACGGTCTGTCAGGCGGACAAAAACAATGTATCGCACTGGCCCGTGCTTTGCTCCACAAACCCAAAGTCATGATATGTGACGAACCGACCAACGCCATGGACGTCCAGACCGAAGAACATTTCGTTCGCATGATCCACGAACAATCAAAAGACCAAACCTTGATCCTGATTACACACCGCACATCGTTGATGCCGCTGGTTGATCGCCTGATTTTGATTGATGGGGGGCGCGTTCTGGCCGATGGACCGCGCGATCAGGTAATTGCGGCTCTGGCCAGAAATAGTAAAGCAGGGGGCTCGCAATGAGCTGGAAATTCGCCCGCGATACAGAGTTTATGGACGACCTCGATGCGATGAGATACACCAAACTCAACCGCGCGTCGGTGGCGTTTTTATACGCCGTTCTGGCATTCGTAGCGACAGTCACTGTTTGGTCGGCCTTTGCGCAGGTGGATGAGATAACGCGCGGCAGTGGCGAAGTCGTTCCCTCGCAAAACGCCCAGATTGTCCAGTCTCTGGAAGGTGGTATTTTACAGGAATTGCTGGTCCGTCAGGGCGATCATGTCAAAAAGGGGCAGGTTCTGATGCGCCTCAGCGATATCGCCTTTGCATCCGAGGAACGCGGCACCGAAGCCAAATTGATATCGTTGCAGACGCGCAAGGCCCGTCTGGAAGCCGAAGCCAATAACACTGATCTGGTCATTCCCGACGACATCAAAACCAAAATGCCAAAGATTGCGGAAAACGAGCAAAACCTTTTTGTTTCGCGTAAGGCCGAATATAAAAACGCGCTCGATATGCTCGACAGCAAAATCGACAGCATTAACGCCCAGATTTCGGAAGTGGACGCGCAAATTTCGAGCGGTAGCCAGTCTATCGGTTTGTTGCAAAAGGAATTGGGGATTACCTCGCGCATGGTCGCGCAAAAAGCCGTCCCGCAGATCGAGGAAATCCGCCTGCAACGTCAATTGAGTGACGCGCAAGGCGCAGTGAAAGCGGCACGGGAGAGAAAAAGCTCGCTCGCCTCCGACCTCTCCGCCGCCCAGCAACAAAAGAAAGATCAGGCCGATAAATTCCGCTCTCAAGCTTTGGGTGAACTGAACGACACCGAAACGCAGCTGTCGGCACTTAAGGAAAGTCTCAAAACCATTGGCGACCGCGTCGACCGCACCGAAATCAAATCCCCCGTCGATGGTATTGTCAATAATCTATCCCTGACCACCATCGGCGGCGTTGTGGAGCCGGCAATGCGTCTGGCGGAAATTGTCCCCGTCGATGACGACCTGAAAATCATCGCCCGCGTTTCGCCCAACGATATCGCATTTCTGAAAATTGGTCAGCCCGCGCGCGTCAAAATCACCGCCTACGACTCGACCCGTTATGGCTATCTGGATGGCGAGCTGACCCGTATCGGCGCCAACAGCATTCCGCAGAAAGACGGCAGCGTCCTCTTTGAAATCGAAGTCCATACCCACAAAAACTTTCTGGGCGCGGAAGACCATCCGTTACCTATCATGCCCGGCATGGTCAGCGAAGTAGATGTTATCACTGGACAACGCAGCATTCTTGAATATTTCATGAAACCGCTCCTGCGCCTCAAAGACCGTGCCTTTCAGGAAAGATAGAGGGGCAGGAGATGAAAAAACTCTGGGCCAGCCGCATAGTTCATACGGTTTTACTGTTTCTTCTTTTGTCGGGGGTTCTATATGTCAGGGCGCAGGATTCCGACTGGGTCAGATCTATCCGTTATTTGGCTTTTGACACATACAATCAGGTTTGGCCCCGCACACCGACGGATCAGGTGGTCATTGTCGATATTGATGAAAAATCTCTTCAGGACGATCATCTCGGTCAATGGCCGTGGCCGCGTACCGATGTGGCTAAACTGGTTGATAATTTGAAAGCAATGGATGCCAAGGCTATTATCTTCGATATGGTCTTCGCTGAAAAAGACCGCACATCTCCCAATAGTGTGCTGAAAAATATTTCCTCTGATGTTCTGATGCCTGAAGAGAGAAGTAAAATCGAAAACCTTCCGGATCATGACCGTGTTCTGGCCAACTCAATCTGGACTGCGGGAAATGTTGTCACGGGCTTTATATGGGCCGAAACGACAGATGCAACCAGACATCTTCCGTCTTTGTCAAAGCCTGTAGTCATGGCAAAGGGCATGGAGGGTTTTCAACGTGGCTTGCCCGGAACGCCTGGGGTGACATCTAATATAGGCATTCTGGAGGACATGGCGGCGGGAAACGGATGTTTTGGGGTAAGCCCCGAGCTCGACGGGATTGTGCGTCAGGTTCCATTGTTCTTTCGCATATCGGATAAGGACGGGAAGGGGTATGTTTACCCCTCTCTGGCGTTGGAAGGGCTGAGAGTGGCAATTGACCCGCGTATCTCACACAAAATACGCCCGTTGAAGGCAAACGAACTGAAAAGTTTGTCGCCATCATACCTTCTCAAGGTCGGAGATTATAACGTACCGGTGGATGACGGTGCGGATTTCTACGTATATTACGCTCCGGCCAGAATGGACCGCTACATTTCCGCTTGGGATGTCGTGCAGGGAACCGTCCCGCAAGAGAAGATAAAGAACAAGATTGTTCTGATTGGGACCAGTGCGGGAGGATTAAAAGATATCAGATCGACCCCGCTGAATTTATATATCCCCGGTGTGGAAATGCACCTGAATATTATCGAACAGATTCTTCAGGAAAAATATTTGCTTCGTCCCCAAATCGTTCAGGGGGCAGAGTGGATTGCAACAGGTGTTGTGGGCCTTTTGATCATCCTGATCGCCCCCTTTATTGGAGCGGTCTCGCTTGGCGCGGTGGTGGTTGCCATTATCTCCATGATTTTTTACACCTCGGTTTCGATGTTCCACAAGGGCGTACTGATCGACCCCGTATTCCCGTCGCTGACGATTTTCATTATGTTTGTCCTGTCGTCGTTGATGACCTATATCCGCGCCGAAATGGAACGCCGTGCGGTCAAACAGGCTTTCGGACTTTATATCTCTCCCGACTATATGAAAGAGCTGACGAAAAATCCCGACCAGCTTCGTCTTGGAGGGGAGATCCGCGACATCAGCGTGATGTTCACCGACATCAGGGGGTTTACAACAATTTCCGAACAACTCGCCCCGTCGGAATTGATCCAGCTCATGAACGAATTCCTGACACCCATGTCAGACCTCGTGATGTCAAACAAAGGCACCATCGACAAATATATGGGCGATGCGATGATGGCGTTTTGGAACGCCCCGATGGAAGACCCCGACCACGCCCGTAATGCCTGTATCGCGGCCCTTGCTATGAACGAGTCTCTGAGCCCCATCAACGAACGACTGGCCGCGAGAGCGGCAGAGCAGGGCGGCAAGCCCATCACCCTCCGCGCGGGCATCGGCATCAACAGCGGACCCGGAGCCGTCGGCAATATGGGGTCAAAACAACGTTTTGCCTATTCTGTTCTGGGCGACACGGTCAATCTGGCGTCTCGCCTCGAAAGCCAGACCAAATCCTACGGCGTCGAAATCCTGATGGGTGAGGAGACGGCAAGGGCCGTGCCGGACTTCGCTATTCTCGAACTTGACTTGTTGCGGGTAAAGGGAAAAACCGAGCCGGCTCGCATTTTTACGTTGCTGGCCAAGGAAAAAACCGAAGAGTTTCAAAATCTTGAGAGGATTCATGAAACTATGCTCCGCCAGTACAGGGCCAGGGATTTTAAAAAGGCCTTGGCAACGGTTGAAGATTGCCTGAAGACGGAAACTGGACGGAAACTGGCCGCTTATTACGCCATGATGAAGGAAAGAATGGAGGATTTGATGAAATTCCCCCTTGAAGGGGGCTGGGATGGCGTATATACAGCCCAAAGCAAGTGATTTCAAGAAATTCGAGCGGAGTTGCATTTTTATCTTGCGGAATTATGTAATTATATGTACAACTCCCCACAGAATACCCCAACCGGAACATATATAAGGAGATTTTTATGACCGGAATGAAGCCCTTATTTGCCGCAGTCGCGCTGGCCACAACTGTAAACGCACAAGCAACCCCGATCACGTTTAGCGATGTGAATGACGATACAGGTGTGCCGAATTATGTTTCTCCGGATAATCCTCTCGTTGTCTTCGACGCGTATGATAAAATCACGAATGCCGATGCGGATGTGATCCTGAACACGGCATATGGTGTTGGCGACAGCCAAAGTATGTTGGGTATCCAAAATCAGATCGTGACAATCACTGGGACAACGCCTGGCATCCTTTTCGACTTTGATGAGATCTCTATCAGCGGACCTGGTGCAATTTTCTTTGGCACCTCGTCTGTGCAAATCAAGGGATACGATGTAGATAATAATCTGATTGCATCGTTACTCGTGTCTGGTCTTAATGATATTTCATCTCTCGTTTCATTGGGCGATGACTTCAATGTTTTGGCCAAAGCAACCCTCGAGACTCTCGGGAATGCGAATTATCCGTGGTTGACGGCTGGTTATGATAACCTTGAGATTTCCGAATATGTAGCCCCCGGTGGCGGTGACGGCGGAAACGGTGGAAACACTGTTCCTGAACCGGGAACATTGGGCTTGTTGGGTCTCGGCCTGATCGGGATGGGTTATGCCGCTCGTAAAAGAGAACTGTCCATGTAAGTTTAGACGCCAAACAAAAAATAAAAAAGGCCCGCCACCAAAGTGCGGGCCTCTTTATTTGTAATTTTTTAAGCCGCGACGACTGTATCGCCTATATGACCGCTGACATACAAGGTGGCGCCGCCTTTCTCATAGGTAGTGCTGAAAGTTGTTCCCGCGGAAGTGTGGCTCGCAACAGTCCAATTTGCCAGATCATCAATGTGGAGTATATCGTTCCCGAACGCATCGCCCAGATCAATGGTCATTTTCTTGTCATCAGTATTTCTCAACACGGCATCCAGATCCAGACGGATATGAGTGGTCAGTGTGCTGTCCGCTACACCGTCGACGGCAATCTTGTCAATTCCGAAAAGCTTGGAACCGTTGATGCCGATCAAATTAAGGTTGTTAACATCGAGGAGGGTGATTTTGTCAACGCCTGTCCCGCCGTCAATCGTCATATTGCTGCCCGACAACAAAGTGGCAGCGCTGTCATCAAGTTTGAAGACATCTTTTCCAGCCCCGCCAAACAGCGCGTTTCCATGACTCGTAAAGGTGTTCAAGCTACTGGCGACAAGGGTGTCATCTCCAATTCCGCCGGAAAGGATGTTGTTAGTGGCGCTTGCACCAGACAGATAAATTGTGTCAACGCCACTTTCTCCGTAAACACTGTTGCTGGATTTATTGAGAATGTTGATTGTATCATTGTCTGTTCCGGCAAAAATAGCATTGTTGTTTGTTTGCACTGTGATGCTGTCGTCCCCGGCGCCCGACGAAAACTGGTGTTGTCCTACCGAAATCACAATGGTCGGGTTGGTGACTGTGACGCCAGCCGGGTTGTCTTGAAACAGCTTGAAATCAAAAGTCTTGCCCGCGCTTTCGGCCCCCAGTTCGTCGATGGCCTTGATCGCAAACTGGACGGTCGTATTCGCGCCTAAGGCCGCATCAACAGTAAATTTCAGAAGCCCCGCATCTGATACCGAGACATTAGAGACAGGAGGAACCCCGACACCACCCACAACGCCGACGGCATAATGCAGCGGATCACCGTCAATATCACCGAAGAAGCTTGAAACATTGTAATAGTATGTGCCTCCGGCTAGGCCGCCTTGATCATCGGCGTGGTGCATGCTGGCCGGATCTCTGGCGAACGGATTGTGGTTGATATGGGCATTTGGATCGTAAACAACGGTACCGTCACCGAGAGTGGGGGGCGTGCCTGTCGTACCGTCCACCGTGGTGTCCGTTCCCCCCGTTGCACTTTGCAACAACGGAAGAAGCGGGCTGTCCAGAAGAGTGACCAACTTGCCGTCTCCAAGGAGGGGCAAAAGGGCTCCATCCCCTACAGAATCAAGAATAGGATGATCAAGAGTGGTTTGGAGCAGGGAATCTCCGGTCAGGGAATTATCCTGCAATAGGGGCTTATCCTGCTGAACAACCGGTTCTTGTGTAGCCGCGTCCTGAAGAGCAACTGTTTCGCTCTCGGTAGGGGAATTTGTATCGGAAGAACTGTCATCCGTCGTCGGGGTGGTCTGGCTGTCAGGCGCGACCGCGTCATGACCTTCAGGCTGGACACCATCGGTACCAACCCCGTTGGGCGATGGCGCACCAGAATGTTCACCCTCCAAGAGGGTAGAGTAGAGTTTCGGCGCAACCGAACGCGTAACGGTATAAGTATCGAGAAGATCTTCGGCGGGAAGTTGACCCAACCGCTCGCCCACATGGGTGTGGGCGTCAATCTGGATTGTATCACGCGGTTGGTTCATAAAGAACTCGCCACCGGCATTCGGGAACACGGCAATCGCACCTTCGATCAGGGTGACTTGCATCGGCTGATCCGAACCTGCTTCGGGAACAAAACCGGTAATAATCGTCCCACGGATATCAATCGACCCGACAGGAGTCTTGATGGTCACATCGGTCGGGTCTTCCTTGCCGACGAAGCCGCTGGTATAGGCAAATGCGCCGCGTTCGACGGAAATATCGGCGCGTCCTTCGCCATCTTTGGCCGGATCGTAAACAAATTCGTCAATGGTCATGACGGCATTGTCGGAAACGGCGAAAACGGTCTCGTCATTGAACGTGATATTGACGCCGCCGTCCTGAGAGGTCTCGATCGTATCGTCAAGAAAGACGGGCATGCCGGCTTTAAGGGATTCATGCTCCCCGTTGGCGTGGGTGATGGTGGCTTCACCTTTGACTTCAGCGGCAATGCCGACTTGTGTTCCGTTTTCTTGTGCCATGAAATACCCCATAAGCTCCCGAAATGACAACCAAATGTACTATAACTCAAAACCATGCGTCTTCGCGCATTTTTTGAACATCCGATAAGGGTATCAGATTTTTACTTAGAATAAGCTTAAAAAAGGCTAAAATTTGATCTAGTTAGGCCAGCTTTGCCGAAAAATCGGGAGTTTCCGAGAGGAGGGCAAGCAAGTCTTTCTCCGCCAGAGGTTTTGCGAAATAGTATCCTTGCGCGGTCTCGCAGCCGAGGGAACTCAGAACTCTGGCTTCTTCAATGCCTTCGACACCTTCGGCGGTGATGGTCATGTTCAGGTTTTTGCCCAGAGCTATAATGGATTTGGAAAGCTCCATGCTATTCTGGTTTTTCAGCATATCGCGGACAAAAGACTGGTCGATCTTGAGCGTGGCGATTGGATAGCTGTGAAGATAGGAGAGGGAAGAATACCCTGTCCCGAAATCGTCAATGGCGATTTTCAAGCCCATATTCCGACACTCCTCCAGTGTTTCTCTGGCGCGCTCCGGTTGGGACATCAAAAGGCTTTCGGTGATTTCGAGCTGGACCCGGTTGGCACCGACGCCGGTCTCGGCGAAAGCCGCGCGAATGTCATCAAGGAAACCCGCCTCAGCAAGGTCTTTGGAACTGAAATTGACGCTCATATATTTTTGCGGACCGGAGACATTCAGCGCGTCAATCCGCTTCAAGGCATTGCAAGCCTCGCGCAATGCCCACTTGGTGGCGTCGATAATCAGGCCCGACCGTTCGGCCATGGGAATAAAGACCGCCGGAGAAATAAAACCTTTTTCGGGGTGAATCCAGCGCATCAATGCTTCAAACCCCAGAATTTCACCCGTTGTCAGGGACACGATCGGTTGATAGTTAAGAGATATCTGGTTGTTCGCCAGAGCCGCACGGAACTCACTTTCCATACGCAGGCCGGAGATCGTATCGGTGGCTTCCAGAAAATTGCGTTCGACTTCCTCGGGAGGGGGATAGCCGGGGCTTTCGCTAATAATGACCGAACGGGCCAGCGTATCGCGATAACGGGTAATCAAGACGCGAAGTACGGCTTGAATGACCGGATCGCTTGAAGACAAACGGCGAACGAAATCGTCGCGGGTAATTTCAATCAATTTACAATCTTCTGTGGCAACAACAGTCGCGGTGCGCGGCGCTTCATCAATCAACGCCATTTCGCCGATAATAGTTCCGGGTCCGCGTGTTCCGACAATCTGACGGCTACCATCCGGCTTTTCCAGACAGATTTCAACGCGGCCTTGCTCGATAATATACGCCGATTGTCCTAAAGACCCTTGGTGGATCAGGACTTCGCCGGAAGATATGGCTTTGAGGTTTTCAAACATGGCAATCCGAAGTGTTTTAGTAGAACGGGGATATAGCAATCCTTTGCTAAAGATCATGCCCTTAAATAATTAGCAGTAAGTTAATGGCGGAGAAAGGCCTAAAAATTTTGTATTTACCAAATCTTCAGCCTTTTATTCTTGAATTGGGGGGGAGGATTATAAAGAACATGACTCTAATTTCACTTTTGCTGCTCTATCTGGCTTTTCGGGCAAAGCAATTTGCCTGCGATTTTCTATTGCAGACAAAGTGGATGGCTCTGACAAAAGGCAAAGATGGAGCCGAGGGATACAAGGCACTGGCGACCCATGCGGGTATTCATGCGCTGGCAACCCTGATTGTTATAATGATTTTTGCGCCCGCCCTGTGGTGGCTGGCAGTCTTTGATTTCATCATTCACGGCGCAATTGACAGGCTGAAAGCTCTAGCAACAGCAGATCTGAAGCTATCGGCCTCGGATTCTAAATTCTGGTGGGCCTTCGGACTGGATCAGGAAGCCCATAACCTGACTCACCTTGGATACATCCTCATGATCATATTGTATTATGGGGGGGTAAACCTTTCCGTTTAACCCACATCACAACCGCAAGATTTGCTCCTTTTTTAAAGATTTTGGGGATAAGTCTCTCTGCCTTTCCGATGTTATAACCAATAGGCTTCTTGTAGTGGGGGCGACCTATAATTATACCATCACGACATCCGG
This sequence comes from Pseudomonadota bacterium, assembly GCA_029558635.1. Taxonomy (GTDB): domain Bacteria; phylum Pseudomonadota; class Alphaproteobacteria; order Micavibrionales; family Micavibrionaceae; genus UBA1573. Next base: position 5,917 of record JAKQEE010000314.1, on the reverse strand, counting down.
AGGCGGCGGACCAGTCACCGGATCGGAAACGGTGTCGCCCTCAACTCATAGTGTTTCGGGAGTTGATGTTTCAACCCTTCCAGACGGCACTTTGACCGTATCCGTAACCACACCTGCAAACGCGACATATTCGCCCCAAGAGGCGTTTAGGACTATATACCTTGCCATTAGTAGAAAAACGACTACCTCAAATACAGAAAGTCCCTTGCAGGAAATGGCAAAAATCGCTAAGAGGGCGTATCTGTAAAAGGAAGAACAATGAATCTGGTTATGCTAAAGGCCAAAATTCATCGGGCCAAAGTGACGCAATGTGACCTGAACTATGAAGGCTCAATCACGGTGGATGAGTCATTGCTCGAAGCTGCCGGGATTATTCCCTATGAACAGGTGGATGTCCTCAACATCAATTCCGGTGCGCGCTTTACGACGTACGCAATCACGGGTGAACGGGGATCGGGCATTATCGGAATTAATGGCGCTGCCGCACGCTTGTGCCAGAAGGACGATCTGGTAATCATTTGTGCCTACGCCCAGATGACCGAGGCCGACGCCAAAATCCACACCCCGACCGTCGTTCTGGTCAGCGGAAATAACAAACCCGTATAATCGAAAAAATCTTCAAGCTCAAAATGGCGGGCAGAGCCGCCCCCTATAAATGCGTCCAGATCCGGAGTGAATCTAGGTATATTATGGACACATTTAAGGAGGGGTAGAATTGGCTCCGAAGAGGAGAACCTGACTGGTATATGGGTCAATACCTAAAAGAAAATCTGTCAAAAGAAAACTATAAGCTGGCAAGGTGGAGTTTTCCATTGGAAATCGTGTTTTAGCTGCAGAGAGATATGGCGCAATCTCTACTGCATCGAACAGTAGGAATGAAAATCTAAAGCACTAAGGGTTAGGGTCAGCCGCGAGGAAAGGCGAACTGTCGATTGTGCTGGTGCCGTCCAACTGCCGCTCGGAAGCTTGTAAGCCTGCGGCATTTCCCCACCAATTGCTTTCGGCTTTGAGTTGGTTATTGTCAAGATCAATACGGATATCCTGAATCAGACTACCGAATATGCGGTTTCCGCCTGTGCTGCCGAGTGCGCCGCCGCCGAGGTCGACGGAGTAAGCTCCTGTCGTATCATCATCGACGAAGACGCCGTATTGATAATTATTCGTTGCACTAACCCCTTGAACCTTTGCCGAGAAAATGCTGGTGTTCTGGGCATTTAGAAGAAGGCCATAATCAAAGTTTCCACTAATGGTGCTATTGGTCAAGGACAGTGAATTGATTTGGCTGGCTCCGGTGGTAACAATAGAAATTCCGTTTGCGCGGTTATCATTGGCAGTAATATCGTCAAGCGTTGCAGATGTAAGGACACCGCCCGCAGTTCCGGTGACATAGACACCGTGTGTCGCATTGCTATTGGAAGAAGACCCTGTCAGCGACAAGTTGGAGATCGTGCTTCCTGCGGCGTTTGCCTGAACATAAATGCCGGCGGCACCACTGTTGGTGACGGAAAGATCTGAAATTGTTGCGGTTGCAATATCCGCCCCCCCAGTCGCGTACAGATAGAATCCTTGTCCGGCGTCATCAAGAGAAGAGGCGTTTGTTACCGATAGCGTGTCAATCAGGCCGGTTACCGCATTGGTTTGAAGTGAATAACCGTTGTCGCCGTTGTCACGACTTATCAGATCGGAAAGGGTAGCTGTCGTAATTTGCCCGGCGTTAGCGTAAACACTAAAGCCTGTATTGCCGTTGTCGATAGATGAAATATTTGACAGAGACAGATTGCCGATAATGCTGGTGGCATTGTCTGTCACGGCGTATAACCCGTTAGCTCCGTTGTTTGTAATTGTTAAACCGGATAAGCTGGCGCTAGTGATATCCGCACCGCCAGTTGTGTAGAGATAAATTCCCTGATCAGCATTGTGCGTAGAGCTGCTGTTGGTCAAAGATAATGTGTTAATTAACCCTGTCGCCCCTGCGCTGCGTATCTCGAATCCCTGATCACCACTACCGCTTGCAGACAGATTATCAAGCGTTAGCGTCGTAATCTGCCCCGAGTTGGCATAAACATAAAAGCCGTCAGTGGCGGAATCTGATGCAGTGCTATCAGTTAAAGAGATGTTGGAGATAATACTCCCCGAGTTATCGGTAGTAAGATAGTAACCATGCGAGCCGTTATCCGCAGATTGGATGTCAGAAAGCAGCAGAGAAGTAAAATCACCACCACCTGTGGCGTAGGCATAGAAACCATGTCCGGCGCTGCGATTGATGGTAACGTCATCAACGGTGACTGTTCCGATCAGGCTGCCAACTCCGTTAGAGGTCATATACAGGCCGTTTTCCTCGTTGTCTTGAATGACAAGACCGGAAAGGTTGGCCGTTACAAACTGGGCTGCGGTTGTTGTATCCAGCATAATGCCGTGGACACGGTTGTTTTGCAGCAAACTATCAGTAAGTGAGTAGGCGCTGATAAGGCCTGTTGCACCTGTTGTGCCTGTGTAAAGGCCATGTGTACCATTATCCAGAGATTCAATGTCGGACAAGGTTACGGACCCGAATGTTCCACCTGAGGCAAGCAGATACAGGCCAGTGTCGGAGTTATCAATAGACGAAACTCCCGACATCGACAATGTGCCGATCTGTCCTGTGGCTGCATTAGCTGCCAAACGGATACCATCGGCACGGTTGTCCTCAGCTGTTACGTTTGTCATGGTCGATGTCGTAACCTGACCATTACTGGCATAGACATATATGCCGTAATCGTCGTTATCATTCACGACACTGTCAGTGAGCGTATGACTGGAAATGACACTGGTGGCATTGTCGGTCAGAACGTAATAACCGGTTGCACCGCTTTTTGTAATTGTAGTTCCGTTGGTTGAGAGCGTTCCAATATCGCTGCCACCGGTCGCATAAACATAATAACCGTTGTTTGCGTTGTTTTCGATTAAGGAATCAACAAGAGTGGCAGATGCAATATTGCTTCCTGCGCCGGATGATATCAGATAAATCCCGTTTTCTCCGTTATCGCGAACTGTCATGTCCGATAAGGTCGCGCTATTAATCAAGCCGCCTGACGCGGCATTGATATAAATACCAGTGTCGGCATTGTCCTCTGAGATGTTGTCAATAAGGGAAATGGAGGATATATAACTTCCCGCGACATTGGTCTGGAAGACCATCCCGATTTCGCCATTGTTGCGCGCCGATGTCCCATCTACAGAAATGGTTCCTATATCCCCTGTTGTTTGTGCAAGTCCGTAAATGCCGTAACGGGCATTGGCTTCCAGCAGAGAGTCCGTTAAAGAAATTCCGGTAATCAGACTTCCCGCTCCGGAGGAGTTAAACTGGATGCCGTCAAACAGATTGTGCTCCGCCGTAATGCCCGAAAGGCTGGGGTCGGTGATTTGCCCGCCCCCCGTAGTGATAAGCGCAAGACCGATATTCTGGTTATTGGAAAGGGTGACGTCCTTGATGCGAATATCTTGGCGGTTCTGTCCGGCGCCTGCAGTAACACGAATTCCGTCACGCGTAGTGCCGTCAACAGTTACACCGGCAACGTAAATATTATTTGCAGAAATAGAAATGCCGTCACTGAAGGCCAGAGTGTTTGTGATAATGGGAGCTGTAGTTGCAGGAGAAATGACATAGCTGTTGGAAGGCGCTGCAAGGCCTGTAATGGTTATGCCCAAATCCCCGAATGTTAGGGCAGTTCCTGAACCAATCAGCTTCTGACCATTGTCATCCAGAATAACTCCCGAGTTCATTCCTGCCGACGTGCCGTCCCCAGCTTTGACGTAGATAATATCGTTGGTTGAGGCAACGGCCGTGGCTGCCGCGATTGTGTTGAACGGGTGTTCTTTGGACCCGTCTCCGCCACCGGCTGCCGTGTTGTCAACCACATAGATTTTCTGTGCCAGGCCGGAAGTGGCATTAGTTACAACAGAAGAGCTTGTTTGCTGTGTCGAGGTGCCATTGGTTACGATATCAACATCGCGAACCGGTTGCTCATCTATACGCTCAAGAAGTTTACTCGAGGGTTTAATGCTTGTATCGCCGAAACGGTATCGCAACCTCAATTCGGCAAGGGTTTCGCTGTCTCGAACATTGTCGTGCCTGTATTCTGCGCCGAGTTGCAACCACTCGGTAATATCACTGCGTATGCGACCACGCACGCCGCGAACTGATTCAATATCATCTCCCGTAAAATAATACCCGCCGCCATAAATGCGTGTTTCAGGGAGGGAAGATGGAAAGGGGATTCTATACCCTATTTCAGTATCGAAACCACTTAAAGGAACTTCTGTAAGGGTTGATGTACCGCCATGCGCGACAAGCCCGGTCCCCGAGAAGGATATGGTCGTGGGCAAGGTGGCAGTGAACGATTTTTTACCGCTCAGGGAAACATACGCGTTGGCGCGTGCATCCCAATCTTCGGCAAGCCATTCCGTTCCCAGAGTGGCTTGTGAGAATGTGTTGTTATAGGTCGTTTGGCGCGCATCGTAATATCCGTATGCCCCCCAAATTCCTTTGCCACCGACAACTTTGCGGAACCCGATCCCGAAATTTCCTTCAAGGTCGTCGAGTGTATCCCGAACCAGACGGGCATCAAGAAAAGTCAGATTTGTTCCATCCCAACTCAGCGGAACCCAGATATCTGTTCCTGTAATTGTTCTGCGGTTCCCGCTGCTGATATGGGCATCGATATGGGGCAGCGGGGAATAGGCTTGGGTAACTGTAGGGCCCTGTTCCGGACGGACAATTCTGTTAGCAATCGAGAGGGAGGGCAGGGCATGAACTGAAGTATCTGCCTTAACGGTTGCGGATTTGGTGGTCGTAAGTGTGTTGTTGGCAGTCTCTTGTATAGCCTTTGTAACAACAGAACGTGGACGCGAAGAAACGGGCGGAGTAACGGCTTTCGGCAAAGCAACAATATCAGACCGAACAGATAGTGCGGCTTTATCTTCCAAAACTTTATTCGCGGCAGTTTGCTCAATTTCCTGAAGAGAGCGCTTGAGCGCGGCATTCTCCTTTCTCAAACTCTTGACGCGGGCCGCCGCATCGGCAAGCCGCTCCTGAAGACGGGAAATCTCGGAAATTCTCTCCTGCGCCGCAGGTTCGCACGAACTCTGCCCGAAATAGGAACCGACGCCCACCCCCAAAGCCAATGCAGAGGCGAGGCCAAAAGCCGAAGTCCATATTTTCCGCGAGTTAAAAATCATCACGGAAACTATAATCTGGGGAATGATTCAGAGCTCTGCTTTCGGGCAGTCTCCCATATTTATCCACACAATTGTATGAAAATTACTGTATGAAAATTACGAAAAAAAGCTCAGCAGCCTCTTGCCAGAAAACAAACCGGATGGAATAGCGGCAGAGAGGGATTCAAACCCCCGATAGGCTTGCACCCATGCCGCTTTTCGAGACTGGTATTATCTGCGCAACCTATTGGTTTAATTAAATAAAAAATCACATTTCCCAAAAGGGTGTAAGAAAAATGTGTAAGTTTTCAAGGGAAAACATCGAATTTCTGGCTGCATTCTGGTGAAGGTTTGTATGCTAGCAAAGGCGGAATCAGTCGCATAAGCCAAAATATAGCTGAATAACAGTGAAATTTTTTTTAATAATGTGCATGAGGGGTTGGGATTTCTTGTAAAGTTTTGCAAGTGAATCATCAATTGTATCAATTTTCATATGGCGTTTCGTTATGTTGTACCAAAAGCCTTTTCTACCATTTCTAGTTTTGGCCATTGTTTTGGTTTTCTCATTCTTTCCATCAGTGCAGCAGGCTGTTGCAGCAGAAAATGCTTCTTCCGGAATTGAGTCTTTGAGTGGTGAAGAAGGGACTTCCTTGCGGACAGAAACGCAGGACTCAATTCAAGCTATTTTCAACAATCTTGAAACCGTAGGGAATGCATATAA
>JAKQEE010000286.1 GCA_029558635.1 Pseudomonadota bacterium | reverse complement strand
GCAATGTCGGCCAACCAGTCGTATGTATGGCCAACTGACGCGCCGGCAGACGGCGAAGTTCTTGCATGGCATACCGGTGGCCTTCTTTCGTGGGATGCCGCTGGAGGTGCAGCATTTTACCAGACGCTGCAAATTGGCGGTACGGACCAAACGCAGCGGGCTAAACTAAACATCAATCCGACCGCGCAGATAAACGTTTCTTACAGCGACGATGCGGGAGGTAACCGATCCAATGTGGAGTTTTCCATCGCAGACAATGCAATAGGAACAACGCAAATAGATGACGGAGCGGTTGGCTCTGCGGACCTGAACCAGATGGGCGCAACCACCGGCCAGTTATTGAGGTGGGATGGATCGTTTTGGAGCGCGGCAAATTTCGACGATGATGCCAATATTACAGACATCACAAGCGACCTGGATAATTATACGCCTACGACGTGGTCCACTGAAAATGTGTTCACGATAGGAGCGAATAACATATGGACAATATCCGGATTCGGAGCGTTGCCCGGGGGCACAGAAAGGACGTTCATAAACACGAGCAGTAATGCCATAATTGTGGCATCTGGACATCCAGACTCAGATGCATCCAATCGTGTACAAGGGCCATCGGATTACATCATCGGCCCTTATGGGGGGTCCATATCCATGCGGTACAGTACCAACTACTCCAAGTGGTATGTTACAAACTGCACCTATAATCCCGGAACGCCGGCAATCAACGGCGCGATGGGGCATTACTATAATGCTACCGTGGGCGCAACCACCGGTGCGGACTGGGGCAACATAGGATTTGGACTTGCCGGCGGCGCAAACGCTACTACTACTCCAACTACTACACTGCCTGCAGGATGGCAACTTGGAACAAGCACATCGGCCACCGGTGCTGCAACATTATACTTTAGCAAGACGGTTTTGAACCCGACGTTTTATTCGTCGGCATATATGGTAGCAAGTACGGTGGTTTATATCCCGACACTTTCTGATGGAACTCAGACCTACACGTTTCAATTCGGCCTTGTACCTTCGCCATCATCTACAACTTTGGCTGTAAACAACAGCATAGGATTCCGTTATAGTAACGGGATAAATTCAGGAGAGTGGGAGGGATTCTCCCGCAACAATTCTGGGACAGAATCAACCGCAGACTTGAATATTGCAGTAGCCGTTAACACAAGGTACATCCTCACAATGGTTGTTGACAAAGCCAAAACTGAGGCAAGGTTTTTCATAAATGGATCCTATGCCGGAAGGGTAACAACGAACCTGCCAAACAACGTGGCAGTCGGAACCAGGGCCATAATTGTGAAGTCTGCAGGAACGACATCCAGGACGGTGACAATACCAACATATACATTTTACACCGTTTACCCGTGAAAACGCGAAAAATACAGGCATTCCTTTCGCTGGCTGTTATTGCCGGGATGTGGCGAAGCGTCGTAAACCGCTTGCACGGCACAACCAAATGGCAGCGTTGGGCGCTGATACTTGGCGCCGGCGCAGCCACCGGCCTATTGATCGCACTGATAGCAAGAGCCTTTATAACATGAAGACATTTGCCGTAAAATACCTGCCGGGAATTTCGATGCTCGGCCTTTGGTTTGCAAGCCTGCTGTGGCTTGTCAGCCGTATAATTTCGACGCTGTAAGCGCCAAACCATGAAGCAAGTGCCCCAGTCAGTGAAATGATTTTTCATCAAATAAATTCGACATGAATTCAAACATCATCACCCAACTTGTCTCTGTCATCCTGTGGATTTTCGCGCTGGCAGGACTTCAAATCAACCCCGATGCGACCGCCAATGATGCGGTGGTTTCGGTCCAGACTGCCAACTGGCCGCTTTTCCTGATGCTACTGATCAACGTCGGCAACTCAATCTGGCAGTGGTCGCTGACGTGGAAAACGAACAAACCCAATTTCATCCTGTTTCTGCGAAGTCACAATTGGTGGGCCTCCGTCCTCAACGTCGTGTTTGCCATCGCCCTGCTCAACGGTATTGTGCTGCCGGCAGACGCGGCGCACAGGGTTGTGGAATACGCTTTCAGCGGCGATTGGTGGGGCCTTGCAGGATACGCGCTTCCGGCCATCATCGCGCCGATCGTGACGTTCCTGACCAAGAAAAAGGCCGACGCTTTGAAGGCGAAGGCAGGGGTTAAAACATGAACCGCACAAAGGGAATCCAGGCGTTTTTGTCGCTCGCAGTGCTGGCCGGTATCTGGAAAAAGGCTTGGGCTGCGTACCGCG
>JAKQEE010000282.1 GCA_029558635.1 Pseudomonadota bacterium | reverse complement strand
CCTGTTCGGGTATCCATGTTGAATCAAGTTTCATGTCTGTACACCATGCTTGGTTAATAACCACTATGCCAGAACTATCCGGCCTTGGTGCTTCTGCAATAAATTTCAGCGCCTCATCGCGCGAAGTAAACTCCAGTTTGTGATAGGTTGTGTCTGCGCGAAAATAGCACTCCAGCGTCAAGGTATAACTCATGCGTCCGTATGGGTCTGCTTTTGGCGGCGGTGAATAGCTGACCCATTGAATAAGCGTCCAGATGACAATATATTTCCACATAATTAATCCTCCTGTTCGGGCGGCGCGGGCAGTTCGCGCCAATGGGTAATCTCGAGGTGTCCAAGACAGTAATGCACCTCGTCGGTGTAATTCCACTCGTACCACCCCTCGGGGCAGTAGTCGATGCCGTTGTCCTCGTCGTGGTCCGCAAACCCGTCCGCGTAATCGTCCGAGTCTATTTCTAGCTCACGCTTATGGGCGTATGAGGCTCGGAGTACGAAACACTCTCCCCGCTTGTTCCGTGCCCGCACGAGAACGGGGCGAATGTTTTCTGGCGGCCCATCGCTAATTGGTATCCATCGCTCCCGCTCCTGCGCGGCGGCAAGCTGCTCCTCAAGCTCGGCGATGCGGTAACATACCCAATCCAAAATATCACCGGCTTTTGATACGTCAGAGGTATTCCGTCCATGGCTACGCTCGTTTAGCGCAATAGCCATTGCCCTGATTTCATCGGTAGAATATAGATTCTCGCGTGCAATTTTTGCGGCTTCCAACTCGGCAATGCGGGTGGCGGCGTCTTTGACAACGGCAGCAGATTCATTCATGCCGCGCTCAAGCAGCCGATCAACAATGTCGTTTAATGTTACTGGCATCTCTCTCCTCCTGTAAGTACGATAAAATCATACTTGCGGTTAAAATCGGCGGCAGGCCGGATTTTTGGTTTAGATATGGCAGTCATTACACCCATTACCGGCTGGACTGCCGCGTGTCACGCTTTCGCGCTGCCGCCTTGTGTCTCATTTTTACCATAATATGAGACGCAAAACTATTAATGTCTCATACGCTACACAATTCAGGCGGCAGGCCGGTTCGGTTGGCCTTTACCGGCTTTGCGGGTGGCCGGTCCGCGTCCTCACGGCTTGCGCCGCTGCCGCCT
>JAKQEE010000247.1 GCA_029558635.1 Pseudomonadota bacterium | reverse complement strand
GATATCAGCGTATATCATGCAGACGATAAAATCTCACCCCGAAGCGGAACACTCACCAAAACCCGAAGCGTAAACGGATGCGTCAGATTAGGCATACCGTTTGGCAAGGTTAATGAACTGACAAAACGCTATATGCGTGGCGAAAAACCTATTCACGAAGCTGGATTACTGGCGTTCTCAGACGCTCAAATCGTTGATGTATACCAGCAACGTTTTCGTGGTATAGCTGAATACTATAAATTCGCCGCCGATAGAAAAGCGCTACGCAAGCTAAAATACGTCATGGAAGTTTCACTAACCAAGACATTAGCTAACAAGCACAAATCCACCGTCGCCCGTATATATCAAAAATACGGAGGAAAACGCACAGTAGAAGGTTTCACCTACAAAGTTCTTGTCGTAGAAGTACCAACCAAGAACGGGATAAGGTATATCTATTGGGGCGGTATCCCGTTGAAAGTCGTCAAACCTGGAACAGAAACCCTTGATGACAACAACGGACGGAGAAATGTCGCGCTAAGTTCACGCACGGACCTTGTCCAAAGGCTGCAAGCCAACGAATGTGAAATCTGCGGTTCGCAGGTGAACTGTGAAGTCCATCACATTCATAAACTGGCAGACCTGAGAAATCGCTGGCGAGGGAAAAAGGGGAAACCGGATTGGGTAGTAAGAATGATCGCAATGCACAGAAAAACGCTGGTAGTATGCGCGAAATGCCACGATTCAATACATGGTGGAAAACCATTACCCACTCGAAACATTTAGAGTTCTGGAGAGCCGGATGATGCGAAAGTATCAAGTCCGGTTCGGAGGGGGGTCTGTGGAAAAGTGTCCGCAAGGATAACTCGCCACATTCCTACCCTACTATACGCTTTGGCAGGCGGTGCGCAGGGTGTGGCGTTTGGGCCAAACCCAGGCGGTTAAAGCCTTATTCAGCGTGTACGAGGGTGCAATGGAGTCGGTTGCCCTGGCACTGATGGGTCGAAAGATGAAAGCCGCTCAACTCCTTTACGGAGATGAGGTCGGCGGCGCAATCGTCCCCGAAAGCGAGGGCGACTTCCTGACGCAACTGGCGCGTGAACTCCTGGCCGGCAGTAAGCTGCCTGACCTGGCTACTCTGTTCGCAGAGGATACACAGGTCAGCCACAATCCCCTCGGCAGCATGACGACGCCGAGCGTTGTGATGACCGTTCCCCTGGAAACCTGGGAGGACTGGTTGCAGCAGCGCGGTGTCGTGGTCGTCCGCAAGAAGCGGCGCG
>JAKQEE010000245.1 GCA_029558635.1 Pseudomonadota bacterium | reverse complement strand
TCTGGCCTTCAGCGAGACGCTGGCAACGGGTTACATCTACGCCCGCATCTTCGAGGATGCGCTGGCCGACGGCGTGTATTACAACGACGGCCCGATCGTTTCGGCCGCGGCGTATGCGTTCACGGGCAGCGAGCCGCCGGTTACTTATAATCACAATCAGGGCGACGATCCGATCAACGGCGGTCAGTGCGATCAGCAGCTGACGGTTGTTCCCGAGCCTTCGACGATTCTTCTGTCGATCCTGGGTCTGGGCGTGATCATGGTCCGTCGCTTCCGCAAGTAACAGACTGTAGAACTTAAACCATTCGCGCCGCTGGAGAAATCCAGCGGCGCGTTTGTTTTTGGAAGACAGAAGACAGAATTCAGAAGTCAGGAGTCAGAATTCAGAAGGTGCCACAAAAGGCACAAAAATCGCAGAAACGCCGGAAACCGCGAATGAACGCGAATATAATGAAGAAATATCTCGCAAAACTTGTCCGCCTCAGGCGGAGACACCAAGTCACGAAGACGGAATTCTGATTTCCGGAAATTTGACAGGATCAAACATCTTTGTGAATTCTGTGCCTTTTCGTGGCCAACTTCTGAAACAGCCACAAAAGGCACAAAAATCGCAAAAAGTTGCAAAAAGCCCGATTTTCAAGGCTGCAGACTGTAGTCCTTTTGCTTGCTTGCAACTTGGAACCTGCAACTTGCAACTTTCAACCTTGAACCTTCAACCTTTAGCCGTTTCCATCCGTGAAATCCGTGTCATCCGTGGTAAATAATCTCTGCGCCCCTGCGTCCCTGCGCGAAAATCTTCATTCTAAATCCTGCCGATCCTGTGAATCCTGTCTGAATTCCGGAATATTTGACAGGATCAACAGGATTTACGGGATAAATTGCTGGGAAAGTCGTTTCGCGGATACTGGATACTTGAAACTTGGAACTTGGAACCTGCAACTTTCACCCTTGAACCTTCAACCTTCAACCTTTAACCTTCAACCTTGAACCCTGTCCCCTTGTGCCCTTGTCCCTTTGTCCCTCTGTCCCCTTAAACCGTCCTTCTTCGTGCGAGAAGTTGACTGCGAGCATAAAATGTCATACATTGTTCTACATGAAAACAGCCACACTCAGCATTCGTTTGGACAAGGATCTCAACCGCCTCCTCGGGAAAACCAGCCGACGGTCCGGCCAGACCCGCAGCGAAGTCGCCCGCCAGGCCCTTCGGCGCCAGTTGCGCCTGATGCAGTTCGA
>JAKQEE010000229.1 GCA_029558635.1 Pseudomonadota bacterium | reverse complement strand
TCTTGCGTTTTCCGTCAAGTATTTTATGTTTAGGTCAATCCCGATTCCTTTTCTCCCCAGCTTGATTGCTGTTGCAACCGTTGTCCCGCTCCCTACGAATGGGTCGAACACAATGCCACTTGACGTGCCAGCGTTGCAGGTGCAGGTGGGCTGAAAGCCGAGTGTTTGTGTGAACGTATAACCAGCATCACCTTTGCCATTTATGTTTTCATAGCTTCCGTGATAAGTGTTTGGTCTATATCTTGGGTCATCTTTTGGCAACTCGTTTCTTGCCTTGCGGTCCCGCTCAACCACTCGTTCATAAGGTGCGCCACACTTCGCACAACACGTTTCCGGCGCGCCTGCCAGTATGCAAGGCGTGATCAAATCCGGTGGGTATGTGGCATAATGCGCACCCTTGTACGGCTTGGTCGTGACCGTCCAGACGTCGCGCTTGTTGCGCATTGTCATGTCATAGGTATATTTGCCTGGTCGCAACCCATTCCTCAATCCATCAGGCATTGACTTATGTTCTTCGTGTGCGCGTGATTTTCTATCATCGTTTGGATAATTAGCAGGCTCTTTTATCGCCTCGTTATCGTAGTAGTACCGCGCCGACTTGCTCAATAGGAAGATGTACTCGTGCGCCTTCGTGCAGCGGTCTTTCACGCTCTCCGGCATCGGATTCGGCTTGTGCCAAATAATGTCCTGCCTTAACCACCACCCGTCCGCGCGTAAGGCGAAGGCAAGCATCCAGGGGATGCCGATAAGGTCTTTGTCTTTTATGCCCAACTCTGGATGATGATACAAGTCGGTTTTGTTGCCGCGAAATTCATTGTCTTGTGGTTTACCGCCATTCAAAGATTGTGCCTTCTGGCTATATCTTGATTTCATGCTGGTATACGAATCCCCGATGTTCAGCCACAGCGTACCGTCATCGCGCAATATCCGCTTGCACTCACGGAACACCGCAACCAGGTTGGCGATGTACTCGTCAGGCGTTTGCTCCAAACCGATCTGCTGGTCTATGCGGATTGCACCGCATTTTGCGCAAACGTCTTTGTATGGTCTTTGTACTCCTTTAATTGTGTTCCAAACTACAGCGTTATGTCCACAATCAATCGGGTGCCGATGGTCACAATTCGGGTCGCCGCCT
>JAKQEE010000219.1 GCA_029558635.1 Pseudomonadota bacterium | reverse complement strand
GCAGCCTGGGACTTGCCGCCCAACATGAACGCTTTTTTGACGACGGCTTCCAGCGCGTCGTTCTCGAAATCAATCTGCTCAGCGATTGAATCATAAACGGTTTCTAATGTCATTGTAATTGTGGATTGGTGAATGATGTGTAAGCCGTGAAGGTATGGGTTGTCTCGAAAATTCGCGTGTTAATTTTAGATAAAAAAAGCGCCGGGAGTTTGCACTACCGACGCTAATAAACCCCAAAAAACCAAATGAAAACAATCTTTCGTTTGATGCACCACGGCCCGACCTCACTTGGGTCAGCAAAGAGGCCGGGCGCAGCACGATAACGGTATCGTCAGCAGGCCAACTGCTTTATGTCAACAACGGCACAAATATAGGTGAGGTTTTCAAATAAAAAATAGAAGTTCCGATTTTTTTATTTTGAACTTCTCCTGCGTCGCTTCTTGCGCAGGTTAAAGATTGACCGCATGGTGAGCGCGTCAAAGTAGTCGGGCGAATACCCCAACTGTGATTTCACTTCATCCTTGTCTGTCATTGTGAAGCGGTTGGACGCATCGAAGCCGGTCTTTCGATGTTTGTCAAACTCTTCGATGATGCGCTCCTGTACCATATCATCGTCCACGTTCAGAAAGGTTTGCCAGGTGTTGACCCGCTGCGCGAAGTGGTAAGCGCACTGGGTTTTCAGGTTTTTGAAAAGTACTTTCGTGCCGTCCTCTTCCTCCGGCTTGTCGCCGCCCCGGAAATCTATTGCCGATTTGAGCCAGCCGCGCAGGAAGTTTCCCATACCGGCGCTGTCGAAAGCGATGTTCGTGCCGGGCACGCCATGCCGGTTTTTGATTTCCAGCATCTTGTCGAGCACCATCTTGCCGTCTCCTTTCTCGTACACATAGAAGTGCGTGGCCCGCCAACCGTCCCACACCACCACCACAAACAGGTCGCTTCCCTCCATCGCTATGTCCGCTGTGATATACTTCTCTCCACCGGCTGCGTGGGTGTTGGAAAAAATGTCTTGCAGCGAGGTATAGTTGAACAATTCATCCTCGTTCACAGCAGCATACCACCGGCCTTTGAGCAGTTGCATGGCCGTCGTTTCGTCCTGAGCCAAAAGGTTGGCTTTATAGGCCGGGTCTTTGTCGGTGAGCAGCGGATTGTCTGACAATGTGCCGCCTATGAATGTCAACGACTTGATAGAGTTCAGGTCGTAATCTTCGCGGTCGCCGGGCGAAATCTGGTCAATGACCTGCTGGGCGCTGTCACCCCAGAT
>JAKQEE010000194.1 GCA_029558635.1 Pseudomonadota bacterium | reverse complement strand
AAAGCACTCGCGGCAAGGTAAATCATGCCGTGAGTTTCTTCCAACGCTTTGAGAATATCAGCCGTACGGTATGCCATTTATGCCAATCTCTTGATTTCCAGTTCAGGGAACGCGGTCGCCATCCGCTCCAGTATCACGGCGCAGTAGTTTGGTGAAATCTCAATGGCGCGGCACTTCCGGTTCAGGTTCTGACACGCAACCATCGTTGTGCCGGAGCCGATAAATGGGTCGTAAACCAAATCTCCAACAACACCATGATTACCAATCATCATGAAGCAATCAATCGGTTTTTGGGTCGGGTGTTCGGTTTTTACCTCTTTAGAACCTGACATAATATGATTTGGTGATTTTGCATCAATAACAGTAGTTTGTTGTCTGTCACCAGTCCACGAATGATTTTTCCCTTTTCTTATTGCGTACCAACACGGCTCATGTTTATAGTGATAGTCATTTCTGCCCATTACCATAATTGATTTATTCCAAATAATTTGTTGGCAGACTTCGAGATTTACACTTCTAAGACTCGCCATTACAACGTCTGAAAATAAATCGGCGTGCCAAACATAGGCAATATCGCCATTGAACAACTCCCATGCATCTGACCAATCAACCCTTGAGTCGTTAGCAACAAGGTTTTTATTGCCCGGCCCAAGCGACTTTTCGCCTACCGCCTCATCTCTCCACGACTGGTCTAAATTAACGCCATAAGGAGGGTCGGTTATCATACATACCGCCTTCTCCCCCGCCATCACACGCTCCACGTCCTCGCGCTTGGTGCTGTCACCGCACAGAAGTTTATGCTCGCCAATCTGCCACAGGTCACCCGTGACAACCTGCCACTTCTCATTGAGTTCAGCAGCGCGGTCAATCTGCGGTTCAGCGTCAACGGGGTCGCGTTTGGCGTACTCCAGCCGTTCCTTCTCCGCGATGTCATCCAGCATCTTGAGCACGTCCGCGTTCTCGGTTTCGATGCCCGCGAACAGCTCATCGAGTTTGGCTTTGTCGGTAGCCGCCATCGCCGCGATCGGGTCAAGCGTCGAGAGTATCAGCCCTTCTTCTTCCTCGCTCAAATCCACGTATTTCACCGGGATTGTCTTAGCCCCCTCGCGTGCCGCCAATTGACAGCGCAAATGCCCGTCAATCAGGTTCCCGGTGCGCTTGTTGACAATGACTTCCTGAACCCACCCCACCTCTTCCAGCACGCCCTTGAGCGCGTTCTGTTGGTTAAGCGGATGCACCCGCCAGTTACGCGGGTTAAATTGGATCTGGTCAAGCGGTTCTTCGCCTGAGCCAACGATGCGGTTTTGTATCTTACCCAATGCCTTCCCCGTCATCCCGCAGTTGTTTCGCAATCGCCACGTCACGCGCCTGCGGACTGAATGGATTGCCTATTGACAATGAGCACAATTGCGCGTATAATATAAGTGTAAGTTAAATTCAATTCTATTGGAGGACAAAATGAAAGCAAAATATGACCAATATATTCACGAGTATTACGATGAATCCGGAAATGTGCGTTATTC
>JAKQEE010000188.1 GCA_029558635.1 Pseudomonadota bacterium | reverse complement strand
GGGCGGCGCGTATGTGCTCCATGCCATGTTATGCCTCTTTCTGTGTTGTTGGTTTTGTTGTTTTTTCTTCTAATTCATCTTCAAGGAGTATCGCGCCAATGCGTTTCATGTTATTCCTCCCAAGGGAATCCTGCGGATGGTTTGAAAACTTCTGGCAGTTCGTCTAAAAGCAACGCATAAAAGCAATAGGCAATACCATAAGCGCAAGCTACGCCCGTCCAACTGCCGTATCCCTCAACCGTGTTGGAAGATACGCCATCCCCAACCGGATCGACGTCTGTTTCTGAATACCATATAGCGAGGTCGTAATTCGCGGGGCGTACATAAGGCGGATCTGGCGGTCCGCGACTGTCTATGTGTGTAGTCGTGCAGGCAACCAGCAATCCGTGAGGGCAATCTTCAATCCCGTTTGCCATTCGGCCAACGATAAGCGGGTTGGTCAAAACGTCCGTATACCCCGACAAACTGCTACTTGCATAATAAGCCAAAGGTCTCTTTGCGTCCTCAAGCTCGTCTCCTGATTCGCATCCACCAACATAAGGCGGTTGATTTGGATATGAAGGATTGCTCGAACTGATTGTCCACCGGCGCAAACATTCAATTCTATTCGCGTAATTCCACCTGTACCCAATTGTAACTCCCGGCGGAATCTGGCCGAGAATGTTTGGCCGGCCCAAGCATACAACTCTGCATAGATCGAGCCGCGTGCGAAGACGAAGTAGCATATTGCGTACCGGACAAGATTCGTTCAATGAAGGCTGGATGATAGACCCTGCACCCCATTCGGCAGTTTCGGCGGCGTCAATATACTCTTCGCTTTCCTCCAAAATCGTTCCGTTTTCAAATGTCTGCAAGATGTCCGATGCGTCGTAATCCATCCAAATGTGACCAGCGAAATCCGCAGTTCCGTCAAGCGGGTCGTACTCCGCCAGTTTGCGCCACAGCGATTCCGGCTGGATGTCGCATCCGTTGAATATATAAGCCGTTTCATCTTCGCTATCGCGTCTAAATATGGGATACTTAGCCGCGACTGACTCCGTTTCGTTCCATACGAAATTCCCCACATAGCGCATCCACCCGATAAACTGGTTTAGGAAATCGAAGCGGAAGCAGCTTTCCGCGCTCGGGAGCGTTCCTGCTTCCCATTCCGCCCACAGGCCCGTCGTATGGTCGATATGATGCCAAACCCGCGCCATATCAGGTTTCCTCGTAGGCGCGCACCCAGTCCCAGGTGGGGCGCAAATAGTTTCCAGCTTCGGTCTGTCCTTCCCACAATTCTGTAGGCGGAGAGGATACCATGTCATCTATCGTCATCTGAGTCCACTCGCCTTCGCTGTCCAACGTCCATCCGACCAAGGCGCAGACCTTAAATAGCGCGGGGGTTCCCGCCACATCGAAACTTGCTCCGTCGCCAACCCCGTTCTCCTGCTCTGGAAAATCATCTTCCAAATCATCAAGTCTGCCTGCTAAATCCCTAACAATACCCTCAAGCGTTGCAATTCGCGGATCATCATTAAGACCCGTTT
Source organism: Pseudomonadota bacterium (assembly GCA_029558635.1). Lineage (GTDB taxonomy): Bacteria > Pseudomonadota > Alphaproteobacteria > Micavibrionales > Micavibrionaceae > UBA1573. The sequence continues at coordinate 503 of JAKQEE010000188.1, read as the reverse complement.
CCTTGCCGGTTGGAACTGGCGGCGGCGTTTCGTCATTTTGGATTCCGGCCGCCTTTGCCTGTTCCCAAACAGACCGCCTCGCAACCCTCATTGCCGCAGAAAGATTTTGTTCTTCTTCGGGCATTAGATCGTGACCTTGGTTGCCTTGTATTTACCCTTGCCGATATAAACAATCCCAGGCGTTTTGCCGGAACCGCCAGTATTTGCAACCGGAGGCCCAACAAAGTTCTGGGCAGAAGTAAGAGACGATGTGATTTTTTCCGCGATGGCGTAGGTGACGCCGCCAATGCTTATGTTATAGCTAACTTCCACGTCCGGGTCCGTCGAGCTTCCGCCACTGTCCTTCTTAACCGCCGTCCTCGACGCACTCCCGTCAAATAGCCCAAACTCGTTTTTCCTGAACGACAGGCTATTGCTCGTTTTGTTGGTGAATCCGTCTGTTGGCACGGACTGCATGTTTTGGAAAGACCGCACATAAGATGTGCCATAGCGATCAGTATATG
>JAKQEE010000427.1 GCA_029558635.1 Pseudomonadota bacterium | reverse complement strand
AGTCCGGGAATGGGCACCTCACCTGTCGGCACATTATTTTTGACCGGCAATCTGGCCAACACCGGAAATCTGGACATGGAAATGGGCGGCACAACTTCTGGAAGTTACGATGTTTTGTCCGTGAGTGGCAATGTGACGCTTGGCGGCACGCTCAACGCTTCCTTAACCGGTGGTTATGTGCCGGCCAACAACGACTTCATTCCATTTCTCTTGATGGGCGGTTCGCGCTCCGGAACCTTCTTAACGGTCAACGCGCCCGCGTTTTTCACCGTAGGCTATGACCTTGCCTCGGGAGAAGCGGCGCGTCTGATTTACAACCTTACGGGCGCCAACACGTTCACGAATGCCGCGGGAGGCTTGACTTGGGAAACACCCGGAAACTGGTCCTACACCAAAATTCCTGTTTCGACGGATGATGTTTTGATCAGCGCCGGTCACGCGGTCGGTCACTCTACCGGCGCGGATACGATTGCCAGTCTGACGATCAACAACAACAATTCGCTTACAATATCCGGTGGTTCTCTGACCATAGCTGGTGATACGGTTGTGGGCGGCGGGCTGACCGTTTCCGGCGGTACATTGTCGCTGAATGGATCCTCCAGTATTGCTTCTTTGAATCTCAATTCAGGAACTTTCAACGGCGCCGGTACTGTCACGTTAACGGGCAACGCTTCCTGGACGGGCGGTAATTTGAGTGTGGGCGCCGGTGGAACCGGCAGTGTGACCGTGCTTTCCGGCAAAACACTGACTTTGAGCGGTGGAAGCAATAAGTATCTGGATGGAGGAAGACTGGCGATAGCAGGCCAGGTGGACTGGACGGGCGCCAATCTTTATTTGAATAATGGTGCGCGGTTAACCATACAAAGCGGCGGTGTGTTCAACATGCAGTCGGATGCAGATATTTATTACAATTCAGGCTCAATATCCACATTGACCAATCAGGGAACACTGCGCAAAAGCGCGGGGACAGCTGAAAGCCTGATCGGCGGGTTGACAGCTTTCAATTTTGTTAATTTGGGGACGGTGGATGCTCAAACCGGTGAAATCAACTTTGCGACGATCAACAGTTTGAATGACGGTTCTATTTTTACCGGCGCCGGTTCAAGCCGGATTACCACCGGTGCGACGCTTTCCGGGACGATTACCGGCAATTCGGGCTTGAACCTTGCGGGCGGCACGTTTACCGGGACTGCGCATTTGGCAGGAAATCCGACCTGGAGTGGAGGCACTTTTAACGGCGCGGTTTATACCATTCCTTCGGGCAGTGCTCTGAACATTTCGGGTGGAAGCAACAAATATCTGGAAGGCGGAAGTTTGACAATAGCGGGTCAGGTGGATTGGACGGGAGGCAACCTTTATTTAAACAATGCCGCGCAGTTCAATATTCAGGGCGGCGGCGTGTTGGACATCAAGTCGGATGCAGATATTTGGTACAATTCCGGCGCCATACCGACGCTGAACAATTATGGGACAATGAAGAAGAGCGCGGGAACCGCTGTGACCAGGATTGGCGAGGGAACCGCCATGATCTTCAACAACATTGGCGGAATCATTTCCGAGACAAGCGACGGCAGCCTGGTTTTAAACGCGGCGACAAGTTTCAGCGGGACATCAACGATTACCGGCGGGACGGTTCAG
>JAKQEE010000426.1 GCA_029558635.1 Pseudomonadota bacterium | reverse complement strand
CTGAACCGTCCCGCCGGTAATCGTTGATGTCCCGCTGAAACTTGTCGCCGCGTTTAAAACCAGGCTGCCGTCGCTTGTCTCGGAAATGATTCCGCCAATGTTGTTGAAGATCATGGCGGTTCCCTCGCCAATCCTGGTCACGGCGGTTCCCGCGCTCTTCCTCAGCGTCCCATAATTGTTCAGCGTCGGTATGGCGCCGGAATTGTACCAAATATCCGCATCCGACTTGATATCCAACACGCCGCCACCCTGTATGTTCAACTCGCCTGCATTGTTCAAATAAAAATTGCCACCCGTCCAATCCACCTGACCCGCTATTGTCAAACTTCCGCCTTCCAGATATTTGTTGCTTCCACCCGAAATGTTCAGAGTACTGCCTGAAGGAACCGTGTAAACCGCGCCGTTAAAAGTGCCTCCACTCCATGTCGGATTTCCTGCCAAATGCGCAATCCCCGTAAACGTGCCACCTGCAAGGTTCAAACCCGAATTGCCGGTAATCGTCCCGGAAAGCGTCGCACCGGTGGTAATCCGGCTTGAACCGGCGCCGGTAAAAATAGAACCATGGTTGAAGCTGTTCACCGTTGCAAAGTTGATTTCACCGATCTGCACATCCACCGTCCCGGAACTGGTAAAATCCGGCCAGGAATTGACAAAATTAAAGGTTGAACCGGCGCCGATCAGGCTTTCGCTGGTTCCTCCGCTCTTGCGTAAAATCCCTTTATTAATCATCGTGGGCACAGCGCCCGTTGAGTAATAAATGTCTGCATCCGACTGCATGTTGAACACGCCGCCGTTTTGTATGGTTAACCGTGCGCCATTGTTCAAATAAAGGTTCCCGTTTGTCCAGTCCACCTGGCCTGCTATCGCCAGCCTTCCGCCATCCAGATACTTATTGCTTCCACCACTCAAAGTCAGAGTCTTTCCAGAAGGCACGGTCACACTGCCGGTTCCACCGGCGCCCACACTCAAATTACCGCCCGTCCAGGACATAGGAAGACCAATGCTGACCGTTCCGCTGCCTCCCAGGGTTCCTCCGGAAAGCAAAAGAGTGCCGGCACCCGCAAAGTTTGTCGGATTGGTTGTATCGGTAAAGTTTGTCGTTCCGCTGTTGAAGTCCAGAAGCGCTCCTTCGTTAATGTTCACCGTGCCGACTACGCTTCCGCCGCCAC
>JAKQEE010000161.1 GCA_029558635.1 Pseudomonadota bacterium | reverse complement strand
CTCCCCAGTTGACGTCAGCAACATTGCCAAGCGAATCCATCTCCCAGCCCTTTGGGATTTCGCCCAGTTCAGAGTCTTCGAAGGAATCGGGGAAGAGGGCGGCGATTTCGGGTTTGAGGTTGGGGCAGGCGGCGCGGCTGATCTGTTCGTTGGTCCAGCCGGGATGTTCCCGCCGCACGGTGGCCTTGGCGTGGACGGGGTCGAAGTCTACGAACCAGCTCTTGAAGATCGCCCGCGCCATCTCCTCCAGCGTCCGATTCATTTTTCGGTTCAACTCGATCTTGTCGTCCAGCGTGCCGAGGATCTGTGTAATCGCACGCATTTCTTTTGGGTTCTCTGGCACTAAAATTGGGAATTCTCGAAGAGAACCAAGAGGAATATATGCTTGCGTTGTACCTCTACTTTGTTCCAGAATATATTGCTTTGCTTTCGTGCTTTGTAAATAATAGTATAGCCACTTTCCTTGACACTCGTTTTTTGATTTGAAAAGCCCTATATTTTTGATTGCAAAGTCGGGAACTTCCTTTATGAGACAAACCTCCCCAACTGTCCCAATCATAGAAATTAAGACATCCCATTTATCTACTTTACTTCTCTTGCTAATCTCTTCGAAATCACTCTGAGAAATAAGGTAAGCATTAGTTAGATCAACTCTACCACCTGTTATATGCTTGGATGTCACAAGATATTTACCATTCACCGCTGGCTTTGGAGAATCATGTGTGCCATCTCGGACTGATGAACAAAATTCTTCTGCTTTTATAGTTTGCCACTCACCCACCATACACAATTTCCTTTTGTTTTGGGCTAGCCACACAGAGGCAAAACAGACCTTGTTGCCTGTTTGTCGCATTTTGTTTTTCTTTCATTTCCCCCGGTATGGAGAGATTAACATTATTCCGTGCGGTCATTATTTTTTCCTCTTTACTATGCCACTCTTTTTCTGCGGAGCAGGAAGCGCTTTTCTTGCCGTGGTTTTTAATCTTTTAGTTTTTTCCACAAAGTGGTCAAAGTCGCTTGTCGGCTGTTGTGCTTCAACTTGCAGGCGTTTGACCTCGAACTTTTCAAATTCCGTCATGGCGTGCTCTTCGGCCAGGGTACGCGAAATCATGCCGGCATGGGTCATAATATTCCGCTCGTTGAACCTAAGAAAGGCATCCAGTTTTTTCACCCAATCTTTCATGTACATGGGCTTGCGGCGGCGAGCCTGATCCTCGGCATAGTCAAGATACATGGTTACGATGCGGTTGAGTTCGCGGATCTCCTCTTCCGTTAGGTAATTCTTGGCCACGGTGACATCGGTCTTGCGGATGGGGCCGTAGGGCGCGTTTTTCCACGTGGTCAATCCCATACGGGGCTTGTTCGCATCAGCCCGATGATAGACGATCTCCGCCGCGGTGTGACCATGGATGGCCCAGTGCAGTTTGTTCTGCACGGTTGCGTAAAACATCTGGGTGATCTCGGCCTGAGGGTCGTAGTCAATGCTCGTCGCGTAGATATCGGTGATCTTCTGGTAGAACAGCCGTTCAGATGCGCGGATATCGCGGATGCGTTCGAGCAGTTCGTCGAAATAGGACTCGCCGAGAGTGCGGCCTTCCTTGAGCCGGTCATCG
>JAKQEE010000135.1 GCA_029558635.1 Pseudomonadota bacterium | reverse complement strand
AAAACAACAACCAGAAGAACCATTTGCCACTACTGCTTAATCACCATGTTTCACATTATATATGATAATATTTTTATTAACCCGGCAATCAAATAGCCTGCAATGCTGCATATTGGACAGCTGAATGATTGAAATACGCCTTAACCCGTTCCGGTGTTTTGCTGAGAAACTCCATGAATCGGCTCGCCTTTTGCAGCAACGCCTTTTTGCTGGTGGCACGATCAGAGGATCGCAGTTCGGTTTTGAAGTCCCGGTTCAGGTATTCGTCGGGATTGATTTCCGGCGAATACGGCGGGAGATAGAAGACTTCGATCTGATCTTTGCGCTCAGCCAGCCAAGCGGTGACAAGCTTCGCGTGATGAACTTTCAGGTTGTCGAGGATCAGGAACACTTTCTGGCAGCTGTCGGCAACCAGTCGTTCCATGAAGCTGATAAACAGGTCGGTGTTCATCGCTTCCTCGATAAACTCGAACCGCACCAACCCTTGATTGCTGATCGCCGAAATCATCGACAGGCCATGCCGTTTGCTCGGTGCTGCGAGAATCGGCGTCTGACCGGCCGGCGCATAGCCACGCAGCCAATGCCCATCTTCCGCCACCGCTGTTTCGTCGCCCCAGTAAATTGTGGCGCCTTCGGTTTTAGCTCGTGCCGAAATACTCGGATAAGTGTCGTTCAGCCATTGTTCAACCTTCACCGGATTCTGTTCCAGTGCCCGCTTCATCGGGCGTTGCGGGGTGTAGCCCCAGCGCAGCAGGTACTCGCCGACTGTCCGAATTGGCATTTCAATGTCGAACAGCACTTTGATCAGTTGCATCACCGCTCGGCGATTCCACAGCGCAAACGGCAGGCTCAACTGCTTGGGGTTCTCACCCACGATGATCGAGCGCAATTGCCATTCCTGCGCTAGGCTCAGCGTGCGACCAGACAGATACCGACGACCCCGAGTCTTCGACCTCAGACCAGACTCGCCCTCCATTGAATATCGCTTGGACCACCCCATGACCGTATTGATATTGACGCCAACTACCCGTGCTATTTCCTTCCAGGGCAACTTCAATTCCGCACGCATCCGCATCGCCTGCCGACGCATTTCGTCTTGGGCTTCGCGGGGCAATTTCCGGGCATCAACCTTTTCCATGCCCAATATTCTACCACTAACCGCTATTTGATTGCCGGGTTAATAACGCAGACTATACTCCCGAACCAAGACACGTTCAACGGTTTTTCGAGCGTTCAAATGAGTTGGCAAACTCGACAAACAATGAAGTAGATTGGTTTAACGGAATTACACAAGAGGCACTAAATTGGTTGCCTGAAAATATCTAACAATTCGTTCCAGGGGACGCGCTAAAGCGCGCCACTGAACTCAAGCGTTAGTAATCAAAAGGAGGTACCGGTGGGGTTTTTTGCAAATCTGTTCGGAAAATCGTCGCCGCCCTTTGACGCGCAGGCGGAAGCCGTTAAGTTGCTAGATGTTCTGCCGCCTTGTTCTCAGAATGTCGTCGTTGCGTCGCCTAGATACTCCGGAAACTATCGGTGTGAAGTATCTGTACCAGCCCATCGCCTAACCGTTTTTGTTCGCCGACTCGGCGAAAGCACCTTTGGAGGGAGCCAAGAATCCCAAGTAGTGCGTGCGGCAATGCCGTTGTGGCTTGAGCGCGCCTCGTTGGACGGGAAGACAAGCTATATGCCGCAAGATTTTTTTGAGAATATCAATGCTTACGTCTTGAACTTTATCAAGGACGGAAACGCAGTGATTTATTGCAATGACTGCGGAACAGTGATTCGAGACTTAAAGGAGCAAACGCGGAATGAATCGCGCTCCGGGCCACAGTCAGAGTGGACTTCCAGTTGGCGATGCCCAAGCGGGCACCTTCTTTACACGGAAGATCATGAAGTTCGTTTCATTTACGCTCGACGTGAACCCTAACCATTCGTCGCAGCCGACCGCCTACGGCATCGGCTGAATTTATTCGTTAGCTATAAGGAAATGAAATGAAGGCGTCAGTCAAAGAAATTCAGGATTCAGGGAAAGTAATTGTTCTTGATGATGGTTCAACGTGGTCTGTTAGCTCATTCGATGCTTTCAACACTCGTATGTGGATGCGTTTTGACAGCATCGAAATCAACTTCAATAAGCTCACCAACCTTAGCCGGGGAAATCAAACGGTTGATGCGCGCCGAGTCTGATTATTCATCTAACCCGGCGCTCAAGCCGACCCGCATACTGCGGGCGGCTTACCTTGTTCGTTAGCCGCTTAGAAACCCGCTTTATTCAGGCCCATGTTTTATTCACCGGCATTCACCTTCTCAAGCATTTATCCGCTGGGTTTTTGCCGTGTGCCGGGCTTCGCCTTGGGGTGCTGCGCCAGTTTCAAGCGTTTTTGGCCTCTAGCCCTTGTGCAGCAAGCGCTACCAGCTATCATTTTGCAAGCATTGCGCCGCCTCCGTGGCGCCGTGCTTTTTCGCAGTTTGCGCCCGTCGTCAAGCTGGGGTTTCCCGTGCTGGCTTCTGGGTCTAACTGTGCAGTCAAGCCGACCCGCCTTCGGCGGGCGGCTTACTTTCGTTCGTTAGCCTGCGAAAAACCTGCTTTATTCAGCCCCATGCTTTATTCACCGGCATTTATTTTCTCAAGCGTTTATTCGCTGGGTTTTTACCGTGTGCCGGGCTTCGCCTTGGGGCGCTGCGCTGTTTTCAAGCCTTTTTGGCCTCTAGCCCTTGTGCGGCAAGCGCCACCAGCTATCATTTTTCAAACAGTGCGCCACCGAGGCGACGCACTGCTTGAAAAATGATAGCTGGTGACGCTTGCTGCACAACGGCTAGAGGCCAAAAAGACTTGAACTGGCGCAGCGCCCCAAGGCGAAGCCCGGCACACGGCAAAAACCCAACGAATAAACGCTTGAGAAGGTAAATGCCGGTGAATAAACCATTGGCTTAAATAATGCGGGATTCTAAGAGGCTAACTAGAATTAGACGATAGCCATCGTAAGCTAGTTGGTCTG
>JAKQEE010000133.1 GCA_029558635.1 Pseudomonadota bacterium | reverse complement strand
GCAATGCCATCGCCTCTGTGAACGGCGCGAACACCCACGGGAACGCGAAATGGTTCGATGTGTTCCACGGTTTGATCCCTGGTATGCCCACAACGGCTGCAGGCCGATCCGACTACTGGTGGAAAACAGACGGATTTGGGGACATCCTGCGGGAAGACGACGATAACGGCCAATGGCCGGGCAATCGCACCCCGGACGAAGAACCCTACGATCCCACGCCGAGCGACAATACGGATGAATTGGACCATAGAGCCCTTCCAAAATGGGGGTATGTCTATGAATTCACCGATTTGGACACGACTCGCGTCAACGAAATCAGAAAAGAAGCCTTCGTGGAAAATGCCAGCTTCAAAGTGTGGATCTATCCGGAAGTGGTGCGGGTGGATCGCGCAGACGTCGTGGCTGGGGAAACGAAACCCAGAGTCATCGACGTCGTCGATGTTTCGATCGGACCCGGAACCTGGCGGGATCAGCACGTGGACTATCGAATGCAGATACAGATCGCCGATTGGCGTTGGGGCGGACCCAATCCGGAACTCGGAAAGATCACGCAGTTCGCGAACTTCACGATCGATGAAGACGAAGACACTCCGAGTATCCAGATATCCGGATATTACTCCGATGATCAAAGCCAATCATTCAAACATCTGTTTAAAGACCAATGGCAATGGTATAGCCCTGTTAAGAACTACGCGGTTCCGAACTTTTTTGTTCACGAACTTGAAGTCTTCACAGGCGCGAACATCACCATCAAAGCCAACGATGATATCGCCCTTCACGATTTCCTGGTTTTTTACGATTCTGAAAACCAAACGAACTGCGAAAGCATTATCGAAAGCCCGAAGGCCGGGTACGTCGGCAGGGTGGACGCGTTTTCACACCCCTTAACCGGCTTTGACTATATTTATGACGAAGGGATGCTTGCTTACAAGCTGATCAAAGGGCAGGAACTAACCGGTAATGCCACGCTCATCCCGTTGGTTTACCAAACCACCCTATTGCAGCCGACGGCATTCCCGATCGAAGAAAGAAGGCTTTTGCGCGTTCTTGGTCAAGATTTCCGGATGAACGGCGACGTTATCTCCCCGATCTTCACGTTAGATGACAATTATGAATACTACGTGAATTTCACAAATGACGATGTGGTTGATTCTTGGGCCATAGCCGCCCATATGAACACTTTCGGCACGGAGAAAGACATTATCCGCGCGGCGTCTGAAGACGCGAAATACGAAAGCTACGCGGGAGAGTACGCCACCGAATTCTTAGGTTCGAAGTTCAGCACCCCGGGAACCCCGGAAAACCAAAAAGCCGAGTTCTCCTTCCAGGTACCGGATATTACGGGAGATTACTGGCTTTGGATCGTAGCGCGAGACCGCAGCGCCCAGGACACGAAACTGTTCGACTATCCGTACGATTCCAGACACGACTATCAAGAGGATACCTACTTAGGGGAGTATCCGACCTACGCCACGAAGAACCGCCAATGCGAAATCTTCGGCACCTGGTTCGACGACGGCAATCCCAACTTCGACAAAGAGTATTATGACGACTCGATGTCTGAAGATGACGCCGATATGGTCATTCTGCTGAGACTTCGCATCAAGTCCCATAGCTGGGATATCGTCCGGTTGGATATTCACGAGCCTGATCTGGTTAGTTATCCTGTGAAAGACGACTGCGGTCAGGACATTTGGTATATGCATTCCTATCATCCGAAAGAGGTTCCGAACGAATTCGACGAAGCCGATCTGAAGATTCCGGTCTATAAGTTGCCGAGAGACATCTACCCGGTTTATAAATGGGTGGAAGACATGGACGAAGACCCGATCGGGCTCTTCCTGCAGAGCGACTCGTTGAGAGTGGATTCGAAAGACGGCCCGTATAACCTCTGGAAAGTCACGGATTGGGTCGACCGACGC
>JAKQEE010000108.1 GCA_029558635.1 Pseudomonadota bacterium | reverse complement strand
CCCGTCGTCAAAGCCTTTCAAGCAAAAGCGGATTTCTGCGACTTTTGGACGAACGCGCACACCGTCGCTTCGGGGTTACGCGTGCCAAAAAGTTTTGCCGATCATCAGATCATGCACGACATCTACGAAAGCAACGGGACAGCCATCGCGGTGAGCGACGAAGCGCTTCTCGAATCGCAGGGACAGCTGGCGCGCGCCGAAGGAATTTTCGCGGCGCCTGAGGGCGCGGCAACCTTAGCCGCGCTGAAAGACTTGATCGCGCAAGGCTGGGTGCAAAAAGACGAAAAAATTGTGTTGTTCAATACGGGATCGGGATTGAAATATTTAGATCACAAAAGTTAACAACTAACATTCGTCCCGCAGTTGAACTGCGGGACGAATGTTTTTACACCATTCAGCAGTTCAACTGCTGAATAAACGTTTAACTCAAGCCGCCCACAAACGGATTATTCATCTTCTCCTCCCCCACCGTCGTTTCGGGACCGTGACCGGAGAGCAAACGCGTGTCGTCAGGCAGAGTGAATATCTGCTTGCGGATACTTTTCACGAGAGTCTCCCAATCTCCACCGGGCAGGTCGGTGCGGCCGACGGAGCCGGCAAAGATGAGGTCGCCGCAGAAGCAGGTCAAGGAGGCGGGAACGTTGAGGATGCAGTGACCAGTTGTATGTCCCGGGGTGAAGCGGATTTCAAAGTCCACCGAGCCGAGCTTCAATTTCATCCCATGCGCGAAATCAATAGTCGGTTCGGGACCCGGGTCAATGTCGAATCCAAAGTATGAGCCGCCTCCACCCGCGCGCCACAACACGTGATCGTTCGGATGCAACGCGACCAACGGCAACGGATTCAACGCGTCCGCGATCTCTGCCGCGCCGCCAATGTGATCGAAGTGCGCGTGCGTGTACCACAAGTGACCGATGCGCCAACCGCGTTTTTGCGCGGCTTCCAAAATGATGCGACCATCCCACGATGGGTCGATGACCGCGGCTTCTTTTGTTTCAGAATCGGCGACGAGATACGCGTTCGTTTGCGCGGGACCGAGTGTGAACGAAACGATCTCAAGCATAGATCAACCTCCGAGGGACGATGATACTGACAATAACCGAAATTGCGATCAATGCAAGCGCAAGCGGATAGATCGATAAGGGATTACTTTCATAGATCAACCCTGCCAACGGCGGAACGAGAATAAAGATGATCGCATTGATCGTTTCCATCACACCGTATGTCAATCCCATTTGCGATTCGTGGATGAGCGCGCGCGCCTGCGCCATTGCCAACGGGCGCGACGCGCGAAAACCGCCGAGTAAAAAATAACCGAGCGCAAGAATCGGCGCGTCTGTTCCGCGCCAAACAGTGAATGCGAACGCGGCGACCATGATCTGCGCAATGACGTATCCGCGACGCGACTCAAAGCGGCTCAATGTGATCGCCATAAGCGAATTCCCCAAGGCGCCCATCGCGAACACAAATCCGATATTGGAAAGTGAAAGTCCGCGCACATCTTCTAAAAAGTTCGGCGTGAGCGGTTGCGCAAGGTACATGGCAAAAACCGCAAACCCTACCACGCCAAAAAAATATTTCAGGCGAGTGTTGTTCAACAGGTTAAGCGGAGGCGCTTCGGGGTCGTGGCGGTCGATCGGCTGGTTTTGAATCAACAAGATGAATAGCAATGAGATCACGAACACCCCCGACGCAACAAAATACACGGTCCGTAATCCATATTGCTCACCGATCCAACCACCGGTGATCGGACCCAACACCATGCCCATGTTGAAAGTGAACGTCGTCATCGAAAGCGCGGTGCCAACAGTCCACTCTCCGCGTGCCGCGGTCACATAACTTCCAAGCGGCGAAGAGACGAACGCGGTCAAGCCATAACACATCATGCCGACTAAAAACATCGGCAGGTCGCGCGCAAAAGCCATGATGATCGTCGAGACCAGCCCTGTGATCCACGCGATCACCAGCAAAGGTCGGCGACCGATCCGATCTGCTAGCCTGCCCGCAGGGATGTGCGTGATCGCCATCGCCGCGCCAAACGCGCCAAGGATAAGTCCGATCTCCGCTTCACTGCTCCCCAACTCTTTGAGATAGATCGGTTGGAAATTAAAAAATAACCCTTCGCCGAATCCCCACGTGAGCAGAGCAAGCGCGACAAATACAAGATTGCGATTCAATCACTTCCTCCAACACGCTGGATGAATTCCAACACTGCTTCAAATACCTGACGACGAGCCGCATCCCGCGTGACAACGTGGCCTGATCCAGTTACGAAAAGCTTTCTCGCATCTGACGCGTTCACCAGCCCCGCATGAATCTTTTCCATGTTCTCTGGCAACACGTACGAATCATCCTTCGAGTGGATCAACAACACAGGCACATGCACCTTCGGCAACGCGGCGCGCATCTCCAGTGTCAGTCTTTTTAATTCGGTCGTCGAACGGATCGGGTTTTGCGGATATGAAATATGTTCGCGATATTCGTTTGGGTCGAACCAACTGCTCCCGGGTTTCCCCTTTCCCTTCGGATTAAATTTCTTAAAGATGCTGACGAGATTCAAGAACCAGATCGGGTAATCGCGCGGCAAGCCAAACGGCGTGGACATTGCCACAACTCCCCTCACCTTCAGCTTTGTAGACATCAACAACGAAAGTACGCCGCCCATCGAAAGCCCGATCAAGATGACATTCTGCGAAACTCCGCATAACAGATGATATCCGTCTTCGACGGATGCCATCCAATCCGTGTAGCGCGAGCGGATCATCGCTTCGGGTTCTGTTGCGTGACCCGTGAGTCGAATGCCGAGGCAGGTGTAACCATGTTGATGCAAAAAGTCCCCAAGCAAACGCATTTCTTTGGGGACGCCAGTGAATCCGTGAATGAGTAAGCAAGCAGGCTTGGTCGAATCGCCAAGAAAGAAAAACGGCTCAGCCGTTTCGATGATTTGAGACATGCCGTGATTATAGACTATGTTCATGTAGCAGACGCACTGCGACATGGCAAACGATGCGATTTGCTCTCCACCTATCTACCGCGCATCCACGCGGGACGGAGGCTTGCCACCTTTTTATACGCCGGGCAACTCTTCGCGTGCGCGCCCTGCAAATACCCCGTAGACATGAGGAACTCGTTAACGATTTCGCCGCCCGTGAAGACAAACGTCTTCTTCAAGACTTGAACACAACAACTACGGGAAGGGGTTGGCGCTTTCAAAAGATATAATTCTCGAGCAAGCAATTTCAACTCAGCGCAAATACCACGGCGGACGCCTGGCAAGCGCAACTTTATAAATTGGGCAATCTGATGTATGAGCGCCGGGAAGATATCCGGCGCTCATCAAAAACTCTTTGACAATCTCCCCTCCAGTGAATGTGAATGTACGTTTGAATAACTTGGTCCAACTTTCCAATGTTTGTGGATGGTGACTATCCAGCCACCCTCTGAAAGATCCATATTCATTGGACAGACCCTGAATACGTCGAGCATTCTCGATTGCCGCATTCACCTTCAGCCGATTCCTAATTATTCCTGAATCGTTCAATAATCGAACTCGATCTGCGTCACTGTAAGATGCAATTTTATCAACATGAAAATCGCTATACGCGGAACGAAAGTTATCGGCTTTTTTCAGAATGGTAAGCCAGGAAAGACCCGCCTGATTGATCTCCAGGATAAAACGCTCAAAGAGCAGGTTATCGTCATCGAGAGGGAATCCGTATTGAGTGTCGTGATAGTTCTTGTTGAACAAATCTTCGGGGTGTGTTTTGACGTAATCGCAATAGGTTGTCATGCTTTCATTTTACCTTTAAACGAAGAACCGACCCATGTGGTCGGTTCTTCGTTATTGCAAATTTCAATCCTCTTCACGCGTACCCCGAAGCGATAGCGTATGGGTATCGGGGCTTTTTGATTCGTACCGCTGTGGATGGCGGCTACATCTGGCGCAGGTGTACGTTTCAATCCCCTTCACGCGTGCCCGAAGCGACAGCGTAGGGTATCGGGGCTTTTTGATTCTTACTACCTCATTCTCAAGAAAGCAAAGAAATCAATACAAGTTTCAATCCCCTTCATCGGGGCTTTTTGATTCTTACTTGGGGCAAGACGCTGATCATCACGATCGGCGTGTTGTAGTTTCAATCCCCTTCATCGGGGCTTTTTGATTCTTACTGGCTCATTGTAGCAGTAGCTATTATGGGCTCATATAGGTTTCAATCCCCTTCATCGGGGCTTTTTGATTCTTACTTGAGCGGGCAAACGATGATATTCGTGAAGCTGAAGAAGTTTCAATCCCCTTCATCGGGGCTTTTTGATTCTTACAAGAAACAATTTTTCAGAGAGAAGGATCGGTAACTCTAGTTTCAATCCCCTTCATCGGGGCTTTTTGATTCTTACTTGCGCACTATCTGGCTGACATAGAAGGAACATCTGGTTTCAATCCCCTTCATCGGGGCTTTTTGATTCTTACTCTCCGCGATTTCCATCGTGGGTTTGGTCCTTCATGGTTGTAATCCCCTTCATCGGGGCTTTTTGATTCTTACTGTTGCGTGCGGCGTGTGCTTCAGATGAGAAGTCTTGTTTCAATCCCCTTCATCGGGGCTTTTTGATTCTTACAGTAACAGTGCTTGAAATGATCGCCGATGAGGCGATACTAGTTTCAATCCCCTTCATCGGGGCTTTTTGATTCTTACCAGTGGTCGCGTTCATGTACCTGCTCCGCCGTTTCAAACGTTTCAATCCCCTTCATCGGGGCTTTTTGATTCTTACGTTTTTCTCGTTCACGATTGTGGTGAACACAGTGGTGTTTCAATCCCCTTCATCGGGGCTTTTTGATTCTTACTTGTATCACCGATACGAGGTTTCTGAACTGTTATCGGGTTTCAATCCCCTTCATCGGGGCTTTTTGATTCTTACTAGACAGGAGAAAACCATGCACGCACAATACAGAAGTGTTTCAATCCCCTTCATCGGGGCTTTTTGATTCTTACAAGTTTGTCACGGTTCATAAATGGGGCGACGATTGTTTCAATCCCCTTCATCGGGGCTTTTTGATTCTTACTTCTGCGTAGGCGATTTGTATGTGGGCGGCGTCCTTGTTTCAATCCCCTTCATCGGGGCTTTTTGATTCTTACTTATCGCGCAAGCGATGCAAGACGCCGGTCAGACCGTGTTTCAATCCCCTTCATCGGGGCTTTTTTATTCTTACTCGGCACCATGATTATGGG
>JAKQEE010000062.1 GCA_029558635.1 Pseudomonadota bacterium | reverse complement strand
CCAAACCTGCCCGACAACATAATCTGAGTCTGCTGAGTTTTTGAACGACAGATCCCAACTCTGGAGCCACTCGCCCTTGAGATAGGCCTCCTGTGGGAGCTGGCGATAGAATCGGAACCATTCTCTTTTGACGAGCGAGCCCTCCAGCGGAGCTGGGCGCTGCTGATACAGGCCCGCCCATACTTTCGATCCGACCGATAGGCGGATGCTCTCGCATTCCTTGATGGAGTATTTCTCCGGCCAGAGCGGTTCGCCCTCGGCTCTTGGATCAAGTTTCAAAAGGCGTTGATCTAAAAATTCCTCATAACCAGTCGACTCGTCTGATTCTTTGATCATTGGCAACGAAACGATGGTCCATTTTTCACCAGTTTGTCGGGCTTGGGCGATAATTCGACCTGCGAGATCATCTTCATGCCACCTAGTCATGATCAGGCAGATGCCCGCGTTTTTTTCGCGCCGCGTGTAGAACGTGGACGTGTACCAATCCCAGTGAGTTTGCCTGACCGTTGGCGAAAGGGCCTCTTTCCAGTTTTTGATCGGGTCGTCGACTAGCCCAAAATCGAATCCAAAGCCCGTAATGCCCGATCCAATGCCCGCCGATCGATAAAAACCTCTGTGCCCTACGATCTCAAAGATGTCGTTGTTTCGTAACCAACTACCCTTCACGTTAGATCGCACGTTCTCACCACTCAACGTCGTATTCGGGAAGATCATGCGATAAGCCTCCGAATCTATGATGCGCTGCACGTCGCGATTGGCAGACGATGCGAGGCTGTCTGAATAGCTCGTTGCAATGATCCTTCGATTTGGATCGCGCCCAAGGGCTGATGCTGGGAATCGCCTGCTTACAAGTTCGGTTTTACCCATCCGAGGCGGCAGGAAGATCATGAGGTTGACGATCTCGCGCTTAAAAAATCGATCCATGGCTTCAGCCACGAGTATGTGATGCCAGTTTATGGTAAAATCGACTTTAGTGAAGGCTGCAAATGGCAGCAGGTCGCGCGACGCAAGGTCTATCAATTCTTGTTCGGCTATCGCAAGCGCCTCTTTTTCTTGAAAGGGCGACAACGAAGGCAGGTAACTACGATTCTTCGCCATCGACCTCAACCCCTTTTACTTCGATCGTGGCCTCCGATGCCACAACTTCATCCAATTTGACGAGTGTTTTTGAATGTTCAATCCGAGCAAATAGCTCAAGGTATTGACGCAACTTCTCCTGTCTCGTTTCCCGCGGCAGCTCCGTGACTTTCAATGGCGCGCCGTCTGGTCCAGTCAGTTCGAGTCGATCAGTTTCGCGCCATTTTTCCTGAGTCTTAAGCCAGAATTGAAGCATTTTAGGGTCTGGCGGTACGACCTCGCGCGCGATCCTCGTTTCCCATTGCTTTGTTTTAGGGTTGAACCATTCCTGTTCGTATTGTCGAGTGTATCCCGTGGCCAATTGAAAGGCTGTCTGATGAACTTTCTGACTTCCTTGCGCCTTCCCTTTTTCTAAAGCCAATCGAGCCGCTTTATTTCGCTTCAGGTGTTTTTCAAATGTTTCGCGACTAACCCCAAGGATTCTAGCTATTTGCTCATTTGGCAGCCTGATTGCGGCCATGCCTTCGAGCATTTTTATTTGATCTGGCGTGAGGCTCAATCGTGACTTCACTTGAGCCTTTCATGCCCGCAAACTGGACAAAGATATGTGTTTTCGATCGTTTTTGCCTTTATTGGGATCCATTCGGCATCGGCAATGCGGGAGTTTATGAGAGTTTTTTTGTTTTTAAATACCAGGGCTTTTTTTATGTATCCGGCCGCGATCGCCTTTTGCACGGCTGTGTGAGAGACGCAGCGGTGTTTCGCGTAGGCGCGAGCGGACACGATAGGCATTTACTTAACCAACGCTAGAAATTCAGCCCGGGCGGCTGGATTGTCGCGAAAAGCTCCGAGCATTGAGCTCGTGACCATGGTCGTGTTCATTTTCCCGACGCCCCGGCAACTCATACACTGGTGATGAGCTTCAATGATCACGGCAACACCTTTAGGTTTAAGGTGTTCAACTATTGAGTTTGCGATCTGGATAGTCATTTTTTCTTGGATCTGAAGGCGTTTGGCGAAGCAATCGACGAGTCTTGCGAGTTTTGAAAGGCCTACGACTTTCCCATTTGGCAGGTAAGCGACGTGGGCCTTGCCGATGAAGGGCAGCATGTGGTGTTCGCACATGGAGCTAAACTCGATGTTTTTGAGCAGGACCATTTCATCACAGGCACCGTCTTCGAATACGGTTGAAAGGATCTCAGCCGGGTCTTTTTTGTATCCTGCGAAGATTTCAAGCCAGGATTTTACAACGCGCTTCGGCGTATCGAGTAAGCCTTCTCGGTTCGGGTCTTCGCCGATGGCTTCGAGGATTCCTCTGACGAGGTGCTTGTGATCTTTTTGCATTACTGAACTCCTAAAATCTTATGTAACTGAATTGAAAGGCGCCATTGTGGGTGCGCGTGACAAAAAGCGATTGCAAGATCAGTATTGGCTGACAAGCCGGGCCCGTCGATGGGCTGAAGAAACAGGTTTTTTCCCATCGACTCAAATTGACTGATGCGAAGTCCGTCAATCGGCGGGGGGTAGAGGATTTTTATGTCGTCAGCATCTTTGATTTTGGTCTGTTCGGCCGCTTGTTTCGGGCTGACTGTCACATGATCGAAATAAGAGCGAAGCTCAGAGATGTCTTTTGATCCGTTTGTTTCGAGATGGAGGCTGAAGCCTGCCTGTTTAAGCGTTTTCACGAACTCGAGGTCCAGCTGCAAAGTAGCTTCCCCGCCCGAAATCACGACAGTTTTGACAAATGGGCTTAGGTTTTTCAACTTATCCACAACCTGATCAGCCGAAAGGCGTTCACCGCCCAGAAAATCCGTATCACAGAACCAGCAAACAGCTTTTGATCGATCTTCCATGCGTCCTGACCAACGATTACAGCCTGCAAAACGAACGAACAGCACTGCTGTACCCGCGTGACTGCCTTCACCCTGGATCGTTGGACCGAAGATTTCTTTTATCGCGTAGGTTTTCATCGCATCACCACGGCAGCATTCGATCCATGTTCGAACACTTTGACCATCGCAACTCTTACGCGAGTCTCTTCCCAGTCATCGAACCTATTTTGAATCTGTTCGAAGATAAATTTCGCGAACCGTTCGCACCCGACGCCGCCTGGGAGCACGGTCAATTGAATGAGTCCGACAGAGTCCATGTCGTGAAATTCTTCGAGCATGGGGTCGTCGTCTGAAACCACGGTCTTGTGATCGAACGTGTCCTTCAAAAACTGCTCAATCCATTTGCATTTACCAAAATCGTAAACCCAGCCATTCTCGTCGAGTTCATCAGCCTCGAACTCAATGTGCACGCCCAAGGCGTAGCCGTGAAGGTATCGACAGTGACTTTTAGCTCTCCATTGACGAAAGGTTGCGCTCAAACCGCGCTCATTGCCGTAGGTTTTTGTCGATCTAAATCTCATGAAGTCTCCAATCTGGTAGTTTTCTCATGTTTCTTTTCAAAACTTGCATACTTCGACCAAGCGATAGGCCCGCAATTGGCGCACAGAAATCAAGTCCCGCAGCTTTTAAAGCAAACAGATATTCGCTACCGCCCACGGCGTAAAGTTTCATCTGATCGAGCTTTAAAGCCTGCGCCTGTCGTTTGATTTCAACGGCTCCGATCGATCCCGGCTGTCCCATCTTGAGGTCGTATGGGTCGAGCTCATCAGTTAAACGAAGGAGTCCGTGCTTGGCTGACAAGATAAAAACTCGCGACCCATCAACGACGCTCAACGCCCATGCGAGATTCATTTTAAAATAGGGCCCCTGATAGAGGTGCTGGGCTTTCGTTAGGACTTTCGTTTTTTTAAAACCGCAAGGGATGATAACTGCCGTCTGTTTGTTATTCATATTCTGTCGGGTCTTTCACGCCTGCCAATTGAAACGCCTCTTTTCGTTCAGTACACGATCCGCACGTTCCGCAATGCTTGTCCTTCCCCTTGTAGCATGTCCAGGTCAGCTCGAACGGCACGCCGAGCTCGTGACCTATTTTTGCAATCGCAGTTTTGTCGATTGTCTGAAAAGGCGAAAGCATTTCGATTTTTGCGTAGGTTCCGAGCGCGATAGCTGATCGCATAGCTTCAGCAAAATCAGCTCGACAATCTGGATAAATTGCATGATCACCGAAGTGATTGCCAAGAATAATTGCAGATGCTCCTTTTGATTCTGCAAACCCAGTTGCAAAAGATAGCATGATTCCATTCCTGAACGGCACAACTGTTTTCTTCATCGACTCGTCAGCGTAATGACCATCTGGGATTTCGCCGCCTGATTTCAACAGGTTTGACTGAAAAGATTCGAACGGCAAATGGATCACGTTTAAATTGACACCGTAATGAGCTGCGATTTTTTCAACCGATTGCAATTCTTTGAGGTTGTGTTTCGACCCATATTGGAAATGGATTACATCTTCAACGTGAAACTTCGACTTCGCCCACGCGAGAGCCGTCGTCGAATCCATTCCGCCCGATAAAATTACGATTACTTTTTTTTGTTCCATTTATTTTTCCTCTGATCGTTCGTTGTCGATGAAATTCTTCCAGGCTTTCGGCTAAATTCTGTTCTGAAAGTCCTGCGAGAAATAAATTGGTTCCATTTTTTTCATAGAGATCAAAACCCAATCGAATCCACGATGCCATGCCTATTCGAAGAACTACTTTTTTAAATTTTTCTCCCGACCTAAGGTCGTCGGGATCGAAACCCATTCTTTGAACAGCTTCGGCTTGAGTGTTTTTTTGCGATCGCTTGAAAAAAACTTCTTTTCTGACTTGTTTAAAAATGCCCCCGCCTAAATATAACGGAACAGCACCGTAGCGATGTCCATTTGACCATGTCGTGCTGTCGGCCATGTACGGCTTAAGGGCAATGAGAAAATCAGGGTGACAAAATCCTAACCAATGAACGCGCCGACCATTGACTCGTTTCATGATGGCTTTGACGAAACCCTTGTTCTTGTGAGTCCCAACGAGCCCGCCAATGCCAACGACATCCGATGTCTTGTAATACTCGTCTAAAATTGCTGGATCTTCGCCTCGCGTGAAAATTGGAATTGGCTTGAAACCGCGAGAGAGCATAGTTTGATAATTCGCGAGCGTTGCGTCGGGATTTCCGACTACGTCGAGCATAAAATAGCGCCACGGTTTAAACGGTAAAGCGTCGAGAAAACGACAATAGTCGTCTAGCGTGATGAGCTTACCTGTTCGCCAGGCCGTGAACGCACCCGAGTCGAGCAGAAATCGAATATCTGATTGGTTGTTTTTTAAAAACTCAAGCATCCCTGGCTTTAGGTATGGATAGGCCATTAAGATGTTGAGTTTCAAATCCTCAAACAACTTCGACTCCTTCGAGCGATGTTTCTAGGATCGCTTTTTTGACCGTGATCAAGACTTCGTCTTTGATTTCTTGTGGGCACTTGATTTTTATGATCGCGCTGATTCCATCTAAATTCTCGTCAATCCCGTCGACAACACCAGAGCTTGAATCCCAAGCATTGTCGATCACGAGTTCGTTTAGTCGAAGATCGACCAAAACGCTTTCGCCCAGATCCATTTTTAATTCATCGAGCAAAGCTTGTAGGTCGTCCGTGAAAAATCCAGCGATCTTTGGATTGTTTAACGTCACATTGAGCGCCATTTCGTCAGCTTCAGAGAGATCGACTTCAACGACTGGCACTTCTTTGAAACCCAACTCTTGCGCTGCTCGCAATCGCTGGTGACCGCTTACTAAATTCCCGGTTCGTGTGTTCACGATCAACGGATCGACGACGTTAAAGCGTCGTAGCGATTCCTTCAATCCTTCAAATGAGGAATCCATGATTGCGCGCGGATTGTAATTAGCTGGTTTTATTTCATCGATTGAACGGTTTTTTATTTGAATCATGTGAAAAATTTGTCTCATTTTGACAACAATTGGCAACATTTTTGAGATGAAATCCCCCACCTTTGACCTGATGCGTTTTTATCGTTTTGATACGTGCATAGCATTTTCGATTTGCACTTCTGCATGACGCATGGCATGATCATTACATAGGTCGCGAAACGAAAGGACGAAACATGAACAAATCAAAAGCAGAGTTGCTGCAAGACCGAATCAATAAAATTTTAGACGTAGCAATCGAAGAACTTCAATTCTTTGAAACCGACGAAGACGCGCCCGAGGTTGATGATTTGATCAAATACGCACTAGACGCCCTTCAAGAACATGAAGCGGACATCGGAAACGTCAAACCGAAGGATCGCTAATGAAAAAACCAACACTTCGCCAACGATACGAAAATCTATCCCTCGACAAGTTGTTGGCTTTAATAAAAATCGAAGAGGAACTTTTTAGTCTGTATTTTTGTTGGAAAAAAAAGGCCCATTGTCGAAGACGACTAGACGCTTTGAAAACGGTTGTGATGAATAAATACCCTGAGTTCCGGTAAGGAGATCAAATGAGCGACTATAACGCAAAAAAATACGATGACATAATGAAAAAAATAAAGGCGGCTTTACGTGAAACAAAGACAGCACGCAGAAATCTTGATGAAGCCTTACCCATCGTCCGATGCGCTCAAGATGACATCGACGAAGCCATTGACTCACTACTTGACGCTTACGGTGAACTTGAAGACTTGCAAGAAGCTGAGTTTGCAAACGAAGTGCACAAAGATCCAGTTTTACAAATAAAACCGCACCCGCCAGAGATTGCTGACCTAACGCCAGAGCAGGTCGCAGAAGCTCAGAAACGCTTTTCTGACGCCGAAGAAAGGAACTAAATGAAAAACACACCAGGACCCTGGACTCAGACGTTTAACGGAACAGGGATTTTAGCTTTAAGCACGACCAAGACGTTTATGCTGATTGCAGAAACCAAGATTGTCCATTTTGAAACCGGTTGCGGAGTAAGTAGCGTCAATGAAAACGAGGCTAAAGCAAACGCTCAATTGATTGCAGCAGCTCCAGATTTGCTAGATGCGCTTGAAGGCGTTCTCGAACAAGTTAGCGAAACATTTCGAGATGTATGGCGAAATGGCGATCATGATACAGAACACTACTGCCCGCTTTGTAGTGCACGAAATGGCCGCCATGATGATTGGTGCTCAGTTCCGGCAGTAATAAACGCAATAACCAAAGCGAAAGGCAAAGCATGAGACAGGTAGTTAGGCCAAATCAAGCAGGGAAATTTCCGCAAGTAACAAGTTTTAGCGACTTCTTTGGCGAGGTAGCACTTGGCAACGGAACTCAATACAAGATTTTTGTCGCCCAAAAAGGAGACTGGTTTGTCGTTGCGGTATTAGGGTATGGCGCCTACCAATTTCAAGGCTACGTTCATCGCGATTACGCTGGCGATAAGCTCGGAGTGAAAAACAAGGCCGACGCCGCAAACCTTGCTGATTTTATCAATGCTCAAACTTTAGGACAAGATTACAACGTGCAAGGGGCCTATAACGGTATGTTCTGCGAAGACCTCGCGCCGAGGTATTCATGACTGGAGGAAAAAAACTAAGACAATCGTTCAACACGATCGAACTAAGGCAGCTAGACGATCTCCTGGAGACGATGCAAGTAGTTCATGAGGAAGATCGGATCATATCCGACCCAAAAACAGCAGAGGAGATCCGCAGGCTGCGGGCTAAGATCCAGCAGATGATCCTCCAGCGCAGAAAGGTTCGGTAAGCGTGAAATTCAGTAATTTTCAATGCGGATGCTGCGAGCCTTAGCCCGGCAAATCGAGAGAAATTCCTGGCGTATGAACTTGAACTAAGGCGCGGGCTAATCTTACAAATGATTGACGACGGCGTTTTAAAATTTGTAATCACAAGAGGCTGAAAGGAATTGTTTCGATGAAAAAAAACATAACTGACTATGTTGACTCAAAAACGACGAAAGACATCATGATACCGTCGAGAATTAGGCCCGAGACGCTTGAGGCGGCACAAGCGGCAGCGAAACGCTTAAACGTCTCCCTGAGATCGTTCATCGAGGGCGCAATTCTCATGGCGTGCGATCAGGCGAAGTCAAAGCGCGCTCCCTAATTACAATCTGAATCCATTCCTGACCGATTGGCGTAATTTTTTGATCAACGATCCATGGGCCTGTAATGGCCCAGGTGTCGTTTTCCAAAATACCCGACCAAAGTATCTTCCTCTCGTTTTTTTTCAATCCTAGGACCTTGTCTCGCCTCGTAAGGAGACCGTCGACGACCGGCTTCATCGATCCAACTAAACCATCGTAATCTAAAGATCGCGGCGCGTGGCGCGTGATATGAATAACTGCGGATTTAAGAGGTTTTTGGGGTTCATGACCGCGCGCTACCAAATACACAAGTTGCTTCCAATTGACAGCGTTTCGACTTTTTACCATTCGATGCCCGCCAAGCAACTCATTTGGCGTTTTTGGCGTGCCTGGTAATCCAATTTCTAACCAGTAACCACTGCCGTCATGGCCGCTTTTAGCATACGGCTGTCTCATTTTTTGTTTTTGACTTGTTTCGCAGGTTTTTTTGGCATGAGTTCGACCAAAAATGGTTTAGTTTGCGCGATCTCGATTGGCTTTTGCTCCTTCACGACGGTTCGATAAAGGTCAATAACTTCTATTGATTTGTTAACCTTTGCCTGAATCTCAGCTATCATGTTTTCCATCTCAGCTAAGTCTGATTGCTTTGCTGATGATCGATCTAACCTTGCAACGGCCGATTCCAAATCTTTCAATCGAGACATAAAAGCTTCGTTCTGCACGTCTTCTTTTTTTGCAAAAACGACGGTAATACCAATCAGCGCAATTACTGCGATTGCGACAATAAAATAAAGCCCCATAATTCTCCCTTCATTCATAAACCCTCCAGCTTTGACAGTTCGAGCCTATTTGTTAATGCTTGTCAAGTTTGCTAATCGCTATGAAGTTGCAATGCGCCAAAGAAAAAAGCTAACAAGCGATAAATAAAACAGGATTAGAATGATTTTTTTTTGATCTCTTTCAAAGACAGGTTTTTTCATATTAAAGACCCAACATAGGGAGACAAATCATTGATTGCTTTTCGGTAAATGTCGATTTCCCACTCTGCGTTTGGCTCAAAGTCCTTTGGATTGAACCGATAGGCCTCAAGTGCTTCGATACATTCTTTTGCTGGCCGTGGGAGCCGTGCCTTGTAGCCGATTTTGTTTAAAAAGACAGTCGTTGCGATCATCGTCGGATAGTCCTGCACCTTGCCCTTGGATGACTTAAAGCCAGCTCCCTCATGCTCATCATCAGACCAACGGAAAGACCAAGTCAGAAGCCAACCCTGGATCTTGTTCATTAAAGCTAATGCCCACCATTGTTTGTACTTGATCGCAAAGATGGCTGGATGTGTGATCTTGCGGGTTCCTGGAATAAAGAAGCCAACGTCTTTTTTCATTCGAGCAAAGATGTGCCAGTCTAAAAGACAAGCCGCCATCATCAACGGCACATATTGATCGTTGGTCACATCGCGATTATTCCAACCTTCTTTATTTGCCAAAGTAGGATGTCGCAAGTAACCAACATTATCATCCTGAAACAACCAGAGGTTAATGCGAAAAGGCTCGCCAATAAATTGTGACAGGATCGCCCATCGACATGAGTCGGCACAGCTATCACCCAAGTTTGCAATCTCATGGCCTGGATCGCGTGGCTTCTCTCGAACTAATAAACCGAAATCGTCAAACTTCATTCTTCCACCACTTCGCCGTTCTCATCTTCCCAGTGCACTGGTTGTCCCTCAACGATTCCGCAGTGCTCACAGACGTCAATGCCATCTTCGCCAACTCGCCTGACTTCGCCTCCGCAATCTGTGTGAATTAGTGTTGCGTGGGTCATGGCATTCTCCATATGATAAGTCCGCACAAAACTGTCGTGCATACCATCGCAACAATTGACGTTATTTCATCTCCGGTCATCACTCCCCCTTCTTGATTGGTTTCACGTCGACAAGACGGGCGGTGTGCGTGTTATTCTCTTGAATGAAAGTACCTATTGGATAGGTCGACCAAGACGATGCGTATTCGCCAACATTCCCATAAACCTTCGGCGCTGCCTCTAGTGCCTCGCGGATCTTGGCGTTGAGGTATTTCGTTGCGTTTGCGAGAGTGATGGGTTCTTGCCAGACCTTTCGGATTTCATCGTCTGTGAAAAAATTCGCCCAGTCTCTCACGTCTCCTCCCTTAGCATCGCCTCGAGCGCG
>JAKQEE010000034.1 GCA_029558635.1 Pseudomonadota bacterium | reverse complement strand
GTCACCCTCCGCGGCCAATCTGTTCAAGACTTCCCGGAATTTGCCGACAACGATCTCTTTATTCGCTTTGGAGAGGCTTCCGCGGCGATCGATGAGATAGGGTATGTAGCGATCAATCCACTCTCTCGTTGAGAACTCGTCCGAATCGATGTCTTCCAAAAACATATAGATAAGTTTTTTACTGACTTTAGTCCGCTTCAGCAGAGCCCAAAGCTCCTGCGCTTGCGAAAGAAGATCCGTTTGGTTCCGATCCCATTTGGAGACGATTTTCGTTTGCTGGCCGGAGTGGCGGACGACGGTGATGGAGAAAGCGTCTCTTGATTCGGACTTGCCTTCCGGTTGTTCTTTTTCGTCGTTTTCGAAAGGAGAAATCGTCGGCTTGAGCCAGCCCCTTTTAGCGGATTTTTCCGCTTCTCGCGCGATATCCAGCGCGTCCGACAAGGGGAATTTGTGATTGAGAAGGGCGATACCGGCGCTCATGGTGGCTTTGACGCCCATCATCGGGAACAATGGGAACCACTTTTCGTTTTCCTTCTTGAAACAAAGCTCCTGATCGAACAGGTATTCTTCGGAATTTTTACCGTTTGCATCAATCGTAAGTTCGACTTTCCCTATTCCCGAATAGATTTTTCGCAGGTCATTGGCGCAATTAAAGACGGTTCGGGCCGGCAGGAAAGCGAGGACGTCATCACCTCCGGCGTAGATGAGAAGCCCATTGTATTTATCTTCCACGACAGGCTTGAAGAACCGCGAAAAATGATCGAGCGTTCGAGAGATCGCGCGATGGTAGCTGGGCGTGATCGCGGCCTTTTTGAGTTTCGTAAGGGAAAACGCTCCTTCTTTTTCCAACTTTTCCATTGCGTCCTTCGCCTTTTGATGCAGTCTGCAATTGAGTTCCGGCGCTCTTTTTCCGGACATCCACTCACCCATCTTGTCCCCGTCCATCACGAGAATCGCATAATAGGGAGTCGGTAGCTTTTGGAGAGGTTGATCTTCCCGCAGCAGTTCCAGCCACTTTTTCTGTTTTTGTTCTTCCAGGTTGCGAATGGCGATTTCCGTGGTGGACGGCGTCTTTTTATTTGGAAAGTTATCTTGTATTTCGCTGATCTCCCGCTTGATGAGGTTGATTGCGCCCAAACGCTCGGGTTTTTCTGTCGCGCTGTGTTTGCCTGACGGTTGGTAGTTTTCGAGTATGGCTTTCACTTCCCCGCTCAGTTCATCCCCGTTCGTCAACCGATCGTCAACATATCCTCCGAAGGCCGTCGTGGCTTTCACCGCTTCCAGTTTTCTTCGCGTCAGTTCGTAAAAGAACGGGTAGAAACTGCCCTCATTAACCGAGTAGCTTTGAAGCTTGGAGATTTTTCCCAGTTCTTCGTAAAAAGCGTCGAGCTCGGAGGAGTCGGAGAAGAACGCATTAAAAGTCTTCTTGAAGTCCAAAGGACTCTCCCATTCCTGTATCGCGTAGTAAAACTCCGGAAAGAGATCGGTTTGCATCGTCCAATACTTCATTTGCTCGTTGCTCACCTTCAATTTGTCGGCTACCGTTCGCGCGAGACTGTCCCACTCGGTTTCGATTGCTTGCCGTACCGCCTCCGCCGTCTCTTGGGCTTTATCTTTTGGAATCACGGCCAGGAAACGATTGGGCAACGACGCGATGTCACGGGGCAAATCTTGCGGGTGATCGTCTACATCGATTTTGTTATTTCTGAGCCAATCTTTCAACAGCGTTTGATGTCTCATATTTGGAAAGATGATATGGTCAAAGCCGTAGGTTTCACCGATTGTTCGAATACCCTGAAAAGTAAGGTAGGACAGCAAATAACTCCCGATCCACAGGTCGCGGGTTTTACGCGCGGCGGCGATGAACTTTTGAATCGGCCCGATCGCTACCTGCAAGAACGACGGTTTAACCTGGGTACCGATTTTGCAACCCTCAAGGGCGGAGGTCATATCCAGGTGGTCAATGATGGAATGATAGGGCACTCTGGTATCGGCGGGGAGAAAGTCGATCATTGGGACTTTGTTCGGTAATTCCCACCACAGGTGGTGGAACAATTTTCCTAAATCGTCCGGGTACTTGTCGACGATGGATTCGACCCATTTTATCAATTCTTGGGATAAAAACTT
>JAKQEE010000023.1 GCA_029558635.1 Pseudomonadota bacterium | reverse complement strand
GAATGGCGGCCGGAGAAGGACGGGCAGCATGGGATGTTTGAGGTCGTCGGAATTGAGGAGGGAAAATGATACTCGTATGGATCGGGCTCGTGTTTTGCTGGTTTTTAATTGGGTTTGCACTTGGGAGGCATGCCGGATGGGTGTCACTTTCCGAAACGCAAAAGGCGATTTTTGAAAACCTGTCAGCGCGAGGGCAAGCGGAATGGCGCCGCGTAGTCGACAAGCTGGCAAATCAGAAAAAGTAAAACCGAAAACCAGGCGGTGAAATATCCGCCTGGACATGGCAGGTCAGGTAAGGCGCGGACCGTCACGGTTTTGACTGGCATGGCAGGCGGCGACAGGCAAGGAATGGTTTGGTATGGCAATGGCAGGTTAGGCTAGGAGCGTCGCTGGCTTGGCCTGGCAGGTTAGGCTAGGTAGGGAGAGGCAGAATCACGGAAGGGTAGGACGCGGCAGGTTAGGCTTGGGTGGGCGAGGCAGAATCACGGAAGGGTATGGCAGGCGAGTCCTGGTGTATTAAGTAACGGCAAGTCAAGGATTGGAGCCCGGCAGAAATGCCGGGTTTTTTATTATCCGCCGAAGTGTTACTCTTGCTAAAAACGTAACACACTTGTAACGCTTTCGTAATTATAGCAAGTATATTCAATTCAATAAATTATGAGTGTCTTGGTTCTATAATTACATAATTACTTTTTTTAAGTAAAAAATAGTAATAGAGAAATAGAGGCACGAATACAAATAGAAGCATGGAATATGATGTGTATATATATTTCCAGTTTTGGTGTGTAATGGAGACAACTGTAATTATAGCACCAAAAAATCAAATTATTATATGGAAGAAACGCGCAAAATTGACGCGCGAAAAGTTACAAACAAAAGTTACGTTACAAAATCAAAATTGAAACACAGTCCACGACCTGGCTGGCCGCCGCAACAAATGGGACCGCGTCACAAAACGCGAGGCAAGCAGGGAAGTATTCATCAAATACATCAACGAATTTGCAGATATTTTCGCGCTGCACGGGAAAATTGACGCGGCTCAGGCGTTAAAAGAGTATGAAGAAAAATAATATATATTGTAAAATCTATGGGTCCTCCGTGAATCTGTACAACACTTTACGGGTACGCTTGCGGGTCCAGAACGTACACGCTATCATTTGTTAAGCAGTGTTAACCTATTTTTGACAATTCCGCGCGGGAGGGTTAATATTAACGCATGGGCCTGAAAAAATCCGATGCCGCCGCCTTGCTTGGCCGCTCCCGTGCGGCAATTACTCAGGCGTGTAATCGCGGCGCCTTGCCTGTCCTGCCAGATGGGACGATTGACGATACGCATCCAGCTTGGATCGCGTACGCAGCGAACGCATCTCCAGACGGGTTTACATCAAAAACCCGTCAGCGCCGCGTACTCAGTCTCCCACCCGTCGTGGTCCAGGAGGATCCGCCTGCCCCCGATCCACAACCAGCAGATCCCCCTGATCAGCCCTCGCCTACAAAACGTCCAGCCAGGCAGCGCAAGACAAGTGACTATCTCCCGGACCTGTCGACCATGTCAAGCGAGGAGCTGGCCCGCAAAAAGCAAGAGGCGGATGTCATTGCCAGCCTTGCCAAGTCCAAAAAGGCCGAACTTGATTTGTCCGAGCGACGCGGTGAGCTTGTCGACCGCGCCACACTGGCCGCCGCCGTTTTCGGCTATCTCGGAAAATTGAACCGCATCCTTTTGGAATCCGTCGATTCTGAGATCGAATTGTATTTCGACCGGTCCGAATCCATGACAAAACAGGACCTTGTCAAAATTCGTAAAGAATTGCTCACAAAACACCTGACAGAATCCGCGACGGCGATAAAATCCGAATTGCGCCGCGGGATAATTCATGCGCACAAAATGGCGGCCGACGATGACGATTGACCGCACTGACGCCGACTGGCTGGCCGGACAGATTGACGCGCTTCCGTATGCAGATATTACAATGACAGTGGATCAACACTGCCGCAAGCGCATGATGCCGAAACCTCTCCCCGGATATTATGATCCAACCGTGACCCCGTACATGATTGATATCATGCGGGACATGTCGCCGCAATCTCCCGTCCGTAAGGTCGCGCTCCTGAAGTCCGCGCAGGTTGGCGCTACCACGGCATGCGAAAACGTTTTACTGTTTTACTTGGACCACGCTCCCGGGTCCGTCGCCTTGTACATAACAGCCACCGATGATGTGGCCGCGGAATGGTCCGAGAAGCGCCTCGACCCAGCCCTCGATTCCATCGGTCTGATCGAGAAAATTGCGCCGATCGTCCAGTCTGGCCGCAAGACAGGAGACAAGCGACTTTCAAAATCTTTTTTGAATGGCTCACGCTGCAGATTTACATCGTACAACCGCGCGGCGTCGTTGCGCATGGACTCGGTTCAGATCGTACTCATGGACGAGCTCGACGCAGCCCCGGCGACTGTCGGCAAGGAAGGCGACCCGATGGAGCTGGCCGAGGCGCGCACAATTGCGTACTCAGGCCGTTCCAAGATTTTTCTTTTTTCGACACCGCTGGAAAAATCCACATCAAAAATATACCCGGCATTTTTGAAAGGTGATCAGCGTCTATACAATATCCCTTGCCCCGAGTGCGGTCACATGCAGCCGCTTGTCTGGCGGGACCGCGATATCTACCGGTTGCGATATGAGACGGATGCGCGCGGTTTTGTGATTCCTGAATCCGTCGGGTACATGTGCGCACACTGTGGGGCGCTTTTTACCGATAAAAACAAGATGCAAATGTTACAGTCCGGACGATGGGTACCGACAAATCCGGATGCTCCGAAAAATTACCACTCATATTCCATAAACGCATTGTACTCGCCATTTTTGTCATGGGAATCTATCGCGCAAGAGTGGGCGGACGCGATGAATGACATGACAAAATTGCAAGGGTTCATGAACTTGAAGCTCGGCGAACCGTACGAAGAACGTGGTTTTGAAGCGCCGCGTCTCGAGCGCGTCACTGAGCTGCGGTCCGATTACAAGCGCGGAACCGTCCCCGATTCTGTCGTGGTTGCCACGCTCGGGATCGACGTGCAAAAGGGCGGCAAAAAAGAACCGGCCCGGCTGGAATGCGAGCTGTGCGGATTTTCGGAAGAGGGGAACGCATATTCGCTTGACTATTATGTGATTGAAGGTGACACAGACGATCCGAACGCAGGCGCGTGGGCTGAATTGCGCCGGAAAATCACCGGTCAGGATTTCCCGTTTGTCCCATCTATCGCGTGTATCGACTCTTCTTTCCGCCCGGAAGTTACGAACAAATTTTGCGAATCGCTCTTGCACTTGCACCCGGTACAGGGCGCGGAAACCATGCGAGGTCTTTTCAAGGAATATCGGCTCAAGGAATTTTCCGGCCTGCTGAAATATGACATAAATACGTTGGCATACAAGGATATTTTGTACCAGCGTCTGGCTTTGCGCCGGTCCGTCGACGGTATCGAGCCTCCGAATATGTTGTATTTCCCGTCTGATTATCCGATGGTGTATTTTGATCAGTTGACAGCCGAAGAAAAGCGCGCGAAAAAAGTCCACGGGAAAATCGTCGGGTATCAGTACGCGACGATACGTGACCGGAACGAAGCGCTGGACTGCCGCGTCTATTGCATGGCCGGGCTGGACATTCTTGCCCTACAGGTATCCGTATTGGCGGGGAAGAAGGAAATAGACTGGCCAATTTTCTGGGATTGGTGCCGATCCGGGCGGGCTTAGGTGGCGATTTGCATATTCCACTATTATATGGTATACTTGAAAGTAAAATTGCCTAACAGGCGGGAAACCGATGGCATTATATACCGAGTCCGAACTGATTACGAAAATCAAGGACATCGACACACAACTTGAACAGGGATATTCCGAAACCGATCTTGATTCCGGCCAGTCTCGCACGCGATGGAAGCGGGATATGAAAGTCCTTTTGCAAATGCGTGAAAATTACATGATCATGCTGCAGCAAGACTACCCATCATCCGTCGGAGTTTCAGCGCCCCCGTTTATTTATGGATCTTCGGAATGGAGGCCATAACGTGACGCTGAAAAATTTTGCCGGAAAACTTGTCAACAAGATTCGCGCCGCATTCGACGGAACGCCTCTTCCAGCGAACACGTTAACAGGCGCACCTCGGACACAGATGTTGTCAGTCCATAATCCGATACTCGGGGCGTCATGGAAGGACACCGCGCAAAAGTCATACAAGGCATACTGGGATAGCGCTCACGCCAGGTCTGTGGTAAATTCGTTGCGGAATTTTACCGTAAATTCTGGCCTGCGATTGCAGGCCATGCCGTCGACCACAATTTTGGGCGCGAACGAAGAGCAGCTCCGGGAATGGGTCGCCCGTGTCGAATCTTCATGGCGGATCTGGTCAAACTCGAAAGATGCTGACTATGCCTACCAAAATAGTCTCAATCAGCTGCAGGGTCTTGCTGTCACGTCCATGATCGTATGGGGTGAGTATTTCGCCGTCTTGCGTTGGGACTCAAAACGCCAGCGCATAAATCCCCTATCCGTTCAACTGATCCACCCGGCGCAGGTCGCACAACCGGCAGGCAATTTTATCGAGGCCGCACGTTCGCGTGGGAACATCGTCAAAGAGGGAATTGAAATTTCTCAAACCGGCGAAGAGGTCGCGGTATATGTCAAGACGAAAAAAGCAGACGGCCAGACTGAAACAAATCGGATAGCCGCATATTCCGAAAAAACGAAGAAACAAATTCTTGTCCACGGATACGTCAGCATGGAGCCGGGCCAGTATCGCGGAATGCCGTTCCTCGCGCCCGTCTTACACGAGCTCGCAAAATGTAGCGACATGACGATTTTTGAATTGGAATCCGCTGTCATAAATGCGAGCATGGCCGGGGTTGTCACTGTCGACAAAGATGCTACTGCCGGCCAGGCTCCTTTCGGCACTTTTGGCGCGCCGAAGGGCCAGACCGATTCGGCACCGTCACAGCAAACCGTATCCGGATATGATGATCTTGTCTTGCGCGAGGTCAAGCATGGCGGGATTATCAATCAGGGACTCCCGCCAGGGTACAAATACGACGGAATAGACACGCGCCGACCGAATATCAATGTCCCCGAATTTATTGACCGGCTCTTAACGTACATTTCCAGCGCTGTCGGCATCCCGATTGAGCTTGTCAAAATGCAATTCGGACAGAATTACAGCGCGTCAAAAGGCTCTATTGAATTGGGTTTCCGGATTTTCGAAAATCTCAATCAGGAGTTTGCAAACGATTTTTTGAACCCGATATATTCCGCATGGCTTGAGGGCGAAATTGCGGCCGGACTCGTCGCCGCACCTGGTTGGGAAATCCCACGCATCCGTGCCGCGTGGACGTTCGCGCGCTGGAATGGCCTGCCGATCCCGTCACTCAATCCAGCCGTTGAAACAAAGGCCGCAGAAACCCGCGTAATGAATGGATTTTCGACGAGGGAATATGAGGCGCAGAAATTGACCGGCACGACATTTGCCGAAAACGTGGCGCGCTTGAAGGACGAAAACACGAAACTGATTTCTTCCATTCAAATGTTCCCCGAATATCAACAACAGGAGCTCCCATTCTAATGGCACGTTCGATAATCGAATTTACAGCCGGGGCCGGTCGTTATGTTGGCAGCACCGTGTACCCTCCGGATGCCTGGCAGGCTGTCGGTCTTGGCCCTTGCACAATAGAGTACAAGGACTCACTGCAGCCAGGCGACAGTACAATTTTCGTGAATACAATTACAAATAATATGCAAACCGCGCGAAAATTAAACCCTGCCGCGCAGATTTTTGAAACCGGCGGCCGCGTCGTGTACGTGATCGGCGGCGAAGGGTCGGCAATTATTTTCGACGATGGAGGCTGAAAGTGCTACTCGACGAACGCTCAAAAATTATCGGCCTCTTGTCCGGGTCAAGTACCCCGGGGACACAGCCGACATACGTCGTAACTGGTGGCATTTCGTCTGACGATTTGACCGACGACCTCGTGGATTACGTTTCCGCGTCGTCGTATGTCATCAATAATACCGCGTATGTGTACGGCGGCGGAACAAATATCCCGGCGCCGCTGAATACGACGAACGGTAAATGTTGGCTCGATGCGTCCGGTGTTGGACTCGGAACCGTCGCGCCTCTCAACGGAATCGTGATTGCCACTTTCGATACTGACGCGACACGGATAACGCGGTGGACGCCGACAGCCACATTTGCCGTCAACACGACAGTAAATAAGCTCATCGAAAATGACGTGCGCTTACTGCATACCGACGGCGATATCACAGTAACCGGCGGTCAATTGACTTGGACGCAGCCGATCAGGATAGAGCTCCCGACCGCATCCGCAGGCCCGGCAACGTTCAACGAAATTGCAGCCGGGACGTTCACGCTCTTGGCTGGGGAGATTGCATACGCGACACTTGACCGGCTCGCAAATTCGACGATCACAATTCAAACAGCTGCGCTTGTCGGTGCGAACCTCGGCGCTGACGATGTTTTGATTGCGTATTTTGACGGAACCGTCTTGTACCTGCCCGAGCTCGGAACGAATACGCTGTCCGGGCGCGTGTCAAGTCTTGAAAACAAGGAAATCATATATGAAATTTTCGAGAGTATTGCAAGCAACACAAGCGGAACGCTCACGCCGCCAGCGGAAAGCACGATCCTTCTGGACCGGTACGAAAACGCTGGAGACTGTCTCGCCACAAAAACAGGAACCGACGGCCGCCCAGTTGACGAACCAGCCCGCGACGCAAACGGCGACATCATTTTGGGGACGCTTGATTCGCTGGGTAATTGGACGATAAGCGCCGCGCCTTCTGCGTATCCTATCGCGCTCGTGTATCAAGTCTCGATTGCGCTCAAAAATATCGGCAATATTTCACAATCACAGATTTGCAATATTTACAACGTCAAAACAGCCGCCGAAGTTTCCTACGATCCGACCGTTTCCGGCATGGCCGCGAAAACCGTCCAGTCCGCCGTCGATCTTTTGGATGTGACCAGGAATTATGTTTCAGCTGGTGCAATGACAGCAGCAGTCCACACATACGCGCCAGATGGGTCAAGTGTCACAGTCCAGAGTACGGATTTTATCGTTCTTGAATCTGGGAAATTTATCAAGCGAACAATCCCGACGGCCACACTTCCGCTGACAGATCAAGCCACAAACTATATCGTTGTACGTGTATCCGATCTCACATTCCAGAATATTTCAAATGTGCTTTTGATCGACCACGTGAATTATCTC